>CAWJTE010000009.1:0-590645 GCA_963845775.1 uncultured Alphaproteobacteria bacterium
ACCGTCACATTGCTGAAGAAACCGACGCCGATGGTGCCGATCGCCAATAGCTTCCCGACCAGCGGATCGTGGGTGGGGAAATAGAGCTTGTTGAGAACGAGCGACGCGGCAGTGCCGGAAGGGGGGCTAACCGTACCACTCGATGGTTGTGCCGATGGCGCTTGCCGCCACGACCGTGCGCATTGATGCAGTTTTTTTGTCGGCCTGCACGGCGGAATTCATTTCCTCGGGCCTGTCTGGAGCGAGCGGACGAAACCACGCGACACGCACTGACAGCCCAGCGGAACAGAATCCCAGGCGTAGCTCAAACCAGCATTACGGAAGGAACATGTGCGGCATTTTCGCTTAGGCGGACGGGTCTGGGCTTGACCCTCTGGACCGCCGACCCAGCTCCAGCGATCTGTTTTTGCCTCGACAGCGAAAGTGAAAGGCTTGTGGTCGGTTTTGACCTGCTTCTTGTTGCCGACATCGTAGCCGGCGCTGTTACGGAAGACGTTCGGTTTGCGATAGATGGCGAGTATAGTGCAATCTTCTGCACTGTGCGTTTCGTGCATGGAGCCTGGGTCCGATAGACGTATTGGCTGGCGCGCCAGATACCTTCATATGGTCGGAAAAAGAACCCTCGAGAACCCAGCTTTGCTCGACTCTGCACGTTTGCTAAACGGCAGCGTCGTCCAGGCTGCCAGCGAAGCAGGCACGTCAACTGGCCCGCCTCTTTGTTTTCATAAAGCAGATTTTGATGTCGATGCCCTCGAACTGTGACGGGCGCCATTCCATATCCTGCGGCTTGACATAAACGGACCCGCCTTTCGTAGGTTAAGATGGCCCGAAAGATGCTCATTAAATGCCGCGTACGCCTGATGCGACAAGTTGACTCTCCAATCGATGATTTGCTCTGGTTGCCTGCTCGCTGCGCGACGCCGATCTGGGGCGCATCGCTGACGCCTAATGATGAAGCTGGTGACCAGCAGTAGCGGGGCAGGCAATATCAAGTTCACGGTAGTGGATGCGCGTTTCATGCGCAACGGCATCGTTTACCCTTTTACCGAGGGCGGCCGGGACCGTCCGTCCTACGGCGACGATGCCGTGGATGGAAAAGTCCCGGGTCATCTCGCCGCGGCGAACGGACCGCCGCCCGGTTAGCCAACGTCGGTCGAATGGATGCGGCGCTCGCCGATGGCGATGGCGTCGGACGCGCCGCGCGACCGCCGCGCCACGAGCTTGTTAAGCGCGGCGAGATAGGCCTTCGCCGACGCGACCAGCGTGTCGGGATCGGCGCCCTTGGCGGTCACCGCGCGGCCGTGCTCGGACAGGCGCACCGAGACTTCCGCTTGCGCGTCGGTGCCCTCGGTGACGGCATGGACCTGGTAAAGCTCCAGCACCGCCTCGTGCGGCACCATCGCCTTGATGCAGTTGAAGATGGCGTCGACCGGACCGTTGCCCTCGCACTCCTCGATCAGCGACTTGCCGTCGATGTCGAGTTTCATGGTGGCGCGCTGCGGCCCGCGCGTGCCGGCGATCACCGACAGCGACACCAGCTTGATGTGGTCCTGCGCGGTCGCGATCTCCTCGTCGACCAGCGCCTCGATGTCTTCGTCGTAGACGTGCTTCTTGCGGTCGGCGAGCGCCTTGAAGCGCACGAAGGCGTCTTCCAGCTGATTGTCGCCGAGCTGATAGCCCAGCTCTTCGAGCTTGTGGACAAAGGCATGACGTCCGGAATGCTTGCCCATGACCAGCGAGGTCTGCTTCACGCCGACATCCTCGGGCAGCATGATCTCGTAGGTCTGCGTGTGCTTGAGCATGCCGTCCTGGTGGATGCCGCTCTCATGCGCGAACGCGTTCCGCCCGACGATCGCCTTGTTGTACTGCACCGGGAACGAGGTGACCGCCGCGACGAGCTTGGAGGCGCGCGTCAGCATCTTGGTGTTGATGCCGGTCCAGTACGGCATCACGTCGTTGCGCACGCGCATCGCCATCACGACTTCCTCGAGCGCGGCGTTGCCGGCGCGCTCGCCGATGCCGTTGATGGTGCATTCGATCTGCCGCGCGCCGGCGCGCACGCCGGCGAGCGAATTCGCCACCGCCATGCCGAGATCGTCGTGGCAGTGCACCGAAAAGCGCGCCTGGTCGGAATTCGGCACGCGCTCGCGCACCATCTTGATGAGCGCGAAATATTCCTCCGGCGCCGAATAGCCGACGGTGTCGGGAATGTTGATGGTGGTGGCGCCGGCCTTGATCGCCGCTTCGACGCAGCGGCAGAGGAAATCGTGCTCGGTGCGGGTGCCATCCTCGCTCGACCATTCGACGTCGTCGGTATGGCCGCGCGCGCGCGTCACCTGCGCGATCACCATCTCGTAGACTTGGTGCGGCTCCTTCTGCAGCTTGTATTTCATATGCACCGGCGAGGTGGACAGGAAAGTATGAATGCGCCGCCGCTTCGCCGGCTTGATCGCCTCGGCGCAGCGGTCGATGTCCTTGAACGCAGCGCGGGCAAGCCCGCAGATCACCGCATTCTTGGTGCGCTTGGCGATCTCGTTGACGGCGGCGAAATCGCCTTCCGAGGCGATCGGAAAACCGGCCTCGATGATGTCGACGCCCATCTCGTCGAGCAGTTCGGCGACTTCGAGCTTTTCCTCGTGCGTCATGGTCGCGCCGGGACATTGCTCGCCGTCGCGCAAGGTGGTGTCGAAAATGACGACGCGGTCCTTTTCGGACTGGGCTGGAGCGGTCATGATGTTAGGTCCTTCTCGGTCTGCGCCCGCCTGCCGTCTTTCGGGCTTGTGGGCGCTCGTGGGTTCCGGTGGCTCTAAGCCGACCCCTGAGTGCCCAGGCGCAAACGCCCAGCCGGCCCTCAGGGGGCGATAAGCAGCAGGAGCCCGCCGAGAATGAGGGCAGCGCCGGGGCGGCCGCGTCGGCCGTCCGGTTCGTCGCGCGGAAATCGTGGCGGATCGACATGCGCGTCCTCATCGGCCCAAGGTCGCGGAAAGGGTAAATGCCGCCTTAAACCACAAGACCGCGGCCGTTTTAACGGATAGGTCGGCCGCAGCGCAAGACCTTAGCTGCACAGATTATGGCCGTTGCGATACAATGAAAGAAGCGACAGGGAGCCTGACCTATGATCGTCGAATACGTCTCGTTCAAATATCCGCCGGGCTGGACCCGCGAGCAAATCTCGAAGATGCTCGCACCACCGTGCCGCGCTGGCAGGGCAACAAGGAACTGATCCGCAAGCACTATATCGGGCGAAGACGGCACGGCGGCGCGTATTTACATCTGGCCGTCGAAGGAGGCCGCACAGCGCGGCCACAACGCCGAATGGCTCGCCAACATCAAAGTGCGCACCGGATCGACCCCGACGATCCGCTACTTCGATCTGACGATGATTGTCGATAACGAAGCCGGCACGGTGACCGAATATCCGCCGAACCTTCCGGCCGAGGCCGCGGAGTAGCGCGCGAATCTTCTTACTCGACGCCGTAATGCCGATGACAGGCGGCGCAAATCACGTCGAGCCGATCGCTGACTTCCGAGATCGATTTCAGATCGCGCGCTTCCGCGGCGATATAGGCTCGCTTTGCGGCCTCGGCCAATTTCTCAGCATAGAAATTCCACTGCGGATCAAGCGCCCGTTGCGGGATTATCAGCGCGTTGGTGGCCTCGGCGAGCGTTGCCGCGCCGCTCTCAATCTGCTCCCAGTCGGTTTCCGATTTGGGCGATAGATCGTGCTCGCCCTTTTCGTCGATAACGACCGCGTTGACGTTCCAGATGACCTTGGCGGCGGGCGTAAGGACGTGCTCCATGAAGGTCTTCATGTCGACATGAACCTGGAACGGCGGCATCGGCGAAGCGTCCTCACCGATCGACGGCGACGCGACCATGCAGGCGATGATGGCCGTAGCACAAACGGCAGAAAGGACGCGGATCATGCTCATCCTATACGGCCGGCATCGTAAATCCGATCCAGCGCCCGCACGCGACCACCACAACCCACAAAAGGATCGATACGCCCCCAGCCAGACGCGCGCGAAGCGGCAAGCGGGTTGCGTTCTCCCACTTAGGCAGATCCTTGGCGCTTACCGCGTGAAAGACCATCATATTCAAGCCGGCGACGCAGATCAGACAGAGCTTGGCGATGAAAAACCCGTTACCGAGATATTTGGTCGCGTTGGAAATGAACAACAGACCGCCTGAGGCGACAGCGACGGTAAAGGCGCACCAGGTCAAAGGCAAAATTCCATTCATGATGCGGCTGACCGGGCGGTTCGTTGAGGCGACCCCGAGCAGCCTGAGGTCAACTACAAGGATGGAGCCGACCACCAGGCAAATCGCCAGCACGTGCACCGACTCGATAAACGGGAAAAGCAGATCATTCTCGCGAATGGCATCCGCCAAGCCGCAGCTTTCAAAATACGAAATCGAGTCGCGAAAAAGCTGAAGCATCATCCCGTCTGCGTATAAGCGATCCAGCGGCCGGCGAAGAGGATCCCGCACCACACCAGCATCGAGACAGTCGCCGCAAACCTGCCGGCTATTCTCCGCCCGCGATTCATCTCCCAAAATTCCGGAGCCGCAGACAGCGACCACTGCAGGCCGACGGTCAGCACCAGGGCAACGGCAAGCAGCGCCATCTTGAAATAGAATGTGGTGTTGAGCAGCGATCGTCGCGGCTCGCCAATGATCAGCAGGCTTCCGGTGAGCAGAAGGACCACCAGCACCGGCCAGATCACTGGCAGAAACCGGCCGGCGACGTCGGATAACAGGACATCGCGCTGGAGCAACCGCCAGAGTCGCAGATTGACAAGGATCGCCGAGGAAAAAACGACCGCAACGGCAAGAATATGAATTGTCTGAAGGGCCGGAATAATCCAGCCGGTCGTCTGAATGGCGTAGCTGAGCGGCGTCGCCGCCAACCACTTGCAAAAACCTGCGAGCGTCGCCTCGACCATCAAATCATTGCTCGGATTTGGCGGGTGTCAGACTGAAGCTAAGTTCCTTGCCATCCGGCAGCGTAACTTTCACCAAAAATCCGCCGGGATTGCCGTCGCGCAGTGGGGCAAAAAGAAAGATCGCGTGATCGCCGGGTTGCAGCGATCGCTTGGTCCAGCCCGAGCGCGTGAGAACACCGGGACTCGACACCTCGAAGATCAGGGTCTGGGCCGGTTGATCGTCCTTGGCATCGGTTTCGATGACAAACGTAATATGCGGATTGGTCCAGTTAACCGTCTTGACCGTACCTTGGGTGGTTCTGAGATGCGCCATGTCGTAAGCGGCGCCGGAATGGTGGGCGACCGCGATCCCGCCTAGACCGAAGGTCAAGGCGGCGGCAAGGAAAGCAATTTTACGCGATACCTTCTGTTTCATGATTATTTGCTGGTGCGGACCGACCCGTCCGGATTTTGTGGGTGGGAGACGAAGATGTCGTTGCCGAAAGCGTCCTTGCCGTGGATCAAATCCTCCTGCTGGCATTCGCCTTCCGTAATCTCATAATGGCGATCGGGAAAGCGCAGGAAGATACGTGTCGTTTTCCAGGTCGCAGTCAGTATCTTCGGCGCCGTAATTTCAAGATCGTCGTGGAGAACATTTGGCTTCGCTAGATGAAACCGCTCAACGATATGCATATCGCCGTCGTTCGGAATGCCGACCGCCTCGCTGACGGCGATATACGCTTGCGGGGCGACGGCGGTGGTGTCGACAACGACGACGTCGCCCTCCCAATGACCGATTGAATGGCCGTGCAAAGTCAGATCGGGATCTTCGGGATGCGGACGACCGTCCATGTAGATGCGGCGCATGCGATTGCCGTCGACCTCGCCAAGCATGGTGATGCGGCCGGGCGTGGTCAAAAGCTCAAACGCATTGTGCGTGATCAGCATCCAGCTCGGCATGCCGTGCGGCAGGCAATGGCCGAGCACGAGGAACGGCCGGCCTGCCTTTTCCTCATCGATCAAATGCTGAACCTGCGGCAGAACTTCCGGCCTCCAGGGCGGGACGTTTGCGGTTTCCTGGCGTTTTTGGTCGCGGACATCGGGAAGCCATACACCACTAAGATCGGGCGGCTCGGCAAAGGCCCGACCTACAACGGCCATCGCGATCAGCGCTACGGCAATGCCAAATGTCGCGGAAGCCTTCACTGCCGAATTCACACCAGTCCACCCGTCTTTCCTGCGAAGGATGAATTGTAATCCGATTTGCCGCGTGTGCGAAGCCATCGCCCACGGTCAACGATCGGGCGCTTCGGCGCGCAACGCCTTCTCCGCCGCCTTGAGTTCTTTGAGCTTCGCGCCGGTGATTTTCGGCGGCTTCGGCGAAAGCTTCTCCAGCGCCTCGACGATCGCTGCGGAAACCACTAGCCAGGCAACGTGCTTGTGATCGGCCGGCACGACATACCACGGCGCATAGTCGGTCGAGGTCTCGCGGATCATGTTCTCGTAGGCCGCCATGTAATCGTCCCAGTGCTTGCGCTCGGCGACGTCGTTCATGGAAAATTTCCAGCGCTTCGCCGGCTCGTCGAGCCGCGCCAGGAAGCGCTTGCGCTGTTCTTCCTTCGAGATGCGCAGATGGAATTTCAGGATCAGCGTGCCGTTGCGCGCGAGACGATGCTCGAAGGCGCGGATGTCCTTGAAGCGGTGTTTCCAGATTGTCTTGCCGGTATCGCCTGGCGGCAGCTTCTCTGCTGCCAGCATCTCCGGATGGACGCGTACCACCAGCACTTCTTCGTAATGTGAGCGATTGAAAACGCCGATGGTCCCGCGCCCTGGTAGCGCCTTCGCGATCCGCCACAGAAAGTCGTGGTCCAGCTCCTCGGCACTCGGCGTCTTGAATGAGTGCACATCGCAGCCCTCAGGATTGATGCCGGACATCACGTGCTTGATGGTGCCGTCCTTGCCGGCCGCATCCATGCCCTGGAGCACGACAAGCACGGCCCATCGTCCGTCGGCGTAAAGACCCTGCTGCAGCTTCTCAAGCCGCGCGATTGCGTCGGCCAGAATCGGCTTGGCGTCGTCCATGTCGGTCGACCAGCCGAAGCGTTCGGCGGGATCGTGATCGGCAAGGCGGAAATGCTCCGGCTTGGCGATCCGGCAGTGCTTGATGATCTTGGCAAGCTTCATCTCGGCCTCTTGCTGATGTGCCAGCATCATTGCCGCCACATCGCCTCCAGGAACGCAACCATGAAACCCGGCATCCGCCGATCGAGATCGGCGCGGCCGCGCACGATGCGGATATCGGCGAGCTCCGGCTGCTTCTCGCCGGCCAGATGGCGCATGATGTTTTCGCGAAGTTCCTCGGCATTTTGACGCGCCGTCAGGCGCTTCATCAAGCCGACAAAGCCGCGGTCGCGCACCAGGTTCCATCCGGGTTCGGCGGTGAGCGCGCCAATATCGATGCCGGTCTCCTCCAAAAGCTCGCGGCGGAGGCTTCCGTCGAGATCGAGCGTGCCGTCGGCCCCGACGTCCTCATCGTCCGGGGTCCCGCAGGGAAAGTAGATCTGGCCCGCTGACGTCGTATGCGCGGCCATCTCGCCGAGGAGATAGGCGCCGTCGGCGGATTGCAGCGCCGCAGCGGCGAACACGTTGAAGACGCCGCGATCGGGAAAGTCCCAATCACGCCAGGCGAGGAAACTTGCGTAATCCGTTTCGAAGCAGGTTCCACGCAAGACGCCGTCAGTCACGACGTAGCGGTTGAGCAGCAGCGCGCGGCCGTTCCACAAAGCAGGCCGCTTGCTTTGCCGGGCGGCAAAATGACGGTCGATCTCCGCGCGACGGTTGTCCGCGAAGTCCCAATTCCACGGCTCGACCGCAATCTCGACGCGGCCGATGGAACGGACTTCGGTCATCTCCGACAACATCCCGACGGCTTGCCTTGTGTGCCCGCGTTTTCGCAAAGCTTCCTTTGCCTTGCGGCGCGAGAATTCAAAGATTCTCGACCCCGGCCGGCGTCAATTGGCAGCGTCATGACAAGCATGTGCGATATAAGCATGTGCGATGCCCGAGCCGCGCAAAGAAAAAGGAGCGGCACCTAAGATGCCGCTCCCCTATTTGCTTTTGAACGCGGACGATGAGATGCGTTCGCTTACGTCTTCATCGCCGCCTTGACCGCTTCCGCCGTGATCGGCAGCGAGCGAACCCGCGCGCCGACCGCGTTGAAGATGGCGTTGCCGATCGCCGGGGCGATGACCGTGACTGCCGGCTCGCCAACGCCCACCGCCGGTTCGCCGTTGGCGATGATGCTGATGTCGAGCTCAGGCATCTGGCTCATTCGCATCGGCGTATAGCCGTCGAAGTTGGTCTGCTGGATGCCCCCGTTTTCCATCGTCGCCTTTCTCGAGCATCGCGAGCGAAACCCCCCACATGGTCGAACCCTCGATCTGGGCGCGAACTCCATCCGGGTTGACCACGGTGCCCACATCCATGGCGATGGTGAGTTTCTTCAGCGTCACCTCGCCGGTGTCAGGGTTGACTTTCACCTGGGCCACGCAAGCTGTCCAAGTGGGGAAGGTGCGGTCCTGCGAACTGATACAGGCGACACCCATCGCCTCGTGCGGGTCGAGCTTGACCGCGCCGTAGCCGGAGCGACCGACGGCGGCCCGCAGCGCGTTGGCCAGACGTTTGGCGCCGCCCACGTTCCACGGCTTGTCGCCGCCGGCATTAGCGCCAGCGCCGTCGAGCAGTTTCAGCCTCATTTCTACCGGATCCTGACCGGAGGCATGAGCAATTTCGTCCATGGTGCTTTCGATCGCCCAGAAGGTCCAGGCGGGTGCGACCGAGCGCAACTGACCGGACGGCGTCGCCGCCTGCGCCAGTTTGTTCATGAAATTGCGCACCGTGTGGTTGGGGATGGTGTACCAGTAGTCGGCACCGTTGATCGCAAAGGGATCCTCGTCCGGCTTCTTATCCACAGACGGGACAAAGAAGGCCGGGATGGCCCATTTCGCGGTCGGCCAGGCGCCGATCACGTCGTGCTCCATGGCGATCGCCTTACCATCGGCGTCAAGCCCGACCTTGACCTTTTGGTAGGTCAGGGGTCGGGTGAAATCCATCTGCATGTCGTGTTCGCGGGCATAGATCAGCTTGACCGGCTTGCCGACGGCCTTGGCCGCGACGACCGCCGGAATCACCATGTCCGACTTCAGCCGGCGCCCAAAGCCGCCGCCCAGGTAGTACTGATGGATCACGACATTCTTTGGATCTGTTCCGGCCATCGCAGCGGCAATCCCCGTCGTGCGGGTATTGAACTGATTGCCGGTATAGATGTGCCAGACACCGTCCCGCTCGAGCGCAAGTGCGTTCATGGGCTCCATGGGCGCATGGATATTGATGCTCGTGAGATACTCGGCCTCGATCACCTTGGCCGCCTTTTCCATCGCCGCAGCGGAATCGCCGTCCTTGACGAAGAAGAGGCCCTCGGTCCCCTCGTTCTGCAGGCGGCGCGACTCGTCGATGATCGACTGGTCGGACACCTTGGCGTTGGGGCCATTGTCCCAGTCGATCTTCAGCGCTTCCGCGGCTTTCTTGGCGCTCTCGTAGCTGGTCGCAACGGCGACCACCCAGCCGGTCGTAGTGGCAGTTTTGTCATCCACCACGACGGCCTTGACGAAGCCAGGAACTTTCTTGGCCGCGCTGTCATCGACTGATTTTACCGTGGCGCCGTAGCGCACTGGCGGTATAGCCAGCGTGCCGTAGAGCATGCCGGGCACGAACGCATCGATGCCGTATTTGCACGTGCCGTTGGTCTTCGACGGAATGTCGAGTTGCGGCAGCGACTGACCTACCTTCGTGCGCTGGCTCGGTGTCTTCAGCGTGATGGCTTTGAGCTCGTCCGGCGTCCATGTCTTGTTTGCTTTGCCGCTTTTCACAATTTCGGCAAAAGTCAGGCTCTTCTTCGATTTCGCGTGTTGAACACGCGATTCGCTGGCGCGACATTCGTTTTCCGGAACGCCGAGCATTTCAGCTGCGGCTTGTATGAGCGTAAGCCGGCCGGCGGCTCCGGCGCGACTCATCGCGTCGAAGTTCATTTCCGTACTCCAGCTCCCCCCGGTGATGTGGATGCCGAGAACCGGATCGTTGTATTTCGGGTCGTTCGAGGCGAGGACGACGGACATGTCCTTCCAGGAGGCCTCCAACTCCTCGGCGACAAGTTGTGCCATGGTGCTGGCGATGTGCTGGCCCATGTCGGCCTTGGCTACGGTCACCACAACCTTGCCGTCGTTACCGATTGTGTACCAGACGGTCGGTTCGAAATTCGCGGCGGTGGCGCCGAAGGCTTCCTTGATGTCGGGCAGCGCCGCGTAGCCGAGCACGAGGCCGGTGGCGGCGGTTCCGACGATGAAGCTGCGCCGGTCAAGATTTGGCAGTCCATTGATCTTCTGATGCTTTGTCATGACTTAGACTCCCCGCATGTCGGCAGCCGCGCGCAGAATGGCGCGCTGGATTCGTGCGTAAGTCATGCAGCGGCAAAGATTGCCGTCCATGTGCGCAATGATCTCGGCTTTGGTTGGATCGGCGTTTTTCGCGAGGAGTGATGCGGCCTGCATGATCTGCCCAGACTGGCAATAGCCGCATTGGGGCACTTGCTCGGCTATCCAGGCCCGCTGCAGCGGGTGTTCGCCCTTGGGATCGAGGCCTTCGATCGTGGTGATCTTCTTGCCGGAGGCCTGCGATACCGCGGTCTGGCAGGAGCGCACCGCTTCACCGTTGAGGTGGACTGTGCAGGCGCCACATAGGCCGGCGCCGCAACCGAACTTCGTGCCGGTCATCTGCAAATGCTCGCGGATGACCCACAACAGCGGCGTGTCATTCGGGACATCGACCGAATGATCATGCCCATTGATGTTCAGGGTGATCATGTTCCTCCCACTTTAGCGGTGCGCTTTCGTGACGGACTGCCGCTATCAGTTCTGTCACGTTGCCGGCTTCGGCGGCCGCCGCAGCTAACCGCCATATGCGGTCCCTTCGGTCGGCCGTTGCTTTTGAGTTTGATCGGCGCGTTTGTTGCAGTGCAAAACAACGACGCGGCGCCTGCGTCGCAATGTCATGCTAACGGGCACGCGATTCTTAGCAAGACTAATTCTAATCCGATGAGCGTTGGGCCGCGTCGCTGGCTTGTGCGCAGTGGGAAGGTTTGCGCTCGGCTGGCAAAAAAACTGCCGCGCTGTCAAAAAACGATCGGTTTTCACGCAATTGTTGCCGTCGTCTATTTGGAAAGGGCCGAAAGTGGTCGATTTCGGGCAAAATCGCCGTCACAGATTCTTGATGGAGTAGCGTCGGCCCGCGGAATGCGGTGGATCAGTTCCGTGACCGGTCAACCAATGCGCGTTCTTTAATCCCAAAAGGGCTCGCCAATCCCAAAAGGGCTCGCCGAACCGTCTTGATGAAAGATGCCGTCGATCAATTCCGCGAGCGATCGACCAAGGCTCTTTCTTTAATCCACGGCATCATCGCCCGGAGCTTGGCGCCGATCTGCTCGATCGGATGCGCCGCGGACTTGGCCCGCATCGCCTTGAACGAAGTCTGGTTGACCCGGTTCTCCAGCATCCAGTCCTTGACGAACTTTCCCGACTGGATGTCGTCGAGGATCGCTTTCATCTCCGCGCGTGTCCTTGCATCGACCACGCGCGGGCCGGAGACGTATTCGCCATACTCGGCGGTGTTCGACACCGAGTAATTCATGGTGGCGATGCCGCCCTCGTAAATCAGATCGACGATCAGCTTCAGTTCGTGCACACACTCGAAATACGCCATCTCCGGCGCGTAGCCGGCTTCGACCAGCGTCTCGTAGCCGGCCTTCATCAGTTCGACCAAGCCGCCGCACAGCACCGACTGCTCGCCGAACAGATCGGTTTCGCACTCCTCGCGGAACGTGGTCTCGATAATGCCGGCGCGTCCGCCGCCGATCGCCGCGCCATAGGATAGGCAGAGATCATGGGCGTTGCCGGAGGCGTCTTTATGGATTGCCAGCAGGCACGGCACGCCGGCACCGCGCTGATATTCCGACCGCACGGTATGGCCGGGGCCTTTCGGCGCGATCATCATCACGTCGAGATCGGCACGCGGCTCGATCAGATTGAAGTGGATGTTCAGCCCGTGCGCGAACATCAACGCGGCGCCGTTCTTCATATTGGCGTGCAGATGATTGGCATAGATGTCGGACTGCAGCTCGTCGGGCGTGAGCATCATCATAACGTCGGCCCATTTGGCGGCCTCGGCCACTTCCATCACCTTGAGCTTCTCGCCTTCAGCCTTCTTGACGCCTTGCGAGCCCTTACGCAGCGCCACCGTAACGTCCTTGACGCCGGAATCGCGCAGATTGAGCGCATGGGCGTGGCCCTGGCTGCCGTAGCCGATGATGGCGACCTTCTTGCCTTTGATCAGGTTCAGGTCGGCGTCACGATCGTAATAAACACGCATATATCTCACCCCTAATCGGGCCAATCACCGGCCGTTTGCGTTGCTGCTTCTAGTTTCTAGGAGCCGATTGGACAAGCCCGGTCCGCGCTGCGCGCCGGCGGATCGGCGACTTCCCGGCGGCCACGCAATGGCCATCGAACTCTTCGCGCGCGCGGGCGATCTTCGCCTGGTTGCGGATCGCCCAGGAGCCGAGCGCCGAAACCGGATTAAGCAAATCGCGCCCGAGCGCGGTCAGGGCGTAATCGACCCGCGGCGGAATAGTCGGAAACACCGTGCGCGTGATCAGGCCGTCGCGCTCGAGGCCGCGCAAAGTCAGCGTTAACATGCGCTGTGAAATGCCGCCGATCGACCGCCGCAGCTCGTTGAACCGCACTGGCCCGTCGCCGAGCCGGGACACGACCAGCACCGACCATTTATCGCCAACACGTGCGAGCACGTCGCCGATCGCGCGGCAATCTCCGGGCAAATGGATGTTGCTTGGTTTCATGAATGTGCCTCCTTGCGCCCTTACAGGCACCTATTTAGCGTCAGTTATCAATTTTAACCAGAGATCCGCGCTGGCACAGCCGGCGCACTCGGCAACTTGAAGCGAACTGGGAGAGGACGATGAACGCAACGATGACCTCGGACAGCGCGGCGGGACCGACCAGCCGGTGGGGCCGCATCGGACTATGGACGCTGCAGATTTTGGCGGCGGCAGCCTTTCTCGCGGCGGGCGGCTTCAAGCTCGCCGGCAATGAGATAATGTTTCAGGTCTTCGACCAGATCGGTATCGGTCAATGGTTCCGATACGTTACCGGGGTCGTCGAAATCGTCGGCGCCGTGGCACTCCTGGTGCCATTCACCGCCGCGTTCGGCGGCGTCTGGCTAGCGATCACCATGCTGTGCGCGGTCGGCACCCATCTGTTCGTCATCGGCGGCAATCCCGTGCCGGCGATCGTCTTGCTTCTGATCACCGCCAGCATCGCCTGGTTCCGTCGAGCGAGCTTTCGCGCGCTCCTGGGCTAATCAAGTCGCTGACCGCTCACATTCCTTCCGGCCCGCGCGAGATCGCGACCACGCCGGTGCGCGAGACTTCGACGAGACCGAGCGGCAGCATCAAATTGACGAAACTGTCGATCTTGTCAGAAGCGCCGGTGATCTCGAACACGAAGCTTTCGGGGCTGGCGTCGATGACGCGGGCGCGGAACGCATCGGCGAGTCGCAGCGCCTCGACGCGCTGCTCGCCTTTGCCACGTACCTTGACCATGGCGAGCTCACGTTGCAACGCCGGACCGCCGCTGGTCAGATCGACGACGCGATGCACCGGCACCAGCCGGTCGAGCTGATTCTTGATCTGCTCAATGACCATCGGCGTGCCGCGGGTAACGACGGTGATGCGCGAGAGATGCTTTTCGTGCTCGGTCTCCGACACGGTCAGCGAGTCGATATTATAGCCGCGGCCGGCAAACAGGCCGATCACGCGGGCGAGCACGCCAGGCTCATTGTCGACCAGCACGCACAGGGTGCGGATCTCCACCTGCTCGGTCGTCGTCTGAGCCGGATAGTGGGTGGTGGCCGGGTTGGCTGCCGTGTTCATCGTTACACCATCACCTTGCCGGCTTCGGTGACCGCATCCTCGACGCGGGTCGCGGCGTCGCCGAGCAGCATCTCGTTGTGCGCGCGGCCGGACGGGATCATCGGGAAGCAGTTTTCCGCCGGGTCGACCACGCAATCGAACAGCACCGGCTTCTTCACGTCGATCATCTCGCGGATCTTCTCGTCCAGCTCACCGGGATGGGTGCAGCGGATGCCGTGCGCGTGATAGGCCTCGGCGAGCTTGACGAAATCGGGCAGGGCTTCGGTGTAGGAATGGGCGTAGCGCTTGCCGTGCAGCAATTCCTGCCATTGCCGCACCATGCCCATATACTGGTTGTTGAGGATGAAAATCTTGACCGGCAGGTCGTACTGCACCGCCGTCGATATCTCCTGCATGGTCATCAACACCGAGGCTTCGCCGGCGATGTCGATTACCAGCGAGTTCGGATGCGCGAGTTGCACGCCGACCGAGGCCGGCAGACCGTAGCCCATGGTGCCGAGACCGCCGGAGGTCATCCAGCGGTTCGGCTCCTGGAATTGGTAGAATTGCGCCGCCCACATCTGGTGCTGGCCGACCTCGGTCGTGATGTAGGTGTCGCGGTCCTTGGTCAGCTCGTAGAGCCGCTGGATCGCATATTGCGGCTTGATGATCTCGTTTGAGTTGCGGAACGCCAGCGAATTCTTCGCCCGCCAGGTCCCGATCTGCTCCCACCAGGCTTGCAGCGCCTTCTTGTCTGGCACGATCGCGTTCGCCCGCCACAGCCGCACCATGTCTTCGAGCACATGCGCGCAATCGCCAACGATGGCGAGATCGGCCTTGACGTTCTTGTTGATCGAGGACGGATCGATGTCGATATGGATTTTCTTCGAACCGGGCGAAAAGGCGTCCAGCCGGCCGGTGATGCGATCGTCGAAGCGCGCGCCGACCGCGACCATCAGATCGCAATCATGCATCGACCAATTGGCCTCCCAGGTACCGTGCATGCCGAGCATGCCGAGCCATTGCTTGTCGGCGGCGGGAAACGCCCCGAGCCCCATCAGCGTCGAGGTGATGGGAAAGCCGGTGACCTTGACCAATTCGCGCAAAAGATCGCAGGCGGCGCGGCCGGAATTAATCACACCGCCGCCGGTGTAGAACAACGGCCGCTTAGCGACCGCCATCATGTCGATTGCTTCCTTGATCTTATCGAGGTCGCCTTTGACCTTGGGCCGGTAGCCGCGGTGCTGGAATTCTTTCGGCTTGGAGTAGGTGCCCTTGGCGAACTGGATGTCCTTGGGGATGTCGACCACGACCGGACCCGGCCGCCCGCTCGCGGCGATATGAAACGCCTCGTGCAAAGCGCGCGGCAAATCGGCGATGTTCTTCACCAGATAATTGTATTTGGTGCACGGCCGGGTGATGCCGACCGTGTCGCATTCCTGGAACGCGTCGTTGCCGATGAGATGGGTAGGCACCTGACCGGTAATGACGACGAGCGGAATCGAATCGCACAATGCGTCGGTGAGGCCGGTGACGGCGTTGGTGGCGCCGGGGCCGGAAGTGACCAGCACAGTGCCGACCTTGCCGGTCGAGCGGGCATAGCCTTCGGCCGCGTGCACGGCGCCCTGCTCATGCCGCACCAGGATGTGGTTCACCTTGTCCTGCTGAAAGATGGCATCGTAGATCGGCAGCACTGCGCCGCCCGGATAGCCAAAAATGTGCTCGACGCCTTGATCGGCTAGCGCCGCGATCACCATTTCCGCGCCGGTCATTTCCGTCATCGCTCGCTCCACTCGCTCGTCCATTTCGTACCGGATAGTCCCTTAGGAAATAAAAAAGGGCCCCGAGGGCCCTGAATTTGCGCACCGCCACGTCTCGCAGGTGGATCATCCACCTCCGGCGGTGCGCTTGCCTACGAGAACCAGAATAAAAGTCCGCACGTGCGTGCCTTTCAACTTGAGCGCCTTATTATAGGCATTGTGTCAATTCGGGTCAAGGCAATTGCGGCCGGAATGGGACCTCATCGTCGATGGCTGACTTCAAACTAGCGTTTGAAATCGGCATGGCGTGGCAAACTAAAATCGTTAACCATTGTTAAGCGCCCTAACGCAGCCGCGATTTCGCGCGGCTGCGGCCTTAAAAATCTCCGCCGCTGTTGCTCAATTACCGCAGTTGGGGGCGTGCGCGTTTCTAAAAGTCTCCGATCACACGCTGCCGGTTTTCTCCGCGGGAGGCGACATGGGTGCAACAAACTTGGGTGTCAGCCACGCTTTTGTCGGACATCTGCTCGGCGCCGCCTTCGGTCTGCTCGCGTTGCTTGCTCTCCTCGCCGCCGCGCCGGCCGGCGCCGCCGTGCCGCAGCCGAATGCGGCGCTCACTTCGACCGACGCGATATTGAAATGGATCAACGCCTATCGCGGCCGACCTGAACCGAACGGACTGCCGGAAGTGGTCCATGCGCTGAGCGAAATGCAAGCTTTCAAGGATGCCGGCACCTGCGGCGCCTATATCGGCTTCATCGCCGGCGTGCTCGGCGCCAATCCGCAGCACGCCGAAAGGCTGATCGCCAGAATGCTCTCGATCGAACGGGCCGATCAATGGGTGTTGATCCGCGCCATTGCCTATTCCGGCTTGTCGAACTGGAAGATCCTGCTGCTGAAGTTCGCCGATCGCATGTCGACACGACGCGGCATGATCGATAAATACGTCGACAGCAAATTGCCGACGCTCGATCAGATCTCCTACCAGCCCAACAAGCCCGGCGTGTTCGACAAGATCAAGGTCGCGTTGAAAATCGGTGACGATCAAAAGAAACCGGTGGTGATCGATCCGAGCCCGGAGTTGATCGACGTGTTGTGGGGTTACTATCTCGCAACCGGCGGCTACCAGCCGGTCGGCCGCATCATCAAGCTGTTGCCGCTCGCCAACGACCACGACAGCGTCGACAATCTCACCACCGGCAGCGCCGCGAAGTTCACGCTCGCCAGCAACGCGGTGCGCGATCTGCATCTGCTCGCCATGCTCAAGCGCGCGGTGAAAGGTCAGCCCGAAGAGACTGCCAAGGTACTCAACGACGTGATCGACACCGCCGAGAATGTCGACACCGCGCGTATGCGCAAGGAATTGCTGGCGGCCATCGAGGAACTCAAGCAGAAAGGCCCCAACTCCAAGCGCGAACTCAGCGGCTGGGGCCAGGTCGGCCAGGGTGCGTTGTCGATGAGTTGCGTCGTCGCGGCTGCCACCGGGCAGATTGAACTCGGCATCCCGTGCGTGATCGGCGGCGCGGCCTATTCGGCCGGTTTGCAGTATATTTCGCACTAAACATTTGGCGCGGCCTCGCCGCGCGCTACCATAGGACGCGCAGCGCGTGGAAAAAGCGCGACATTGCGCCGACAGGGGAGGAAATTGCGTGGCCACGATGCTTGCCGCCCGGCTTCACAAAATCGGGGAACCGATGAAACTTGAGCAGGTGCCGGTGCCAGTGCCGCGTCCGACCGACGTGCTGGTCCAGGTCAAGGCGTGCGGCGTGGTGCCGAACCTCATTAATGTACTCACCCATTGGGAAAACTGGTTTCCCGAGCTGCCGTTGCCGAAACTGCCGGCGATTTTCGGGCTCGATGTCGCCGGCGTCGTCGCCGCGGTCGGCGAGCGGGTGCAGAATTTCCGCAAGGGGGACCGTGTCTACGTCAACCCCGGCCTGTTCTGCGGCTCGTGCCCGGCCTGCCGCGCCGACGACACGCAGAACTGCACCAATTACACGTTCAGCGGCTATTTCGGCTTCGGCCCGGATTCGCAGAAGCAATTCGACGCCTACCCGTATGGCGGCATGTGCGAATACATGATCGCGCCGCAGCACAATCTGGTGCGGCTGCCGGACGGTGTTGCGTTCGAACAAGCGGCCCGCTTCGGCTATATCGGCACCGCTTACGCAGCCTTGCGCAAAGCGGGTGCGGGGCCGGGCAAAACCATCTTCATCAATGGACTGACCGGGACGCTGGGGCTTGGCGCGACGTTGTGCGCTCTCGGCCGCGGCGTAACGCGCATCCTCGGCGTCGCCCGCGACCGCAAGCGCCTCGCCCGCGTCAAGGCACTGGCACCAGCGCGGATCGAAGTTCTGGCGCAGGACGACGGCAAATCGGTCGCGGACTGGGCGCGTTCGTTCACTGGCGGACACGGCGTCGACGCAACGATCGACTGTCTCGGGCCCGGCACGTCCGGCACTGTTTTGATGGACGCGATCTACGCGCTGCGCCGCGGCGGCAAGGCCATCAACATCGGCGGAGTTGGCGAGAAGACCGTGATGGACATCCACTGGATGATGGACAACCAGACCGAGTTTATCGGCAGCAACTGGTTCAACGTCGCCGATGGCGAAGCGATCGCCGCGATGGCCGCCGCCGGCACGCTTGACCTCTCGGTGTTCCAGCACACGCGCGTGCCGCTGGCCGAGGTCAATCGCGCACTCGACGGTTCTCAGTTCCGCGATGGCGGTTTCACCAACGTCGTCATCGTGCCGTAGGGAGGGAGTTCGAATGGCGCAGTCGCACCGCGTGATCGTCACCGGCAACAACAAATCCGGCAAATCCGTCATGGTGGAAGAAGCCCACGCTACCCTGGCCGGGCCGGGCAATTTCGATTTCTGGCAAACCAAAACCGGCCAATCACCGCACGATGTTACGATTGGCCGCGCGCCGATGAAATTTTATCCGGAGCCGGGCGGCACCATGTTTCGTTTGTTCACCATTCCGCCGCTCGATCCAAACATGAAGGTCGCCGAGGTCGCCAAGCTGCAGGACTGGTTCTTCAACGAAGTCGGCTACGCCGGTGCGCGCGTTGACACCAGCCGCCATCCGATGATGCACGTGACGCCGACAGTCGACTACATTCTGTTGCTGTCGGGCGAGATCTCGCTCGTGCTCGATGAAGGCGAGCCGATCAAGCTGAAACCGTTCGACGCCGTTGTGCAGCGCGCCACCAACCATTCCTGGATGAATACCGGCAAGGACCCGGCCTTGCTTCTGTGCGTCATGGTCGGCGGCAAGTAATCGCCTGCGCTTCACTCAAGCGTCTTCAATTGTTCCTCGACCGCGGCGAGCGCGTTGTCCGGCTTGACCCAGACAAAATCCGGCAGCTGATTGCGAAACCACGTCCCCTGCCGCTTGGTGTATTGGCGGGTCTCGCGCTTGGCGGCGTCCGCCGCCTGTTCCAGGCTGATCTCGCCGTTGAGGTGGCGAATGAGCCATGGGACGCCATGCGCCTTCATCGCCGGCAGTTGTGGATCGAGGTCGCGCGCCGCGAGCGTCCGCACTTCCTCGCATGCGCCGGCGGCGATCATACCGTCGAAGCGCGCATCGATGCGGCGGAACAACTCGTCGCGATCGGTCATGAGAAAAACTTTTGCAGCGCGTGCCGGGCCCAGGCTCGCCGGCGCATCTCACTGTGCCAGTCGAGCAGCGAGCGGCCGGTGGCCAGCACCACTTCAAGCGCGCGGGTGATGCGCGCGCGATCGCCCGGCATCAGCCGCGCCGCCGCGGACGGATCGCGGTGCTTAAGCTCCACATGCAGCGCGTTGACGCCCTCGCTCGCGAGCCGCGCCCGCACCATTTCGCGGACCTCGGGGGCGATTGGCGGCACGGCGGCAAGTCCGCGCGTGAGCGCGTTGAAGTAAAGCCCGGTGCCGCCGACGACGATCACGGCGCGGCCGTATTGCCCGGCGGACGTAAGCGTTGCTGCCGCTTCCGTGCGCCAGCGGCCGACCGAATAATTCTCCGCCGCGTCGACATGCCCATATAGCCGGTGCGGCGTGCGCTGCTCGTCCTCGGCGGTCGGACGGGCGGTGATAATGCGAAGATCGCGATAAACCTGCATGGAATTGGCATTGAGAACGATGCCGCCGAGCTTGCGCGCGAGCGTCAGCGCCAGCGCCGATTTGCCGCTCGCCGTCGGCCCGGCAATGAGAATGATCGCAGTCTTGCTCACGGGCTTGACGGTAGCCGGTTTTGCGCCAATGAAAATCCCACAAAAGAGAGAGCCACTTGTCGCTGATAAAGCCCTTTCGCGCGTTGCGGCCGGCGGCGGGACGCGCCGCCGAGGTGCTCGCGCCGCCTTATGACGTGCTTTCGAGCGCCGAGGCGCGCGAACGCGCCAAAGGCAAGCCATGGAGCTTTCTGCATGTCTCCAAGGCGGAGATCGATCTCGATGCCAGGATCGATCCATATGACCGCGCGGTCTACGTCAAAGCCGCCGAGAATTTGCGCGGCATGATCGAGGCCGGCGTGCTCATGCGCGATGGCAAGCCCTCATATTATGTCTACCGGCTGACCTGGAACGGTCGGACGCAAACCGGTCTCGCGGCGGTTGCCGCAACCGCGGCTTATGCAGCGAACCGGATCCGTAAACACGAATACACCACACCGGCCAAGGAGGACGATCGCGTCCGTCAGATCGAGGCGGTCCATGCGCAGACCGGGCCGGCGATGTTCGCCTATCCGGCGGCGCCGACGATCGACGGCATGCTGGCGAGTGCGGCCGCCGGCAAGGCCGCGGTCGATGTCACCGCCGACGACAGCGTCCGCCACCAGCTTTGGGTCGTTAGCGCGGACGAAACCATCGCCGCGCTGACCGGGGCGGTGGAAGCCCTGCCCGCACTTTATATCGCCGACGGCCATCACCGATCCGCGGCAGCGCTGCGGATCGCCCAAGCGCGCGGCGGCGAAGGCATGCACAACTATTTTCTCGCCGTGCTGTTTCCGCAAAATGAAATGACCATTCTCGACTACAACCGCGTGCTACGCGATTTGAACGGGCGCAGCCCCGAGCAGGTGCTCACGGAGATTCGCACCCGCTACGCGGTCGAGTTCAGCGATCGGCCGGTTCGCCCGGCCGTCGCCGCGGAGCTCGGCATGTTTTTGGCCGGCCGTTGGCACCGGATGAAGCTTCGGCCGGAGGCGTTGGCGGATGCGGGGCATGATCCGGTCGGCCGTATGCCGGTGACGCTCCTTCACCGCAACATCATTGAGCCGATTTTCGGTGTGACCGATCCGCGCCGGGACAAGCGGATCGATTTCGTCGGCGGCGGGCGCGGGCTCGGCGAGCTTGAGCGGTTGGTGTCCGCCGGCGAGGCGGCGGTCGCGTTCGCGCTTTACCCGACCGACATGCGCGACCTCATGGCGGTTGCCGACGCCGGTGCGGTGATGCCGCCGAAGTCAACTTGGTTCGAGCCGAAGCTCGCCGACGGCATGGTGAGCCACGTGCTCGATTGACGGTTGGTGCTTAGGTAATGAAGCTCATCTCCGGCGGACAGTCCGGGGTCGATCGTGCCGTGCTGGATGTGGCTCTCGACCTCGGCATTGATTACGACGGCTGGTGTCCGAATGGCGGGTGGGCCGAGGATTGTCCCGAACCGCCTGGACTGCTGGCCAAATATCCCAATCTGAAAGCGAGCCCGCTTGCCGATCCGGCACAGCGCACCGAATGGAACGTGCGCGACGCCGACGCCTGCATGATCCTGATCGACGCCGGCGGGCTCGACGTTTCCGCAGGAACGGCGCTGGCGCAGGAGCTGGCGCACCGCTATCGAAGGCCGCTTTTCGTGGCCAACCTCGCCAAGCCGGACATGCTCAAACACGCCGGCCTTTGGCTGCGCGTGCAGCGGGCCAAACATGGCGACGATCTGAAGCTCGCGATCGGCGGCCCGCGCGAGAGTGAAGCGCCCGGCATCTACGCGCGCGCCGCCGCATTTATCTCCGCACTGCTGGACTAGCGCACTTGCTCCGAACCGTCTGGTAGCGCATGGCAACGCGCGCTAAACGCACTTCATGGAACAAGCCGCACGGCCTAAGCCGACTCTGGCGGAACTTTTCATCGCCTTCGCCAAGATCTCGCTGTCGGGTTTCGGCGGCGTCCTAGCGTGGGCGCAGCGGATGATGGTGGAGGATCGCCGCTGGCTTACTCCCGAACAGTTCAACGAAGCATACGCGGTGTGCGTGATGCTGCCGGGAGCCAATATCGTCAACTTCTCCATCGTGTTCGGCTCGCGCGTCCGCGGCCCGCTCGGCGGCCTCACCGCACTCGCCGGATTGCTCGTTTCGCCGGTCGTGCTGGTGATCGTTTTCGGCATGCTTTATGCGCGGTTCGGCGATCTGCCGGTGTTGCGTCACATGCTCACCGGCGTCGCCGCGGCGGCGGTCGGCCTGATCGCAGCAACGGTCGCGAAAATGGCCCATCCATTATTCAGCACTCGCGCTCCGGCCGCGCCGCTTGCGGCGCTCGCGGCCTTCCTTGCCATCGGCGTGATGCAATGGTCGCTGCCGCTCGTGCTGGTCATCCTCGTGCCGGTCAGTATCGCGCTCGCATCCCTGCAGGATTTTTGGGTACGGCGATGAAGTGGGACGGCGGAACGCTGGCGACGCTTGCAGGCTACTTCGCGCTGATGTCGCTGTTCGCCATCGGCGGCGCCAATTCCGCCGTTCCGGAAATGCATCGCCTCGCGGTCGAAGTGAAGCATTGGATGACCGACCAGCAATTCACCGACACGTTTGCATTGGCCCAAGTGATCCCCGGGCCGAACGTTATCATCGTCACTTTGATCGGCTATCACGTCGCCGGTATCGTCGGTGCCTGCGTAACCACGTTGGCGATGTGCGGGCCGACTTGCCTTCTGGCCTTTGTCGTCGGCCGCGCAATCGACCGGTTCAGCGGTGCGCCCTGGCAAGCGGTATTGCGCGCCGGGCTGGTCCCCGTGAGCCTCGGCCTGATCGCATCGAGCGCCGCCGTGGTGGCGCGCGCAGCCGACCACGATTGGATTACGATCGCTATTACGCTTGCCAGTGTGGCGATCCTTTACTGGACGCGCCTGAACCCGCTTTGGGTCTTTGCCGCAGCCGCCGTTATTGCCGGTGTCTGGCTCGGCTGAGCGTAATATCCACCGCGGACTTGCGCGGCCTTCGTCCAACCCTCATTTGACGTTACACTCGAGCGAGTTGGCCGAACGCTGCCGGGACACAACGCAGCCATGCGCCAATATCTCGATTTGATGGAACGCGTGCTCTCCGAGGGCACTGAGAAGCGCGACCGCACCGGCGTGGGCACCCGCTCGATTTTCGGGCATCAGATGCGCTTCGACCTGAACAGCGGTTTTCCCCTCATCACCACCAAGAAGTTGCACCTCAAATCCATCATCTACGAATTGCTGTGGTTCCTGCGCGGCGACACCAACGTCAAATACCTCCGTGACCATGGCGTCAACATTTGGGACGATTGGGCCGACGAGAACGGCGACCTCGGACCGGTCTACGGCCGGCAATGGCGCTCGTGGCCGACCCCTAACGGCGGCAGCATCGATCAGATGACAAACGTGCTCGCCGAGATCCGCCGCAATCCGGGATCGCGTCGGCTGATCGTCACCGCGTGGAATCCGGCAGAGAACGATTTGATGGCGCTGTCGCCATGCCACTGCCTGTTCCAGTTCAACGTCGCCGACGGCGCGCTGTCGTGTCAGCTGTATCAACGCTCGGCCGACGTTTTTCTCGGCGTGCCGTTCAACATCGCCTCTTATGCGCTGCTGACGATGATGGTAGCGCAGGTAACCGGATTGAAGCCGGGCGTATTCGTGCACAGCTTCGGCGACGCGCATCTTTATCTCAATCATCTGGAACAGGCGCGGCTTCAGCTCACGCGCAGCCCCCGTCCGCTGCCGACGATGCGGCTTAATCCCGCGGTGAAGGATCTGTTCGCATTCCGCTACGAGGATTTCACGCTCGAAGGCTACGAGCCCCACCCGCACATCAAGGCCGCTGTGGCGGTTTAACGATGCACGTCGTGCTCGTCGCCGCCATTGCCGAGAACGGCGTGATCGGCCGCGGCAACGCGCTGCCGTGGCGGCTCAAATCCGACATGGCGCATTTTCGCGCGCTGACCGTCGGCAAGCCGGTGGTTATGGGGCGCAAGACGTATCTTTCCATAGGCAAGCCGCTCGGCAGTCGCACAACCATCGTCGTGAGCCGCGATCGGGCATTTGCCGCACCTGGAATCCTCGTGGCCGGGAATCTCGATGCCGCGCTGTCCGCGGCGCGCGGTGACGCTCTGCGCCGCAATACGGACACCCTGATCGTTGCCGGCGGCGCCGAGATTTATGCTCAGGCGATGCCGCTGGCGTCGCGATTGGAGGTCACGCACGTGCATAAAAGCGTTGACGGCGACGTGCGTTTTCCCCCGATCGATCCTGCGGTTTGGCGCGAAGTCGCCCGCGTCGAGCATGCGCCGGCCGGCGATGACGGTGCGACCTTCGCTTTTGTCGCGTATGAACGCCCTTGAACGGGCTCGACTGGCGCGAAAGCGTCATTACATAAGACCGCGGAGCGGGCAAAAACGCGCCATAACTGCGCGTTGTAAGGGACAGGGCGCTCCCCTATAACCCCCAAAACGAGCCGCCGGCGAGGGCGGAGCCAGGAGAATTTGATGCCGTGGAGCAATCAATCCGGCGGCGGACCGTGGGGTTCGGGTCCGCGCGGTCCGTGGGGCTCGGGACCGCAGCAACCAGGCGGACCGCGGCCGCCCGATCTCGAAGAATTTTTGCGCCGCAGCCAGGATCGGTTGCGCAGCATATTGCCCGGCAACCTCGGTGGCCGGGGTATCGCCCTGATCGCGCTGGCTGTGATCGTGCTCTGGGGATTTTCCGGCTTCTTTCGAGTCGAGCCCGACGAGCTCGGCGTGGTGCTGCGCTTCGGCAAATTCACGCGCGAAGTGCAGCCGGGACTGAACTATCATCTGCCCTATCCGATCGAGACCGCGCTCACGCCGCCGGCCTTGCGCATCAACAAGATCGATATTGGCATGCGCCCGGTGGAAGACATGCGCCGCGGCACATCCGTGCGTGAGGTGCCCGAGGAAAGCCTGATGCTGACCGGCGACGAGAACATTGTCGACGTCGATTTCTCGGTGTTCTGGAAAGTCAGGCCGAGCGCCGTCGGCGACTATCTCTTCAACATTCAAAATCCCGAAGGAACCGTGAAAGCGGTAGCCGAAGCCGCCATGCGCGAGGTCGTCGGCCATTCGACCCTCCAGCCGATCCTCACTGGCGCGCGCCAGACCACTGAGACGGCGGTGCAGGCGCTAATGCAGAAAACGCTCGACAATTATGGCGCCGGCATTGTTGTGCAACAGGTGCAGCTGCAAAAAGTCGACCCGCCCGCACAGGTGATCGAACTCGTTCCGCGACGTGCAAGCGGCGCGCTCGGATTTGGAGCGGGCGCAGAACGAAGCGCAGACCTACGCAAATCGGATCGTCCCGGAAGCGCGCGGCCGCGCCGCCAAGATCACCCAGGACGCCGAAGCCTATCGCGAACAGACCGTCGCCGAGGCCAAGGGCCAAACCTCGCGCTTCCTGCAAGTCTACGAACAATACAAGAAAGCGCCCGAGGTGACGCGCGAGCGCATGTACCTGGAGACCATGGAGCGCGTGCTCGGCGGCAGCGACAAGACCATCATCGATACCGGACCGCAGGCCGGACCAGGCGTCGTGCCCTATTTGCCGCTCACTGAGCTTCCGCGGTCGCGCCAGTCGGCACCCGCTGCAACTCCGGCACCGGGAGCCAACCAATGAGACTGAGCCTCGCCAGCGGTGCACTCGCCGTTCTGCTCCTCATCGTTGCGATCGTCGGCTACAGCACTTTGTTTACCGTGACCCAGACCCATCAGGCGTTGGTGGTAAGGCTGGGCCAGCCGGTGCGCGTCATCACCAAACCCGGGCTCAATGTGAAAGTGCCGTTCATCGACAGCGTCATCTACGTCGACAAGCGCATCCTCGACCTCGAATTGCCGGCCCAGGAGGTGATCGCCTCCGACCAGAAGCGGCTGGTGGTCGACGCGTTTGCACGCTACCGCGTCACAGACCCGCTCAAGTTCTATCAGACCGTCGGCCCCGCTGGCGCCAATTCGCAACTCGCGATTTTGCTCAACTCGGCGCTGCGTAGCGTGCTGGGCGGAGCGACCCTCGTTGACGTTGTGCGCGACATGCGCGAGCAACTCATGGCTCAGGTGCGCGGGCAGCTCGATCACGAGGCACAGCAATTCGGCATCCAAGTCGTCGACGTTCGTATCCGCCGCGCCGATTTGCCGGAACAGAACAGCCAGGCGGTTTACCAGCGCATGCAGACCGAGCGGCAGCGCGAGGCGGCCGAATTCCGCGCTCAGGGCAGCCAAAAGAGCCAGGAGATCCGCGCCAGAGCCGACCGCGACGTGACCGTGCTGCTGGCGGACGCGACCAACCAAGCCGAGCAGATCCGCGGACAGGGCGACAGCGAACGCAACCGCATCT
Source organism: uncultured Alphaproteobacteria bacterium (assembly GCA_963845775.1). GTDB lineage: Bacteria > Pseudomonadota > Alphaproteobacteria > Rhizobiales > Xanthobacteraceae > BOG-931. Next base: position 26,279 of record CAWJTE010000009.1, read on the forward strand.
TTGCCGACGCCTACAACCGCGATACCGGCTTCTTCGCCTTCTACCGCTCCATGCAAGCCTACGAAAAGAGCATGCAGCATGGTGATACACGGTTGGTCCTCAAACCGGATTCCGATTTCTTCCGTTTCTTCTCCGATCCGTCGGGCCAGCCGAAGTCGGAAATGTCGGCCCCGCCCAAGCCGGCGGGCGCGAAATAACCCGGTGCATGACCGACTTTCTCGCTGCGATTGGGCTGTTCTTTGCCATCGAAGGGATTCTGTTCGCCGCATTTCCGGTCGCTACCAAGCGCGCGATGACCGTTGCGCTTGAAATGCCGGACAACGGACTGCGTATTGCCGGCATTGCTTCGGCCTTGATCGGGATTCTTGTTGTCTGGCTGGCGCGACACTAGCCGTGTATTGCGCGGGGAGTCGCTTTTCTGCCCCAATCCGGTACCTAATTGCCCCGTCCGCGTCGCCGGTTTTGGCCTTGCGCGCGGCGGCGGACGAGGCCACCTTTCGGTGACCGATCCTTCAGGAGCAAAGATCTCCATGTCCCGCCATTTCTCTCGTTTCGTCCGTCGTGGTTCGGCCATTGCGGCGCTTGCGGCGACCATCGCCGTCGTGCCGGTCTTTGGCGCGGCGGCGCGCGGGCCCGAAAGCATCGCCGACGTCGCCGAACAGGTAATCGACGCGGTGGTCAACATTTCCACGTCGCAAAAAGTGGATGCCCGTCTCGGCAACATGCCGGACCTGCCGCCCGGCTCGCCGATGGAGGAGTTTTTCGAGGAATTCTTCAAGAACCGGCGCGGACAAGGCGATCAAGACCACACGCCACACCGCATCAACTCGCTCGGTTCCGGCTTCATCATCGATCCATCCGGCCTGGTCGTGACCAACAACCACGTCATCGGCGACGCCGACGAGATCAGCGTGAAGCTCAATGACGGCACCGAACTTCCGGCCCAGCTGGTCGGCAAGGATTCAAAAATCGATCTGGCGTTGCTGCGCGTGCACTACGACAAGCCGCTCAAGGCGGTGAAGTTCGGCGATTCCGACAAGCTGCGACTCGGCGAATGGGTCATCGCCATTGGCAATCCGTTCAGCCTGGGCGGCACGGTCACCGCAGGCATCGTTTCGGCGCGCAATCGCGACATCAAATCCGGCCCATACGACAATTACATTCAAACCGACGCCGCCATCAATCGCGGCAATTCCGGCGGGCCGCTTTTCAATCTCGACGGCGAGGTTGTCGGGGTCAACACCGCGATCATTTCGCCTTCCGGCGGCTCGATCGGCATCGGCTTTGCGCTACCATCGAATTCGGCTGTCGCGGTGATCGACCAGCTCCGGCAATTCGGCGAGATGCGGCGTGGATGGTTGGGCGTGCGCATTCAGGAAGTCAGCCCCGACATCGCCGAGAGTCTGAGCATCAAGCCGCCGCGCGGGGCGCTGGTTGCCGGCGTCGACGAGCGTGGGCCGGCTAAACCGGCCGGCATCGAGCCGGGCGACGTCGTCGTTAAATTCGACGGCCGCGACGTCAAGGAAATGCACGACCTGCCGCGCATCGTCGCCGACACGCCGGTCGGCAAGGACGTCGAGGTCGTCGTCATTCGCAAGGGCAAGGAAGAAACCCACACGGTGAAGATCGGCCGGCTGCAGGATACCGAAAAGCAAGCGTCGGCGAATTCCGACAAAGACGCCGCACCGGCGCCGAAGTCGGCGGTACAGAAGACACTGGGGCTGGAACTGTCCAGCCTCACCGACGATATGCGCAAGAAATTCAAGGTGCGCGATAACGTCAAAGGCGTTCTGGTCGTCGGAGTCGATCCAAGCCTGGCGCAAACAGCCGCCGACAAGCGGCTGTCGCCCGGGGACGTAATCGTCGAGGTGCAGTACCAGAGCGTCGGCAATCCGACCGACTTGCAGAGTCGGATCGACACCCTCAAATCGCAAGGCAAGAAAATCGCGATGCTGCTTGTCGCCAATGGCGATGGCGAGACCCGCTTCGTTGCGCTGAACCTGCAATAAGCGCAGTTAACGGCGGTCGTGGCGGCGAGCGCGTCGGAATAGCTCCGATGCGCGAGTGAGTGTGGCGCGCCTGCGCTCGCGACGGCATAGTGCGGCTTCAAAACACAGCGAAGGCTTTCAGGTGTGACTCAGGCAGTTATCCGCCAGCAAAAAGCCGGCACCACTTTATTCATCATTCTTTGCGTCATCAGCTTTTGCCACTTCGTCAACGACCTAGCGCAATCGTTGTTGCCCGCAATCTACCCGATCGTCAAAACAAAATTCAGTCTCAGCTTCGGACAGATCGGCATGCTGACCCTGGTTTCCCAGGGAGTCGCTTCGCTGCTCCAGCCGATCGTCGGGCTTTATACCGACCACAAACAGCAACCTTATTCATTATCGTTCGGCATGGGCTGCACACTGGTGGGATTGCTGGCGTTCGCTTTTGCGCCGAATTTTGCAGTTTTGCTCATCGGCGCCGCCATTCTCGGCCTGGGCTCGGCAATCTTTCATCCTAAATCGTCACGGCTGGCCCGCTTTGTTTCCGGCGGCGCGCACGGCTTCGCGCAGTCGCTTTTTCAGGTCGGCGGCAATTTCGGCGGCTCTTTCGGTCCATTGTTGGCAGCTTTTTTCATTCTGCCGCACGGACAGGAAAGCCTGGCATGGTTTGCACTGGTGGCGCTCGGCGGCATGAGCATCCTCGCCGTCGTCGGGCGCTGGTACAAAGCCAATTATCACGCGTCTCCGGCGGCGCATCGGACGTCCGCGGCACGCGCCGGAATGCCGCGACGGCAGGTCCGGCGCGCTCTCGCCGTTCTGATCGCGCTCATGTTCTCGAAGTTTTTTTATCTGGCCAGCATCACCAGCTACTACATTTTCTATTTGATGCACCGCTTCCACCTGCCGACCGAGACGGCGCAGATTTATCTGTTTGTCTTTCTGGCGGCATCGGCCGCCGGGACATTCTTCGGCGGGCCGATCGGCGACCGCGTTGGGCGCAAGACCGTGATCTGGGTTTCCATCGTTGGTGTTCTGCCGTTCACGCTGGTGCTTCCCTATGTCGGACTGGCCGCGACGATTGCGCTCACCGTCGTGATCGGACTCGTCCTGTCCTCGGCGTTCTCTGCGATGGTCGTCTACGCGCAAGAATTGATGCCCGGCCGGGTCGGGATGGTTTCAGGCCTGTTTTTCGGACTCGCATTCGGCATGGCGGCGATCGGCGCGGCGGTGCTGGGCGAGGTGGCGGATTGGACCAGTATTGAGTTCGTCTATCACGTTTGCGCCTTCCTGCCGGCGATCGGCCTGGTTGCGGTGTTCCTGCCGAACTTAAAGGTGGAGCGCCAGCCAGGAACCGTCGGCTGAACGACGCGAGCTTCCGTCTCTCGACGACCGCGGTGGCTCTTTTTTTGTCAACCTTTTGCGCCTATATTCCGAGGTGCCGGCGCAAGCCGGCTATGGCGATAAATGGCCGTCGTAATAAACCTTTCGGACCCGGGGGCGGTACCCGGCGACTCCACCAACGGGGTCGAAATAGGATCGACGAGGGCGTAAAGGGCGTGCTTTTGCTCGGCATGGTTCCGCCGTTATCGGGCCAATTCATAGTTGCAAACGACAACTATGCTCCGGTTGCTCTGGCTGCGTAAGCAGTCCGAAAGACCGATCTAAAGTCCTGGCGTCTTAGCAGCGTCAGGCGGGGTTCGGAGGCACCTGGCAACAGAAGCCTCCACTTTCCAGGGCATCAGCCGTCGGTAATCAGTATTCAGAAGCGGAGAGATCTGGACCTCTATGCCTCACGCCCTTATCTGATATCTGGTTGCTGACCTCTGATTCCTGGTCCTGATCATGGCCACCGATCACATTCGCTACGACATTCTCGCGCAATCGGCGCTGCGCGGCGTCGTGCGCGCGGTGTTGGCGGACGCGGCCAAAAAAGGCCTGCCGGGCGAGCATCATTTCAAAATCACTTTCAATACTACGCTGCCGGGGGTGCAGCTTTCGGAGCGGATGCGTACGCGCTATCCGCAGGACATGACCATCGTGCTCCAGCATCAGTTCTGGGACCTCGCGGTCACCGAGCAGGCGTTCGAGGTCGGCCTCTCATTCGGCGGCGTCGCCGAGCGCGTTTACGTGCCGTTCGACGCCGTTACTGCATTCTACGATCCGGCTGTGCAGTTTGGTTTTCAGTTCGAGACCATTGAAGGGGGCGCCGGCAAGCCGGAACAGGAAAAACCGGTGGGTGCGCTGACTCGGCTGGCAGCCGAGCCCGCCAAACCGGACGCCGCGCCGCCGCAAGCCGCGTCGGATACCGACGGCGGCGGCGGCGAAGTCGTGCGGCTCGACCGCTTCAGGAAGAAGTGAAGACCCGAATCGAGACCGATTCGTTCGGGCCCATTAACGTGGCGGCCGATCGCTATTGGGGCGCGCAGACCGAGCGTTCGCGCAACAATTTCCGCATCGGTGAAGAACGCATGCCGCGCCCGATCATCGCGGCGCTCGCGATCGTGAAGCGGGCGGCGGCGGAGACCAATCGCGAGCTTGGATTGCTCGATGCCCGGCGCACCAACGCGATCGTCGCGGTCGCTGACGAGATTATCGCCGGCAAGCTTGACGATCAGTTCCCGCTGGTTGTCTGGCAGACCGGATCCGGTACGCAGACCAACATGAACGTCAACGAGGTGATCGCCAATCGCGCGAACGAACGGCTTGGCGGTGCGCTTGGGTCGAAATCGCCGATCCACCCGAACGATCACGTCAATATGAGCCAGTCGTCGAACGACTGCTTTCCCACCGCCATGCATATCGCGGGCGCGCTGGACATTTCACGACGGCTTATTCCGGCACTTACGCATTTGCAGAAGGCACTCGACGCCAAAACCAAGGCCTTTGCGGCGATCGTCAAAATCGGCCGCACCCATACGCAGGACGCCACTCCGCTCACGCTTGGTCAGGAATTTTCCGGTTATGGGGCGCAGGTGAAGTCCGGCATCGCCCGCGCTCGGTGCCGGGTTGAAGGAGCTTTATCCGCTGGCCCAGGGCGGCACCGCGGTCGGCACCGGGCTTAACGCCAAGCGCCAGTTCGGCAAGCTGTTTGCAAAGCGGGCTGCCGCCATCACCGGCCTGCCGTTCGTCACGCGCCCAACAAATTCGAGGCGCTGGCTTCGCATGGCGCGCTGGTCGTTCGCACACGGCGCACTCAATGCCCTCGCCGCCGATCTGTTCAAGATCGCCAACGACATTCGTTTTCTCGGCTCCGGCCCGCGCTCGGGCTTCGGCGAGCTGCTCCTGCCGGAAAATGAGCCTGGCTCCTCGATCATGCCCGGCAAGGTCAATCCGACCCAGTGCGAAGCGTTGACCATGGTTTGCTGTCGTGTGTTCGGCAACGACAGCACGATCGTCATGGCGGCAAGTCAGGGTCACTTCGAACTCAATGTTTTTAAGCCGGTGATCGCCTACGCATTTTTGCAATCGGTCAGGCTGTTGGCCGATGCTTCGATCTCTTTTACCGACCACTGCATCGTCGGCATTCGCGCCAACGAGCCGCGTATCCACGAGCTGATGGAGCACTCGCTCATGCTGGTCACGGCTTTGACGCCGCGTATCGGCTATGACAAGGCAGCGAAAATCGCCAAGGCGGCGCTCGCCAACGGCACGACGCTTGCGCGAGGAGGCGATTAAATCGGCTTCGTTTCGGGCAAGGAATTCGACCGTCTGGTGCGGCCGGCCCGCATGACCAGGCCGGATCCATGAGTCGGCGGTGCTTTGCTTCCGCAGCGTCAACGTGAGCTCGCGTTCCACGCCGCCATAACGACGGCGCGCAAATTCGGCGGCGTTGAATAACGCTTTCGTGTCTCCCGATGACGGCACCCTCGTAACGGCCGCATGATGAACTTTTCCAAATATTAGCGACCTGACGTAACGTTATTAAGCCGGATAACTTGCGTATACACACGGCTCATTTATAGCTTTCGGTCAGAATGGCCGAGTATTTGGCGCAATTGCTTTACTTCTTATCTTAATTTTTCGGTCGATGATCCTCGCGCTGACCAGCGGTATTTGTTTACTATTAAGCAACCGTGTCTTGCCCGGACCGGCCGGTATAGCCACGCTTCCTCACGGCAACCTGAATTGTGACCCTTGCGTCTGTCGGTTGCCGTGATCCAGCGTCACCGTGTCGGCGTATTTGTTCCAGACCAAGGCCAGGACGGCCAAGCCATAGATCTGGTCACCGCCAAGCTTTGCATGGGCGACCTTGTCAAACTGCGCACCGCGCGCAAACGGGCCAAGCGGCGTCAAGCCGAACGGACGGCTGCGTCCAATCGCCTTGCGCACGGCCGCTCGAAGGCTGAACGGGCCATCGAGCAATCGCAGAACGACAAAGCCCGCAAAGGTTTGGACCAGCACCGGATCGAAACCGGAGACGGGCCATGAAATCGCCGGTCGTCAAACGCTCCATCGTCATCGCCGGTCATAAAACGAGCGTCAGTCTCGAGGACGCATTCTGGAAGGGGTTGAAGGACATCGCCTTGAGCCGGCGGATGACATTGTCCGATTTGGTCGGCGCGATCGATACCGAACGCCAGCAGGGCAACCTTTCGTCTGCGATCAGGCTATTCGTGCTGGACCATTATCAAGCGCGCTTGAACGCCAACGGCGATGCCCACGAGGCCGCGCGCGACGTGTTGCTGGTGCCGCCAGCGGCAGCGTCAATTCTGCGAGCGGAATAGCAAATCGAGCGGCGAATGTGCCGCGGGCGGGGCAGTCCGCGGCGCGGCCCCTGCTGTCGCGGTCGTCTTGTCGGTACCCGACGCATGCGGCGCCGCCGGCTTGCTTACCAATGCATCCGGCCGCAGGCGGTCGAACTCGCGCCCCGCGGACGGCGGCGGAACGCTGGCCAGTTTCGTTATCTCCAACGCGGTACCCGTCGGAAGGTAGCGAATCGACGGCGACGCCGGACGCGCCGCCGGCCCGAGAACGTCGCCGCGCTGGTTGGCCTCAAGCAATTCAAGCCGGCGGGTTTGCTGCTCGGTTGCGCGCAAGGTCAGCCATCCCACCAGCGCCGATAAATCGAGCCGGCGCTCCGGCGCCGTGAGCGGGCCCTTCACGGTCAACGCGATTTCCGGGCGCGCATCGATCAATGCATTCGCCGGCGGCTGGTTCGACAAGGTCATGCGCGCGTCGAGCAATGATTTGTTGAGATCGACGACGCCTTCAACCGCAAGCTCGCCACCGCCTTGGGCGGTCAGGGTCGATCTGGCCAGACGTATTCGACCTGCGTCTATCGTCATCTCCGCGCCGCCCTTGGTCACGGCAAGTCGACCCTTGTCCATGACGGCACTCACCGCCGGTGCGATCTTCGCCGTGTCGGTCGAACCGCTCTGATCCGCGGCGCGGATGGCAAAATCGAAGGCTTGCGGCTCGATGCCGCCGACTTGCAAGTTGTTCAGCGCAATCGTGCCGCTGCCGTGAAACGAGCCGACCAGTCCCTCCGGATTTAGTCCGAGGGCCTCGCCTTCCAATTTCACCGTCACGTTGCCGGCGATCGCGTTCTTGCCGCCGGTGACAAGCGTTGCGGCATTCGCGTCGGCGAGCGAAATATTTCCTTGCGCCGCCAGCTTCTCTGCGTCGCGACGAAAGCCAAGCGAACCGGTCAGCCGCCCGCCGGCAAGACCGCCATCCAGATCGCGGAGTTCGATCTGCGGCGGCTGGAAGCGCAAGATCCCTTTGACCTCCTGCGCCGCCAAAGCTTCAGTCAACGCCACGCGGTGAACCTTAAACGTTATGTCCCCCGTGAGCGGAGCAAAAACGCCAGCGCCGAATGGCGCGGCGGACCAGGTCTTGCCGCCGTTGGAGGCTGCGCTCGGCAGGCCGAGCAACATCGCCAGGGCGGGCGAAGCATCGACGTCATCGACGGCGACGTCGCCGCTGATCGCAATCGGATACCAAAGTTTCACATCAAAGCGCCCGCGCGCCGAGGATTTATCGACCCCCGCCATGAGGTCCGTCACGGACAGGTCCGTCCCGGCAATACCGATAATCGCGCTCAACGAAAACGGCGCCGCAGAGCCGGGCTGTCCGGTGAGCACATGGTGTAACGGCCGCGGATCGGCGGCCGTCGCCTTCAATTGCAGGCTTCCGGTCGGCGCTTCCTTGCCGCTCAGATGCAGCGTCCCGGTGGCCGCCGTGGAGAAACCGCCGGCAGTCGCCAAACCGTCGACTTCAAGGTCGCCATCGAGCGGGCCGCCGGCCGAAATCGTCATCTGGCCGGGCAGCTGATCTACCGCGAGGACGCGGTCAAGATTGAGCAAACGCACCAACGCCCCGCCGTCATCGGCATCGAGGCGACTGCTCAAGCGGATGACCGCGGCCTCGGGATGCGCCAACTCGCCGGTGGCGCTGCCGTCAAGCGTAAGCCGAAGCGCGCCCAAATCGCCGCCGAGGTCGAGCTTAACGGCGGTGCCCCCTGTCGACGCGCGATCGACGGTCAGCGCGCCGTGGATTTTGGCCGGTCCCAGCCGGTCGATGAACGGCCGCACCACATTGGCGACCTGCGGCGCGAACTTACCGGCGATATCGGTCAGACCAGCGAGCGTCTTGGCGTCGATAGTGAGCGTCAGGCGCCCGCGCGGGTGCGAAGACAATTCGTCGATGCTGCCGCCGATGCCAAATGCGGCGCCGGCGAGGTCGCCGATTGAAAGTCGGTCGATCTGCAATATGCCGGAATTGAATTTGAGCCGGGCATCGACCGCGCGCACCTCCACGCCGGCAAAAGTCGCCCTGCCGACATTGAGAACGAGCGCGACCTTACGCGGTACCTCGAGCGCGTTGTCGGAGGCCGCGGCTTTGGCGAACGCGATCAGCGCATCAATATTGAGCTTGGTTGCGTGCAGCTCGCCATCCAGCGCAGCCGGATGGTCGTCGGCCGCCCAGGTGTAAGCAAGCCGCCCTCCCACGTTCTCCTGATCGAGCGCCGCCGACAACTCATCGAGCGCAAAGCGTCCGCTGCCGACCGCCACTTTACCGCGCGCAGTCAACGTCTCGATCGAAGCGGACGGCTGCTCGCTGCGGCCCTCGAGCCAGGCGACCAGCGTTTTCAAATCGGCCGATTGCACGCTGGCGGGGCCGTTGAAAACCAGTCCTTGCGGACCGTTGCCGAGCCGTCCGCTCACATCGACGTCGGTCAGTCCCGGCACGCGGAAAGCGAAACCGGTAAGGCTCCAGCCTTGGTCGCCAAACTGCACGTTGCCGTGCAGCGATTGAATCATCGTGCCGCCGATGGTCAACGCCTCGACGGCCACGGCCACGGTGACCGGCAACGGCGGGTGCACCGCGTCGACAAACGCCTCCAGAAAACTCTTGAGCATGACGAAAGGCGGCCGGTGGGTGACATCGGGAGCGGCCAGCATGCGGTCGACGTCGAACTGAACCGCCGAAACCGCGCCATCGAGGCGCGGATGCGCGCCGAATGTCAGCTCCGTCTTGCCGGCGAGATTCACCGCGCGCTCATCGGGCCCGTATTGCATGGTGAGATCATGCAGCGATGCCGCAGCCGGCGTAGCGTGGACCTTCCCGGCAAGCTGCCACGGGTCGTTCAGCACCCTCTGCCCGCGCGCGAGCGCGACCCCGGCCGGTCGCGTCAGCGACAACGTCCCGTCGAATTGCGGGACGCCGCCGTCGAAACGGAGCGTGCCCTCGACCTCGGTGGTGAGCGGAACATTGGACGGATCGACGCCCAGTTTCATCTTCAGGCCGCCGTCCTCGTCAACGTGACCGCCGGAGATCCGGTATTGGTAAGGCTCGTCGCCGACGGCAAAGGTTCCTTCGCCGTGGAACGGCCCTGCGGCCGAGAGAACGTCGCCTTCGAATGAGAACTTCTGCAACACGGTGCGCACACCCGACCTCGCATCGGCGAGCGTGATGCGGCCGTCGTCGACGCGAAAGTGCGATATGGCCAGCGCGTCCGGACGAAACGTCGGCGACAGCGCGGACCAGTCGATCGCTCCGGAGCTGTCGAGGCCGAGATTGATTTGCGGCGCGATCACGTGCATTTGCGTCGCGCGCACCTCGCCGCGCAACAGCGGACCAAGCCCGATTTCAAGCTCGACGAAATCCGCCCGCACTTGTGGCGGCCGACCCGGCTCACCCACGACGACATCGTGCAACTTGAGGTGCGGCGTCGGCAGAATGCGCGCGTCGATGCCGCCGTCGACGTGCACGGTCAACCCGGTCAGCCGACTGGCTTCTTCCTCGAAGTGCGACCGGTAATGACTCCAATCGACCACGAGCGGGACGACCAGCGCCGAAACGAGCGCCACAATGACAGCAATGGCCAATCCGAGCAGCGTCGTCTGCACGTCAAACGTCCCTCAATCGTCGCTAAAAATGAACATGCGTGCGCTCCAGCTTAAAGGCTAGAGCAAGCGATCACCGAATGCACGCGTCGGCCGTTTAGCGGATTTTGCCGGCAATTCTGTGTCAGGCGATCGCGGCCGCAACATTCACCTTTTTAAGGTTCCGTCGGCATTAAATTGTTTGAGGTAAACCCAAAGGTTGGCGACTTCCCGCTCATCCTTGATGCCGGCGAAGACTTTTTTGGTGCCCGGCACGATAGCTTGCGGGTCTTTGATGTATAGCCTGAAGGTCGCCTGGTTCCAGACAATGCCGGAATTCTTGTGCGCCTCGGAATAGCTGAAATCCGCAACCGCGCCGGCCTCGCGTCCATCGAGACCGTTCAGTTGTGGGCCGACTTTGTTCTGTGCGCCTTCGCCGACGGCATGGCAAAGCACGCATTTCTTGAACGCCGCCTTGCCCAGGTCGGCGTCCTGCGCGCCGGCAATACCGGCCGACGCGACCACCAACACCGTCACCGTCATCGCCTTGATCATCGCGTCCTCGCTTTCGCTACAGACTGACGATCTTGCCCGGGTTCATGATGTCGAGCGGATCGAGCACGCGCTTGATCGCGCGCATCGTGTCCAGCGCCGGCTCCCCATGCTCGGCCATGAGATATTTCATCTTGCCCTGGCCGACGCCGTGCTCGCCGGTACAAGTGCCGTCCATCGCCAACGCACGCTTGACCAGCCGTTCGAGAAACCCATGCACGCGCGCGACTTCATCCTGGTCGTTCAAGTCCACCATCAGTCCGACATGGAAATTGCCGTCGCCGACATGGCCGACGATCGGCGCCACCAGATTGTTGGCGGCGATGTCGCGTTGCGTTTGCGTCACGCATTCGGCGAGCCGCGAAATCGGCACGCAGACGTCGGTGGCGAGCGCATGGGTGCCCGGCCGCAGGCCGACTTGCGCCCAATAGGCATCGTGGCGTGCCTGCCACAGCCGGGTGCGTTCTTCCGCCTGCGTCGCGCGCTCGAACGGTCCGCCGCCGAATTCCGCGGCAATCTCGCCAAAACGCTGTGTCTGTTCGGCGACGCTCACCTCGCTGCCGTGAAATTCGACGAACAGCATCGGCGTCTCCGGTAGCGAAAGCTTCGAATAGGCGTTCGATGCGCGCACCTGCAAGTTATCAAGAAGTTCGATGCGGGCGACCGGAATACCCGATTGAATTGTCTGGATCGTGGTGTTGCAGGCCGCTTCCACAGAAGGAAATGGACAGATACCCGACGCGACCACTTCCGGAATACCGGTGAGGCGCAAGGTAAGCTCGGTGATAATGCCGAGCGTGCCTTCAGCGCCGATCATCAGATGGGTGAGGTCATAACCGGACGCGGTTTTTTTCGCCCGCCGTGCGGTCGACATCACCTCGCCGTTGGCGAGGACGACTTTGAGCGCCAGCACGTTGTCCTTCATGGTGCCGTAGCGCACCGCGTTGGTGCCGGACGCCCGCGTCGAGGCCATGCCGCCGAGCGAAGCATCGGCGCCGGGATCGATCGGAAAAAATACCCCCTTGTCGCGCAGCTGTTCGTTGAGCAGCTTGCGGGTGATCCCGGGCTGAACGACGCAATCGAGATCTTCCGCATGCACCGCGAGAACCCGATTCATATCGCGGAAATCGAGGCAAACGCCGCCGCGTGGCGCGTTGACCTGGCCCTCCAGCGAGGTGCCGGTACCGAACGCGATCACCGGCACGCGCTCGGCCGCGCATAGGCGGATGATCTTCTGCACGTCTTCGGTCGTCTGCGGGAAAACCACCGCATCTGGCGGCTGGTTGCCGATCCAGGTGAGCGTATTGCCGTGCTGCTCGCACACCGCGCTTGAGGTGACCAGCCGGTTGCCGAAGCTGGCGGCGAGCGCAGCAATCACCGCTTCTACCGGCTTGCGGTCGTGCTTGGGCCTGTCCCGCGTTTCCGACATCACCATTTTGGTCTGCTCTTTCGCGCAAAGTGGCCGCCGCCCGCGCGGCGGTCAAGGGCGGCCCCGGCGGCCTTGCATCGCACCTTGCATCGGGCGGCGAATGCGGCACGATGCGGCCGGATGCTCGACCGCCAAGATCTTGAGCCTGTGCCAGAACCCGCTTTCTTCGCGCCCTTTGTTTCGTCGGTCATGCACGTCGAGCCCGGCTGGATCGATTACAACGGCCATCTCAACATGGCCTATTACAACGTGCTGTTCGACCGCGCCGTGGACGAGGCCTACGAGCTACTCGGCTGCGGACCCGCTTACCTCGAACAAACGCGGCATTCGACCTTCACCGCCGAAGCGCATGTCCGCTATCTGCGCGAACTGCACGCCGCCGACCCGGTGCGGGTGACATTCCAGCTCATCGATTACGACGCCAAGCGCATCCACTATTTCGAGGAACTGCGCCACGCCGAGGAAGGCTGGCTGTCGGCGACGTCCGAGAACATGACGCTTCATATCGACATGGATCGCAAGAAGACCGTGCCGTTTCCCGATGTCATTGCCGAGCGACTTGCCCGCATGAAAGCAGCGCATGCGCATTTGCCGATACCCGACGGCGTCGGCCGGCGCATCGCCATGCCGCGCCCATGAAATATCCGCCCCCGCAAAAGCGGGGGGAGGAAGGGCGCTCGCCTCGCAAAAGCCGTTGGTAGATGCCATGTTCTGATCGTGAGAATCATGGACAATCCGCCTCTGGACTGACCTTTGGCTGATCCCGTAAAGCAATCCCGCGATCCGCTCAAACCGGCGCCCGCGCCGCTGCCGGGTGGCATTGCCGCGCGTGCGCGGCCGGGTGGCGCAGCGCCGCCATACCTCGCCGGGCTTAATCCGGAGCAGCGGCTCGCGGTCGAGACGCTGGACGGTCCGGTGCTGGTGCTCGCCGGCGCCGGCACCGGCAAGACCCGCGTACTGACCGTGCGCATCGGCCACATTCTGGCGATCGGGCGGGCGCGACCGAGCGAAATTCTGGCAGTCACCTTCACCAACAAGGCGGCGCGCGAGATGAAAGGCCGCGTCGGCGAGATCGTCGGCCACGTGGTCGAGGGCATGCCCTGGCTCGGTACCTTTCATTCGATCGGCGTGAAGATCCTCCGCCGTCACGCCGAGCTGGTCGGCCTGAAGTCCGATTTCACCATTCTCGACGTCGACGATCAGATCCGGCTGATGAAGCAACTGCTCGAAGCCGAGAATATCGACGAGAAGCGCTGGCCGGCGCGGGTGTTGGCCTCGCTGATCGACGGCTGGAAGAACCGGGGGCTGACGCCCGAGCAGGTTCCCACCGGCGAAGCCGGCGTGTTCGCCAACGGCAAGGGACTAAAGCTCTACAAGGCGTATCAGGAGCGGCTAAAAATCCTCAACGCCGCCGACTTCGGCGATCTGCTGCTTGAGAATATCCGGCTGTTCCGCGAGCAATCCGAGGTGTTGCGCCAATATCAGGCGCGCTTCAAATTCATTCTGGTCGACGAGTATCAGGACACCAACGTCGCGCAATATCTCTGGCTGCGGCTGCTGGCGCAGCGGACGAGCGGAATGAGCGGTAAGCCTGCCCCGTTACCCTCTCCCCTTGCGGGAGAGGGTGGTTCCGAGCGCAGCGAGGAACCGGGTGAGGGGTCCGGCAGCGCCGCGCATGCCAACCCCTCACCCGCCTCGCTCGCCGACGCTCGCTCGGCACCCTCTCCCGCAAGGGGAGAGGGAAGTAAAAACATCTGCTGCGTCGGCGACGACGACCAGTCGATCTACGGCTGGCGCGGCGCCGAGGTCGACAACATCCTGCGCTTCGAGCACGACTTTCCTGGCGCCTCCGTGATCCGGCTGGAGCGCAACTACCGCTCGACCGGCCACATCCTTGCCGCCGCCTCGCACATCATCGCCCACAACGAGGGCCGGCTCGGCAAGACGCTGCGCACCGACGACGTGCCGGGCGAGAAGGTGTCGGTCACCGGCGCCTGGGATTCGGAAGAGGAAGCGCGCGCGGTCGGCGAGGAGATCGAGCAGTTGCAGCGCGACAAGCACGCGCTCAACGAGGTCGCCATTCTGGTGCGCGCTTCGTTCCAGATGCGCGAATTCGAGGATCGCTTCGTCACGCTCGGCCTGCCCTATCGGGTGATCGGCGGTCCGCGTTTTTACGAACGCGCCGAAATCCGCGACGCGCTCGCTTATCTGCGCGTGATCAATTCGCCGGCCGACGATCTCGCTTTCGAACGCATCGTCAATGTGCCGAAGCGGGGCCTGGGCGACGCCACCGTGCAGCTGCTGCACGACCATGCCCGCAAGCGCCGCGTGCCGCTCACCGAAGCCGCGCGCGCCGTGCTCGAGACCGACGAGCTCAAGCCGAAACCGCGCGGCGCGTTGCGCGGCCTGCTCAAATCGATCGACCGCTGGCGCAAGCAGCGCGACGGCCTTCCGCACACCCAATTGGCCGAAATCGTGCTCGACGAATCCGGCTACACCGAGATGTGGCAGAAGGACCGCTCCGCCGACGCCGCCGGCCGGTTGGAAAACCTGAAAGAACTCGTCCGCTCCATGGAGGAGTTTGAAAATTTGCAGGGCTTTCTCGAACACATCTCGCTGGTGATGGACAACGAGAAAGCCGCCGAGGCCGACGCGGTCAATATCATGACCCTGCACGCGGCCAAGGGACTGGAATTCGACACCGTGTTCCTGCCCGGCTGGGAGGAAGGCGTATTCCCCAACCAGCGCGCGCTCGACGATCAGGGCCGCGCCGGCCTGGAAGAAGAGCGGCGGCTGGCGCATGTCGGCCTGACGCGAGCGCGCAAGCGGGCGAAGATTTATTTTGCCACCAACCGGCGCATGCACGGGCTGTGGCAGACCAATATCCCGTCGCGCTTTCTCGACGAATTGCCGGAAGCCAATGTCGAGGTGATGGAATCGAAGGGCGGCTTCGGCGGTTATGGCGGCTACGGCGCCTCGCGCTTCGACGCCATGACCTCGTTCGGCTCGAATTACGCCACGCCCGGCTGGCAGCGCGCGCAGGCGAAAAAGGACCGCGGCGGCGGGTTCTCCGAGGACGGCACGCCCTACGGCGACGACGACAGCGACAACGCGTTCCCTCCCCCCTTGCGGGGGAGGGTTAGGGAGGGGGGTAACGAGACGACCCGTTCCGACCGCAGCGCCGACGACGACAATTCCTCCCCTTCCCCGTGGCGGGCGCGCGCGGAACGTGCGCCAACCCGCCGCCTGCCGCTGACCATCGAAGGCGAATTAGTGGCGAAATCGACCGGCACGATCTCCGCCTTCACGCTTGGCGACCGCGTGTTCCACCAGAAATTCGGCAACGGCAACATCACGGCAATAGACGGCAACAAGCTGACCATTCAGTTCGACAAGGCCGGCGAAAAGCGCGTGGTGGATAGTTTCGTGGAACGGGTGTGAGACATAGTTGTCGTGGCGGGACTTATTCCAGCCATCCACGTCTTTCTTCCCTTCAAACGTTATGGCCGGACTTGTTCCGGCCGTGATGACTTAGGGAATGCGGAAGCGAGCCGCGACGACTATCACCATCTACATCGACGCCGTGCCTGTTCCGGTGAAGCAGGAGATTTACCGCGTCGCCGAGCGGCACGCGCTCAAGGGCACCGCGCTCAAAGTCTTTGTCGTCAGCAATAGTCCGATCGCCGTGCCGCGCGATATGGGAAATATGATCGAGCGCGTCGTCGTCGGCTCGGGCACGGACGAAGCCGACGACAACTGGATCGCCGAGCGCGCCAAACGCGGCGATGTCGTGATCACGGCCGATGTGCCGCTGGCGAGCCGCTGCGTCAAATCGGGCGCCGAGGTGATCGCACCGAACGGCAGGCCGTTCACCGAAGACTCCATCGGCAACACGCTGGCGACCGCAACCTGATGGATTCGCTGCGCAGCGCCGGCGAAATCACAAGCGGGCCGAAGCCGTTCGCGCCGCGCGACCGCTCCGAATTTCTTTCCGCGCTGGACCGGGCCATCGTGCGGCTGACGCGCGCCGGCTTCGGCTGACCGGAACCAGCGCTTGCGGCCTGCATTAACGAGACAAGCACGTTGGGGAGCACCCGCCATGATCCGCAAACTCACCTCCGGCAAATACCGGCTCTATTCGCGCAAGAAAACGCGAAAACCGGACGGCGGCGCAATCTCGGCACCTTTAACTCCCGCGCCGCCGCCGAACGGCACGAGCGCGACGTGCAGTATTTCAAGCGGCATTAAGGACTGCAGCACGTTCCATCCACCCGCGCTAACCATGCCGCCGTATTTCCCGCATGCTTTCGGCCACGCCGTTCACCATGCGCCAGATCGGCGCTAATACGCTCTTGATTTGAACCAACCGTCCGCGAGACACTTCTTTAGTTGAGGGCGATTACGATTACCCATCGGGTGCGTTCGATGCGTTCCGGTTTTGTGTTTCCCGCCTCGCTGCTTTTCGCGGCGCTGGCGATGCCTTTCGCCTCCGCCGCCCGCGCCGACATCCTCGTCAATATCGATAAAAACACCCAGCGCATGACCGTATCGGTCGATGGCGAACAGCGCTACGAATGGCCGGTGTCGACCGGCCGCGCCGGCTACGACACGCCGAACGGCACCTTCAAGATCAACCGCATGGACGCCGACCATTTGTCGCAGGAATGGGACAGCGCGCCGATGCCGCATTCGATGTTCTTCGATTTGCGCGGCCACGCCATCCACGGCTTCTTCGACGTCAAGCATCTCGGGCTCCCGGTATCGCATGGCTGCGTGCGGATAGCGCCGGATCAAGCCGCCATTCTGTTCAAGCTGGTGGCGGCGGAAGGCATGAAGGAGACGAAAGTCGTCGTCTCCGGCGAGACACCGCGGTGGACGAGCCCGGCTGTGGCGCAGCGGCGACCGCCGGCCATGGCCAATGCCGGCGCGGCGCAGCCGATGCAGATCGCTCCGCCGGGCTACGCCCAGCAGCAGCAGTTGCAGTGGCAGCAGCAGCAGGCGCAACAGCAGCAGTTGCGGCAGCAGCAGTTGCAGCAGCAGCAGGTAGAACAGCAGCAAGCGCCACAACAGCCGCCGGCCTATGGGCAACAATATTACTATCTCCAGCCGCAGACCTCATTCGGCCAGCCCCAGCAGCAGCCCTATTACGCGCAAGCGCCGCAATCCTATTACGTGCAGCCGCCGGCTAATTACTATGTCCAGCCGGGTTTCCAGCAGCAGCAATATTACGTGGTGCGGCCCTACAACCAGTACTGAGCGCGCACTACGCCAGCTGTGGATTTCTCTGGGATAAACTGTGGATAAGCTGGGATGATCGTGATATCTGCGCGATTTCGCGCGCCGGGCGTTCTCAGCCTCGTTGTGTTGAATTGCGTGGATACACCCGAAAAATTCCAGCAAAGCAATGGCTTCCGCGACCGCGTCCCATTGCCGTTCCAGTTTTGTCGCGCAGTTCAAAACCAGCGAACAAACGGCGCACAAACTCGCAGGGCAGTTCGCGACGCATTTTGTCAGCGAAGATGTGGGGATAAGTCTGACCGACGCCGGCGGCGGACGCTGGCAGGTGGCGCTCTATTTCTCTGCGCCGCCCGAAGAAGAGGCGGTGCGCGCTGCGGTCGCCGCCTCCGCCGGACGACGATCAGCCGCGGCGTTGCGCTTCGCCAAAGTGCCGGCGACGGACTGGGCGCGGCAAGGCCTCGCTGGCCTGGCGCCGGTCCCGGTCGGCCGGTTCGTTATTCACGGCGGGCATGACCGCGCTCGCGTTCCGTTCAACCGGATCGGTATCGAGATTGAAGCGGCGCTCGCCTTCGGCACCGGCCATCATGGCACCACGCGCGGCTGTCTGGTCGCGCTCGACCGCATCTGCAAAGCGCGCAGCCGGCGAAGCCGCGCGCCGAGCGTCCTTGACCTCGGCACCGGCAGCGGCGTGCTCGCTATTGCCGCCGCCCGTGCGCTGCACGCCCGCGTGCTGGCGACTGACATCGACCCCGAGGCGGTGCGGGTCGCGCGCACCAACGTCCGGCTCAATCAAACAGGCGCGATGGTGGACGTGATGCAGGCGGCCGGCGTCACCGCCGCAAGCTTGCGCGCCGGCGCCCCATTCGACGTGATTTTCGCCAACATCCTGCTCGGGATCCTCCTGCGGCTGGCCGTTCCGTTGCGGCGGCTTGCTGCTCCCGGCGCCCGCCTCGTGCTGTCCGGCCTGCTGCCCGCGCAGGCCAATGCGATCATCGCCGCTTACCGCCCGCTGGCGCTCGAGCGGCGGATCACGCTCGACGGCTGGGGCACGCTCGTTTTCAGGCGGCCGCCACTCGCTCGGCGCGTTCCCCTCCCCGTCGTGGGGAGGGGTTAGGGGTGGGGTTTTCGCCGGCCGATAAAACCCCCTCCCCGACCCTCCCCCACGAGGGGGGAGGGAGCAGAGTCGCGCGACTCCAACTCACTGCGGTTTGCCCGTAGATTGCCGCGCATGTTCGAAGCTCATTTCCAGTCGTTCGAGGATCGCGCCGGCCGCGGCGATGCCGCGCCGCGGGTGGCGGCGCTGCGCGCCGAGCTCACGCAGCGCGGCCTCGATGGCTTCATCGTGCCGCGCGCCGACCGCTTCCAGAACGAATACGTGCCGCCCAGCGGCGAACGGCTCGCCTGGCTAACCGGCTTCACCGGCTCGGCCGGGCTGGCGATCGTGTTGGCGGACCGCGCCGTCCTGTTCGTCGATGGCCGCTACCAGGTGCAGGTGCGCGAAGAAGTCGACGGCGCGATCTTTGCCATCGCGCATCTGGTCGACGATCCGCCGCCGGCCTGGATCGAGACCAACCTGCCGGCCGGCGCCAAGCTCGGCTATTCGCCCTGGCTGCACACCGTGGACGGCGCCGAGCGGCTCGCCAAAGCTTGTGCGGCCGCGCATGCGACGCTGGTGCCGGTGGACGACAACCCGATCGACGCGATCTGGACCGATCGCCCGCCGCCGCCGCTCGGCGCGGTGGTAGCGCACGACCAGCGCTATGCCGGCGAAGACACCGCCTGCAAGCTCAAGCGCGTCTGTGCCGAACTGCAAAAAACCTCCGCCGACACGCTGTTGGTCACCGACCCGCACGCGGTGTCGTGGCTGTTCAATATCCGCGGCAGCGATATTCCGCATACGCCAGTGGTGCTCGCCTTCGCGACGGTACCGAAAGAAGGCCGCCCCGCTTTGTTTGTCGACTTGCGCAAGCTCGGCAATGAAATTCGCCCCAACCTGGAAGAAATCGCCGACATTCGCCCGAACGCCGCCTTCGAACGCGATCTGGCCGCATTCGGAGAGGCACACCGTACGGCCCGGCTCGACCCGAGTAGTTGTCCGGAAGCCATCGCCCGGCTGATTGCCGACAACGGCGGTGAAATCGTGCGCGGCCCCGATCCGATTGCGGCGTTAAAGGCGGTGAAGAACGCGACCGAGATCGCCGGCGCCCGCGCCGCGCAGCTGCGCGACGGCGCGGCGGTGACGCATTTTCTCGCCTGGTTCGATTTGCAGGCGCCGCGCGGCCAACTAACCGAAATCGACGCGGTCGAGGCGATCGAAAGCTTTCGCCGCGACACCGGCCTGCTCAAGGATGTTTCCTTCCCGACCATCGCCGGCGCCGGGCCGAACGGCGCCATCGTGCATTATCGTGTGACCCGCAACAGCAATCGCCGCATCGCGCCCGGCGAACTGTTTCTCCTTAACTCAGGGGGCCAATACGAGGACGGCACTACCGACATCACGCGCACCATCGCGGTCGGTAATCCGACCCCCGAGATGCGCCGCAATTTCACGCTTGTGCTTAAGGGACACATCGCGGTGGCGCGCGCGATCTTCCCCGAAGGCACCACCGGCGCGCAGCTCGACACGCTGGCGCGGCAGTTCCTGTGGCGGACGGGACTTGATTTCGACCACGGCACCGGCCACGGCGTCGGCAGCTATTTGTCGGTGCACGAAGGGCCGGCGCGCATCTCCAAGCTCGGCAGCGCGGTGCTCAAACGCGGCATGATCCTCTCCAACGAGCCCGGCTATTATCGCACCGGCGCCTACGGCATCCGTATCGAGAATCTGATTCTGGTCACCGAGGCGCCGCCCTCGCTCGACGCGGAAAAGCCGCTCAACGCCTTCGAGTCGCTGACGCTGGCGCCGATCGACAGGCGGCTGATCGAACCTTCGATGCTGACCGGCGACGAAACCGCATGGCTCGACGCTTACCACGCACGCGTGCGCGAAGCGTTAAATCCGCTGGTGGACGTGCCGACCCGCGCGTGGCTGTTCGCGGCGACGCAGACGCTCAAGCGGCTTTAACCTTCTCTGTTGCCGCAGCGGAACTTTTGGTTCAACGCAACGTTTTCTCGCCGGGTTGGATGGAGCGAGGAAACGTCATGCTTGGCACTATCCTAATCGTTATTTTGGTTCTGTTGCTCATCGGCGCGTTGCCGACGTGGCCGTATTCAACCGGTTGGGGCTATTACCCGGGTGGCGGGCTCGGCCTCATCCTGATCATCGTCCTTATTCTGGTCTTAGTCGGAAGAATTTGACGACCGTCCCGCGCGGCGGGACGTCCCATAATAATAAGGCGTCATGCCCGGCCTTGTGCCGGGCATCGACGTCTAAATGAACGAGCGAACAAGGCCTGGATGGTGAGGCATCAGCGGATTAGCTTCATCCACTCCTCTTCGGTCAAAACCTTGACGCCAAGCTTTTTGGCGTCGGCAAGTTTCGAACCGGCGCCCGGGCCGGCGACCACGTAGTCGGTCTTTTTGGAAACCGAGCCCGACACCTTGGCGCCGAGCCGCTCGGCGGAAGCCTTGGCTTCGTCGCGCGTCATCTTCTCCAGCGTGCCGGTGAACACCACGGTCTTGCCGGCGACGGCCGAATCGGCGCGCGGCTTCTCGGCATCGAGAATGGTAACCTGCTCGGCCAACCGCTCGACGCGCCGGCGGTTGTGGGCCTCTCTGAAATAGTCGCTTACACTCTCAATCACCGTGTCGCCGATCTGATCGAGCGCGTCCATTTCGTGCTTGGTTTCCTCGTCGTCCTTGGCGAGCTTGAGGCATGCCGCATGGAAGGCCGCCCAACTGCCGTAGCCACGCGCCAACGCGACCGCGGTGGTCTCGCCGACGTGGCGGATGCCGAGCGCGTAAGTGCATCGCTCCAGTGAAATCTCGCGCCGCGCGGCGATGGCGGCAAATAGATTGCGCACCGAGACCTCGCCGAATCCCTCCACCTGTTCGAGGTGGATTTTTTTATTACGGGCCTCGAGCGTGAAGATATCGGCCGGCTCGCGGACCCATTCCTTCTCGTAGAACAACTCGATCTGCTTCTCGCCGAGACCGTCGATGTCGAAAGCGCGGCGCGAAACGAAATGCTTGAGGTGCTCGATGGCCTGGAACGGACAGGCGAATTCGCCGATGCAATGGGCGCGCGCGCCCTCCTCGCCGCCGGCAATGACCTCGCGGACCACGGCGGTGTGCAATGGACACGGGCACTTTTTCGGAAATTGATAAGGCTTGCTGCCGCGCGGGCGCTTGTCCGCGACCACGCCCAGGACCTGCGGGATGACGTCACCGGCGCGTTGGATTGTTACCGTGTCGCCGACGCGAACGTCGAGCCGTTTGATCTCTTCCTCGTTGTGCAGGGTGGCGTTCTGCACCACCACGCCTCCCACCGTCACCGCCTCGAGCTTGGCGACCGGGGTCAGCGCGCCGGTGCGGCCGACCTGGATTTCGATGTCCTTGACGATCGTGGTCGCCTTCTCGGCGGGAAATTTGTGCGCAATCGCCCAACGCGGCGAACGCGAGACAAAGCCGAGGCGCTCCTGCCAGTCGAGCCGGTCGACTTTGTAAACGACGCCGTCGATATCGTAGTCGAGATGCGAGCGCTGGGTTTCGATTTCGCGGTGGAAGGTCAGCAATTCCTCGACCGAACGGCACACTTTGGTCAGTGGATTGGTCTTGAAGCCGCAATGCTCGAACCATTTGATCATGCCGGATTGGGTGTCGGCCGGCATCTCGCTCATCTCGCCCCAGGCGTAGGCGAAGAAGCCCAGCGGCCGCGATGCGGTGACCGACGGGTCGAGCTGCCGCAACGAGCCGGCGGCCGTATTGCGCGGATTGACATAAAGCTGCTTGCCGGCTTCCGCCTGCTTGCGGTTTAGTTCGAGGAACGCGTGCTTGGTCATATAGACTTCGCCGCGCACCTCGCAGATTGCCGGCAGGTTTTTGGCCTTGAGCTTCTTGGGAACGTCGGCGAGCGTTTTTACATTGGCGGTGACATCTTCGCCCTCGCTGCCGTCGCCGCGCGTCGCGCCGGTGACTAGCTCGCCGCCTTCGTAGCGGAGCGACATCGATAGGCCGTCGATCTTCGGCTCGGCGGAAAACGCGATCGGCGCATCTTCGGCAAGGCGCAGGAAACGGCGGATGCGGGCGACGAAATCGACCACGTCTTCGTCGGCGAAAGCGTTATCCAGCGAAAGCATCGGCACCGCGTGCCGCACTTTGGCGAAGCGCGCCGAAGGCGCGGCGCCGACGCGCTGCGTCAGGCTCTCCAGCGTTCGCAGTTGTGGAAACCGCGCCTCGATCGCGGCGTAGCGCTGGCGGAGCCGGTCATATTCGGAGTCGGAGACCGTCGGCGCGTCTTCCTGATAGTAACGGCGATCATGACCGGCGATTTCGGCTTCAAGCCGCGCGTATTCGGCCTTGACTTGCTTTTCTGTCAAACCCTCGACAGACGTGTCGGTCTTCTCGCGGCGCGGCATGACAGGACATCAGCCCGCGGCGCGGATCAGACGCTCGGCGGCGGCGCGGGCTTCGGCGGTGATTTCGGCGCCGGCGAGCATGCGGGCGATCTCCTCGCGGCGGCGCTCGGCTTTAAGCTCGGCGACGCGGGTGGCGACCCGCTTGCCTTTGGCGAGCGCATCCTTGCTAATGAGATAGTGGCGGTCGGCGCGCGCCGCCACTTGCGGCGCATGCGTCACGGCGATCACCTGCACGCCGGACGCAAGCCGCGCCAGTCGCACCCCGATGGCGTCGGCAATGGCGCCGCCGACGCCGGTGTCGATCTCGTCGAAGACAAGCGTTGGCGCCGAACCGCGGTCGGCGAGCACCACCTTGAGCGCCAGCAGAAAGCGCGCGAGCTCGCCGCCGGAAGCAACTTTCATCAGCGGCCCCGGCCGCGTACCCGGATTCGTGCGCACCCAGAATTCGACCCGGTCGAGGCCGTTGGGGCCTTCACCTTCGGCCTCGATTTGTGTGGAGAATTGCGCCCGTTCGAGCCGCAGCGGCTTGAGTTCGGCGTTGACGGCTTTGTCGAGCGCCGCGGCCGCGCGCCGCCGCTCGGCCGCTTGCACCTCCGCCGCCCGCCGGTAACGCACCGCGGCGGCTTGCGCCTCCGCCCCCAGCGCGGTGTGCCGCTCCGCGCCGGCATCGATCAGCGCCAGATCGCTTGCGTAGCGGCCCGCGAGGGCCGCCAGGTCGTCGACCGGTACGTTGTATTTGCGACCGGCGGCGCGCAATGCGAACAGCCGCTCCTCGATGCGCTCAAGTTCAGCCGGATCGTATTCCGCCACGCGCAGCGCGTGTTCGAGGTGGGTGCGCGCTTCCTCGAGCGCGGTCAAAGCGGCATCCATCGCCTTCGCCACCGGTTCTATCAGCGCCCGCGCCTGTGCCGCGCGCCGCTCCAGCCGCCGCACGGCGGTGGCAAGGGGCGGCACCGGCGATTGGGCGCCGCTGAGCGTCTCGTGCGTCGCGCGTAGATCCTCGGCGGACTTTTCCGCCTGCATCATGGCGGCGCGCCGCTCCGCCAGCGCGGTTTCCTCGCCGGTTTGCGGCGCCAGGCGGCCAAGCTCGTCGACGGCATGGCGCAACCAATCGGCCTCGCGGCGCGCCCGTTCGACCTCGGCGCGATGCGCCTCGACCGCGGCTTCGTGCGCACGCCGCTCATCCCACAGCCGGCGCACTTCGGCGGTCTGATCCTCAAGGCCGCCGGAAGCGTCGAGCAGCGCGCGGTGGGTCGCCGCCTCGACGAAGGCGCGCTCGTCATGCTGTCCGTGGATTTCCACCAGTACCGCGCCGAGCGCGCGC
Organism: uncultured Alphaproteobacteria bacterium; assembly: GCA_963845775.1. Classification (GTDB taxonomy): domain Bacteria; phylum Pseudomonadota; class Alphaproteobacteria; order Rhizobiales; family Xanthobacteraceae; genus BOG-931. The sequence goes on from CAWJTE010000009.1 coordinate 50,653, forward strand.
AAGACCTGCACGCTCACCGGCCGGTCGTTGATGAAAGCACGCGTGCGGCCGTCGGTGAACTGCACGCGGCGTAAAATTAATTCGTCTTCCGCTGCAAGGTCATTGTCGGCAAGCAGGCGCCACGCCGGATGCTCCTTGCCGATTTCGAAACCAGCGGTCACCTGGCCCTGCTCGGCGCCCTCGCGGACCAAAGTTGCGTCGCCGCGCGCGCCGAGCGTAAGCGCGAACGCGTCGAGCAGGATCGACTTGCCGGCGCCGGTCTCGCCGGTGAGCACGGCAAGGCCGGCGCCAAAGTCGATATCCAGGCGATCGATCAGAATGATGTCGCGGATGGAGAGGCGTGCGAGCATGACGGCAGATGACCGAGGAAGGCGAACCAGGGCCAGATGATAGTGATGATTCCTTGTCCTGTCGTCCGTTCTCCTGGTCAGCCGCGCTCTAACCCAGTCCCCGGAACGCGCGGCTCAGCCACGAAGCCTTGTTCTCGTTCGGCTCGACGCCGGCGGACTTCACCAGCTTGTAAGCATCTTTGTACCACGGGCTGTCGGGGAAATTGTGCCCCAGCACCGCGGCCGCGGTTTGCGCCTCATCAACGATGCCGATCGAGAGATATGCCTCGGTCAAGCGCTCCAGCGCCTCCTCCACCTCGCGCGTGGTTTGGTATTGCGTCACCACGACTTTGAAGCGGTTGATGGCGCCGGTGAAGTCGCGCTTCTTCATGTAGAAGCGGCCGATCTCCATTTCCTTGCCGGCAAGCTGATCACGCGCGACGTCGATTTTTTTCTTGGCGTTGAACGCATATTCCGTGTCCGGATATTTGCGCACCACCTCCGCGAGAGCCGCTATCGCCTTGTCGGCGCGCGCCTGATCGTGAAGAACGTCCGGTATCTGATCGTAATAGGAAACGCCGATCAGATACTGCGCGTAGGCGGCGTCGGGACTGCCGGGATGCAGCGTCACGTAACGCTTGGCCACGTTGATGCACTCATCGTATTTCTGCGCCTGATAGTATGAGTAAGCCGACATCAGCAGCGCCTTGCGCGCCCAGTCGGAATAGGGATTTTCCCGGTCGACCTGATCGAATTTTTTGGCCGCATCATCGTATTCCTGCTTGTTGTTGAGCAGGAAAAGGCCCTCGTTATAGAGCTTGTCGGCGGAGCCTTGAGGAACGACATCCTCGTCTTTGCTCAACATGCCGCAGCCCAAAACAGGCGCGACAATCACCAGCAATGCCAACACGCTCGCCAGCGCGCGCAGCTTGCGACCGGACCGCCACGATCCCTGTAACCACCCTATCATCACCGTAATGAAAATCCCGTCCGCAGCGGCATAAGCCCCGTTTTCTGCCGCGTCCTATGCGGGGCAGTATACCCGGCGATCCCAATGCTGATTAGGCCGACAATCGGCCCGGATTAAGGCGAAAAGCTTAACGAAATCAAGAGACGTCGGGGCCGTACGCTGCCGTTGCGAAGCCGGCTGCGATGTCGGCATGACCGCGACCGCGCCGCAGCGGCTCTTCCAACTCGCTATGGGTCCAGGCGCTCGGATCGGCCATCAGCGCCGTGACCACGGCGTGATTGAGCTTATGCCCGCCGCGTACCGATCGATAAGCGGCCATCAACGGGGCGCCGGCGAGCGCCAAGTCGCCAATCGCGTCAACGACCTTGTGGCGGACAAACTCGTCGGGGAAGCGCATCCCGTCGCTGTTGAGGACGCGATTATCCGCCACCACCACGGTATTCTCGAACGAAGCGCCGAGCGCGTAACCGGCGCTCCAGAGTTTCGCCACATCACGCATGAAGCCGAAGGTGCGGGCACGCGCCAATTCGCGGCGGAATAGCTGCGGCTCAATGTCGAGCGCGAAGCTTTGCCGGCCGATCAGTGAATCGGCAAACTCGATCTCGGCCTCAACGCGCAGACCGCGCGCGTAGGGGCGCAACTCACCATAGCAACCGTCGGTATTGACCCGCACCGGCCGTAGCACCCTGATGTAACGGCGCGACGCAGACAGCGTCTCGATGTCGGCCTGATCGATAGCGTCGACGAAGGACGCGGCGCTGCCGTCCATGATCGGGACTTCGGGACCGTCCACTTCAACGACGGCATTGTCGACCCCGAGAGCGTACAGCGCGGCGAGGATGTGTTCGGTGGTCGAAACCGCCGGGCCACCCCGATCACCAAGTACGGTGGCAAATTCGGTCGCCGTCACCGAGCGAAAACTGGCCAAGAGTTGGCGGTCTTTGCCGCCGTCAATACCGCCACGCCAGAAGACGATGCCGCTATCCGCTTCAGCCGGATGAAGGATGACGGTGACGGGCGAACCCGAATGCACGCCGATGCCGGACACACTGACTTGCTGGCGCAGCGTCGTTTGCCTGCCGGCGTACGTGCCCCTTGTCATGCCCTACACCTCATAGCCGGATCGCGTGAGCAATCGGCAACCCCAACTTGAGGAACGCGAAGGTTCTGTACAAAAAGTCATCCGCCAGCGGCGAGACCCCGATACACTACCCCCACACAACTCCCCCAATACCGGGCAAACCATACTGACCGCACAGTTTCCGGCCAACTCACGGTTTCTTACCAAGTGTTACCTTTTTCGGCCGAGCTTTTGCCCGCCGGCAGCCAAAAAGCGCCGCGGCAGGCACAGCGTTATGGGGACGGGCTGAACGATTGGTACCGGGTTGAAAATATAATAGACTAATAAATTCAAATACTTAGCTTTAAAGAAAACCCACGCCGTAGCTGCTGCCGCGGCGCGGGCAATAAGCTTGCGGAAGATCCGTCAATTGGCCTGCCGGCGCAGGAAAGCGGGGATGTCGAGCTGGTCCTCTTCGCCCCGGTTATGCACAGTGGCCTGCCGGCCGTGCTGGTCCAGGCCCTGCGGGGCTGGGCGCTTGGCGTATTCGGAGACCGGCTCCTGGCGCGATTCTGTCCGCGCTGCAGGCCGCCCGGGCGGCCGTTCGGCGGCCGGCGGAAGCGACGGCGCCGTGCGCGGTGCCACCGGCGCCTCTTCCTCATCCTCACGCCGGCCGAGACCAACGGCCGCCAGACGCTGCAGCAGAGTCATGCGGCGCTTTTCCGGGTGCTCTTTGGAAAGCTCGCCGCGCCGGGCGCGAATCTCGTTCTGCGCCGGGATCGGCAATTCGTCGATCCGAGGCATGCGCATGCCACGTGCCGGCATCCGTTCCGGTTGCGGGGGAATGAACGCTTCCGGTTCAGGGTGCTCAGGCTGCTCCGGCCCGCTTGCGGGTGAGTCCATGAACAACGTCGGCTTAGGACCCAGCGGCCGAATGATCACGTCGTGAGCGGCCTGCGGCAGGATCGCCGCCGCCATCGCAGCCTTGGCGGATTCGATTGAATCGTTGACGGACGCGGGCGTCGCCGGCGCCGGCGCGGCAGCGACTGGCCGGACCGGCTCAGGCTTCTCCACCCGCTCGGCCTGTTTGGCGGAATTCGGCGCGCAGCCCTTTGGTGACGGCAGCAATGCGCATCTCCGGATCGACCGCCGGGGAGCGCTGCGCCGCCAAAGCATGATCGATGCCGGTGGCGACAACCGAAACGCGAATGATGCCGTCGAGGCTTTCGTCGAATGTCGCGCCGACAATAATATTGGCATCCTGATCGACTTCTTCACGAATACGTGTTGCCGCCTCGTCGACTTCGTAAAGCGTAAGGTCGCGGCCGCCGGTGATGGAGATGAGAAGGCCTCTTGCACCTTTCATCGAAGCGTCGTCGATCAACGGATTGGAGATCGCCGCCTCGGCGGCAGCCAGCGCTCGCTTTTCGCCCTCGGCCTCACCGGTCCCCATCATCGCCTTGCCCATTTCGCGCATGACCGCGCGCACATCGGCGAAGTCGAGGTTGATCAGGCCTTCCTTGACCATCAAATCGGTGATGCAAGCGACGCCGGAATACAGCACCTGGTCGGCCATGGCGAAGGCGTCGGCGAATGTCGTCTTCTCATTTGCTACCCGGAACAGATTCTGATTCGGGATGATCAGCAACGTGTCGACGCACTTTTGCAGCTCCTGGATGCCGCCTTCGGCGATACGCATGCGGCGCTGGCCTTCGAAATGAAACGGCTTGGTCACGACGCCGACGGTGAGAATGCCGATTTCCTGCGCGGTCTTGGCGATGACCGGCGCCGCACCGGTTCCGGTGCCGCCGCCCATGCCGGCGGTCACGAACACCATGTGGGCACCGGAGAGGTGATCGCGAATTTCGTCGATCACTTCTTCGGCCGCCGCGCGGCCGACGTCGGGTTGGGAGCCGGCGCCCAGACCTTCGGTCACCTGCGTACCCATTTGAATGATGCGCTCGGCCTTTGACATGGTGAGCGCCTGCGCGTCGGTGTTCGCCACGACGAAATCGACGCCCTGCAGGCCGGCGTTGATCATGTTGTTGACGGCGTTGCCGCCAGCACCGCCGATGCCAAACACCGTTATGCGCGGCTTCAGCTCACGGATATCAGGAATCTTCAGGTTGATGGTCATGGTTGCCTCTTCTTTCATGCGCGGGCGTGTTCAACGCCCGGCCCCGGCCAGTCCGCCACCGGCCGTTGTGATGGTTTGGTTGCGCGCCTGGGGGCCATCAGAAACTTTCGCGCAGCCACTGTCCGACGCGGGCGATGTAGCCGCCCGTGCCATTCGCCAAATGCCGCTTATTGCGTGCTTCGAAATATTCGAGATGCGCCGCCTGCGGATAAACCAAAAGCCCGGTCGCGGCGGCAAATGCCGCGCCCTTGGCAGCGTCCGGTAATCCGGCAATTCCGAGCGGGCGGCCGATACGCACCGGCCGATTAAGAATTTGCGACGCAAGCTCGGACAGTCCGGTCATCTGACTCGCGCCACCGGTAAGGATCACGCGCCCGCGCGGTTCGCTCGCAAACGACGATGCCGACAGACGGTCGCGCACCATTTCCAGAATTTCCTCGACGCGCGGCCGGATGATGTGCCCGAGCGCCGACCGCGGCACGAATTGCGTCTGCTCGCGTTCATCCTCGCCGATCGGCGGCACCGTGATCATGTCGCGTTCGTCCGATCCTCCGATCAGGACACTGCCATAAAACGTTTTGATTCGCTCGGCGTCGGCGACGCTCGTGTTTAGTCCGCGCGCGATGTCAAGCGTGACGTTGTGTCCGCCCACAGCGAAGCCTTGCGAGTGAACAAAGCGGCCGCCGAGGAATACAGCTGTGGTGGTAGTGCCGGCACCCACATCGACGACGGCCGCGCCCAAATCGGCCTCATCATCGGCCAGCACGGAGAGCGCCGACACGTAAGGGCTCGCGACCATCGCCTCGATGTCCAGATGGCAGCGCTCCACCGCGAGCATCAGGTTCCGCGCGGCGGCGATGTCGGTGGTGGCGACATGCATGTCGACGCCGAAACGCTCGCCGAGCATGCCGCGCGGGTCGCGGATGCCGTTGCCGCCGTCGATCGAATAGCCGATCGGCAGCGAATGCAGGACTGCTCGCCCGTCGCGCAGCGAGTGGCGATGACCGGCGCTCAACACGCGGGCAATATCGCCCTCAGTCACCGCGCCGCCGGCAATTTTGATTTCGGCGGCGAACAAATCGCTCGCTAGCCGGCCGGCCGAGACCGACAGCACGACCGATTCAATTTCCACCGAGGCCATGCGCTCGGCGGCATCGACCGCCTGCCGGATCGCCTCTTCGGCTTGCGCCAGATTGACTACGCCGCCCCCTTTGGTGCCGCGCGCGGCTGCGTGCCCGAAGCCGACGACCTCGATGCCGTGGGTTCTACGGGTCAGCACTTGCTGCGGCGGATGCGGCCGCAATCGGGCGATCAGGCAAGCAACTTTACTCGAACCGATATCGAGGGCGGCGATCAGCGCGCTCTTGCGCGGCGAGACCGGTTTCATCTTCGGCGTAAGACCGTAAGAGAGGGCGCTCACGCATCGCCTCCCTTTTTCTTCTTGTCTTTCGCCTTGAGGGCGTCGTCACGCGCCTGCGCCGCCGCGTCCGAGAGCCGCACGCTCACCCGATCCGGCAGCCGCAGATCCACCGCGACGATGTCGCGTGACAACAGCTTCCTTTCGCGATCGAGCATCACCAGCCGGTCGAGTGCCGGCGCGACGTTACCTTCCGGCAAACGCACATCGATGCCGTTGGCGAGGCGCAAATTCCAGCGCCGCTGCGCGACCAGGATCGACGCCCGCACCAATGCGCGGATATCTGGATAACGGTCGACGACGGCGAGGAAGTCTTCGGCCTGCCGCTCGGCACCGCGCCCGACCACCAGCGGCAAGCTGCGATAGCGGTCTTCGACAAACGGCTCGAGTACAGTGCCATCGGCGGCAATGACGCTGAGGCGGCCGTTTTCCTGCCAAAGCGCGAAAGCCTGCCGCTCAGTGACGGTGATCTGGAGCCGATCGGGATAGAGCTTGAGGATGGCCGCATCGGCAATCCACGGATTAGCCATCAAGCGGGCGCGCGCGGCATCGGCGTCGAGAAAAAGAAGCGAGGCCCGCCCGGTCACGCCGGCGGTGGTTAGAACTTCCTCGCGGCTGACTTCCTTCGGTCCGGTCAGCGAAACCGCAGCGATACCGAAACCGAGCGTGCTGGCGGCCTCGTCGCGGGCATCTTTCAACCAGGCGACCACGTCGGCGACGTGACCGCCGGCAACCACGCCGTAACCGAGTGTGGCGGCAAGCAATAAAGCCGAGCCGGCGACACCCACGCCGGGCGGGGGCACCCGCATGATGCGCGAGCGCCAGCGGCCGAAGCGCCGGCGGTAATCGGTGAAATCGGCAAAGCGGTCGAACGCGCGCGGATGAGACCGCCCGTCATACGGCGCGCCAATGTCTTCCGCAGCGTCTGGCCTCGACCGCATCAGCGGTTGGTCGAGGCGTCCTCCACCATCCATCGTACCAGCTCGTCGAAGGTGATGCCCGCATACGTCGCAAGCTCGGGCACGAGCGAAGTTTCGGTCATGCCCGGCTGCGTATTGATCTCAAGACAGACCAGCTTTCCCGTTCCCCGATCGTCGTATCGGAAGTCCGCGCGGCTTACGCCGCGGCAGCCAAGCGCGCCGTGGGCAGCCAGGCTCAATCTGCGGACTTCCTGGTAAACATTTGGTAAAATTTGCGCCGGCAGCAGGTGCTTGGAGCCGCCAGCGGCATACTTGGCTTCGTAGTCGTAGAAGCGCGTCGCCGGCACGATCTCGATGACATCCAGCGCTCGGTCGCCAACAACAGCGCTAGTCAGCTCCTTGCCTGGAATATAGCGCTCGATCAGTACTTTATCGCCGAACGCCCAATCGTCGCGAAACAGCTCTTGCGGAGGATGCGGATGGTCCTCGGTGACGATAAAGACCCCCACGCTGGAGCCTTCCGCCAGCGGCTTGATCACATAGGGCGGCGTCATCAGGTGCCGTTGCGCAGCTTCGAAGCGCGTCGCCACCAAATCGTCCGCGACGGGGATACCGGCGGAGCGAAACACCGCCTTGGCCAAGCTTTTGTGCATGGCAAGCGCCGAGGCGAGCACGCCGGAGTGACTGTAGGGGATGCCGAGGATTTCGAGCACGCCTTGCAGGGTGCCATCCTCGCCTGGCCGGCCATGCAGGACGTTGAGGGCCACATCAGGCTTCGCCGCCGTGAGCGCCGCCGCCACCTCACGATTGGCGTCGATCGCGGTAACCCGATAGCCGACACGAGTGAGCGCGTCGGCACAGGCGTTGCCCGAGCGCAGCGATACCTCGCGCTCGGCCGACCAGCCCCCCATCAGAACGGCGACGTGCTTGGCCATGCCCCAGCCTGGTTCGTCAGCGATCCCCGCTGATTCGCTGGGTCACCAATAGAATCCACTATTGGCGAAAAATCGAGAGTCTCAGGGCGCTTTGGCGTCCGGCATAACGGCGCCGTCGTAGAGCCACGACAGGCATTTGAACAGATGCGCCTCGTCCCAGTCGGTCACCGTCGCGTTACGGACGTCACGGGCGACGCCTTCGTCGAGGTGGTAGAAGTCCCAAAGCTTTCGCGATTCAAGCTGCACCCGCGCGGTGCGCAGCAACCTCGCCGCCTCGAAACGGCGGAAGGCTACGGCGAAGTCGCCGCCGGTGGCCTCGATCAATTCGCCAAGACAAAGGCCGTCTTCGATTGCCATGCCGGCCCCTTGCGCCAGGGATTGCAGCGGCGCATGCGCGGCGTCGCCAAGCAGGACGACGCGGCCCTGGTGCCAGTGGCGAACCGGATCGCGGTCGGCAACCGCGCGCCGCCAGCGCAAGTCCAGCATACCGATCAAGGCGCGCGCCGCCGGATAGACGTCACGGTAGGTGTGCTCAAGCTCGGCGCGACAGACCGCCGGATCGCCCTTCTCGGTATGGCTCGCGGTGCGAAACACCGCAACGATGTTGAACTCGGTGCCGTGACGCAGCGGATAGTGCACGACGTGAAGCCCGGGCCCGCTCCACAGCGCGACGCGATCGCGGGCGATATCCGCTTTCAACTCCGGCATCGGCACAATGGTCCGAAGCGCCACATAGCCGCTCGGGCGCGGCTCGCCGTCGCCGATCAACTTGCTGCGGAACAGCGAGCGAAACCCGTCCGCAGCCACAACCGCGGCCCCAGTGAAGGACCGCCCGTCCGCAACCTCGACGGTGACGCTGTCGCCGCGGTCTCCAAAGGCCGTCACCATCGCATCGGGAACGAGTTCGATGGCGCTACGCTGCCGGCAGGCGTCGAGCAGAACATTGTGCACATCGATGCGATGCACGACGATGTAGGGATATTTAAAGCGCGCGCGGAACGAGGCGCCGCTCGGGATGTGAATGAGCTCCTTGCCGCTCAGCGCGTCCATCATCGAGAGCGCCACGGGGAAGTCCGCTATCGCCAGCACCTCCTCGCTGAGGCCCAGGCGATCGAACACGTGAAAAACGTTCGGTCCGAACTGTATGCCGTAGCCGATGGCGCCGAATTGCGGCGCGCCTTCAAGCACGCACGTCGGCCAGCCGCGGCGCGCTAAAGCGAGCGCTGTCGTCAGTCCGCCAAGCCCGCCGCCGACAATGAGGATCGGATTGCGCTTCGCCATAGCGGGGAGATTACGCTATTTCGTAATGCCGATCCGCTTGATCTCCCATTCGAGATCGATGCCGGAGTTTTCCTTGACACGCCGCCGTACCGTTTCGCCGAGCGTCTCGATCTCGGCAGCGGTCGCATGGCCGAGGTTGATCAGGAAATTGCAGTGCAAGTCAGAAACTCGCGCGGCGCCGACGCGCAGGCCCCGACAGCCGGCAGCATCGATCAGCTGCCAGGCCTTTTTCGCGCCGGGCGGATTCTTGAAGGTCGAGCCGCCGGTACGGCTCTTAACCGGCTGAGTGGCCTCGCGGCTTTCGGTGATCTTGTCCATTTCGGCCGCGATCGCGGCCGGATCGCCGCGTTCGCCGCGGAACCTCGCTTGCGTAAAGATGTACTCGTCCGGCGCTCCGCAGTGGCGGTACGCGTAATGCATATCGACACTGCCGAGCACGTGGACGCGGCCCGATCGATCGACAGCCCGCGCCTCGATGAGCGTGTCCTTGGTTTCGCGACCATAAGCGCCGCCGTTCATGCGCAATGTGCCGCCGATGGCGCCGGGAATGCCGCGCAGGAACGACAGCCCGGCGATGCCCGCCTCTTGCGCCGTGCGCGCCACTTTGACGTCGGGCACCGCCGCGCCGACGCGTATGTCGGTGTTTTCGACGGCAATCTCGCCGAAGCCGCGTCCAAGCCTGATCACGAGGCCGGGTACGCCGCCGTCGCGGACGATGAGATTGGAGCCGAGCCCGATCACGCTGACGGGAATCTCGTTGGGCAGACGCGCCAACAGGTAAGCCAGGTCTTCCTCGTCCTCCGGCATGAACAAAAGTTGCGCTGGCCCGCCGACGCGAAACCAACTCAACTCGGCGAGCGGCTGGTTCGCAACGAACCGCCCGCGCAAGGCCGGCATTTTCGCGCGCAATGCGGCGGTATCGGGAAAGCTCATACCGCGGCTCCAACCGCCTTATCGAGCCACGCCGCCAGAACCTTTTGCCCAAGCTCGCGGGTCGCCGGACCGAGCGTGCGCGCCTGCTTGCGCAGTTCGCGCGGATCGATGCCGGCTTTGCCGAGTTCGACGGTGTGCCCGACCAGCCACCTTTCGAACCGCGCCGGCTCGGTCTCCAGATGGAATTGCAAGGCAAGTTGGGCCGGATTGCGCAAGAACGCCTGCACCGGGCAATCCGGCGTCGACGCCAGCAATGCGCAGCCCTCCGGCAGTTCGCAATTGTCGCCGTGCCAATGCAGCACCGGCGTCGCGCCGAGCGGAGCGAGCGGCGATCTCTGCCCGTCCCCGGTCAGCGTCAACGGCGCCCAGCCAATCTCCTTGGCCCGACCGGGCGCAACCTTGGCGTGGAGCGCCGCCGCCATCATCTGTGCGCCAAGACAAATGCCGAGGATCGGTTTGTCCGCCTGAAGACGCGCGGCGATCGCCGCGATCTCGTCGGCAATGAACGGATAGGTCTCCTGTTCATAAACCCCGATCGGACCGCCGAGCACCACGACGAGTTCGGGCTCCAACAGCGTTTCCGCGTTGAACGCCTGGACCCCGGCATCATGGTAGCGCACGCCGTAGCCGCGCGCCGCCACCAACGGCGCAAGCAAGCCGAGATCCTCGAAGGCGACGTGGCGCACCGCCAGGCATTGTTTGATCACGGCGGAATGATCTCAACTCTTCGCCGCCGCCAATTCTCTCGGCAGCGCATAGGCCCATTGCGTGATCGAGCCGGCACCGAGGCAGACGACGTAGTCTCCCGCATGCGCCATACCAGCGATAAGCCCGGCGAGTTTTTCCGGCAAGTCCAGCGCCACAACGTGGCGGTGGCCGTGATTGCGCAAGCCTTGTACCAGCGCATCGCGATCAAAGCCGGGGATTGGCGGTTCGCCCGCCGAATAGACCTGCGCGACAATCACGGCATCGGCATCGTTGAAACAGGTGCAGAACTGCTCGAACAAAGCGGCGAGCCGGGTGTAGCGATGCGGCTGCACCACGGCGATCACCTGGTCCTTGGTCGATTCACGCGCAGCCTTCAACACCGCGGCAATCTCGACCGGATGATGCCCGTAATCGTCGATGACGGTCACTCCATTCCAGGTGCCGGTGCGGGTGAAGCGCCGCCGCACTCCGCCGAACCCGGCCAGCGCGTCACGGATCACGTTGTCGCCAACGCCAAGCTCATGCGCGACCGCGATCGCAGCCGTGGCGTTAAGCGCGTTGTGCCGGCCCGGCATCGGCAAAGCCACTTTCTTGATCTCGCTCACTGACTGTCCCGCGCGATCGCGAAAAGCGACCGTGAACAGCGATGCGCCACCAGCATGCGAGACGTCGAGCAGCCGCACATCGGCCTGCGGGTTTTCGCCGTAAGTGATGATACGGTGATCGTCGATGCGTCCGACCATGCTATGCACCACCGGATGATCCGTGCACATCACCGAAAAGCCGTAGAACGGCACATTCTCGACGAAGGCGCGAAACGCGTCCTGCACCGCCTCAAAGTTCTTGAAGTAATCGAGATGCTCGGCGTCAATGTTGGTCACGATCGCGATGTCGGCGGGCAGCTTGAGGAAGGTGCCGTCCGACTCGTCGGCCTCAACCACCATCCAGTCGCCGGCGCCGAGGCGCGCATTGGTGCCATAGGCGTTGATGATGCCGCCGTTGATCACGGTGGGATCGAAGCCGGCGGCGTCGAGCAGTGCCGCCACCATCGAGGTCGTCGTGGTCTTGCCATGGGTGCCCGCTATGGCGACGCAGCTCTTGAGCCGCATCAGCTCGGCCAACATCTCGGCGCGGCGCACCACCGGCAACCGCTGCGCGCGCGCCGCGACCAGCTCCGGATTGTCGGATTTGATCGCCGAGGACACAACGACGACTTCGGCGCCGGCCAGGTTGGCGGCGGCCTGGCCGATGGCGATTTTCACGCCTTCGTCGCGCAATCGTTTGACGTTGGCGTTCTCGGCCTGATCGGAGCCCTGCACCCGGTAGCCGAGATTGACCATCACCTCGGCGATGCCGCTCATACCGATGCCGCCGATGCCGACGAAATGCACCGGGCCGATGTCGAGCGGCAATTTCATGTAATCTCCCTGAGCGCGAGCGGGCAGAACCTACTTGTTTGCGCCGTCCGCCGCTACCTTCAGCACCAGATCGGCAAGCCGGTCGGCGGCGTCGAGCCGTCCGACCGATCGCGCGGCTAACGCCATATCGGTAAGCCGTCGCGACGCCGCCGCCAGCGCGGCGAGTTCGGCCGCCAGGCGGCGGGGAGTAAAGTCTTCCTGTAGCAGCCGAATCGCGCCGCCTGCGTCGGCCAGCACGCCGGCATTGGCAAACTGGTCCTGATCCAAAGCATGCGGCAAAGGCACCAAGATGGCGGGGCGCCCAATCGCCGAAAGCTCGGCGACGGTGGAGGCGCCAGAACGCGCCACGATCAAATGGCTCGCGGCGATACGTACTGGCAGATCGGGAAAGAAGGTTGCGACTTCCGCTGCGATCGAGAGTCCGGTATAGGCGTCGTTGACGCGCTTCAAATCCTCCTCGCGCGCCTGCTGCGTAATCGCAAACCGTGCGCGCAGACCGGGTTCGAGTAGACCGACGGCGGCCGGCACGACGTCGGCCATGATTCGCGCGCCCTGACTGCCGCCGAACACCAAGAGGTGCAGTTTGCCATCTGAGGCCGGGTAAGCGGTCGCGGCCGCCGCTACGACCGCCGGCCGCACCGGATTGCCGGTGAGCGTCGCCTTGGCGGCAAGTTCCGGAGCGTCACGGAATACATCGGGAAACGTGGTGGCGACGGCAGTAACGCGCGGCGCCAACAAACGATTGGCGCGCCCGATGACCGCGTTGGCATCGTGCGCGATGGTCGGCACTCCGCGCCATGCCGCCGCCAGCACCGGCGGTATGGTCGGATAACCGCCGAAGCCGATCACTGCGGCAGGTTTCAGGCGGCAGATCAACGACCAGCTTTGCACGAGCCCGATGCCGAGCGCCGCGGCGGTTCGCAGCACGGCGATCGGATTTCGAGCGCGCAATGTCGCGCTCGCAATGACGTGGACGACTTCGTCGGCAAGCACGCCACTGTAACGGGCGGCGCGATGGTCGGTGGCAAGATGAACGGGGATTCCGCGCTCGGTCAGCGCGGCAGCCAACGCCTCGGCGGGAAACAAATGGCCACCAGTGCCGCCGGCCGCGACCAGGACCGGCGCCCGGGCCGCCCCGTGCGTCACGCCGGGCTCGCAGCCAGCACTACCTCGCCGACGAGCTTGGCGCGCGGCCGTTCGCGGGTCAGCGCGAGCAACATTCCCATGCCGTAAGCGAGCGAGATGAGAGAAGAGCCGCCGTAAGAAATGAATGGCAACGTCATGCCCTTGGCCGGCATCAGATGGAGATTAACCGCCATGTTGATCGCCGACTGCAATCCAAACAAGATCGCGAGGCCTGCCCCGGCAAAGCGGATGAATGAATTGTCGTTACGCATTGCCTTGACCAAAGCGCGGATGACGATGAACGCGAACAAAGCCACGAGAATAAGGCAAAGCGCGACACCGAATTCCTCGGCGGCGACCGCAAATACGAAGTCGGTATGGCCTTCGGGCAGGATGCGCTTGATTGTGCCTTCGCCGGGACCGCGTCCGAACCAACCACCGCGAATAAACGACTCGGTCGCGATATCAATATTGAAGGTGTCGCCCGATGACGGATCGAGGAACCGGTTGATGCGCTGCGCCACGTGCGGAACGGTATAGAAAGCCGTGACCAAGCCAACGCCCGCGGAGGCACCGAGTCCGAGTGCCCAGATGAAGCGCATGCCGGCCATATAGAACAGCGCGCCCCAAACCAGCGTTATCAGCATGGTCTGGCCGAAGTCGGGCTGAAGCACCAGCAGGCTCACGACAATGACCAGCAGCGCCAACGCAACAGTATTGGCCGGCATGTCCGGGCGCTTTCCGGATTCGGCGAACAACCAGGAGATGAGAACAACAAAAGCCGGCTTTAGGAATTCCGACGGCTGAATGTTGACACCCAGGATGATGAGCCAGCGCCGCGCGCCCTTGATCTCGGGCCCGAAATACGGAGTAGCCGCGACCACAATAAGACTGACGATAAACACGACGAGCGCGGCCTTGCGGACCTCGCGGGGCGAAAGGAACGAGGTCGCGATCAGCACCGCCGAGGCGGGAATGAGAAACAGCACCTGACGATTGACGAAATGGAACGGGTCAAGGCCGATGCGAGCGGCGACCGGCGGGCTTGCCGCGAGACAGAGCACGATGCCGCCGAGCATCAATGCGCCGAGGGCCGCCAATGTCAGGCGGTCGATCGTCCGCCACCATTCGCTGATCAGCGTCGGTTGCGCGCGCGAAGCCATGGCGTCCCCAAAGAGAAGTCCTCGATTATTGGTGACACCAGGATGGTTTCTAGGGGATTAAGAACCGCTTTTGCCGCTATTTTATGCCGGGCAACGCGCGCACCAGAGCCCGGAAAGCAACGCCGCGAATCTCGAAATTCCGATACTGATCGAATGAGGCGCAGGCGGGCGAAAGGAGCACGACCGGCTCGCTGGCCGGCGAGGATTGGGCATCGCGGGCGGCCGATGCTAATGCCAGGTCGAGCGTGCCATCGATCTCATGCGGCACCACTGTGCCAAGCGTGGCGGCGAATTCCTTTGCCGCCTCGCCGATCAGATAGGCCTTGCGGATGCGCGGAAAAAACGTCTGCAACGATTCAATCCCGCCGGTCTTCGGTTTGCCGCCCGCAATCCAGAAAATATCATCGAAGCAAGCGAGCGCCTGCGCCGCCGAGTTGGCGTTGGTCGCTTTCGAGTCATTGACGAACAAGACCTTCCCGCGACGGCCGACTTCCTCCATGCGATGCGCGAGTCCGGGAAACGAGCGAAGCCCGGCCTGGATTGCCGGCGGCTTTAGCCCGAGCCCGAGCGCCGCCGCCGCGGCGCAGGCAGCGTTTTGCGCATTGTGCAGCCCGCGCAGCGAACCGATGCCGCCGATCTCGGCGATCGCCGAAGCCATTCCGCCGGCGGCCTGCATGATGCGTGCATTCTCGACATAGATTCCGTCGGTCAGGACCTGCCGGACGGAGATACGTGTTACGGACTTTCCCGCTTGCTTGCGGCGCTCGGCGATGGCGCGGCACCATGCATCGTCAACGCCGACGATCGCGGCGCCGTCCTTCGGCACGCCGGCGATCAAGCGCTCCTTGACCGCCGCGTAATGCTGCATTGTGCCGTGGCGATCGAGGTGATCTTCGCTGAGGTTAATCAGGATACCGACCGAAGGGTCGAGCGTAGGCGCGAGATCGATCTGGTAGGATGAGCATTCGATGACGTGCACCCGACCCACCCGCGGCGGCGCAAGCGACAGGATCGCGGTGCCGATATTGCCGCCCATCTGCGCATCCATGCCGGCCGAGCCGACCAGATGCGCGACCAGCGCCGTCGTCGTCGATTTGCCGTTGGTGCCGGTGATGGCGACGAAAGGCGCGCCGGGCGCGGTAGCGCGGCGCGCGCGGCAGAACAATTCGATGTCGCCGATCACGCTAACGGCCGCGTTTTGCGCGAGCTGCACGCTCCAGTGCGGCGCCGGATGCGTGAGCGGAACGCCGGGCGTCAGAACCAGAGCCGCAAGCTTCGACCAATCCAAGCGGCGCAAATCGGCGGTGGGGATTCCGGCCGAGTTGGCTTTCGCGACGCTCTGCCCATCGTCGTCGTAGGCGACGACATCGGCGCCGCCGGCAAGGAGCGCGCTGGCGCTGGTCAGCCCGGAACCGCCCAGCCCGAACACGGCAACCTTTTGTCCGGCAAAGGCCGTGACGGGGATCACGACGGCAAATTACCGCAGTTTCAGGGTCGACAGTCCCGCCAGCGCGAGCACGACCGAGACGATCCAGAAACGAATGACGATCTGCGGCTCGGTCCAACCGAGCTGCTCGAAATGGTGGTGGATCGGCGCCATCTTGAACACGCGCTTGCCGGTCAGCTTGAACGAAACCACCTGCACGATCACCGATACCGCTTCGAGCACGAACAGGCCCCCGATCACCGCCAGCACGATCTCATGCTTGGTGGCGACCGCAATCGCGCCGATCAGGCCGCCGAGCGCAAGCGAGCCGGTGTCGCCCATGAAGATCGAGGCGGGCGGGGCGTTGAACCAGAGAAAGCCGAGGCTCGCGCCAAGTACCGCGCCGCACAGCACGGCAAGCTCGCCGGTGCCGGCCACGTAGTGAATTTGCAGATAATCCGCGAACACCGCGTTACCGGAGAGATAGGCGATCATGCCGAAACTCGCCCCGGCGATCATCACCGGCACGATGGCGAGCCCGTCGAGGCCGTCGGTCAAATTCACCGCGTTGCCGGCGCCGATCATGATAAAGACGCCGAACAGCACGTAGAACCAGCCGAAGTTGATCACCAGCTCCTTGAAAAACGGGAAAACCAGCGAGGTCGAAAACGGCACGTGTCCGAGTTCGACCATCGCCACGCAGGCCACCGCGGCGATCGCCGCTTCGACCAGAACCCGAGTGCGGCCGGGAAAAGCGTTGTGCGTTTGGCGTGTCACTTTGAGGTAGTCGTCATAAAAGCCGACCATCCCGAAGCCGAGGGCCACCCACAACACCACCCACACATAGGGGTTGGTCGGATTGGCCCAGAGCAAGGTCGAGACCAGCATGCCGGACAGGATCATCAGCCCGCCCATTGTCGGCGTTCCGGCTTTGCTGACGATGTGCGACTTCGGCCCGTCGCTGCGGATTGGCTGACCCTTGCCTTGCAGTAAGCGAAGACGCTCGATGATCGAGGGGCCGAACAGAAAAACGAAAAGAAGCGCGGTGATGACCGCCCCACCGGTGCGAAAGGTAATGTAGCGAAAGACGTTGAGGACCGTGAGCTTGTCCGACAAACCAACCAACCAGTAGAGCATGGCCTCAACCTTGTGCGGACGCGGTTTGCAACTTTTCCCGACCCGGTGCGTCTTGGCGCAGGCGTTGCAGCGCCTTGACAATAGGCGCCATGCGCGAACCGAGCGAGCCCTTGACCATGACGGCGTCGCCGGCACGGATCGCAGACAATATTTGAGTTTCGAGCGCGGCCAAGTCCTCTGCATAGCCGCCGCGGCGGCTGGCGGGAAGAGCCTGCCATAACGCCTTCATCAGCGGCCCGCAGCAAAACACCAGATCGATGCCATTGGCCAGCACCGGCTCCAGCAATCCCCGATGCAGCGCCCGCGCGCGCGAGCCAAGCTCGAGCATGTCGCCGAGTACGGCAATGCGCCGCCCGCGCGGACCGATTGTCGTCCGTCCGAGCAGGGCGAGGGCCGCAGAAACGGAGGTCGGGTTGGCATTGTAACTTTCGTCAATGACGCGGGCGTTCCCGCCTGGCAGATCGATCTCGATGGTCGTGCCGCGGCCGCCGGTCGGTTTGAATTCCGCCAGCGCCAGTGCTGCCAGCGCCAGATCGGCGCCGACTAGCACGGCGATCGCCAGAACGGCCAGCGAATTATCGACGAGATGCCGGCCCGGCGCGCCGATCTTGTAGGTCAGCTCGGTGCCGAAAATATCAGCCTGGACGGTAGAACAATCCGAATGCAAGGCGCACTTGATCAAGCGGGCGTCAGCCTTTGCGTGTTCGCCGAAGCTAACGACACGCGCAACTCCCGCTTCGTTCGCGCGGCGTTTGAGGCGGGCGAATTGCGAATTGTCACGGTTGAGGACCGCGGCACCGCCTCGCTCGAGGCCCAGAAAAATTTCAGCCTTCGCGTCGGCGATTTTTGCGAGCGTGCCGAAAAACTCCAAATGCACCGGCGCTACCGACGTAATCAACGCCACGTGTGGATGCACAAGCCGCGTCAGCGGCTCGATCTCGCCGGGGTAATTCATGCCAATCTCGAAGATGGCGTAGCGGGCGCTTGCCGGACAGCGCGCGAGCGACAGCGGCACGCCCCAGTGATTGTTGTAGGAAGCGACCGAGGCGTGGGTCTCGCCGTCTTTTGAAAGCGCGAGCCGCAACGCTTCCTTGGTTCCAGTTTTGCCGACCGAACCGGTCACGCCGATCACTTTGGCATCCGTGCGTGCGCGTGCCGCCGCGGCAAGCGCGCGCAATGCCGCCGGCACATCGGCGACGACGAGCAGCGGCGCACCGCTCGGAAGTTCAACGCGCCGATCGGCCGCGACCACCGCAACCGCGGCGCCCGCCTCAAGCGCGCCGAGGACGAAATCGTGTCCGTCGCGATGGTCACCCTGGATGGCAAAAAAAGCTTCATCGCGGCCGACGGTGCGGCTGTCGATGGAAATGCCCGATACGCCCTGGAGCAGCGCGCCTTGCCGGTCGGCGCCCATCGCAGCCGCCATCGCATCGACGGTCCACAGCGCAGGCGCGCTCATGCGGCAAGCTCCTCGAGCGCCGCGGCGACCGCCTCATGATCGCTGAACGGCACTACCCGGTCGCCGATGATTTGGCCGGTTTCATGGCCCTTGCCGGCGATCAGCAGAACATCGCCCTTGCGCAGGTCCGCAATCGCCGCACGGATCGCCTCGCGCCGGTCACCGATTTCAACGGCGCCCTGCGCCGCCGCCAGAATGGCGGCACGGATGGCGGCGGCGTCCTCGCTGCGCGGATTGTCGTCGGTAACGATCACCCGATCCGCCTTCTCGGTCGCGACTGCCCCCATCAGCGGGCGTTTACCGCGATCGCGATCGCCGCCGGCGCCGAACACCACGACCAGCCGACCGCGCGCCGCGGGTCGCAGCGCATCGAGCGCTTTGGCGAGCGCGTCGGGTTTGTGCGCATAGTCGATAAAGACCGGCGCGCCGTGGCTGACGCCCACGAGTTCGAGCCGCCCCTTCGCGCCGGTAAGATGCTCGAGCGCCGGAAAAACCTTGGCTGCGTCGCCGCCGGTGGCAATGGCGATGCCGGCCGCCACCAGCGCGTTCTCGACCTGAAATTCGCCGACCAGCGGCAATCGCAGGCGAAAACTTTTCACGCCATGTTCGAACCGCACGGTCTGTGCAAAGCCGTCGATGGCGGTATCGACAATGCGGATGCCGGCCGCCTTGCGACCAACGGTGACGATCGACAGACCGCGCGCCTTGGCCGCCGCCAGCACAGCATCGGAGTGCGGGTGATCCACGCCGACGATCGCGGCGCCACCCTTTGGCATGAGCATTCAAACAGCCGCAGCTTGGCGGCGAAGTACGCCTCGAAAGTCGGATGATAGTCGAGGTGATCGCGCGTGATGTTGGTGAAGGCGGCGGCGGCAAGGCGCAACCCGTCGAGCCGGTATTGATCGAGGCCGTGCGACGAGGCCTCGATGGCGAGATGGGTGACGCCGTCGTCCGCGAGCGCGTCAAGCGAACGATGCAGTGCGACCGGATCGGGCGTGGTCAGCGAGCCGTAAGCCTCGCCGCGCGGCGATACAATTCCGATCGTACCGATGCTCGCGGCGCGATGGCCGAGCGCGGTCCAGATTTGCCGCACGAACGCGGCGACCGAGGTCTTGCCGCTGGTGCCGGTGATCGCCGCGACGGTTTGCGGCTGGCGGGGAAAAATCTTGGCGGCGATCAGCGCCAAAGCGCGCCGCGCATTGCCGACGCGAACGAAGACCACACTGGGCGGCAACGGCGCAACGGGCCGCCTTTCGGCCAAGACGGCGACCGCGCCGGCGGCGACGGCGGCCGCGATGAATTTGCTGCCATCGGTCTTGTTGCCGGCGATCGCAACAAAAAGGTCGCCGGGCTGGATTGTGCGTAGTCGGCGGTAATGCCGCCGATGTCGAGAGCGGCATGGCGGGCCTCAAATTCCGCGTCGGCAGGCAGAATCTCGCGAAGCATCATGGCGGTTCTAAACCCCGCCTTACCTGCTTTCCTTAAGCGAAGCCAGTATCAGGTGATCGGCGTCCGGCAGGTCCAGGCGCGGCTGGATATCAAGCAACGGCGCGATCCGCGCGACCACCGCACCGCCGACGGGGACGGCGTTCCAGCCGGACGTCTTGAAGCCATGCGTCTCCGGCAACACCTTGGGATCGTCAAGCATGATCAGCAGCAGATAGCGTGGTTGGTCGGCCGGCAGCACCGCCATGAAGTCGGTCAATACGCTGGCTTTGGAATAGTGGCCATTGATGACCTTGTCCGCAGTGCCGGTTTTGCCGCCGATGTAATATCCTGGGACGTCCGCCTTCCGCGCGGTGCCTTTCTCGACATTGAGCCGCATCAGGTAGCGCATTATCTCGCTGGTTTCCGGCTTGATGACCTGTTTGCCGAGTGCGCGCGCTTCTTCCTGCGTGCGCTTGAGGAAAGTCGGCGGAATAAGAACGCCGCCGTTCATCAGTGCGGCGACCCCCATCAGAGCCTGCAGCGGCGCAACCGAAAAACCGTGGCCGAAGGCGATAGTAATGGTGTTGAGATCGCCCCAGTGCTTCGGCACGATCGGTTCGGCGCTCTCCGGCAATTCCGTGCGCAACCGGTCGAGTTGGCCCATCTTCTTCAAAAACGCTTTGTGCGCATCGACGCCCATCGCCAGCGCGGCGCGGGCGGCCCCGATGTTGGACGAATACGTGTAGATTTCCGGGATAGTCAGCATGCGGTTCTCGGGCTCGAAATCGTGAATTGAAACCTGCCGACGTGCATCGGTCCGTGCGCATCGAATGAGGACTTGAGGGTGAATTTGCCGGAGTTAGCGCCATGGCGATGGTGAACGCTTTGAAAGTCGAGCCCATCTCATAGACGCCGGTGGTCAGCCGGTTGATGCGGGACGGATCGAGGGCCTCGCGCGGATTGTTCGGGTCGTAATCCGGCACCGACACCATGGCGATGACTTCGCCGCTTCGCACGTCGAGCACGACGCCGGCGGCGGCCAACGCCTTGAATTTGTCCCGGGCGGCGACGAGCTCGTCGCGTAGCGCATGTTGCACGCGGAAGTCGACGGCAAGCTGCACCGGATTTTGCAACCGGTCGGTGGCCAGGCCCGCCATATGCAAAGCGGCGAGCCCGTGGCCGTCGAGCCACTTCTCCATACCGGCGATACCCTGATTGTCGATATTGACGTGGCCGATCAGGTGCGAAACTTCGGGGCCATTGGGATAATCGCGCTTGTTCTCGGGCAGGAAGCCGATGCCCGGAAGCCCCTGACGATAAATTTCCCGCTGCTGCTCGGGGACGATGTCGCGCTTGAGCCAGACAAAGCCGCGCTTGGAAAACAGCCGCTCGCGCAATTCGGCGGCGTCGAGATCGGGCAGATCGGCGGTGAGCAGTTCAACCGCTTCATCGACATCAATCAGCCGGCGCGGCTCGGCGTAGAGTGACGGCACGCGCACGTCGGTGGCCAAGACCTCGCCGTTGCGGTCGAGGATATCAGGCCGCGCGGTCGCAACCGCGTCCCCGCCGACCACGCGGTGCACGGTGCGCCCGTCCGACCCCGCCGCGAACATGACTAGCCGGATCGCGATGACGGCATAGACCGCGACGAACGCCACAATTGCCAGTCCGACCCGCGCCCGCGCCTTGGCGGCGCGATCGATGTCGCCGCCGTAAAGGAGGCTGCGCACGAGCCGCCGCCGCCACGTTTCCGGCATTTGCACCGAACCGATTTGCGCGACAGGGATCATCGGTCGAGCCGCCCGGATTTGACCGCCGGCAATTCCGTGGCTGGCTCTTCGGCGGGCGGCTCCTCGGCGGCCGGCTCCTCGGCGGACGGCGGCGGCGCCGGCTCCGCATCGTGCGTCGTCGCATCGATGCTGCCGGTTGTGGCCGCCGGCTCCTCCAAGGTTTCGATCATGCTGCCGATCGGATCGGGACTGCCGGGTTTCACCAATTGCGGCGGCCGCTCCGGCAATTGGTTGAGCGAATCGAACTGCGTCGGCACGATCGGCTTGAGTGGCAGAAAGCGTTTGGCGAGCGCTTCAATGCGCGCCGGATTGTCGAGCCTGCCCCACTCGGCGCGCAAGGCGGCGATGGTATCGCGCTCGCGCCGCATTTCGCTGCGGATTTTGGCGAGACGCTCGGCCTGCAAGGTCGAATCGAATTTGATCCGATAGACGTACGCCGCCGCCAGCACCAACACGCCGATGACCGCGAAATTAAGGATGCGCAGGATCATGCCGCTCCCCGCATGAATTGGCCGGGTAACGGCAGGGGCGGCAGAAATGTTTCGACTGCGCTGGAACGCGCGGTGGCTTCGGTTCGCTCGGCAGCGCGGAGCTTGGCTGAACGGGCGCGTGGATTAGCGGCGATCTCGGCTTCGTCGGGCGTTTCCGGCCGCCGGGTCAGCGGGCGGAAGGTCGTCGGCGGCGCTACGACCTCGGGTCGGTGCCGCGACGACGCCGGCGCACGGCTGCGCTCGGCGAGGAATGTCTTGACGATGCGATCCTCGAGCGAATGGAAGGCGACAACGACGAGCCGGCCGCCCGGTTTGAGCACGCGCTCAGCGGCGGCAAGGCCGTGCGCCAATTCGGTGAGTTCCTCGTTGACGAAGATGCGCAACGCCTGAAAGGCCCGGGTCGCAGGATGGATCGCGCCTTCGCGCGGTCGCACGATGCCGACGACGATCTCGGCGAGCGCCAGCGTCGTCGTGATCGGCACCTTATCGCGCGCTCTCACGATCGCGCGTGCAATGGCGCGCGCATGGCGCTCTTCTCCCAGGGTAAAGATGGCGGCAAGATCGCGTTCGCCGGCGCGGGCAACGACGTCGGCCGCGCTCGGACCGTCTCCTCCCATCCGCATGTCGAGCGGACCGTCGAGCCGGAAAGAAAAGCCGCGCGCCGGCTCATCGATCTGCATGGAGGACACGCCGAGATCGAACACGACGCCGTCGACCTCGGCCGCGCCGTGATCCGCGGTGATCGCTGCCAGTTCCGAGAAGCGCCCCTCGGCCACCTGCAGGCGGCCGGCCGCTTGTTTGACGATGTCGCTTGCAGCGGCGATCGCGCGCTCATCACGGTCGATGCCGATGACACGGGTTCCAGGGGTGGCGAGGATGGCGCGCGTATAGCCACCGGCACCGAAGGTTGCGTCGACATAGACGCCGCCGTCGCGCACCGCGAGCCAGCCGGCCACGCGGCCGGCGAGCACGGGAATGTGACGGGCCAGTCCGCCAGCGACAGCAGAGCTGTCGCCGCCCGTAATCATTCCCGCGCTCCGAGCGGTCTTGCCGCCGCGGTCCGGGTTCCCGGCTTTCGTTTGAAGGCGCGGACCTTGCCAGTGGCCTCCGTAAGCTCCGCGCGAAAGCGGTCGGGCTCCCAGAATTCGAAATTTGTGACCGAGACCGACAAACAAAACGGCGTCGTTGATCCCCGTATGCGCCTTCAGTGTGTCGGTCAGCACGACGCGGCCCTCGCCGTCGATCTTCAACGTTTCGCTGGTGCCGTAGAATGCCAGCGAGAACTGCTCGCGCTCGACCGAATAAGCTGGAAAGCCGGCGACCAGCGCTTCGATCTCGCGCAGCAGCGCGTTGCCGCCGGCGTCGAGTGCGGGCCGGTCGAACGCGGGATAGCAATAAAGACCATCGAAACCGTCGCGCGCGAGCACCGCGCGAAAAGCTGCCGGCACCGATACTCTCCCCTTCGCATCCAGACGGAGCAGGTAGTGGGACACGAACCGGTCCATCTCGCCCTCCGTCGAGCGGCCGGCCCAACTCACGCAACCGACAACCCGTATGCGACCCGACGCCGTCCGAAGCTTCAGCCGGCGCTAGACCGGGGATCGCGGGGCTTTCTGGGACTAGATGGGCTATCATGGGATGATATGGGGCGTCAACGCACTTGCCCTGACGGCGGCGGCCGCCACGTTTGATTTCGATTAGCGAGGCGTAAGCTTAAGGAAACGTTGAGGGCCGCCGCGCCGCCGTTTTGCCTGCCGCGCAAATCGGCTTGTCGGCGACGCGCCCTGCCCTAAAGTAGCGTTCATGTCCCGTCGCGTGGCGTTCGCTGCCGAGTCCGTCGTTGTTGCCGAAGTGAGGCCGTCGCCAAATCATGGCGAGCGCAAGGACGGCCAGCGGCCAGACATGATCCTTCTTCACTACACCGGTATGCCCGACACCCCCGAAGCGCTGGAGCGCCTGTGCACGCCGGCGAGCGAAGTGTCGGCGCATTACCTTGTCGGTGAGGACGGCCGCATCGTGCAGATGGTGGAGGAAAGCCGCCGCGCCTGGCATGCGGGCGTCGCGTCATGGAACGGGGAAACCGACATCAATTCCTGCTCCATCGGCATCGAAATCGCTAATCCGGGGCACGATTACGGCTATCCGGATTTTCCCAAGCGCCAGATTGCCGCCGTGACCGCGTTGTGCCGCAGCATCGCGACCCGTCACACCATTGCGCCACCTCGCGTCCTGGCGCATTCCGACGTTGCCCCATCGCGCAAGCAGGACCCGGGCGAAAAATTCCCGTGGCGCACGCTTTACGATTCCGGCGTCGGACGTTGGGTGCCGCCGGCGCCAATCGGCAAAAACGGCGCTGTGCTTGCGCTCGGCGACCGCAGCGAGGCGGTCATGCCGCTCCAGAAAGCGCTAAGCCAATATGGCTATGGCCTCGCCGTTAGCGGCACCTACAATTCAGCCACCTATGACGTGGTGACAGCCTTTCAGCGCCATTTCCGTCAGGAACGGATCGACGGCATCGCCGACGAATCCACACGCGCCACGCTACGCGAGCTGCTTGCGCAACGTGGCCGGGTCAAAAGCATAGCGGCACGCGCCCGGGACTTCGGCCGCCTCGCCTCTTGACGTCAGTCGCCGCCGCCCCCATCCCTGTGCGGTCAGTCGGTCGGACGGCCGCTCCGGCAAAACCGAAAGGTTGCCGGGGAGGAAAGTCCGGGCTCCATGGACAAGCGGTGCCGGATAACGTCCGGCGGGCGCGAGCCTAGGGAAAGTGCCACAGAGAACAAACCGCCGCGGCGCGTTGCGTAAGCCGCGGTAAGGGTGAAAAGGTGCGGTAAGAGCGCACCGCGTCGGCGGCAACGCCGGCGGCACGGCAAACCCCACCGGGAGCAAGACCGAATAGGGACGGCACGAAGCTTTCGCGGAAGCGTGAGGCTTCAAGGTCGGTGTCTAAACCCGCCGTCCGGGTAGGTTGCTGGAGACGCCGGGCAACCGGCGTCCAAGAGGAATGGCCGTCACGCATGCGGGCCGGTTGTTCGCATGCCCTCCAGAACCCGGCTTACAGACTGGCTGGCTTCTACCTCAGGGCGTCCGGCGGAATCCCGCCGGACGCCCACCAAGTTTTTGCCCATGGCCGCAGTTTTTTGAAGGAATAAACTCCAAATCGGCCACTTCGGAGAGAGGATCATTTCGTCTTGGTCTCGAACCATTGCGCAATTTAGAAGGTCCTTCTACGTCAGGGGCATGGGTATTGACCCTTTGGCGCGATTGCCAGCTTTTTTCGCCCTTGCGGGCAAGCGCTGCATCGTTGCCGGCAACGGCGCAGCCGCCGCATGGAAGGCCGAACTGCTCGCTGCCGCGGGCGCATATGTCGACGTGTTAGCGCCGGCGCCGACAGAAGAAATCCGTGCGCTCGCCGCCGCGCCGCCCGGCCGCACGATCGCATTACATGAGCGCGCCTGGCAGCCGACCGACTGCGTCGGTGCCGCGATGGCGGTCGCCGAATGTGCCGACGACGATGAAGCCGCGCGCTTTGCTGCGGCTGCGCGCGTCGCCGGCGTGCCGGTCAATGTCATCGACCGGCCGGCCTTTTGCGATTTCGCTTTCGGCGCGATCGTCAATCGCTCGCCGCTCGTGATTGGCATCTCCACAGACGGCGCTGCGCCGGTATTCGCTCAGACGATCCGCGCCAAGATCGAAACGCTGATCCCGAAGGGCTTCGCGCGCTGGGCCGAGGCGGCCCGCAACTGGCGTTCGCGCGTGCACGCGCGCGCGCTGTCTTTCCGCGGCCGGCGCAGTTTTTGGGAGCGATTTGTCGACCGCGCCATTGCCGCTCCCGATGCGCCGCCCGATGAAACCGTTTTTGCGACGCTGCTCATGCCGGGCCAGGTCGACGCGGGTTCGGTGGTGCTGGTCGGCACCGGGCCGGGCGATCCGGAGCTGCTGACGCTGCGCGCTGTTCGTGTACTGCTATCCGCTGACGTTATTCTGTTCGACGAAAAGGTGGCGCCGGAAATCCTCGACTTTGCGCGCCGTGAGGCAAAAAAGATGCTGGTGGGAAAAACCGCAACCGCAACGATGGTGTCGCTCGCCAAAGCTGGGCGCCGCGTTGTGCGGCTGAAAGCCGGTGCAGGCCAAGCCGGCGAAGAGATAGCCGCCTGCCGCGCCGGCGGCGTCGCGGTCGAAGTCGTGCCCGGCGTAATGGCGATACGGCCAGCAACCACCGGACATGCGGGGGCGGACGTTGAAATCGCACCAATCGGCGCGGAGCAAAGTGTGCGTCGCGGCTAGCGGGGTCATTCACTGCGGCCAGGCCAATTTTCGGGACATTGCCGCACCCACCAAAATCGCCGGCCGCCCAGCCGCGTAACGCATAAACAACAGGTTGCGAAACCCCACCTTTGCCGCCTATTTATGGCTCACATGGATACCGTAACCGCACCTTCTGCCGCGGCCGCTCAAAGGCCTAAATCCGTCCGCGCCGCCGGCTTGATCGAGGTGCGGCTGAGCGAGATCGAAACCGTCGCGCGCGACACCAATGTGTATACGTTTGTGCGTCCGGACGGCGGCGCTCTGCCGTCTTACAAGCCGGGCGCGCATATCGACATCCATCTGCCAAATGGCCTGGTTCGGCAATTTTCGCTGCTCAACCCGGCCGCCGACAAATACATCGTCGGCATCAAACTCGACGCCGCCAGCCGCGGCGGCTCGCGTTACATTTTCGATCAGCTGCGCGCCGGGCATTCCGTCAAGATCAGCGCGCCGCGCAATAATTTTCCGCTGGTCGAGGATGCCGAGCATGTCGTGCTGTTTGCCGGCGGCATCGGCATTACGCCGATCTGGTGTATGGCGCAGCAGCTTGCCGCGCAGAACCGGTCGTGGCAGCTCAACTATTCCTGTCGCTCGCGCACCGATATGGCCTTCGTCGAGACGCTGGAGAAACTTGGGCCGGAACGTGTACATCTGCATTTCGACGATAAGGCCGGCGGTAAATTCCTCGACATTGCCGCCGCCATCGCCGCCGCGCCGCCGAATGCGCATTTTTATTGCTGCGGCCCCAATCCGATGCTCAAGGCGTTCGAAGCGGCAGCCGCCGGCCGCCCACGCCCGCAGGTTCATGTCGAATACTTCACGCCCAAAGAAGAAGCTGCCGAGGGAACGTTGGGCGGTTTCTGGGTCGAACTCGCTCGCTCCGGCGAGGAATACTACATCCCCGAGGGCCAGAAAATCCTCGAAGTTCTTTACCAGGCCGGGGTCGACGTCGATTATTCCTGTGAGCTCGGCATTTGCGGCGAGTGCGTGACCCGGGTCATCTCCGGCATTCCCGTGCATCACAACTCGGTGCTGAGCGAGGAAGAGCAGGCGGCCAACGAGAAGGTCATGATTTGCTGCTGCGGCAGCAAGAGCGAGCGTCTCGTGCTGGATATGTAGACATCACGTTGCCCTGCAGTGGCAATTACGCTAAGTCGCAGGCAGCGGGCGGTTGGAGGAAGAGCATGGCCGACCACGGTGAACTCGAATATGCGAGCGCAATCGGCAACGATTATGCTGCGCACGAGCGAACCTATGAGGGTTTCTTGACGTTGGTGAAGAGTGTCCTCGCCGCCGTCGTCGTCATTGTCATCCTGTTGGCGGTTTTCCTCGCCTGAGCGGAATCCCAGCAGCGTCGGCTTCGTTTCGCCGGGCGCGGACCGGCGCGCGGCCAGCGGCGTGTTTTAGTCTCGGACCGACGGCATGCATGGCCCGATGTCGGAGGAAATCATGAAAGTCGCGGTTACCGCCGAGATCGATGGGAATGAACCGCGGGTTGCTGCCACGCCTGAGACAGTCAAGAAGCTGATCGGCCTCGGCGCTGACGTGGCGGTTGAGCCGGGCGCCGGAATTAAGTCCGGAATTCTCGACGGCGATTATACAGCGGCCGGCGCCAGCGTGACCAAAGAAGCCGTGACCGGCGCGGACATCGTGCTCAAGGTGCGGCGGCCGCTGGCGTCGGAACTCCCGCGCCTGAAGAAGGGTACCATCGTCATCGCCATCATGGATCCGTACGGCCACGAAGACGCCCTGCGCGCCATGGCCGATGCCGAAATCATTGCCTTTGCGATGGAGCTCCTGCCGCGCATCACCCGCGCGCAGTCTATGGATGTGTTGTCGAGCCAGGCCAATCTCGCCGGCTACCGCGCGGTGATTGACGCGGCCGAAGAATATGGCCGCGCGTTGCCGATGATGATGACTGCAGCCGGCACCGTGCCCGCGGCGAAGGTTTTCATCATGGGCGTCGGCGTCGCGGGCTTGCAGGCTATTGCCACCGCCCGCCGGCTCGGCGCCGTCGTCACCGCCACCGACGTTCGCCCGGCGACCAAGGAACAGGTAGAAAGCCTGGGCGCTAAGTTTATCGCCGTCGTGGACGATGAATTCAAAGCGGCGGAAACCGCCGGCGGTTATGCCAAGGAAATGTCGAAAGAGTATCAGGCTAAACAAGCGGCGCTGGTGGCCGAGCACATTAAAAAACAGGACATTGTCATCACTACCGCGCTCATTCCCGGACGTCCGGCGCCGCGGCTCGTTTCAAAAGCGATGGTCGAGTCGATGCGCCCCGGCTCGGTCCTCGTCGATCTCGCGGTCGAGCGGGGTGGCAACGTCGAAGGCGCCAGGCCCGGCGAGGTGGTGCAGGCCGGCCCGGCCAAGATCGTCGGCTACCTGAACGTGCCCGGACGCCTCGCGGCGTCGGCCTCGGCGCTATACGCCAAGAACCTGCTGACCTTCCTCGAGACCATGATCGACAAGAAGACCAAGGCGCTCGCGGTCAACTGGGAGGATGAGATCATCAAGGGCACGATGCTGACCCGTGATGGCGCGATCGTGCATCCAAACTTCAAGCCGAAAACGGCCGCGTAAATCAACACTGCCTCCCCTTGTGGGGGAGGGAGCAAGAAACGGAGGCCAGCGTGGTAACCCTTTCGATCCTCGCTCAACTCGATCTCGCGGCGGTGGCGCATTCAGGTGCTGTGGCCGCAAGCGATGTCGTCGATCCGTTCGTGTTCCGACTTTCGATCTTCGTGCTGGCGGTCTTTGTCGGCTACTACGTGGTCTGGTCGGTGACGCCCGCGCTGCACACGCCGCTGATGTCGGTGACCAATGCGATCTCCTCGGTGATCGTGGTCGGCGCCTTGCTCGCGGTCGGCGTCGCGCTCGTTGCCAACGACGCCGGTCCGATCTGGGCGCGCGCATTCGGCTTCGTCGCGCTGGCCTTCGCCTCGGTCAATATCTTCGGCGGCTTTCTGGTGACCAAACGCATGCTCGGCATGTTCCAGCGGAAGCAGAAATAACATGAGCGCCAATCTCGCCGCTCTCGCTTACCTGGTCGCCGGCGTCCTGTTCATCCTGGCGTTGCGCGGTCTTTCGCATCCCGACACCAGCCGCCGGGGCAATTTGTTCGGCATGATCGGCATGGCGATTGCGGTCGCCACCACGCTTGCCGACCATCCACCTTCCGGCCTCGGTGCCTGGGGATTGGTGCTACTCGCCGTCGCGCTCGGCGGCGGGACCGGTGCGGTAATCGCACGGCGTGTGCCGATGACCTCGATGCCGGAGCTGGTCGCCGCGTTCCACTCGCTGGTCGGTATGGCTGCAGTGCTGGTCGCCGCCGGAGCGCTTTACGCGCCGGCGGCGTTCGATATCGGTACCGAGGGCGCGATCCACGACCAAAGCCTGATCGAAATGTCGCTCGGCGTCGCCATCGGCGCCGTTACCTTCACCGGCTCAGTCATCGCGTTCCTGAAGCTTTCCGGCCGCATGAGCGGCAAGCCGATCATCTTGCCGGCACGGCATGCCATCAACATCGCGCTCGGGATCGCCCTCGTTGCGCTCGTTGTCTGGTTCTTCGAGGCGCAGCAGCACCTGACATTCTGGCTGATCGCGGGCGTATCGTTCTTGCTCGGCGTGCTGATCATTGTGCCGATCGGCGGCGCCGACATGCCGGTCGTTATTTCGATGCTCAATTCCTATTCCGGCTGGGCGGCGGCGGGCATCGGCTTCACGCTCGGCAATTCGGCGCTGATCGTGACCGGCGCGCTGGTCGGTTCTTCCGGCGCGATCCTGTCCTACATCATGTGCAAGGGCATGAACCGCTCGTTTATTTCGGTGATCCTCGGCGGGTTCGGCGGCGAGGTTGCCGGCCCGAGCGGCGCTTCCGAGCAACGGCCGGTCAAGCTCGGTTCGGCGGATGACGCGGCGTATCTTTTGAAGAATTCCTCCAAGGTCATCATCGTGCCCGGCTACGGAATGGCCGTGGCGCAGGCGCAGCACGCGCTGCGGGAGATGGCCGAGAAGCTCAAAGCCGAGGGCGTCGAGGTCAAATACGCGATCCATCCGGTTGCCGGCCGCATGCCCGGGCACATGAACGTGCTGCTGGCGGAAGCCAATGTCCCGTATGACGAGGTCTTCGAGCTCGAAGACATCAATTCGGAATTCGCCCAGGCCGATGTAGCCTATGTGATCGGCGCCAACGACGTCACCAACCCCGCCGCCGAGGAAGATCCGAAATCGCCGATCTACGGCATGCCGGTGCTGCAGGTATGGAAGGCTGGCACGGTGATGTTCAACAAGCGCTCACTCGCTTCAGGCTATGCCGGCATCGACAATTCGCTGTTTTATCGCGACAATACCATGATGCTTCTCGGCGACGCAAAGAAGATGACGGAAGAGATCGGCAAAGCCGTCTGAAAGTAAGGCGATGGGTTCGGAAGACCGCTCGCCGAAACCTGCTGCTCCACGCCATTCCGTGCGCCGGCCGGCCACGACTTCGACCTCCTGGAAACCCAATCGCTTCGCGTTCCGCCTGATCGGCATCCCCGTGCTCGCCGTCGCCGGCGTGCTGCTTTATCGCGGGTTGCATGATTATTTCGTGCTGCCGGAATGCAATTCCACGCGCGCCACCAACACGCTGGCGGATATTTTCAAGCAGCTCAAGATGCAGCCGCTGCGCTATGAGCCGATCGAAACCGTCTCAACGAGCAAGGCTGAGGTAGTTTGCAACGCGCTGCTGCCGTTGGCGGAAGGCGGCAGCGTCAACATCGATTACCGGTTCTTCTGGCAGGGCAGCACGGCGGAGATGCGCTATTCGATCTCGCGCCGGCCGGCCCAGGGTTCGTAAACTCTCAGCCTTTCGCCGGCACCTGATAGGCCGCTAGGAAAGTCCTGACCGCAATCCGCACGACGCGCTCGATCTGCGCCAGGCTCGGGGCCGGTGCGAAGTTGAACACCATCGGCTTGAACAGCTTGGCCTGAAACGATTCCATTAGTTGCACCGCGGCAATTTCGATGTCGTCGATGGCAAGAACGCCGGCATCGACTTGCGCGCTGAGATAATCCGCGAGCTGCGTCATGCCGCGCTCGGGGCCGCTTTCGTAGAATTTGCGGCCGACTTCCGGCATGCGGTCGGCAATGGCGATGACCGTACGAATGGCCGAGGCCTTCTCCGGCCGGCACAAAAACTTGACGTAAGCGACGCCGAGCCGCGCGAGCACGCCGCCGACGTCGTGATTGTCGCAATCGAAATCAAAGATGCCCTCTGCCTGGGCATCGCATTCCTGCTCGACGATCGCCTCGAACAGTTCCTCTTTGTGCTTGAAGTAGACATAGAGGGTGCCTTTGGACACGCCGGCGGCGCGGGCGATGTCATTCATGCTGGCGGCATCGAAGCCATGCGCCAGGAATACCGCGCGCGCTCCCGCAACGATCTGGCGCCGTTTGTCGCTCTCGTCATCGGAGGAAACCGGGTGCAGCCACTCTAACGTCGCTTGATCGATCATTTTCTGGCCTTTTCTGCCCCTTTATCCGCCGCTACGGACATTCGGGGACCGTAAACACTCTAAATTGCTCCACAAATGCAAGGCGGATATATATTGACCGAACGGTTCGGTCAATATTGACTTTGCCGCTTTCACCGTTTATCGGGTGACCGAACCGTTCGGTCACCAGTATTGAAGAGGAGTTGAGCCATGTATCGCATCCGAGAGAAGGATCCCTCGGTCGTCGCGAAGCTCGACCACGAAATACCGAATCACGGCGCTCCGCCGCTGGCCGAAGTCTCGATGCCGGCCGCCCCTGTCGAAAGTGGCGCGAAGGCCGGCAGAGATCGGCCGCTGCGATTGAACCGCCGCAGGCTAGCCTTCGGCGCGCTGGCTGCGGTCGCCCTGATCGCCGCGACATGGTTCGGTCTCAACTGGCTGATCGTTGGCCGCTTCATGGTTTCGACCGACGACGCCTATGTGCAAGCCTACAACACGACGCTCGCCGCCAAGGTGTCCGGATATCTTTCCAATGTTGCCGTGACCGACAACATGCGCGTGCATGCCGGCGACGTGATCGCCACCATCGATGACGGCGATTATCGGCTGGCGGTCGATTCCGCGCGCGCCAAAGTTGCCACCCAGGAAGCTACCATCGCGCGTATCGGCCATCAGATCGTGGCGCAACAAGCCGCCGTCGAGCAGGCCAAGACTCAACTTGTTTCCGCGCAAGCCGCCGCCACCCGCACCGAGCTCGAGCTCGAACGGCAGAACCTGCTGGTCGCTCGCGATGCATCGAGCCGCCAGTTGCTCGAGCAGGCGCAAGCCAACCGCGATCAGGCTGTCGCAGCCGTCCATGGCGCGCAAGCCGCCATTGAATTGGCTGCGGCCAACGTCGATGTCCTCAAAGGTCAACAGCAGGAAGCGGCCGGCACGCTGGACGAGCTCAAGGCCTCGCTCGCCAAAGCAGAACGCGATCTGTCCTTCACCGTCATGCGTGCGCCGATCGACGGGGTGATCGGCAATCGCGCCATGCAGACCGGCGACTTCGTGCAGACCGGTCAGCGGCTGGCAGCCTTAGTGCCGCTCGACGACGTCTATGTTACCGCCAACTTCAAAGAGACGCAGCTCGCACGACTGCGGCCCGGTCAGGCGGCCGCCATCGCCGTCGATGCGATGCCGGAACATT
The DNA here is from genome assembly GCA_963845775.1 of uncultured Alphaproteobacteria bacterium. Lineage (GTDB taxonomy): Bacteria > Pseudomonadota > Alphaproteobacteria > Rhizobiales > Xanthobacteraceae > BOG-931. The sequence goes on from CAWJTE010000009.1 coordinate 83,754, forward strand.
CGATCCAGGGCGTCGTCGAAAGCTTCTCGCCCGCATCCGGCGCCGTGTTCTCGCTGCTGCCGCCGGATAACGCGACCGGGAATTTCACCAAGATCGTGCAGCGGCTGCCGGTGCGTATCCGCGTGCCCGCCACCGTCGCCCGCGAAGGTCTGCTGCGCCCCGGCCTTTCGGTGGTGGTCAGCGTCAATACCAAGCCGGGCGCCGCTGTAGCCGACGTCGACACACCGGCACAACGTACAGCGGTGCGCTGAATCGCACGCCGAGAACGACGATGGCCAACGCAACGACCACGACCTTCCTTGCCCTGCCGGCGACCGCTCCAACGGGCGAGCGCGTCGATCCGGTACGCATGGTCGCCTTCCTCGCCATGTGCTTCGGCATGTTCATGGCGTTCCTCGACATCCAGGTCGTGTCGGCTTCGCTCGCGGAGATTCAGGCAGGCCTTGCGGCGTCCAGCGACGAGATCACCTGGGTGCAGACTTCCTATTTGATGGCCGAGGTCGTCGCCATTCCGCTGTCCGGCTTCCTCTCGCGCGCACTCGGTACCCGCATCATGTTCGCCGGCGCGGCCGCCGGCTTCACCGTTGCCAGCCTGATGTGCGGGCTATCTTCGACCATGGGCCAGATGATCGTCTGGCGTGCCCTGCAAGGCTTCATCGGCGGCGGCATGGTGCCGACCGTGTTCGCGTCAGCCTACATCATCTTTCCACGCCGCTTGCAGCCCGTGATCACCCCGATAATCGGGCTGGTGGCAACGCTCGCCCCAACCATCGGTCCAACCGTTGGTGGCTATCTGACCGACATGATGTCGTGGCATTGGCTGTTCTTCATCAATATCGTCCCCGGCATCGTGGTGACGATCGCGGCGATCACGCTGATCGATTTCGACAAGCCGGATTTGCCGCTGTTCAAGCATTTCGATTTTGTAGGCCTAATCTTCATGGCGCTATTTCTCGGCGCGCTCGAATACGTGCTGGAAGACGGACCTCGCTACGACTGGTTCGAGGATTCCACGATCACCTTCGCCGCCGTGGTTTCGGCTAGTTCGGCGGTGATCTTCTTTGCCCGCGTGCTCACCGCCGGCCAGCCGATCGTGGATTTGCGCACCTTCAGCGACCGCAATTTCGCACTTGGCAGCATGTTTTCGTTCGTGCTCGGGATCGGCCTGTACGGATTGACCTATCTCTATCCGGTTTATCTCGACGAGATCCGCGGCTTCAATGCGCTCATGGTCGGCGAGACCATGTTCGTGTCCGGGGCGGCGATGTTTCTCACCGCCCCGATCGTCGGGCGGCTGATGAGCAAGGTCGATCCGCGGCTCATGCTGGCCTTCGGATTTACCGTTGTCGCGCTCAGCAACTGGCAGGCGACCTACATCACCAAGGACTGGGATTTCGCGCAGCTGTTCGTTCCACAAATCCTGCGCGGCTTTGGAATGATGTTTGCAATCGTGCCGATCACCAGCATCTCGCTTGGCACGCTGGCGCCGGATCGGCTGAAGAACGGCTCCGGGCTGTTCAACCTGACGCGCAATCTCGGCGGCGCGGTCGGACTCGCCGGACTCAACACCGTGCTGAATAAACGCATCGATCTGCACCTGGCGCGCCTGCACGAATCCGTCAACTGGTCGCGCCAGCCGGCGGTCGAGATGCTCAATAACCTCGCCGCGCGCATCGCGGGCTCCGACGCGCACAACATGGCGCTTAAGCAGATGTTTCTGTTCGTCCGTCAGCAGGGAATCGTGATGGCCTTTGCTGACGTTTTTCTCCTGCTGTGCCTGCTGTTTGTCGTGTTTGCGCCGTTCGTCTGGTTCATGCGCCGGCCGCCGCCGGCTAATGCCGAGGTTAGTGCGCATTAGCCGGCCCACCTCAAACAAATGTAACGAGCTGATCCCATGGGTACCGCCCTCCCGCAACTGGCCGAAGACTTCCTCAGCAGTTTCGTATTTCTCGGAATCTATCTTGCGACCAGAAACCTGACGCTTGCGGTCGGCTGTGCACTCGCGGTCGGCATCGGCCAGTTCGGATGGGCGAAGTGGCGGGGACGCAAGCTCGAAATCATGCAATGGCTCAGCCTTGGGCTGGTCATCGTGCTGGGCTTTGCGACGCTCATCACCAACGACAGCCGCTTTATGATGGCGAAGCCGAGTTTCATTCACTTCGCCATTGGCGCGGTCATGCTGCATCCGGGCTGGATGGATCGATACATGCCGCCAATCGTGAAGGAGAACTTGCCGAAAGAGGTGCCGGTCATCACCGGATATGCCTGGGCCGGCTTGATGTTCGCTCTCGGATTGCTCAACCTCTACGTCGCCGCCAACTTTAGCCCGGTCGCGTGGGGCTACTTTATTTCCTTCGGGGCCACAGGCGCGAAGATCGTAGCGTTTCTTGCGCAGTACGTGGTCTTTCAGTTTCTTATTCGCCGTAAGTTGAAGGCAGGCGCGCTCGAAAGCATATAGCGAAAGGAAAAAGTCAGACCGGTCGGGTCTGGCCTCTCCCGTTTTCAGACTTTCAAACGGTCGCGCCGCTCGGACATTTTTCGTCAAACAGGCCCCCTCAGAACTGCCGCTCACGTGTCGTGCGAGCCCGCATCGGCTGGATCGCCGTAACCACCCGCCGTCGGCGTCTGGATGATGATCGCCTCGCCGGCATCGATAATGGTGGCGTCGCAACTGGACAGCTGTTCCATACGGCCATCCTTGCGCCGCACCCAATTCGCGCCGACCTGTCCATCTTCACCTCCCGCAAGCCCGAACGGCGGCACCCGACGATGACCGGACAGGATGGTGCATTCCATTTTCTCCAGAAAGCGAATGGTGCGGACAATGCCGTCGCCGGCACTCCAGCGGCCGCGCCCGCCGGATCCTTTGCGGATGTGAAAATCTTCGAGCAGCACCGGAAAACGGAATTCCAGGATTTCCGGATCGGTGAGCCGCGTATTGGTCATGTGGGTGTGCACGGCGTCGGTGCCCGGGAAGCCGCGACCGGCCGGCGAACCGGAGCAGATCGTCTCGTAGTATTGGTAGCGCGCATTACCGAAGTTGAGGTTGTTCATGGTGCCTTGGGCCGCCGCCATGGCGTCGAGCGCACCGAACAGGCAATTGGTCACCTCCTGCGACGTCTCAACGTTGCCGGCGACCACCGCTGCGGGAAACTCCGGCGATAGAAGCGACTTTTTCGGAATGACGATGCGGATCGGGCGTAAACAACCGGCATTCATCGGAATGTCGTCGTCGACCATGACCCGGAACGCGTAGAGCACGGCGGCACGCGTCACCGGCTCCGGCGCATTGAAATTGTTCGGCTGCTGCGGGCTTGTCCCCGTGAAATCGACCGTCGCCTCGCGTTTTTTCTTGTCGACGCCGATGCGCACCTTGATCACCGTGCCCTGATCCGTTTCGGTGGTGAAATGCGAATCGCCCAAACGATCGATGACGCGGCGGACGCTTTCCGCCGCGTTGTCCTGGACGTGCCGCATATAGGCACGCACCACCGGCAGACCGAAATGGCGCACCATCTTGCGCAACTCGGCGACGCCTTTTTCGTTGGCGGCAATCTGCGCCTTGAGGTCGTTGACGTTCTGCAACGGGTTGCGCGCGGGGAAGCGACCGCCGATCAGCAGAGCATACATGTCCTTCTCGCGAAAACGGCCGCGTTCGACGAGCTGAAAGTTGTCCAAATAGACGCCTTCCTGCTCGATCGTGGTCGCGTTCGGCGACATTGAGCCGGGCGAGATGCCGCCAACATCGGCGTGGTGGCCACGCGCGGCGACCCAGAACAGGATTTTGCTCGCGTCGAAGACCGGCGTGCAGACGGTGATGTCGGGCAAGTGCGTACCACCGTTATACGGTGCGTTGATGGCATAGACGTCGCCCGGCCGGATCTTGCCGCGGTTCTCGCGAATGATGGTCTCGACCGCCCGGTCCATCGAGCCGAGATGCACCGGCATATGCGGCGCATTGGCGACGAGCGAACCGTCGCCGGAGAATACCGCGCAGGAGAAGTCGAGCCGCTCTTTGATGTTGGTCGAATACGCGGTGTTTTGCAGTGCCATGCCCATCTGCTCGGCGATCGACATGAACAGGTTGTTAAACACTTCCAGCATGACCGGATCGGCGCGGGTGCCGATGGCACGCGCGCGCGCGAGCTTCTGAAAGCGCCGCAGCAGCAAATGATTCTTGCCGGTCAGCTCGGCCTGCCAGCCCGGCTCGACCACGATCGTTTGATGCGGCTCGATGATGATCGCCGGTCCCTTCACCTTGTGCCCGGGCGAAAGTGCATCGCGCAGATACACGGCCGCCTTATGCCATTTGCCGCCGGAGAAAAAGCGCGCCCGGCGGGCCGGGACGGGCAGCTTGGCCCGTCTGCTCTTGCGCGCGGCTTCCCGAAACCTCGCGCCGCCGCCGACCGCTTCGACCGACGCCGCTTCGATGACGATTTTCTTGTCGCGATCAATGAAGCCGAAGCGTGCCTTGTGCGCGCGCTCGAAGGCCGATTGCATTTTCTTAAGCGGGCCAAACGGGACTTCCAGCGGCGTATCCGTGCCAGCGTAACGGACGTGCGCGCGGCTGTGCAACGCGACCTTGCCGGCGGCAACGCCCTGGCCGACGACCTCATCGGCCGCGGTGCGCGCGAGCCCGTGGATGACGCCTGCGAGCGCGCCGTAACCCTGCTTGCCGAACGGTTCCTCAATGGCCTGCTGGCGGACGCTGCGGATGTCGGCAAACCCCATGCCGTAGGCGGATAACAGTGATGAGAACGGGTAAATCAGCACCCGCGTCATGCCGAGCGCGTCGGCAACCAGGCAGGCGTGTTGGCCGCCGGCGCCGCCGAAGCAGTTGAGCACGTAACGCGTGACGTCGTAGCCGCGCTGCACCGAAATCTTCTTGATTGCGTTCGCCATGTTCTCGACCGCAATCTTGATGAAGCCGTCGGCAACTTGTTCCGGTGGGCGTCTATCGCCGATCTTGCCGGCCAGCACGGCGAACGCGCCGTTAACTGCGTCGGCGTCGAGCGCCTCGTCCTGGCTCGGTCCGAAAATCCTGGGAAAAAAATCGGGAATGAGCTTGCCGACCATAACGTTGGCGTCGGTGACGGCGAGTGGTCCACCGCGGCGATAGCATTTCGGTCCGGGATTAGCGCCCGCCGAGTTCGGGACCGACACGAAAGCGCGCGCCGTCGAAATGCAGGATCGAGCCGCCGCCGGCCGCCACCGTGTGGATCAGCATCATCGGCGCGCGCATGCGCACGCCGGCGACTTCCGTCTCGAACGCGCGCTCGTAGCCGCCGGCAAAATGCGACACATCCGTCGATGTGCCGCCCATGTCGAAACCGATCAGCCGATTAAAGCCCGCCTGGCGGCCGGTTTCGGCCATGCCGACGACACCGCCCGCCGGGCCGGACAAGATCGCGTCCTTGCCACGGAACAGATCGGCCGCGGTCAGTCCGCCCGACGACATCATGAACATGAGCCGATGGTCTTTGCGGCCGCCGGCAATCAGATCGTCGGCAACTTGCGTGACGTAGCGTCGAAGAATTGGCGACAGGTAGCTGTCGACCACGGTGGTGTCGCCGCGGCCGACGAGCTTGATCAGCGGCGACACTTCGTGACTGGCGGATACTTGCGGAAAGCCCAGTTCGCGCACCAGTGTCACCACTTTCCGCTCGTGCTCGCTGTAACGGTAGGCATGCATCAACACGACAGCGACGGCGCGAATGCCGTCGTCCCTTGCGCGCACCAGCTCGCCGCGCAACGCTTCGAGATCGACGGCGCGCTCAACCGTGCCATCCGCGCGCACGCGCTCGTCGACTTCGATCACGCGCTCGTAGAGCATGTCCGGCTTGACGATATGCCGCGCGAATATCTTCGGCCGCGCCTGGTAGCCGATGCGCAGCGCGTCGCGAAAACCCTTGGTAATGACCAGCATCGTCCGCTCGCCCTTGCGCTCGAGCAGCGCGTTGGTGGCGACCGTCGTTCCCATCTTCACCGCGCCGATGCGCGCCGCCGGAATGCGCTGGCCTGCGGCGAGCCCCAGCAAGTGACGAATTCCAGCCACCGCCGCGTCCGTGTAGGCGTCGGGATTCTCCGACAGTAGTTTGTGGCTAACGAGTTTGCCGTCCGGCCGCCGGCCAATCACGTCGGTAAAGGTGCCGCCACGGTCGATCCAAAACTCCCAACCTCCGGACATGCGGCGATTATAGTCCAAACGCTTCGTGCGGCTATTGGCCGGGGCCGCGCGCCAGAAGATTGGCAACGGTTGCAATTTCGTTGCGTGCGTATTTGGGCAGACCGGCGCTGATTGAATTGCCCGAATTGAACGAAGACTGGCCCATCAGCATTTGCGCCGGCACCAAGTTGCGCAGCACCGGCACTTTTTCATATTCCTTTTTCTTGTCGAGCACACCCTCCTCGATCGCCAGCGCCATGTACGCGGTGACCACGGTTTTGGCGGCGTCGGCTGGATCGTCCTGGAATACCGCGAAGAATTTGCCGAACTTCATGATCTGGTTGACGTAGAAAATGTTTTGCGCGAGCGCACCGGCGATCGGCGCATTGAGCCCGGTCAGTTCTTTCAATCCGGCCTGATCGAGGTCGGCGGACGCAAGCATGGAAAATTCACTCTCAAAATCGATATGGTCGGAAGCCTTTTTCGCGCTGTCGCGAAGCTTGTTCACCAGTAAGATGCCGATCGGAATTTTACCTTCGAGCTGATAGCTCGACTGTGTGCACACCAACACCGGTCGCCCGGTGCACCACTTTCGCTGCGGATTCTGGTTACCGGTGCCCTGGACGTCGGTCAGCGGATTGACGTCGTCGGCGGCGATCGCTTTGTGCTGGATGGCCGGATCGACTTTCGCGAGGAACAGCAGGGTCACATAGCGCGCCAAATCAAGCGCGCTCGGCGGCCGGTCGAGAAGAAAGCGGGCCTGCGCCACATACATGCTGAGCTTTTCAACTACCGGCGCCGGCGCGGCACCGGCGGTTGCCACTTTGGTCACGGTCGGTTCGGCATAGCCGGGGAACAACGCAAGAAATTTCTTCTGCGCTGGACGTGCGCGCGCCCAATCGGCAAAGGACGTTAGACTGGTCGCATCGGCTGCCGCGCTGCTCTTCGCATCGCTGAACACGATGGTGCCGGGCTTAAGCTGCGCCGGATCCCAATCTTTCGGCGAGGCCGCGTTGGCGATATGAAAATCTTCCGCGCAAGCCGCGGACAACGACCCGAGCAGGCCGACCACCGCGATCGCGTGCCGAAGCCACATGCAATTTTCTTTCGGTCGCTGGTTTTTAGTTGGCGCGTCCGCCCCAGAAATAGTCCGGATCGCGGCGCGCGTGAACCGCCGGATCGCTGGAATCCCCGAATAATGGCGAGAACAGCCGACGCAACGGCGCAAGCGGCCCCCCCTGCGGCGGGGGCGGCTGCCAGCCCTGCGCCGGATAATACGAACGGCCGGTGACATAACGATCGTCGCTTTGCCCTGCCCAATAGCCTTCGCTGGAGGTACCCCAGTCGCGCGAGGCGGAAGCGTCTTCCTGCGACAGCAACCGGTATTGCGTATCGTCGAACTGGCCATCGGCCGTGCGGCGGAAGTGCTCCATAAAGCCGCCGGCGGAGACACGGTCGCCACTCATATAGTCGATGGGCACATCGATCAGGCGGCGTTGCGCCTCCTTTGAGGGTCCACTGAGCAATGCTTTTGGTGCGATACCCTCGCTCCAGATCGCCTGCATAATCGGCTCGAAAATCGGCAAAGCGACCCGCGCTCCGGTCGCGCTTGGACCGAGCGAACGTCGCTTGCCGTCGCCATTGTCGTAACCGACCCAGACCGCCACAGTGACATCATTGGTAAAGCCGACGAACCAGCCATCGACCGAATCCTCGGTCGTGCCGGTCTTGCCGGCGACATAGGGCGACAGCACACCGATCCCGCGCGCCGTGCCGCGCGCCACCACGCCCTGCAACATGGTCTTGAGCTGATAGAACGACGCACGGTCGGCGGCGCCGACGAAAGGCAGCGGCGTGTCGGGATATTGATAAACCGTGCTGCCGTTGACTTCGATCGAGTCGACCGCGTGCGGCTGCGGCAGGGCGCCTTCATTGGCGACCGCCGCGTAGAAATTGGCAAGATCGATCATCCGCACCGGCTGCGCGCCGAGCACGAATGGATAGTAGCGGACACAATCTTTGTAGATTTTCGCCGCGACGGCGGTGGCGCAAACGCTGTCGAGGCTTTTCGCGGGATCGGGGTTGATGGCGCCGTCCAGAAGCCGCGCGGTGACGATGTTGACTGAATTCTCCAGCCCGCGCCGCAGCGTGAACACGCCGCCGGAGTAATTCCCGGCATTATGCGGCGTCCAATAATCTTCGTCGCGCACCGTGCCAATATCGGGGCCGAGAATGCTCCGGCTGTCGCTGACGCTGCCGCCGATCGGCGGCAACGTAATCGGCTCGTCGAGCACCAAAGTATTCGGCTGCAATCCCGATTGCAGCGCCGTCAGATAGGTCAGCGGTTTGATCGCCGAGCCCGGCTGACGCTGCGTTTGCGCGACACGGTTGAGCTGACTCAGCGGATAGGAAAAGCCGCCGGCCATAGCAAGGATGCGTCCGGTCTTGTTCTCCAAGACCAGCGCAGCGCCCTGTACCGCGGGACGCACGCGCAATTGCACCGACGCCGCGACGACCGGAGCGCCTTTGCCTTTTGCCGCGGCCCGAGCGTCGGCCCTGCCCTCCATGACGCGCACATAGATCACGTCATAAACCGAGAGATTGCGCCTGATCTCCGCGGTCCACGCGTTGAGCGGCAGAATGCGGCCGTCGGTGAGCCCGACGTGGATGAAGCCGTCGCCGCGCTTGCCGCCCTTGTCGAGAACCACCGCTGTCTGCCAATGCACGTCGTAGAGCGGCAGATGAATGGCCATCAGCGTCTGCTGCCAGGCTGGCATCGCCGGCGGCATGTTTGCCGATTCCACCGGCGCAGCCTTCGATGGTCTGCCGGTGGCGATCTTCTGCACCGCGTCGGCGATATTCGCCTCAGCGCCGCGAAATACCATGCGGCCCCCGTTGATCTCGTAATGCGCCAGGCCTTCCTGCAACGCCGCCTCGGTTTCGCGCTGCAGGCCCGCATTGATAGTGGAATGTACCGTGTACGGCGCGGCAGTCAGGCTATCGATGCCGTCCGCCTTCGCCTCACGGGCCAGATAATCGGTGAAATAAAAGCCGAACTCGCGATGCGGCCGTTCGAAGGTGACAAGCTTGGGCGGCACGGCGAGCGCGGCATCCTTCTGCGCACCGTCAATTACGCCGTCCTCTTGCATGCGGCCGAGCACGTAAGCGAGCCTCTCCTTGCCGCGATCGGGGTGGCGGTCGGGATTGAAATAGCTCGGCCCCTTCAGCAGCCCGGCCAGCATGGCGCCTTCGCCGAGCGTGAGGTCCTTCGCCGATTTGCCGAAATAGCTGCGGGCGGCAATCTCGACGCCCCACGAGCCGCGTCCGAGATACGCCGAGTTGAGATAGAGTTCGAGTATCTCCTGCTTGCTCAGCGTGCTTTCGAGGCGCGATGCCACGATCATTTCGCGGATCTTGCGTTCATAGGTCACGTCTTCGCCGACCAGGAGATTTTTCACGAGCTGCTGGGTGATGGTCGAGCCGCCTTGCGGCCGGCCCGGATCGGCGAGGTTACCGATGAAAGCGCGGATGATGCCGCGCTCATCGACGCCGTGATGCTGAAAGAACCGACGGTCTTCGGCGGCGACAAAAGCCTTCTGCACGTAGTCGGGAATGTCGGCGAGCGGCACCCAGACCCGACGGTTGCCAGGCTCGAACATGTCGGCGAATTTTGCTCCCTTGCCGTCGAGCACCACGCTCATGTTCGGGAGTTTTCGGCCTTTGAGCCGCGTGTGGTCGGGCAGATCGGCGGCCGCATTGTTGAAGAATTCGATCACCTGGCCGAGATCGACCACCGGCTTGTCGACGGTTTCGTTTTTGCAGAACCGGTGATAGGCTGTGTTTAGATCGGCGAAATTGATGCCGTGAAAAACCTTGATGTCGGCGCCGACGGCCTTCGGATCGTCGAGCGCGGTGGCGATCAAGCTGTCGAGATTGATCGAACTCGATGTCGAAGGCCTGGCGCATATGCGCGCAGCCGTTGCGCAAAATCTGCACCGCCTCGGCCTGATCCTGCGCGGCATCGAAATGAGTTTTCACCGCCTGCGGTTGGGTCAGCACTTCGCTGAGCGCCAGCGCAGTGGCGAAGATCTTGACCAAAATCAGGTCCATGGCGGAACGCGAGAAAACCGAGTTTGAGGGACACTACAAGACGCAACGTCGAATATAGCTATCCGATCCTTACAAAAGGACTTTTTTACGGGTCTATTTGTGCCACGCCGGGGAAGCGCGATATCTCTTTGAGGGGAAAGCGCAAAACCAAAGATCCGGATTTCGGCGCAGCGGCTATTTCTGACCCGGCATCAATCCGTCGAAATGGCAGCGGCGTTGCAGCCATGCCAGCAAGCCGAGCGCCGGCAGCCCGGCCAGCGCAGAAATCGACGAAAAACCAGACCCAGCCGGCACTGGCGGCAATAAAGCCCGCCCCCGACGACAAATAGGTGCGCCCGACGGCGGCGAGCGCGGTGAGCAGCGCGTATTGTGTCGCGGTATGCAGCGGATTGCGGCACAAAGCGGAAAGGTAGGCGACGAAAATGACGGTGCCGATCGCGCTGGTGAAGTTCTCGGCCACGATGGCGAAGGTGAGCCACGCCGCATTGTGGCCGAGCACCGCCTGCCAGGAAAACGTGAGGTTCGATGCCGCCTGCAACAGGCCGCCGAGCCAAAGGCTCGCCGGTAGCGAAAGCCCGCGCGCGACGAACCCGCCGGCAAATCCGCCGATCAGCGTCGCGGCAAGCCCGACGCCCTTGATGATCGCCGCATATTCGTTGCGCGAAAAGCCGAGATCGATCACGAACGGTGCCGTCATCGCGCCGGACAACGCGTCGGTGAATTTAAACAGGACGACAAAAGCCAGCGCGACAAAGGCAAGGTCGCGCGACAAAAATTCAGAGAACGCGCCGACTGCAGCCTCAACGACCCGCTGCAACGTGTTCTCGCTGCGCGTGCGCGGCATCCGCGGCACGCGAGTTTGCGGCTCGGTGCGCGAACAAGAGTGGTGGCGACGCCGATCAGCACCAGCGCCGCCATCAAGGCGTAGCCGGCGGTCCAGGCGCGGTGATACGCCGAGACCGAGACCTTGCAGACCGCTACCAGAAACAGCGCGCCGGCGGTCGAGGCCAGCATGCCGATGCGATAGGCGGCGACATATGAGGCCATGCCGGCTGCCTGCTCGCTCTCGTCGAGGCTTTCGACGCGAAACGCGTCGACGACGATATCCTGCGTGGCGGAAGCGGTGGCGACGAGTAGCGCGCCGACGGCCACCAAGAGCGGCGATACCGATGGATCGCAAGCGCCGAGCAACAGGATCGCCGCGATCAGTAGACTTGCGTAAGCAGCAGCCAGCCGCGCCGGCGGCCGAGCGACCGCGACAGGACGGGAACGTCGAGCGCGTCGATCAACGGCGCCCAGAGGAACTTGATGGTGTAGGGCGTGCCGACCAGCGCGAACAGGCCGATGGTGCCGAGGTTGACGCCTGCCTCGCGCATCCACACCAGCAACGTCGAGCCCGACAGCGCCAGCGGCAGGCCGGAGGAAAAGCCGAGAAACATGACGATCAGCACGCGCCGCTGCAAATAGACCGCAAGCGTGTCGGTGAGGGAGGCGCCGGGTTGTTCGGTGGCCGCGGTCATGGGCGCGACGCCCTCTGCTCCCGTGGAAGAACGGATCAAGTCACTCGCCCGCTTCGAGCTTGCGCAGCAGCGGCGCGGCGATCGACTTCGGGCTGCGGCCCGTCATCGATGAACTCGACATCGGTGATCCGGGTGCCGCGCTTCTCGATCTTTTCGGCCGAAATCAGGATCTGCCGGACGTCTTCACCGGCCTGGGTGAAATGCTGCTGTAATTTCAGCACGCGCTCGTGCATGCGCCCGACATCGTCGATCAGACGGCCGACCTCGGCCTGGATCTGGCCGGCGGCTTCGCGCATCCGCTCCTCTTTGCGTATTTGCTGGATCACATGGATCGCGACCATCAGCAGCGAGGGCGACACGATCACGACGTTGGCGCGAAACGCCTTCTGGACGAGATCGTCGAAGCCATCGTGCAAGTCGGCATAGAGCGATTCCGAGGCACGAACATCAGCGCGATGTCTTGCGTCTCGCCGGGGATGAGATATTTCTGCGCGATGTCGCTGACATGCTTGGTCACGTCCTGGCGGACCCGCGCGGCCGCCTGCCGCCCTCGTCATCGCTCTTGGCGTCCGAAGCGGTAACGGCTTCCAGCGGGAATTTCGCGTCGATGACCAGCGGCCGCTGGCCGGGCAGGAACACGCGCAATCCGGCCGCGTCTTGTTCGACAAGCGTGTACTGAAACTCATAGCAGTCTTTCGGCAGGCCGTCGCGCACGATCAGTTCCATGCGGCCCTGGCCGAAGGCGCCGCGCTCCTGCTTGTTGGCGAGCACGCCTTGCAGCGACGTGACCTGGGTGGCAAGCTCGGTGATGTTCTTTTGCGCGCTGTCGATGACGGCGAGCCGTTCATGCAGCTTTTGCAAATTCTCGGCGGTCTTCTGCCTGGTCTGCTCGAGCGAATCGCCGAGCCGATGTGAAACCGAATCGAGACGCTCGTTGACGGTATGCGCGAGCTGCGATTGGCCCTTCGTCAGTAGTCCAATCATCGCCTCGAGCCGGCTGCCGCCTCGCCCTGCGCGCGCCGCAGCTCGGTGAGGCCGACATCCTCGGCGGGCGCCGGCTTGCGCGCGCGCCAAAGCACGACGGCCAGTGCTGCCAGCGCGGCACAGGCGATGAGGACGGCCAAAATGGCAATCATCGGAGCGCTTTCGATCATAGATCGCTTGTACGCGATTCGCCCGACAGCCTAGCCGATCTTATAGAACAAAGAGTGAACATTTATACCGTGAACTGCGAGGGGCGCGCAACGGGTCGCTTAGATTGACCGCGCTATATGCACCGCTTACATCGCGGCGCATGGCTGTGCGCGACATCCTGAAACTCCCGGACAAAAGGCTGCGGCTCATCTCCGAGCCGGTGAAAAAGATCGATGCCGGCATTCGCGCTTTGGTCGACGACATGTTCGCGACCATGTATGCCGCGCCCGGCATCGGGCTTGCCGGCATCCAGATCGGCGTCGACAAACGCGTGGTGGTGATGGACTTGTCGAAGAAGAGGACGACACCCACAAGCCGCAAGTCTTCATCAATCCGGAAATCACCTGGTCGTCGAACGAAAAATCGACCCACGAAGAGGGCTGCCTGTCGATTCCGGAATATTACGAGGAGGTCGAGCGGCCGAGCGAGGTGAAAATCAAATATCTCGATCTCGACAGCAAAACCCACGAGATTTCCGCCGAGGGCCTGTTCGCCACCTGCATCCAGCACGAGGTTGACCACACCAACGGCGTGCTGTTCATCGACCACATTTCCAAGCTCAAACGCGACCGCGTCACTAAGAAATTCACCAAAGCGGCAAAGGCGGCGAAGAAAAAAGTGGAGGCGTGAGTGGCGCTCCGCCTCGTCTTCATGGGTACGCCCGACTTCGCTGTCCCCACGTTCCTTGAGATCGTCGGTTCCGGACATCAGGTTCTAGCCGTCTATACGCGCGCGCCGCGGCCGGCCGGGCGCGGCATGGCGCTCAGCGAAACGCCGATCGCGCGTGAGGCCAACCGATTCGAGATTCCGGTGTTCACGCCGCCGACGCTGAGAGAGCCCGACGCCATCGAGGCCATGCGTGCGCAGGGCGCCGATGCCGCCGTGGTCGTCGCTTACGGACTGATCCTGCCGAAGCCGGTGCTGGAAGCGTTTCCGCTCGGCTGTTTCAACCTGCACGCTTCGCTGTTGCCGCGCTGGCGCGGCGCGGCGCCGATCCAGCGCGCGATCATGACCGGCGACCGCGAAACCGGCGTCATGGTGATGAAAATGGCGGAAGGCCTCGACACCGGCCCGATCGCCATGACCGAACGTGCGCCGATCGGCACGGACGCGACCGCGGGCGACTTGCACGATACGCTGGCGCGGCTCGGCGCCCGGCTGATGGTGGTAGCGCTCGGCGCGCTAGAACGCGGCTCGCTGCAACTAACGCCGCAGCCAGCCGACGGCGTCACCTACGCACACAAGATCGAGAAGAATGAAACGCGCATCGACTGGACCAAACCGTGGCAGCAGACCCACAACGATTGCCGGGGATTGTCGCCGTTTCCCGGCGCCTGGTTCGAGCTTCCCGGCGCGGGACGGGTCAAGGTGTTGCGCACCACCAAAGGCACCGGCAGCGGCAAGTCCGGCCAAGTGCTCGACGACAAGCTAACAGTCGCCTGCAGCGACGGCGCGGTGCGGCTGGTAGAATTGCAGCGCGCCGGCCGCGCGCCGATGCCGGCCGAAGAATTTCTGCGCGGCACACCAATCGCGCGCGCGCGCGTACTCGGCTGAACGATGCCCCGCTACAAGCTCACGATCGAATACGACGGCACGCCGTTCGTCGGCTGGCAGGTGCAGGACAACGGCGCCTCCGTGCAGGGCGCACTGATCGACGCCATCGCCGCGTTCTCCGGCGAGCGGGCCGCGCTGCAAGGGGCCGGTCGCACCGACACCGGCGTGCATGCGCTCGGCCAGGTCGCGCATGTCGATCTAGCCAGGGACTGGGACGTCAACAACGTGCGCGATGCGATCAACTTCCATCTGCGGCCGCGACCGATCGCGGTGCTGGCGGCAGAGCAAGTGGCGGCGGATTTCGACGCGCGTTTCTCGGCGATCAAGCGGCTTTACCTCTATCGCATCGTCAATCGCCGCGCCGATCTGACGCTCGATGACTATCGCGCCTGGCGCGTGCCGCGGCCGCTCGACGTGGCGGCGATGCACGAAGCCGCGCAGCAGCTCGTCGGCAAGCACGATTTCACCACCTTCCGCACTACCGAATGTCAGGCCAAATCGCCGGTCAAAACGCTGGACCGGCTCCACGTGGCGCAAGACGGTGACGACGTGCGGATCGGCGCGTCGGCGCGCTCGTTCCTGCATCATCAGGTGCGTTCGATGGTCGGCTCGCTCGTTCACGTCGGCGAAGGCAAATGGAGCGTCGCCGATCTTGCCGCGGCGCTCGCCGCCCGCGACCGCTCGGCCTGCGGGCAAGTCGCGCCGCCGCACGGGCTATATCTGGTGCGGGTGGAATATTGACGACTGACCGAAATACTTATCGATGATCCGCCGGTAGATCGCGGTCAGCACGACGAGGTCGGCGGTCGGCACGCATTCGTCGACCTGATGCATGGTTTGACCGACCAGGCCGAATTCCAGCACTGGGCAATAATCCTTGATGAAGCGCGCGTCCGAGGTACCGCCGGAAGTCGAGAGTTTCGGCTTTCTGCCGGTCACCTCGGCGATGGCGGAAACCGCAAGGTCAGTGAAGGCGCCCGGCTTGGTGACGAACACTTCGGCGTTCGACTTCTGCCAATCGATGCGATGCTGCACGCGGCCGGCCGCGGCGTCCTGCGCACGCCGCTCGACCAGCGCCTTCAGCGCGGCCGGGCTGTGGCGGTCATTGTAGCGGATGTTGAACCGCGCGCGCGCCTCGCCGGGAATTAGGTTGACAGTCTCGTTGCCGACATCGACCGAAGTGAATTCCAGGTGCGAGGGATCGAAGTGCTCGCTGCCCTGGTCGAGCGGCGCTTGCAGCGCGGCGATCAGCGCCACGAGCCCGCGGATCGGATTGTCGGCGCGGTCGGGATAGGCGACGTGGCCCTGGCGGCCCAGCGCCACGAGCGTGCCGCTGAGCGAGCCGCGGCGGCCGGCCTTGATGGTGTCGCCGACGACCTCGGCATTGCTCGGCTCGCCGAGAATGCAATGATCGAAAGCTTCGCCACGCTCCGCCGCCCATTGCAGAAGCTTGATCGTGCCGTTGACGGCGACCCCCTCCTCGTCGCCGGTGATCAAGAGCGAGAGCGAACCATTTTTCGGGCGGCCGCCATTGACCGCGAGATGATCGAGCCCAGCGGCGATGAAACAGGCAATGCCGCCTTTCATATCGACCGCGCCGCGGCCGTAAAGCTTGTCGCCGGCGACTTCGCCGCCGAACGGCGCACGATGCCAGGCCGCTTCGTCGCCGGGCGGCACGACATCGGTATGGCCGGCAAATACGAGATTGGGCTTCTGCTCGCCGATGCGCGCATAGAGATTATCGACCGCGACAGTACCGGGCTCGGCAAAGGTCGCACGCTCCACGCGAAAGCCCGCCTTCGCCAACACGTCCTGCAAATAGGCGAGCGCGCCGCCTTCCACCGGTGTGATCGAGCGGCAACGGATCAGATCGCGGGCGATGGCAACTGGATCGGCGGTCATCGTCGGTTACGTCCTCGCCAGCGGATCGGGGCCGTATTTATTCGGACCGGCGGTGCCGCGGCGGAAGCCAAGCTCGACCAACAGCGCGACCCCGAAAACCGCAAACGGAATCATGGTGGCGAGCGCAAGCACGTTGCTCGTATCGTTGACCGCAATCGGCAAGCCCAGCACGTCGAGGAAGTCGAACACCGCATTAGCCGTGAAAAAAGTGATCAACAGCCACACCGGAAGCTCGCGGTCGTGCGCACGTTTCAGCGTTATGGCGAACTCCGGATAGGTGAAGGCAAGATCGACGATGGCGCTCAACCGGTCACCCTGAATCTGGTCCGCCAACAGGCAGGCCAGCACATTGAGGACGTAGACCGCGCCCATGGCGATCCAGAATGTCTGGCGGCCGATGCGGCCGTGAAATCCATTGAGGAGGTAGGCCCAATCTATCGGCACCACGCGTTTACTCAATCCCGCAGCAATTCGTTTATGCTGGTCTTGGCACGGGTCTTTTCGTCGACCCGCTTGACGATGACGGCGCAGCCAAGATTCGGGCTCGGCTTGCCGCCGCCGAGCGGCTTGCCCGGCAGGCTCCCCGGAACCACCACCGCATAGGGCGGCACCTCGCCCTGAACCACTTCGCCGCTGTTGCGATCGACGACTTTGGTCGACGCGCCGATGAACACGCCCATCGACAGCACCGCGCCTTCACGCACGATGACGCCTTCAGCGATTTCCGAGCGCGCACCGATGAAACAATTGTCTTCGACGATCACCGGCTCCGCCTGCAGCGGCTCCAGCACCCCACCGATGCCGGCGCCGCCGGAAATGTGACAGTTTTTCCCGATCTGCGCGCAGGAGCCGACCGTCGCCCACGTATCGATCATGGTGCCACGATCGACGTAAGCGCCGAGATTGACGAAGCACGGCATCAGCACCACGCCCGGCGCAATGTAGGCGGAACGGCGCACGACGCAGCCAGGCACCGCACGAAAGCCGGCGGCGCGAAACTGCTTGTCGTCCCAGCCGTCGAATTTCGACGGGACTTTGTCCCACCACCCGGCGCGACCCGGGCCGCCGGGGATGACGCTCATGTCGTTTAGCCGGAACGAAAGCAGCACTGCCTTTTTGAGCCACAGATTGACCCGCCAGGTCCCGTCCGCAGCCTTTTCCGCGACGCGGGCGGCGCCGCGATCGAGCAGGCCGAGCGTTGCCTCGACCGCCTCAGGTACCGGGCCTTTGGTCGCCGGCCCGATCTCGTCGCGCCGCTCGAAGGCGGCATCGATGGTCTCAGCGAGAGACTTGTTGCGGGTGGCGAGGTCTGCGGCCGACATAAAAAGGTCCTCTTGCTGCCGCGGTTTGTCGGAGCGCGCCATGGCGATGTCAAGCGCCGGCCATCACGCCCTGCCAAAAGTGGAACCTTTCTTGCAGGACGCACATTGTCTGCAACGGCGACCAAAGGGAATCGAATGATCACGATGGGTCTCGGGTTCGGCGGCGGCGTATTTTATTGGCTGGCCGACTATCAACTGGCGTTCTGGATACTGGTGTACGCGATTATCTACGGTGCTCTGAGCGCATTACGTGGCGATGGTCCAAAACAGGCGAAACAGGCGGTTTATCGGCGCGGCTCCGGCCTCACGATTGCGGTGCTGATTCCGGTTGCCTGGCATATTGGCAACCTCGCGGGCTATTTTTAGTCACGCCCGCTGGCCGCGCCGCTCCGGGCGGCGGCGATGCTGCGCAGAAAACCGGCCAGATCGTCGGTGACGTGATCGACGTGCGGGTCGTCGCGCCCGGCGAGCTCCCATTCTTCCCGAAACACTTCGCGGGTGCCGGTCGGCACGACCAGCACCGTGGTCATGCCGAGCGCGTGCGGCACTTCGAGATTGCGCGCCAGATCCTCAAAAATGGCGGCCTTTACCGGGTCGACTTTATGGCGGGCGAGGAAACGGTCATACACCCGCGGCCGCGGCTTTGGCTCAAGCTTGGCGGCGGCGATGTCGAAAACGTCCTCGAAACGCTCCTCGATATCAAGCTTGCGCATCACCGTTTCGGCATGGCGGCGCGTGCCGTTGGTGAGAATAAGCTTGCGGCCAGGCAGACCGGCGATCGCCGCGCCAAGCGCCGGATCGGGTGTGAGCGGCGAATAATCGATCTGATGCACGATTTCCAGGAATTCGTCGGGATCGAGGCCGTGCTCTTCCATCAACCCGCGCAGACTGGTGCCGTAGCGCCGGTAGTAATCCTTTTGCAGCCGGAAGGCCTCGTCATGAGTGACGTTGAGGAAGCCAGCAATGTAGTCACGGATGCGGACGTCAACCTGCTCCCACAGGTTGAGATGATGCGGATAAAGCGTGTTGTCGAGATCGAAGACCCAGGCCTCAACCGCGTCAAAACCACGAGCAGAATGAGAAGGCATTCCGACGACTCGTTGTTGCCACACTTGCCGGCGAGGAGGCGTTGCCGCTCGCCGAATCAGTTTTAGCAACTGGCGAGCCCGGAGCAATGATGCGAAGGAAATTGCACAAGACGATTGCCTTGATGCAGGCAGCGCTCATCGGCGCACTTGCCGCGGCTGCGCTTGCCGGCATCGCCCTGCTGATTTCCCATTCGTGACAATCGCGCGCTGGCGCGGCTTTAACCCGCTTCACGCCAACCGGCCGCCGGAACAAGGCCTTTGAGCGCGCCATCGTGCAGCCGCACCGGGTCGCGCTCGCCCTCCATGGCGAGGTGGAGCAGCGAGCGCGCCAGCTCGTCCGGACGCACCGTCCGGTTGCCATCCGCCTTGAGCGTCAGCCACGCCTCGTCGAACGCCGCTTCCAGGATGGTCAGCGTCTGCGGATCGAACGAGGAAGCAAGGAACCCGTGCATAGTCCGTCCTCACCGAAATGCCACGGACAGGGATTTTAGCGGCAAGTCAAAGCATCCGCGTGAAGTTAGCCGAGTTTGTGACGTAGCCGATGAAATCTGCATGACACGCGGTCGCGACCATGCCGAGACGGAAGCCCTAAACCTTCATTTCCAGACCTGAAACGCTACCAGCGCCGCCAACATGATGCAGCTGCCGGCTCCCTGCAGCGGGGTGATGATCTCGCCGAGCGCGAGCGCGCTGAGCACCGTTGCCGTCAGCGGCTCAAGATTTATGATCAGCGCGGTGCGAAACGGGCCGACGCGAATGGTCGATACGAACACGAAGAGGATGGCGGCCGTGGTGGCGAGGCTCATCGCCACCAGAGCCGCCCAACCGCCGTCGGTTTGCGGCGGATGCCACGTTTGCGTCGCAACCGAAACCGCGACGAAGATCGCGAGCTGCGCGATCACCGAATACCACGTCGTCAGCCGTGCATCGGCATTGGCGAGAAATGCGCGGCTGACGATCAGGACGCCGGTGCGGCAGCACGCCGCGCCGAGCGCATAGGCGATTCCGACCAGCGCGAGCCCGGCTGGATGGGCGCCGATCATGACCGCAAGGCCGAGGAAGGCGACCAGCGCGCAAGTGACGCCGCGCCAGCTCGGGCGCTCAAGGCCACTCACCGACGCGGCAAGCCCGGTCAGCAGCGGATAGGCAAAGTAGGTCAGAACCGCGGTCGCTACGTCGTTCGCCTCGATCGCCTTGAACAGGCAGAAGGTCAGCCCGGCGAACATCACGCCCGTGCCAAGCGATATCCAGCGGACGCGCGCGTCCGTCGGCGGCGCCGGCCCAAGGCGCAGCCACAACGTCATGAAGGCGAAACCGACCACGCTGCGGAACGACAGTATGGTGAGCACGTCGCAATGTGCGCCGACGATGATTTTGGCGAGCACGTCGGAAATACCGAGCGCGGTCGCCGCGGCGAGGCCGGGCGCGGAGGAAGAGACGAAGCTGAATTTCAACGTAAGCCCGGTACGGTTGTTGCCCGAGGCATACGCGGCTCCCTGGCGTCGCGCAACCGGCGCGGCTTACGCTCGTTCTTGCTCGGGAGTGGTAAGCGGAACCGGGCGCGCGCGGTGCTTGAATGATTCCTTCAACATTGCCGCACCGCGAATAAAGGGAGCGATCAGCTCGCCTCTGATGGTGTGCGCCTGCTCGCGATCCGGCTCGACGCCGAATTCGAGCTTTTCCGGCTCCTGCGAAGGAATGTAGAGCGTGCCAAACATCCAATCCCACAGCGCCAGGCAGCTTCCCATGTTCTTGTTGAAGTGCTCCGGATTGCGCGAGTGATGGATCTGATGATGCGCCGGGCTCATGAACAAACGGCCGAGCCAACCGGTGAACGAGATCCACAATTCCGAGTGCTGCAAATGAACGTAGACGTAGATGAAGACGACAAGAATAAGGTTGGTTTCCGACAGCCCGTATTGCGAAGCCGGCTGGCGGAGCAGGTAACTGCCGACGCCGGTCGCGAGCCCAATCGAAACCGCAAGGATGTTGAGAAAAATGCACATGTAGACCGGGTGGACGCGAAAGTTGGTCAGCGGCGTTAATACGGTCGCCGAGTGGTGAACCTTGT
Organism: uncultured Alphaproteobacteria bacterium; assembly: GCA_963845775.1. Classification (GTDB taxonomy): domain Bacteria; phylum Pseudomonadota; class Alphaproteobacteria; order Rhizobiales; family Xanthobacteraceae; genus BOG-931. Next base: position 104,681 of record CAWJTE010000009.1, read on the forward strand.
GAAACTCCCAAAGAAATGGAATCCGGTGCGACAGATAGTGATTAAGCCAATAACCAAGCTCATAGGCGATGAACGCCATTACCGTGATGATGGTGCGGGCGGCAAATCCGGGCAGCGGCACCCGCGGCATTGGGCCGAACGTCGCGGTCAACCTGCCGGCTATGCTGTGACTCAGCGTCTCGTATGAAAGCAGCGCCCAGCCGAAGACGATGCCGAATACGAATAGATTGAAGTAAAAATAGCCGACGTCTGCGCGACTCGAATGGCTGGCGACGATGCGTCGTGGAAACAAGGCGCGGAGCAGCGCGCGGAGCCGGATGCGGCGTCCTCGCTTGTGGCGCCTAAACGCAAGCACCAGGAGCGCAATGACGAGCGCGCTTGCCAGCGAAAACAGTGAAATGTGCGATCCCGGCGCCAGCAACGCCTGGTTCAGCCGGCCCAGGAAATACGCAATGCCCACCGAAAAATCCAAGCGCGCCTCCGTCGCGTCGGGAAAGCGCAGACGTTATGCGACCATTGGTAAAGGTCGCGTTGTGCCAACGCGGCGCGCGCGGTTAATGGCGGATGAACGGATTAGTTGTGAATAAGCGTGCCGGCGCCGAGCTCGGTGAACAGCTCGAGCAACACCGCATGCGGCACCTTGCCGTCGAGGATGACGACGCCTTCCACCCCGCGCTCTAGCGCATCGATGCAGGTCTCGACCTTGGGGATCATGCCGCCGGAAATGGTACCGTCGGCGATCAGGCGGCGCGCATCGTCGGCCGAGAGTTGTTTGATCAGCTGCTTCGACTTGTCGAGCACGCCGGGAACGTCGGTTAGGAGCAACAAGCGCTTGGCTTTGAGCGCCCCGGCGATGGCGCCGGCAAAAGTATCGGCATTGACGTTGAAGGTGCCGCCGTTGGCCGCTGCAGCGACCGGCGCCAGCACCGGAATAAGCTCACGTCCGAGAATCTGATTAAGCACCGTGACGTCGACTTTGTCAGGCTCGCCGACGAAACCGAGGTCGACCACCCGCTCGATATGCGAATCTGGATCGGTTACGGCGCGCGTGAGCTTGCGGGCGATGACCATGTTGCCGTCTTTGCCGCACAGGCCGACCGCCTTGCCGCCGGCCGCGTTGATATAGCCGACCATTTGTTTGTTGATCGAGCCGGCGAGCACCATCTCGACGATTTCGAGCGTCTTCTCGTCGGTAATACGCAGTCCCGCCGCATATTGCGACTGCACGCCGACTTTCTTCAGCATAGCTTCGATCTGCGGGCCGCCGCCATGCACCACGATCGGATTGATCGCGGTTTGCTCGAGCAGCACAACGTCACGGGCGAATTCGCGCGCCAAATACTCATCCCCCATGGCGTGGCCGCCGTATTTGATGACGATGGTTTCCTCGTCGTAGCGCTGCATATAGGGCAGCGCCTCTGATAGGACGCGGGCGATCTCGTGGGCTGAAATGCTCATAAAAGTCCGCTCACTGGGACGAAGGTCGTTGCCTTTTACCGGGGTCCGGCTTCCAGCGAAAGTGCCGAATCGAAGTCGGTCAGGAGCGTTCGTCCACCAGGCGCGCGATGGCTGCGCGCAGCGCCGGGATGCCGTCGCCGCCGCGCGCCGACGTGGCCAGAAGATCCGGGAACGCCGCCGCGCGATTGCGGACCTCTGCCTGCATGGTCAGCCGCCGCTCGGCGAGGTCCTCGCCGCTGACCTGATCGCACTTCGTCAGCACAATTTCGTAGCTGACCGCCGCCCGGCCAAGCGTGTCGAGAATGGTCTCGTCGGCCGCCTTAAGGCCGTGACGCGCATCGACCAGCACATAGACCCGTCCCAGCGTCGTGCGTCCGTCGAGGTAAGCGTGAATGAGCTTGGTCCAGGCGGCAACCTTGCTCTTGGCGGCCGCCGCGTAGCCGTAGCCGGGCAGATCGACCAGCATCACCCGGTGCGGGCCGCCGAAAAAAATCAGCTCCTGGGTGCGGCCCGGCGTGTTCGACGTCCGCGCCAGCGAACGCCGGCCGGTGAGCGCATTGATCAGGCTCGATTTGCCGACATTGGAGCGGCCGGCGAATGCGACCTCAAGCATCCGCGCTTGCGGCAGCGAGGCAAGCGAGCCGGCGGCCGAAAGGAAGCTCCATTCGCCGGCGAATAGCCGGCGACCGGCCTCAATCTCCGCATCGGAGAAATCGGTCACCGCGCTCATGGTACTCAACCGCCTGGCTGCTTGGCCTCATCGTATCGCCGTGACCGCCCGATTTCCAGAATAGCGCCGCGGCGACGACCGATGCGACGATCGATGGCATCGTCGTTGATTTCGCCGCGCCATTGAAAAAGGGGGACTCAAAGTCCCCCTCGTTCGAACGCGCCGACGCGAGCAACAGCTATTCAGGACACCGCCTCCCCACCGCGGGCGATTTGATCGGTACCGGCGCGTAAGCCGGATTCTTGCCGCTGCCCTGGTAACGCACGGCGGCCGCAACGGCGGAGATTCCGATTTGCTGGTAGCGCAGATGCAGTGCGACGTTCTCTGAAGAAGCTTCGCGCTTGTGCTCGTTGCAGTTTGCGGCCTTGGCCGTCACGTTTGGCATTGTCAAAACCCGTTCCCTTTCTTGTGAGCGAAGACCGGGGATACATCGCGACTAGGGCGGAAATGGGCGGCAAATCGCGCCGTGTCGTGACATCGATCGCCGCATCCGCGTCAACCGCAGATGACACAACGGCTGGTAAACCCCTGGTTAATGTGTGCAAACCATTATTGGCCGCAGGTCGTGACAGCGAGGAACCGACGCTGCGCGAAAGGTGAGACATTCCTGCAACACTTGGCGCTCACATTGATGCCAAACGGTGGGAATGCTGGAATGATCGCGATGATTTCGGTACAGAATCGGTGGGCAGATTCAAGGCCTGGGACGGCGGAATAGTGGGTAACTCATGACAACGCGTGCGCTTGTTTTCATCATCACCGCCCTTGCGCTTGGTGGCTGCGTTCAGGACGTGGCAACCGGAACGCTCGATCCCGCGGGTGAGGCTGGTTGGAAGCAGAAGGACAAGGACTTGATGTCCAATCTGCCGTACAATCAGGCTGCGGTTTCCGAAACTTATCAGCGGCACATCGTCGAATATCACCGCAAAGAGGCCCCCGGCACTGTCCTCGTCGATAGCGACAACAAGTACCTCTATTACGTGCTGCCGGGGGGCAAGGCGATCCGCTACGGCATTGCCGTCGGCGAAGAAGCGCAAGCCTGGAGCGGTCTTGCCAAGGTCGGCCGCATGGAAGAATGGCCGCCATGGATTCCGACCCCGAGCGAGCAAACGCGGCTTGGACCATTGCCCGCTTTCGTGACCGGCGGCCCGCACAATCCGATGGGCGCGCGCGGCATGTATCTCTACTCCGGGAACAAGGACACGCTCTATCGCATCCACGGCACCAATCAGCCGGAATATATCGGCAGCGCCGTGTTCCTCCGGCTGCATCCGCATGGTCAACGAGGATGCGATCGACCTCTACAATCACGTCAAGGTCGGCACACCCGTCGTGGTATTGCCGCCACATGGCGGGCTGTTTAGTCCGCGCATGGCGGGAGCTGGTATAACGACAAGCTCAAACTAAAGATCGCGCGACAAAGCGAAGAGGGCGCCGAAAATCGGCGTCCTCTTCTTTTTAAGCTTCAACCGCCGCCATGGGTGTGACCGGCAAGTGTCAATGCGACACGTGACGGCACGCGCGGAAAAAAGTCCGGCTCATGCACCAGCAAAAGCACCGGGAGGTCGTCGGTTGTGACCTCAGCCAGAGTTGCCGGCAGGTCGTCGACGCCGCGGAACCGATGATCGCCGAGACGGAAAGCGATTTGATCGCCGAGGCCGGCGAGCCAAAGCCGGTGCCCTTCGCCACCGACCATGACGGCTTTGTTTTCCAGCACCGGAATATGCGCGTCGGCGAGCGCTTGCCGAACCTCGGCCAGATCGTTCCACCAATCGTAGTTGCCGAGTATCGCCCAAGTGCCCAGCGGTGCGGCCAGTCGCGCCAATTCGTCGGACCGATCGCGATAAGGAACCTCGGTGTTGGCGATGCGATACGACGCCGTGTAATCGCCGAGCAGCACGATCAAATCGGATCGCAGGAGATTGGCGGTCTCGACCACGCGCCGAACATGCGCGAGCGTCATGTCCGGCCCGCCCGCATGCAGATGGGAGATCACCGTGAGGGACAGCTTGCGATCCGGACGGACAGCTTGCGATCCGTCGGCCAAGCGGGAGGATTAAGCACGTAGCGCGTCACACGAGGTTTTTGGGCTCGAGTATCCAGCGGTCCCGGCCAGCGAAACGCCAACGAGTCCGGCGACCCCGCCGAGAACGCGGCGCCGGCTTACCCACGCTTTGGCTGACCGCTCAGCGAGCGGTTTCGCCACGCGCTCGATTCATTCGCTGCGGCGTTGTTCATGACATTCTTGCTCGTGCACCGCGCGTGAACGTTCTCTTCACGGCGGCGTGGAAACTTCGGTCCATGTCCCGATTTTTCAGCCAATTGATCGTGCCGGCCATCACGCCTGCGTCAGCCGTTCGCGCGTCACCCAATCGAGCGCTTTATCGAGGGCGCGCGTCAGCCGGTTAAACAATTCCTCGATCTGCGTCGCACCAATCACCAGCGGCGGCGATAACGTCAGCACGTCACCGGCGACGACGCGCACGATCAGGCCTTCTTGTTCGGCAAAACGCACGACTTGCGCACCGACGCCGTGTTGCGGGTCGAATGAGCGCTTGCTGGCCTTATCTGCAACCAGCTCGACGCCGCCGATCAGGCCGATGCCGCGCGCCTCGCCGACCAGTGGATGCTGATTGAGCGCCGTGAGCCTTGCCTGGAACAACGGCGCGCGCTTGGCGGCCTTTTCGATGATCCGGTCGCGCGCGTAAATCTCGATCGTCTTGAGCGCGACTGCAGCGGAAACCGGATGGCCGCCATAGGTGAACCCATGGCCGAACAAGCCGATCTTTTTGCTTTCGGCCAACAGAGCTTCATACATCAACTCCGGAATCATCACCGCGGCGATCGGCAGATACCCCGATGATAACGCCTTGGCGACGGAGATTGATTGCGGCTTGAACCCGAGCTTCTCGCAGCCAAACATGGTGCCGAGCCGGCCGAACCCGCAGATCACTTCGTCGCTGATCACGTACACATCATGCCTGGCGCACACCGCCATGATCTTGGGAAAGTAGGTCTTCGGCGGCACGATAACGCCGCCCGCACCCATTACCGGCTCGGCAATGAAAGCCGCCACCGTGTCGGGGCCTTCCTTGACCACGAGCGATTCAAGCTCGTCGGCTAGCCGACTGGCGAATTCCTCCTCGGTCTCGCTTTCCTGCGCGAAGCGGTAGTGATGCGGACAGCCGGCGTGCAGAAAGCCGGGCAACGGAACGTCGAAATCGCGGTGATTCCCGGTTAGGCCGGTGAGCGATGCGGCGGCGATCGTGACGCCATGATAGGCCTTCATCCGGCTGATGATTTTCTTCTTGTGCGGCTTGCCGCGCGCGTTGTTGAGATACCAGACCAGCTTGACCTGCGTATCGTTCGCTTCCGATCCGGAACTGCAGAAAAAAACTTTGGAAATCGGCACCGGCGCGATCTCTTTGAGCTTTTCGGCCAACTCGATGGCCGGATCATGGCTCCTGCCGGTAAACAGGTGCGCGAAGGAAAGCTTGTGCATCTGCGCGGCGGCGGCCTCGACCAGCTCTTCGTTGCCGTAGCCGAGCGCCGTGCACCACAGGCCCGCCATGCCCTCGATGTAAGGTTTGCCCTCGGTATCGTAGACGTAAATGCCCTGGCCGCGCTCGATGACCATCGGTCCGGTCTCGCGGAAACGTGCGAGATTGGAGTAAGGATGCACCAGCGTTTCGACGTCGCGGACGGCGAGATTGCTAAGCGGAGACATACTGACCTTTTAGCGGTGTTTGCGGTTATTTTCAGGTCTATTGTGTCGCCGGCGAACCGTCAAAAGGCCTGTCTCGTGCGTCTGCATTTGCACACAGCGCGACGCTTGAACCCCGGCATGGGAGCCCGTATTCAAATTACGCCCATAGTCAAAGGCCAACTGCACGGGACCGAGCTTGTCTGAAACGGCTACACTTGACGACCTCGTTGCCAGCAAAGCCGCCGCCGACGGTTTTGTACGCACGCGTTGGTGGTGGATTCGCCACGCACCGGTCGTTGTCGATGACGGTCGAAATCTACGGGCAGACGGATTTGCCTTGCGACTGCAGCGATGCGCGCTCGTTCGCCGGTCTGGCGGCGCTCCTGCCGCGCAACGCCATCTGGATCACGAGCCATCTCGCGCGTACTCATCAGACCGCGCGGGCGATTTGGGCCGCCGGTAATTTCGACCCAGCGCCGGAATTTATCCAGGACAAGGATCTGGCCGAACAGCATCTCGGCGATTGGCAAGGGCTTGATCGTCGCGAGTTTCTCTTAAATCGCAAGCAAGCGCCGGATTCGTTCTGGTATGCGACAGCCGACGAACGCGCGCCGAACGGCGAAAGCTTCGTCGATCTCCTGGTGCGAGTAGGCGCCGCGATCAGCCGCGTCGCCCAGGCACATCCAGGCGGTGATATTGTCGTCGTGGCGCATGGCGGAACCATCCGGGCGGCCATTACGCTTGCGCTCGGACTGCCGCCGCGCGGCGGTTTCGCCTTCATGATCGACAATTGCTCGCTGACCCGCCTCGACCATTACCAAGGTCGACAAAGCGCCGGATGGCGGGTCAAGATGATCAATCAACGGCCGTGATCGGACCGGGCTATCTATCGGCTCAACGAAAACAATCACTATATGGGTGGGCGTTATTTTTCACCGGTAATATCTCAAGGAGCCAAACATGAAATTGAGTGCCCGCAATCAACTTAAAGGGAAGATCGTCGACGTGACCAAAGGCGCGACCACTTCGCATGTGCGCATCGAGGTCGGTCCCGGCGTGGTCATCACGGCCTCGATCACCAATGAGGCGGTGGCCGATCTCGCTCTGCAAAAGAGCGACGCGGCGTGGGCGGTCATTAAGGCCTCCGACGTGATGATCGGCAAGTAATCCCGTGCAATTTCGGCTCGTCCAGCCGACCGCGACGACGCTTCGATGTTACGCGCTCCGGCACGGAAGATTTTTCATTTGAGCTGAGAGCGCGTTTTTTTGCCCCGGACTTGCGGATCGTCGGCTGCATTGGCGACCGGGCGCGGACGCGGCAATGGTATCTCCTCAAGCTTGGAGCCGCCGCTCTCGGACGATGGCTCGCTTTTCTCCGCAGGCGGCTCGCGCACGTCCCACTCGCACGTCTTGTAATCGCCGCGCCGCTCGGCGAGGTCGAGATGAATATGGTTTTCGTGATTGCCGTCCGAGCCCGGGCCGAGCACGGTTGAAAAGCGCGCACAGGCGCTGGCGCGCATCGCCTCGCGCCACTCCTTGTTAGCATTCACGTCGATCAACCCGACCATCTCGCCGTTGGCCAGCCGCAACCCGCGCACGTCGAGAGCGTTGGCCCGGCCGTGCTCGCTCAGCGTGGCGCCGCGCACGCGGTTGCGGCCGCGGCATTCGTATAAATCGAAGTTGTCCACGCCGCGGAGCCGCGAGCCGAGCTTGAGCGCCGCGGGTGCGACGTCTTCGCGCACCCAATTCGCGACCGCCTCAGCCATGGTGCAACGAAGGGTGGCCGGTGGGTTCAGCGGAACCGCGGTTTGGCCGGATAGCAGCACGCTATCCATAAGCACCGCATCGGTGGCCCCGCACTCGCCAGGGCCCGCCAGCACCGGCAGCGGCTGGAAGGTGGCGATCTTCTCCAGCCGCAGCTGGCAGGCCGACGGCGCCGTGGGCGCCGCGCTCGAACGTTCCGGAAAGCCGGCGTAGGCTTCTTGCGGCGCTCCAAATTGCTCGGGAATGCCCATCGGCTGGGGCGGCCGGGCGCGCGGCAGCCGCCCCGGCAAAAGCCGGAGCGGCATCTGCGTCGCGCCATGACGCTGTTTTGCCGCCGGGGCGGCGCTCTCCTGCGCCGCAGCAACGCCGATCGCGCCGAGCCAGAGGGCAATGAGGATGATACCCTTCACGCAACAAATTCCCGGCGCGATCGTTTAACCGTTGCCCAGCGGCGAAGCCTTTGCTTTACCCGGCCGGCATATCCCGGTTCAAGGGTGCCAGCTGCCATGCATGCGCAAAGTCGGCATTTTCATCGCTGTCACGCCCGGTTAAATTGACCCGAGGAAGCGTCGTTGGTCTCCGTGTGACGAAGCGACAACAAGCGAGAAAGCAATTCCAGGAGGTTCCCATGCTCGGGCTCATGCAAGATTGGCCGCTTCTGTGCCACCGCATTATCGATCATGCCGCGCTGCATCATCGCGAGCGCCCGGTGATCACACGCTCGATCGAGGGTCCGATCCACCGCACCAATTACGCCGAAATCCGCGCTCGCGCGTTGCGCGTGGGGCAACGACTCGAACGCGACGGCATCAAACTCGGCGACCGCGTCGCGACATTGGCCTGGAACACCTGGAGGCACCTGGAAAGCTGGTACGGCATTCTCGGCATCGGTGCAATCTATCACACCGTCAATCCGCGATTGTTCGCCGAGCAGATCGCGTGGATCATCAATCACGCCGAAGATCGCGTGATGATGACCGATCTCACATTCGTTCCGCTGCTGGAAAAAATCGCTGACAAGCTGCCGACGGTAGAGCGTTACATCATCTTCACCGACGCCGCGCACATGCCGAAAACGTCGCTGCGCAATGCGGTCGCCTATGAGGATTGGATCAGCGAAGTCGACGGGGATTTCGCCTGGAAATGGTTCGACGAAAACACCGCCGCGGGCATGTGCTACACGTCGGGAACTACCGGCAATCCAAAGGGCGTTCTCTATTCGCACCGCTCCAACGTTCTGCACACGATGCTGTCGCTGCAGCCTGATGCGATCGGCCTTTCCGCGAATGATGTTGTTCTGCCGATCGTGCCGATGTTCCATGCCAACAGCTGGGGGCTGGCCTTCTCCGCGCCGATGGCCGGCGCGGCGATGGTGCTGCCGGGCGCCAAGCTCGACGGGCCGTCGGTTTACGAGATGCTCACTGACTACAAGGTCACCTGCAGCGGCGCAGTCCCGACGGTGTGGCTGGCGCTGCTACAAGATCTGGAAAAGACCGGGGGCAAGCTTCCGGACCTCAAGCGCGTCGTTATCGGTGGTTCCGCCGTTCCTCGCGCGATGATCAAAATCTTCCGCGACCAATACGGCGTCGAGGTCTTCCATGCCTGGGGCATGACCGAGATGAGCCCGCTCGGCACGGTCGGCTCTCTGAAGCCGCAATTCGCCGGACTTGGCGGCGAGGCGCAGTTGGACGTCAAGCAAAAGCAGGGCTACACGCCCTTCGGGGTCGAAATGAAAGTCACCGACGATTCCAACAAGGAAGTCCCCTGGGACGGAAAGACCTTTGGCCGCATCAAGGTGCGCGGCTTCGCCGTCGCCAAAGCCTACTTCAAGGAGAAGGACCGGATTCTCGATGCCGACGGATTTTTCGACACCGGCGACGTCGGCACGATCGATAGCAACGGCTACATGCAGATCACCGACCGCTCCAAGGACGTGATCAAATCCGGTGGCGAATGGATCTCGTCGATCGATCTGGAAAATCTCGCGGTCGGTCATCCCAAGGTTGCCGAAGCCGCAGTCATCGGCGTGCACCATCCAAAGTGGGACGAGCGGCCGTTGCTGATCATCGTGCTCAAAGAGGGGCAGACGGCGAGCAAAGAAGAAATTCTCGGCTTCCTCGAAGGCAAAATCGCCAAGTGGTGGATGCCCGACGACGTCGCATTCGTCAAAGCAATCCCGCACACGGCGACCGGAAAGATTTTGAAAACCGCCTTGCGCGAGCAGTTCAAAGAGCACGTGCTGCCCACCGCCATCGCGGCCGAGTGATCTCGTTAATCGCCGGAAGATAGACTGCCGGACCACGACCCGGTTGGTGTTGGGGGTTCGGTTTGTTTTGCTGCGCCGCAATATCTCCACATTGTACTGATCATGAAGCCGCCGGCTCACAACACGACGAGCCGCATCGCCCTTCCTCGTAACAATCAAAAAGGCAAATCATGGCTGGCAGTGGCCTGATGAAAAGTTTTACGTACGCCGTCGCTCTCGCGGCTCTGATCGTCGTCGCGCCGATGACCGCGTCCGCGCAGGGCGGAATCGCCTCCGTCTATTCCGGCGGCTGCACCGCCAACGGCGAGCGGGCCTCGACCTCCGGTTTGACTGCGGCGCACCGCACCCTACCCTTCGGCACCATGGTGCGCGTGACCAACCGCAACTCCGGCCGCTCGGTCGTGGTACGCATCAACGACCGCGGACCGTTCGTCCGCGGGCGCGTGATCGACGTGACGCCGGCGGCCGCCCGCGCGTTGGGATTTTCCGGCCTGGCGCAGGTGTCGCTCGTCGTGCTTCGCTGAAAAAGCCGGGCGAAACCGTGCGTGCATACGGGAGGCCAGCGCCTCCCGGTTTTCATTTATAATCAACAGCCGGGTACACCCGTATTACGTGGGCCACGTACGAGCGACCGAGCCCGGTAACGTCTCGTTCACACTCAAGCAACCATTGTCAGCGAACATGGCGGTCTCTGCCGAGACCTGCTGTGCCCGCCATGGATGCGATCGCGCCAATTCCAGTCTTCGAAACGCGCCTGGCGATGCACAGGATCGACGGTCGGACCCGGTCCTTGCTCGTCGAAATCTGGCCTCTGCTGTCGCGGCATCTCGAGCGCACGATTGACGAGGTTATCGCCGCAATCACGACGCTGCCGAGCCGCGCCGAGGCGGTGACCGAGCACGGCGAAACCATCAAAAAGCTCGAAGTCGCGCATTTTCAGGCGCTGCTCGGCGGCAAGCTCGACCGGAGCTACGCTGAATTGTGCCGAGAAACTGTGCAGCAAGAAGCCGAGATGGGCTTCGATGCCCGCATCCGCAGTACCTCCGGCAGCTTCGTCATTCAGATGGCGCTGGACGTGCTCGCCGGCAAATACCGGCTTTCGCCCGCCAAGCTCGCAGAGCGTGGACGCGTTGTTGCCAAAGTCATCAACTTCGACGTTTCTAACGCGATGACGCTGCATCGTCAGGCCGCCGAGCAGGCGGCACAGGCGCGACGCGGTGCGATAGACGCGGCGATTGCGGATTTCGACGCCGCCATCGGCGAGGTCATCGAGGCAATCAAGGAGGCCTCGGCTTCGCTGAGCGTAACCGGCGCGACGCTGCGAGGGGCGGCGGACGAGACGCTCAAGCGCATGACCTCCGCATCGTCGGCATCGGCGGAAACTTCGCTGCGCATGTCGGCGACAGTGACGGCGACGGAAGAATTGTCCGGATCGATTCAGGAAATTGGCCAGCAGGCGACCAACGGCCTCGATATGGCGCAATCGGCGGCCACCGATACCGAGCGCACGCAGAGCGTTATTGGCTCGCTTAACGACGCGGCCGAGCGGATTGGATCCGTGGTCGGCACTATTTCCGCCATTGCGGCGCAAACCAACTTGCTGGCGCTCAATGCCACGATCGAGGCGGCGCGCGCCGGCGAAGCCGGCAAGGGCTTTGCGGTCGTCGCCGCCGAGGTGAAGACGCTCGCCAATCAGACTTCGCGCGCCACCGGCGATATCTCGCAACAGGTCGCCGCCATCCAGGAAGCGACCAAGCGTTCGGTTGAAGAGATTTCATCGATCGCCCGCACCATCGGCAAGCTCACCACGGTATCGACCAGCATCGCGTCGGCGGTGCAGCAGCAAAGCATGACCACGCGCGGCATCGCCGAAAGCATCCACAATGCCGCCGGTCACACGGCTCAGGCTTCGGTCGAAATAAATGCGGTCGACAAGGCGGTTACCCGTGGCGTCGGCGCCGTCGACCAAATCACCACCTGGACCGGTCGGCTGTCTTCCCGGGCGAACGACCTGGAAACGAAGGTCGCTACCTTCTTTAGCCGCGTTCGCGCGGCGTAGCGACTGCCGCCCACCAAGCCTCGCTTTTCATTTCATCCTGCACGCGATCCGCTAGACTACCGCGGCGTGTTGACAGGAGATGACAATGACCGAGCCCTTGGCTAGGCAGATCGTACTGGCGTCGCGGCCCAAGGGACCGCCGACAGCGGCGAATTTCCGGCTGGAAGAGATCCCAATGCCACAGCTGCCGCGCGGCGGGCTCCTGCTGCGGGTGCTTTATCTGTCACTCGATCCGTATATGCGCGGCCGCATGGATGACGCCAAATCCTACGCCAAATCGGTCGAAATCGGCGAGCCGATGCGAGGCGAGAGCGTGTGCGAGATAATGCAATCCGACCGTCCGGGCTACGCCAAGGGCGACATCGTGCTTGCGCATACCGGGTGGCGCACGCATGCCGCGTGGGACGGTCCGGAACTCCGCAAGCTCGATCCGAAACAGGCGCCGATCACGACAGGGCTAGGCGTACTCGGCATGCCCGGCTTCACGGCTTATTCTGGCCTGTCCGTTCTCGGCAAGCCGAAAGCCGGCGAAACGGTTGTCGTCGCGGCGGCGAGCGGCCCGGTCGGCTCGCTGGTCGGGCAGCTTGCCAAGATGGCCGGTGCCCGCGCCGTCGGCATCGCCGGCGGCGCCGAGAAATGCCATTACGTTGTCGACGATTTACGCTTCGATGCCTGCATCGATCATCGCGCACCCGACTTGGCGGAACAGCTTGCTGGCGCTTGTCCGAAAGGCATCGAGGTTTACTTTGAAAACGTCGGCGGCGCGGTGTGGCAAGCGGTGCTGCCGCTTCTCAATACCTACGCGCGGGTGCCGGTCTGCGGATTGATAGCTCACTATAGCATGGCTGCGCAGCCAACCGGACCGAATTGCTCCCCGCGACCATGCGCGCAGTGTTGACCAAGAGTCTCACGGTGCGCGGCTTTATCAATACCGAATTTGTCGCCGAGCACTACGTCGATTTCTTGCGCGTCGTCGCCGGCGGCATCGCTGACGGGCGCATCCGCTATCGCGAAGATGTAACCGACGGCTTCGAGAATGCCCCGACCGCCTTCATGGGCCTGCTGGAGGGAAAGAATTTCGGCAAGGCGCTGGTGCGCGTCGCGCGCTGAAATTGCGCCCCGGAGGTTACTCCGCCGGCTGCTTCGGCTTCGGTTTGACGAAGGTGCGCTTGAGGTTATCCAACAGTTCGATCTTGGCGCCGTTCCTGTGCATGATCGCGCTCTGCTGCATAACCGACAGCGTATTGTTCCACGCCCAGTAGATCACCAACCCCGCCGGGAAGCTGCCGAGCATGAAGGTGAAGATCAGCGGCATCCAGTTGAAGATCATCTGCTGGGTCGGATCGGGCGGCGGCGGATTGAGCTTCATCTGCACCCACATGGTGACGCCCATGATCAGCGGCCAAATGCCGAGGTGCATGAAACTGCCGAACAGCGGCAGCACGGTCGGATCGAAAGGGATGAGCCCGAACAGCGTAAAGATATTGGTCGGGTCGGCTGCAGAGAGATCGTGGATCCAGCCGTAGAACGGCGCGTGCCGCATCTCGATGGTGATAAACAGCACCTTGTAGAGCGAGAAGAACACCGGAATTTGGATGGCGATCGGCAGGCAGCCGGCTACCGGATTGATCTTCTCCTTCTTGTACAACTCCATCATCGCTTGCTGCTGCTTCATCTTATCGTCGGCGAAGCGCTGGCGGATCATGGTCATTTCCGGCTGCACCGCCTTCATCTTCGCCATCGAGGCGTATGATTTGTTGGCAAGCGGGAAAAACAAGAGCTTCACCAGCACGGTGACGATCAGAATGGCGAGGCCGAAATTGCCGACCAGATGGAAGAAGAAGTCGAGGGCAAGGAACATCGGCTTGGTGAGGAAATAGAACCAGCCCCAGTCGATCAACAGATCGAAATGATTAAGGTGCAGCGCCTGGTTGTAGCCGCCGACGCTGGCGGCCGCGAACGGGAAGTTGACGCCGACGACCGAAACTTCCTTGGCGCCGGCAAACAGCCGCGCGTCGGCGCTGCCAGTCGCGCCGGGCGCGACGCTCACCGCATCGAGCAGATAGTCGGTCTGATAGGTCGGTTGCCCGCCGATTTCGCTGGCAGAGAAATCGCGCATGCACTTTGGCGTCGGTATCTGGTAACAATGCCGCCGCCCAGTATTTGTCAGTAAAGCCGAGCCAGGCGTCGGTGACGTCCCAGGTTGCACTTTTTTTGCTCTTCGATTTTTTTGTAGGTCTCTTCCTGCTCGCCCTGACTGCCCATCACACCGATCAGGCCTTCATGCAGGATGTAGTAGCCAAGCACTTCGGCGTGCCGTGGCGCGAAATCAGCCCGTACGGAAACAGCGTGACCGCAGCGGCGCTTTTGTTCTGCACATCGTCTCTGATGGTGAACAGATAATGGTCGTCGACCGCGATGGTGCGGCGGAACAACAATCCTGTCGCCGTTGTCGTAGGTGAGCGTGATCGGATGGTCGACGCCGAGCGCGCCGCTGCCTTGTTGCGTCCACACCGTATCGGGCCCCGGCATTTTTTGCGTCGTGCCTGATGCCGGCACCCAGCCAAATTCCGCGTAATAAGCCTCAGGCGAGCCTGACGGTGAGAACAGCACGATCGGCGGCGAATGGGGATCGATCGTCTCGCGATATTGCTCGAGCGAGAGATTGTCGATGCGCGCGCCCTTCAAATCGATGCTGCCATTGAGCCGCGGCGTATAGATCGCGACATGCGGCGACGCCGCGACAGTGCTTCGCCGTTATCAGCGAGCCGTTGGCTGGACGTTGCCGGCCGCGCCCGGCATCGCCGGCGCGCCGGATTGCGGGGCAGGCATCGCAGGGCCGGCCGGGCTCTGCGCCGCGCCCGGCTGCTTTCGGACCTGCTTCGCCTGCTCCTGCTGTTTGAGCAGTGCTCGTGGCGCTGCTTTTCCATCTGCGGATAGCCGACGAAATATTGCCAGCCGACCACGACAATGAGCGACAAGCACGATGGCCAGGATGGTGTTCTTGTGTTCGATCATTGAGCGCTCTTTCGCCGATTACCCGCCACGGTCCGGCCGGCAGCTTTTCGCCGCCGGCGACACCGGCAACCCGCTTGATGTAGGGGGTCGCGGCTGGCCATCACCAGTTCCGCGGCGTGCATGATCTTGGCATCTTGGGCGTGAATACAGGTAAGTGCGGCATCGAGTTCCTGCATCATCTCGCTAAACGGCGCCGCGAGCGCGGCCCGTCTTCCGATCAGTACATAATCGTGCCCGGGATACAGCCGTCCGGCTCCGGCGGCCGCCGAGATGTCGCACGATCTCCCGCAGGCGTCGCCGCACCCGGTTACGTTCCACGGCATTACCCACCTGTCGCGATACGGTAAAACCAACGCGAGCGCCCCGTTCTCGGCACGTCGACACGCCTGCAAGACGAAAGCGCTGCCCGAACCCGCGCCGCCCTCGCTGCGGCCCGAAAATCATTCCGGCGTTTCAGCCGTTCAACGACGACAGGAACGGGCGTCCCGATCACGCACTGAGCCGCTTGCGCCCGTGCGCACGCCGCGCCGCCAGAACCTTGCGGCCGCCTTTCGTCGCCATGCGCGCGCGAAAACCGTGCCGGCGCTTACGCACCAATTTGCTCGGCTGATATGTTCGTTTCACGGGATTGTCTCCGCTGCGCGCCGCTGATTGACGTAAATTTTGCGCGCAAGGCGCAATTGGCGCGGCTTATACGGGACCCCTCCGCCTCGTCAATGCGACGCTGTAAGCCGCGCTTTCAAGCGACTTGCTCCGGGCGTGCCGGATGGCTATAGAATATTGTCAAGGCCGGACGGGCGTCCGGCGCCGGATTATCCTTCGCATCACGCCTGTATCCAAGACACTTCGTATCATGGGCAGTCATGAAGTCCGTTCGCCGACAGTGACGCCGGCATTTTCGCCGAAAGCGAAGCGTTCGGCGGGCTGATGGCGCAAGAGACAACGAACTTAAACCGGCATTTGCGTGATCGGCGCGCGGCCCTGGCGGGCTCGCCGTCGCCACCGCGGCGGCCGCCTTCGACGTACAGACGGTGCTGATCGAAAAAGGCCGCATGGGCGGCGAAAGCCTCAACCGCGGCAGCGTGCCGGCGCAAGCGCTGATCGTGCGCCGCGGCTCGCGCACACGCCGCGCGCACGAAGCCCGCTTCGGCGTCAAGAGCGGCCGCGTCAGCATCGACTCGGCCGCAGTCCACGCGCACGGCGCGACGGCGTGGAGACGCTCACACCGAACGCAACACGCGAACGTATCGCCGCGTTCGGCGTCAATGTTATTGAAGGCACCGCGCGTTTTACCGATCCACGCACCGTCGTCGCTGGCGACTTTATCGTGAAAGCTCGCCGGTTCGTTATCGCCACCGGCTCCGTTACCGGTTATCCCGGCAATTCCCGGCCTGTGCAATTACACCGCATTTCACCGAAGCGACGATATTCGCGATCGACAGAAATTCCGCGTCACTCATTGTCATCGGGGCGGGTGCGATCGGCCTCGAACTGGCGCAAGTGTTTCGGCGGCTCGGTTCCGAGGTCACCGTCATTGAAGCCGCGACACCCTTGCGAAGCGATGACTCCGAAGCCGCCGCTGTTGTGCTCAACGCGCTTGCCCGCGAAGGCGTCAAGCTTCGAACCGGGTCGGAGATCGCCAAGGTCGGCCGCGCGCTGGCGAAGGTGCGGGTCGTGCTTGGCGAGCGAAGGCGGCGAGGAGACAATCGAAGGCTCGCATCTCTTGCTCACTGCCGGACGGCGTCCGAATATCGAGGATCTTGATCTCGACGCCGCCGGTATTCGCAGCACGGCCAGGGACATCGTGCTCGACAATTCGCTGCGCACCACCAACAAGCGCGTTTATGCAGCCGGTGACGCGGCCGGCAGGTCGCGCGCTACGCATGTCGCCCATTATCACGCCAGCCTGGTTATCCGTCACGGCCTGTTCGGCGGCCGAGATCGGCGCTGAATTATGAGACGATTCCGCTGGTCGCCTATACCGACCCCGAACTCGCCCAGGTCGGCATGCTCGAGGAGGAAGCGCGGGCGCATTCCGGCATCATCCGGGTTCTGCGCTGGCCGTTTCGCGAGAGCGATCGCGCGCAAATCGAGCGGACGACCGAGGGCCATATCAAGATCGTCACCGATCGAGCCGGCGACATCCTTGGCGTGACGATCGTCGGGCCGTGCGCCCGAGAATCGATCGCCCCTGGACGCTGGCGGTCAGCGAAAAGCTCAATATCCGGGCCTTCGCCGGTCTGGTGGTTCCCTATCCCAGCTACGCCGAAGTAGGAAAAAGTGCCGCAACCACCTATTTCAGCCGAGGTTTGACCAGGCCGCGCCCGCGTCGCATCATGGCCCTGTTGCGTCGCATGCGTTGACGCGCGAGGTTCTGCTTGATGAGCGACAACCAAGCCGCGCGACCGGGCCTGGTCCGCGCGCCACGCTTTGGGCTTTCGGGAAAGCTCCTCGTCCTCACGATCATATTCGTGATGCTCGGGGAAGTGCTGATTTATGTCCCGCTGGTCGCCAATTTCCGCGTCAACTGGCTCAAAGACCGACTGGCCAGCGCCTACACCGCCGCACTCGTCCTCGATGCCGCGCCGAACGGGATGGTTTCGGACAAACTCGCGAAGCAGATTCTCAACTCGATCGGCGCGCGCGCAGTCGCCATGAAGATGGGCACGCAGCGCCGCTTGCTCGCAGTCGGTGACACGCCGCCGCCGATTACCCGCGACTTCGATATGCGTAACGTCATGACCTTCAACTCGATCGTCGACGCCTTCATGCTGATGTTCGACGGCAAGACCGCCAAAAAGGTAATGCGCGTCGTCGGTCCGGCGCCGATGGGCGGCGATTACGTCGAAATCATCATGGACGAACCGCCGTTGCGCAAGGCCTTGTTGCGCTATTCGGTCGACCTGTTGCTGATCTCGCTGTTGATTTCGGGCATCACCGCGGTGCTGGTCTATCTGACGCTGCACTATTTGTTCGTGCGCCCGATGCGCCGGGTGACCGCCAACATGATGGCCTTTCGCGCCGACCCGGAGAACGCCGACCGCATCATCGTGCCGTCGGCGCGCGCGGACGAGATCGGCGTCGCCGAGCGGGAGCTGGCGACCATGCAGGCGGAACTCGCCTCAATGCTGCATCAGAAGAACCGGCTCGCTGCGCTCGGCCTTGCCGTATCGAAGATCAATCACGATCTGCGCAACCTGCTCGGCTCGGCACGGCTCATCTCCGATCGCTTGTTGGCGCTACCTGATCCGAACGTGCAGCGTTTTGCGCCCAAGCTGATGCGTGCGCTCGAGCGCGCCATTGCCTTCTGCAAATCGACGCTGTCTTATGGACGCCTGCAGGAGCCGCCGCCGGAACGAAAGCCGATGCTGCTCGAGCCGTTGGTCGAAGAAGTGCACGAGACGCTCGGTCTCTCGCCCGACGGGCCGATCCGCTGGATCAGCGCGGTCGAGCGCGGATTGATGGTGGAGGCCGACTACGAGCAGCTGTATCGCATTCTGCTGAACCTTTCCCGCAACGCGCTGCAGGCGCTGGAAAGCCGCGCCTCGCGCGATCCCGGACGGGATCAGATCCGCATCACCGGCCGACGCGAGGGCGCCGTGGTGGTGATCGAGGTCTCCGACACCGGGCCCGGCTTCTCGGAAAAGGCGCAGGCGCATCTGTTCGAAGCTTTCCAGGGCTCGACGCGGTCCGGCGGCACCGGGCTCGGGCTTGCCATCGCCGCCGAACTTGTGCGCGCTCATGGCGGCGCAATTCGCCTGGTCGAAGGCACCATCGGCGCGACGCTGCGTATCACCATTCCGGATCGCGCGGTGGAATTGAGCGCGCGACGGGGTGCGCGCGCGCAGGCCTAGGCGTTGTCTTCAAACGTATTTATTCAAGGCCGAGCGAGTAACGCCACTCGCTGCCCATATTATTGTCGGTGACAGGCTGCTTGCCGACCGTGGGCCCGAGAATGTCGGGGCAAACCTCTATTGGCTGCTGCTCATTGCCGGCCGCCAAGCCTTTTCCCCACGATTGCAGGCGGTCGAGCTCAGCGCGATCCTTGCCGCGTGTCGCGTCGAAAATTGCGCGACCGTCGATCTGATAAGCTTCGAGAACGTGACGCCAGCGCACGAAATCCCAGCGAATCGGCCTCTCCGAAACCACCATGTGATTGAGAAAGCGCGCCCCATGCGCGAAGGCCAGACAGCCGGTACGCTGGACGCGCGCGGAATCGGTGGTGTTGTAGAAGAAAATACCGCCCGGATTGAGGTGCCGTTTAACGATGTCGAGAAATTCCGCCGACACCAGATTTGTCACGTTAGCGCGGAAATACCATGTGGTGTTGGAGACGATGGCATCGAAGCGGCGCGCCGGATTAGCTCGCATCCAGCGGCGACCGTCATCCGCGACGATGGTAACTTTTGGATTGACCAGCAGCGACACTACTTCCGGCTCTGCCGGCGATCAATGTCAGATAGCCGGGATTGATCTCGATCACGGTGAGGGATTCGACATCCGGATTGTTGGCGATCATTTGCGCCCAGGAGCCGGAGGAAAGGCCGATCATCAGGACGTCGCGCGGCACTGGGTGAAACAGGCTTAAAGCGTAAGGGCGGACAATTCCGTTGGTGTCGCGCTTCAGGTCAGTGTTGAAACGCCCATCATACATGCCGTTGCCGAATACGATACCGTCCGCCGTCACGGTGATGACGCCGCTACGGTTCTCGACGATGTGCTCAAAGGCCTGAGCTTGCGGCGCACCTTTCCACTGCAGCAGCGTCGAGTACCTCGGCCGACAGGCGCGGAATCGCCCACATCGCCACTAGCGCAAGTCCAACTGCCGCGCTGGCGCGTAGAATTTTATCGGCACGCAGTAATGGCAGCACGCTGGCGAACAGGGCTGAACAGGCAAGGCTCGCTAATACCAGCGTCGTGCCGATCGCAATGAGGCCAAGATGATCGGTAAGCACAAAACCGGTGAGGATCGAGCCCGAGGCCGAGCCCAGGATATTGGCAAGGTAGAGGAATGCGGTCCGCATCCCCGGCCTGTCATCGGCGGCAACGCCGAACTCGGCGAGATTGGGCAGCAGTGAACCCCAGAAAGCGCGCGATCAGGTAGACTAATACGAACGCAGCGCCATGGTACCGCGTTGCCGAGCCAGGCCAGATGATCAAGCAGCGGCAGGAACAGGATGCCGACAAGGCTCGCGTACAACAAAGCCCCCACCGCCCGACGCGCTGCCCGCAGCGGCGTCGCGGAGGCGCAGTTGTCGCCCGCCTCCCGCGCGCCGGAGGCGAGCCCGATGAGGAATGCAGCGAGCGTGAGCGCGAAGGCGGTAGCACTAGAGCCCGTGGCATAGGACACGACGTGGAAGAAGAAGATCTCGTAGGACAGCGAGACGAAGCCACCCGCGGCCGCGAACACCAATACGAATGGGAATCTCAGCAAAGGCTTCGGGGGATCGGATACCGGCTGTGCCTCGTACCGCGCCAACACGTTGCCGTAATTACGCCGATTGGCGACAATGGCGCCCGCGGCGACGGCCGCATTGATCGCGACGGCGGCATACACCGCACCCTGCATGCCGGCGAACGGAAACAGTAACACGGCGCAGACAAGGCAGGCTGCACCAGCGCGAGGGTGTTGACGTAGTAGAGAAGGCCAAGCGCGCTTCCCACCTTGCCCGAATGGCGAACCAAATGGGCGACCAGAACGGGCAGCGTCGCGCCCATCAACAGGGTCGGCACGATCACTAGTGCAAGGCTGACGGCCGCGATGGCTGGCAGCGGCAGGCCGACGGTAAATTCGCCGACCCAATCGAAGATCTTGAGCGATACCAGCCCGAATGCGCCGGTCAACAACTCGATGACGGCGAGAAGACGCAGCAACGGAATGCTACGCTGCTTCGACAAGTAGCCACCGGCCAGACTGCCGATGCCGAGGCCGAGCATGAAGGCGGTGACGACGATCGTCACCAACTCGATGTTCACGCCAAAGATGCGAAACAGCGCGCGCTGCCAGGTAAGCTGATAGATCAGGGCTGGGAGACCGGAGCAGAAGAACAACACGCAAAGCACGCGCGTCCAGCGATCGAGCCCGTCGGCTCGTTGTGCGTTCGTCCGATACGCAGGCAATACAAGAAGCGTCATTTTCTACCGTCTGCGGGTCGCAGCACGGTAGCGCCGGAACGTTACCCGACCCTCAACGCCCCGCCGTGAATTAGCGGCCGAAGCGTTACAATCGGGCGCAAAACAGGCGCAGTTTCAGCGCAAGCCCGCCTGTTGCACCAGCGGGAATGTCTCGGCCTGAAATTGCCGCATGCCGTCGATGTAGCGCGGCCATGACAGCACGATGCCATCGAAACCGGCGCGTTCGAGCAGCGCCAACCCGTCGACGACCTGTTCCTTGGTGCCGATCAGTGGATAGCCGACCCAACCGGCGATGAAGTGCTCCTTGAGATGCTGCAGCGCCGGTTTGGGTATCGACAGCGAGTTGAGGCCCATGACGCTGACCAAATTCTCGACACCCTCCCAGTCGCCTTTCTGAAACACGCATTCGTCGTAGAACGCGCGCGCCTGCGCTTCGGTTTCGGCCTGGAAAATGTAGGCGTTGGTCCAGACCTGGATTTCGCGCTGGCATTCGTCCCATGCGGTCTTGCGCGAAGCATCGACCCGCGCCTTTACCGCTTCGAAATCGTGCGCGTCGAGATTGATGAAGTTGACGTCACCATGGCGCGCGGCGAATTGCCGGCCCTTAGGCGAGGCGCCGGCGCTCATGACCACCGGATGCGGCTTTTGCAACGGCTTCGGTGCAATAGCCGCGTTCTTGACCTGATAAAACTTGCCGTCGAAATCGAATTCCTTTTCGCTGGTCCACAGCCGCTTGATGATTTCGATCCATTCGATCGCCATGTCGTAGCGCGTGTCGTGCTCCAAGAGCGGCACGCCGAACATTTCGATTTCCGGGCGGTACCAGCCGGTGACGACGTTCAGGGTAAAGCGGCCGCCGCCGATGTGATCGATAGTGGCCGCCTGTTTGGCGGCCATCACCGGATGCATGGTCGGCACATGCGAAGTGGCGAAGATGCCGGAATTCTTGGTCAGCGCGCTCATCGCCGCCGCCCAGGTGAAACATTCGAAGCCCTCGCCATTGAAATTGGTCGCGCCGCCGAAGCCTTTCCAACGCCCGACCGGCACGATTGCTTCGAACTGCATCGCGTCCGCCATCCGCGCCAGCGTCTCGGTGCTCTCCCACTTGGCCTGCAGAATGCCGTCGATCGACGACATGGTGCAGCCGCCGCTCAAATTGGTGCAGAAGGTGCCGAGCTTGAGCTTGCGGTTGTTGAACAGCGGATTGCAGCTTTCACGCAATTGATCCGCCCTGCTCCGCGCATCCATTAAACGTCCTCCCGAATTTTTTTGCATGGTAGCCCGCGTCGTCCGGGCCGCAACGTTTATTCCGGCGGGTGCCAGGCCGGCGCAGTCATGCGGCGCTTGCGGTCGGGTGTGCGCCGTTCGCCGGCGGCCGACGGGAGCTTGTCCCAAAGCTGGCAGGTAACCGGCTTGTGTTTCTGATCGAGCCCTTCGCAGTAATTGGTATATTCGCAAACTCGAACGTCGCTGCCGAGACCGAGCTGGATTTTGCGGAACCAGTCAGGATCGGCCAGCGATTGGCGCGCGGCGCCGATAATGTCGCAGACGCCGCGCGCTAGATAATCCTCGGCCATTTCGAAGTTGTGGATGCCGCCGGTGCAGACAATCGGAACCTGACTGCCGGCATCGCGCACCGCCTTGCGGATCGCTGCCGTCGGCTCGGCGTTCCTGCCGAACGGCCCGCGCTCGTCGGAAATAAATTGTGGCATGCATTCGTAGCCACTGCGCCCGGTGTAGGGATAGACCGCGTCGCCAACCGACGGCTGCTTGGCGTCATCGAATTTTCCGCCGCGCGACAGCGAGATGAAATCGACGCCGGCGCGGGCAAAAGCGACGGCAAAATAGCTTGCGTCGCCGACGTCACTGCCGCCGGCGATACACTCGTCGGCAAGGAAACGAACGCCGGCGGCGAAATTTTTGCTCACGCGGCGGCGGATTTCGGCGAAGACTTCAAGCGGCAGCCGGGCGCGGTTTTCCAGCGAGCCGCCATAGCCATCGGTGCGTTTGTTGGTGCGCGAGAGAAATGACGACATCGTGTAGGCGTGCGCGTAGTGCAGCTCGACGCCGTCGAAGCCCGCAGCTTCCGCGCGTAAAGCCGCTTCGGCAAACAATCCCGGCAACACCTGCGGCAAATTGCGGATATGCGGCAGCTGCATGTCGTTGACGCGCTCGCGATAGCCGTATTGCAGCGCCTCCCATTCGTCCGGAGCCAGCACCTGCTTTAGCTCATCCTCGCTCATCGCAGCGAGCCGGGCGCGCACGTCCGCCTCGGCCAAACCCGCCGCGCCCAGCGCTGCGCGATGCGTCTCGGTCACCACGAGGAAGCGCTCGATAAATTTCTTGGCCTCGGGACGGCGGCGGACCGCGAGAAAGTCGATCAACTGAACCAGCAGACGCGTGCGGCCGCCGCTTGCGCGCCGCACGGTCTCAACCAAGCGGCGCAATCCCGGCAGAAAACGATCGTGACCAATACGTAACAGCGGACCGCTCGGCACGTCGCGAATGCCTGTGGCTTCTAGCACGATGGCACCCGGCATTCCGCGCGCAAAGCGCTCGTACCAATCAATGACCTCCTCGGTGACGTAGCCTTCCGCGGTCGCCCGCCACGGCACCATGGCAGGCACCCAAGTGCGCTGATTGAGCGTCACCGGGCCGATACCGAGCGGCGAAAACAGGCGCGAGGCAGCAGCCTCCGCCGCCGACGGCACGCGTCCGGCGGTTGCCTCATATCGGATCCGTTGCGGTGGTCGCCACATCCCGTAATCTGCCGTCTCTAACCGGCGGTGATAGCCGCTTATAACATACCGGCCGTACCGCGCGGACCTTTAGCCGAGGCACGCTTGCCAACCGGCAGCGAAGGCTTTAGCTACGCCTTCCGACGCGCCCGTAGCTCAGCTGGATAGAGCACCAGACTACGAATTTGGGGGTCAGGAGTTCGAATCTCTTCGGGCGCGCCAATTTTCCAAACGCTACCCGCGACGACTGAGCAACGCCAGGATCGCGATCGCAACCAACACCGGCAGACAAGCCGACAGCACGATCTCGCGTGCCGGCCAGCCGAGCGACAACATAAGTCCGCCGAGGCCCGGTCCGATAATTGAACCGAACCGGCCAAGCGCCGACGAACAGCCCACGCCAGTGGTGCGCAGATCGCTTCGATAGATCGAGACCGCGAGTGCGGCCTGCCCGACCGAACTTGCGACCAGACCGGCGCCGATGGCGGCAAGCGTGGTCAGCAACGCGGCGCGCGGCAGATCGGCCCAGGCCACGCCGAGTATGGCGGCGAGCGCAAGGAGACCCGCTGCGACGAGGATGCGTCGCGCGCCAAATCTGGCTGCAAGCGTCATCAGGATGATATTGCCGACAACGCCGCCGATACCAAGCGCCGCGAGCCCGATCGGTGCCTGCCCCGGCGCGAAACCGAAACTCAACAATAAGGTCGGTATCCACGACACCAGCGCGTAGTTGGTTGTGAAGATCAGAAACGCATAACCCCACAATAAGACGGTACGAATGGCGTATTGGTTTTCGAACAGGCGCGCGAAGCCGCTCAGCGGCTTCGGCGGGGATGGCGCTCCTGCAACAGTGTGGAAATCCGGCGCTTCTGGCAACCACAACCAAAGCGCGGGCGCCAGCAGCAGCGGCAGCACGCCGCCCACGACGAACACCGACTGCCAGCCGAAATTTTGAATGAGCGAGGCGCCCAAAAGACCGCTGAGCATGGCGCCGGCGGCAAGGCCGGTGGTGACGGCGACCGTCATAGCGTCCCGGTACTTGACCGGCGCATAGTCGGCAGCTTGCGCGATTCCCGTCGGCACCGCGCCGCCGAGCCCAAGCGCGGTAACAAAACGCAGTATCCACAGTGTCGTGACGGAATCGACGAAGACGGTCAGGAGCGTGCAGATGCCGAACCAAATTACACTGACAATAATCAGCGGCCGCCGGCCGATCCGGTCGGCAATCGGACCGCAGCCGATGTAACCAACGACCGCGCCGAGATTGGTGGCAAGGAACGTAGCGGTGAAGGCGGCGGGCGGAATAGCCCAACTTCGCGACAGTGTCGGCACCACCACGCCAATCGCGGTGGTATCGATACCATCGAAGAGAATGGCGAAAAAGCAAAGCGCCACGATCTTGAATTGCAGTCGGCCCATATTTTCGAAGGGCACGGCAGTTCGTTGCTGCAGGCTCGCATTGGCCATAAGGCCTTCTCCACTTTTTCAGGCCGGATCGCCGACCGCCCCACAAACTTGGTCGAAGTGCATTGTTGCGCGCCGGCACGCTTCGAAGCGCGGCCAGTGCGGCAACGCTTTGTGATTGGGGTCGCCGCCGCGGGTGAAAGCGATCCAACACGCCCGCATCGGCGCAGAGAGAGCATCGATATCGTGGCCATCGGCGCCGACCAGCATCGGCGCGTCGGCGAAGCCTCGCGCGTGCCAAACACGAACGGCAAGTCGATACAGTGGCACGATTGCAGTTTGCGGTCGGGCGAAGGCCAATCGAACTGATAGAAGTAGACGCCGCGCCCGGCGCCGGCCGCCTGCTCGGCCCACGCCACCGAACCGTTGCCGAACACCCTTTCGCCGCAGAAATCAGCAAACAATTGCGGCGCGTTCGCCGCCGGCCGCCGCGCCTTCAGTCGGTCGATCTCGGTTTGCGGCAATGGCGGCTGCTGCATGTCCTGCATCGCCGGACTAAAAGCGAAGAAGACGGCCATCTCTTCGCGCGTGGTCCCGAGCATGATGTCAACGCCGGGTGCGGCGGCGTCGAGCGCTGCGGGATACTCACTTCGTCGCGGAACCATCGAGCCTTCGCCGACCGGTCCGAACGGCGGCGACGGCAACCCTCCCCGTTGCGTGTCCATGGCTACCCGTTGACCGACAGCACCCTGGGCAGAAAGAAGCGCCGCGACCGGTACTTCGCGCAGCCGCTCCAACCCACCTGGCGACCTGTCGAGACCGAGTTCGTCCAAAAGCGATTCGGCGTTCGAGGTCATTTCGTCCAGCTCGCGCGGTAGGCTACCAAAGGGCGTGCTTTGCAATATCGCCCGCTTGAACAAGCCGCGCGCCTGCTGCCGCGCCTGCAAGAAGACGATCGACTGTGCGCCGGCCGATTGACCCCATACGGTAACGTTGCCGGGATCGCCGCCGAATGCGGCGATATTGTCGCGCACCCATTCAAGGGCGGCCTGCTGATCGAGCAGTCCAAGATTTCCCGGAGACAAACCCGGGTGATAGAGAAAGCCGAGCGCGCCCACGCGATAATTGACCCCGACGACGACTAGATCGCCTTCGCGCGCCAAGTGTTCGCCCGAATACCAGTCGAGCGCGCCGCCGCCGCTCATATATGCCCCACCGTGCAACCACACGAGCACGGGCCGGCGCGCGCCATCGGCGGCCGGCGTCCAAACGGCCACGTGCAAGCAGTCCTCGTTTTGATCGGCGACGAAATCGCCCATGGCGAAACGCAGTCGGCTCGGCGTTTGCGGGCAGACCGGGCCCAGCCTGGTCGCGTCGCGAACCCCGCTCCAGGATTGCACGGAGCGCGGCGGCTGAAAGCGCCCTTTGCCGATCGGCGGCGCCGCAAAGGGAACGCTCTGGAAAACATCGATACCGTTTTGCCGGCGGCCGCGAAGTTTTCTGCCAGCAATCTCGATCTGCACACTCGATTCCACAGCCCCACCATTCGTTTATTTGCGACGCGGGCAGCTTAGAACATGTCATTGAGGGATGCACCGACCCGGCAAAAGAACGCGATGGCATGACTGCGCAGTACGCGTCGTCGTACTGGGAAATCTGTAGTACACTGTGCATCTGTGCTCGAACGGGCGCTAACCGCCTGGAGCCGATCATGGTAGCGACACCGACACGCCCGCCGCGCATCAAACGTCGGACGATGCTGAACGGCGCTCTGGCCTGGGGCGCATTTTCCATCGCCTCGCCTTTTTGCATCCGGGCCCGCGCCGAAAAGCCGGTAACACTCGGAATGGTCGAGCCGCTTACGGGTGTTTATGCGGAACTGGCGAATGCCGAGGTCGCAGGGGCCCGGCTCGCACTCGAGGAAGTCAATCAAGCCGGCGGCATTGTCGGCCGCGAGGCGCGGTTGCTGGTTGAGGATTCCAGCAACGATATCGCAACCGGCATCGCTAAGGCCCGGCAGCTGATCGACCGCGACCTGGCCGATTTCATTGTGGGCGATGTCAACTCGGCTGTCGCGCTCGCGGTCATGCGGGTCACGGCGGAAAAGAGCAAGCTTCACATCGTGACCGGCGGACACGCGGATCAAATCACCGGCGACCACTGCAGCTGGAACGTTTTCCGCATCTGCAAGAACACGACGATGGAGGCCAACGCCATCGCCGATACGCTGATCGAGAAATTCGGCAACAAATGGTATTTTCTCACGCCGGATTACGTTTACGGCTACGCCTTGCAGGCAGCCTTTGAGCGCAAGCTGCGCGCGCGCGGTGGCATATGGGCCGGCGATCGTCTCCCGCTCGGGACCGTCGATTACAGCCGATCCCTGAACAACGCGGGGGATTATGGCCCGCACGTCTTGATCGACCTCATGGGCGGAGGCGACCAGGTCAACAGCTTACGGCAGATCGTCCGGTTCGGCCTTAATCAGGACATGGCCGTCGGCGGCGCGCTGTTCGAGCTGGAGAGCATCCTCGCCGTACCCGATAACGCGCGGATCGGATGGTGGACCATGGAATGGTGGTGGGATCAGCCCGGCAATACCGAAGTCAAGGCCTTCGACGACGCGATCCGGCGTCGCACCGGCAAAGCGGCAAGCGCGCGCAACTGGTTTGGCTACGCCGCCGTTCACGTGCTCGCCGGCATCGCCAACCAGGAAAAGTCGTTGGATCCCGCGATCCTGGCCCGCGCGCTGCAAAGCTACACCTTGCCTGCCAAAGTGGCGCTGGGACCCGACCGCACGTTTTTCCGCGAGCGCGATCATCAGCTCTTGAGTCCAGTCCTTGTCGGCGAAGCACACCCGCCGCGCGGCGACACTTTCGACGTCTTCACCACGCGCGCGACCGTCAAGGGGGAACAAGCCGCCGAGCCCGCCGAAGCGAGCTCGTGCAGACTGGCGTTTCCAAGCTGACCTGGACCGCGTAACGCTTTACGACAGCTGCGCCGGCGGGGCCGGGCGAACGTTCACCTTGCGGCCATCGGTCAGATCGACCGGCGGATTGAGGATCACCTGGTCGCCGTCTTTGACGCCGGCGCTCACCTCGACTGTGGTGCCGAAGTCGCGCACCACCGTAACCGGATGAATGCGCGCGACGCCGCCCTCGACGACGGCGACACTGAGACCGTCTGCGTTGAAGATGATCGCCTCGGACGGAACCATCAGCGACGGCGTCTTGCGCGGGATTTTCAGTTCGACGTTGCAATAGACTCCCGGGCGTCAGGGCGTGATCCGGATTGGGGACGTCGATTTCGGTGAGCAGCGTTCGCGTACCGGGCTGCAACGCGTCGGCAATGCCGCGTCACCGTTCCGGGAAAGTCGCGGCCCGGCATCTCGGGCACGCGCACCACCGCTTCCACTCCCGGTGCAACACCGAAAGCCTCGTCCTGCGGCACGTAGAGCTGGATGCGGATCACGTCGCTGTGCATCAGCGTAAACAAGAACGTACCGCTTGTTGCGTCGGCCTGCACGAGGCTGCCGATATCGATATTGCGTTGCGTGATGACGCCATCAAACGGCGCGATCACGCTCTGATACGATTTTTGCTGATTCAACACCCGCAGTTGCGCCTCTTGCGCGGTGATATTGGCGTCGGCGACCGCCACCGCAGCATCTCGGGCCTCAAGGTCAGTCGATCGGTGTCGCCTTGCTGCTTGGTGACCCAACCTTGCTGGACCAGAGTGCTGTCGCGATCCCAGGTGACTTGAGCGAGATCGCGATTGGCCTTCGCCTGGAGCAGCGCGGCTTCAGTCTGCGCAAGCGTTCCCTCCGCCTGGGCGATCTGATGCTCGAGCTCCGGCGCCGTGATTTCCACCAGCAGCTGGCCGGCTTTGACGTGGCTGCCGATGTCGACCTCGCGCTTGGAGATATATCCGCTCGCCCGCGCGTAGATATTGGCCTGCTCGAATGCTTCGGTCGTGCCCGGCCAGCTCACCGACATCGTGCTGCCGCTCGAACGCACCGGCGCCGTCCGCACGCTCGGCACAAAATCGCGACGCTGTTCCGCCGTCGACATGACCTGAGCGTACAATGCGTAATGCCGCCAAAACCCGATCGCCAGCGCCCCGCACAGCAGCACCAGCACGGCGCCAGGGCCGAGAATGCGGCGCCGCCGTTGCCGGGCGTCGCTTTCCTCACGGAACCGAGGCTAATGTGTCGCGCGACTCGCCTGCTTCTTGCGGCGGCGGGTCGCTCGACGTCACTCATTGCGGGTCCTCGGCAAACACGCCGTGCGCGGGCACGCCGTCGTTGCCTTTACGCAACATCGCGAACAGATACGGCACGACCAACAGCGTGGTCGGCGTAGCAAATAGCAGGCCACCGATCACGGCGCGGGCCAGAGCAGCATTCTGTTCCTCGCCCGCGCCTCCGATCGCCATCGGTATCATGCCGACGATCATCGCGGCCGCAGTCATCAGAACCGGGCGGATACGGGTACGGCCGGCGGCAGATCGCCGCATCGAACGCTCGCATGCCGGCCAATTGCTGCTCGCGGGCGAAGGTGACGAGCAGGATCGAATTGGCCGAGGCTACGCCGATCGCCATGATCGCCCCCATCAGCGACGGCACGCTCAATGTGGTGCCGGTGATATAGAGCATGGTGACGATGCCGCAGAACGTCGCCGGCAACGCCAGAATGACCACGAACGGATCGCCCCAGGTCTGATAATTCACCACCATCAGCAGATAGACGAACACGGCCGCGAACAGAATGCCGATCGCCAAATCGCGAAATGCCCCCTTCATGCTGTCGATCTGCCCGGCGATTTCGATGCGGTTGCCCGGCGACAATTGCTTCTGATACTCGGCGACGATTTTGCCGAGATCGGCGGAGATCGATCCGAGATCGCGGCCTTCGGCGTTGGCATAAATCTCGTAGACCGGTTGGATGTTAGCCTGATTGGTGTTGGTCGGAATGGCATCGCGCTTAAGCGTTGCGACATTGCTCAAAAGCCCCGGCACCGTATTTCGCCCGACGGTCGTGAACTTGGTTACCGGTGTGTTCTTGAGCTCGTTGAGCGAGTTCACGCGCCACTCGGGCGTTTGCACCGCCAGATAGTATGGCGTGCCGTTGCTCGGGTCGGTCCAGAAGTTCGGCGACACCTGCTCGGATGAGCTTAGGCTGGTGTTTAAATTAAGCGCGATGTCGTTTACCGTGAGGCCGAACTGCGCGGCACGCGCGCGGTCGATCTGCGCGAAGAATTCCGGGCCGTCGACCTCCTGTTGCAGATGCACGTCGGCCAATCCGGGGACAGCCGACATCCGCCGCTGAAGCTCCTTGGCGATGCGCAGGTTTTTATTCCGGTCGTAGCCGACGGTGCGGACGTTGATCTGCGTCGGGATGCCGAAGTTGAGGATTTGGGTCACCATGTCGGCTGGCTGGAAGTAGAAGATGTTTTCCGGAAAGGCGGCTGGCAGCACTTGACGCAGCTTGGTGATGTAGGAGGCCGTCGGAATGTGGTCCTCCTTGAGCGCGACCAGGATGATTCCGTCGTTGACACCGATCGCGGTGCCGTCGCCGAACGCGTAGTTGTAGGAGCGGGCCGGTAACCCGATGTTGTCCACGATCATGTCGCGCTGGTCTTCCGGAATGACCTCGCGAATTTTATCTTCGACCGCTTGAAAGATCTGCTCGGTTTTCTCGATCCGGGTGCCGGCCGGCACCCGCACGTGCAACTGGATCTGGCCGCCGTCGATAACCGGGAAGAAGTCGCGACCGACGAACATGAAAAGCACGACGCCGAGCGTCAGAACAACGGCGGCCACCGCCGGCACGATCAACCGGCGCGTCAGCAGCGTGTGCAGCACGTCAGTATATCCTTTGCGCATGGCTTCGAAGCCGCGCTCGAATTTGCCAAACAGACGTGCAAACCAGCCGTTACCGGCCTCCTCGCCGTGACGCTCGTTCTTGAGCAAGAACCCAATGGTGATCGGCGTCAGCGTCCGCGAGAAGCCGTACGAGGCCAGCATCGCGAACACCACGGCGAGGCCGAGTGGGGTGAAAAGGTACTTTGCCGGACCGTGCAGGAATACGACGGAGACGAACACACAACTAATGGCCAGCGTCGACACCAGCGTCGGCACCGCGATGCCCGCAGCGCCATGCAGGGTCGCCGAGGGGAGCGGCATATGTTCTTCAGTCAGTAACCGGTGCGTGTTCTCGATGGTGACAGTGGAATCGTCGACCAGAATACCGATCGCTAGCGCCAGGCCGCCGAGCGTCATGGTGTTGATCGTGTCGCCGAGGAAGTAAAGCACAATCAGCGAAGAAAGGATGGCCAACGGGATCGAGATCATGACCACCAGCGTTGATCGCCACGATCCGAGAAAAAGCACAATCATCAACGCGGTCAGGCAGGCGGCGATAGCGCCTTCCTTCAACAGCCCCTGGATCGAGGCTTTGACAAACACCGATTGATCGAACAACTCAGAGATCCGCATACCGGGCGGCGCAGAAGCCCGTGACACAGTCAGCGCCTGCTTCACGCCGTCAACGACGGCGAGCGTCGACGCGTTGCCGTTCTTGATGACGCTCAACAGGACCGAGCGGAGTCCGTTGATTCGCACGATATTCTGCTGCACCGCACTGCCGTCATGGACCTGGCCGATGTCCTTCACAAACACAGTGGCGCCGTTCACGAATTTCACCGGGATGTTGTTGAGATCCTCGATGGTGGTGGGAAGCGAGTTGGTGCGGACGGTGAACTGCGTGTCACCGATCTTCGCCGTGCCCGATGGCAGTGTCAGGTTCTGGGCATTGACGGCGTTGACGACGTCGATTGGAGTTAACCCCTTGGCCTGCAGCTTCAACGGGTCGATATCGACCATGATCTGACGGTATTTACCGCCGGCAGGCGTGGGAAAGGTAACGCCGTGAATAGGCGCGAGCTGCTGCCGCAAACGGTAAATGCCGTAATCGTAAAGCTGCTGCTCGTTGAGCGTTTCGGAGCTCAGCCCGATCTGCAGAACCGGCACGCTCGATGCATTGTATTGGACAACCACCGGGGCCTGAATTCCTTGGGGAAGCAAGGCACGGATCGAGTTCGTTCCGGACACGATCTGAGCGATGGCGAGATCGAGATTCACATCGGGCTGAAAAAAGACCTTCTGAACCGAAATGCCGTTGATGGTCTGTGCCTCGATGTCCCGGATGCCGTTCACACTCGATGACAGTACATACTGGCTGTAGGTGGTGACCCGCTGTTCCATCTCCGGCGTGCTCAGGCCGGTGTATTGCCAGATGATGGTGACGACCGGGATGTCGATCTCGGGGAAGATGTCCGTCGGCATCGACAGCACGGCGGTCGCGCCGAGAAATAGCACAAGCACGGCGAGCACGTAGAAGGTGTGCGGTAGCCTTAAGGCGAACCGTACAATACCCATGACAATCGACCCGCGTCTCGCGGCTCAAACCCGGCAGTCAAAATGTAGGTTCCACAAACTCGAAGTTCCAGAGGGTACCATTACCCTGAACGGGCGGGTCGCCAGCCGCGCCGGGGCCGCGGTGCTGGTCGGCGGCGGCCCAGAGCGTCGATTTCATCATTTCTCTTTTGCAATCGGTGCTCGTTGGCTGCATTCTGTGCCGAAACCGGGAGGAAACCGATGCGCCATCTCGGCTGGCGCGTCTTCACAAACGACAATGAGCAACAACATTCTTAATTTGCCGCGTCCGCCTTGGATGAGCGAGGACGTCGTGCTCCTCGAAGACCAGGCGCGCCGTTTCATCGCCGCCGAATTCGTCCCGCATTTGGACCAATGGCACGAGGATCATTTTTATCCGCGTGACGTTTGGACCAGGGCCGGTCAGGCCGGCCTACTGTGCGCCGCGATGCCGGAAGAATACGGCGGCGCCGGCGGCACCTTCGCCCATGAGGCGGTGATCAACCGCGAATATTCGCTGGCCGGCTTCGACACCAATGGCGCGCCGCTGCACTCCGGCATCGTCGCGCCCTACATCCTGCATTACGGCACCGAAGAGCAGAAGCGGCGCTGGCTGCCGAAGCTCGCCTCCGGCGAGATGGTCGGCGCCATCGCCATGAGCGAGCCCGGAACCGGCTCGGATTTGCAGGGCGTGCGCACCACTGCGCGCCGATCCGGCAACGGCTATATGCTGAACGGCTCGAAGACCTTCATTACCAACGGGCAGCACGCCGACCTGATCATTGTCGTCGCCAAGACCGATCCGAAGCAGGGCTCCAGGGGCGTCTCGCTGATGGTGGTCGAGACCGAGGACGCGCCCGGTTTCCGCCGCGGACGCAAGTTGAAAAAGCTCGGCATGGATTCCGCCGACACCTCGGAATTGTTCTTTGAGGACGTCTCGCTGCCGGCCGAAGCGCTGCTCGGCATCGAGGAAGGCCAGGGCTTCTACCAGCTGATGAAGGAACTGCCGCAGGAGCGACTGATCGTGTCGACCCAGGCGGTCGCCATGATCGAGCGCGCGCTCGCGCTCACCATCGACTACGTTAAGCAGCGGCAGGCCTTTGGCAAGAAGATCATCGACTTCCAGAACACGCAGTTCGTGCTGGCCGAGTGCAAGGCGGAAGCGACTATCGCCAAGGTGTTCCTCGACAATTGCATCGAGCGGCATCTCAAGGCCGAGCTCGACACCGTTACCGCCTCGATGGCGAAATACTGGCACACCGATCTGCTCGGCAAGATCGCCGACCGCTGCCTGCAATTGTTCGGCGGCTACGGCTACATGGACGAGTATCCGATCTCGCGCATCTATCGCGACGCGCGCGTCATGCGCATCTTCGCCGGCACCAACGAGATCATGAAGCTGCTGATCGCGCGCAGCTTGTAAGAGCAGCAGTGGAGTCCGTCATATGAAGAAGCCGAAAAAAGCGAAAAAGCCGGCCAAACACGTCGCCGCGAAGAAGAAGCCGTTCAAACGTCCGCTGTTTCATCATGCGTTGTTGAAAACCGCGCGCATGGACGAGATGATCGCTTGGTACCGCGACGCGGTCGGCGCCGTGCCGAACTTCTATGCGCCCGGCATCGCGTTTCTGAGCAACGACGACGCCAATCACCGGATTTCGCTCGCCGGCAGCCCTAATTTCCGCGATAATCCGGAATTCCGCACCACCGCCGGCATGCACCACCTCGCTTTCGAGTACAAAACGATCAACGATCTGCTTGATACATGGCAGCGGCTGCGCGACGAATTCGGCTATGAGCCGCACGTCGCGGTGCATCACGGCATGACGCTGTCCTTTTATTACGTCGATCCCGACGGCAACAGCGTCGAGCTGCAGGCCGACGCCTTCGGCAACTGGAACAAATCCTCCAAATGGATGCGCGAATCAGCGGAGTTCAAGGCAGACCCGATCGGCAAATTCGTCGTCCCGGCCAAGATGGTCGATGCGCGCAAAGCCGGCGTGAAGACGAAGGAACTGCTGCGCCGCGCCTATGCCGGCGAATACGCGCCGTCGGCGCCTTACGACTACCGGCTCGAATTGCCGGGCTAGAGCATGATCCGGAAAAGTGGAAGCCGGTTTTCCGAAAGGATCATGCTCCACTATCATCCCTCAGCTCAGCATCATCGCGGCGCCCTTCTCGGCGATCATGATGGTCGGCGCGTTAGTATTGCCGCTGATCAAGGCCGGCATGATCGACGCATCGATCACCCGCAAACCGCCGACACCGCGCACGCGTAGCTGGCCGTCGACCACCGCCATCGCGTCGCTTCCCATTTTGCAGGTGCCGACCGGGTGATATTCGGTCTCCGCCGCGGCGCGGATGAACGCTTCGAGTTCGGCATTCGATTGCATCGCTGGCCCGGGAATCCGCTCCGCGCCGAGCCACGGTCGGAACGCGGGCGCGGCCAGGATGTCGCGCCCGCGCCGGATGCCGTCGATCAGGATTTTCAGGTCGTAGTCCGACGCGAGGTAATTCGGATCGATCACCGCCTTTTGCAGCGGATCGACCGAGGCTAGCCGAATTTCGCCGCGGCTTTGCGGCCGCAGACAGCAGGCATGCAACGTGACGCCATAACCGTCGAGCTTGGTGCGGGCATGATCCACCACCTGCGCCGGGATGAAATGATACTGGATGTCGGGCGTCGCGGCACCGAGCCCGCTGATGATGAAGGCGCCGGCCTCGGCGACATTGCTGGTGCCGGGCCCGGTCCGGTACAGCGCCCATTGCAGCGCCACGCCGATCGACGGCAACAGCCGCGCTTTGTCGTCGAGCGTGCTCTTCGGCACCGCGTGTTGCAAAATATTGACGTTGAGATGATCCTGGAAATTCTTGCCGACGCCGGGTAGCTCATGCACCACGCCCACGCCGGCCGCGCCCAATTCGCCGGCGGGCCCGATTCCCGACAAAAGTAGAAGCTGCGGCGAGTTGATAGCGCCGCCGGCGAGCACGACCTCGCGCGCGGCGCGGACCACGTGCCGGCGGCGCCGGCGCGCATATTCGACGCCGACCGCGCGGCCGTGCTCGATCAGGATACGCGTCGCCAGCGCGCTGGTGACGATGGTCAAGTTTTCCCGCGCTGCCACCGGATGCAGATAGGCCGCCGCCGCGCTGCAGCGCTCGCCGTTCTTCTGCGTCACCTGGAACAGCCCGCAGCCGAGCTGCACTGCGCCGTTGAAATCGGCATTGAACGGAATGCCGGCTTCCTGCGCCGCGGCGACGAAGGCATGGCTCAGCGGACTGGTGAAGGGCCGCTCGGCGACGTTGAGTGGCCCGCTTTGGCCGTGGAAGTTGTCGTGGATACGCTCGTTGGTCTCGGCTTTTTTGAAGAACGGCAGCACGTCGTCGTAGCCCCAGCCGGCATTGCCGAGTTGCCGCCAATGATCGTAGTCGGCTCCCTGGCCGCGCATATAGACCATGGCGTTGACCGAGCTTGAGCCGCCCAACAACCGGCCGCGCGGCTGATACATCCGCCGCCCTTTCATCGCCGGTTGCGGCGCGGTCTCGTAACCCCAGTTGAACTTCGGCCCCGCCAGATTGGCGATGCCGGCGGGCATCCGCACATACATCGACTTGTCCGAGCCGCCGGCTTCGAGCAGGAGCACCTTGATCTCCGCCCTGGCCGAGAGCCGGTTGGCCAGCACGCAGCCGGCAGAGCCCGCGCCGACGATGATGTAGTCGTATTCGCCCCCGGCCATTTTTCGCCCCGCGTTTACAATTGAAGCCGCACGTTACACACTCCGGCGTCGCGCGGATCGCTTTCGATGTGAAAGCCGAGATGCCGGCACATGTCCAGCATTGTCGTGTTCTCGTAGAGGACTTTGCCTTCGATCGTCCGCAAACCCTTCGCGCGGGCAAATTCAATCGTCATTTGCATGAGCTGCCAGCCGAGGCCGTGGCTCTTGAGATCCGAGCGGACAATGACGGCGTATTCGGCCGAGGCCACGTCAGTGTCGTGCAGCCTTGCCACACCGAGCACCTCTCCGCTTGCTTCATCAAGCGCGACGAAGGCCATGGCGCGTGCGTAGTCGAGATGGGTGAAATAATCGACCAGCGCATGGCTCAACTCTTTGATCGGCGTGAGGAATCGCATGCGCGCGTCCTCAGGCGTCACCGCCGCCAGAAAGCGATCGTACAACGCCTCATCCTCCGGCCGGATCGGGCGGATATGCACCGCGTGCCCGTCCGGCAAGACGACGTGCCGCTGCCACGCTTTGAGATCGATCCCGGCGGACGGCGCAGTCATGGCGCGAGCCCTATCCGCTTTGCGCCTGCGCGCGAGCGCGTGCGGCGGCGGTGCGGCCCGCCACGCGGTCGAGCACCGCAATCATGTCTTCCACGTCGGCGCGGTCGTAGCCCTGGGTGATAAACACGATCTTGCTGGTGCGGTCGGCGTCGGGCCAGCGATCGAGCCAGGTGAGATTGTGCAGGAGCTGCTGCGCGCCCTGGATCACCGCCGGGCGATCGGGTTCTTCGGCGACATGCACGATGCCTTTCACGCGGAGAAGATTGGGCCCGAGATTTTGCTGCAGGGCGTCGAGCAGCAGACGCAGCGCTTCCCGCGTGATCGGCTCGGAACGCGTGAAGCAGAACGAGGCGATGTCGCGGTCGTGCAAATGGTGATGGTCGTGATCATCGTGGTCATGATGCGCATGCGCGTCGGCCCGCTCGTAGGCAACGGCATTGAGCCAGGCGCGGGCATCGGCCTTCGGATCGCCGGGTTTGAGCACGTCGGCGCGCAAGACGCGACCGACGTCGAAGGCCGGATCGTCGATCCGCGAAATCTTCGCCGCCGGATTGAGGCGAGTAAGCCGCGCGGTCAGCGCTGCCTCCTCCGCGTCGCGCGCTTTTGCCGGGGAGACCAGATCAAGCTTGCTGATCAGGATATGGTCGGCGAGCGCCACTTGCCGCACCGATTCGATGTGGTCGTCGAGCGTGTTCGGGCCGTTCACCGCATCGACGGTCGCGACGACGCCGCCGATCCGGTAGAGCCCCGCAAGCGTCGGATCGGACAGGAACGCCTGAATGAGCGGCGACGGATCGGCCAGCCCCGAAGTCTCGATCACCACGTGATCGAAGCGCGGAATCGCCCCGTCCTCGCGCTCGTGAAAGAGATTGTTCAGCGTGGTGACGAGATCGCCGAACACGGTGCAGCACAGGCAGCCGTTTTCCAGCACCATAATGGTGTCGTCGCTTTGCGCGGCGAGCAAGTGATCGAGCCCGACTTCGCCGAATTCGTTGATCACCACCGCGGTGTTGGCCATCGCCGGATCGCGCAGCGCGCGGTTGAGCAACGTGGTCTTGCCGCTGCCGAGGAAGCCGGTGAGGATGGTGACGGGTGTATGCGACAAGTTTTTTGCGTCCTCGAAAAGTCGCGCTGCTAGATATAATCTGGCAAGATCGTCATTGCGAGCATCGGCACTGACGAACTGAAGCGAAAGCACAGAGATTTCGCACCCAGGATTTCAGGGACATGGCGTTTCAAGCGCAAAACCCCGATTTCCGGACGTTCATCGAGTAGGTCTTCAGCGCCCAGCCGTTCATGATGGCGTTGGGTGCACGGCTCGGCCGCGTCGAGCCCAGAGCAGTCGAGCTTGTTCTGTCGATCCGCCCGGATCACCTTCAGCACGGCGGCGCCGTCCATGGCGGCGTCATCGGCGCGATGGCGGACAACGCGGCGGGCGCCGCCGCGGCGACGCTGTTGGCTCCGGGCCAGGCGACGGTGACGGCGGAATATCGGATTTCGTTCCTCGCGCCGGCGGTCGGCGACACGCTCATCGCGCGCGGTGAGGTCCTCAAGCCCGGCCGCAGCCTGGTCCACACCAGTGCGACGTGATGGTGCGCGCCGGCGATCGCGAGACGCTGGTGGCGACCGCGCTGTCCTCGATGGTGCCGTTCGCGATGCGTAGCGGCTGAGCCGCGCAAAAAACGCGATCGTTCCCGCGACGCAGTTCCAGCAGCAAGTAGCTCGGATTGAGCGGCAGGAAATCCGGGACCAACGGTGAGACTGCCCCAGATTTCGTTTCACCCAATCCGGGCTACGCCGCTTTCTATCGTGCACCTATCGCAAGCCATCGGTCGACCATGGGAAGCCGGTCGCTGCCCCAAAACGGTTCGCCATCGACGAAGATCCAGGGTGAACCAAATACGCCGCGGGCGACGGCTTCCTCACCAAGCTTGCGCGCCAACGCCTTGATCTCGGGATCGACCATCCCCGCCAGCGTCGTTGCAGGATCGAGCCCGAGCAGAGAGGACGCCAATTGAGCGATTGCATTGGGATCGTCGGTATCGAGACCGTCGCGGAAATAGGCGGCGATGATGCATTTGGCCAGCCGGGCGGCGGCGGACGGGTCTTGGCGCTCAACGTAATAGAAAGCACGAATGGCCGGCAGGCCGACCCTGGGATGGTTCGGCGGCAGATTGAACGGCACGCCGTTGAGCCGTGCCAGCCGCTGCCAGTCGCGCAGTGCATATTCGCGCTTGACCGGTGTGCGACTGAGACCCTGCGCGCCGGTGACCTTGAAGGCGGCGCCGAGGGTGAAGGGACGCCATAGGACCGTTCGCGCATGACGCTCGGCCAGCGCCTCGATCTCGAGCGCCGCGAAATAGGCATAGCCCGATGCGAAGTCGAACCAGAACTCGATCGGCGCTCCACCTTGCGTTCGGGCTGCGGTCATCATCGTCACCGCGATGCGACGTGAATCAAAACACTTCGCAGCCCGGCAAGCCGCAGGAAATGAGCCGGTCGGACGGGAAGTTGGTAATGATCTGGCAGCCGTCCTTGGTGACCACGACTTCTTCTTCGATGCGGGCAGCGCCGGAGCCGTCCTCGGCGCCCTTCCAGGTTTCCAGCGCGAACACCATGCCTTCCTTCAGCGGCGTGTTCTGCCCGGTGTAGCGCTTGGAAATGATCGGCCGCTCCCACAGCGATAAGCCCACGCCGTGGCCGTATTGCAGGAGGAACGCTTCCGCCTCGTCGCGGTAGCCGAATTCCTGCGCGTCCGGCCACACCTGCGCCACCTGGTCGGGCGTGATGCCGGGACGGATCATGTCGATCGACGCGGAAATCCACTTCGACGCGGTCTCGTAGGCGTCGATCTGATATTTGTTCGGCTCGCCGCAGATGAAGGTGCGGTAGTAGCAGGTGCGGTAACCGTTGAACGAATGCATGATGTCGAGGAACACCATGTCGCCCGGCTGGATCAGCCGGTCGGAGAAGGTGTGCGAGTGCGGCCGGCCGCGCTGGCCCGACACCGAGTT
The DNA here is from genome assembly GCA_963845775.1 of uncultured Alphaproteobacteria bacterium. Taxonomy (GTDB): domain Bacteria; phylum Pseudomonadota; class Alphaproteobacteria; order Rhizobiales; family Xanthobacteraceae; genus BOG-931. Next base: position 144,690 of record CAWJTE010000009.1, read on the forward strand.
GACGCACTCGACCCGCTCCGAGCCCATGCGGAACAGCCGGTCGTTGGCGATGGCGACGAGCTCGTTCTCGCGGGTGCCGGGGCGGATGGCGCGGGCGATGTCGACGTAAGTGGCGTCGACCATGGCGCAGGCCATCTTGAGAAGCTCGATCTCGTCCGGCGTCTTCACTTCGCGCGCGTCGAGCATGGCCTGCTGGCCGTCGACCACCTCGATGCCTTCCTTCTCCAGCGCGCGCAGCATCGGCAATTCCATCAGATCGATGCCGATCGGCTCCTTGTCGATGCCGAGCTTCATCAGCACTTGCTTGATCTGCTTGGCGAAGTCGCCCTGGATGTTGAGTTGCAGCGGCAGGCCGCCTTGCATGGTCGAGATCGGGGCGGCGACGTTGTCGGCGATCCACGGCGAGGAGATGCGTTTCGCCGGCGGCGCCGGATCCCACAACATCGGCTCGTCGACCACCGGGCAGAGCGCGTAGCGCATGAATTTGTCGCGCGCCCATTCGCCGATATGGGTGCCGGTGATGTAGCGGATGTTGTCGAAGTTGAACGCCAGCACGGCGCCGAGGCCGGCATGGCGGATCGCTTCCTGCGCGCGCTTGACGCGCTCCTTGTGTAGGCGGGCGTAATCGATGCCCTGCTCCCAATCCTTTGCCATCATGCCCCAGGAGGCGGTCGCTTGCTTGCGGTTGTATTTCATCGTCGTTTCCTCAGGCTTTTTGCGGCGATCGCGACTTGTTTCGGCGAATAGCGCTTGGCGAAGCTCCCGGCGGGCTTGTTATAAGACAATTAGCGTATGGCGCGTCTTGCGCAAACGGGCTTTTTCACGCCAATAGGGCGCGTGAAAAGTCGAACAGAGCGAGTGGGCAGGAAACAACAATGACGATTGCTGTGGTGGGCGCGACCGGCAACACCGGCCGGGCGGTGGTGAAGGAACTAAAGAGCCTCGGGCAGAACCCGGTGTGCGTGGTGCGCAACGCCGACAAGGCGCGCGAGCTGCTCGGCGCCGACGCGAAGACCGTGGTCGCCGAACTTAACGACAAGGCGGCGCTGGAGAAGGCGCTAGCCGGCACGGAAAGCGTGTTTGTGGTCACCGGGCATAATCCCGGCATGGTCGAGCAGCAAAACAACGTGCTCGACGCCGCGCTGAAGGCGGGAACCAAATATCTGGTGCGCGTCTCCGGCGGTCCGTCGGTGGCGCGGGCGGATTCCGAGTCGGTAGTCGGCCGCGGTCACGCCGCGATCGAGGAGCGGCTGAAGCAGAGCGGCATCACGTGGACGATCCTGCGCCCGGGCCTGTTCATGCAGAACTGGCTCGGCCAGGCGGCGACGATCAAATCCGACAGCAAAGTCGTGATGCCCTATCCAGCGGATTTCCTCATCGCCTGGACCGACGTGCGCGACACCGGCGCGGTCGGCGCGCGCATCCTCGCCGATCCGGCGCCGCATGCCGGCAAGATCTACGAATTCACCGGTTTGCTGACCAGCAACGGCGCCTTCGCCGAGGTGCTGTCGCAGGTACTCGGCCGCAAGATCGCCTACGTACCGATCACGGTCGAACAGAATGAGGCGGCGATAAAGTCGCGCAACATGCCGGACTGGCTGCTGACGCATCTCGTCACCATTGCCAAGCTGGGCAATGCCGGCGCGTTCTCCAACGAGAAAACGCAACTGATCCGCGACCTCCTCAAGCGCGAGCCGATCACCACCAAGCAATTCGTCGAGGCCAACAAGGGCGCATTTGCGTAACTGTCATTCCGGGGCGCCGCGAAAGCGGCGAACCCGGAATCTATAATCACTCCCGCCGGGGTTATGGATTCCGGGTTCCGGCCTGCGGCCGGCATGACCACAGTGGAGTTTCGCCTATGCCCAACTCTTTCGAAGGCGGCTGCGCCTGCGGCGCCGTGCGCTACCGGCTCGGCTCGCCGCCGATGTTCGTGCATTGTTGCCATTGCCGTGATTGCCAGCGGCAAACCGGTAGCGCCTTCGTGCTCAATGCACTGATCGAGGCCGACCGGGTCGCGCTGCTTTCCGGTACCGTGGAGGAAGTGATCCTGCCGACCGACAGTGGCCGGCAACAAAAAGTCTATCGCTGTTCCGCGTGCAGGATCGCGGTCTGGAGCATCTATGGCGGGGTCGACAAACTGCGGTTCGTCCGCGTCGGCACGCTGGATGATCCGACCGCGATGAAGCCGGACGTGCACATCTACGTTCGCTCGAAACTGCCCTGGATCGCTTTGCCCGAAGGCGTCCCCGCCTTTGACGCCTATTACAACTCAAAGAAGCTCTGGCCGGCGGAAAGCCTCGAGCGCCGCCGCGCGATCTTCGGATGAATCACACCAGTCCGCTCGCCCGCGCCTGGTCCTTGGCCATCACCGCCCAGTCGTGCTCACCTTCGCCGTGCGCCACGGCGCCGACCAGGCGATCGCGCCAGACATTTGCCGATGGCAGCGGCACGCCGACCGCGGCACCGGCGGCAAGCGCAAGATCGGCGTCCTTCAAGCCGTTGACTGCGCGCTGGCCGGCCGGGAGATATTGTTCGTCGACAATGAACTTGCCATAGGTCTTGTAGGCCCAACAATTGAACAGGCCCTCGGTCATCACCCGGTAGAACACGCCGGCATTGACGCCGTATTTGCGGGTGAGCGCGATGCCCTCACCCATCGCCTCGATGGCGCAGCCGAGCACGAAATTGTTGGCAATCTTGATCGCGGCGGCAGCGACCGGCGCATCACCGGAATCGGCGACGCGGCCGGCAAGCGCAGCGAACAGCGGCCACAAACGCTGGACGGTCTGCGTCGGCCCGCCGATCAGGATGCCGGCTTGCCCGGCGGCGACGACTTCCGGACGGCCGAGCATCGGGCTGGCGATCAGTACTTGGCCGGCCTCGGCGTGGATTTTGGTGAGCTTCTGGATGGCGGCGACGCTGTGCGTACCGGCGCAAATGTGCACGCCGCCTTGCGGCAGCGACTCTTTGATGCCGCCCGGCTGGTTGGCCACCTCGAACACCGCGGCGTCGTCCGACACCATGGTGAACACCGCCTCGCCGAAGGTTGCCACTGCTTTGATCGAGGCCACCGGCTTGGCGCCGGCGTCGGTCAGCGGCTTTAGCTTTTCGGGCGAACGGTTATAGACGCCGACCTCGTGGCCGGCGTCTAGCAGACGCCGCGTCATGACCTGGCCCATGCGGCCAAGCCCGATAAATCCGACTTTCATAATTGCTCTCCCAACTGTTCCCCTCCTCCTTGTGGGGAGGGGTTAGGGGTGGAGTTTTCGCCGGCCGAAGAAATCCCCCTCCCTACCCTGCCCCACAAGGGGGGAGGGATAAAGAACTCGTCACACCAACTGCCCGCGCACCCACTCCAGCTCGCGGCAGATGTAATCGACGATGTCGCTCGACTTCAGGCTCTCCGGCAGCATGTCCCAAGTGTAGGTCTCGACTTCCAGATGCCGCGACAGCGGCTTGCCCTTGTGGAAGCGTAGCGCATCGGCGATGGCAAAGCGCGTGGTGCGGAACTGCCCGAGATCGTCGAGAAAAACCGGCACGTGGATGTGGGTGCGCCATTCGCGCGGCCCGGCCGGATCCTTCTCGAAGGCGGCGATGGCGTCGTCGACGTTGAGATATTTGGTGAGCTTGCCATTCCGTTTTTCCAGCGTCTGGGTCAGGTAGATGGTCTTGGCGTAGCGCTTGAGCGTATCGACCACGCCTTGGGTGACTTCCGGTATGTGCAACGCGGCGGCTTCCTGCAGCTTGAACACCGGCACGCCGGCATCGACCAGCTTTTGCAGCGACGCGCCGATGTCTTCGTATTCCACCGCCTGATGGCAGATGTCGTATACGATACCGAGATGCCGGCGCAGCGCTTCGTTGGCGTCGGCAATCGGCACATGCGCGAGCTTGGCGAGCTTCTCGACCGCCGCGCCGGAATAAAGATGATCGCGGAAATAGGCGATGGTCTCGTCGGTGGTCTCGAGGAAGCAAAACGGCTCCGGCTCGAGCGCAAGCTGCACGGTGCGGCCGGTCTTTTGTTCCAGCGCGATCAGATGCGCCACTACCCGCAGCACATTGTCGGTGTAGCTGGCGATGATGTCGTTGCCGGTGACGCGCGGCTTGAAGCCGAGCGGCGAACTCTGGATCGACGGCGCGATGCCCGGCGGGCAGACGTCGGCGAGCACGTTGGCGACGTTGATGGTGTATCGGGTGCGCTCTTCGCTGCGCCAATCCGGCTCGTACACCTCTTCCTTCACCTTGTCGCCCTTGAAGTGGCCGTAGACGAAGGCATTGGCGGTGTAGATGTACATATCGTTGTCTTCGAGAAATTTCTTCAGCTTGGCGCGTTCGGCCGCACTGCCGGCCAGCGTCGCCGCGGTCTTGGCGGCAAGCCGGATGCACACGCCGAACGACTTGTTGCCGGCAAAGCGCGCCTTGACCTTCGGCAGGTACGTGTTGAGCGAATTCCACAATTGCTCCCAGTCGTCGGCGGGATGCACCAAGGTCGAGTAGGTCAAATGGCCGAGACCGTTGCCGAGATCCATTTTTCGTTTTTCCTGTTTCGCTTTGTCGTTACGCGACCTTTTCCACCTTACCCGAAGCCGCCGAGCGGATGATCGTCTCGGTGGCGGCAACGCCGGCGATCACTTGATCGGGCGGAATGGGATAGGCCGGGCCGCCGGCGGCGGCGCGGGCGAACGCCTCGAGCGCGGCGCGGGTGACGTCGAGCGAAGCCGCCTGCCAGACCTTGGCTTCGCCCTTCACCGGCTGGAATTTGCAGGTTCCGAACAGCCGCAGGCGCCGCTCCTCTGAGGAGGCACCGGCAACGTGGGTGAGACCCTCCAGCCGCACCCAGCCCTTGGAGCCGAATACCTGAAAGGAAAAGCCCGGGCCGGTGGTGGTCATGGTGCCGAGATAGCCGGACATGCCTTCTTTCATGCGGACGAGGATCGAGGTGGTATCGTCGGCGTCGATCGGCGCGGCGCGCCGGAAGCTTTGCGCAAACGCGTGGTCGATCGGCCCGCACAGATCGATCATGCCGTCGATCGCGTGCACGCCCATTGGCATCAGCCCGCCGAGCGGCGTCTCCGCCTTGTCGGCGCGCCAGTGCTTCGGATTGATGGTCAGCGCGTTCGGAAACGTCATGGTCGCTTCGACGTGCAGCACCGTGCCGAGCTCGCCGGAACGAACCATGTCGCGCAGCTTGGTCATCTCCGGGTGAAAGCGGCGATTGTAGCCGACTGCGAGCACGACGCCGGCTTTTTGCGTCGCGGCGACGGCGTCTTCGGCTTCGCGCTTGGTCAGCGTGAACGGTTTCTCGCAATAAACGTGCTTGCCCGCCGCGGCTGCGGCAATCACCTGCGTCGCGTGCGTGGAATGTGGCGTCGCCAGCACCACCGCGTCGACGCCGGCATTGCCGATCAGCGCGTCATAGCTTTGAGTGGGCCGAAACCCCTTCTGCTTGGCGAACGCCTCGACCTCCGGCGTTACCGTGCGCGTCGTGCCGGCCACGAACTTGATGGCGTCGCTATTCTCGGCCGCCTCGACCAACGTCTTGCCCCACCAGCCAAGCCCAACAATGCCCGCTTTGATCACGCGTCACTCCTTGGCTTTACTTCGGCCGACTATTTGGGCCACGTCAACAGCGCGAGCGCCACGCAAGCGAGCGCCCAGAACAGGCAATATTCGAAACCGCCGATCACCCAGATCCATTTCCGCGTCACCTTGTAGGTCGCGGCGCCAGCCACCGCCAAATGAATCGCGGCAATCGCGGCGACGTAAGGCGTGTAGATGGCGAACACCAGGCCGATGGTCAGGAATGTCTCGATCGTGCCGGCGATATACATCCAGGTCGCCGGCGGATTGAATTTGGCTTGCTTGAAGAAATTCAGCGTCGCCGGTTCGGTGAATTTGCCGACGATATGCGGAATGAAAAACAGCCCGCAGATCAGGCGCAGCACGACCACGCCGTTGCTGATATCGAACAATTGCGCCAGGCCCGACATGATGATCCCCGTTTGCCCCGATTGTAGGGCGGGTTAGCCGAAGGCGTAACCCGCCGTCTATAGCAAAAGCCCCGACCGCACGTTCGTTGCGGCGGGCAAATGCCCAATGACGGGCCGCTACAGCACTTCGAACATCTGGTAGATCGGCCCTTCCGGCAGCCGGTGGCCGACGCCGATGCTGATGACGTTGTTGAGCCAGCCGTATTTTTCCGACGACGTCTCGAACGTCGCAGCGATGCGCAGATAATAGTCGGTGGCCTTGACCACTTCGCCGCGGGCGATGCGGTCGAGCACCTCCTTCGGACCGTGGCGGATGCCAGTATAGGGCATGCCGATGATAGCGCCTTCGTCGGTCTTGAGTACGATGCGCACGTTGATCATCCAGGCGCCGTCGCCGGGCCGGATCGACTGCCAGTCGCTGCCGCCGCCGGGGAAAAGCTCGCCGCGCAGCCGCTCGCCTTCGAACCGGCCGCCAGTGATGACGCCGACCCGGCGGTCGACGCCGGGAGTCTTGCCGACGTTGATCGGCGGCGCGACTGCAAGCAGCAGCGTGAACAGCGGCTTTACCCGCAGCTCATTCATTTCCTTCGGCAAAATTTCGGACAGCGGACGTGTCTCGGCCACCGGCGTTCCTCCCTTGTTGCTCGCGCCGGATTATTGGGGCCGGCGGCGCAGACTACACGCGCTTCCTAGCTGCCGCGATAGGTCGAATACGACCACGGCGTGACCAACAGCGGCACGTGATATTTGCCTTCTGGCTCGGCGACGGAAAACCGCACCGGCACGATGTCGAGAAACGGTGGGTCGGCCGTGGGCGCGTGCTGGCGCGCGAAATAATCGCCGACCGCAAAGCGCAACTCATAGGTGGCAATTGGAATCGGCGTGCCGCCGAACAGCGGCTTGTCGGTGCGCCCGTCGGCATTGGTGACGACCAGCAAAAGCGAGCGCGCGCCGCCTGCCCCGATCTCGCACAATTCGATCGCCACGCCTTGCGCCGGACGGCCGCCGTGGGTGTCGAGCACGTGGGTCGAGAGGTGGCCGTGCACCTTGAGGCGATCCGGACCGGTCACCCGCGCATCGAGCCGCAGCGCGGCGATGCGGAAGATTTCGCCGAGCGCGGTCGCGCCCTCCGCCGCCGCTTCGTTTTGCAGCCGGCGCTCGAACTCGCGCAGGATCGATTCCTTGCCGTGCCGGCGCACGCAGACGATGAACGGCATGGCGAATTTCTTGCGATAGGCGTCGTTGAGCCGATGGAAGGCGGCGAATTCTTCTTCGCTCAAACGATCGAGCCCGGCACCCGCCTGCTCGGCTGTGGAATCGGTGGTGAGCTTGCCCGCGCGCGCCGCCTTGCCGGCAAGATCGGGATGGCCCTCGATCAACGCGCGCACCTTCGCCTCCGGCGCCTTGCGCACTGCATCCGTCATCGCCGCGAAGAGCGCGGCCACGCTCGTGAACGGCCGCACCGCATAGGCTTCGTCAGCCACCCACGGCGCCAGCTCCATCACCTCGCCGAGGACGGCGGCGAACGCCTTGCGGTCGGCGGCGTTGAGGGCGTCGACGGAGACGGGAGCCATGCCGGATACCGGATCTTACGCGCGCGCCGCGGCCATAGTCCCGGCCTTGTGGTGCTGGTGCCAGTGGCGTGCAATGTCGATCCGCCGCGCGACCCAGACCCGATCGAAGCCAGCGATGTAATCGAGAAAGCGGATCAGGCCGGCGGCGCGTCCGGGCCGGCCGGCGAGCCGGCAATGCAAGCCGATCGATAGCATTTTCGGTGCACACTCGCCTTCGGCGTAGAGCACGTCGAAGCTGTCGCGCAGATAATTGAAAAATTCGTCGCCGGTGGCGAAGCCTTGCGGGTTGATGAAACGCATGTCGTTGGCGTCGAGTGTATAGGGAATAATGAGGTGCGGCGTGTTGTTGGGCCCGTTGACCCAATACGGCAGATCGTCGGCATAGGAATCGGATGAATAGAGGAAGCCGCCGTCCGCCAGCACCAGCGGCAGCGTGTGCTCGGAGCTGCGTCCGGTGTACCAGCCATAGGGCCGCTCGCCGGTCGCCTCGGTGTGCAGGCGGATCGCCTCGTTCATATGCGTTAATTCCTCAGCGTGGGAGAAATTCTTGTAGTCGATCCATTTAAGCCCGTGCGAGGCGATCTCCCAGCCCGCCTCACGCATGGCGGCGACGATATCGGGGTTTCGCGCGAGCGCGGTTGCGATCCCGAATACCGTCGCCGGAATCTTGCGCGCGGTGAGCAGCCGCCACAGCCGCCAGAAGCCGGCGCGCGAGCCGTATTCGAACATCGATTCCACGTTCATGTGGCGCTGCCCGTACCAGGGCGCGGCGCCGAGCACGTCGGAGAGAAACGCCTCCGAATGCGGATCGCCATGCAGGATCGAATTCTCGCCGCCCTCCTCGAAGTTGACCACGAATTGCAGCGTAACGCGGGCGCCGCCCGGCCAGCGGGGATCAGGCGGATTGCGCCCATAGCCGGCGAGATCGCGCGGGTAATCGGCGGAAAACGGGGACATCGTGGCTTTCGCTAAAGGTTACAGAAGCCCGGCAACCCACCATGGCAGAGGCCGCGCCGCTTCTTCAAGGGTCCGCAACCTCCTCGCGCCGGTGCCGAAACGCGCGATTGACCCGGCCAGACGATGCCTCCATTAAAAGCCGCGAAATATCCGGAGTAGGCATGTTGGAGCCAACGAAACAGGGCGTCCTCGGCGAGACGATCGCCGCCCGGCTGATCGAACTGGCGGCGGTCAGCGACGAGCCCGGCCGGCTGACCCGGCTCTATCTCGGCCCCGGCCATCGTAAGGCCGTCGACCTCGTAACCGGCTGGATGCGTGAGGCCGGCATGACCACCCGGATCGACGCCATGGGCAGCGTCGTCGGCCGTTATCGCGCGCGCGATTCCGGCTCGCTCACTTTGATGCTCGGCTCGCACATCGACACCGTGCGCGACGCCGGCCGGTTCGACGGCGCGCTCGGCGTGGTCCTTGCCATCGAGGTGGTGAAGGCCGCACACGCGGCCGGCAAGCGTTTTCGCTTCGCTATCGAGGTCATCGCGTTCGGCGACGAAGAAGGTGTGCGCTTTGCTTCGACGCTCAGCGGTTCCAAGGCGTTGGCCGGCAAATTCGACGTGAAGGCGCTCGACCAGGTCGGCGACGACGGCGTGTCGCGCCGCCAGGCCTTGATCGCCTTCGGCTGCGATCCGTCGCGCGTGCGCGAGGAGGCAATGTCGCCGCAGCACGCGCTCGGCTACGTCGAAGTCCATATCGAGCAGGGCCCGGTGCTGGAAAAGGAAGACTTTGCGGTCGGCATCGTCACCGCCGTCGACGGCGTCACCCGCGCGGCGATCGAGGTCGACGGTGTCGCCGGTCATGCCGGCACCGTGCCGATGCCGATGCGCAAGGACGCTCTCGTCGCGGCGGCGGAGATGCTGCTGGCGATCGAAGCATGGGCGAAATCGCGCTCCAATATGGTAGCCACCGTCGGCAAGCTCGACGTGCCGGGAGCCGCCGCCAACACCATACCTGGACGCGTGCGCTTCACCCTCGACATTCGCAGCCCATCCGATCAGGAACGGATGAATGCCGTCGGCGACATCAAACAATCGATCGCCGCCATTTCACGGCGTCGCAACGTGACGGCGCGCCTTCTGGTCGGGCACGAGGCTCCCGCCGCGTTGTGCGACGAACGGCTGTCGGAAGAGGTGGCGCAGGCGGTCGAGAGCTTCGGCATATCGCCGCGCCGGCTGCCGAGCGGCGCCGGTCACGACGCGATGGCGTTCGACAAGGTCATTCCGTTCGCCATGCTGTTCGTGCGCTGCCGCGGCGGCGTCAGCCATAATCCGGATGAATACGCTTCTTCCGCCGACATCGACATTGCCGCGCGTGTGCTGTTGAATTTCCTCGACAGGATTGGATCCCAATGACCGTTCTTCACATCAAGGCCGGGCCTTACGATTTCGAGGCGCAGATGCAGCATGAGGCGGCGCCCGATACCTGCGCCAAATTCGCCCGCATGCTGCCATACCGGCAGCAAATCATCCACGTGCGCTGGAGCGGCGAAGGTTGCTGGATCCCGCTCGGCGATTTCGACTTCGGGCTGGGCTATGAGAATGCCACCAGCCATCCGGCGCCCGGCGAGATCATCCTTTACCCCGGCGGCATCAGCGAAACCGAGATTTTGCTCGCCTACGGTGCGGTCGATTTTTGCTCAAAGGTCGGCCAGCTTGCCGGCAATAATTTCCTCACCATCACCAAAGGCCGGGAGAATTTGCGCGAGCTCGGCAAGCTGTGCCTCTGGAAAGGCGCGCAGGACATCGTGTTCGAGCTGAAGAACTAACGGCGAAAATAAGCAGGTTTGAGCACAGGCGGCAAGGGCCGGCCCACAGATTTTGCCGTGATTGTGCCAATGCATTTGCGCTATTGTTGCCGCGTTCCAGCTCGGAGGATTTAACGTTGTCTCGCGCTTTCCCATCGCGCCGGTCGGCGGCGGCGACAGCATCATTGCTGATCGCCGGCACGTTGCTGTTCTCGGCCGCCGATGCGCGTGCCGCCGGTCTGTTCGGCGCCTGCGATGACGCGGCGAAGGTCACGATGCTGCCGGCGCCGCTTGTGCCGTGGAAAGGCGCTCCCCTGCGCATCCTCTTCACCGCGGACAAGCCGCTCGACGGCGAGCTTTCGCTGATCGCGCCCGACGGCAGTGTCGCTGCCAAATCGCGCGCGGGACACGGCGGCCCGCCCTATTACTGGTTCGCCGAGGTCGTCACCCCGGCGCCGGGAATGTGGCAGGCGAAGCTTGCGACGTCCGGATGCGGCACGATCACACGCGAGATTGCCGTGCACGATAACGCACCGCCGCGGCGGCCGGCGACGGCGGGCAGCATCTGGCCGGTGCGCAACAGCTGGAATCGCGCGAACGAAGATTTGTTTTCCGCCTGGATCGCAAAACTTTTCGACGCGCCGCTCGACACCGAGCCCTCCTGGAAGGCTTTGCATGAGGTGCTGCGCGACCGCTCGCGCAATATGCTGTTCAATTATTTGGGGTATGGCGAAGACGATGCGCGGATGGCGCTTCGTCCCGACTGTGCCGATCTGGTGTACTTCTTGCGCGCATATTTCGCGTACAAGATGGGGCTGCCGTTTGGCTACGGGAAATGCTCGCGCGGCAAGCCGCCGCGATGCTTCGGCTGGTACACCAATCTGAATCCGGACACGTCGCGGCCGGGGCAGACAGCATCGTTCGGCGAATATCTGCGCGTCGTCGCCGACGCTGTGCAATCCGGTGCCGTGCGCGTGCTGGCAAACGACGACAACACCGATTTTTACACTGTGCCGCTCACCCAGGAGACGCTGCGCCCGGGGACGGTGTACGCCGATCCGTACGGGCATGTGATGATGCTGGTGCGGCGCGTGCCGGAGGCGGGCGGGGCCGCCGGCGTTTTTCTTTCGGTCGACGGCGAGCCGGACGGCACCGTCGCGCGCAAGCGGTTCTGGCGCGGCAATTTCCTGTTCGCGCATGAGCCCGCGATCGGCAGCCCGGGTTTCAAGCGCTTCCGGCCGATCGTGCGCGAGGCGAACGGCAGTTTGCGGCGGCTGACCAACGCCGAGATCGCCAAAGATCCGAATTACGGCGATTTTTCCCTCGAACAGTCGCAGCTTTCGGTCGAAGACTTCTACGATCGCATGGACGAGGTGATGTCGCCGGAGCCGCTCAATCCTTTGCGGGCGATGACGGGAGCGATCGATTCGTTGGAAGAACAGGTGAAGACGCGCGTGGGATCGGTCGAGAACGGGCGAAAGTTTCAGAATAGCGGCAAGGGCGATGCGTCGATGCCGGACGGCGCGGCGATCTTCGCAACGACGGGCGCGTGGGAGGATTTCGCCACGCCGGCGCGCGATTTTCGGTTGTTGATCGCGATCGATGTGGTGCGCGGCTTTCCGGATCGCGTCGCTCGCAAACCCGGGCGCTACGCTATGCCGGCCGGCAAGAGCGTGGCGGACGTAAAAGTCGAGCTGCAGAACGCGCTGGCCGCGGAGCTTGCGTCGCGCAAGTTTATCTACACGCGAAGCGACGGCTCGCAATGGACGCTTTCGCTCAAGGACGTCATAGACCGCGCGGCTGACTTCGAGATGGGTTACAACCTCAACGACTGCGTCGAGCTGCGCTGGGGCGCGCCGGCCAACAGCGAAGAGGCCTCGACCTGCAAGCGGCACGCGCCGGCGACGCAGCGCGCGAAGATGAGCGATTACCGCAGCTGGTTCCGCGAGCGGCATTGGCCGACCGGCGCGTAAATCCGCTCCCGGCACGGGTATATACTCCGCTCGTCGGATGATTTGCGCGCCGCGCGGTCGATCACCCCGACCCGACCCGAATGGGCGATGGACCCGGCGATCAACACCAGTCTGCAAACCGCAAACGGCTGGCTGACGCTGCCGGGCTCGCTCAAGCGGCCCGGCGGCACGCCGCGCTTTAGTCTGCATTTTCCGCTTTATTTTCTCTCCGATCTGGGCGCCACCCATCTGATCGCGCACGAGACCAACGCCGGCTACGAACCGCCGACCCGCAACATCATTGAACGCACGTGCGCCGGGGTGATTTGTTTGTGGACGTCGGCGCGCACTGGGGCTTCTACGCCTTTCAGGCCGCCACGCATCCCGCGGGGGATATAGAGGTCGTGGCGTTCGAGCCGGATTTGATGAACGCGACGATACTGACCGAGAATGTCGCGCGAAATAATTGCGCCAATGTCGCCGTCGTATGCGCGGCTTGCGGCGATGCGGCGAGACTGGCGCCGCTGATTGCCAATTCAACCATGCGTCACTGTATCCACGGCGCCGACACACGCTTTGACGGCAGAGTGCCGTCGAAATGGGTCCCGGTGGTGACGCTGGATCGAGCGCGCAACCGCAATGCTCATAGCGCCAGCGCCCAAACGCTGGGCGATCTTCACAAACTCGTCGGACGGCGGATCGTGCTCGCATCGCGGCGACGCGGTGGCCCGACCTGGAGACCGTCATGGATGAATCCCAGGGCGTGCAGCTCGCGACGATTTAGAAACTCGTGCGTTATTGGCAGACCGAGCATGATTGGCGCAAGTTCGAGGCGCGGCTCAACGCCTTGCCGCAGATAGTAGCCAACAATTTTAGATCATCGAAAAATTTAGATCATCGAAACGACGATGACTGATCAAATCAAATCACTTTTCTTTGTTTACAAGGTGCCCATGGCAGGCGCGATCCCCGGGAATTCACATGTGAGTTGGGATACCGCCCAATCGTGTATTGATCTTGCGACCAGCGGATGACTCCTTCCGCTATTTTTCGCTATTTGCCGCGATGCATGAGTTCTGCTTTTAGCCCTTAGCCGGCGCGTAAGCTTGCCAACCCGATAGGACAACGCGTTACTTGTGCATAATATGCCCGCTGGATCGCACTAACGGGTTGATGGAGCGACGGTATGAGCGGCAGTGCGACGCTGCGGATCGGCATCGATACCGGCGGCACCTTCACCGACATCGTCTGCGTCGACGACAAATCCGGCGCCATGCGCGTCACCAAGGTCTCGTCAACGCCGTCCAATCCCGCCGTGGCGCTGGTGCGCGGTGTGCAAGCCATCCTCGGCGAATGGGGCGCCGGCGTCGACGATCTGGCGGTGCTGGCGCACGGCACCACCGTCGCGACCAACGCGCTGCTGCAAGGCGAGATCGCCGGCCTCGGATTGATCGTCACCGAAGGCTTCCGCGATATCCTGGAAATCGCCCGCCAGGCGGTGCCGGAGGGCTACGGCAATTCGTATTTCTGGGTGAAGCCCGAGCGGATCGTGCCGCTGCGCGACGTGCGCGAAGTCGGCGGACGGCTTAATTACCTCGGCGAGGAATTGCGGCCGCTCGACGAGGACGAGCGTTCGCACCGCGGCGCGCTATTTCCGCGACGCCGGCGTTCACGCGGTCGGTATCTGCCTCCTCCACTCTTATGCCAACGCGGCGCACGAGCGGCGCGCCGCCGACATTGTGCGCGAGGAATATCCCGGGCTGCACGCTGTCGCTTTCCTGCGACGTGCTGCCGGAATACCGCGAATACGAGCGCGCGGTGACCACGCTGGTCGATGCGTTCATCAAGCCGCATATGAGCCGCTACCTCGATCGCATCCGCGAAGAGCTCGGTCCGGCGCTGAACAGAAAGCCGTTTTTGGTGATGCAGTCATCCGGCGGCGTCGCCTCGCCCGACCAGGTGATGCGCAAGCCGATCACCACCGCCCTGTCCGGGCCGGCCGCCGGCGCGCTCGGCTCGGCGGTGATCGCCGAGATCGCCGGCTTTCCCGATCTGGTGACGCTCGACGGCGGCGGCACCTCGACCGACCTCTGCCTGATCGAGGCCGCCAAGCCGAAGATCACCAATGGCGGTCGCGTCGGCCCGTTCCCGGTGCGCATCCCGATGCTCGACGTGCGCACCATTGGAACCGGCGGCGGCTCGATCGCCTGGATCTCGCGCGAAGGCAAATTGCGGGTTGGCCCGAAAAGCGCCGGCGCCGTGCCGGGACCGATGTGTTACCCGAACGGCGGCAACGAGCCGACGCTGACCGACGCCAATCTCGTGCTTGGGCGCATTCCGCCGGCGCTGATCGGCGGCGGCATTCCGCTCGACATCGAACGCGCGCGCGGCGGATTGAAAGCGCTTGCTGCAACTCTGCCGGGCAAGCTCACCGCCGAGCAACTGGCCGCCGGCATTGTCGAGATCGCCAACTGGGACGACGCCAACGCCATCCGTCAGCTCACCGTGCAGCGCGGCATCGATCCGGCCGGCTTTGCACTGCTCGCTTTCGGCGGTTCCGGGCCCGCGCAATCGCCGGCGGTGATGCAATTGATCGGTATGAAAACCTGCATCGTGCCGCCGAATCCGGGCAACCTCTCGGCGTTCGGGCTGCTCGCCGTCGATTGGCGCACCGACCACATGGTCACCAAGGTGATGCACGAGGAGGCGATCGATCTTCCCGCCATCGCCGGCATTTACGCGTCGCTGGAGAAGGAGGCTGCTGCTGGGTTGGAAAAGGATGGCATCGCGCCCGCGCGCATCGCGCTCAATCGCGAAGCCGACGTGCGTTACGCCGGACAATCGATGGAAGTGCGCGTGCCGGCGCCGTCAGGCCCGATCGACGCGCAATTCATCGCCGGCCTGACGCAAGCGTTCCACGCGGCGCATCGGAAAACTTTCGGCTACAATTATGCGGGAGCGCAGAGAGTCGAACTGGTGAATTTTTGGGTTTCCGGTTTCGGCAAGATCGACCGGCCGAACATCCCGGCAATCAAGACGTCGGGCACGCCGAAACAAACGACCCGCAAGGTCTATTTCGACGGCGGCTATCGCGACACGCCGATTTACGACCGCGCGTCGCTGCCGGCCGGCTTTAGCCGCGAAGGCCCGGCGATCATCGAGGAATTCGGCTCGACCACCGTGATGATGCCCGGTCAGCATTTGACCGTCGATCCGCACGGCATTTTGATCGTCAAGGCCGCCTAGCCTTTTTTCTCCGCCGCCACTTGGGCAATGACCGCATCGGCGCGGCGGAACCCTTCCGACGCGATCGGGATACCGGCATAGACGGCGGTATGCAGAAGGATTTCGGCGATCTCTTCGACGGTGACGCCGTTATTGAGCGCGCCGCGCACATGCACTTCGAATTCATGCCAACGCGCCAGCGCCGCCAGCATGCAGACATTGAGCTGGCTTCGCGTCTTGTGCGAAAGGCCGTCGCGCAACCAGACATTGCCCCAGCATTGGCTTTGCGTGAACTCGATGAAATGTTGGGTGAAAGCGTTGGCCTTTTGCTTGCCTGCGTCCACATAGGCGGCGCCCAGCACCTCGCGGCGTATCTGAGCACCTTGCCGTGCGCGTTCCGTGATCGAATCTGGCAGACCCATCGTGACCTCCTTGGTGAGCCGTCATCCTGAGGTGCGCGCCCTCAGGCGCGCCTCGAAGGATGAACTATTGAAACGCCCGGGCCGTCGCCCTTCGAGGCTCGCTGACACTCGCGCCTCAGGGTGACGGAACATAGCCAACCTCGCGTACGGACGGTATAAACTTAATCTTTCATATGTTGCCAGCGGCGAAGGTCCAGCCGATGATGAATCTCCACTCCAAGGAATGGCCGTGGCCGACCGCGCCGGATGGGCCCCGCCGCGAAGTCGATCCGATCGTGCTGCAAATCGTCGAAGGCACGCTCAATTCCATCGAGGCCGAGATCGAATATGCCATCGAGCGCACCGCGCGCTCGCCGATGATCCGCGAGGCGCACGATTATCGCGTCGGACTGTTCGACCGTTATTGCCGCAAGCTGACCGGCCGCTCCTATTCCGCCATGCCGAACGCGGTGGCGCGCGATTTCCCGCCGGAAACCATGCAGCCCGGCGACGTGTTCCTGATGAACGATACGTATTTGACCGAAGGCTCGATCGGGCATTTGCCCGATTTGTGCTCGACAGTACCGGTGTTCCACCAGGGCGAAGTCGTCGCCTACATCCAGGCGTTTGGCCATCACGACGACATTGGCGGCCGCGTGCCCGGCTCGATGCCCGGCACCGCCACCACCGTATTCGAGGAAGGTCTCGCCGTTCCGCCGATCAAGTTCTACGACCGCGGCGTGCGCAACGAGGCGGTGTTCACTGTCGTCAAGCGAAATACCCGCGTGCCGGAGACGCTCGCCGCCGATCTCGATAGCGAGGTGCAGGCCTGCCTGATGGGCGCGCACCGCATGGCGGAATTGTTCGAGCGTTTCGGCCGCGAGACGGTGGAAGCGTGCTTTCAGACTATCCTCGACACCTGCCGCGATACGTTCCGCCGCGAATTATTGCCGAAGATCGCCGACGGCACCTATCGCTGGGAGGATTATGTCGAGCATGACGGCGTCACCGATCCGAAACTGCATAAGCTCGCGCTGACGCTGATAAAAAAGGGCGATCGCATCACGCTCGATTTCACCGGCACCGATCCGCAATCGACCGGTCCGATCAACTGGCCGGCGGACTATGCCGGCGGCGCGTTCCTGATCAAATGGATCGCGCCGATCCTGCGCAACCTTGCCGACACGCCCGAGCGCGCCGCCGAAATCCACGTCAACGAAGGCGTGTGCGAAGTGTTCGACGTGATCTTTCCGCCGAAAGGCACGCTGATCACGCCGGAATGGCCGGCCGCCACCAATGCGCGCTCGTTCGTGCTGCTGCGCTGCATCGGACTTCTCGCCGGCGTGGTGGCGCAGGCCGCCGGCGGGCGCATGCCGGCCGATCAGGAGACCATCCGCTACACCGGCTTCTACGGCGCCGACAAAAACGGCAAGGCATTCCTGTCGCGCGAAGTCTTGGGTGGCGGCTCCGGCGGGCGCTATTATGCCGACGGCAGCGATGCGATCCACATCGTGCCCGACTCGCGCAATCAGCCGGCCGAATTCACCGAGACGCGCTTTCCGCTGCTGGTGGAAAAGCTCGCCCTGCGCACCGATTCCGGCGGCGCCGGCAAGCGCCGCGGCGGTTTGGGCTATGACAAGCATTATCGCGCGCTGGTCGATTGCCGCACCATTGTCACCGCCGACCGCGTCCGGCTCGGCTGCTATGGCCTCGACGGCGGCAAGGCCGGCACTCCGTTCTGCGTCACAGTCGACGCCGCCGGCAACGGTCGCGAACTTGGCGGCCTCGTTGACGGCGAGCCGGTATGCGCCGGCCAGATCGTCCGCGTCGTCACCACCGGCGGCGGCGGCTGGGGCGATCCGCTCGAGCGCGAGCCGGAGCTCGTGCAGCGCGACGTGGTCGAGGGCAAGGTATCCGTTGAAGCGGCGCGCAACGATTATGGCGTCATGCTGCTCGCAGGTCCCGACGGCTCGTTTACCATCGAAGCGCCGGCAACGGCCGCGTTGCGCGTCAATCTCAAATCACAGCGCGCCAGCGCGCCGCCGATGATCGACCGCGGCGAGGGCTTCGAGAAAATGATCCGCGGCGAGGTCAAGCCGTGGGTACGCACGGCATAAGAAACGTAAGCAATGGGGATCAGGCGTAATGGCGATTGAAGTTGTCAAAGTCGAGTTGAAGAACGTGCAGGATGCCTCCGGCATGGAGGCGGCAATCAAAAAAGGGCAGTTCGCGGCCGACGAAGTCATCGCCGTCATCGGCAAGACCGAGGGCAACGGCGGCGTCAACGATTTCACCCGCATCCTCGCCGACCAGGCGTTCCGCGCCGTGCTGAAGAAGCTCGGCGAGCGCTCGGAAGCCGAGATTGGCAAAATTCCGATGGTCTGGTCGGGCGGCTGCGACGGCGTGATCACGCCGCATGCGACGGTGTTTGCCCGCAATGCCAAGACCGGCCCGGTCAATAAATCGCGGCTCACCATCGGCACCGCCATGAGCGCGGAGATTTTTCCCGAGGATATCGGCCGTCCGGCGATGGTCGAGAAAGTCGCCGAAAGCGTGCGCGCCGCCATGCGCGACGCCGGCATCGACGATCCGGCCGACGTGCATTATGTGCAGACCAAGACACCGCTGCTCACCGTCGACTCGGTCGCCGAGGCGCATGCGCGCGGCAAGGAAGTCGCCTGTGAGGTGCACGATTCGATGGGGGTGTCGAACGGCACCACCGGCCTCGGCATCGCCGTCGGCCTGCACGAGATCAAAATGCCGAAGGCGGAGGAAATCTGCCGCAACCTCAATCTTTATTCGTCGGTTGCCTCTTGCTCGTCGGGCGTCGAGCTGACGCAAGCGCAGATCGTGCTGCTTGGCAACCGGAACGGCGCCGGCGGCCGCTACCGCATCGGCCATGCGGTGATGAAGGATGCGCTCGACATCGACGGCATCTATGAATCGATCCGCAGCGCCGGCCTCGAATTGCCGGCCCGCCCGCGCGCCGAAGACCTCAAGGGCAAGCTGGTCAACTGCTTCATGAAATGCGAGGCCGACCGCACCGGCAAACTGCGCGGTCGCCGGCAGATCATGCTCGACGATTTCGACGTGCCGTGGCATCGCCACGCCAAGGCTGCGGTCGGCGGCGTCGCCGCGGCAGCGATCGGCGATCCGGCGGTGTTCGTGTCGGTCGACGCCATGCATCAGGGCCCGCAGGGCGGCGGACCGTGCATCGCCATTATTGACGCCGGCGAGTAGCGCAATGCCGACCGCGACCCCACGGCAGCAAACGGCAGCCCCGGCGGACGCGCCGCTGACGCGCAAGACCGCGCGCGAACTGGCGCGGCTCATTCGCACGCGCGCAGTAAGCCCGGTCGAGCTGCTGGACGCCTACCTCAAAGCGATCGAAAGGCTCAATCCAAAGATCAACGCCATTGTCACGCTCGCAGCCGAGCAGGCGCGCGACGCCGCCAAGCGCGCCGAAGCCGCGGTGATGAAGGGCGACAAGCTCGGCCTCCTTCATGGCCTGCCGATCGGTGTCAAGGACGTGACCCCGACCGCCGGCATCCGCACCACTTATGCCTCCCCGCTGTTCAAGGATTTCGTGCCGACTGAGGACGCCGAAGCGGTGCGGCGGCTTAAAGCCGCCGGCGCCATCGTACTCGCCAAGACCAACACGCCGGAATTCGCCGCCGGCGCCAATACCAATAATGTGCTGTTCGGGCCGACCCGCAATCCGTGGAACCTGGCGTTGAGCCCGGCCGGCTCGTCCGGCGGCTCCGCCGCCGCCGTCGCCGCTCGCATGTTGCCGATCGCGCACGGCACCGATTTCGGCTGCTCGATCCGCATTCCGGCGGCGTTCTGCGGCGTCGTCGGCATTCGCCCGACGCCAGGACTGACGCCGAGCCATCCGCTGCACCTGCCGTGGGACCCGGGGCAGGTGCCGGGACCGCTGGCGCAGGACGCCGAAGACGCCGCGCTTTATCTCGACGCCAGCGTCGGCTTTTCCCGCATCTCGCCGATCTCGGTCGCGCCGCCATGGCAGAGCGCGCTCGCCGAACTGGAACACCGCGACGACCTCAAGGATCTTCGCATCGCTTACGTGTCGGACATCGCCGGCATTGGCGTTGAAGCGGAGATCGACGCCATCTGCCGTGACGCGGCAGCCGCGCTCGGCAAGCTCGGCGCCAAAGTCGAGCACATTGCCTTCGACGCCGGCGAAGGCCGCGCCGCCTACCAGACTTGGCGCGGCTTCTGGATGGTCGGTCAGCAATACCAGCGGCTCGCGCAAACGGACCAGTTCGGCAAAAATCTGCGCGGTAATGTCGAGGCCGGGCTGAAACTGAATTCGCTCGATTACGCCAAAGCCGAACATACGCGGGCGCAACTTTTTCACCGCTTCCGCGAATTGTTCGAGCGCTTCGACCTGCTGCTCACGCCGGCGTCCCCGGTCGAGCCTTATCCGATCGAGATGAATTTCCCCGACCAGATCAACGGCAAGAAATTCGATAATTACATCGACTGGATCGCGGTCGCCTACCTGATCACGCTGATGAGTTTGCCGGCAGCGACTGCGCCGGCCGGACTGTCAAAGGCGAAGCTTCCGGTCGGCATGCAGATCGTGGCGCCGCGCTTCGAGGAGCCGCTGATTTTGCGGGTCGCGCGCGAAATTCACCGTGCAAGCGGCGTGGGCTTGCCGCCGGTCTCCTGAAAATTCCAGCTTCCGGTCGCAGGAGATGACGAACGCGACACGCGGCTTGCACGGTTCGCTGTCATGAGCAACGACAAAAAACCTCCGCTCTGGATCAAGGATCCGCTCGCGATTTTCGCGCACGGCGCCGAGCGCGGTATTGTCGTGCAAAACGGCCGCATCATCGAACTCGTGCCGGCCGGCCGCATCCCGGCCATGCCGGACGTGAAAGCCTTCGACGCCAGTGCGCACGTGGTGCTGCCCGGGCTGATCAATACCCATCATCACTTCTATCAGACGCTGACCCGCGCGGTGCCCGCAGCGCTTGACCGTGAATTGTTTCCCTGGTTGCAGGCGCTTTACCCGATCTGGGCGCGCTTGACGCCGGAAGCGCTCGACCTCGCCATGACACTGGCGATGGCCGAATTGATGCTGTCGGGCTGCACCACAACAACGGATCACCACTATGTGTTTCCCGCCGGCGCGGAAAACGGCATCGACATCGAGGTCGCTGCGGCGCGACGGCTTGGGCTGCGCGTGCTGCTGACCCGCGGCTCGATGAATCTGTCGCAGCGCGACGGCGGATTGCCGCCGGACTCCGTGGTGCAGGACGAGGACGCCATTCTCGCCGACAGCGAGCGCGTGGTGGCGCGCTATCACGACGCCGGCGCCGGACGCGATGGTGCAGATCGCGCTGGCGCCCTGCTCGCCGTTCTCGGTCACTACCTCGCTGATGCGCTCGACCGCAGCGCTGGCGCAGGGGCTCGATGTGCGCCTGCACACCCATCTCGCCGAGACCGAGGACGAGAATCGCTTCTGCGAGCAGCTCTACAAATGCCGGCCGCTCGACTATCTCGAGGATTGCGGCTGGCTCAACGAGCGGACCTGGCTGGCGCACGGCATTCATTTCACCGCCGACGAGATCAAGCGGCTGGCGCGCGCCGGCACCACGGTATCGCATTGCCCGTGCAGCAACCAGACGCTCGCGTCGGGCACCTGCCCGGTCTGCGCGATGGAGGAGGCCGGCATGCGCGTCGGCATCGGCGTGGACGGATCTGCCTCGAATGACGGCTCAAATCTGATGCAGGAAGTGCGCGCGGCTTTCCTGCTGCAACGCGACCGCTACGGCGTAGCCAAGGTGAGCCACAAGGATGCGCTGCGTTGGGCGACCAGGGGCTCGGCGGCCTGCGTCGGGCGCAGTGACATCGGCGAGATCAAGATCGGCGACAGGCCGATCTGGCGCTGTTCAAGCTCGACGAATTGCGCTTTTCCGGCAGCGGCGATCCGCTGGCTGCGCTGGTTCTGTGCGGCGCGCACCGCGCCGACCGCGTGATGGTCGGGGGGCGCTGGACCGTGGCAAACGGCGAAATCCCCGGGCTTGACGTCATCGATTTAATGCGGCGGCATTCAGCGGCGGCCCGAAAGTTGCAAGCCGGAACCTGAACGAGAGCAGGCGTTTTAGGGCGGACGCGTATGCAGACCTACACCGTCGACATCGCCGGAGAAAAAGTCACGTTGCCGATCGTGCCGATCAACGACCGGCTCGCCATCTCGCTGCTGATGGTCATCGACATGGGCGTGAAGTTCGGCGAGCGGATCGGCAAGGCGCTCGCCGCGAAGCTTGGGCCGCTCAAGCCCGACATTATCGTCGGCGCGGCAACGCTCGGCATTCCGGTGGTAATCGAGGTCTCGCGCGCGCTCGAGCTCGATCAATACGTGATCGCCCAGAAGTCGCCGAAGATCCATCTCGCCGACGCGTTGGTGCAGGAGCCGCAGTCGGTGACGTCCGCCGGCAAGCAGCGGCTGATGCTCGATCGCCAGGCCGTGCCGCTGTTGGTGCGGCGCCGCGTGGCGATCGTTGACGACGTGGTGGCGACCGGCTCCAGTCTCGCTGCGACGTTCGCGCTGGTCCGCGCGGCCGGCGCCGACATCGTCGGCACCGGCGTGATCCTGACCGAGGGGCACGACTGGAAGAAGACGCTCGGCGCCGACGCCCGCCTGGTTCAGGGTCTCGGGCATATCCCGCAATTCGCTCTGGCCGGTGGCAAGGCTGTGCCGATGCCGGAGACGCTGTGAGCCGCAACACCAATTCACCCGCAAAAAGAGGAGACAGTCATGGCCGATCTGCGCAACTTCATCGCCGGCATGCCGAAATGCGAGCTGCATGTGCACATCGAAGGCACGCTCGAGCCGGAAATGAAATTCGAGCTGGCGAAACGAAACGGCATGACGCTTCCCTACAAGGACGCCGCGGAGATGCGTGCAGCCTACGATTTCCACGATTTGCCGTCGTTCCTAAAGATCTATTACGAGGGCATGCGGGTGCTGGCGCATGAGCCGGATTTCTACGACCTGACTTACGCCTACCTGACCAGGGCGCATGCGCACAATGTGCGCTATGTCGAGATGTTCTTCGACCCGCAGCCGCACACCGGCCGTGGCGTGCCGTTCGACGTGGTGATCCGCGGCATTCGCCGCGCGCAGATGGACGCCGAGCGCATGCTCGGCATCAAGAGCCAGCTCATCATGTGCTTCCTGCGCGACTGGAGCGCCGAATTCGCGATGACCACCTTGGCGCAGGCGTTGCCCTACCGCGAGTGGATCGTCGGCGTCGGACTGAACTCCGACGAAAAGAACAATCCGCCGGTCAAGTTCAAGGACGTTTTTGCCCGTGCCCGCAGCGAAGGCTTCTTCCTGACGATGCATTGCGACGTCGATCAGCAGAATTCGACCGAGCATATCCGCCAATGCCTCGAGCAGATCGGCGTCGACCGCATCGATCACGGCGTCAACGTGGTCAACTTCGAAAGCGCTGATCGACGAAGTGGCGCGCCGGCAGCTGGCGCTGACCATCTGCCCGGTCTCCAACGCCTTCGTCACCAGCGGCAGCAAGGCGAAGGAAATCAAGAAAATGCTCGACCTCGGCATCCGCGCCACCGTGCACTCGGACGACCCGGCCTATTTCCGCGGGTACATAAACGAGAATTTCGTCTGCACCCAGGAAGAGGCCGATCTCGGCAAGAAGGAGGTCGTGCAATTGTCGCGCAACGCTTTTGAAGGCACCTGGTTGCCGCGCGCGGCCAAGGACCGCTACCTCGCCGAGCTTGACGCTTACGCGGCGCGCTGAAAGCGCGATTGCCAAAAGCCGACGGCCGGGCTCACGCCCGGCCATCGCATTCTCGGACCGCGGATGACGGGCTTACTTGCCCGGAATCTTGTCGTCGATCCCTTTGACGTAAAAGTTCATGCTCAGGATCTGGCCGGGGTCGAGATTGGCACCACCTTTGCACTCCACCGTCTTGCCGTCCTGATCGACGATCGGGCACTTGAACGGATGCAGCTGGCCGGACTTGATGGAGGCTTGCGTCGCCTCGGCCATCTTCTTTACGTCGTCAGGCATGTTGGTATAAGGCGCCATCACGACCATTCCGGAGTCAAGCCCGCCCCAAGTGTCTTCTGACTTCCACTTGCCGTCGAGCGCATCCTGGGCGCGCTTGGTGTAGTAGCCGCCCCAGTAATCTGTGTCGGCGGTCAACTGCGTTTTCGGGCCAAATTTGATCATGTCCGACAACTCGCCGAAGGTGAAGACATTGCGCTGCGAACCGATCTGGGTCGCGGCCGGCAAGTCGGTATGCTGGGTGAGGACGTCGGCGCCTTGATCGATCAGTGTCTTGGCGGCGTCGGCTTCCTTGCCCGGGTCGAACCAGGAGTTCACCCAGATGATCTTGAACTTCACATTCGGATTGACCGACTGGGCGCCGAGCATGGTGGCGTTGATGTTCGAGATCACTTCCGGGATCGGGAACGACACGATGTAGCCGATGATGTTCGACTTCGTCATCTTGCCCGCGATCTGCCCCTGGATGTAGCGGCCCTCGTAGAAGCGCGCCGCATAGGTGCTCATGTTCTTCGCGCGCTTGAAGCCGGTGGCGTGCTCGAAGAACACGTTCGGGTATTTGTTCGCGACTTTCAGCGTCGCGTCCATGAAACCGAACGAGGTGGTGAAGATCAACTTGTGGCCGGTACGCGCAAGCTGCTCTATCGAGCGTTCCGCGTCGGCGCCCTCCGGCACGTTTTCGAGAAAGGTGGTCTCGACCTTGCCAGCGAGCGCCTTCTCCATCGCCTTGCGGCCAAGATCGTGCTGGTAGCTCCAGCCGAGATCGCCGATCGGGCCGACGTAGATGAAGCCGACCTTAAGTTTATCGGCTGCGTAAGCGTGGATCGTTACTGCGGCAATTCCTAGAGCCGCAGCTACGGCCACGATGTTCCATTTCCTCATGATTTTACTCCGGGTTGGCGGAGACGCGTGTCTCCGTAGTTGATCCGCGGCGCATAACGCCCCATGAACTTCGGTGCCCCTCATCGGTCCGGTACGAAGACCGTTCCGAGCGACGCAGGCGCGGCGGACCCGGCAGTCCCGCGCGTCCTCGAAATCAACACCAGAACGATGACCGTGGCAAGATAGGGCAGCGAGTTCATCACTTGCTGGGGAATACCAAGCTGTAGCGGCTGTAGCGCCAGGCCGAGGATGCTCACCGCGCCAAACAGGTAGGCGCCGATGACCAGTCGGCCCGGCCGCCAGGACGCGAAAACCACCAGCGCCAGGGCGATCCAGCCGCGGCCCGACGTCATGCCGGGAATGAAGAACGGCGTGTAGGCAAGCGGCAGATACGCGCCGGCGAGCCCCGCACAAGCGCCGCCAAACAGCACGGCCAGCATGCGAATCCGCAGCACCGGATAGCCGAGCGCATGCGCCGATGCATGATTGTCGCCGACCGCGCGCAGGACGAGGCCGGCGCGCGTGCGATAGAGGAACAGCCAGATGGCGATGATGAGCGCCATCGAGACGTAGACGAAGGCATCTTCGCCGAACAGGATGCGACCGATGACTGGCAGGTCGGTCAAAACGGGAAGATCGAGATGCGCAGCCGGCACGATCTTCTCGCCGACAAAGCCGGCGCCGATCAGACCGGAAAGGCCGACGCCGAAAATCGTCAGTGCCAGGCCGGTGGCGACCTGGTTGACGGCAAGTCCAAGCGTCAGAATGCCGAAAATCGCCGACAGCGCCGCGCCGGCAAAGATGCCACACAGGGCGCCGACAAATATCGATCCTGACAAATAGGCGCCGCCGAACCCGCAGGCCGCGCCCACAATCATCATTCCCTCGACGCCGAGGTTGAGGACGCCGGCGCGCTCGACGACGAGCTCGCCGGAAGACGCCAGCAAGAGCGGCGTCGAAGCCGTCACCACCGTCAGGATGAAGCTGACAGAGAAAATCAGATGCAGGATGTTGCTGAGCGTTTCAAGCATGGGCGGGCGCGGCTTTTCCCGATCGCAGCAGCCGCAAGCGGTAGACGATCAGCGAATCGCAGGCGAGGACGTAAAACAGCAGGATGCCCTGGAACACCTTGGTCAGGTCGAGCGGCACTTTCATCGAGATTTGCGCGCCTTCGCCGCCGATGAAAGTCAGCGCGAGAAACAATCCGGCGACCAGGATGCCTACCGGATTAAGCCGCCCCAGAAACGCGACGATGATGGCGGTGAAGCCGTAGCCCGACGAAACGCCGGGATCGAGATGCCCAATCGGTCCGGCGACTTCGATGATGCCGGCAAGTCCGGCAAGCGCGCCGGAAACCGCGAAGGTAAAGAGCACCAGCCGGTCGGCGCTGAAACCGGAAAAGCGCGCCGCCCGCGGCGCCGCTCCGACCAACCTGATTTCAAAGCCCATGAGAGTGCGTCCCAGCAGCACCGTTATCAGCATCACAACGACAAGCGCGATGACCGAGCCGGCATGCAGGCGCCCGGTGCCTTCCAGCAACGTCGGCACACTCGCCACCGGATCGAATGCGGCGGTGGTTGGAAAATTCAGGCCCGCCGGATCGCGCCACGGACCGCGCACCATGTAATCCATGCCGAGATTGGCGACATAAACCAGCATCAAGCTGGTGAGGATCTCGCTGGCGCCGAAATACACTCGGCAAATCGCCGGAATGAGACCGTAGATCGCGCCGCCGAGCATGCCCAGGATCAGCATCGCTGGGAGCACCCAGTAACCGGCATCAGTGCCGTTGGTGCGTACCGCGAGCCAGCTGCCGCATACCGCACCGACCAGAAACTGTCCCTCAGCACCGATGTTCCAGATGTTGGCGATGTAGCAGAGCGAAAGACCGACCGCGATCATCACCAGCGGCGTTGCTTTGACCGCTATTTCCTGAAGCGAAAATGGATCGGTCAGCGGTTCGATAAAATATATGTAAAGCGCCTGGATCGGATTCTTGCCCATGATCGCGAACAAAATCGCGAAGGTGACGATGGTGAGCGCAACCGCAATCAGCGGCGAGGCGACCGCAATCACCGTCGAGCGTTCGGCGCGCCGTTCAAGCGCCAACTGCATGCTTGACCTCCTGCTCGCCCGCCGCTCGTTCGGGACTGGCACCGCCCATCAGCAGTCCGAGCTTCTCGCGAGTCGCCTCCGCCGCTTCGAGCGGCGCCGACAGCCGGCCATGGAACATCACGGCGATGCGGTCGGCGATTTCGGCCAACTCATCGAGATCCTGGCTGATCACCAACACCGCGGTGCCGCGGCCCGCGAGATCGATCAGTGCCTGACGGATGACCGCGGCGGCGCCCGCGTCGACGCCCCAGGTCGGTTGGCTCACGACCAACACGCCAGGCTCGCGCAGGATTTCCCGGCCGACGATAAATTTCTGTAAATTGCCGCCGGAGAGGCTCACCGCTTCCGGATTGCGTTTGGCCTTGCGCACATCGAACGCCTTGGTCGTGCGGTCGACATGCGCCAGCGTCGCCGGCCCGACGACGAAACCTTTCTTCACCATGCCGCTGGCGGCATGGCCGGTGAGCAACGCATTTTCCGATAACCTCATGCGCGGGGCGGTACCGTGGCCGAGCCGCTCCTCCGGCACGAAGGCCGCGCCCATACGGCGGCGCTCGGTCACACCGAGCATGCCGGCTGCCTGACCGTCGATCACGACCGCGCCTTCCGCCGGCGACTGGCGCTCTCCGGACAGCGCGGAGAACAATTCATCCTGACCGTTGCCGGAGACTCCGGCGATGCCCACGATCTCGCCGCCGCGTACTTCAAGCGATACTTCGTCCAGATGCGTGCCGTGGGGATCGTCCGGCGCAAGCGAAAGTTTGTGGATCACCAGCCGCGGCAGCGCCACCGAGCGGCCGGAAGCGGCTTTCACCTCGCCGATCTCGCCGCCGACCATCATGCGCGCCAGCGACGCCGCCGTCTCCTGACGCGGATCGCAGGTGGACACTTTCTTGCCACCGCGTAGGATCGTGGCCGTGTCGCACAGCCGTTTAACTTCTTCCAGCTTGTGACTGATGTAGAGGATGGCGCGTCCCTCGCTCTTGAGCCGGTCGAGTACGACAAACAGCAGATCCGCTTCTTGCGGCGTGAGGACCGAGGTCGGCTCGTCGAGGATCAGGAGCTTCGGATTTTGCATCAGCGCACGCACGATTTCGATGCGTTGCCGCTCGCCGACCGAAAGCTGCCAGACCTCGCGCTTGGGATCGAGCGGCAGGCCGTAAACGCGCGCGGTCTCCGCCAGCCGCTGCGAAATGGCGGCAAACAATTCAGTCGGCGGCAAGCCGAGCGCGACATTTTCCGCAACTGTCAGGTTTTCGAACAGGGTGAAGTGCTGAAACACCATGCCGATGCCGAGGGTGCGTGCCTCGGAAGGACCGCCCAGTACGATCTTTTGGCCCTTCCAGCGCAGTTCGCCGGCGCTCGGCTGGATCAGCCCATACATCATCTTCACGAGCGTGGATTTACCGGCGCCGTTCTCGCCGAGCAGCGCATGGATTTCCGCCGCAAACAGGTCGAGGTTGACGCCGTCGTTGGCGAGAAAATCGCCATACCGCTTGCTGATGGAAACGGCACTCAGCAGCGGTCCGGACCGCGAGGAGCCGGCCTGTGACGTCGCATCAAGCATGGAAATCGCTGCGCCTACCCGCGTTCTACAAGGCTTCTTGCTAAGTTCTCTGCAAGGATCGTTCCATGATTCGGGGCGGTCGCCGGCCCCACTCTCGCGTCATCATCCGACAAAAACGGCGCGAGCAAAAGGGTGGCAAGCGGAAAATTGCCCAAAATCGCATCACCGAGACGCGCTTGCGCAGTTTGCGCCGCTTCTGTCATTGTGGATTTGCCGGGGCGACATGAGGGGAACCCGACGTCGTGGAGCCTATTCTCACGGAAGCCGCGGGCGCCATTCTCCGCTGGCTGCATGTCATCGCCGGCATCGCCTGGATCGGCAGCTCGTTCTATTTCATCCACCTCGATCTTAGCTTGAAGCCACGGCCCGGCTTGCCGGCCGGCGTCAAGGGCGACGAGTGGCAGGTCCACGGCGGCGGCTTCTACCACATGATGAAATACCTGGTGGCCCCGGCGCAGATGCCGGACAGCCTGACCTGGTTCAAATGGGAAGCCTACACAACCTGGCTGTCGGGCTTCGCGCTCTTGGTTCTCGTCTACTACCTCGGCGCTGACATGTTCCTGATCGACAAGTCGGTGCTCGACATGACGGTGTCGCAAGCGGCCGGCTTTGCCTTCGTTAGCCTTGCGGCATCGTGGCTGGTCTATGAAGGGCTGTGCCGCTCGCCGCTCGGCAAGCACGAAGTGGCGCTGGCGCTGGTCGGCTACATCTATCTGGTTGCGCTGACTTACGCCTTCACCCACGTGTTCAGCGGACGCGGCGCCTTCAACCAGATCGGCGCGGTGATCGGCACGATCATGGTGGCCAACGTCTTCATCATCATCATTCCGTACCAGAAAAAAACCGTCGCCGCGATGCTCGCCGGCAAAGAGCCCGATCCGGTCTGGGGCCAGCTCGGCAAGCAGCGCTCCGTGCACAACAACTATCTGACCTTGCCGGTCGTGTTCCTGATGCTGAGCAATCACTATCCGCTGTTCTTCGCCACGCGGTTCAATTGGGTCATCGTCGCAATCGTGCTCGTGATCGGGCCGGTGATCCGGCATTTCTTTAATTCGCGCCACGCCGGCAACGGCAGTCCGTGGTGGACCTGGGGCGTGGCGGCGGCGGGCATGGCCGCGGTCGTTTGGCTCTCGGCGGCCGGGCCGCGCGCGGTGACCACAGGCGCGTTGCCGCCGACGCCGAAATTCGCCCAAGTCTCCGACATCATGATGTCGCGTTGCAGCATGTGTCACGCCGCCGAGCCGGTCTGGGCCGGCATCGCCGCCGCGCCGCAAGGGCGTGCTGCTCGACAGCGACGAGCAGATCGCGTTGCACGCCCCGCTGATCGATGTCGTCGCGGTACGCTCGAACTTCATGCCGCCGGGCAACATCACCGAAATGACGCGGCGACGAGCGCCTGATGCTGGCGTCGTGGATCGCCGCCGGCGCGCCGGCCAAATAAAACAGTCTGCGGAGCCTACGTTTGCGTGCGATCCGCGGCCGGTTACTGACGTTCCTGCGCGCACCGCGGGCGCCGGCGATGCGCAGAGCTACCGCTACATCGACGACGGCATCGTGCTGGTCAAAGACGGCCGCATCGAAGCGGCCGGGCCGGCGGCCGAAGTTGCAGCGCGCATGCCGGCGGATATGCCGGTCGAGCGGCATGCCGACGCACTGATCATGCCGGGCTTCATCGATCCGCATATCCATTATCCGCAGACCCAGGTGATCGCGTCCTACGGCGCGCAGTTGCTTGAATGGCTGGAGAAATACACTTTCGTCGAAGAGCAGAAATTCGCCGATCCGGCGCATGCCGCGCGCAACGCCGAATTTTTTCTCGACGAACTGGCGCGCAATGGCACGACCACGGCGTGCGCCTATTGCACGGCACATCCGGCTTCGGCCGACGCATTGTTCACCGCGCGCATCAACGCAACGTCGGCATGATCGCCGGCACTGCGGTGATGAACCGCAACGGGCCGCCGGGCTTGCTTGGCGCCGGCCAATAACGCGATCGCCGACAGCCGCGACCTGATCCGGCGTTGGCACGGTACCGGGCGGCAGCGCTACGCGGTGACGCCGCGCTTCGCGGTCACTTCGACCGACGAACAGCTTGCCGAACTAGGCGCGCTGCTCGAGGAATTTCCGAACACGTCCTGATGCAGACGCATCTCGACGAAAATCTTAACGAGATTGCTACCATCAAGAAGCTCTTTCCCACCGACGCGAGCTACACCGCGGTTTACGGCCGTTTCGGCCTGCTGGGCCCGCGCTCGTTGATGGGCCATTGCATCCACCTGACGATGCCGAAGTCGCGCTGATGCGTGACACCCAATCGGTCGCCGTATTCTGCCCGACCTCGAACCTGTTCATCGGCAGCGGATTATTCGATTATGAGCGGCTCGAACGCGGCCGGCGTGCGCATCGCTCTCGCCACCGACGTCGGCGGCGGCACCTCATATTCGATGCTGCGCACCGCCGCCGAGGCCTACAAGGTGATGCAGTTGCAGGGCCAGAATTTGCCGGCGCTCGTCGCCTTCGACCTGATGACGCGAAGAAACGCCGCCGCGCTCGGCCTTGAGCGCGAGATCGGCGCCATCGCACCGGGCGTTTACGCCGATCTGGTCGTGCTCGACGCGCGAGCGACGCCGGCGATGGCGCACCGAATGGAAACCATCCACGATCTCGAGGAGGAATTGTTCGTGCTGATGACAATGGGCGACGACCGCGCCGTGCGGCAGACTTATATCGCCGGCGAGCCCGCGCTTTGAACGTTCAACCGCCGCCCCCTATTCCGTGAGCGCAAATTTAACGTCGCGCTCCGCGCACCGTCTCGGCCTATTTGACCTCGGCGGACGTCTTGTCGGTAGCCCTGTCGTACCTCAAGGTAATGACGTCGATGCTGCAGAGGTAGCGCCACAACACGCCCGGATATCCCTCATCGGCCCCGTCGATTCGAAAATTCCACTTGCAGCCTTTGTCTCCCGTATTGAACTTGACATAGACACGGCGCCGTCAGCAAGAACACCGCTGAGTTCATTGTCCGACCAGTCATCGTCGCCCGGATTGTTGAAACCAAGGAATTTGACTCCGTAGCCGGTACCGTTGACTACCGTTACGTTTCACTGGTCCGCCGCAAAGGAGGACGATGCGCTCAATGTTGCGATTGCAACAAGCAGACGAAAACAACTGCTCTTATGACACCCCGTGACCGAATTGCGCGAGCGAAACTTGCAGCCGCCGTCTAGACCCTGTCAAGGCTGTTTGTTCTGCGATAGGGTAAAACATCTCGATGAACGAGATGTGTATTCAACGAAATGCCCAAGGAAATTCCGGAGATCTTCTAACCGCGCCGTGCGGCGAACCTATATCGCTGGCGAGCCGGCGCTTAAGATAAGCTGCTGAGGCGCCCGTAGCCCTTTAGGCGCCAGGAACGACCCACCATGATCACGCTTTATCATTGCGCGGCAGCGCGCTCGTTTCGTCCCTTGTGGATGATGGAGGAACAGGGTGTGTCTTACGATCTCAAAATCTTGCCGTTTCCGCCGCGCGCCTTGCGCCAAAGAATACAAAGCGATCAATCCGCTTGGCACGGTTCCCTACTTGATCGACGGCGAGACCCGAATGACGGAGTCGGCGGCCATCTGCCAATATCTCGGCACCCGTTATGGACCGTCGCCGCTCGTGGTCGGTGTCGATGAGCCGGCCTATGGCGCGTTTCTCAACTGGCTACATTTCGGCGAGGCGACACTGACATTTCCACAAACTCTGGTGCTCCGCTACAGCCGGCTGGAGCCGCAGGAGCGGCGCAGCACGCAAATCGCGACCGACTATGCCAAATGGTTTCTTGGCCGGCTCAGGGCGGTCGAAACGGCGGTCGGCCAAACGCCGACGCTTTGCGCCGGCCGCTTCACGGCGGCTGACATCTCGGTCGGCTATGCCTTGCGTCTTGCTGAAAATATCGGCCTCGCCACCGAATTCGGTCCGAACGTGGCGGCGTACTGGCAGCGGTTGAAGCAACGCGACGGCTATCAGCGCGCGGTAACGGCGGAGAATACGGCGGCCAAACAGCCAAGCACTTCGGTACGGCCCTGACTCATGGTCGGTCGACCGACCGTGCGCAGTGGAAACAGCGATGCGCGATGTAAATACTCTGATCCAACGGCTGCCAAAGTGCGAGCTGCACATTCACATCGAAGGCAGCCTCGAGCCGGAGCTGATGTTCGCGCTGGCCAGGCGCAATAACGTCAAGCTGCCTTATGCGTCGGTCGAGGCGGTGCGGCAGGCCTACCGCTTCGGCAATTTGCAGGACTTTCTCGACATCTACTACCGCGGAATGTCGGTGTTGATCGCCGAGCAGGATTTCTACGATCTCGCTTTTGCCTATCTGCAACGCGCCCACGCCGACAATGTCCGGCACGTCGAGATGTTCTTCGATCCGCAAGGTCATACCGCGCGCGGTGTCGCCTTCGCCACCGCGATTGACGGGCTCTCCCGCGGCATTGCCGACGCGAAGGCGCTGCTTGGCGTCGAGGCGAGCTTGATAATGTGCTTTCTACGCCACCTCGACGAGGCCGATGCCGAGCGGACACTGGATTCGGCGCTTGCCTTTCGCGATAAGATCGTCGGCGTCGGGCTCGATTCATCCGAACAAGGCCATCCACCGAGCAAATTCGCCCGTGTGTTTGCGCGTGCGCGCGAGGCCGGCTTGTTCGTGACCGCGCATGCCGGTGAGGAAGGGCCGCCGAGCTATGTCTGGGAGGCGCTCGACATCCTCGGAGTCGGCCGCGTCGATCACGGCAACCGCTCGCTCGAAGACGACGCGCTGGTCGGCAGGTTGGCGCGCGAACGCATGGCATTGACGGTGTGTCCGCTGTCCAATCTGCGATTGCGCGTGATCGATGATCTGACCCGGCACCCGCTGCGGCGGATGCTGGACAAGGGCCTCGTCGTCACCGTCAATTCAGACGATCCGGCTTATTTCGGCGGTTACGTCAACGACAATTTCCGCGCCGTTTCGGAGGGGCTAGCATTGCAGCGCGAGGAGATCGTCGCGCTGGTCCGTAACAGCATCCAGGCATCGCTGATGGCGATGGCGCCAAAAGCAAGCGCCATCGCCGAAATCGATCGCATCGTGGCCGCGACGGAATAACGGCGGCGCGAAGCCGCCCCGCCGTCCGGTCCACTCAGACGGGGATCACCGCTACGATGGCCAAGCTCTCAGGGTCGATGATCACGAGCTCGTCGCCGTAGACGAAATAGTAAAAGCCCTGCCACATCGGCTCGATCTGAACAAGCGTCTCCGGCACCGGGACGTATTCGACGCTGCCGCGCGGCACGACGACGCCAATGCGTAGATCGAAATTCACATGCGCGACGCGGGGCCCGCCGGCACCGACGATGCCGCGAATGCGCGTGCGCTGCTCGGTGGAAAGATGCACATTGGCGGCGGCCGCCTTGTTGTACGCGTTTTCTCCGCCTTGCGTCGCCGCGTTCTGCTTGGAGGGTTCGGAGCGGTTTTCCTCGGTCGCGGCGCTGCCGGCCTTGTTCCGCTCGTTTTCCTCGGCGCGCTGTGGCTGCTGCTTCATGCGCTCGTTTTCTTCGGCCTTTTGCGCCGGCTTCGCGCTCTCCGTGTTGGACTTCGGCTCAGCGGTCTTGTTCTCCATCGCCTTTGGGCGATTCATTTCCTCGGCGCGCTGATTGGGCGTCCCGGCCTTCGGCTGTTCGGCAGCTGCTGGCGCTTTGTTCATTGGCTGAGTGGTAGCGTGCGGCTGCTTGGCTTCCGGGGCTTTTTCCTTCGCGGCATCCTGCGCGAGAGCCAAACCGGCCCCCGCTGCCAGCGCCAGCGAAGCAATGCCTGCGAGCAGCACATTGCGGCGATAACTCATTAAGCGTCTCCTATTGCCTTGTTCCGCGTCCAACGTTCTTGCAGGACGATCCGTTCAGCGAACGCGACAGCAGGGTTTTAGTTCCGCGAATCGACAAACAAAGACGCATTGTGAAATCGCGCGGACGCTCGCGCCGCAGGTAAAGGCTTCAAAGCAGAGATTCGACTACGCCGGCTGGGTCGCTGGGCTCGTATGCGCTACCGAGGCCTGCTCTCGGACCAAGAGCAATTGCGCGGCGAGCGCGGCGGCGATCACCGCCGGCTCCTTGCCTTTGATCTCGGTGATGCCGATCGGGCAGACCAGCCGGTCGATCTCGCGTTCGGGAATGCCAAGCTGCCGCGCCCAGCTGACGAACCGTGCGCGTTTGGTTTCCGAGCCGATCAGGCCGACGAAATCGAACGCGCCGCGCTGCAACGCCTGCGCAGTAATATCGAAGTCGAGCGCGTGTGAATGGGTCATGACGACGACCAAGGCGTCGCGCGGCACTTCGGCCAATTCGCGGTCGACGGCGTCGGTGCAAACCGTCACGACGTTTTGCGGCACATGCTGCGGAAACTGATCGGCGCGGCTGTCGATCCAGCGCACACTGAACGGCAACGGCGCCAATGCCAGCACCACCGCGCGGCCGACATGGCCGGCGCCGAACAACAGTACCGGCGTCGTCACTTCGCCGAATCGCTCGCGAAATGGCATGTTGGCGAAGGACGCCGGCGCCGCGTCCGTTCGCCCGTCGGGCACATCGTGCGGCACGACCGTGCGCGCAATCCGGCCGTCATCATCAAGGCGGCTGCGGGTTGCGAATGCGCCGGTCTGCTCCGCTTCGACCAATCGCCCGACCATCGGCAGGTCATTGCGGTCGAAAGTTTCGGTCAGCGTTTTCACGATCCCGCCGCAGCATTGGCCGAGATTGGGCCCGAGCGGCCAGTCGCGGAACTTCGCCTTGCCGCGTCCCGCCGCAAGCGTCGAGCGCGCCGCCGCAATCGCCTCGTATTCCAGTCGGCCGCCGCCGATCGAACCGAAGAAACCACCGTCCGGTCGCAGCACGATACGTGCGCCGCTTTCGCGCGGCACCGAACCGGCGGCGCCGACCACGCTTAAGAGCGCGGCGCTACCGTGCCGCTCGATCGTGCCCCGTATGCGGATCCAGACCTTGGCCATCTCGCTTATGCTCTTCGCGGCACCGTCCGCGGGATCATGCCGGTTAGATATTAACGCGGCGCGAGCGCGGCTACTGCGTCGACTGGGCCGATCGCCTTGAGTATCGCTTCCGGAGTGGCGGGAGCGTCGAGCGCGACCGGGTGGCCCGGATTGAGCGAGTATATCGCATCGGCGACGGCCGCAAACACCGAAATAGCCAGCATCAGTGGCGGCTCGCCGACCGCTTTCGAGCGGTAGATCGATTCCTCGCGATTTGCGCCATCGAACAGCGCGACCCGGAAATCTGGCGGCACATCAGAGGCGACCGGAATCTTGTAGGTCGAGGGAGCGTGGGTGAGGAGCCTGCCCTTGTCGTCGTAGACCAGCTCCTCCGTCGTCAGCCAGCCCATGCCCTGGACGAACGCACCTTCGATCTGGCCGATATCGAGCGCCGGATTGATCGAGCGGCCGACGTCGTGAAGGATATCGACGCGACGCACGCTCATCTCGCCGGTGAGGATGTCGAGCAGCACTTCGCTGCAGGCCGCGCCGTAGGCGTAATAGAAGAACGGCCGGCCCCTGCCCTTTTCGCGGTCCCAATGCAGCTTCGGCGTTTTGTAATGGCCGGCCGCCGACATATTGACGCGGCCGGCATAGGCCTTCTTGGTCAATTCGCCGAATGGAATGCTCTCGTTGCCGATAAAAACGCGGTCGTCGCGGAAGCTGATGAGATCCTCGGAGACGTTCCAGGTCTCGCTGGCAAACTTGCTCAGCCGCCCCTTGATCTCGCGCGCCGCAATCTGCACCGCCATGCCGTTGAGATCGGTCCCGGCGGATGCGGCGGTCGCCGACGTGTTCGGCACCTTGTCGGTCGACGTAGCCGTGATATGCACGCGCTCGAGCCCGATGCCGAATTCCTCGGCGGCTATCTGCGCGACTTTTTGGAACAGGCCCTGCCCCATCTCGGTGCCCCCGTGATTGAGCTGGAGCGAGCCGTCCTGATAAACGTGGATGAGCGCGCCGGCCTGATTGAGGTGGGTCAGCGTGAATGAAATGCCGAATTTCACCGGCGTCAGCGCGATTCCTTTTTTCAGGATTGGCGAACGCGCGTTGAATTCTGCGATCTCCTTGCGGCGGGCGCGATAGTTCGAGGTGCGTTCGAGCTGCTCGATCAGCTGCGGCGCCACGTCGTGGTCCTCGACCGTCTGGCCGTAGGGCGTCACGTCGCGCCCGGGGCCATAGAGATTGGCTTTGCGCACGTCGAGCGGGTCGAGCTTCAAATTCCAGGCGATGGCGTCGATCGCGCGCTCGATCGCCATCATCCCTTGCGGACCCCCGAAACCGCGGAACGCCGTATTGGACACGGTGTTGGTCTTTACCCGCTCGGTGTGGATGCAGTATTCGGGCAGGAAATAGGCGTTATCCGCGTGGAACATGGCGCGATCGACCACGCCGATGGAAAGATCGGCGGAGCAGCCGCAGCGCGCGTCAAGATCGAAATCGACGGCGCGAATGCGTCCGTTGGCCTCGTAGCCGACCGAATAGGCGACCGCGAAATCGTGCCGCTTGCCGGTCATCACCATATCGGCGTCGCGGTCGAGCCGTACTTTGCATGCCCAGCCGGTGACGCGCGTTGCCAGCGCCGCGATCACCGCCCATTGCGTCGCCTGCGTTTCCTTGCCGCCAAAGCCGCCGCCCATGCGGCGCACCCGCGTCGTCACGAACGAATCCGGTATCGCCAGAACGCGCGCTACGATGTGCTGAACTTCGCTCGGATGCTGCGTCGAGGAGTAAACCAGGACGGCGCCGTCCTCACCCGGGACCGCCAGCGCGACCTGGCCTTCCAGATAAAAGTGCTCCTGGCCACCGACGCGTAATGTACCCGTGCAACGGTAGGGCGCGGCGGCGATCGTCTTGGCGTAATCGCCGTTGATGAAGGCATAGTCGGGCAGTACGCGTTCGCCGGACGCCTTCCCCTGCTCCACCGAAACGTTCGGGGTTTCGACGGCGACCTCGATCTTGCCAAGCAGCGCGGCGCGGCGCGCGGCATCGCGGGTTTTGGCGATCACCGCAAACACCGGCTGGCTGTGAAAGTCGATGCGGTCGTGCGCGAATACCGGCTCGTCGGCGTTGGCCGGCGAGATGTCGTTCTTGCCGGGTATGTGCGCCGCGGTGATCACCGCAACCACGTCCGGCGCGCTTTGCACTTCGCTCAGATCGATGCGACGAATAACGCCGCGCGCTACCGGCACGCCGCCGATCGCGACGTGCAGCGTGCCGATCGGTTCGGGAATATCGTCGATATATTCGGCGGCGCCCTGCACGTGCTTGGCGCCGCTGTCATGCGGCAGCGGCTGGTACACATGACGCGGCGGCGTCTCGAGCGTGGCGTCACTCGGCGGCATCGGCCACCATCCGGCGATTATTGACGCGCGTGACGCCCGGATTGATCCCGGCGATCTCGGCGATCGCCTTGATAATCAGGTTGCCGGCCACGCGGCTACGATATTCTGCACCGGCGCGTAGATCGCTCAGCGGCGTGAAATCCTTGCCGACGGCGTCGGCCGCGGTGCGCCAGCGGCTGGAGTTCCGCGAGCGACAGCCCGCGCAGATTGTCCTCGACCGTCTTCGCGCGCTTCGGAATCCCCGCCATCCCGCCGAACGCCACCCTGGCATCGGCGATGCGTCCGCCGTCGACGGTCACGCGGAAGACGGCCAGCACCGCGGAAATATCCTCATCGAACCGCTTCGTGATCTTGTAAGCGCGGAAAAGGGTCGTGGGCGGAAGCTTCGGCACCAGCAGCCGACACACGAATTCACCCTTGGCGCGATCCTGTTTGCCGTAATCGAGAAAGAAGTTCTCCAGCGGGAGCCGACGGATTTTCTCGCCGTGGCGCAGCTCGACGCTCGCGCCGAGCGCAATCAGCATCGGCGCGAGATCGCCGATCGGGGATCCGTTGGCGATATTGCCGCCGACCGTGCCGGCTGCGCGCACCTGGATCGAGCCGAACCGGCGCAGCACTTCGGTAATGTCGGGATCGATCGATCCCAGCACCGGCGCAGCGCGGTCCAGCGACACGACCGCGCCGAAGGCGAAGCCGTCGACGGTGTTCTCGATTGCGGCAAGCTCGGCGACGCGGCCGACATGAATGATCTTTTCGATCGGCATCAGTTTCTTGGTGATCCACAATCCAACGTCGGTGGCGCCGGCGATGATGGTGGCGTCTGGATGCCGCGCGTAAAGTTGCGCCAGCGATTGTTCGCTCGCTGGCGCGGCGAAGAACGCGCGCTCGTCGCCGACAAAAAGATCGGCCTTGTCGTCGAGCGCGGCAATCGCGCGGCGGCGCGCGGCTGCGTTGCGCGCGAATTGGTCGTCAGCGCCGTTGCAAACCTCCAGCGCCGCGTCGACGATCGGGCGGTAGCCAGTGCAGCGGCATAGATTGCCGGCGAGCGCGTCGTTGATCTTGTCGCGGTTGGTCGCTCCGTTGCATTCGTGATAGTGCGCGAACAAACTCATCACGATGCCCGGCGTGCAAAAGCCGCATTGCGAGCCGTGGTCACGGGCCATCGCTTCCTGCACCGGGTGCAGCACGCCGTCGTCCGCGAGATCCTCGATGGTAATCAACTCGGCGCCATCGATCTGGCCAAGCATGGTGATGCATGAATTGACCGGCTCGTAGACCAGCCGGCCGTCGCGCTCGCGCACCACGACCACGGCACAGGCGCCGCAATCGCCCTCCGCGCAGCCTTCCTTGGTGCCGATCGAACGCTCTTGCAAACGCAGCCAGTCGAGCAACGTGGTGCGGGGCAAGAAATCACCGATTCGCACCGTACGGCCGCGCCGCCGAAATTGCAGAACGCTTCTCGTCATCGCCTTTCGCAACTCTTCCCAGCGAAAGACATTTGCGCACAACAAATAACCCAAAGCAAGCAATCGCCCAGAGGTTTCATGCGGTTAGCTCGACGTGCCGCGAACCGCGGTGTTCTACGCCGATACTTCTGATACACTTGGTCCATTCGGCGCCAAACCGATGAGCGAAAGTCCGTATACGGAACAGCGGAGTGATCGCCGATGGACCGTTCGCCAGCGCTAGACGAGAAGTTCCTGCGCCGCTCCTTCGAGGTGGCGCGCCGCGCGCGTGAGCACGGCAATCATCCGTTCGGCGCGGTGCTGGTGAGCGGGCTTGGCCAAGTGCTGCTCGAAATCGAAAATGGATTTTTGCCGGATCATGACATGACCGGCCATGCCGAGCGGCTGCTTGCCACGCAGGCGTCCAAGCAATTCGCCTCCAATGTGCTGAGCAACTGCACGCTCTATTCGTCGGCCGAGCCATGCGCGATGTGCGCCGGCGCGATCTATTGGGTCGGCATCGGACGCGTCGTCTATGGCCTGTCGGAAAAACGGCTCAAATCCATGACCGCCGCCCATGACGAGAATCCGACGCTCGATCTGCCCTGCCGCGCCGTGTTCACCGCCGGCCAGCGCCCGGTGGAGGTGATCGGCCCGCTGCTCGAAGACGAGGCCGCCGCGATTCATTTCGGCGCCTGGCATTCCGGCAACGAATAAGTCCGCACCGGCCCAACGCAATGACTTCGCTCAACGCGGCATGCTAGGACTCCGTCCAGCCGGCGTCGGCTTGCATTGAACGCCCTGCGAAC
Organism: uncultured Alphaproteobacteria bacterium; assembly: GCA_963845775.1. Taxonomy (GTDB): domain Bacteria; phylum Pseudomonadota; class Alphaproteobacteria; order Rhizobiales; family Xanthobacteraceae; genus BOG-931. The sequence continues at coordinate 184,886 of CAWJTE010000009.1, forward strand.
GGGCGCAAAAAACCGTTGGGGAGGTTGTATGCCAAGTGCGCCGGATGAGGTCAACGTCACACGTCTCATCGACGAACGACCCCTCACCCGCTTTCAGATTGCCACCATCATCTGCTGCGCCCTGGTCAATCTGTTCGATGGGATCGACACCCAGTCGATCGGCGTGGCAGCGCCGTTCATCGCCGAAGGGCTCGGCATCAAGCTCGCCAATTTCGGGCCGATCTTCTCGTCCGCGCTGGTCGGCGCGACGATCGGCGCGGCCACTTTCGGTCAGTTGGCCGACAGGTTCGGGCGCAAGACGCTATTGCTGGTTGCGGCATTGTTCATCGGCGTTTTCACCATTCTCACCGCGCTAGCCACTTCCGTTTCCATGCTGGTCGCCTTCCGCATCCTCGCCGGGCTCGGGCTCGGCGGCGCAACGCCGTGCGTTATTTCCCTGACCGCGGAATACGCGCCGGCGCGGCTGCGCGCCACTTTGGTAACGCTGATGTGGTCGTCGTTTCCGCTTGGCGGGATGATCGGCGGGCTTATGAACACCTATCTTCTGCTCCACGCCGGCTGGCGGGCGATTTTCTACATCGGCGGCTTCATTCCGCTCGTCCTTGTCTTCGTGCTGCTTGTGTATTTACCGGAATCCATAAAGTTTCTGGTGACCCGCCGCAACGACAACGATGCCGCTCGTCGCATCGTCGCGCGCCTGGGCGTACATGATGTCGCCCCCGACTCGCGGTTCGTGATCAAGGAGGAGCGGCTCGCGGGCGGCACCGTCCGGCATTTATTCACCGAAGGCCGCATGCTGGGTACTTTGTTCCTCTGGGTGCCGTTTTTCATGGGTTTCGGCGTACTCACGGTGGTGACGCTGTGGACGCCGATTTTGCTCAAGCTCAACGGCATTCCGCCGGCCGCAACCGCGTTCGTGATTGCCTTCAACGGGCTCGGCGCTTTCATCGGCCAATCGACCGCCGGGCAGTTGATGCAGCGTTTCGGAATCATGGCCGTTCTGTTCCCCGCTTTCCTCGCTGGAACCGCGGCGACGGTGCTGTTGGGCTACGGCGCGTCCTCGGTCGCGCTCGCGGCGACCGGCATCGGGCTGGTCGGTTTGTTCATGGGACTGGGAACCGCCGGCGCCATTGCGCTCTCTGCGCTGATCTACCCGACCCCGATCCGCTCCACCGGGGTTGGCGCCGGCATGGCCATGGGCCGCTTCGGCCAGATCGTCGGGCCGCTGATCGCCGGTACGCTGCTTGGCGCCGGCTGGAGCGCCGACCGCATCATGATGGTCATCGCCTGCGGCGGAATTATCGGCGCGGTTTTCGTGCTGCTGTTTCGGGCTTGGTACGCGATGCGCGAGAAGCAGTCAGCGGCGCAGGCCACTACACAACCTTCAATGCGCTAGCTCCTTGGTGCGCGCCGCCATCACCTGATCGGCTGCGGTCACGCCGGTCGTGAAGGCGCCGTGCGCGGTGGAGAAATCGTGCGGCGAGCAGGCTTCGCCGGCAAAGAACAACCGATTGTCGACCGGCTCGGCCAGCGTCGCGCGGCAATCGGCGAATCCGGGAAGCGCGGACGAATACGCGCCGCGCGCGAACGGGTCGGCGCCCCAGCGATGTACGCGGATCGGCTTGAGCCGCCGGGTGAAATCGCTGCCGAGCAAATCGCCGAGTTCGGAGCCCACAAAGTCGAAGAACGCGCGGTCACCGCGCCCCTCCAGCTCGGCCGCGCACTTGCCGCCGAAATAGGCCTCGATCAGCGGCCGGCCGAACGGCCGGAAGTGATAGGCGGCCGTTGCCGTGCGATCGATGTGCCCGAACACCCGCGTATCCTTGTCGAATTGCTCGGCGCGTTCGAGCGCGATGAAAAGTTTGTCGTCGTGGCCGAGCGGCAAGCCGTGCGCGGCTTGTATTTTTTTCGGCAGCGCCGGCGTGAAGGCGGGCTGTTCGGCGGCGAGCAGGGTCGTCGGGACCGCAACAATGACCCGATCGGCGGTGATTGCGCCCTTCGTTGTTTCAATTCGCAAACGCTTGCCGCTGTGGTCGATCGTGCGCACTTGGCAATCGAGCATGACCGGCAGATCGGCGCCGTAGGCGGCGACAACGGTGCCGAGCCCTTCCACCACCCGCCAATTCACACCGGTGTCGGCGTAGCGGTCGAAGTCTTTGGCCGAAACCCGCTCCCATTCGGCGCCGCTGATATAAGTGCTGACGGCGTCGATCAGGCCGTTCCAGCGGCCGCCGGGTTCCAAAGCCCGCGAGGACGGAACGTCGGGCTCGTTCTGGGCGAGACGTTCGAGCCGCTCGTAGAACGCAGCCATAGCGGCCTGAAATGCGTTTTGCTCGGCGTGGGAAAAGCCGAGCTCGAACGAAGACCGCATCCATGGCGGCGGCGATCTGTCGATGCTGGCGCCCTGCGCCTCGGCGATGCCGCACCACGGATTGCGATCGGCGGAATGCAGCCACCCGCAGCCGAGATCGAGCGCATAGCCAGATTCGACGACGGTCCAAGCGCGGCCGCCCAGCCGCGAGCGGGCTTCAACCAAAAGGCAGCGGATCGAAGCGTCATGCAGCCGCCGGGCGGCTGCGATCCCCGCCGCGCCGCCGCCCACGATCACCACCTCGACATCATCGCTCGCCATTATCCGATAACTCCGCCGTCGTTCCGACGTTCGCGCCACTCAGCCATCGACGCCGCGCGCACCGACCCGGCCGATAAAGTGCGCGATCGTGTGCGGCGCGCGGCCAAGTAGCCATGACAGAGCGTTGCTGTTTCCGATCAAGCCATAATCGGCGTAATAGCGGAACATCGCCGCCAGCGTATGACGTTCGTATTCGCCCATGCCGCCGGCGCCCGCCCGCCTTCCCATTCCTCGACCGGCTCCGCCGCCGCGCGCACAGGACGCTGCAGCGCAGCGCTGATCGCGGCGGTGACATCGCTCTGGCTCAACGGCGCGGTGCCGACCAGCTCGTAGGTTGCGCCGCCGTGACCTGGCTTGCGTCAGCACGAGTGCGGCGGCTTCGGCGACGTCCTCCAGATCGACGAGGCTGATCCGCGTCTCGACCGGATAGGGAATGCGGAAAACGCCATCGACAATGATGCCGCGCCACGCACCGAGGATATTTTGCATGTAGGCGGTCGGTTGCAACACGGTCAGATCGAAACCCGAGCCAAACAACATGTCTCGGTCTGCATCTTCGCCCAATGATGCGGCATGGCCTCGATCTGCGGATGCAGCACCGAATGATAGACAAAGCGCTTGACGCCTTGCGCCTTGCGCCGCGGCGACGACCGCGCGTGCGTACGCAACCTCGTCGCGGCTGACGTTGGGACAGATGTGATAGATCGCCCGCACGCCATCGTGGCGCGCGCCAGCGCCTCGGTATCCTCGAAGCCGCCGACGCTGACTTCGGCGGCGCCCAGCGCCTGTAGCGCAGCTGACATGTTCGCGGGTTGCGCACCAACGCGCGCACGCGCGACGCCCTTGGTCGCCAACGCCTTGACCACGGCTTTGCCGGTCTTGCCGGCGGCGCCGGTGACCAAAATCATCGTAACGTCATCGCAATTTGGCCGTCAGTTCAAACAGCCGGCCGGGCTTAAAGGAATTTCGTTGAGCTCGATGTTCCGGTCGAGCAAGTCCGAGCGCATCTTCGATCGCCTGCGCGAACAGCGGCCCGACCGGAATGGCGCCCGCCTCGCCCGCGCCCTTGATGCCGAGCGGATTGAGCGGCGACGCCGTCACCGTGTGGGCGATTTCCATACGCGGCACTTCGAGCGCGGTCGGCAGCAGATAATCGGCGAGCGAGGCGTTGAGCAATTGGCCGTCGTCGTCGAACACGAGCTGCTCGTAGAAGGCATTGCCGATGCCCTGCGCGACGCCGCCGTGAATCTGGCCGGCGAGGATCAGCGGATTGATGACCGTGCCGCAATCGTGCACCACGACGTATTTGAGCACCTCGAGCGTGAAAGTCTGCGGGTCGACCTCGACGATCATGGCGTGCACGCCGCTCGCGGTGGCGCCGCTCGGCGGGCCGAAATATTGCGTCGATTCGAGGCCGGGCTCGGTGCCGGGCTTGCACCGCGCCGCGCATCGGATTGGCCTTGAGCGCCAGCGCGCCGAGCTTGATCGCCTGGCCGGGAACGCCGACGACCGACACCTCGCCGTCGGCGATTTCCAAGATCTTCCTCGGCGCATTCGAAATGTTCGGCGGCGAGCTTCAGGATTTTCTGCCGCACCACTTTGGCCGGCCTCGTTGACGGCATTGCCGGCTACCACCGCGCCGCGGCTGGCGAAGGTGCCGGCGCCCCAATAGAACTGATCGGTGTCGCCGGTGACGACGTCGACGTCGCGTCACCTCGACGCCGAGCTGATCGGCGACGATCTGGGCGAACACCGTGAAATGCCCCTGCCCTTGCGTGCCGATGCCGGTCGCGACGCTGACCTTGCCGTTGGCCTGCACCTGCACTTTGGCGCCCTCATAAGGGCCGATGCCGGTGCCTTCGACGTAACAGGCGACGCCGATGCCGACATGGCGGCCTTGCGCGCGCAGCTGCGGCTGCTCCTCGGCGAGGAAGTCGCCGTAGCCGATCATCTCCAGCGCCTTGTCGAGGATCGGCTCGTAATTGCCGCTGTCGTAGGAGAGCGGCGCGAAGTCCTGATAGATGATCTCGTTGTTGTACGGGAAAGCATCGGGCGGGATGAGGTTGCGCCGGCGGATTTCGGCCCGGTCGATTTTGAGTTCGTGCGCCGCGATGTCCAGGAGCCGCTCGATGACGAAGACGCCGTGCTGCCGGCCGGCGCCGCGGTACGGCGTGACGATCGGCTTGTTGGTGAAGATCGGCGGTGAAGGTGCTGTCGTAATTGGGGATGACGTAGGGGCCGAGCAGCGTGCACTGGCTGTTGATCGGCACGGTCAGGCCATAGGGATTGTAGGCGCCGGTGTCGTGCAGAAACACATCCTTGACGCCGAGGATGCGGCCGTCGGCGGCGAGCGCGATCTCGGCGTCGTGGGTCTGGCCGCGCTCCTGCGTCGTGGCGAAGAAATGCTCGAGCCGGTCTTCGATCCATTTGACCGGGCGATTGAGCTTCTTCGCCGCCCAGGGGATCACCACTTCTTCCGGGATAGAACAGCATGATCTTCGGCCCGAAACCGCCGCCGACGAAAGGCGCGATCACCCGCACCTGCCGCTCGCTCAGGCCGAGCATGCCGGCAAGTCCGTTGCGCAGGAATACCGGCGCCTGGGTGGTATCCCAGATCGTGAGCTGGTTCGGCGCGCGCGTCCCAGTTGGCGACGATGCCGCGCGTCTCGATCGGCGAGGAGGCGCCGTGATCGTAAAGGAAGCGGCGCGCGATGACATGCTCGGCGCGGGAGCGCGCCGCCGCATAATTGCCGCGGCTTTGCCGAACCCGCGCGGCGACGTTGCCGCGCACGTCGTCGTGCACGCGCGCAGATCGTCCGATCAGCGCTTTTTCCAGATCGACGACCGCCGGCAGCGGATCGAGCTCGACCGCGATGTCGGCGAGCGCGTCCTCGGCGAGATAGCGGCTTTGCGCCAGCACTACGGCCAGCGGCTCGCCGACATGGCGCACTTTGTCTTTGGCCAGCGGCACCTGGGTGCGCTGATTGAAGATGGTGTCTTTGATCGGCGGCGGCGGCACTAGCAGCGGACCGGGCGCCCAGTACTCGCCGAGGTCTTCCGCGGTATAGACCGCGACCACGCCGTCGCGGGCGCGCGCCGCCGCGACGTCGATTGAGCGGATGCGGGCGTGCGCGACATTGCTGCGCAGGAACGCCGCATACAGCATTCCGGGGAGTTCGACGTCGTCGACGAACAGCGCCTGGCCGCTGAGCAGCCGCGCGATCCTCGTTGCGGCGGATCGGAGCGCCGAAATTTCGGGTCGCCACGCGTTCACTTCCGCATCCGTTCGGCGGCAAGCTGCACCGCCTCGACGATGTGCTGATAGCCGGTGCAACGGCACAAATTGCCGGACAATGCTTCGCGGATCTGCGCTTCGTCCGGAGTCGGCGTCTCTTCCAAGAAACACTTTCATGGTCATCAGGATGCCCGGCGTGCAATAGCCGCATTGCAAGCCGTGGCAATCGCGCATCGCCTGTTGCAGCGGATGCAGATGATCGCGGTCGGCGGCTAGTCCTTCGACCGTCTCGATGTTGTGGCCGTCGGTCTGCGCCGCGAACATCAGGCAGGAGCGAACCGGCGCGCCGTCGAAAATGACGGTGCAGGCGCCGCAGACGCCATGCTCGCAACCGACATGGGTGCCGGCGAGCAACAGGTCGTGCCGCAGAAAATCGCTCAGCAGCAGCCGGCCTTCCACCTGCGCGGTTATATTGCGTGCCATTCACCGTGACGGTGATCGTCGTGAGGTCGGTGCTCACGTCGAACCTCGTGCCCGCTCGTTCGCCTTGGTCGAGAGCGCGCGTCGTCAGCACGCCGGCGATATGTCGCTGGAATTCTTTGCTGGCATGGATACTGCCGCCGGGATCGATCGCGCTTTGCACCAGCTCGGCCGCTTCGCCGATCTCGTTCTTGCCGATCGTCCGGCCGGTGAGCGACTCAGCTGCCTGCGCGGCGAACACCGGTCCGTCGCCGGCATTGCACAAGCCGATACGCGCTTCCGCGCAGCGCCCCTGCGCGTCGAGCCGCACCGTGCAGGCAACGCCGATAATGGCGAAATCGCCGCGCCGGCGCGACATCTCCATGAAGCAGGCGCCGGAGCGCGGCGGCGCTTTCGGCAATTCCACTTCCATCAGCATTTCGTCCGGCTCAAGCGCGGTGGTGAGCGCGCCGACGAAAAAGTCCGCCGCGTCGATCCATCGCTCGCCCTTAGCCGACTGCGCGCGCAACCTGCCGCCGAGCGTCAAGCACGATGGCGGGCATTTCCGACGCCGGATCGGCATGCGCCAGGTTGCCGCCGATCGTTCCGCGGTTGCGGATTTGCGGATGCGCAATATGCGGCAGCGCTTCGTGGATCAGCGGCAAATGCCGCGCGGTGGCAGGATCGCGTTCGAGGTTGCGATAGCGCGTCAGCGCGCCGATGCGCAGCCGCTCTCCTGCGCCGTTGCTGACCCCGGCAAGCTCGTTCAGCGGATTGATGTCGATCAGCATCGCCGGCTGGGTAAGCCGGAAATTCATTGTCGGGACAAGACTTTGACCGCCGGCCAAAAAGCGCGCTTCGTCACCGTGTTCGGCCTTCAATTGCAAGGCTTGCTCGATGGTCCGTGCGGCGACGTACCGGAAGGGCGCTGGCTTCATATCGGCGAATAATCCGAGAAAGGTCGGCTGCAACTATGGAGACCATTGCCGCAAGGAGTCAAAAACGGCTCCGGCTCCAGCCCACTGAAAACACTTTATAATTGAAATAATTGCGCCTGCCCAATATTCTCTCAGCGTTGAACAAAGGTTGGGCGCGGATTCCGTGTTGAGGTCTGTCAGTATTTTGCAATGGACCAACGCGTGGCGAGGCGGCCGAGCCCGACGGAGCAGAGCGTGGCACTCGGGTCGTCGGCCAAAACATCGATCCATTCCGTTGAGCGCATGACGTCGTCGGTCGGTGAGGGTGGCACTGCCGCCGCGCTGGCCTTGACGGTCGATGCGCGCGGCGTCTCGCTTACCTTTCAGACCGGCGACGGCGCCGTCGAAGCGCTCGCCAATGTCAATCTGCAGATCAGCGACGGCGATTTCGTCTCGTTCATCGGACCGTCAGGTTGCGGCAAGACCACGTTGCTGCGGGTGATCGCCGACCTCGAACGGCCCACCGCCGGCACCATTCTCGTCAACGGCGTCAGTCCGGAACAGGCGCGCCTGAAACGCCAATACGGCTACATTTTTCAGGCGCCGGCGCTTTATCCGTGGCGCACCATCGAGCGCAACGTCACGTTGCCGCTGGAGATCATGGGCTTTGACGCGCGCGAACGGCGCGCGCGCATGGAGCGTTATCTGAAGCTGGTGAATTTGTCCGGCTTCGAGCGCAAATTTCCCTGGCAACTTTCCGGCGGCATGCAGCAGCGCGCCTCCATCGCCCGCGCGCTGTCGTTCGATCCGGCGTTACTCCTGATGGACGAGCCGTTCGGCGCGCTCGACGAGATCGTGCGTGATCACCTCAACGAGCAGCTGCTGCGGCTGTGGGATCAAACCGGCAAAACCGTCGTGTTCGTCACTCATTCGATTCCGGAGGCGGTATTCCTGTCCAGCAAGATCGTGGTGATGTCGCCGCGGCCGGGACGGATCATCGACATTATTCCCTGCGATTTCCCGCGCGACCGCACGCTGGAAATCCGCGAGACTCCGGAATTCATCAAGATCGCGCAGCGCGTGCGCGCGGGTCTGCGTTCGGGCCATTCGTATGACGAGTAGCACGCTCGCGTTGCCGTGCGCGGCTCGGTGGCCGGCCTGGATCACCGAGCGCGTACCGATCCTCGCGGTTGTCGCCGTGCTGTTCGTGCTTTGGTACCTCGCCGCCTTCCTGATGAATGCACCGCTGGTGCGCGACGCATTCGAGCGCAACGACGTCAAATACGCCCTGAGCGACGTGATCGCCGGAACCATGAACGCCGACCGGCCGGTCGTGCCGGCGCCGCATCAGGTGGTGAAAGAACTTTACGACTCGATCTTCGGCTATCCGCTCAATTCCGCCCGCAACCTCGCCTATCATGCCTGGGTAACGCTCTCGGCGACCGCGGTCGGCTTCGCCATCGGCGCCATCTTCGGTATCGTGCTCGCGGTCCTGATCGTACATTTGCGCACGCTCGAAAAGAGCCTGCTGCCGTGGATCATCTGCTCGCAAATGGTACCTATCCTGGCGATCGCGCCGATCATCATCGTCGTGTTCGGCGCCATCGGCATCCGCGGGCTGCTGCCGAAGTCCATCATTTCCGCCTATCTCTGCTTCTTTCCGGTCACTATCGGCATGGTGAAAGGCCTCACCTCGCCGGACCCGATCCAGCTCGATCTGATGAGGACTTGGTCGGCCAACAAGCTGCAAGTATTCTGGAAACTGCGCTGGCCGTCGTCGATCCCGTTTCTGTTCACCAGCCTCAAGGTGTCGGTCACGATCTCGCTGGTCGGCGCCATTGTCGCCGAGCTGCCGACCGGCGCGCAGGCGGGCATCGGCGCCCGGCTGTTGACCGGTTCGTATTACGGTCAGACGGTGCAGATATGGGCCGCGCTGGTCGCCGCCGCCGTTATCGCGACCGTCCTGATCGGCATCATCGACGTAATCGCGAAATGGACCGCCCGCCGCATGGGAGCGACGGCATGACGACACGCTGGCAGACGATTGGGTTCTGGGTAGCCGCCGTCGGTCTGTTGGTGGCGTTGGCATTGCCGCTGTCGAGCGAGCCCGCGCCCGCTATCACTGCACGGACCGATTTACTCCTCGCCGTTGTTGCCGCCGCGGTCGCGTTCGCGCTGGCGTCGTGGCGAACTGCGTTCTCGGCCATCTTCGGACTCGTCGGAACGGCGCTTGGCTGCGCGGTCACCATCATCCTGCTGCGCGACGTCGAGATCGCCGGATATGCCGCCTGGGGCTACTGGCTGATCGTGCTCGCGACCTGGCTTGGCGCAATCCTAACCTCTACCGGGCTAGCCGCGCTTGGCGTCAGCGATCAAACCATGCGCTGGCTGCGCGATCTAGCGATTCCGCTGCTGTTCGGCGCCTTCCTGATCTATCTTTGGGAAGTGACGGTCCGCGGCTTTGGCGTGTCACCGGTACTGATGCCGGCGCCAAGCTCGACGGCAATCCGGCTGGCCGAGTCGTTGCCGGTGTTGGGCGAGGATTTCATGCAGACCTTCGTGCGCAGCGTGCTGGCCGGCTACGCCATCGGCTGCGGCGCAGGATTTCTCGTCGCCATCGTCGCCTACCGCTACAATTTTCTCAAACGCGGTCTCCTTCCGCTGGGCAATTTCGTCTCGGCGCTGCCGATCGTCGGCATCGCCCCCATCATGGTGATGTGGTTCGGTTTCGACTGGCAGTCGAAGGCCGCCGTAGTCGCGGTCATGTGTTTCTTCCCGATGCTGGTCAATACGCTGGCGGGGCTGGCGGTCGCCGGACCGATGGAACGCGACCTGATGCGCTCCTACGCGGCCCGGCCAGCGCAGACGTTGTTGAAGCTCAACCTGCCGGCGGCCATGCCGTTCATCTTCAACGCGCTAAAAATCAATTCGACGCTGGCCCTGATTGGTGCCATCGTAGCCGAGTTTTTTGGTACGCCGCTGCATGGCATCGGATTTCGGATTTCAATCGAAGTGGCCCGCATGTCGCTCGATATGGTATGGGCTGAAATAGCTCTGGCCGCCGTGGCCGGAATGGCCTTCTACGGGATCGTCGCACTCGCCGAGCGTGCGGTGACATCCTGGCATCCGTCGTATCGGAACTGACTCGGTAGCTTTCAAGCGTGGAGGGACGACAAATGTTGAAGAAGTTTGTTCTCGTAACCGGGGTCGCTTGCGGCGTTTCGCTGGCCAGCGGCGCGTATGCCGCCGACAAGGTGACTATACAGCTCAAGTGGGTGACCCAGGCGCAATTCGCCGGCTACTACGTCGCCGCGGCGAAAGGCATCTACAAAGACGCCGGTCTCGACGTCACCATCAATGCGGGCGGTCCGGACGTCGCGCCGCCACAAGTCATCGCCGGCGGCGGGGCTGACGTGGTGATCGACTGGATGCCGTCGGCGCTAGCATCGCGCGAAAAAGGCGTGCCGCTGGTTAACATCTCGCAGACGTTCAAAAAATCCGGTCTCGAGCTGACTTGCCGCAAAGACACCGGCATCAAGTCGCCGGCGGACTTCAAAGGCAAGACCATCGGGGTGTGGTTCGGCGGCAACGAATATCCGTTCCTTGCCTGGATGTCGAAGCTGGAACTCAAGACCGACGGGTCGCCCGGCGGCGTCAAGGTCATCAAGCAGGGCTTCAACGTCGATCCGTTGTTGCAGAAGCAGGCCGACTGCATCTCGACCATGACCTACAACGAGTACTGGCAGGTCATCGACGCCGGCTACAAGCCCGACCAGCTGGTCGTCTTCAAGTACACCGACGAAGGCGTCGCCACCCTCGAGGATGGCCTCTACGCGATGGAGCCGAAGCTGAAGGATCCGGCTTTCGTTGCCAAGCTGGCCAAGTTTGTCGGCGCCTCCGAGAAGGGCTGGAAATGGGCCCGGGAGAACGACAAGGAAGCGGCGAAGATCGTGATCGCCGCCGACACCACCGGCGCGCAAACGCTGCATCACCAGGAGCAGATGATGGGCGAAATCGCCAAGCTGCTCGATCCAGGCAACGGCAAGCTTGACCCGAAGGACTACGATCGCACGGTTGCGGAATTGCTCTCGGGCGGCTCCGACCCGGTGATCACCAAGAAACCGACGGGCGCCTGGACGCACGCCGTCTATGACGCGATGAAGTAAGTTGCTACTCCGTCTTCAAAACGCGGACATGGCCGGCCAAAAGCCGGCCATGTTTTTTGCCGCTGAGCTTCCCGACCCGCGGCGAAGCCATGCGAAAATCCGGCTTCTCAGAACGACGATTTTGCGGTTCTCTCAACGGCAAAAATCTGCGGGAGGAAGGCGTGACCAAGGCGCTGGAGAAAGCCTACGACGGCATCATCATCGGCGCCGGCCATCACGGCCTGATCCTCGGCAGCTATCTCGCCAAGGCCGGCTTGAGGGTGTTGCTGGTGGATCGCCGCCTGCAATACGGCGGCGGATTGTCGACTAAGGAAGTCACCGTACCCGGCTTCTACCACAACCTGCATTCGATCAATCACTTCCACATTTCCGAAACGCCGTGGTTCAAGGATCTGGGTCTCGACGAGCGCGTGACTTACATCACCCCGCGCTACGAATTCGGCCAAGCACATCGCGACGGTACCGCGCTGGTGTTCGGCCGCGACCGCGAAGAGACCATCGCCAACGTGGCACGTTTCTCCAAACGCGACGCCGCTACGTTCCGCGAATGGAACCGGCGCGCCGAGGAGATCACCGCGCGCATTCTCATTCCGGAGCGCTACGCCGAGCCGTTGCCGCAGGCCGAGCGCGAAGCGCTGTTGGCAAAAACCGCCATCGGCCGCGACTTCCTCGCCGTCAGCCGCCGCCAGCCACTCGACGTCATGGATGAGCTGTTCGAAAACGATCACGTCAAGCTGCTGTTCCTGTTCAAGGTATCGCTGTTCGGCACCTGGCTGACCGATACCATGTCGAAAACGAGTCCGATGGGCTCGGTGATCCGCGCCTTCGATCTGGAAACCGGCTATCAGCTCTGCCAAGGCGGCTCATTCAATCTGGCGCGCGGCTTGATGGAGACGTTCATCGCCGCCGGCGGGACGTTCGCTCCGCAGGTGGCGATCGACCGTATCCTGATCGAGGGTGGCCGCGCCCGCGGCATCGTGCTCGCCGATGGCCGCACTGTGCGCGCGCGCCAATTCGTCGCCAGCACGCTCGACGTCCATCAGACCTGCGAAAACTTGGTTGGTCGCGCGCAATTGCCGGCGGCATTCGTCGAGAAGCTCGACCGCTTCCAGTACACCGGCTGGAGTTTGTTCGGGTTGCACCTCGCGCTGCATGAGAGTCCGCAATTTTCCGCTGCGACCTTTGATCCGAACATCAACCGCTCGCTCAAATGGAGCATCGGCGCCGACACTATGGAGGAGCTGTTCTCCGCGCATGAGGACGTGAAGGCCAACCGCGTGCCGCGGATCGTGCAATTCGGCTCCGGGCCGTTGAGCGTGATCGATCCGACGCAAGCGCCGCCCGGCAAGCACACTACCTATTGCTGGCACGTGATGCCGCTCGCGCCCGAGCTCGGCGGCCAAAGCTTTGAGGACTTCAAGCGCCAATTCGCCGAGAAGATCATTGAGACGTTCGCGCGCTACTGTCCGAACCTGACCCGCCGCAACATCATTGGGCAATATGTCCACACCGCGAAGGAATACACCGCCGAGCTGATCAACATGCGCCAGGGCGATATTTTCATGGGCGCGTTCAACGCCGAGCAAGTGATGTACAACCATTTCGGTTACCGCACGCCGGTTGCCAATCTGTATTTGGCCGGTTCGGCCGGGCATCCCGGCGGCGCCATTTCCGGCGGCTCTGGCTACATCACCGCCGGCATCATTGCCCGCGATCTCGGCGTGAAGTTATGGTGGAAGCCCGCCGACGCCGCCGCGGCGCTCGGCGCCCTGGCACAGTCGGCGTGAGGCCGATCGTGTCCGATACTTTTTCCATAGCCGATAAGGTCGTCGTCATCACCGGCGCCGGCCAGGGCATCGGGCGGAGCTTTGCCAAGGCCTTCGCTTCCGGCGGCGCCAAAGTGGTGATCGCCGAGCGCAACCTCGAAAAAGCCCGCGCGGTCGAGCAGGAGATCGCCGCCGGCAACGGTCACGCCAAGGTTTTCGAAACCGACGTGGCCGACGAGGATTCGGTCAAGCGGCTCGGCGCCAGCGTTGAGGCGGCTTACGGCCGCGCCGACGTGCTGATCAACAATGCGGCGATCTTCTCCACCCTGGAGATGCGGCCGTTCGACCAGATTCCGCTCGTCGAGTGGGAGCAAGTGCTGCGCGTGAACGTCACCGGCCCGTTTCTGTGCGCCCGCGCGCTGCTGCCGCTGATGCGCAAGAACAAATGGGGCCGCATCATCAACATGGCGTCGGGCGCGGTCACGCTCGGACGGCCGAATTATCTGCATTACATCGCCTCGAAATCGGCGCTCGCCGGCATGACCCATTCGATGGCGCGGGAACTCGGCGCCGACGGCATCACCGTCAACGCCGTGCTGCCCGGAGCGACTTACACCGAAATCCCGCGCAAGACCGTCACGCCCGAGCAAAAACAGCGCATCATCGCCATGCAATCCGTTCCGCGCCCGCAGGTGCCGGAGGATCTGCTCGGCGTGGTTCTGTTCCTCGCTTCGGAAGCGTCCGGTTTCATGACCGGCCAGGAACTCACTGTCGATGGCGGAGCGACCCATCCGTAGCGCCACGCGCGAGGAGTAACGGCAATCGACTTCGCTTTGTCCGAACTTCAGCAATCGCTGCGCGACGCAATTGAGAAAATCTGCGCGCGCTTCGGCGACGATTATTGGCTCAAGCGCGACGGCGACGGGAAATTCCCCGAAGAGTTTTACCGCGCGCTCGCCACGGACGGCTGGCTCGGCGTCTGCATCCCGCAGGATTTCGGCGGCTCGGGCCTCGGCATCAGCGACGCCGCCATCATGATGGAGACCATCGCCGCGTCCGGCGCCGGCTTCTCCGGCGCCTCGGCCGTGCACATGAATATCTTCGGCCTCAATCCGGTCGCGGTTTACGGCACCGCGGAGCAGAAAAAGCGGATGCTGCCGCCGATCGCCGCCGGCAAGGAGAAAGCCTGCTTCGCAGTGACCGAGCCGAATGCGGGGCTGGAAACCGGCAAGCTGCAAACCCGCGCCGAGCGCCGCGGCGACCGTCTACGTCATCAACGGCGCGAAAATCTGGATTTCGACGGCGCAGGTCGCCGACAACATGCTCGATCCTGGTGCGCACCACGCCGGTCGAAAAGGTACGCAAGCCGACCGACGGTTTGAGCCTGTTCTACACCGCGCTCGACCGCCGCCACGTCGAGGTGCGCGTGATCGACAAGATGGGCCGCCACGCGGTCGACTCCAATCAGGTGTTCATCGACGGGCTGGAAGTGCCGGCTGAGGATCGCATCGGCGAGGAAGGCCGCGGCTTCGAATACATCCTGCACGGCATGAATCCCGAGCGCATCCTGATCGCCGCCGAGGCGATCGGGCTCGGCCGCGCCGCGCTGCGCCGCGCCGCCGCCTACGCCAAGGAGCGCGTCGTGTTCGGCCGGCCGATCGGGAAAAATCAGGCGATCCAGCATCCGCTGGCGGAATGCTGGATGGAGCTGGAGGCCGCCGAGCTGATGGTGCGCAAGGCGGCCTGGCAATATGACCAGGGGATGCCTTGCGGGCCGGCGGCGAACGCCGCCAAATATCTCGGCGCCGAGGCTGGCTTCAAAGCCTGCCAGACCGCGGTGATGACCCACGGCGGCTACGGCTATGCCAAGGAATATCACGTCGAGCGCTACTTGCGCGAAAGCCTGATCCCGCGCATTGCGCCGGTTTCACCGCAGCTCATTCTCTGCTTCATCGCCGAGAAAGTGCTGGGGCTGCCAAAATCGTATTAAAGTCGTATTGAGGAGAGCGATGACCAATCAAGCGCCGCTTGCCGGACTGCACGTGCTCGACCTGACGTCGATGATTGCGGGCCCTTGTGCCGGGCAAATCCTCGCCGATTACGGGGCCGACGTCGTCAAGGTCGAGGCGCCGGAAGGCGATCTGATGCGCAGAAGCGTCGGCGCCGCCAAAAACGCCGACATGGGTCCGCTCTATCTGCAGCTCAACCGCAACAAGCGCAGCGTCGTGCTCGACTTGAAGCAGGCGGCGGCGCGCAAGGCGTTGCTGCGCCTGAGCGAGCGGGCCGATGTGTTCATCACCAACACCCGCCCGGCGGCAATGCGCCGGCTGAACCTGGCGGCGGACGATCTCCGCAAACTTAATCCTCGGCTCGTTTACGTCAGCATCACCGGTTACGGCGCGAGCGGTCCCTACGCCGACAAACCGGCCTACGACGACCTCATCCAGGGCATCTGCGCGATTCCATCGATCGTCGCGGAGACCGGCGGCCAAGAGCCGCAATATGTGCCGCTGACGCTGGCCGATCGCGTCGTCGGCAGCAATGCCGCGCACGCCATCTTGGCCGCCATTATCCGCCGCGACCGCAGCGGCGAAGGTCAGTCGGTCGATGTGCCGATGTTCGAAACGGTGGCGCAATTCGTGCTGGCCGACCATTTCGCCGGGCGGACATTCGAGCCGCCGACCGGCAACGCCGGCAATCCGCGGCTGAACAAAGCAGCTCGGCGCCCCTACGTCACCAAGGACGGACACGTCTGCGCGCTGATCTACACCAACAAGCACTGGAAGGCGTTTTTCGAGGGTACCGGCCGCCGCGATCTGTACGAGGCCAATCCTCAGCTGATCGATTTCACGTCGCGCCGCCGGCATTTCGCCGACGTCTATCGCGTGGTGGCGGAAATCCTGAGCACCAAGACAACCGCCGAAGCGCTTGCACTGCTCGAGCGCTGCGACATTCCCTGCGCGCCCATGAACAGCATCGACGATTTGATCGACGATCCGCACCTCGCAGCGGTCGGCTTTTTCGAAACCAAGACGCATCCGACCGAAGGCCAGATCCGTTATCTCGGCATACCCAGCCGCTGGAACGGCGACGGCCTGGAGATCGGCCGGCACGCGCCGCGCCTGGGCGAGCACAGCGTTGAGGTTCTCAAGGACGCCGGTATCGCGGCGGCCGAGATCGAGGCGTTGTTGCGCAGCGGCGCCACCATCGACGGCGCGCTCAAGAACGGCAATGAGGCCGCGATGTCACAGCGCATTGCCGGGCAGAGTCCGGTGGCCTAACCTGCGACGAAGGCAAGAAACTTCAGGAGGAACGCGTATGATCCGGCTTTCGATGGCTGCGGCATGGCTCGCATTTGCGGCAATCGGCTCGGCGCAAGCGGCTGATGCGCCAGCCGAAATCAAGCTCGGCACGCTATACGCTTCGTCCGGACGCTATGCCAGCATCTCACTGCCGGTTCACTACGGCCTCAAGCTTTGGATCGACCAGATCAACGCCGCCGGCGGCGTCTTCGTCAAAGCCTTCAACAAAAAGATTCCGCTCAAGCTCGTCGCCTACGACGACCAAAGCAATACCGCAACCGCGGCGACCCTCTACAATCAGCTGATCACCCAGGACAAGGTCAATATCCTGATCTCCAACTCCGGCTCGGTGCTGACCTCGGTCGCCGTCCCGATCGCCCGCGACCACAAGATGTTTCTGTTCGACCAGACCGGCACCGGCGCGACCTTCTTCACCCCCGACAATCCGTACATCGCCTTGATGGCCGATCCGGTGTCGAGCATCTGGCCGAAGCCATTGACGGATTTCCTCACCCACGACGGCCCTGGCCTCGGCATCAAGCGCGTCGCCATGCTCTACGCCACCAACGATTTCACCGGCACACAGGCCAACGCGGTGCGCAAGTTCATCAAGGAATCGAATTCCGGCGTTGAACTCGTATTCGACGAAGGCGTGCCGACCGAAACCTCGAACTACACGGTGCTATTGAATAACATCCGCGCGTCAAACCCGGACGCCGTGATCCATCTCGGCTATCCGTCAAACGACATTGCCTTCCTGCGCAACGTCCAGGACAACGGCATCAAATTCAAGTTCTTGTTCTGCATCTATCCTGGCGCGGAAACCGAGCTGCTGGAAAAGAATCTCGGCGCCAAGGCGCTCAATTATCTTTTCACCTACGTCACCGCGTCGAAAATTTCCTACCAGACCGACTTCGGCATGCCACTGAAGGAATTCAAAGAGGCCTGGGAGAAGAAATATTCGGATGGTCATGTGGAGTTTGGATTCAATTCGGTGGCCGGTTACACCACCGCGCTCGTGCTGGAGAAGACGCTGGCTACGGCCGACAGCCTCGATCAGCTCGATTTGCGCAAGGCGGTATTCGCCCTGTCCGGCAAGCTCAAGACGCTGGATGGCACCTTCGAGCTCGATTCGACCGGCGCACAGATCGGCGAGGCCACCCCAATCGGTCAGCTGATCCTCGACAATGAGAATCTAAATCTCAAGGTCGTTTTTCCGCCCGATTTCGCCAACGCCAAGCCGGTCTACCCGCGGCCGTGACAGTGGCATAGTCGGCCGCGACCAATAGCCGACGCGGCGGAGCGTCCGATGCTCACCTACAGCCTGCTGGCCGGACTTTTGTTCGGCCTTTACTTCACGCTGATCGGGCTCGGGCTCAACCTCGTGTTCGGCGTCATGCGCATCGTCAATCTGGCGCATGGCGATTTTCTGATGCTGGGCGCGTTCCTGGCGTTCTGGCTGTTCACCCTGTTCGCCATTAACCCGGTGCCGGCGGTGTTCATTGCGTTCGTCAGCTTCGTGATCGTGGGCGGGCCGCTTTATTACCTGCTGGTGCCACGGCTCCTGCGCGCCAAAGATCCGGAAATGCTGTCGTTTATTCTGTTCTTCGGCCTGTCGCAGGTGATCGAAGCAGTCACTACCATCGCCTTCGGCACCAGCGAGCGGTCGATCCCCGGCAATCAGCTCGGCCAAGCGATCGCCACGGTCGAAAGCCTGGTCGCCGGGCACGCGGTCGAAAGCGGACCGGTTGAGATTTTCGGCCAAACCTTTCCAGCCTCGTGGGTGGTCAGCGGCATTGCCAGCGGCTGCGCCGTGCTGCTGGTCTATGTTTATCTGTACCGCACACGGCTCGGCTATCTGACGCGCGCAGTCATGGACAACCGCGAGGAAGCGGTCGCCGCCGGCATCGACGTGCATCGCGTCTCCGCCGCGGCGTTCGGTGTCGGGCTCGGGCTCGCGGCGGTGGCCGGCGTGTTCGCGCCGTTCATGCTCGGCAGCATCACGCCCGCAATCGGCGCCGACGTCACCATCACCGCCTTCGCCGTCATCGTCATCGGCTCGCTCGGCAACCCGCTCGGCACCGTGCTTGGCGGCGTCATCTACGGCGTCTCCTATATGCTGATGCAGAGCTACTACAGCACCTGGGCCAATCTGCTACCCGACGTTCTGTTGATCGCGATCCTGTTGGTGCGGCCGAGCGGATTGCTGGGGCGGCAGGTGCGCCGTGCCTAAAATTGCGCGCGACCTCGCTCTGATCCTGCTGCCGGTGGTCGCGGCGTTTGCAATTTTGCCCGGCCTCTACAGCAATCACCTTCTGCTGTTCAATTTCATCATTTTCATGACGCTCGCGCAGGGCCTCAACATCATTTACGGCTTCACCGGCTATTTGCCGTTCGGCTACGTCGGATTTTTCGGCGCCGGCGCTTACGGCTTTTCGCTGATGGTGATCCATCTGCACGCGCCGCCGCTCGCGGCGCTGGCGGTCGGCGCCGCCGCGGCCGTCGCGCTGGCGGCATTGCTCACGCCGCTGTTTCGGCTCTCCGGCGCCTATTTCTCAATCGCCAATCTTGCCGCCGCGCTGACCGTCTTGCAGGTGGTGTCGAACCCCAATCTGGAAAACATTACCAAAGGCCCTTACGGCATCACGCTCAGCGGCGTTTTCAATCCCGAGCTCAGCTATGGAACGGCGCTGGCGATTTTGGCGGCAACGCTCGCGCTCGTCATCTACCTGCGCCATTCGCATTTCGGCATGGCGCTCAAAGCGATCCGGGAGGACCCGATCAGCGCCGGCATGGCCGGCATAAACGTGGTGCGCGAACGCATCATCGCCTGGCTCCTCAGCGCGCTGGTGGCTGGCCTCGCCGGCAGCGTGTTCGCCTGGTACGTGTCAGTGTTCTATCCGGAGACGGTTTTTAGCGTCGAGTTCACCGTCTTTTCGATCGTGTTCGTGCTGTTCGGCGGCAGCGCCACGGTGGTCGGCCCGATCCTCGGCGTGATCGTCCTTTACGGCATCTACAATGCCGTCGGCATCTCTACGCCGCAATATTTTCAGCTGATCTACGGCGCACTGATCATGGCGCTGGTGCTGTTCCTGCCGAACGGGGTTGCGTCGCTGCTGCAACGGTGGGGGATCAATGTCCCCTGACGCGCCGCTCCTGCAAGTCGACGGCCTGGTGAAAAGCTTCGGTGGCTTCCGCGCGCTCGATGTCTTGAGCTTTTCGGTCGCGGCTGGGGAAATCCTCGGACTGGTCGGACCGAACGGATCGGGCAAGACCACCTGCATCAATGTGATTTCCGGCCTGTACCGGCCCGATGCCGGCTCCATCCGCTTCGAAGGGCAGCCAATCGACGGCCTGCCGTCGCACCGGCTCGTTTACGCCGGGATCAATCGCACCTTTCAGGTGCCGCGGCCGTTCCATACGCTGACGGTGCGCGAAAATGTCGAAATCGCGCGCGCCTACGGCCGCAGCCGCGACGGGCCCGCCGATGCCGGCACGCTATTGTCGTCGCTCGATCTCGCCGCCTTTGCCGATCAGCCCGCCGGAGAGCTCAATAGCGCGCAGCAAAAAATGCTCGACCTTGCGCGCGCGCTCGCCACCGGCCCGCGGCTATTGCTGGTGGACGAACTGGCGGCTGGATTGAATCCGGCGGAGCTTCAACGCGTCGCGGCCAAGCTCAAGGAATTGGCGCGCTCTGGAATTGCGCTGCTGGTGGTCGAGCATCTGATGGGATTCATCGATCAGATCACCGACCGTCTTATCGTCATGAATGCCGGTAAGGAGATTTTCGAGGGCAGACTGGCGGACGCCGCGAAGAATACTCAGGTGGTCGAAGTCTTCCTCGGGGACGAACATGCAGCCTAAGCAACCGCCCCTATTCGAGATCGCCGGCATCACCACCGGTTACCGGCGTATGCAGGTTTTGTGGGGCATCGACCTTTCCGTTCGCGAGCGTGAGTCGGTGGTGCTGCTCGGTGCCAACGGCGCCGGCAAGACGACGTTGCTCAAGGCGATCATGCGCCTGATCGAGATTTGGGACGGCCGCGTCGGCTTCGACGGCGAAGACATCACACGGCTACGCACCGATCAGCGGGTGCGACGCGGCATCGTCTTCATGTCGGAGAGCTCGGGATTTCCCGGGCTCACCGTTGAGGAGAACATCCTGATCGGCGCGCAATTCATGCCGCGGGAGCGCACGCGCGAACGCATGGCCGAACTCTACGCGATATTCCCAGCGCTCGCCGGGCGCCGGCGCGCCCTCGCCGGCAGTCTCTCCGGCGGCCAGCGCAAGATACTGGGCATCGCCAAGGCGCTGGTCGGCAATCCGCGCCTGCTGGTGATGGACGAGCCGTCCGCCGGCCTGTCGCCGCTCTTGGTCAAGG
Organism: uncultured Alphaproteobacteria bacterium; assembly: GCA_963845775.1. Lineage (GTDB taxonomy): Bacteria > Pseudomonadota > Alphaproteobacteria > Rhizobiales > Xanthobacteraceae > BOG-931. The sequence continues at coordinate 205,745 of CAWJTE010000009.1, forward strand.
AAGTGATCGGTGTGCTGGCGCAGTTCCGCACCAAAGATCTTGCGCTGTTGATCGCCGAACAGAACGTGAAATTTCTCGCGCTCGCCGACCGCGTCTATACCCTCGATAATGGCCGGGTCGGATTTGCAGGAACGGTCGAAGCGATGGCGCAGAACAACGCGCTGCGCCGCGCCTATTTCGGCTTGAAATAAGTATTCGGATCGGCGCGCGAAAAACGAAGCAGGGTGGAAGCCGCTTGCAAAAAGGGAGTGATGTCGGTCGCTCACGCACCGTGAAGCTCTAGTGCCGAAGCGGAGACGGTCCGCAAAAAAGTCCGCTTTGGCGGTTTTGATGACCGTGCTTCCCGGCTAAGCAATGACTGTTCTTTGAATAATTTCGGTTGAAGTCCCCTCACACCAAGCGGAGACCGCGCGATGCGCCAGACCCTCATCGCCTCGACCTTGATCCTCACTGCCGCCGTGTTCGGCTCTGCGGTTGGTCGCGCCGAGCCGCAGCTGCCGGCGCTTAAGCCGCCGCCAATGGCGCCGGTCAAACCGTATGCCACAGTCCCGGTGAGCCCCCCTGTGATCTTCAATGACGCCGACTTCGCCGCTTTCCGCAAGCAACTCGCCGACGTTGCCGATCACAAGGACCGCACGGCGCTCGCCAGGCTGGTCGTCGCGCAAGACTTCTTCTGGGTGCAGGACAAGGACCTCGCCGACAAACAGAAGACGGGCATCGACAACCTGGCCAAGGCGATCGATCTGAATGCCAAGGATGGTTCTGGCTGGGCGACCTTGACCGGCTACGCCAGCGACCCGACCGGCGCGCCATTGCCCGACCACCCGAACATCGTCTGCGCACCGGCGGAACCGATCATCGATCCGAAAGCTTTCGAGGCCCTGATCAAGGCCACGCAAAGCGAACCGCCGGAATGGGGCTATCCCGCCAAGAGTGGCGTCGAAGTGCGCGACGCCGCCAAGCCGGATGCTCCGGTCGTCGACAAACTCGGCCTCACATTGGTGCGCGTGCTGACCGACAGCGCACCGCCGGACGATCCCAAGCAGCCAGCCTTTCTGCACATCGCGACCCCGTCGGGCAAAGTCGGCTACGTGCCGCTGGAGGCGATCTCATCGTTGGCCGGCGACCAGATGTGTTACACAAAGGACGCGAGCGGCTGGAAGATCGTCGGCTATTTCGGCGGCGCCGCGCAATAGTGAGTCGGCAAGACCATGAACCTGCCCGCGCCGCGAGCAAAAAATAACCGAATGAGGCGAGCGGCAACAGCGAAGGCTTGGGCGCACTCGGTATGCGCGGCTTGGATCGGCGTCGCGCTGCTCTGTTTTTGCTCCGTACCGCTGCCGGCAGCACCAGCCCGCTAGTGCCGGCGAATTTTCAGCCGACCATGGCGGACGTTCCACCCGGCGTCGATCACGGCAATTCCGGCGACGATCTGCCGGATCAGTTGCAGCCCCGGGCCGTGTTCTACCGTTCGCAGCATCCGGTCGGCACTATCATCATCGATACCGCCGATCGCCATCTTTATTTGATCGAGAGCGAAACCCGTGCCTTGCGCTACGGCATCGGCGTCGGCCGCGACGGTTTCGACCGGGTTGGTCTGGTGTCGATCATGCGCAAAGTCGAATGGCCGCAATGGCAGACGCCGCCGGATTTGCTGGCGCGCGAGCCTTCGCTGCCGCGCGTCATTGCCGGCGGGCCCGGCAATCCGCTCGGCGCGCGGGCGATGGACCTCGGCAATGCGACCTACCGCATCCACGGCACCAATGCGCCGGAAACCATCGGCCAAGCGCTGATGTGGGGCTGCTTTCGCCTCGTCAACGAGGACGTGATCGACCTCTACGACCGCGTGTCGATCGGCACGCGGGTCATCGTGCGGCAGAACTGACGCTTATTACTTCGTCACTGCGCTTTCGACCGATTTGGCGGTCTGCCCGAACAGGATCGCGCGCTCTTCCGGCGTACGGATGCCACCCGGATTCGGGTTGACCTCCTTCGCCTTGGCGTAAGCGCGCTTCACCGCGTCGCGCGCGGCGATGGTTTCCAGCCAGCGCTTGAGGTGAGGGAAGTCGGCAATGTTCTGGCCTTGGCGCTCCCACGGCACCACCCAGGGATAGCTTGCCATATCGGCGATCGAATATTCGCCGGCGAGATAAGCGCGATCGGCGAGCCGCTTGTTCATCACCCCGTACAGCCGGTTGACCTCGTTGCGGTAGCGATCGATCGCGTACGGGATTTTTTCCGGCGCATAATTGCCGAAATGGTTGTATTGGCCGGCCATCGGCCCGAGCCCGCCCATCTGCCAGAACAGCCACTGGATCGCGTCGGTGCGTGCGCGCAAATCCTTGCCGATAAATTTGCCGGTCTTATCGGCGAGATAGAGCAGGATCGCGCCTGATTCGAAAATCGAAATCGGCTTGCCGCTGTCGGATGGCGCGCGGTCGACAATGGCGGGAATGCGGTTGTTGGGCGCGACGGCCAGAAAATCTGCCTTGAACTGCTCGCCCTTGCCGATATTTACCGGAAAAATCTTGTAAGGCAGTCCGGCCTCTTCCAGAAGAATCGTGACCTTGTGACCGTTCGGCGTGGTCCAGTAATGCAAATCGATCATGACAGCCTGCTTTTAGTGGTGAAGAACCCAATGTACGCAGCGCGCGGTGGGAATTTAACCCCCCGTCCGGCATGTCAGTCATGTGGACCGCTTGCCGTGGGTCTGGACCGCGCGAAGCGAGCTTCGTAGACCGCCCCGGCAGGAGCGGACCATGATCACTGAAATTGCGCAAATCGACGTCAAGCCCGGAATGGAAACCGAGTTCGAAGTCGGCGTGAAAAAGGCCGTGCCGATTTTCCAGCGCGCCAAGGGCTGCCACGGCATGGAATTGCAGCGCTCGATCGAAAAGCCCAACCGCTATCGGCTGTTCGTCGTCTGGGAAACCGTCGAGCATCATACCGTCGAATGGCGCAACTCGCCGGACTTCCAGGAATGGCGCAAGCTGGTCGCGCATTGCTTCGCCGCGCCGCCGGACGTCGAGCACGTCACGCAGATCATGCACGGGTTTTGACCAGCGTCACTTTCCCCGCTGGCGGACTCGGCCCATATTGGCGGCATGGCGAAACGTCCCGATCGACCGAAGCCGCCCAGGCGCCGGCACCCGGCCGAGCATTCGAAAAAAGACCCGGCCAAGCCGACACGCGCCAAAGCGGCGCGTCCGGATGCGTCGCCGCTCGATCCGGCGCTCGCCGATTTGCTCAATCCCGCCATCGGCCAGGGCCGCGCCGGCGTCGGCTCGCAGACGGGTATAGAGCCCGGCCAGAGCGGGCTTAAGCCACCGCCGGATAATTCGTTCGACCGGCGTGCCGATTTCGCCAAGGCGCATCGGGCGCGTGCTTCGGTCGCCCGCGGCTTCGGTGAAGCGCCGCAGCAAGGCTACGTCGGTAAAACCCCGGTTCCGCCCGGCGAGCTCGATCCCGATCTGGCGAAAGCGCTCGGCATCGAGGAGCAAGACGACGCTGACGATCCGCGCAATGTGATTACGCCCGACATGGGCCCTGCCCGCTTGCGCCTGGCACGATCGGGACGCGGCGAAGTCGGAACCGTCGCCGGTTTGGCCAGCCAGCAATCGCTCGACAGGTTGCTGCGCGAAGGCCGGCCGGAATTTAGCGGGCAATTATGGGCGCCGCATCGGCCGCCGCGGCCGGATAAATCCGAAGGTGGTCGCCCCCTCGTCATCAAATCCGACTTCGATCCGCGGGGCGACCAGCCGCAGGCGATCAAGGAATTGGTCGAAGGCGTGCGGCGCAACGAAAAGACCCAGGTGCTGCTCGGCGTCACCGGCTCGGGCAAGACCTTTACCATGGCGAAGGTGATCGAGGAGACGCAACGCCCGGCGCTGATCCTCGCGCCCAACAAGACGCTGGCGGCGCAGCTCTACGGCGAATTCAAGAATTTCTTTCCCGACAACGCGGTCGAGTATTTCGTCTCTTACTACGACTACTACCAGCCGGAAGCCTACATCCCGCGCACCGACACCTATATCGAGAAGGATTCCTCGATCAACGAGCAGATCGACCGCATGCGCCACGCCGGGACGCGGGCGCTGCTCGAACGCGACGACGTGATCATCGTCGCTTCGGTGTCGTGCATCTACGGCATCGGCTCGGTGGAGACTTATTCGGCGATGACCTTTTCTCTCAAGCAGGGCGAGCGCCTCGACCAGCGCCGATTGCTCGCCGACCTGGTGGCGCTGCAATACAAGCGCACCGCCGACGACTTCTATCGCGGCTCGTTCCGGGTGCGCGGTGACGCGATCGAGATTTTCCCGGCCCATTACGAGGACCGCGCCTGGCGGGTGTCGCTGTTCGGCGAAGAAGTCGAATTGATCCACGAGTTCGATCCGCTGACCGGCCAGAAGACCGATGAGCTGGAATTCGTCAAAATCTACGCAAACTCGCACTACGTGACGCCGCGGCCGACCTTGTTGCAGGCAATCGCCGGCATCAAGGTCGAATTGAAGCAGCGGCTCGACCAGCTCAATGCCGCCGGCCGGCTCCTTGAAGCGCAACGGCTCGAACAGCGCACGCTCTACGATCTGGAAATGATGGAGGCCACCGGCGCCTGCGCCGGCATCGAAAACTATTCGCGCTATCTGACCGGCCGCAAACCCGGCGAGCCGCCGCCGACCTTGTTCGAATATGTGCCGGACAACGCGCTGGTTTTCGTCGACGAGAGCCACGTCACCGTGCCGCAGCTCGGCGGCATGTATCGCGGCGACTTCCGCAGGAAGGCGACGCTGGCCGAATACGGCTTCCGCCTGCCGTCCTGCATGGACAACCGGCCGCTCCGCTTCGAGGAATGGGACGCGATGCGGCCGCAGACCGCGTGCGTTTCGGCAACGCCGGGGCCGTGGGAGCTCAACGAATCCGGTGGCGTGTTCACCGAGCAGGTGATCCGCCCGACCGGCCTGATCGACCCGCCGGTCGACGTGCGGCCAGCCCGCACCCAGGTCGACGATCTGGTCGGCGAGGTGCGGCAGGTGGCGCAAAAGGGCTACCGCGCGCTGGTCACCGTGCTGACCAAGCGCATGGCCGAGGATTTGACCGAATACCTGCACGAGCAGGGCATCCGCGTCCGCTACATGCATTCCGACATCGACACCATCGAGCGCATCGAGATCATCCGCGATCTGCGGCTCGGCGCCTTCGATGCACTGGTCGGCATCAATCTGTTGCGCGAGGGTCTCGACATTCCCGAATGCGCGCTGGTCGCCATTCTCGACGCCGACAAGGAAGGTTTTCTGCGCAGCGAGACCAGCCTGGTGCAGACCATCGGCCGCGCCGCGCGCAACATCGACGGCCGCGTCATTCTCTACGCCGATGCGGTCACCGGCTCGATGGAGCGCGCCATTGCCGAGACCAATCGTCGGCGCGAGAAGCAGGAGCAATTCAACACCGCGAACGGCATCACGCCGGAAAGCATCCGTAAGGGCATCGGCGACATCCTCAATAGCGTCTACGAGCGCGACCACGTGCTGATCGCCGCCGGGGCCGGCGAACCCGGCGAGTTCGAGGAAGCCGCCACCATCGGCCATAATTTCGAGGCGGTGATCGCCGATCTGGAAGCGCGCATGCGCGCCGCCGCCGCCGATCTCGATTTCGAGGAAGCGGCGCGGCTGCGCGACGAGATTAAGCGCCTGCGCTCAACCGAACTGGCGGTGACCGACGATCCGACCGCGAAATTTTTACCCTCCCCTAGAGGGCGAGGGTCGGCGCGCGAGGCGCGTCGGGGTGGGGTGACCTCACCGTCAAAAGTCCACAAGCCCGCGCTCGGCGAAATGGGCATCGCGCTCCATCACGAAGTCGCGCCGCGCCGGCCCGGCGGCCGCCAACCACGAAAACCAAATCTGGATGAGATGGGCCCAGGCGTGGAATCGATTCCCGGCAGGCGCAACTCCGCCGGCCCACGCTCGACGCTCGGCCGCCCCGGCATGCGCGGCGGCTGGAAGCCAAGAGGACGCTAGATGTTGTCGGCACCTCGGCAGATGAGTTAGCTTTCGCGAATCGCCGACGAATTACCGACCGAAAAGCAGAGGACGACATGGCGAAGGGTCAGGCTCGAAGCAACAAAGAGAAGAAGAAGCCGAAGCAGGACAAGGATCAGAAGAAAGGCGGTGCCCCGTCGGCCTATGCCGCTGCCTACGGCCGGCCTTCGGGGAAGAAGAGCTAGCATCGCGGGCTGCCGAGGCGCGGGGCGCGCCACGCGGCCGCTGCCGCGCGCGCAATTGAGTATTCATCTGGCGATCTCCGTTTTTGTTGTTTTGGAACGATCGCCCCGTGGCAATAACGCGCCGCGCAAGCCGATGCCGTTTCGTTAAATGTCATTGGTCCGCGCGAAACAAACGCCGCGCGGCGGCTGTCGCAGGACCTAATTTCAATGTTAAATTTACGCGCATGAAGCTAGGACTCGAAGAAAGTCAGACGCCGTGCAGCAGCAACTCCCAAAGTACTCGCGTCTGGACAGAAACATGGGTGCGAATTGTGGAAGTCAAAAAATCAATCCATTTCCGAATAACAGTCCCGTCGCTGATTTCTTGTGTACTACGTGCAAAGAAGAATATGAGCTGAAAAGCCAAAAAAGTGCATTCCGCAGCAAAATAATGGATGGAGCGTTCCGTACGAAATGCGAGCTTTGGCTGCCAGCAATAACCCAAATCTTCTTTTGTTGAACTACACTTGAAACAATTCAGTGTCGCTAATCTCTTTGTCATTCCAAAGCATTTTTTTGTGCGCGAAATAGTCGAGGAGCGAAAACCGCTCGCGCCGACTGCGCGCCGTGCCGGCCGGATCGGCTCCAACATCTTGCTCAATCAAGTCGCCCGAATCGGGCAAAATTTTTATTGTTCGGGCAGGACAGCTGATATCGAAGGACGCGGTACTCGCAAATGGAGAAAAACGCTCTTTCCGCGAGATCAAAATCAGGAGGCACGGGCTGGTTGATTGAGGTCATGAAGTGTGTCGAGGCAATCGGCAAGCGCGATTTCCAGTTAGAAGATGTCTATGCATATGAGAATCGACTTAATCGCCTTTATCCCGAATACCAAAATGTTAGGCCGAAAATTCGCCAGCAGTTGCAATACATGCCGCTTCATGTCGAACGGCTACGGCTAATGCAGCCGGGCCGCGGCCCACCTCACCAATACCGGCGCCGCCAATACGGCCCGTAATTATAGCCGTACGGGCCATAGCCGTAATAGGGGTATGGAGCGTAACCCGGATAATAGGGCGGCGGGTAATAGCCTGGGGGCGGTGGCGGATAACCGGGCAGTGGCGGCGCGTAGCCCGGCGGCGGCGCGCCGGGTGGACCGGCCGGGACCGGTCCGCCGGCAGTAGCGCCGGGCGGTGGTGGACCGCCGGGGGGTGGCGCGCCCTCGGCGCCGGGCGGCGGGGCGCCACCGGGCGGCGCATTGCCGCCCTGATCGAAACTGGTGGCGATCGAATAGCCGGTCTGTCCCTGCCATGTGACCGAGCACCACTGACCCTGGCAGCCCGATATCTCGACCTGGCTGCCGCCGGGGATGGTGGTGACGACCGGGAAATTCGTTCCCGGCCCCTGCCGCAGATTGACGTTGTTGGTGGCCAAAGCCGGCGCCGCGTGCGCGCCGGGCGCCGACAGCACCATCAGCACGGCGGCGCACACCGCCATTCGCGCAAAACTCATTGCTCCCCCTTCGCGTTGCAGTTCGCTGCAAGTTCGTTGCAGGTTTTCGAAGCCGGGCGTCGCCCCCGCTTTGGGCGTAACCGATGGATTTCAACTCAAATCGCAGCCCGAAGCCAGCCCCCTCGCCGCTCTATCTTCTTTGATCGCGTTTTAGCGCGGAAGCTTTTCCAGCTCCGGAAACGGCACATAGGTTGCGCCGGCGCACGCCTCCTTGGCGGGATCGACAAAGTGATCGAACCGGCCGGCCACGAACACCGCCCCGATCTCCCTGACTCCGGCATAATGCATGCCGTTTTGCTTGGCGTTGAGCCGCAGGCACACCAGGTAGCGCCGGCTGTTGCCCACGCTTTTGAGCTCTGGCTCGGCGATCCCGGCGTCGCGAATGCCGGTTGGATCGTTGAGGTAAGCATGCATCGCGCCGATAATGTCGGACTTGTATTTGTATTTGGCGGGCAAAACATTGGCCGGATCGTCGGCGCCGGCGTTGGGATCGTCGCTCAGCTGATGATGGTGCGCGCAGGCGGCGACGAGCAGCAGCAAACCAAAAAATCCACAGGCCCGCCAGCGATTGCGGTTTCGCATTGCAGTCCCCATCCCACGAATCGTGCCGGGCGGAGTTTTAGTGGCAAATCGCCGCCGGCGCCATGCGGTGCGCTTCCCGCTTGCTCGCTATCGATGAATTTCGGCTATAAGGGTCGGCCACCGGCCATCACCACCGTGCTTTCATAGTGTTGTGATTTAATCTGCCGCAATGCCCTCAATTGCCCATCTTGTGCATGTGTATGGCCTCGCCGTGGTCGCCGGGGTAATTGGCCTTGAAAGCGTCGGCTTGCCGGTGCCCGGGGAAACGGTGCTGATTTTGGCGGCGATTTTTGCCGGCACCAAACACGATCTCAACATCGTCTCGGTGATCATTACCGCGGCAAGCGCGGCGGTCGTCGGCCAGATGCTGGGTTACGTCATCGGCCGCGAATTCGGCTATTACCTGCTGCTGCGTTACGGCGGCTATCTGCGCATCACCGAAGGCCGCATCAAGCTTGGCGAATATCTGTTCCTGCGCCACGGTGGCAAAATCATCGTCATCGCCCGGTTCGTGCCGCTGCTGCGCGCGCTGGCCGGCATTCTGGCCGGCGCCAACCGTATGCCGTGGCGCCAGTTCATGCTGGCGAATGTCGTCGGCGCATGCGTCTGGGCGGCGTTCTTCGGCTTCGCCGCCTACATATTTGGACGCCAGATCGAGCGCTTGGCTGGCCCGATGGTGATCGTCGTCGGCATCGCTGCCGCAATTGCCATCGCCATCGGCGCCGCGTTCGTCAGCCGCCACGAGGCCCAGCTGGTGGCGGAAGCCGAGCGGGCGCTGCCGGGCCCACTAAAGTGGCCGTGACGCCCGGCTTGCGGCGCTTATCCACTAACGCCATATGGATAACCAAGGAAACCGGAAATCCACTTTTCCGGCGCATGCTTTCCGGAGTGCCGCAAGGGCTCCACAAAGTCGCTTGGCAAAGGACTTTGCAGCCATGTCGAGGATATCGTCGCTTTCGAGTCCGTTTCTGCTCGGCTTCGATGAGATCGAGCGCGCGCTCGATCGGGTCGCCAAGACCGCCGACGGGTACCCGCCCTACAACATCGAACGAATCGCGCACGACGAGGCGAGCCCGGAGCGTCTGCGCATCACGCTGGCAGTAGCGGGATTTACCCGTGACCAGCTCGACGTCACCCTGGAAGAGCGCCAGCTGGTGATCCGCGGCCGTCAACAGGACGACAAGAGCCGGCAGTATCTGCATCGCGGCATCGCCGCCCGCCAATTCCAGCGCAGCTTCGTGCTGGCGGAGGGAATGGAAGTGCTCAGCGCCGACTTGAAAAACGGCCTGCTTTCGATCGATCTGGTGCGGCCGCAGGCGGAGCGGATTGTGAAATCGATCTGCATCAAGGAAACGGAGTGAGGAAACGAACATGCCTTCCTTGCGTTGTAAGCAATAGGAGTAGACGGCCATGCCAGCGGATTTGAGCCGTAGCGAAAACATACCGATCGAAATGACGCCGGAAGCGTTCGCGCATCTCGGTGACGGCGAGATCGCCTATGTGAAAACGATCCGTTCCGAGGACGTGCGCGCGCTGTTTCCGCAGGTGCCGGACATCGAGCCCGGGCTGCGGCTGTTCGCGCTGCACGGCGCCGATGGCACGCCGATCATGCTGACCGACAGCCGCGAGGCGGCGATCCGCCAACGCCGCCAGCCAGCAGCTCGAAATGGTAAGCGTGCACTAAGGGCGTCGGGCGCGGGCATAGCCGTTCGAAGAACAGCGTCGCTTCGCTCGCCTATGACCCGCGCCTCAATGCTGCATTTTCAAAAATGACGTTGAGAATTTACGCGGCGCTCGCCGACGGCATGGCCAGCACCGCATAAAGCGCCTCGGCATCGCGCGAGGCGCGTAGCTTGTGCGCGACCGCGGAATCACGCAACAGACGCGCCACCCGCGCCAGCGCCTTGAGGTGGTCGGCGCCGGCGCCTTCCGGCGCCAGCAGCAAAAAGATCAGATCCACCGGCTGGCCGTCGAGCGCTTCGAAGTCGACTGCCCGGTCGAGCCGCGCGAACAATCCGAATAGCCGGGTAAGATTTGCCATTTTACCGTGCGGGAATGGCAATGCCGTTACCGACGGCGGTCGAGCCGAGCTTCTCGCGTTGCATGAGAATTTCGAAAATCGCACGCTCGTTCTGGCCGGTCAGCGTAGCCGCGCGTGCCGCAAGCTCATGCAGCACCTGCTTCTTGTTATTGACCTTAAGTGCCGGAAGGATCGCGTTGGGGGCGACCAAATCGGTGAGCGGCATGAGTTGAGAACCTGGGCAACGAGGCCTGCAGCCTTACTTCTATGTAAGTGTGATCCTTCCCGAAAGCCGGTCTCCACGTTTTCCGGATCACGCTGAAAGGCGGCGGACCTTAAGGAGCGTGAACAATTGCGTCAATGGCCATCGGCAGACATCAGTTCCGGCGGTGGATGGCGCATGAATGGGTCTGATTTGCCGACTTTTTCGTCATATCGAACGGCCAGTTACGGCCGGTGATCCTTCAGCCGGCGGTGATAGCGGCGCAGCCGCTTTTCCACCCGCATCGCCGCCTGGTCGGCGCTCGCATAGGCGTCGGGCGCACGCGCCTCCGCGCGCAACGTAACCTTCGAATCGAGGTGGATCGCGCATTCGGTGCGAAAACCGGAGCCTTCGCGCTCGACCATCACATGTCCGGAATATCCGCCATCGAAATACTTGGTTAGCGCGTCCCCGATCCGCACATTGATGCGATCGCGCAGTGCCTCGCCGACGTCGAGATTTTTCCCTGAAACGCGAAATGACATGGCAACCTCCAGCATCAGGTGGCGCACGATCGCGCGGATCGCTTTTTTTGCCGCGCGTTCAGCACGTGAATTTTAGCCTATTGGCCGCGGCTTTGCAGCCACATGATTCGAGCTAGGCATTGACGGTCGTGGAGTCAACGTCGGCAGCGCGAAACTACGTGACCGCCGCGGCTTGCTTCTCGCGGCGGCGCTGCACCGAGGACGGAATGCGCATCGCCTCGCGGTATTTGGCGACCGTGCGCCGGGCGATGTCGATGCCCGCTTCGCGCAGCTTGTCGACTATCGTGTCGTCGGACAGCACGTCGTCCGCCGTTTCTGCGTCGATCAACTGCTTGATGCGATGACGCACCGCCTCGGCGGAATGCGCCTCGCCGCCATGCGAGGCGGCGATCGCCGAGGTGAAAAAGTATTTGAGCTCGAAAATGCCGCGGCTGGTCGCCATGTATTTGTTGGCGGTAACGCGGGATACCGTCAATTCGTGCATGCTGATCGCTTCGGCGACGGTCTTTAAGTTGAGCGGGCGTAAATGCTCGACGCCACGGGCGAAAAAGCCGTCCTGCTGGCGCACGATCTCGTTGGAGACCTTGAGGATGGTGCGGGCGCGCTGATCGAGCGCGCGAACCAGCCAAGTGGCGCTTTGCAGGCAGTCGGCGAGATATGACTTGTCGGTATCGCGCCTCGCCGTCGCCGAAACCTCGGCGTAATAGGTCTGGTTGACCAGCACTTTCGGCAAGGTGTCGGAATTGAGCTCGACGATCCAGCCACCGTCGGGGCCGGACCGGACGAAAACATCCGGCACGATCGGCTGCACGATCGCCGAACCGAAGGCGAGGCCGGGCTTGGGATTGAGACGGCGGATCTCCGCGATCATGTCGGTGAGGTCCTCGTCGCCGACGCCGCAGATTTTTCTCAATGCCGCGAAATCGCGCCTGGCCAGACAGATCGAGGCGTGCGATCAGCGCCTGCATCGCCGGATCGAAGCGGTCGCGTTCCTTGAGCTGGAGCGCCAGGCACTCGGCAAGATCGCGCGCGCATATGCCCGGCGGATCGAAGGTCTGCAAGATGCCGAGCACGGCTTCGATTTCGTCGACACTGGTGCCGAGCTTTTCCGCCGCTGCTGCGAGATCGACGCTCAGATAGCCGGCTTCGTCGACCAGATCGATCAGGTATTGCCCGATCATGCGGCGCGGCACGGCTGGCGACGGCGAGCGCAAGCTGATCGCGCAGCCAGTCGGCGAGCGTGGTTTCGGCGGAAACGAACGCTTCGAGATTGTAGTCGCTGTCGTCGCGGCCGCCGGCACCGACGCCGGCCCATTCCGAATATCCGGCCGGCACCTTCGCCAGCGCCGCGCGGCGGGCTCGCCTCGGCATGCGTCGGGAAAACTGTCCTCGACGCGGGTATCGAGCGCGCTCTTCGACGCGGTGTCGCACTCGGCGGGCTCTCGCTCGCGCCGCCCCAGCCCTCGGCGTCCGCGTTCGGGCCACGCGGCCAGTGCCGCACCTTCGGCCAGAGCCGGCGCGCCTCTTCTTCGGCGCTGCGATCGAGCAGCGGATTGCGTTCGAGCTCGGCCTCCACATAGGCGACCAGATCGAGATTGGAGAGCTGCAGGAGCTTGATCGCCTGCATCAGCTGCGGCGTCATGACCAGCGCTTGGCTCTGGCGGAGCTGAAGTCTTTGCGTAAGCGCCATTGCTACCCGGGCGAATTGGTCCAATTCTTGCTTGTACAGTGGTAGAGCAATTCAACGGCCGCTGTCGTCAACCGTTTTTGCGAATGGCTTAAAGCTGGAATTGCTCGCCCAAATAGAGCCGACGCACGTCCGGGTTGTTGACGATATCGTCGGCGCGGCCCTCCATCAGCACTTCGCCGGAATAGATGATGTAAGCGCGGTCGGTCAGGCCGAGTGTCTCGCGCACATTGTGGTCGGTGATCAGAACGCCGATGCCGCGGTTGGTCAGATGGCGCACCAGCGACTGGATGTCGCCGACAGCGATCGGATCGATGCCGGCGAACGGCTCGTCGAGCAGCATGTAATTCGGCCGGGTGGCCAGCGACGCGGGCAATTTCGACGCGGCGGCGCTCGCCGCCGGAGAGCGCGATCGCCGGCGTTTTGCGCAACCGCGCGATGTTGAACTCCTCCAGCAGTCCGTCGAGATCGCGCTCGCGCCGCCGCGTATCGGGCTCGACCACTTCCAGCACGGCGCGGATGTTCTGCTCGACAGTCAGGCCGCGGAAAATCGAGGCTTCCTGCGGCAGATAGCCGATGCCGAGCCGGGCGCGCTGATACATCGGCAGCGCGGTCACGTCGTGACCGTCGAGTTCGACGCGGCCTTTGTCGGCCTTGATCAGGCCGGTCATCATATAGAAGACCGTGGTCTTGCCGGCGCCGTTCGGGCCGAGCAGGCCCGACCGCTTCGCCCTTGCGCACATAGAGGCTGACACCCTTGACCACTTTGCGGCCGACAAAACTCTTCTCGACGCCGTGCACCGACAACACGCCCTTGCGATCCGGCGGCGCGTGCACGCCGTTGCCGTCGCGGACGGCGGCGGGCGCTTCTGCTGCGGCGCTGGCGCGCATACTGTCCGGCGCCGACGCGATACGCTGCTGCCGCGTCGGCGGCGCGGCTGGGCTCGGGCGAGCCGGTTCGCGGCGCTTTGCGTCGACCCGCCGGCAGGCTTGCCGATGGTCGACGATGAGCTGCGCGGCCTTGATGCCGGCGCCGGCGCGCATCGCGATGTCGAGATAGATCGTGCTGATCGCGCCGCCCATCGCGAGGTCATCGCCTCGTCTCGGCGACGGCGGCGCGGCCGCATTACAGCGCCGGCGAAAATATGAAAAAAGGTCCAGCACAGCCAGTCTTCGTCAAGCGGTCAAATTGCGAAATCGCCGGCACAAACTAGCGCCTTCGGCCGGAGACTTTATCCGATTTTCCCGATGCGATGCTGCGGCAGCCGCGCCTCAATTCTGCCGGCCCGGCCCGATCGTCATGAAGTTCGAGGGGCTGCCGTTGGCGCCCTTGCTCGGTTGGATCAGCGCGCCGCACGCCGGCTTGGACCCGCCGCGTTCCGATTCGAAGTGGGCATTTCCGGTGACCGTATCGACCACGACCCGGTCACCGTGCATGACATTCTTGCCCTGGCTGACCACGACATTGCCGCTCAGTGTGATGGTCTTTTTCCTCAGGTCGTAAACGCCGAAATCGCCGCTGGCGTTCTGGTCCTTGGAAATGACCGTGACACCGCCGCGCGCTTCGATTCGGCGGATGTCGTTGCGCGCCTTGCGGTACCGCCGTCCCCGGCCCGGCTTGGCGCCCGGTTGCGCCTGCGGCGCCGCCGCCGCGGCCGCCCGGCCTGACCGTGCGCTCGCCGCCGTAAAAGACGACGAGCGACTGACACTTGATCGTAGTGTCGCCCTGCACCACCTGCACGTCGCCGGAAAACGTCGCCATCTTGTCCTTGTCGTGGACCTCAAGCGTCGCCGACTTCGATCTGAATCGGCTGGTCCTGGTTCTCTCTTGCCGGAGGCCGGGGCTGATTGGCGCGCTGCGCGGCTGCGCCGCAGCCGCGACCGGCGCCGGGCCAGCGCCGCAGCACCAACATCGCAGTCGACATGCAACCAGCGCATCATTGGTCCTCGCCTTGGCTTGCCTGGCAGACGCATTTGGTCCGGCATAAACGTCATCGTCACGCCGCCGCTGAAACGGATGATGCTGCCGCTATCGAGTACTGTCGAGCCGTTTGGCGTTAATCACGCCGTTGAGTCAGTTTCACCCAAACCGGCTTGTCCGAGACGCACATTGCCTTTGTGCACATCGATCACGGCCTCGCTCAGACGCACCTCGTAGCCGGTCGACGAAACCAGATGGACATTGTCGCTGCAGCGTCAGCATTTCGGTCTTGCATGTTGTAGTACGCCGGAATCAGAGCTGACATTGAACGTGCTGTTGTCCTGCATTTCGATGTTGGCCTGGATCTGATGCAGTTCCATCAGATCGGGTTTGGTGATGTCCTGTTCGGCCGATTGCGCAGTGAATTCATAAGGACGGGAATCGACGGTGAAGCCGTTCAGTTGCGGCTGCTGCATGGTGACCTTCGTGCCCTTGATCACCAGCTTGCCGAGATCGCCGGGCAGCCGAATGCCGCCAACCGACGGCATGTAATTGGCCGCGATCACCGCCAACAGGGCAGCCGCGATGGCGAGCGGAACGCCGATCCGCAGCCAGCGCACGTGCCGGCTGTGCCGCGCGCGCGGCACGATACATGCTGCTCGGCATCGCCGCGCGAGGTGGCCGAAAATCCGCCGCGTCGCGCGCTATCGCTGAATAGGCCAGACAGCTGCCCCTTCGGACTTGCCCAGAGTCGGCTACGACCGTTTTAGCGGTTCCACGCGTGAATTGTCGCCTGCGAATGTGGCCGTCACCGGGCAGGGCAGGTTCGGTCAAGCGCAGCGCAAAGCCACAACGACGCGCGTTACCCAGGGTTACGAATGCGCGAAAATATCCTCGTCCGCAAAACCTGCCAGATCGAGCCGGACCCGGTCTGGCAGAAAGCTGAAGCAGGCCGCCGCCAGCCCATTCGCGACCCTCGCGCGCCAGCATTGCGTCTAGCCGTTCCTTGAGCGCATGCAGATAGATGACGTCGGCGGCCGCGTAAGAGACCTGCGCGTCGCTCAGTTCCGCGGCACCCCAGTCCGATAATTGCTGCTGCTTCGACAGGTCGTGACCCAGCACCTCGCTCACCAGATCCTTCAGTCCGTGCTTGTCGGTATAGGTGCGGGCCAGCCGCGACGCGATCTTGGTGCAATAGACCGGCTCCGGCATCACGCCGAAGCGCCCTGCTCAGCATGGCGAGATCAAAGCGTGCGAAGTGAAAAATCTTGAGGAGCCGGCGTCGGCGAATAGCCGCTTCAAGTTCGGCGCATCAGCGCCGTGCGCGGCGGATCTGCACCACGTCGGCGGAGCCGTCGCCGGGCGAGAGTTGCACGACACAGAGCCGGTCGCGGCCGAGATCAAGCCCCATGGTTTCGGTGTCGATCGCCACGGCGCCGGTGTAGCGCGAAATGTCCGGCAAATCGCCGCGATGCAGGCGGATGGTCATGCGTGCATCAAGTATCGCAACCGGGAGGGGCCGTCAAAATTAGCGGTGTGCAGCTGCCGACTTCTTCGTGGACAATCCGGTAAGCTCGAGACTCAGCGCCGCAAGCTTTTGCCGCGCCTGCGCGTCACAAGCCTGCGCGTTGGCTTGCGCCTCGTTCTGTCCATTGAAGTAAAGTCCGCTTTGGCCTTCTATTTCCGGGGCGACCGCGAGCTTAAGGATGGCGTCGGCGCCTTCCTCGACGGTGCTGATCGGCCTACCGAACTGGCGCACCATGGCGGTATCCATGAACGTCGCTGGATGCAGCGCGTTGACCGTCACGCCGCTGCCCTTCAGCTCCGGCGCAAGCGCGACGGTGAATAGGATTTGCGCGAGCTTGCTCTGCCGGTAGGCGCGCATGCCGTTATAGTCACTGTTCAACATCACATCGTCGAAATCGATCGCCTGCTGGCCGAGCGACGCCACATTGACGATGCGCGCCGGCGCGCTGTTCTTCAGCAGCGGCATCAGCAAATGGGTGAGGAGGAAGCCGGACAAATAATTCACCGCGAAGCGCAGCTCATAGCCGTCGGCGCTCATCTCCCGCGTGCCTTGCGGTCCGCCGCTGCCGATGCCGGCGTTGTTGATCAACAGATCGAGCCGCTTAGTCGCCTTTTGTACCGCCTCGGCAAGACGCCGCACTTCGGCAAGCGAGGACAGGTCGGCTTGCAGGAATTCCGCCGTGCCGCCGGATTCCTTGATTGCGGCAACCACCTGAGCGCCGCGGCCGCGATCGCGGCCGTGCACCAATATGCGCCAGCTGTCCGCGCCGAGCCGCTCCGCCACCATGCGGCCGACGCCGTCGGTTGAGCCGGTAATGAGTGCCGTTTTTCCGTTCAATTTCGCCATGGCCGGACCTCGCTACACAAACCCGCTGCAAACAATAAAATCGCCGCGCCGTTACGCCAGCGCATAATGATAAATGTACTTTTATGCGGGGCTGGTGCCCAGGAGAGGACTCGAACCTCCACGCCTCGCGGCGCTAGTACCTGAAACTAGTGCGTCTACCAATTTCGCCACCTGGGCACTGCGGCGATAGGTACGAAAGCGGTCATCCACTTGTCAATCGAGCGTGCTTTGCCTCTGTACAGCCCGAAATCGATCCTGTATTTCCGCCAACAATGGCTGTGAAGAGCAATTTCGACACGCTGGTCACCGTGTTCGGCGGCTCCGGATTCGTCGGCCGCCATGTGGTGCGCGCGCTCGCCAACCGGAACTACCGTATTCGCGTCGCGGTGCGCCGCCCTGAGCTGGCCGGCTATTTGAAGCCGCTGGGAGCGGTCGGGCAGATCGAAGCGGTGCAGGCCAATGTGCGCTTCCCGCATTCGGTCGAACAGGCGGCGCACGACAGCGACGTGATTATCAATCTGGTCGGCATCCTGTTCGAGCGAAGCCACCAGCGTTTCGACGCCGTGCAAGCGGAAGGGGCCGCGGCAGTAGCGCAGGCGGCCGCCGCGGTGGGTGCGCGGCTCATTCATGTCTCGGCCATCGGCGCCGACGCAAGCTCGCCATCGCATTACGCGCGCTCCAAGGCGGAAGGTGAGAAACTTGTACTGGCGGCACAGCCGGAAGCCGTCATCATGCGACCCTCAATCGTGTTCGGCCCCGAGGACGATTTTTTCAACCGCTTCGCGGCGCTTGCCCGCATCGCGCCGGCGTTGCCGCTGCCCGGCGGCGGCCATACGCGCTTTCAGCCGGTCTTTGCCGGCGACGTCGCCGAAGCGATCGCGATCGCGGTCGGCGGCGCCACCAAGACGGGCACGATGTACGAGTTGGGCGGCCCGGACATCCGCACCTTCAAGGAGCTGATGCAATTTACTCTCGCCACGATCGAGCGGCGGCGCCTCTTGGTGCCGGTGCCGTTCGCGCTTCTGAAACTGCAAGGCGCTTTTCTGCAATTCGCGCCAAAGCCGCCGATCACGCCCGATCAAGTCGAGCTGTTAAAGACGGATAACGTCGTCTCCCCGGACGCGCGCGCGCAAGGCCGCACGCTCGAAGGCCTCGGCATTATTCCCGAACTCGATCGTGGCGGTGGTGCCGGACTATCTCTGGCGCTTCCGCAAGACCGGCCAGTTCCGCCCCCGCGCAGCGCAGGGCATCCGGACTACGAGCCGTACTTGAACGACAGCGCGACGCGGGTGCGGAAGGCGGTGACCTTCCCGTCTTCGACCTTCATGTCCATCTTGGTGACCTCGGCGACGCGCAGATCGCGCAACGAGCCGGCGGCGACTTCCACCGCCATGCGGCCGGCCTCCTCCCACGACTTCTCGCTGACGCCGACCACGTCGATAATCCGGTAAACGCTGTCAGATTGTTTCTTCGCCATTGGCCGATCCTTTCGGGCTACGAACGCACGCGATCATTGTCATCACGGCGGACGCCGTCAGCTTAGAGAAGGCGCGGCGCTCCGTCGATGACCCCGGCGCTGGACTCTCGGGGCGCAAAGGCGGAAGCTCGAAGGATCGGCGCGAGCGGACCCAGAGTGAAGCGGATCGAAAGATGCCCGGTAAACGCGTGCAGCTGGACGAGGAAACCTGGCGCGACCTTCAGCTTCTTGGTCACGACCGGATGAAAGACTTTCAGGAACTGGCCGATGAGGCGTTCCGCGATCTGCTAAAAAAATACGGCCGGCCGGCCAATCTGCAAGACGCGCTGCGAAAAAGCGCAGGCCTCTCCGCTACGGTGCATCAGTTGCGGCCGGCCAAAGGCAAGTCGCCGCGCAAGTGACGCAAGTCATACGCTAGGGCGCCGAGCGCTGGCAATGTTCCGCTTTCGCGCGCAAGGTAGGCATTGCACGCATTGCGATGTGAGAGAAGGCAATGAATGAAGATCGGAACATTCGAGCGGCTTTGGATCGCCACTGGGCAGCCTCAGACGCGAATGATTTCGAGGCAGAGCACGAGATTTACCAAGACGACGCCGTGCTTGAGTACCCGCAGTCCGGGGAGCGGATCCGCGGTCGGCGCAATATTCAAGCGTCTCGTTTTGCGCAGCCGAACAAGAAGCGCTTTACGGTGCGGCGCATACTCGGCGCCGGCGACCTTTGGGTCACTGAATTCGTCCTGACATACGACGGCGTGCCGTCTTACACCGTGAGTATCATGGAGTTCAGAGACGGCAAGGTTGCCCGTGAGACCCAGTACTTCGGCGATCCCTTCGAGCCGGGGGCCTCGCGCGCTCAATGGGTCGAGCGGATGCGCTGAACTGTTCAGCATCTGATTCCAAATCGCGGTGAGATGAACCATGATGAATTCTACTTTTCGCTGGTATCGGGTGGACCGACATCGCACTCGCCCTCAACCGAATCGCGGTTGGGGCATTCTTTATGCATTCGGGATATCACAAGCTGTTCAACGCAGAGCGCCACCGTACATTTGTCGATGAACTGAAGTCGCTCGGCGTTCCAGCATTGGGCTTCAATCAATGGTGGGTGCCGTTGGTCGAGTTCAGCGCCGGCGCCGCCGTCCTTATCGGGCTCTTGGCGCCACTCGCCGCGCTTGGCCTGCTTGTCATCATCCTCGTCGCTCTCGCTACATCCGGGCGGCAACAAATCAAACTCTACAAGCCGATCGATAGAGGAGATCGCATCGACGATTGGCTCTATTTACCGGAGACGCTTTATGCGTTCATGTTGATCGTGGTCATCTCGGCCGGCGCCGGGCCGTACAGCCTCGATGCCCTGATCCTGAAACTGATGAAATAAGCACGCGCGTGACACCGCGTCCTCACCGGTTATCTTCTCCCGATGCCGCAGCGCGCCGACAAACCGTCGCCGTTATGAGTGGTCCGCCGTGATTGTTACGAGCTTTCCAAAAGCTGTGCGTGTCATCGAGCATACTTTGATACCGTTGAAAGACGGTACGACCCTGGCGGCTCGCATTTGGTTGCCGGAGGATGCTGAGCAGAATCCAGTTCCTGCGATCCTGGAGTATCTCCCCTATCGCAAGCGCGACGGGACTTACGAACGAGACGCGCTGACTCATCCCTATCTCGCAGGTCATGGTTACGCCGGCGTCCGCGTCGACCTTCGCGGGTGCGGTGAATCGACTGGCTTGCTGTTCGACGAGTACGCCAAGCAGGAACAAGACGATGGCGTGGAGGTGATCGCCTGGCTGGCAGCTCAGTCCTGGTGCAGTGGCTCGGTTGGGATGATGGGAATTTCCTGGGGTGGGTTCAATGGACTTCAAATTGCTGCCCGCCGTCCCCCTGCGCTCAAAGCAATCGTCACCATTTGCTCAACCGACGATCGGTACGCCGACGACGCGCACTACATGGGCGGCACGTTTCTTACCACCGCCGGACTTGAGTGGGCGTTTTTCTTTTTCAGCTTGATGTGCCTTCCGCCCGATCCGGCGCTGGTCGGCGACGGCTGGCGAGCGATCTGGTTGGAGCGCCTGCAGAACATACCGCTGTTCCAGGACAATTGGCTGCGGCACCAACGGCGCGATGCGTATTGGAAGCACGGATCGGTATGCGAGGACTACGCAGCGATCCAATGCCCGGTCTATGCCGTCGGTGGCTGGACCGACGGTTATAAGAATGCAATCCCGCGCCTTCTCGAACGACTGAAGGTACCCCGCAAGGGTCTTATCGGGCCGTGGGGACATGCCTATCCGCACTTTGCATTTCCCGGCCCCCAGATCGGCTTCCTCCAGGAAATCCTGCGTTGGTGGGATTATTGGCTGAAGGGCATCGATACGGGCGTGATGGATGAACCGATGCTGCGGGCGTGGATGATGGAAAGTGTGAAACCGGCGACCCATCACGACACGTTGCCGGGCCGGTGGATCGCACAACCTTCGTGGCCACCGCCAGGAATAATGCCGCTGCGGCTGTTCTTGACCGATCAGGGGCTGCGCGAAGCCGCGGCACCCTTGACGGCTCGCGCCGTATGCTCGCCGCAGACGGTTGGTAAGTGTGCGGGCTATTGGGTTCCATTCGGTCGTGGGCGCGATCAGGCCGGCGACCAGCAAGAAGATGACATGCGCTCCCTGGTTTTCGAGACGACGCCACTCGATGAGCCGGTCGAGATCCTTGGCGCTCCGATCGCAACGCTCGATGTCGCGTCCGACCGGCCGATCGCGAATCTGGTGGTTCGGCTATGCGATGTGCATCCGTCCGGTAAATCGCTGCGTGTTAGCTATGGCGTGCTCAATCTCACTCATCGCGACGGACACGAAAACCCCGCGCTGCTGGCGACGGGAGAACGCTACCACGTACGTATAAAGCTCAACGATATGGGCTCGGTATTTCCACCCGGCCACAGGGTCAGGCTCGCTATATCTACGGCTTACTGGCCGATGATCTGGCCCAATCCGGAGGCGGCGACCGTGCAGATCTTTGCTGGCACGCTCGATCTGCCGCAACGCCCGCCCAACGTCGCAGACGCCAGGCTGTCGCCTTTTCTCGAATTGGAGACGGCGCCGCCCGAGACGCCAACGAGGCTCCGTCGCGGTGATATGCATATCGAGCGCATCGACCGCATCGGTCTGGAATTGGGCACACAGGACAAGACGCAGTATCACGTCGAGGACAACGATCCGCTCAGCGCCGTCGCCGAACTGCGCCATACCCAGACGCTGTCGCGAAACGAATGGCAAATCCGGGTCGAGACGCAGCTGCGGATGTCATCCACGCGCGATGCCTTCCGGCTGCAGGGAAGTTTACGCGCCTTTGACGGCCCGAACGAAGTGTGTCGTCGCGACTGGGATCGCTCTGTTCCTCGAGACTTCTTATGATCAACATCAACGATGAGCTCATTCTTGCGGCGCGTCTTCTTCTCGCGACGCTGTTTCTGATTTTCGGCTGGAGAAAGCTGAGAGATTATTCGGGCACGGTCAGTCAAATGGTGCAGCTTGGCGTTCCGACGCCAATACTGGCGACCGTCGTATCGATTTTCATGGAGCTTCCGGTTGCGTTCGCAGTCGCCGTTGGCGCGTTCACACGTCCCTCGGCCGCACTCATGGCTTTATACGCGCTCGGAACTGCTCTGATCGGGCATCGCTATTGGACAGTGAAAGGTGCGGATTACGTCGACAGCTTGGACGGCTTTTACAAAGACCTCAGCATTATGGGAGGCTTCTTGCTGTTGCACATTGCCGGTGCAGGAAAATATTCGATCGATGCATTGTTGGGCATCGCCGGGCCGTAGCATGGTGATCTATTGGGCCGACGATGCGGCGGCACATTGCTTATGTCCGGTACCAGACATGTGATCGACGATCTCATCGACAGCTATCCCAACCAAGCATAACCTCGTCCTCAATGGTCAAGTGGCTTGCTTGACTTGAGTGCCGAAAAAAACGGCAACTTCCGGAATCCCCGCGCGGGGTCTCAGCCATTTAGTTTCTGACCGGAGGCTCGGATATGTCGCTAGACAGCACGCTGACTGCGGCCGCCGGCTCGAGGTTGCCGGACCCGATAGGGGCGGGCTTCGCCGATAAGCTTTATAGGCTGGATGGCGGTCACTCGCTCGCGAACGACGAGTTGGTCTGGACCCCCGGCGAAAATGTCGGGCGGAGCATCGAATTCTCATCGACTTGTTGGCTGATAAAGCATGGAAGCGAACGGTTGCTTTGGGATACGGGCGTTCCTGAATTTGCCTTGAACGACCCCAAAGGCTGGTCGACCCTGCCCAAATTGATCGTCTACCACCTCGATAATACGCTGACCGATCAACTCGCCACGATCGGACTTAAGACAACCGACATTGCCTATGTCGCGGTGTCCCATACTCATGGCGACCACATTGGCAATGTTCGCCTGTTCCCGGATTTAACGGTTCTGATACAGCGGGCCGAGTATGAGTGGATCAGTTCTCCCGATGGTCCGAACGACAACGTGAATCAATTGAAGGCCCTCGCACGCAAGCTTATGGGCACTCCAAAGCATCTTAAGCTGCTCGACGGTGATACGGACGTATTTGGTGATGGCAGTGTCACCCTGGTTTCCACACCTGGACACACTCCCGGCAGTCAATCGTTATTGGTGCATCTGAAGAATTCAGGCTTCATCATTTTGTCCGGGGACGTGGTTCATCTGGAAGAGAACTTTGAAAAGGACATGGTGCCGTCCTTGAATACGGATAAGGCCGCGTCAATCGCCTCCATGGAGAGGATTAAGCGGATGATCGCGACGTACAAAGCAAAGTTTTTTATCAATCACGACAAAGTAGAATCCGACACGCTAAAGCTGCTCCCAGCATTCTACGACTGATGGCTCCATCAGTGCACTCGAGCTCCTGCGCTGACGCCAGCGAGTGCCCGGCTGGACATTGAGGGAGATTATGATAGCAGCAACTTCTCTGACAGCTGCGGCGTCGTTAATCGCCGGTCGTTTTGCGCGGGCCACTTCGTTGGAGTTGACGTCCGCGACAACGACGTATCACCGCACGACGGTTGATGGTGTCGGGGTTTTCTATCGCGAAGCTGGTCCGAAGGAAGCACCGACGATCGTGCTCCTGCACGGGTTCCCCTCTTCCTCGCGCGAATTCGATACGCTCATCCCCTTGCTCGCAACACGCCATCATTTGATAGCACCGGATTTTCCAGGATTTGGCCAGAGTGACGCGCCGCCAGCATCGTCGTATGCGTACACCTTCGACAATCTGGCCAAGACGATCAACGGTCTTCTCGGGCAACTCAAGATCAACAAATACACCTTCTTCCTTCATGACTATGGCGGGCCGGTTGGCTTTCGCATCATCTTGCCGCATCCGGAGCGGCTACAGGCGATTATCATCCAGAATGCCAATGTCTATAAGCAAGGCTTGGGCGCCAAGTGGGTCGGCATTGCGCAATATTGGGCCGATCCAAAAGCGCATCCTGAAGTGTTCGATGCGTTCGTGTCGCTTCTGGCGACCGAACAGCGTCACACCCTCGGCACCTCGCACCCCGAACGTTACAACCCGGACACCTGGACTGACGAGTACGCCCACCTGTCAAAACCCGGCCAACGCGAGATCCAGGCCAGTCTGCTGTACGACTACCGGATCAATGTCGCGTCCTATCCGGCGTGGCAAGCGTGGTTGCGCGAGCACAAGCCGCCGGTTCTGGTGGTCTGGGGGCGGAACGATCCGTCGTTCATCGCTGCTGGTGCGGAGGCGTTCAAGCGCGACCTACCTGATGCCGAAATCCACCTGCTCGATGCCGGCCATTTCGCCCTGGACGAGAAGAACGACGACATCGCAAGTCTTGTTCTCGCGTTCTCGGCCAAACATTCCGTCTGACCGGTCAATACCTTAGTTCCGCGCGCCTCTTCACTTAATATCCGCCGATCCGAATAGGAGTTGTCCATGAGCCAAGTACAAATCGAGCAGAAAACCTATCAGATGCCGCCGCAAGACGGCATTACCGTCGCACACTTTCTCACTGTCGCCGACATCGAACGATCGCTTCGATTTTACGAAACGGTCTTCGGAAGTCGCATTCTGAGCAGAGGCGACAGCAAAGGCGCGCCGGGGTACCTCCAGATCGCGAACACCTGGCTCATTGTCAATGTCGGGGGCGGTCCGACGCCCGACAAACCAACGGTCACGCTCGGCATCCCTCCCAACCCCGATGCAGTCAGCAGCTTCATGAATATCCGCGTTGCCGATATTCATGCGTGCTATGAACTATGGAAAAGTCGAGGGGCCGAGTTCATCACCGAGCCAAAGCCCAAATACGGCGAGACGCGCTGCTACATTCGCGATCCCGACGGTTACATTATCGAAGTTGGGCAAAGCAACCCGGGCGTCACTTACGGCTAAACGGAACGACACGTGAAAGCATCTATGGTGACCGCGTACACTCCGGCGACGTGGAGGTCCTGGAAGACGGCTCTCTCTCTTCCACCGCAAAGCCCTGCGGTCGATCTTCGCGATCATCCAGCTTGGCTAAAACCAGGTGAGACGCTGGCGTCGTCAGGAGCGCTCGATGATTGCACCCAGTTAATTGATACGCTTGTGGGTCGCCTCGAGGCGGGATTTGCCGTATATGCAGAGTATTGCCGCGCTGATAAAAGCGGCCCATCGGGGCATCGGTCATGCGGGCGCAAATCTGCTTTTTTGTCAGCATCGTCTTCAGTTTCGTTGCTTGGGGTGCAGTCACCGCTAGCCTGATCTTGCCGGAACTGCGCCGCCGAGGCCGCAACGAAGCCTTGCGGCCGCTGCTCATGTTTCATTCTTTCCGTTTCGTCGGCTTGGCGTTCCTGGTCCCTGGCGTCGTGTCCCCCGATTTGCCGGCGGCTTTTGCCGAAGGCGCCGCCTATGGCGATATCGTCGCCGCGGCGCTCGCTTTGTTAACGCTGGCCTTACTGCCCGGCAGGCTTGGCATCGTCGCGGCCTGGGTATTCAATCTTTGGGGCAGCGCCGATATCCTCCATGCTAATTACGAAGGCATTCTCTTAGGCGTCCCAGCCGGTCAATTGGGCGCTGCCTATTTTCTCCCAACGTTTATCGTGCCGCTCTTTCTGATCACGCACGGACTTATGTTTTGGCTTCTAATACGAAACGAAAACGAAGCCGCCGTGCGCCGCGCGGCGGCTCACCTAAAGTGAGCCGCGCCACGACATGAAGTCCGAGGGCATCAACCAAGCGGCCAAGCCAAGCGGAACAGGTTGCGTTGAATGCTCGGCTCTGGGCGCATGGTGGTTGCATCTTCGCAGATGCGCCGAATGCGGGCACATCGGATGCTGTGATAGTTCACCAAATCAGCATGCATCGAAACACTACGCCGCTACGGGTCACCCGGTAATTACGAGTTTCGAGCCGGGCGAGGACTGGTTTTACGACTATCGCACACAAGAAACTTTCACCGGCCCTAAGCTACACGCTCCTCACTGTCATCCGCTCGATCAACCGGTACCCGGACCGTCCGAAGCGGTGCCTTCAAACTGGCAAACGCTGCTTCACGAATAGGGGGCGGCTCTTCGGTGGGGCCGCAAGCCATACTTCGGCGATCCCTTCGAGCCGGGGGCCTCGCGCGCTCAATGGTCGAGCGGACACGGCGAAATATTCACTTTGAAATCGAGCCCACTAAGTGCTTGCCTTCCGCGAATTCGATTGCCTCGGTGCGTTTACGCGAACCGCTGGCGAGCGCGCTCGCGCGCCTTCATCGCTTCCACTTCGCGATCGCGCGCCGGGCTCGCCGTCTCCAGCGAGCCCAACAGCCGGCGTGCCGCGGTGGTGACTTCCTCCACCGCCCGGTTAAACGCGGTTTCGTTGGCGCGCGAGGGCTTGGCGAAGCCTGAGAGCTTGCGCACAAATTGCAGGGCGGACGCGCTGATTTCGTCGTCCGTCGCCGGCGGCTCGAAATTAAACAGCGTGCGGATGTTACGGCACATTTGGTCCTCCTGATATAACGGGGCAGGGAGCGCCCAGTGGCAGCCGTTGTTGTCGAGCCTATCACTATTGCGGTCGGTGGCGACACGCGGGTGTCCGGGCTGTTGCAGGTCCCGTCTAGCGCATGTGCTGGCTACGTGGTGGCGCACGGCGCCGGCGCCGGCATGACCCATCCATTCATGACCGCGGTGGCGGCGGAACTGGCGCAGCGGGGCATCGCTACGCTTCGCTACCAGTTTCCCTATATGGAGCGCCGCAGCCGGCGGCCGGACCCGCCGGAGGTCGCGCAGGCGACGGTCCGCGCCGCGGCGGCGGCGGCGCAACGAGCGCTGCCAGAGCTGCCGCTTATTGCCGGAGGCAAGTCGTTCGGCGGCCGCATGACCTCACAGGCGCAGGCGAAAGTGCCGCTCCCCGGCGTGCGCGGCCTCGCCTTCCTCGGATTTCCGCTCCACCCCGCCGGCAAGCCATCGCAGGACCGCGCCAAGCATCTGTTCGAGGTGATAATCCCCATGCTGTTCCTGCAAGGCACGCGTGACGCGCTGGCCGCGCTCGATCAGCTCGAACCGGTGTGCGCAGACCTGGGACGGCGCGCGACGCTCAAGCTATTCGAAGGTGCTGATCATTCCTTCCACGTGCAGGCGCGCAGCGGCGGCAACGACGCACAGATCCGTGCCGAAATGCTCGACCTACTGGCTGAGTGGATCGACGCGGCGATCAAAGTCCCAACGCCAGCGCGATAAGGCCGGCCACGCCGACCAAAAAGCGCCAGCCAACGAACAGCGTGAAGCCGTGGCGCGACACGAAGCCGAGGAACGTCTTCACCACGAACCACGCGCAGATGAACGAAACGACGAAACCGACGGCGACCAAAAGCAGATTGCTGTGGCTCATGTGGCCGTGGTCTTTGTAAAGATCGTAGGCGAAGGCGCCGGCCATCGTCGGCATGGCGAGCCAGAACGAGAATTCCGCGGCGGCGCGCCGGTCGGCGCCGAGCAGCATTGCCGCCACGATGGTCGCGCCCGAGCGCGACACGCCGGGGATCATCGAAACGCATTGCGCGATCCCGATGATTAGATACATCGGCAGAGTGAACCGGGTCGCTTCATGATAGCGCGGCTTGAGGTCGAGACGGTCAACCCAGAACAAAATCGCGCCGCCGACGATCAGCGAACAGCACACGATCCAAGGATTGAACAGCACGTCCTTGATGAATTTGTAGGCCGTCGCGCCGATGATCGCCGCCGGCAGAAAGGCGATCAGAACGCCGATGATGAAGCGGCGCGCCTGCGGATCGTTGAACATGCCGAGAAACAACTGCCACAGCCGTACGGCGTAGATCGACAGCAGGGCCAATATGGCGCCGAACTGAATCAGGACCGCGAAGCTCTTGCCGAAGTCGTCGTCGGAAAATCCGAAAAAGTGCTGCATCAGCAAGAGGTGGCCGGTCGATGAAACCGGGATGAACTCGGTCAGTCCTTCAACCACGCCGAGAATTGCGGCTTTGATAACGTCGAAACCCATTTTGCGTGCTCCGCAGCGGCAGCGGGACCGAAATGCGCCCGGCGAGGGCGTGGCAGAGCGATTTGCCGGAGTTGTGGCTAGCGCATGATCCGCAAAAGAGGAAGCCGCTTCTTGGACGGCGTCAACAGGCGCGTTCCCTGGATTTGCCTGCCGGATCGCTTCGCCTATAACAGAGAGCGATTTCGGAGTTTGCGCCGGTCTCCCGCTCGGTCACATTTTCCACGCGCCCGCGATGGCATGCTGACGCTGTTCCATCATCCCTCCTGTCCGCATTCCCGTTTTGTGCGGCTTATTCTGGAAGAGCTCGGCTTGACCGCGCGGCTCGTGGAGGTACGCGCCTGGGAGCGGCGCGAGGATTTTCTGATGCTCAACCCGGCCGGGACTACGCCGGTCCTGGTGGAGGAAGGCGCGCCGCCGGTTCCCGGCGCCGCGATCATCGCGGAATACCTTTTCGAGACGCGCGGCGGGGTGGCCGCCCCGCCCGGCCTGATGCCCCGCGAAACCGGTGAGCGCGTCGAAGTCCGCCGCCTGATGGGCTGGTTCAACGATAAATTCTTCGCCGAAGCTACTGGCCCGCTGGTGACCGAGCGCGTCTACAAGCGGTTCATCCCGGCCGGGGATGGCGGCGGCCCGCCCGATAGCGAGATCATGCGGGCGGCGCGCAGGAATATTAGATACCATCTGACCTATATCGGCTGGCTGGTGCGAAAGCGCGATTGGCTGGCCGGCGACCATCTGACCTACGCCGATCTGAGTGCGGCGGCGCATCTATCCGCCCTCGATTATCTGGGCGATGTCCCGTGGAACGAAGACGAGACCGCCAAGGCCTGGTACGCGAGGATCAAGTCGCGGCCCTCGTTCCGCGCGCTGCTCGGCGAGACGCTGCCCGGCCTGCCGCCGGCGCCAAGCTACGCCAACCTCGACTTCTGACCCCCGAACGAGCCATTGCACTCAAGGCCGCCCTCGCCGATGCGGCCAAGGCGCAGGGGTTCGACGCCATCGGCGTCGTGCGCCCGGATTCAATTCCGCACGCCGCTGAACGCTTGCGCGAATTTCTGACCGCCGGAGCCCATGGCGATATGGACTGGATGGCGAAAAACGCCGACCGCCGCGGCGACCCGCGCTCGGTAGCGATGGAAGTACGCGCCATCGTCATGCTCGGCCTCAATTACGGCCCAGAGCACGATCCGCTGGCGATCCTCAACGAGCTCACGCGCGCCGCCGTCTCGGTCTACGCCAAAGGCGACGACTATCACGACGTTATCAAGCCGCGGCTAAAAGCGCTCGGAAGCTGGCTGGTCGCGCAAGCCGGTGGCGACATCAAGGTGTTCGTCGACACCGCGCCGGTGATGGAGAAGCCGCTCGCCGCCGCGGCCGGCCTCGGCTGGCAGGGCAAGCACACCAATCTTGTCTCACGCGTGCACGGCTCGTGGCTGTTTCTCGGCGCGATTTTCACCACGCTCGATTTGCCGCCGGACCCTCCGGAAAGCGACCATTGCGGCAGCTGTCAGGCCTGCCTCGACATTTGTCCGACCGCGGCCTTTCCCGCGCCGTATCGGCTCGATGCGCGGCGCTGCATCTCCTACCTCACCATCGAACATAGGGGCCCGATACCGCGCACGCTGCGTCCGCTGATCGGCAATCGCATCTACGGCTGTGACGATTGCTTGGCCGTCTGCCCGTGGAACAAATTCGCGCAAGCCGGGCACGAAACGCGGCTCGCCGCACGCGAGGCTTTGCGCGCGCCGGCACTGATCGATCTGGCCCGGCTCGACGATGCCGGCTTCCGTGCTCTATTCAGCAAGAGTGCGGTCAAGCGTATCGGCCATACCCGCTTCCTGCGTAACGTTCTGATTGCAATCGGCAATTCCGGCGATGCGGCGCTTGCCGGTGAGCCAGAACGATTGCTGGACGATCCTTCGCCGCTGGTGCGCGGCGCGGCGGTATGGGCGCTCGGCCGGCTCGATCGCAAACGCCTGGCGAGCCGCTCGGTGGAGCGGCGTACCCTTGAGGCCGACGCGGAAGTCGGCGCGGAATGGGACGCGGCACTCGAAGTATGAGATGAAGCGGCAATGTCAACGCTCGTCTGCTTTGGGCTCGGCTATTCGGCCGAACATTTCGTCAGGATGTTCGGCGAAGGTTTCGCGCGCATCGTCGGAACGGTACGTAACGCCGAGCGCGCGACGGCTTTGAACGCAGATCCGCCGGGCCGGCTGCAGGTCGTCGTTTTCGACGGCAACACGCCGACGTCGGAGATCGAACAAACTATCGGCGAAGCCGACATGGCGCTGGTTTCCATTCCGCAAACCGGGACCGGCGATCCGGTGCTGGCGGCATTCGGCGAAACGCTGGGGCGCGCGTCGCGCCTGCGCTCGATCGTCTATCTTTCGACCATTGGCGTTTACGGCGATCGCGGCGGCGCTTGGGTGGACGAAGACGCGCTTGCGCAGCCCAACACGGCGCGGGCGGGTCACCGGCTCCTCGCCGAGCAGCGCTGGCAGGAGTTGGGTGCGCGGTCCGGCGCGGCTGTCGCCATCCTACGGCTTGCCGGCATTTACGGACCAGGCCGGAACGCCCTTCTTCAGATTGAGCGCGGCGATGCCCGCCGCATCGTCAAACCCGGCCAGATATTCAATCGCATTCATGTGAGCGACATCGCACAGGCGATCGACGCAGCCTTCGCCCGCAAGGCCGCCGGCATTTTCAACGTTGCCGACGACGAGCCGGGACCGCCCGAGGATCCGATCGTGTTCGCCGCAGAGCTTCTCGGCCGCGATCCGTTGCCGCCGATCGCGTTCGCCGACGCGGCGCCGTCGATGTCGCCGATGGCATTGAGTTTCTGGCAGGAATGCCGGCGCGTGCGTAGCGACAAGCTCAAGCGCGAGCTTGGAGTGACCTTGCTTTATCCGACCTATCGGGAAGGGCTGAGGGCGCTATTTGCAACGCGTTCGTTCAGTGCAAGCTTGGCCCTTTGAGGAAGCGGTCGCGTTCGCCCGACTTCACCCGCAATTCCATGGTCTCGCCATCGCGGTAAACCGTGATCGGCACTTCGACACCGGCTTGGCCTTGCGCCCAGATGCGGCGGAACATGCCGGCGAGATCGCGCACTTCGGCGCCGGCGACCGAGAGCACGATATCGCCGGTGCGCAGATCGGCGCGCTTGGCCGGGCCGCGATCCGCCAGCCCGACAACGACCAGACGGTTCTCCACTTCGGTGGCATAGAAACCGAGCCACGGGCGCGGCGGGGTGTTGCGGCGGCCGAATTTCAGCAAGTCGTCGAAGATCGGCTTCAACAGATCGATCGGCACGATCATATTGATGTTCTGTGCGGCGCCCTTGTCGGCCGCCTGCTGGAGCTGCAACGAGCCGATGCCGATCAGATCGCCGGCCGGCCCGACCAGCGCCGCGCCGCCCCAATTCGGATGCGCGGGCGCGGTGAAGATCGCTTCGTCGAGCACGTATTCCCAATAGCCGGCGAATTCCTGCTTGGCGACGATGCGCGCGGCGACCGAATGTTGCCGGCCGCCGGCACCGGCGACGACGACGCGCTCGCCGAGCGAGGCCGCCGAGGATTGGCCGAGATCGAGCGTCGGCATGTCGATTTTAGCGAGCGCCTGCACCAGGCCGAAACCGGTTTCCTGGTCGTAGCCGAGCACATGGCCTGGCACCGAACGCCCGTTGCCGAGCGTCAGCCAGATCGTGTCCGCCTCGGTGATCAAATAGCCGATCGTGAGGATAAGCCCATTGCTGCGGATGATGACGCCGTTGCCGGCGCGCTCGGTGCCGAGCGTCTCCGCCGTAAAAGCATCCGACGGCACGGTCGCGCGCAACGTCACCATGCAAGCCAGTTTTTGATCGAGATCGTAGGGATAGTCCTCCGGCTTGGGCTGCGCGGAGGACGGCACCTTCCAATCGCTCGCGGACGCCATCTGGCTGTTCCTTCGACCCCGACCGGAACGTTTTAACCCGAAAAGCGCCGTAAAAAAATTCGGCGCACAATTCTTTCCACACAGTCCTACGGCCGCTTAGGTCTTATTTGCGGATTGCCGGGCCGTCGATCAAGCCCGCTCGTCGGCGCCGCAAGCTATGGCTTCTTGCCGGCGTCCGTGTTCTTGCCGGTGTCGGCATTTTTTCCGACGTCGGCGTTCTTCCCGGCTTCCGCGTTCTTTTGCAGCGCGTCGAGCTGCTTTTCGAGCGCGGGAAGGCTGCGCACCAATTCGCACTTTTCTTTATCGGCCTGCGCCTCTTTCTTGACCTCTTCCCAACGCTCCTTCGCGTCTTCAATGGTCCACGGCCGTTTCTTTTGCGGATTGTAGACCTGCGCTTTGACCAGATTTTCCAGCGATTGAAAGTATTCGTCGAGAAGCAGGACGCGATTGCGCAGCTGGAAGTAGAAGCTTTTGCCGTTAAGCTCGTCGCAGAATTTCAGACCGTTGACAAAAGTCTGCGAGGCCATGCGGGCGTCGAAAATCTTCCCCTTGAGCGCGTCGATCTCAGGCGTTTGCGCTTGCAACGCGGGCGCCACAACAACGCCGAGCACTGCCGCCGCGCACGCCAACCACGTGTGATTCGACGACCCCGCCATAGTACACCTGCGCCCCGGAGACCCCTACTATCGTACCAGCTTGATCGCCCGAGCCAACAGGGCGCTTTAGCGCGGGTCGCGGCGCCCGCCACATTCACGGTTCATTAGCCATGCCCAGCGGTAGCGTTGCGGTTTTCAGCTGTTGCCCTTACAGCACCCCCGCCTTCACGCTTTTTTGCCTTTGTCCCGCCTAATCTTCTTTGCAAAGCAACGCGCTGTTTGAGGGTGTGGGCCGTGTTCGTACGTTTGCGTCTTGCCGTTTTCGCGGCAACCTTTGGCCTTCTCGGTTCGCTCGGCACAGCGTCGGCACAGTCCTATGACAGCCCGCCGGTTCCACCGCTGAATGTCGGCGCGGGCTACGTGGCAGCGGTCCCACGCCCGACCTATTCGGTGCCTGCGGCGGCGCCGGCGCCCGCGCCCGCGCCCGCGCTTGCCACAACGCGCGGCGACGTACCGCGACCGCCGGCGGATATCGGCAACGGCGCGACTCCCGTCGTCGACTACACCGGTTCGATCCGCGAGCCCGGCGCGAATACGCCGGACCGCGCGACTGTCATCGCGGCGCTGCCGCCCGACGAACAACCCGAAACCGGTCCGGCCAAACAGCTACCGCCGCAGTTCCGCCGCCAGTTGGTCAACTACGTCACCAGCGAGCCCGCCGGCACGATCATCGTCGATACACCGCATACCTATCTCTACCTGGTGCGTGGCGACGGTAAGGCGTTGCGCTACGGCATCGGCGTCGGCCGCGAAGGCTTCACCTGGTCGGGGAGCGAGCGCATTGTCCACATGAGCATATGGCCGGATTGGCATCCGCCGAAGGAAATGATCGAGCGGCAACCCTACTTGCCGCGGTTCATGGCTGGCGGCGCCGGCAATCCGCTCGGCGCACGCGCTCTCTATCTCGGCAATACGCTCTACCGCATCCACGGCACCAACCAGCCGTCCACCATCGGCCATTTCGTTTCCTCCGGCTGCATCCGCCTCACCAATGAGGATGTCGAGGACCTCTCCAGCCGGGTAAATCTCGGCACCCGTGTCGTAGTGCTGCCCGGCTCGCCGCCGAATTCGGCAGCGGCGCAGGCCCCGATCACGCGTTGACGCGATCAAAATTTAATCTCCAAAAATCGCCCGTTGATTGTTCAACCGGACGCAACCGTCCGGAGATAAATTTTTCTTGTCGGATTTTGCGCAACTCAAGTAGTGTGTGTTGCTGGACTAAAAGTGATGGTCGCAATCCAGCAACGCGTCGGCCGAAGTTTCGGGCGATGCAAGTCAACAGCCCTCGCGAGGTTCGTTCGCTCCCCGTGACGCGTGCTTTCCAACGGGTCGCGCGGGGCATTCAGCGAGGTCGCATGTTTCCGAATGTCCGGTTGCTGGTCGCCGCGACTTTAGCCTCCATCGTGATGTTGATTTGCGGATTCGGCATGTTTGCCACGCTCCGCGTCAGTCATGCGCCGCTGCTGCGGCCGTTGGTCGCAACCGCGTCACCGCAGCGGCTCGCCGACAATGCCGCAAGCAGTCCGCTGGCGTTTGCGCCCTTGGAGCCGTTCGATCGCCGTTTTGAGATCGGCACCCACGACCGCAGCGATACGGTTGAGGCATTCACGCGCTTCCTCGCTCGTCGCGAAAATATTGATTCGCCGCCAGCTGCCTCGCCTGCCGTGCTGGAGCCCGGCGCAATCGCGGCAAAAGAGCAACCCACCGCCATAGAAACGCCGAAAAACGTGCCGGCGGCGCCAGGCACGCCGGCCGAGGCGTCCGCATCGATCGCGACCAACGCTCCTGTCGCATCCTTGCCCGCCGCAACAGCGCCGCCTGCGGAAGCCGAAACCCCAACGGCAGTTGCTCCCGCCGCAGCCGCCGACCCTGCACCGCCACGACCGGCAGAGCCGACCCCCGTTACTGCAACGGCAGCGCCGTCCGCCGAGTCGGAAGAGCGGGCGGTTATGACCGCGCCGCCCGCCGCCGCTGCACCGGATGACGAGGCACGCAAGAGCGAACAAACCCCGGCCAACGCACGGCAGGCACGCTCCGTTGCCAGGTCGCATCGGATACGCAGCGCCACAAGCGAAACCGCCACCCAGGAGCAGCGGTCGACTTTCTCAACCGCGCCGCCCACGCAGCAATGGCAAACGGCGCAGACCGGGCCGGCGAAAGCGCGGCGGCGCAGCGTCGCGGCGCGCAAAGCCGATAAATCAACCTCGGGTGTCGGCGGTCCTTTCGCTAGCGCGCCGAGCCAATAGGTGCCCCCGCGGGATTGACGCGCGCGGCGCCTGCGCCCAGGTTTTCCGCGTGACTCCGCTATCCGTCCTCGATCTCTCGCCGGTCACCACTGCCACGCCGGGATCGGCTGCGTTACGCAACTCGCTCGATTTGGCGTGGCTGGCAGAACGGCTCGGCTATACCCGCTACTGGCTCGCCGAGCACCATAATCTGCCAAGCATCGCGAGTTCCGCGCCCGAAATCATGATCGGGCAAATCGCAGCGGTGACGACACGCATGCGCGTCGGCTCGGGCGGCGTGATGCTGGTGAACCACGCGCCGCTCATGGTGGCTGAACGTTTCAAGGTCCTGGAGGCGCTGTTTCCCGGCCGCATCGATCTTGGCCTGGGCCGGGCCCCGGGCACCGATCCGGTCACCTCCTACGCGTTGCGGCGGCGCCAGGACGCCCGCGAGGCCGACGATTTCCTTGAACGCTTCCAAGAACTGGTACTGCTGGAGCGCGGCGGTCTGCCGGAGAACCATCCGTTTCGCAAAGTGACCGCGATGCCGAGCGACGTGCCGTTGCCGCCGATCTGGCTGCTCGGCTCCAGTGACTACAGCGCCGAACTCGCCGCCGCGGTCGGCATGGGTTTCGCCTTCGCGCATCATTTCGCCGAGCACGACGCGGCGAGCACGATGTTGACCTACCGGCAACATTTCAAACCATCGGCGACCCTGGCGCAGCCTTACGCCATTCTGGCGACCGCGGCGATCGCCGCCGACACCGATGCCGAGGCGGAGCGCCTCGCGGCGAGCGCGGATCTGCACTTCGTCAAGCGCGCCAAAGGCGAATATCTGCCGCTTGTTTCTCCGGAACAGGCCGCCGCCTATCCTTACACACCGGTCGACCGCGAGCGCATCGCCCGCTATCGCGCGCGTTTCGCCGTCGGCAGCATTGCCACCGTGACAAGCCGCCTGCTGCCGCTGATCGAGTCGACGCGCGCGGACGAGTTGATGATCACGACCATGACTTACGACCACGCGGCACGGCGCCATTCCTACGAGCTGTTGGCGGAAGCGTTCGCCATCGCATCTGGGGTGTGAGGTGTCGTCCAGCCGTTTTTCAAGGCGTATCCGCGGCGGTATATGCTGCACCGGGGTTTTAAGACGGGTGTGTCAGTCGAAGGAGGATCCTCTTGGGTAAGCATTTTTCACTAGTCGCCTCGGACAGCTTTAAGCTCGGCGCTTATCAAGCCGAGCCGAGCGGAACGGCCAAGGGCGGCATCGTCGTCATTCAGGAAATCTTTGGCGTCAATCATCACATCCGGGCGGTATGCGACCGCCTCGCCGCGCAAGGTTATGCCGCGATCGCGCCGGCGTTATTCGACCGTCAACAGCCGAATTTCGAAAGCGGCTATTCGGCCGACGAAGTCGCCAACGCCCGCAAATTCGTCGCCAATCCCGATTGGGGGGCAATGATGCGCGACACGCAGGCCGCCATCAACGAGGCCAAAAAATTTGGTCCCGCCGCGATCGTCGGCTTTTGCATGGGCGGCAGCATCGCCTTTCTGGCGGCTGCCAAGCTTAACGGCCTGTCGGCCGCCATCGGTTTCTACGGCGGCCAGATCGCCAAGAATGCGGACGAGAAGCCGAAAGTCCCGGTGCAACTGCATTTTGGTGAGAAGGACGCCGCGATCCCGATGAGCGACGTCGAAATCATCAAACAAAAGCGCGGCGGCGACTGCGAAATCTATGTCTATCCCGACGCGCAGCACGGTTTCAATTGCGAGGAGCGCGGCAGCTACAACGAGAACGCCGCCAAACTCGCTCGCGATCGGGCGCGCGAATTCCTGCAAAAGCATATGAAGAAATAAATCACTGGTACGGCATAGCTAACGCCCCGGCGATTTGGCACAGTTCTGGTGTCACATTGCCCGGGTAATTTTTGGGGGGCAGATACATGGCGCAGGACGTCCATCCGGTTGACCAATTCCTGCCGATTCCAAAGCTTCTGACGCTCGGTCTGCAGCATGTTCTTGTCATGTATGCGGGCGCCGTTGCCGTGCCACTTATTCTCGGCGGCGCGCTCAAACTGCCGCCGGCAGATGTGGCCTATTTGATCAGCGCCGACCTGTTCGCCTGCGGTCTGGCCACGCTGGTGCAATGCGTCGGATTTCCCGGCGTTGGCATCCGCCTGCCGGTGATGATGGGCGTCACCTTCGCCTCGGTTGGGCCGATGGTGGCGATGGCCAACACGCCGGATGTCGGCCTGCTCGGAATTTACGGCTCGGTGATAGCCGCCGGCATTTTTGCAGTCATAGCCGCGCCATTCATGGGGCGCTTGTTGCGACTATTTCCGCCGGTGGTCACCGGCACGATAATCTTGGTCATCGGCATTTCGTTGATGCGGGTCGGCATCAATTGGGCCGGCGGCGGTCTGCCGACGGTGACTAAGGTCGTCGATGGCGTTCGCGGCGCTTTCCCAAACCGGTTACGGAAAGCTTGAGGGCCTGGGCATTGCGCTGTTCGTGCTGCTGGTCATACTCGGCCTGATCCGCTGGTTCACCGGCTTCCTCGCCAACATCGCGGTGCTGCTCGGCATCATCGCCGGCGCGGTGCTGCGCCGCTCCTGGGCGTCATGCATTTCGATCAGGTCGTGACCGCGGCGTGGGTCGATGTCGTCGTTCCGTTCCACTTCGGTTGTGCCGAAATTTCACCTGGTGCCGATTGTCACCATGTGCATCGTCATGATCGTGGTGATGATCGAGTTCGACCGGAATGTTTCTTGCGCTCGGCGAAATGACCGGGCGCAAGATCGATCAGGCGGCGATCGCCCGCGGACTCCGTGCCGACGGCGTCGGCACGATCCTCGGCGGCATCTTCAACACCTTTCCTTATACGTCGTTCTCGCAGAACGTCGGGCTGGTCGGCGTCACCGGCATAAGCTCGCGATGGGTCACCGCCACCGGCGGGGTGATCATGCTGGTGCTCGGATTGCTTCCGAAAATGTCGGCGCTGGTGGAGGCGGTGCCCGTCGGTGGTGCTGGGCGGCGCCGGCGTTGTGATGTTCGGCATGGTCGCCGCGACCGGCGCGCGGATCCTGACCGGGGTCGATTTCAAGACCAATCGCTACAACCTGTTTGTCGTCGCGATCTCGGTCGGCTTCGGCATGATCCCGCTGGTGGCGCCCAACTTCTTCCGCTACACGCCGGACGTACTGCATCCGCTTCTGGAATCGGGCATCCTGCTGGCGGCGATCGTCTCGGTGCTGCTCAACCTGTTCTTCAACGGCTTGGGCGCGCGAAGCCGCGGAGGCGGCCCACGCGCGGATGCAGCCGCGACGGGCGGCGAAGGATTGTTTCCGAAGCATGCTGTGAGTGATTCTTTAGAACCAGCGCTCTTGCACGCTGACCGTGTCGCCGGGCCGCAGCGGAAAGCTCAGCGGCACCGCGATGCGCATCTGCCGGCCGTAATAGCTGCGGGTCAGCGATCACGCTCTTGCGCGAAGCACGCGGCGTGAATCCGCCGGCGATCGCCACCGCCGTTTCGGCGGTCATGTTGGCGACATAGGGATATTGGCCGGGCTGCGTGACCTCGCCGAGAATGAAGAAAGGCCGGTAGGCTTCGACCTCGACCGCGACATGCGGCTCGCGGATGTAGCCGTCGCGCAGCTTGTCGGCGATACGCCGGCCAGCTGATCGGTGGTCAGGCCGCGCGCCGCCCACCGCGCCGATCAGCGGCATGTCGATGTTGCCGCCGGCATCGACCACATAGGAATTGGTCAATCCGTCCTGGCCGAACACGACGACGCGCAGCCGGTCGCCGGAATCGAGCGTATAGCCGCTCTCCGGGCATGGCGCCGCGTAGCCGTAGAGACCGCCATAGGGCGAAGGCGCGTAACCAATGCCCATCGCTGGCGCGTAAGGCGCGTAACCTCCGGCCCATCGCCGGCTGCATAAGGCCCACCGGCTCCATAGACGACATTGTCGATGCCGGGCATCGCCGCGCCGGGATAAGCGAAATAGGCGGTGGGCTGCTGCGTGCATCCCGCCACCGCGATCGCTACACCTAGTAACAGGAGAAAAGAGCGGAGGACCCGCATACGCGCAAATCTGGCCCTGTTAGAGTAAACGTTGAGGCCTGATTAACGCTTGGTATGGTTAACAATCCCTCACTTGACCCGATGGAACTCAAGGAAATCGCTGCCGCTGCGGCGTTTTCGGGGCCGGGCGTGCGTGGCGTGCAAGACCGAAGGTAAGGCGAATCAGATCGGCCCGGAAAGCAGCATTCCCCTGCCCTAATCGGCGTTGTCGTTGCGTCGCCCAAGCCGATCCGAGACCGCCAGCAACAAGGCGAGACAACGAACATCAGCGGGAAGGCGATCGCCCAGCCGAGCTTCGCGGTATCGGTGCGTCTTTTCGAGGTCGAGATACCAGGCCAGCGCGTCGACCGCGGCGATGACGGCGATCGAGCCGAGCAGCTTTTGCTTGAGCGCGCCGAAATCGACTTCGGTAAGGCCCAGCGGCCACGTCGATGTGATCGGCGATCGATCTTGTGGATGAAGTTCTCGTAGCCGGAGAAGATGACGATGAGGACGAGATTGGCCGTGAGCGAGACGTCCGACCAGATTGAGCACGTCAACAACGAGATCGTGCCAGCTCAGCGTCGGCAACGTCATCGCCAGCGCGAAGAAATCGGCGAAAAAGCGATAGATCAGCAAGAACAGCACAGCACACGAGGCCGATCAGAAACGGCGCCATCAGCCAGCGGTGAAAAAAACAGCGCCGTTTGAAAGCCGCGTTCGATCTGCCGCATGACCTCCGCGCGCTGCCGACGGCTTGCGAGCAAAGCGCCGACTGGCGAATAGCGCAGTGCGAATAGCCGCGCGGCCGGTCGACATGCCGCTACGCGATGTACGCGGCGACCCCGGTCCCGATCTGGCAGCTCACGCCGGTGCCGCCGAGGCCGCAATAGCCGTGCGGATTCTTCGCCAGATATTGCTGGTGATAGTCCTCGGCGAAATAGAACGGCGGCGCGTCGCAGATTTCGGTCGTGATCGCGCCCATGCGCTCGGCGGCGAGCGCCTTGGCGTAGCTGGCCCGCGATGCCTCGGCCGCCGCGCGCTGCTCCGGCGAAAACACGTAGATGCCGGAGCGGTATTGCGTGCCGACGTCGTTGCCCTGCCGCATGCCCTGGGTCGGATCGTGAGTTTCCCAAAATGTCTTGAGCAGTCGCTCGTAGGAAATTTTCTTCGGATCGTAGACCACGAGGACGACTTCGTTGTGGCCGGTGCGGCCGCTGCACACCTCCTCATAGGTCGGATTGGGCGTAAATCCGCCGGCATAGCCGACTGCGGTCACGTAAATGCCATCGCCGAGCTCCCAGAATTTACGCTCGGCGCCCCAGAAGCAGCCAAGCCCGAACATCGCCATGGCCAGCCCTTCCGGATAGGGGCCCTTCAGCGGATGGCCGTTGACGAAGTGCTGCCGCGCGGTTGGGATCGGCGGTCGGCCGGCCCGGCAGGGCTTGGTCGGCGGACGGCATTTCGCAGCTTTTCTCGGAAGCGAAAACATGGCGGCGTCTCCTGAGCTGGCAAGCGCAAATATAATCGCGGCTGCGGCCGGATCGCAGCCCGTTATCGCGATCACGTTCGCGAAAGTGCGGTCTTGAGGCGCCCAGAAGCCGCCTTGCAGGCGGCTTCCACCGGCCGTGTTTGCCGCTTATTGTGCCGCCGCGCCGCGCCAGGCGGCCTTGCTGTGGAGGGGTGATCGCAAATGTCCCGGATGCTCGCGCTTCGTCTGCGCGTTGGCCGCATTTCGCCATGCTGCGCCGGACCGGCCTTCGGCCCAGCAGCTACTCGGCGACGCCGCCTTACGGACCGCCGATCACGCTCGACGACGCCAAGCGCGCCATGGCGGCGGCCGAACTCGAAGCGGCCAAGAATTCCTGGCAGGTCGCCATCACCATTCTCGACAGCGGCGGCAATCTGGTGATGTTCCACAAGTTCGACAACACCCAGCTTGCCGCGATCACGCGCGTCCGAGGGCAAAGCGCGCACCGCGCTGTACTTCAAGCGGCCGAGCAAGGCGCTGGACGACGCCATTGCCGCCGGCGGGGCCGGCATGCGGCTGCTGGCGGTCAAGGACATCACGCCGTTCGAAGGCGGGCTGCCGATCGTGGTCGACGGCAAGATCGTCGGCGCGATCGGCGTCTCCGGCGCGCTGTCGTCGCAGGACGCGCAAGTCGCCAAGGCCGGCGCCGACGCGCTGGCGAAATAATCCGGCTACGGGACGGCCAAGCCGAGCGACTTGAGATAACCGGCATTGACGCGGCCATTCTCGAACTTGGCTGCCTTCAAATAGGCCTCGAGGATCGCCAGCGCCCGCTCGCGCGGTGGCAACGCTTCCGGCATGAGCGACCCCGGCGCGACGCTGCCGGCGGCGGCGATCAGCTCCCAACCCGGCGGCTTTTCGATCGAGATCACGGCGGCGCGCGAGTTAGAGATTCTTGTACGGCCAGAAAACCCAACCGATGCCCAGACTTTCATGCAGCTGGCGGAAGCTTTCGTTCCAGGCGTCGGTGGATTCGCCGGTTTCGCCGATCAGCAGCGGCACGTTCCAGCGGTTGCCGAAATTCAGATAGCTTTGCAGCGCGTCACGCGTCGGGTTGGCCCAAAACTTGTGATGGGTGTAGACGGCGTTGGCGTCGAACGGCCGGCTGAACACCGCGAAACTCGTGCTCCATTGCGCGCCGGCAAGCAACACCAGATGATTGGTATCGACGCTGCGGATGGCGGCGACGATCTCGCAGTAGAACGGCTCCAACTGCGGATTGAGGTAATCCTCGTCGCTATAGGGCGAAATCGGCTCGTTCAAAAGATCGTAGCCGAGGATCGCCGGCTCGTCGCGGAAATGCGCGGCAAGCGCGCGCCACAGCGCGACCGTCAGCCGACGATCGCGCGGCACATAGAATGTCAGCGGAAAGCCCGGTCCGTCATCGTGATTGACGCCGGTCTGACCGCCGGGCGCGGCGTGCAGATCGAGGATGACGCGCAAGCCGGATTCGCGGCACCATTGCACCATCCGGTCGAGGAGAAACCAGCCCGGCCCCTCGAAGCGGTCGGCTCCGCCGGCGTCTGGCTCGACAAACAGCCGCCAATGCAGCGGCACCCGCACGGTATTGAACCCAGCCGCGCCGATAAAGCGGATGTCCTGCTCGGCCACATAGACGTCGCGAAACCTCGTCCAGAAGCGCGAAGCTTCCTCGTGTCCGACCAGCGCCCCGATGACGCCCGCGATCTCGCTCGGCGCGCGGGCGCGCGTGAATTTGAACATATAGCCTTCAGGGACGAGCCAATTGCCGAGGTTGATTCCTTTGACGGTAAAGCGTGCGCCGCGGCCATCGACCAGACGCTTGCCATCGGCATGAATGAAATCGGCCGGCGCGCCCAGTCCCTGTGCCAGCCCGCCCAGCAGAATAGCGCCTGCCAGGATGCCGGTCCGGCAAAATCTACGGCAATCTCCGAAGACGTCGACGCTCATGAGCCGTGACCCTTCATGGTCGGCACGATGCCAGAACCCTGCCAGCGGCAGAAGCGGCTTGGGTCTTCTTTTCTGATCGGATTCTCTTTCCGCCCGCAGCAAGGAAGCCATTAAAATGCGCGACACCCACCGAATAAAAATTCGGTACGGTGCGCGATAGCGCATTAGCCCGACAGCGAGGTCAAATTTTCGATGTCCGCCCTGCCTCTTCTCCAGGCGGTTGCGCTTTTGGCTTCCGTCATCGTTATCGCGCTGGTAACGCGGTCGGGGCGGCTGCATCCGTTCCTCGCGCTCCTGATTGTCGCCACCGCCTTTGGATTCGCCGCCGGACTTTCCACCGGCTTGATCGGCAAAACCTTTGGCCTCGGCTTTTCGCAGGCGATTTATTCTCCCGGACTGGCGATCGTCGCGGCTGGCTTCGTCGGCGGCATCGCCGAAGCCAGCGCGGCCTCCGACTGGTTGGCGGCGGCGCTCGCCCGCCGGCGATGGTTTGGATCGACCAGATTGGCGACGCTCGTCGGATTGGTTGCCGGGCTCGCCGCTTCGCCGGCTTCAGCGTTCGCATTCCTCACGCCGTTCCTTCGCGCCATTGGCGGAGGCAGTGCCGCCAACCGCGAGGCGGCCACAATTGCGCCGGCCCTGGCGATTTCCGCAAGCCATGGGCTGATTTTGTTTTCGCCGGTGCCGGTCGCGGCCGCTGCCATTCTCGACGCCGCATGGGAGCCGACCATTTTAATCGGCGTGCCGGTGGCCATGGTGGCCGCGGCATTCGGCGCGGTTTGGACGCGATGGCGATCGGCGAAAGCGGAACTGCCCGCGACCGTGCTGCAGCCGAGAGCGATAGACGAGCGCAGCGGCTGGTCCGCCGCCGTGCTGATGACGGCGACAGCGATGCCGATACTGATGCTGATCGTCCAGTCGCTCGGCGATATTCCGAGCGAGCCGCTAGGAGGTGGGGCCGCGCGCGAGGCAGTCCTGGGGGTCGGACGGCCACTTCTGCTTTTCCTCGCCGCCGTCGGACTGATGGCTGCCGGTTTGTGGCGCCGAAGCCGGCAGCTTCTTCCCGAAACCGCCTGGACCGGGCGCATTGTTGGCAACGTCGCCGGTGTGCTTTTGATTGTCGGCGCGGCCGGCGGCTTGCAACGGCTTTGCCAGGAAACCGGCATGGCCGAATTACTCGGCGAGCGATTGCTTTCACTGCATCTCGGATTCGCCGGCGGCGTCCTGCTGCCGTTTTTCATCGCGGCGGTGATAAAAGTCCTGCAAGGTTCGTCGCTGGTCGCAGCGATTACCACCGCCGGCATGGTGCAGCCGCTGCTGACGCCGCTTGGGATCGACGATGAGACCGCAAGAGCGCTCGCCGCGCTCGCCATCGGCGCCGGCGCCATGACCCTCTCGCACGTCAACGACGAATATTTCTGGCTGGTATCGACAAGTGCGGGACTGCGTCCGCTGCGCGGATTGACCACTTTCACCGCCGCAACCCTGCTGCAAGGCCTGG
Source organism: uncultured Alphaproteobacteria bacterium (assembly GCA_963845775.1). Classification (GTDB taxonomy): domain Bacteria; phylum Pseudomonadota; class Alphaproteobacteria; order Rhizobiales; family Xanthobacteraceae; genus BOG-931. The sequence goes on from CAWJTE010000009.1 coordinate 249,613, forward strand.
TCGCGGTAGCGGCTTTGCTCATTGTTTTTGTGCTGACCTTCGCGCGGTTCTAGGCGGCCGCGCCACATGGTCAGCCTTATCCGCGCATGGCTGGCTGTCCATGCATCACGCCAGTTTGGCGACGCTCCCGCATAGCCAAATCCCATGAGCTTGGCCGATATCGCACGTGATCATGAGCATCCTTGAAGGCTGCCCCCAATTGATGAGCGCACGCCCTAGTGTCGCGCATGGGAGCGGTCCGTCCCCATCGCGTCTTGCTTACGGAACTCCGCGTCATAGTTCATAATTTCGCGCATCAGCTGCTCGATCATACTTTGGCGGACCGCGCCCTCTTGGCTGGACGTCAACTCTGCCACCACCTTGGCGACGGCAGTAATGACCTCGTCGGTATCGATGATATCGGGCTCATTAGAACTGACGGGATATTCCGCAAAAAAATCATCGATCAGCTCTACGATGAGGCAGTGCAGACACGGCCGTTCTTCGTTGGCTTCTTGATCTTCCGACATTGCCGATATCCTTTCGATCAATCGCTGATGCGCTCGCCAGCCAGGCGCTTGCGAAGCCTCACATTCTCTGACCGCCGGACGCTTCTCGACTTGAGCGCCTCACGGCAGACGATAAGCCCAAGCGACCTGTAACACGTTGAGGCAGCTCCCAGCGGGTCCTTTGGTGCACCTTTCGCATACCTGTGCCAAAGTACCGGCGAGCAGCATTAGGTCGCCAAGAGGGGTTGCGGATGGAACAGCAGCTTATCGAAGAAATGTCAGATAGTGTTGCGACGCTGACGTTCAATCGGCCGGATCGGCTCAACGCACTTTCGACGCCGATCATGGATGGCCTGCTGGAAGCGCTGCCGCGGCTGGCGGGCGATCCTGGTGTCGGCTCTATCGTTCTCACCGGCGCCGGTCGCGCATTCTGCGCAGGCGGCGACGTCAAAAGCATGGCCGAGGGGTCAGCCGAGCGCAGCGTGGACCAAGCCGTGACGCATCTGCGTCGCCGCATGGAGGTTTCCCGGCTTTTGCACGAAATTCCCAAGCCGACGATCGCGATGGTGAACGGGCCTGCGGCGGGAGCTGGAATGGCGCTCGCACTCGCCTGCGACCTCCGCATAGCGGCACAATCGGCGCGTTTCGTCACTGCCTTTGCCAATATCGGCTTTTCCGGCGATTTTGGCGGCAGTTACTTTCTCTCCAAGCTTATCGGCTCGGGTAAGGCCCGCGAACTTTACTATACGGCTGAGCCACTCGATGCGATGCAGGCGCTCGCGCTCGGAATAGTCAACAAGGTGGTTGCGGACGCCGATCTCGCCGGCGCAACCATGCTGCTCGCCGGCAAACTGGCACGAGGCCCGCGGATTGCGCTCGCGCTGATGAAGCAAAATTTCAACGCCGCCGAAAACGGCACCCTCGCGGAATTGCTGGATCTCGAGGCCCGGCGGCAGATCGAGACTGGTCGCACCGACGATCACAAGGAGGCTGCGCGCGCCTTCGTGGAGAAGCGCGCCCCGATATTTGCCGGCCGATGACCAAAAGAGACGGCACGGATGGTTTAGTGCGGGCGGGACTTTGTCTCCAGGGCGGCATCAGCGGAACATCAGCTGCCATTAGCCGCGCGCGAGCCTTCGGATACCTGTCTCGGCTGCCAAATTGCGACGTGGGTGATTTCGGCGATGCACGCCGAGCCGTTAGCGATCACCAGCGCATCGAATTCAACGGTCGCATGGCCCTTGGAGACGATGTTCGAGGTGATGTTCGAACGCAGCGTCAACTCCTCGCCAATGCGCGCCGCCGCATGATGACGGGCCTTGCTGCCGACGTGGATCCAGGGGCCAAGGACGACATTCTGCACAAGAGCGGCATTAGCGAGACGCAGGACCTGGCCTGGATGCACCAGCCCTTCAGCCAAGTAAATCGGGTCGGTCTCGCGAATTTCCTCGAGATAACGGGACAGCATGGCGCGATCGATCGTCAAAGGTATAATGCCAAGCGCCCGCCCCGGCGCGAGCGAAGCCTCGCTCGCCGTTGGGCGCGAGGCGGGTGGCGCGCTTGTCGGCAGTGCGTTGAAGCTCGGCGCAACTCGTCCGTCTGACGGGACGAAGGCCTGTCCGGTGGCGCAGCGTTCTCCGCCGCTTTCAACGCCGAGCACGAGCTGATCGTTTGCTTCGTTCGCCGTTACCCGTGTAAGCGCGCCGTCATAGACCGGCTTCCGAAATCGGCATTCGATTTGGCCGCTTTCAAGCCAGCGGCGGCCCCACCGGGCTACCGGCATGTGTGCCATATAAGCGTACACCTCCACCCCCGGCACCAACGCGCCGCGAAACCCGAATTGCCGCGCGACCGAATCGTCGTGAAATCTTGTTGTCCGACGATGCCGCGGTATTGAACGCAATTAATTCGTAAGCGGCCGCCGCACTCATGGTCACCTCCGGTCGAAGCATGACCGGTAGCCGGCAGCGTTGCAACACCGCTTATCGGTTCGGAGCGCGCGGTGGTGAGGAGGTCCGGTTCACCAACCGGATCTCTTTCATGTTGATGCAATCGCTTTCCCGGCATCGCGGGTTAGCGGTCGCCGAGGAAATGCAGCAATGCGGCGTTGAACAATGAAGGGTCCTGTAGGAAGGCGAAGTGACTGGTATTGGGCAGGATCAGCAGGCCCGCGTTGGGAATCGTGGCGGCAATGTATTCGGTGTGCGCACGCTTGATCGCTTCGTCGTGGTCGCCGTCAGCCACCAGCACCGGCACCCGGATCGACCGCAGTTGCGCGTCGGTCCAATTCGGTTCGGTCTCCCACATTTTGCTGATCTGCGCGACGAAAGCGTCATAATTGTTCGGCGTGGCCGAGAGCTTGGCGTATTCGCGCCCGGCGCGCGCGATGAATTTGGCAAACGTGGGATTTTTCTCGACGCCTTCTTGTACGCCCGCCGTGACAGTGTTGGCGGCGAAGGCGAACACCTTGCCGAGCCGGCCGGGATAACGCATGGCGAGGTCAAGACCAATGATGGCGCCGTCGCTCCACCCGACCACGTCTACCTTGGCAAGGTGAAGCGTGTCGAGCAAGGCTACGACGTCGTTGGCCATGAGGTCGTAGCCGTACGGGCGGGCGTCGCGTGTGCTCCGCCCGTGACCGCGGCTGTCCACAATGATCACGGTGTGGTGCGGAGTGAGAGCCTTGAGCTGATTGCCCCAATAGTCCGAGTTGGAGAGGCCGCCGTGCAGCAGCACGACAGGCGAACCGTGGCCGATCGTCGCGTAATAAAGACTGATGCCGTTGACCTTCGCGAGGCCGCTGTGCTCGCCGGGCACTCGGGCAGGCGTCGGCGGCAGGGTCTGCCATAGCGGCTCACCATAGGCGGCATGAAGCGGGAGAAGCAGCAAGAAAGCGAGCAGAGCGCGGCGCACAGATTGGCTCCATTCAATGTCGTCGGATGGCGGCGATAGCGAGGAGTTTGAGCGCGCTTTAGCTCGTTATTGTCGATGCGCCCGGCCCGGGAATAGCGGTTGGCGGGCACTTGCCGAGAATGATCATGCCAAGCACCTCGTCCTTGGTGACGTCCGCGACGCGTACGGTGCCGACGATACGCCCATTCTTCATCACACAAATCCGATCCGCTAGATCGAAAACATCGTGGATATCGTGGCTCACGAGGAAAATGCCGATGCCCTCGTCCTTGAGCTGGCGGATGATCTCGCCGACCTGTGCCGTCTCTTGCGGTCCGAGCGCCGCCATCGGCTCGTCCATGATCAGAATGCGCGCATCGAACAGGATTGCCCGCGCGATCGCCACCGATTGGCGTTGGCCCCCGGACAATGCTTTGACCGGATCCTTGAAGCGCGCGAAATGCGGGCTAAGACGTCCCATGACTTTGCGCGCCTCCGCTTCCATCGCTATGTCGTCGAGTGTCCCCCAGCGTGTGCGCAGCTCGCGGCCAAGAAAAAGGTTGGCGGCCGCGTCCAGATTGTCGGCGAGTGCAAGTGTTTGATAGATGGTCTCGATGCCGTAGGCTTTGGCGTCGCGGGGATCGGCGATCGCTACCTCCTCTCCACGAACGAAGATCGTTCCCGCGTAGCGCTGGTAAGCGCCGGAGAAAATCTTGACCAAGGTCGACTTGCCAGCGCCATTGTGGCCGACCAACGCGGTCACCTCGCCACCGTGGAGCTCGATCGACACGCGATCGACGGCATGAATTCCGCCGAATGCGATCGCAATATCCCGCATGGCGACGAGAGCGGTGCGTGTTAGATCCATCGGTCTACGCCCGCCGCCGATAGGCGCCGTCGAGCCACGCCGCGATCACCAGAACAACACCGACAACGATGCTTTGCAGCGGGGTATCAACACCAAGAAGCACCATGCCCGACTGCAGCGACTGCATAAGAAGGGCGCCGAGCATCGCGCCGGCGATAGTTCCGGCGCCGCCTGCCAGCGAAGTGCCGCCGATGACGGCCGCGGCGATGACCAAGAGTTCGGCAAGCGTGCCCTCCGAATTAGTTGCCGCATTGAGACGAGCGATCGATATCGCGCCGCTCAGTGCGGCCAAAAACCCCATCAGCATAAAGACTTTCACGATGACCCAGCGGGTATTGATGCCGGCAAGCACGGCCGCTTCCGGATTGCCGCCGATGGCATAGACGTAGCGACCGAAGCGGGTTCGTGTCGCAAGAAAGGTCATCACGACGCCCGTGCCAATCGCGATGAGCACCGGGATGGCGATGCCGTGCGCGATGAACAGACCGCCTGGCGGCAGCGATATCCGGTTTGCTTCGGCGAAGCGGCGAACGCTGCCGATCGGCCACGGATAAGCATTGACGACTGCGATTGCGGCGATGATGAACGCGCAAGCAACCGCGCCAAGAAGGACTTCGGCAGCTAACGGCCGCAATGGAAAAAGAAACTTCCCTCGCCGGACGCGACCGGTCGCCATGAACAGGATGACCGCGAAACAAGCGAGCGCGCCGATCACCCAACTCCAGTCGGCGCCGATCGAGCCTTCCGGACCGCCACCCATGAGCCTAAACCTTGAATCGAGTGGCGCAATGGTCTGACCGCTCGTTATCCACCAGGCCGCCCCGCGCCACACCAACAGACCGCCAAGCGTGACGATAAAGGAAGGAACCCCGAGATAGGCGACCACAAACCCTTGCAGGCCGCCGAGGACGACGCCGAGGCTCAAGCCGATCGCCAGCGTCACCGCCCAAGTCGCCGGATGTTCGAAGCCCAAGAGTTTCGAAAGAAGATCGGTCTGGGTTGCACCCATGACCATGCCAATAAAACCCAGCATCGATCCGATCGATAGATCGATGTTCCGCGTCACAATGACGAGCACCATGCCGGTCGCCAAGATGGCGACGGATGCGGATTGCACGGATAGGTTCCACAAATTGCGCGGCGTGAGGAACAAGCCGCCCGATAGCAAATGGAAACCGATCCAGATCAATGCCAACGCGCCGACCATACCGAGCATGCGCGTGTCGAGTTCCGTCGCTTTAAGAAAGCGCGCAGCCGGCGAACTTGATTGAAGTCATAGCCTCATCGCGACAAGTCGCAAATCTTGACCGCGCCGGACTTCACTCCCTGGCAGACCTCGTCCTTCCTGATCCAACCTGCATTGATGACGATGTCGAGATTATCCCTGGTAATCGCGATCGGCGTAAGGAACAATGAGTTCATCTCGATCCTTTTCGGGCCGCCGGCGAACTTCACGACGCCACCAACCTCGCTTACCGTCTTGCCGTCCGCAAGCAGTGCTGCGATTTCGGCCGCCCTTTTGCCAAGCTCGCGGGCGTCCTTCCACACCGACAGTGTCTGTGTGCCGAGCGCGATTCGGTTGAGTGCGGCATGATCGCCGTCCTGGCCCGAGACCGGAACGGTTCCGGCCATGCCCTGGGCCGCCAGCGCGGCGATCGCGCCGCCGGCTGTGCCGTCGTTCGAGGCAACGACCGCATCGATTTTGTTGTCGTTCTTGGTCAGGATCTGTTCCATGTTCCGCTGAGCATTGGCTGGCAGCCAGCCATCGGTATAGACCTCACCGACATTCTTGATCTTGCCCGTGGCGATTGCCGCTTTCAGTATCTCCATTTGACCAGCGAACAGAAAGTCGGCGTTCGGATCGGCCGACGATCCTTTGATGAAGGCGTAATTGCCGGTCGGCGCGAGCGCGAACACGCCGCGCGCCTGCATGCGCCCAACTTCCTTATTGTCGAAGGTGATATAAAAGGCGCGCGGATTCTCGATCAGTCGATCATAGCCGATCACCGGCACGCCTTCATCAATTGCCTTTTGCACCGCCGGCCCAATAGCGGCGGAATCCTGCGCCAGCACAATCAGCACGTTGGCGCCCTGGCCAATCAGGCTTTCGATATCGGTCAATTGCTTCTGCGCGGACGATTGCGCGTCGGCGGCGACATATTTGTCGCCGGCGGCCGCGATCGCGGCTTTCATCGCCGCCTCGTCGGTCTTCCACCGTTCTTCCTGGAAGTTTGACCAAGAAACGCCAATGATCTTGCCCTTCGCAATGGCGTCGGTGGCGAGTGAAAACAATAACGTGCCCGCCAACAAGGCCGTCACATGCCGTCCCATTACGATCCTCCCGGCGCCGGAAGGCGCAAACCCCCCGGCGATCTCCATGACCTCTTTTGAGAATAACATCTTCAATCATATATGGCTCAAGGGCCCTTCGACCTTTAATTTCTGCGTACATGAAACTGGCACGAGCGTGAAAACCGGGGTGCGCGCGCCACGTCCGTCATTTCCAAGAACATCGTTGTTTGCCTTCTGCCGAGCCTATATTCATTGCCGCGTCAGCATTTGCGGGAACCGAAACGATGTGCGGCATTGCAGGATCTTTGAATAGCCAGAAACGGGTCAAGGAAGGTTGGCTTTCCCGGTGCGCCGAAACGGCAGCGCATGTCGAGAACCGATGATCTTTGCTCGTCAGAATCTATTCTTGGCTCCCGACCGCATGAGGCGCAACACGCGTCGGGCAACCGACTTATCATTGGCGCTTAAGCCAAATTCGGTGGCTTGAAGCGCTGGGTTTCGTTCGGGCGAGGATCGAACTTCACTGGAGCACCCGATCCTACGCACTTGATCGTAGTGGTGTAGTGCGCGGCATAACGAGCCCCTTCGTATAGTCTGCGCGAGTAAGCGCGTGCATGCGCGAATAAGTGCCGTCGGCCGGCCTTGTTGTAATGCAGACGGACCATTTGGCGACAGATCGGACATTCCGCATTGAGCGGGTGCAGCCGCCGTCTTCCGAGGAGCTTGATGAACTCCGTAATCCACACGGATAAAACGCGCATGGTCGCCCTTGTGATGATTGTTTCAACCATCAGCAGTATACCGAGGGGAATAAAAATCCGCCCCCGATAGTGGTAGCTTACACAAATGGGCAGTGATGGCCCGTAGCGCCAGTCCTTTAGGTTTTGCCCCCCGGTTTTCGACAAAACGGCCGGTTAGCGACAGCGCCTCGATGACCAAGGCGCGACGCACCTCCGGAGGAGTTATGTTAACACGCACTAAAATTAACCTCACAACAATAGAGGCACTTAGTTTCAGGCAACATAATGTAATATTGGTCCCACTGTCTTTTGGGGAGGTCCCAAGTCGCTTTTGCCCTTCCTCCTAAAGGCGGCGCGCCTCGCGTCTGGCCCGGCCAGTGTTAATTCAGCGTCACCGTCATTTCACGGTGCCGCTGCATAGGAAGATGACAGGTACCGAGGCCTAGGCGTGAGTGTAGAAGTTCATGAACAATTGGCGGCGCGGCCAGTCGCAATTGCGTCGTCTGAACCTTCCGACCGCGGGGAAGTCCGCATGGATCTGTGGGGCCTGGCGCTGGTCGTGCTGGGTGGTCTCCTGACGGTCGCCTGGACAGGCGGTTGGATCTGGGCTGCGCTGTGGGTGCACAGCGTGGTTAGCTGAACTCTGCCGCGCCCCGCCTGAGTGTTTTTGGCTGCCGCTTGCGCAACCGCACACCTAGTCCGCCGCCGTTCTTGTCGATGAATTCGACGCCCGATCGGTAAGGCATCCGGCGCCGACGCGGTCGAATTTTCTCGGTTATTCCCGCGCCGGGTGTGCGATAAAATCTGTATCGAGCGACCCTATTCAAAAACTTTTAGAACAACCCCATGCAAAGTATCGCCAAAGATAACAACCGCTGCAAGGGTGGGGCAAAAAAGTAGTAATCTGACGGAACCCCATTAAAGGGACCGCATTACCGTTATTGAGACAAGTGCGTTACCTGGGCGCGCTTCAGTATCCGTCAGAACGGAGACGAAGCACCATGGTACAACGCAAAAGGCGCAAGCCTGATATTGAAATACCGCAGCTTAAATCCCCCCAGCGCAAGCATCGCATCCGCGAACGAGGCCAGCGGCTATCGGTAAAGCTAGCGCCACCCAACGGCGCTCAGCCTCCGGCTGCTTCGCAAGATCACCCGAAGGAAACCGAAGATTTCGGGCCGCTCATGAAGCTGCTCGGAACGACGGATGCCCACTTTGCCCAAGGGCTTTTCGGCCAGCTGTTCAATGCGAGTGCGAGAGAAAATAATCGGTTTGATGGCGATGAGCTTTTCTTCTCGCTCGCCGTCATCAAAAGCGCAAAGCCCAACGACGAGCCCGGCGCGATGCAACTTGCGCAAATGGCCCTTGTTCATGCCGCCGTTGTAAGGCTCGCCGGGCGACTTGCTCGAGCCCAGACTCTACAGGAACAGGACAGCGCTATCCGCGGACTCAATCAGCTCGCTCGAACCTACATGGACCAATTAGCGGGGCTCAAGCGCCATCGCGCCGGCGCGGAACAAAAAGTCATGCTCCAACAAAACGTTTCCGTGAATGACGGCGGACAGGCAATCGTAGGCGCCGTGACCCCGACCACGCGTGGAATGGCGCCGGAGGAGATTGCGAATGCGAAGCCGGCACTCACAGATGCGCGCCAACCCGCGATGGAGACGATCGGCGCATCCGAGCTCGTGACGATTTCAGTGCGGGTCAGGCGGGAGACCTGATGGTCGCGCCGTTTGTAGGATCGAAATTGGAGTGAAACAGGCGCGAGTCCGCGCGAACTTAGCCTGGATTTCTGAGCATACGGAGAAACAACAATGAGCGAGTCTGTTGATAAAAAAGTTGCCGACTTGGCTGCCGACCCTAAATCCGTCGATGGTGCGACGATGGAATTGGCGATGGTCAAGATAAACGGCGTAACTCATGTGACGATCCACGACTGTGACCTCGCGCTCGTGATGCCCGCCTTCGGAACGAGCGATGAGGATTTCTTGATCGGCCTTATCCACCAAGTAGCCAACGCGGGATCGAACAGCGAACGTGCCGACGTGCCGGGAGTCAAATTCATGCTGGCGTTCATCAAGAGTCGTGGACCCCGAGATGAGCATGAGGCCATGCTCTTGGCTCTAATCGCTGCGAGTGAATTTGCCGCAATGCGGTTCGCAAATCGCCTCGCCCACGCCGAAAGCCTTCAGGAGCAGGACAGCGCCGAGCGCACGTACAACAAGCTGGCGCGAACAACTGCGGCCCTGGTGGAAACGTTTCAGCGCTACCGGGCTGGCAACGAGCAGAAGGCCGCAGCGCAGTATGTGTCGGTCAACGATCGCAGCCAGACGATTGCCGGGAACGATAATCCGGCTGCGCAGAAAACGGCGTCGAAGAAGCGTATGCAGATCATGCCCGCATTGGGCGATGCGCCGCGAGCTCCGAGGGGCGTCATTAGCGAATTAGAGCCTGTTCCACCTCCGCGGACTCGGCGATAAAAAGGATGACGACCCACCATCCACGTAATACCGACCCGATGCTTTCCAGCCCCCGCTGCGGGGCGAAAACGCGCTCGGGCAAGCCGTGTATGTCTCCGGCGGTGAGCGGAAAAAGACGCTGTCGGATGCATGGCGGTGCGCCGGGGTCGGGCGCTCCGCGCGGCAACAAAAACGCATTGAAGCATGGACAATATACGGGTGAAGCTTTTGAGGAACGCCGGCAACTGCAGGCTTTGCTCCGGCAAGTGCGCACGCTGGTTCGCCAGATCGACTGATCGGCCGCTAATTAAAGTAGGCCTGTAGGATGCGGCTGGCGGTCCCTAAACGAGCGCCTAGCCTAGCCCAAGCGTCTGTGCCTTAATGACCAAGAACACACACAGAGCGTGTGCTCGTGCCGCCGCCTAGTCGCATTGCCAGATCAGCAGGCGGTTGAGTCCGTCGGCCCGCCTATGCGCTCTGGATATAGTCGCGCAATGCCGCGGACTCCTGTTCCATTACCCACAGCCGGTATTTGACGATGTCGCCGATCGAGACGATGCCGACCAGCCGACCTCGCTCGATCACCGGAAGGTGTCGGAACCTGCCTGTGGTCATCCGCTCCATGATGGACATAGCCGTCTCGGTCTCGCCACAGGTCGCGACCTCGCGGGTCATGACTTGCGCCAGCCGTTTTGTTAGCGCATCTGCGCCAAATTCCACGAATGCGCGCACAATGTCGCGCTCAGATAAAATACCGATCACACGCCGGCCCGCGCCAAGCACGACCAGCGCACCAATTCGGTGCTCCGCTAATTTTGCAATTGCTGCTTCTAAAGTCGCACTCGGTTCGATTGTGACGACATCCCTGCCTTTCTTGGATACGATAGCTTTGACAGTCATCGGTCGCCTCCTCCACCGGCGACAATCCTACGCGCGGAGTCCCGGTTTTCCGCCAACGCAAAGAGCTGGGTTCTAGTTCCGTCGGGCGCTCTAATACGGCGCCGAATTGCTGCACTGCGGAATAAAGGATGGTTCACGATTGCCCCCGTCACCCGCGTTGGAGCGCACAGCGTTTGGCGGTTTTAGTTTGCTTCGAACTGTCTGACTGTGCAGCGGCACCGAGCAGGCGCGGTCCTAGAAATCCATTGGCAAGAGCACAACGTTCCCATTGCCAGGGAGCCCGACGGGTCGGATTCGGAACCCTGCTTCTCAAGAGATTCTGCCAAAGCAGATCGGTACCGACGTCAGCATTCGGTCATTGCGCCGCACGTAGGATGGTTGTGTCGCAACCGGTAGGCTGAAACACATCACCCCTCCCGCAGCGCAGCTCGAGCATCGCAGATAATTAATTGCCCCGATCTGACTCTGAAACTTGACTGACTTCAAGGGCTTTGACGTTCGTCGCTTGGTCGGCGAGTTTCTGCCAAGCTTAGCACCTCCGCTAAGAATGCTTTGTGACGAGCGTGAACCATGACACGTGCCTCCTCAAGGCATCGGGTCGCAAATCGCTGGTCCACACGACCATGCAATCCCAAATGAAAATGAAGCTCGCCGGGGACGGCCAAATTGGGGGCCTGCCCTACTGATATGACCCCTGAGTGCCGCGCCTGGCGAACCGTCCGTCCGCCTTACCGCTATGGCGTGGCCCGAACGAAAACCGCACCAATCCTCGCGGCCTCTTGACCCGGTGGAACCATCGAAACCTCCGTGTCAGAAAGGGTGCAGTAAAAGTCTTGGTCCGATGATCGCGTTTGTCAAGCGAGAGGAACCGTATCTAGTTCGTTACAATTTATGTTCTCCTTATTTCCACTCTTCCTCTTCCAGCCGCCGCACCGCCGGGGCCTTCGGATTTTTTCACCTTGATCCAACGGTCAGACCGGCCGCTGCGATAAGGCGATCCGCGCCGCTTCGAAACGACGCCCTGACACCCGAGGCCGCAAGCGTGCACCCACGGCGTCGCGCGGTGGAGGTCGCCGAGTGTGGTTAGCGCCGGTCTCGGTTTCATGAGGATTGAGCCCGGTAATATCGCCGAAACGCCGCGATGTTAGCGGCATGCGCCGTTGCGCCGTTGGGGGCGTTGGGGCAATTTATGGCTCATTGATCCGGCTCGAACCCACTCGCCTTGAACGCTTTGGCTGCTTCCGGGGACTGTAGGAACTTCAGCAGCTCCGTCGCCGTATCGACATCCTTGCAGCGCACCGTGATGCCGGCGCCGAACGCCGTAACTTCGTTCAGATCGCCCGGTAGCAAACCGGCAATGTCGACGCCGGCGGCGTTCATGAGTTCGGGCTTTTGCTGTATGGCAAGCTCGGCCTCGCCGCTGACGACAAGATTGGCGGAATTTTCGCCCGCGGGCGGGAATTTGGTCTTTGCCTTCATCTGATCGGCGATACCCATGCGTTCGAGGAGTGCGGCGAAATAAACGCCGCTGGCGCCGCCAGATGCTGGATTGCTGTAGGCGATGGCCTTGGCCTTTAGCAGCGTTTCCTTGAGCTTCTCGGGCGTAGAAATGTCGGGCTTGGGTGCCCCGGACTTGATCGCTACCGCGATACTCGATTGCGCTAACGTGATGTCGGTGTCAGGCTCGATCTTGCCGTCCTTTTTCAGCGCGTCGATATTCGCGCGGGTGAGGATCGCGACATCCGCCGGCTCGTCCGCGGCGATACGTTTGGTCAACGTGGCGGCGGTACCCCATGTGATGGCCAGCGTCTGCCCGCTTTGCTTCTGGAATTGAGGAAGGAGTTCCTCCAGCGCACCGCGCGTCGCGATGGCGCTGTACACATTGAGCGCGGCGGCCTCTGCGTGAGCGATTTGCGCAACGACAAACATCGTCAGGGCGGCGATCCGCCCGATGAGCCCAATCATGGCGTTCCTCCGCTTTCGCTGCGGCGACATACTTGAACCGCCAACCCCTCAATCTGGTTCAACTTGCCGTGACTGCAAACGCACGCCTCGGGCCGCACGGGCTTTGTTGTAACCCGAAACCGCCGGAACCAGAGCGAGGATTGGGCGTTAATTTGTCCGACGGGCGGAGGCTCTTTGGAGCTTGCCGTGGAACGCCGATCTTTGCATTCCAGACCGATGCGGTGTGATCACTGCCAGAAATCATTTAGTCTCATCATCCATCGTTTTTGGCGAATGCGGTTTTGCTCCGCCGCTATCAGCGTCGCCTCGATAAAGAAACTATAGCCAAGATACGCTGGCTTGATTGTTGCTGCGCATGAGTCCGGTTGTGGCCCTTAGCCGACATCACGCGAAGGAGCTCGAATGTCCGCTTTCGGGTGAAAAGTCAGGCCATCCCTGAAAATTTCTCGCGGCGCTGGCTCCTGACATTGTTGCAATTGGGGTGCCGGCGAAGCGAGTCCCTAGTGGCCGGTGCCCAAGTGGTCGGTGATGTAGCTCTCGAGCGCCTTGGTGAGGGCCTCGATCGACGCGCACTCGGCGTGTAACGCCCACACATTAGCGGCAACATATAGCGTTGGCGCTGATCTGAAACTCGATCCATTCGAGAGCGTTATAGGATTGGGCCTGGGGCGGCAGCCTAGGTGGAACGATGATGCGCCATTACCTCCCAAAATTCCCGACACTCGGTCGCGGCCGGGCTGTCGGCGTGGCGGTAATGACCTGGATATCGAAACTGAAACGGGCGCACCGGTGGGTTTCCGAACGTGCCGCGATTAGGACCGAATTCAGCCGGGCCAAAGTAACTGTTGATCTGTTGCGCATGGCCCGGGCGACCATACGGCTCGACGCGTTGGATGCGGAGATCGATGCATTTGAGAAAGCGAAATCAGGAAAGCGTTTGGCCAGCCGAGGGGAAGAGCTCCGTCGGAGCAACCTCTAGGATGCTACTTCAGTGACGCTAAAAGCTCTTTGCGCCGGAATAGGCTTGTTTGGGATGCTCGGCAGCGTTGAGATTGCGGGCGACGGAGGGGCAGGTGCAAACATCAAGGCGCAAGAGGCGCTCGAACTCTTCGTCTCCTGCGAGAGCAACTATCCGCTGTTGTCGGCCAGATGGGGTGACGGCGACAATAAGAAAGCCGCCGAGACAGCCAGTGCTTTTCTCGACGTTCTGTCGGTGACGCCCAAAATGATCCTCGACAAAGCAGAGGAATGCTTTTCCGCGTTAAAGAGCGAGCAAGGAATGACAGCCGTCGATTTCAATGGCGTTGAACTTAGGTGTGGCGATGGTCCTGATATTACGAAGGGCCACATCGTTGTCTTGCATATAAACTAACTTGGCGGGACAACACAATTCGCCAGAAGCAATCCCGGCGAGCGCGAGTTCCGGGAACATCATTGGGAAACTGTGACGCTATTCGGCGTCCTCTGGCGGCTTACAACGCACTGGCCATCAAACCTGCAAATTGAAGTGCGGACGAAGGATCGATGTCGGCGATTGGCCCTTAGCGTCACTTCGCTGCGCCGAACAATTTAGCGTCACTTCGGTGCGCCGAACTATAATGTCGCTATAGGAGTAACAACGGACATTGATCGGCACGGGTACTAAACGCACCGGTCGCGAATGACCCCATCTGCGACATGGTCAGATCTGGACCTGACCGCCGTCGCGCTGGCCGCGCGTGATTTCTTGAATTTGGGGTGCCAACTGAGACACTCTTACGCCACCCGCTTAGCTTCCTTTGTATCGACCCCTTTGCAGGAAGGGCAAACGAAGATGAGCTTTTCCGGACGCACTCCAAATTTTGGGAGCGTGCGGAGGTGCTTCATGGTGTCGCCGCAAGAAAGGCACACGAGAGTGCGTGTGTCGTCGCGTACTGGATGCGGGCGTTCGATGGCGAGTGTTGAAGGCGTGTGATGCGGCATGTGCGGCTCCGCTAATGCTAGCGAAAACTTTACCGACGGGGGGATTTGGTTCGTCGGCTCATTGCCCGGGCTATTATTTCCCCGATGCGGAATCGGACCCGCGGGCCATCGATGAGCTGGCTATACCCGACTACCAGAGACTCAAATAAGTTATCGGCCATGTCGGCGTGGATATCGTCTTCGTTTTGACCGGTCGAAAAATCACGGTCTGGATTATTGGGCAAGCGAGGCACAGGGCACCGCCGTTTCTGCCCCTCCATCGGTGAAACATTTCGGTTGGTCAAACGTTCCGAATAGCGGGCGCGTCAACTCGGCGGTTCGCTCGGTGCACAGTTTTTGGTCGCTGCCGATAGCGAATGCTCGCCGGGGGCAACCGAGTTGGGGTATTGCCTAACTGATGCGCGGGGTCGCGCCCAGCGAACCGTCCGTGTGGTTATCGCCATGCTGCCGCCCCGAACGAGCTACGCAGCAATCTTCACGGCGTTTTTGCCCGTTAGCAATAAAATTTTGGACCAAGAAATTAGATTGTCAAGCGAGCAACTCAAGTCCGACGTTGTGCGTTCGACGGAACGGGAACTTTAGCTAGCAACACCTTTCGTCCGCCGAAACCGCAGAGACCGGACACACGGATAAATTTATTTCGTTCCGACCGGAACTTTCCGGGAGATCGACGATTCGGTTCACCATAGGTCCACGGAGCGCGGGAGGTTCCCTCTATGAACACTTCAGATCGGTTCTTGAGGTTTGCCGCTGAGTGCGAGGTCATGGCCAAATTCAGCCGTTCACCTGAGAACAGGGCGGTCTGGAGCGGTTTGGCCCAACGATGGCAACGCTGTGCCGAGTTGTTAGAACACCAATATTCATATGATCGCGCAAGATTGGTGAAGCGCCATCAGAAAGAAATGCACAGTTCGACGCACTAACAAGCCCGGTCGGGACTTTTAGGCTTATTCGCCCTGGCGGTATTTCACCGTCCTGATTTCGGAGTGCCCGCACGACGCGCACTGATACGTCCGGTTCTCGTAGCCGGGTTCGGCTGGCTCAATGAGTCCGAGCCGCATTGGCTGTCTGCACTTGGGGCATGGCCCAAAGGTAAGAGGATGTGGCGGGAGGCTTTGCTGCGGTTGCGACATACCTCCAATTAAAAGATTCGGAATGTGATGGCAATTGGGCCACCTTAGTCGGCGGTCTGGTGTCTTAGCGCTTTCGGGAATCTGTGCCGGTCGTTCTGCCTAGTGGTTTATCGACACGTCTGTTGTTGGCCCTAAGCGACCAATCGCGACAATGCAACACTTCGGTCGCTTCTCTAATCGGCCATTCGAGGTCAAGCGCCTTCAGACCATACACCACCACCGCAGTGTCGATGTCACTCACGGGCTCGTGCTTCTCTTCGGAATCGGCACCAAGGCCCTTCCATCATGGGGTTCGAAGACGAGGTGGAACAATCTTTTCCGCGGCCTTGCCATCAGATGAACGGCAGCTCCAAGCGGACGTGCGAACTCACCTCATCCATCGTCCCGCGAAGGACATGTTTCCACCGCTCGGTGGAGCTCGTGTTTCCTCCTATTGGATTTGATCTTCACCATCAGCCTCAAGCGCAGCACCAAAAATCTTCAGCTATCCACAAGCCACAGGCCGATTACCCCATCTTTTAGGGCGGAACGGACACTGACTGGGCCGCACTCACATTACTGGCGCACGCGTTGGCACATATGTGCGGTTCATTTTTATCTGAGCGCCAGCTGCTCCAAAATATCAGCTTGTTCCGTCAAGCTTGACTTGATTTGCGTTACGTCGAAGCGGCCAACGGCGCGATCGACATTACCGTAGCCAATTCGCGACGCGAAGATCTTTGACCCGTCGAAATTCGCGCTCGTTGTCGGTTACCAGGGTATGGCCCAGCGCTAATGCGTGGGACGCGATCAGCATGTCGTTTGCGCCGATAGATCGGCCGGCTTGTTCCAGCGTAGCTCTAAGCGAGCCATAAATGGCATCAGTGGGTTGTTCGAGCGCAAGCACGTCGATAGCTTGCAAGATGGTTTCGAGCTGCGCTGTCAGCCGTGAAGAGTCTTTCTTGGCGGCGCCATAGTGCAATTCGGCCGCGACCTCGATGGTGGTGCAGACGTTTTGTTCACCCACATCCTTGATGCGTTCGGCAATCCGGCCACGCGGGTGCCGCACCAGGTCCGAGAGAATGTTGGTATCGAGCAGATACTGCACGCTTAAAGGTCCACCGGTTCTGGCGGGACGTCGTGCATCGGCGGAAATTCTTCATCAAGCGTTGGCAGCGTAGCGAGAACAGCAAGGAGAGATTGGGGCGGCGCCGGCTCGATGATGAGTTGCTGACCCTCTTTGCGCATAATCGCGTCCTCACCGGGCAACTCGAACTCGCGCGGGATACGCACCGCTTGATTGCGCCCGTTTTTGAAGAGCTTCACGTGCCTCTCAGACATCAGCATCATTTGGCATATGCTACGGCATATGTCAACACAGCTTAGTTTCTTTTCTGCTGTCGCTTGCGTCCTGGTCCCGCCGTTCTCGTCGATGACCTCGAAGCCCAACGTTTACGCCTTTAGAGGCGAATCAACACCGCCGCGAAAGTGCACGCTTGAATAGCATTGTTGAATTGGCTATTATAGCACATGAAAATTGTCAGCATCACGGACGCGAAGAACCGTCTCAGCGCGCTCATTGACGGCCTAAGAGGTGGTTCCAGAGTTCTCATCGTCGATCGCGGTCGCCCCGTGGCGCGGCTCGAGCCGGTGACTGGCGGCAAAGACGAACAGGATGGGCGGATTGCGCGGCTCGTCCGGGAAGGTGTTTTGCGGCCGGCCAGCGCTCGCATGCCGCAGTCGCTCCTCACAGAACCGCCGCCGCGCATGAAAAGCGGCACTTCGGCGGTCGCCGTTCTTATTGAAGAGCGGCGGGACGGCCCATGAGATTTTGGGACGCCTCGGCGATCGTCCCGCTTCTCGTATCCGAAACATCAAGCCGGGCGCTGCAAGCGCTGGCCAAGCAAGATGCCACCATGCTGGTTTGGTGGGGCTGCGAGGTCGAGTGCGCTTCGGCGCTGGCGCGGATAGAGCGTGACGGTGCGCTCGATCCGCGCGAGGCGGCCCGCGTTTTCGAGCGCGTGCGGCAGTTGAGCGGCGTCTGGCAGCAAATCGAGCCGAGTGATGTCATTCGCCAGGCCTCGATTCGCTTTCTTCGGGTGCATCCGCTGCGCGCTGCCGATGCCCTGCAGCTTGCGGCCGCCTATGCTGCGGCCGAGCAACGGCCGGCCTCGTTGGACATGGTTACACTCGACGAACGTCTCGCCATCGCAGCCCGCAAAGAGGGATTTGTGGTGCTCGATGCTGAGAGCCTGTCGTCGTGACCTAAGCGCAAAATCAGCTGCAACAACACCCACGCGGCAACACTCGATCAGGATCAGTGATCAGTTCCGTGTGCTTTGTTTGGGCGGCAGGAGGTCCGGCGGAAGTCAAGATCGTAGACTACCGGCAAAGAGGACGGACGCGAAGAGTTTCGCCTTCCGCTAGGAATGTCAGCGGGACCCTGGCAGGCTTGCGGCCTGCCGCACGCGCCCAAGGCGGTCGGCACAACGGCACAGCTTTGGCTCAATCTGCCGACGGACTATAATAGTCAGATCGCGAGACGATATCTCGGCAAGACTCTCGATCGCATCAAGACCGTGAACAAGCCGAAGACGGCGTCGGAGGAACCCCCAGCATATGGGATCAAAGACCGGGATTCACTTCATCGAGATTTTATTGGCTTCATTTCGTAAAGCCGCCAACCAGCTCTAGATCTCTTCCGTCGCCGCTTGCGCAACCGGACGCCCCGGTCCGCCGCCGGACTGGTCGACGAGCTCTCACTAGAACAACCCGCTCGTTGACTTGTGGCTACTTGTAGCTACACGGTCAGGGATGAAAACTGTATCGATCCGCGATGCCAAGAACCGCCTGACCGAACTTGCCCGCGAGGTGGAACGGGGCGAAACGGTTGTCGTCACGCGCAACGGGCGCCCGGCCTTCGATCTCGTTCCGCACCAGACGCGCAAGGGCGTTCGTCTTGAGGCGATCGACGAATTCAAGCGGAGGCACCGCATCAGGGCGATCGTACGCTATATCGCCGATGACTTCGATGCGCCGCTCCCCGATGACTTTCTGCTTCGGCCCTTACCTGCCGACCGATGAGGCTGCTGCTTGACCCCCACATCCTCCTCGCCCCTGCTTGAGCATGGGATCGCCGGCCTGCCAGCGGGCGTTCAGGCTTTGCTACGAGATCCGGATAACGAGCATCATCTGAGCGCAGCCAGCGTTTGGGAGATTGCGATCAAGTCACGACTGGGCAAACTCCGCCTGAGACCGAGTGTCGGGGGTTTGCCTGGGTTGCTCGATGGTCTTGGCATCGCAATCATCCCGATCAACGAGCACCACGCCATTGTGACCGTCGAACCGGAGCCGAAGACTCGCGATCCGTTCGACAGGATGCTTTTAGCGCAATGCCAGATCGAGGGCCTGCGCCTTGTCACAACGAAACCGTGCGCTCGTTTCTCGTCCGATGGCTGCCAGTCCTTAGCGCCAAAACCAGCAAGGGATCAAAGCTAACGATGGAATGCAGAAGCCACGCATAGTTTAGCTTTTTTGTGCTGGCACTCGCGCAGCCGCACTCCCCGCCCGTCAACGTTCTCGTCGATGAACTCGATTCCCGATCGGTAAAGCATCCGGCGCCGACGCGGTTGAATTTTCTCGGTTATTCCCGCGCCGGGTGAATAAGCGGAAGCGGTATCGACCGTATTTGCGATAGACCGTAAAATCTGTATCGAGCGTCAGCACGTCGTGCCGTTCATGGATTTCGGACATGCGCACCGATGCACGCGTCGGCAAGCGACGTCGGTCTGTCACGGTATTTCTGATGCAGCCTGCGCAGGGCTGCAACGTGCTCCCGAATGCTGAACGCGATTTCGATCGCGCCATTCTCCAGAAGTCCGAATAATGCATCTTGCGCCTTAGAGAAGCGGCCGAGCAGATACATTGCTTCGGCCAAGACCGGTGCGCACACGAGGAGCGGCGGCTCTAATGCCTCAATTTGCGCGACGATCCAACGGTGATGCCGCTCGGCCCGGTCTACCATGCACAAGTGGCCCGGTATCAACGATGGCGGCCGGCATGACCACCAAATCCTTTGCTCTTCAGCTTTTGTCGTAAAGAAGCACACCCACCTGCGGCTTTAGCTGTAATAATAAATCGAGGTCACGGGAATTTCTGCTGACCAAGACCGAGCCGGTATCAGCTGCTTGCAGAAAGAGCAGGGCGTCGTTGTGAAATTTGCGACGATCTTGTTTTGGAATTGATTGCGTACGCGCCAGAATGCCCGCCATCACGGCCGCCTCCACCCATACCTCGTAGCTCGGCGCAATAATCCGCGAGGGGTTTATCCGCGTCAGCACCTCGACGATTGGGATCAGAGCGGCGTGAGTGCGACGATCTGCTGGATCGACGATAGTTTTTTCGCCGAGCGCCTTGGCGGCCTCCAGCCGGTGCCAGACCCTCGACCAGGCACAAAGTGGACGACCTTGTGTCGCCTCTCCCCAGGCGTTTCTGCACAACCAAGACCCGATGCCGACATAAAAGCTGGAACCACATCGGCGTCCACTCTGCGCTCTTTCGACAATGCTCTACTCTTCCGAACCGTCCGCTTAGCCGAAATCCTTATCTCAAAACGCCATTTTTCCGCGGCCTGCTAGCTAGCTGTCGATCGCGTTCAACAAATCGTTGACGTGTCTCGCGAGTTTCGTGAGATGAGGTTCTTTGAACATATCCAAGTGGCGGCAAGCCATTGGAATAACATCGACACCGCCCTTGCATATGGAGCCCCACCCACAGGTGCCAGAGGGATCAGCGACTTCCACCCAGTCGTCAAGATCATCAGCTCTGATAAGTACAATTCGCCCAGGGTAGACTCTGGCGTGATGGGCATGGAATGCGCGTAAGCAATGTTTTGAAACCTCGGCAATGCGCCGCTCAAGTTCAGAGCCGAGCAATATCGGATCTGGGTCCGTACAAAGAGAGTTCTGAGATCCCGGGAACAGTCGTTTTTGAATGCGAGAGGAAATATACTCGTAGGATTCTTTGAGTTGCAGTCGGGCGATGATCCGCAAATGGGTCGCCACCTTGCGTAGGCCACCAGGGTTGCGTAGCGAACCGGGCGCGTAAGCGTCCAGAATCGCAACAAATTCAACCATCTGGTCCTTGGCGATCAGTTGCCTGGCCCCTTCGATCGCGAGATTCCCGCCAAATGAGT
The DNA here is from genome assembly GCA_963845775.1 of uncultured Alphaproteobacteria bacterium. Taxonomy (GTDB): domain Bacteria; phylum Pseudomonadota; class Alphaproteobacteria; order Rhizobiales; family Xanthobacteraceae; genus BOG-931. The sequence continues at coordinate 270,488 of CAWJTE010000009.1, forward strand.
AGCCAAGGATTGCGTACGGCCCGATCGGTTGCACCTGGCGCATGTTTCGGACGACAGCTTCTGCGGTGCCTTCAATCGACTCGAGCACGGCAGGCCCTAACTGGAGATCATGAATTTCGATCCCAAGGATCGGGCGCTGGGTGTGCATCTTCGCTGCTAGGGTGCGAAATTGTAATGCAGTGGCTCCCAGCCCTAGCAAACAGAACAGCGGTCTTTCTGCGGTTCCTTTCCTAATTTCTACGACACCAGCGGGATACTTCGAGCGTAAGACTGATGGACTGTCCAGGACGGCCGCCAACTGGCGCGCGGTAAATGCTTCATCCACACTGCGCGTCGGAAACTCGCTCCCCAACTCTCTGCTGACGCGCAACATCAACGTGACGGCGAGCAAAGAATCGCCACCGTGCTCAAAAAAATCGTCGTCCGGGCCCAGTTCTCCATGGCGTAGGACATCCCGCATGATCCCAAGAATTCGCGACTCGAGTGAGCTTAGTGGCGCGCCGTCCGCTGCGGGTACGGAATCGTGCTTTACATCCTCCAACGCAGCGAGATCGATCTTTCCGTTGGGCTTGAGCGGGAGCTCTGGCAGAATTAGGAACGAGTTCGGTATCATGTAACGTGGCAAGCGTTCGATACAGTGACTGTGCAGAAGTTTATGCAATTCTGGGGTGGAATGATCTTTGCTCTGTGGGACTACGTAGGCGACTAATTGGGCGGCGCCGGAGGCGGCGAGATTGGAGACGACGACGGCCTGACGGACTGATTCGTGCTCGGCAAGGCACGCCGCCACTTCGTCTGGTTCCACGCGGTGTCCGCGGATCTTAACCTGGTTGTCGAAACGGCCGAGGAACTCAAGTACGCCGTCCGGTCGCCAACGGACGCGGTCGCCGGAGCGGTAGAGCCGGGCGCTCGGCTTTTTGGAGAACGGGTCGGGGAGGAAGCTCTGCGCGGTCTTCTCGGGTTGGCCAACGTAACCAATCGCGACGCCGTCGCCGCCGGCGACTAGCTCTCCTGGAACTCCCACTGGGGCAGGACGGCCATCGGAGTCGAACACGTAGACTGTCGTGTTGGCGATCGGGCGTCCGATCGGAATCGTGCGTTCCGGATCAACGTACTCGCCACTGATGACATGACAACATGTAAATGTCGTGTTCTCGGTGGGGCCGTAACCGTTGACGAGCCGAACGCCAGGTAGATGATCGAGGGCACGGCGGACATGCGATGGTGACAATGCCTCGCCGCCGATGAGGATTTGTGCGAGCCCGGACAGGCACGCAGGCGCTTCTTCCACGATCGTGTTGAAAAATGACGACGTGATCCACGCCGACGTCACGCTCTCTCGGCAAATCACTTCATCCAGTAGTTTCGGAGTTGGAATCTCCTCCTCGAGTATGACGCAGCGGCCTCCGTGAAGAAGCGGGGCCCAAATTTCGAGCGCCGAGGCGTCGAATGAGGTTGGCGCCATGTGCAGCCACGTCTCTGCGGGTCCCATGCGAGCAAAATCCTGCCCGAAAACGAGCCGCACGATTGCTCGGTGCGGGACCTCAACGCCTTTGGGTCGGCCGGTCGAGCCGGAGGTAAACATGACATATGCCGGATTTTCCGAACCGACTTGCCGAGGCTGCGCTGGGATCGATGACAGCTCGTCCGCCAGACTGGCATCCAGCCAACTTACTGCGCCGCGGCAGATCGACGACCCCGCTCTTCCTATACCAATGCAGGCTTCAAGCCCTTCGAGCATGCGTCGCAGCCGCTCAGGAGGATACGAAGGATCGAGCGGCACGTAGGCTGCTCCGCACTTCATAACTCCGAGTGCACAGACAATGAATTGGACGCCTCGGGGCAAAAGCAGGGGGACGCGGTCGCCCTTGCTCACGCCCGCTCTGCGCAGCATCTCTGCGACTGCGTTCGCGCGGGAATCAAGGACCTGGTACGAGATCCGATCTGCCCCGGCCACGAGAGCCGTCCTACCTTTCTGTTCGCGCGCGACCTCCTCGAAGATGTCCACGACGGTGCGGTCTCTAGGGTAAGGATTGGAGTGGGTTCCCCACTCGCGGAGCTTCACCAGCTCGGTTTGATCCGCGAGCGGCAGCTTGGCCAGGAGCAATTGAGGATTCTCGGTAGCGGCATGCAGAAGCACCTCGAGGTGATGCAGGAGCCGATCTGCCATCGCTGGGTCGCACGTCCCACGGCGGAACTGCAACACGAGCGAAGCATCCTTTTGCCGCTCCTCGACGAGTAGGAACAGGTCGAATTTCGTGTGAGCCGGGAGAATATAGATTTTCTGAAGCGCACACCCGTCGATAAGCAGTGAATCGCTCAGATCCCGGACAAATGAGAAGAGGGTTTGGACGGGCGAACCGAGGCCCGTGCGCCGGGCACCGAGTGCAGCATTAAGAACGAGATGCATGGGAAGCCGGGCGTGCGCGCGCACTTCTTGCCACCGACATGCTACGTCCTCGACGGTCTCGCGGAAGGAACGGTCTCCGGTCAGTTGCACGCGCAGAATCGCGGGACTAAGCAAATATCCGACAACGCCCTCGGCCGCCGCCGTATCACGAAGTGAGACCGGCGAACCAATGACGAGGTCGTCTCTGGCGGCGTACGTACGCAGCAACGCCAGGTAGGCGGCCAGGTAAAGGTGGAATGGCGTCGAGCCCCAACTCGCAGCGAGATCGCGAACGCGCCGGACGAGGGCAAGTCCGACTTCGCGCCGCGCGATGCAAGCGTCGTCCTCTCCTCCGGGCGAGCACGGCACGCATGGTGGAGGTAAGTCGAGCGTCAGCTCGGCACCGGCAAGACTCTTAGCCCAGAAGCTTTCGAGTGCTTCGCGGTGCGAGGCCAGGCAAACGTGTTCATAAGCCGCAAGGTCGGCGAAGTCGTAGGCACCGGTCGTATGTGGCGCGTCGGCAGCCGAATAGCTGGCGATCAGATCGCCGAGCAGGATCGTTTCCGAGGCGGCGTCCAGGATAAGGTGGTGTACGACCAGCAGCAGCACCGATCTGCCATTGGACTCGTAGCAGAGCATGGCCCTCCAGAGCGGGCCCTCACGCAGGTCGAAGGGTCGTTGCGTCGCTTCGGTCAGCTTTCGGTCTGCCTCATCCAAGAAATCTGCCTCCAAGAACTCAAACTCGACCGCCGAGGCCGCGCGGTCAAAGACGAGCCCAGGCTCGCCATCCACCTCAATAAGTCGGGCGCGAAGTACCTCGTGTGCCTGTGAGAGCCCTACAAGTGCACGAGCCAGACGCGTCGGCTCGAGCCGTCCTCTAACGCGGAAAGCTAAGGCTTCGTTATAGGCGTTCCCGTCCTGGCGTATTTTGAGGTCGAGCCACAGCGCGTACTGCTGTGGCGAGAGCGGTATGGTACCGTCTCGCGAGACGTGAGTGACGCGGTTTACGGCTCGTTCCAAACTTTTTTCTTTCCTCGCGAGCTCTGCAAGTTGCGCGACCGTCGGGTTATCGAAGATCGAGCTCATCGACAGATCAACATTCAGACGCTCTTGGCACAGAATGACCACACGCATCGCCAGAAGCGAGTCACCACCGAACCGGAAGAAATTCGATTCGCGTTCCGTTACAGCGGTGTCGAGCACGTCTGAAAAGATCTGTGCGATTGATTGCTCAAGATCATCGCGCGGGGCTTCACCGGCACCAGCTCTCGCGTAGTCAGCTGCCGTCGGTTGCGGAAGCGCAGCGCGGTCAACCTTGTCGTTGATTGTCCGTGGGACACGTTGCATCCAGACATATGCAGTTGGCACCATGTAATCCGGCAGGTAGTTCGCAACGTGTTCTCTTAGCGACGCCACCTGCAGCGCTTTGCCGTCTTCCGGAACGACATACGCAATAAGCCTCGGTCCCGTGATTTGGTTCTCGCGCAGCACAACAACAGCATCGCGAACGTCGGCGGCGCGGCGCAGCACCGCCTCGATCTCACCGAGTTCGATCCGGAAGCCACGCAGCTTCACTTGATCATCGACCCGGCCGAGATATTCGAGATCACCATCCGGCATCCGTCTGCCGAGGTCGCCGGAGCGGTAGAGACGCGCGTTCGGGCGTTCGCCAAGGGGGTCGGGAAGAAATCGCTCAGCGGTGAGGTCGGGACGCCCGAGATATCCGTCACTGACGCCCTCTCCCGCCACGACGATTTCGCCGACGTCGCCCATCGCCACCGGTCGACCGTTCGGGTCCAGGAGATCAATGCGCATGTCGGCTAATGGAACCCCAATGAGGCTCCTGCCCGATCCGTACCCATCCTTTGCAAGCATCCTCCGGTACGTGACGTGCACGGTCGTCTCGGTAATTCCATACATGTTCGCGAGGCGTGGCTGCTCGTCTCCGTTCAATTCAAACCAGCCTTTGAGACTACGCGGATCGAGTACTTCTCCAGCGAACACAATGTGGCGCAGTTGATTGGCGGGGCGCCCGGCCGCCTTGTCCGCAGCGTCAAATGCGCGAAAAGCGCTCGGCGTCTGGCAGAGCACCGTTACTCCCTCCCGCATGACGAGAGCATGGAATGCATCTGCAGCCCGCGCCGTCATGTTAGGAACCACTACGAGGCGGCCACCATGCAAGAGCGCGCCCCATAGTTCCCAAACCGAGAAATCGAACGCGATCGAGTGAAACAGCGACCACACCTCGTTTGCATCAAATTTAAAGAGCGGCCCAGCCGTAGTGAACAGCCGTGCAATGTTGCGCTGGGTGATAACGACCCCTTTGGGTTGTCCGCTCGAGCCCGACGTGTAGATTACGTAAGCAGGATCCTCGAGCTCTGGACGTCGCCGTCGCCCAATCCCTTCAGGCACATCTTGGGGCAGCCAGAGTACCTCGATCCCGGGCGGAATGCCGTCGACTTGGGCTGCTTCACTCACGACAATTTTCGGGCGCGCGTTGGACAGAATAACGGCGCGTCGCTCTGCGGGATGGTTGAGGTCAATCGGAACGTAGGCTGCACCTGCGCGCACGATGCCAACGACAGCGACGATAAGCTCCGCCGAACGCGGCAGTGCGACGCCCACGCGGTCGCGCGGACCAATCCCGCGCGCTTCTAATTCGCGCGCCAGCGCGTCCGCCCGCAAGAGGAGTTCGCGGTACGACATTCGGCGCTGGTCATCGATGATCGCGACCGCATCCTCACGAATGCGCGCGACCGCTTCCAAACGGTCTCCCAACAAAGGTAAAGACAACTAACAACACCCCCTTGTCCGATGCAAAAAAATCGCTCGACTATCTGCGCTAGCTCCCGATATCAGAGTGCAGCGATGGGCGATAAGTGCTCATGCTTCACTGCGGCATTGGTCGGTTATTTACGTAGAACAAGCAGCAACTTAGTCAAGCGCAGCCGTGATAATGTGGGACAATGCGGCGAACGCCAGCGCATGTGACGCTATGAGCAGCTCGGGCCCCCTCACGCAGCGCGAAGCGCCTTGATCCGCTTGACGTCCTGGGGTCTGAGATTCCGTCGCGCCAACTTCAGGTCGTAATGGGTCTGGAGATTCAGCCAAAACTCCGGGCTGTTGCCAAAATACAAGCTTAGCCGCAGTGCGGTGTCGGCGGTAATGCGGCGCCGATTGTTGACGATCTCGGCGATCCGGTTCGGCGAGATCCCAACCGCTTTCGCGAGCTGGTTCTGCGAGAGACCATACTCTGCCAAAAATTCTTCCTTCAGCATTTCGCCGGGCGTGACCGGCGCAAACTCGTTCTAACTCATCACGTTTCTCCTCAATGGTAATCCACGATCCGAACATCATGCGGCTCGCCATCGATCCACTTAAAGATTACGCGCAATTGATCGTTAATCCGGATCGAATAAAACTCCTTCAGTTCGCCTTTGAGCTTCTCCAGTCGGTTCGATGGCGGTATCGACAAATCGTCGAGCCAACTCGCTGCGTTGATCGCTTCGAGCTTACGCTTGGCGCGGCGGGCCACCCCCGCAAACTGGCGAACCCGCTCATCGTGGAGTAACCCCTCCGTCTGTTTGTCACCAAACGATCGGATCATCGCTTCAGTATACCGAATACCGGTATGCGGTCAAGGCCTTTCCGCCGATCAGGCGGGCCTGCAGAGCTTTGCGACCTCAGGTTCTTTTCTGTGGCCGCTTGCGCAACCGCACGCCCGGCCCGCCGCCGTTCTCGTCAATGAACTCTACTCCTGCGGCTTCAAAGGCATGTCGAATCACCTCCGCCGTCGCCCGCCTGGGCCGACTTAAACCGCGCCGTTACTTCATCGGCGGCTCAGACGCCCGGATCATCATGGGCGATGATGAGGTCGCTCTCCAGCGCCTGTGGCGGGAAAAGCGTGGCGAAGTCGATCCCGAGGACCTGTCCGGCAATCTGATTGTGCAACTCGGCCGCGTCACGGAGAAACTTAACCGCCACTGGTACCAAGCGAAGACGGGGCGGGTGGTCACAGACGTCCAGCAGTGGTGCCGTCATCCGACCCTTCGGTGGATGGCGGCGACCCTGGATGGTCGTGTCGAAGGCGGTGACGTGTTCGAATCCAAGTTCATGCTGCCGTGGTCATTTTCGGAAGAGGCAGCCGCCGAAAAACACATGCCGCAGCTGCAACATAATATGTGGGTTGTTTCGGCAAGGGCGGCGGCGCTCTCGGTCATTACCGGCGGCGGCAAGTGGGTTGAGATCAAGGCCCATGCCGATCCGCTGTATCAGCATCTCATCGTCACTGCTGAGCGTAAATTCTGGCGGTGCGTCGAGTGGCGAGCCGCCTGTCTTGTTCGGGATCGAGCCGCCGAAGCCGCGGATCGAAGGGGTGCGCATTGTCGACATGACGTCCTCAAATGCGTGGGCGGAGTTTGCGGGGATCTTTTCGCAGACCCAAGCAGCCCATCTTGAACATGAGCAGGCGAAGTCGGAACTCAAGGGCTTGGTGCCAGAGGATGCCCAGCAAGCCATCGGTCATGGCGTCCGCGCCAGGCGCTCGAAATCAGGCGCCATTAGTTTCGACCTCCTCGAGGTGGATGCAAGCCATGCAGCGGTTTAGTGGTTCGATCGGCGACTTGGCGGCTGCTCTGGCGAAGGCGCAAGGTGAGCTGGTCAATCCGGAGAAGTCACTGGTCGCGACAATTCGTGCTGATGGCCGAGGCGGTGGCGAGAGGTCGTTTCGGTACGCGCCGCTATCGGGCGGGCTGGATATTGTCCGCAAGACCCTAGGCCAGCATGAAATCGCCACCATCCAAACGACCTCACTGGATCAGGCCGCCGGCATCATCAATTTGACCACCGTGCTAGCGCACGCCTCGGGAGAGTGGATTGCTTCAGACTGGCCCGTTTGCCCCATCAGCGAGACGGCCACTCCGCACCGGATGGGAGCGGCGCTGACTTATGCTCGTCGCTACGCACTCTTCACCCTGGTCGGAATTGCCGGTGAGGATGATCTCGATGCGCCGGACCTCGCCGCGCCAACGCGCCAATCGGAACCTGAAAAGCCGAAAACTTACAGGGAGAAGCTCAATGGCGGCAGGGTAAACGGCGCAGCACCAACAGTCGGTCCTCGTCAGCGTCCAAACAACAAAACCGCAGAGCCGAAGTTGCAGGCGGAGGCATCGGTCGTATTGTGTGATCGACTTCTTATCGAACTTAACGACCTGACTTCAAGCGATGACGCCGCCACGTGGGCGCATCGGCGGCTGGTCGAAAAGAATAAACTGACAGACGCCGACGCCCATCGGATTGAAGAAAGGTTCCGAGCACGGGTAAGGACATTTGCGGTCGATGGCATCGAGGAGCGGCCGGCGCAAGCGCAAGTAGCAGAGATCGACAAGAGCGCGTTGGCCTTGCCGGAGCAGCGGCGGATTCGTGACCGGGATCATGTCAGATCGGTTGCCAAACAGGCTTGCCTGATTTGCGGCCGGCAGCCCTCCGACGCCCATCACCTGCGATTCGCGCAACACCGCGCGCTTGGGCGCAAGGTGAGCGATGAGTTCACTGTTCCGTTGTGTCAAGGTCACCACCGTGAGGTCCACCGCTGCGGCGATGAAGTGGCGTGGTGGAGGAACGCGGGCATCGATCCAACCGAGATCGCACGCGCGCTATGGTTGAGAACTCATCCGCTTCCGATAACTACCGACGGAATACCTCCTGGCGCCGAAGCTCTGGACATCAAGTCAATAAATTCTCGCAGCGCTTCGATGACTAGCTTGAAGAGGTTCTAACCGAAGCGACGCCTGAAGCGGGTGTCGCTGTTATGGCCAAGCGGCACGGGGCGGGGGCGGCCATTGATCGATCCCGGTGGCCGTATCCTTCGTCCAGGCGGCGATCAGACCCAGGTCGGCGTCCTGGAGCAGGCGGGCGGCGGCGCAGCATCGACCGGGGTCTGCGAGTGGCAGACCAAATGGGTTTCACGCCAGCGGGCTCTCGAATGTGATCTTTCAACAGCGGACCGTCCACATCCTTAAAAATTAGTTACGACGTCGCTGCAATCGGTGCACCGCAATCGGGCGTGCGTTTTGAGGAAAGTGCACAAGTTTTCTGTCTAGGATGCCGATGCTTACATGTCGGCCACTTCCTCATCCACGCGCAGCGTTGGTGTACCGCGCTGAGGGGGCGCGCTCGTACTCCTGTTGGCACCGCTCTCGAAACTGCCGCAGAGTTTTTTCATTTTGCTGGTGTACTGCGAAGCGCTCCACTGGCGCTCGCCGAATATCTCCGAGCTGCCCTGAGGGAGCCAGTCGAGACACATGCAAGACGATGCAATATTGATGAAATTCAGGTCGGTGCAGCATTTCGCAACGGCGCCGATCAGAGGTACTGACACCGATTTGCCGTTTCTATTGCGGGTACAGGCGCCGCGGCCGAATCAGGTCTTTACTCTCGGCATGCCGATTTCCGTAAACGGTTTTGCAATGGCAGCCGAGCCATTGAAGGAGATCGTTGTCACGCTCGGAAAGGCTACGGCATTTGCGAAGTTCGGTCTGTTTCGATCGGAGTTGGCGGCCATGTTTCCGGGTGATCAGGCCATCGCCAATTCCGGTTTTTCAGGTGCGCTGCAGGCCGTTCAACAAGGCGGCGGGGGACGCATCGCTCTGACTGTGACGGCGCGAACTCGAGGCGGCAAGGAGAAATCCCTCGAAGTGCCCTTGACGTTCGTGCCCGCGCTCTCACCCACCTCTGAGTTCGTCAATGGGCCGCCGGCTTCCGCCGAAGCCGGAGAAACGGCGGTGCCAACCGTCGAGCATGCAGCGCCCTTGGCCAACCAGGCGCGATCGGACGTGGTGTTGTGGGTCGACGAACCGGTACTGGTCGATGGCGTAGCGACACAGCAGATCAACGGCGGCCTGTCGGTCATGGGCTGGGCACTGGCCAATGAAGGGATCAAAGCCGTAACCATAGAACTGGACGGTATCGTTGCCGGCAATGCCCACTATGGGATGAGACGCCCGGACGTCGCCCGCGCTTACCCGAACTATCCCGGCGCTCTGCTAAGCGGTTTCGGATTCTCGTTGGCCCAGCGGGCGCTCACGCAAGGCCGACATGTTGTGGGCGTAAAAGTTTTCAGCAACAATTTGAAGGAACGAAAGATCGAATTCGCGATCAATGTCGCGGGCGGCGAAGAGGCGGAAGGTCCGTGGTCGCTGCGTCGCCATTTTGGCCTGGCGGAGCGGCGGCTCGCCGAAAGGCTGATCGCACAACTTCGCAACAAAGTCGAATTCGTCGTCTGGCTGCATTGCGCCTCGGCCGGCGCGGAGTCAATTAGCGCCACGCTACGATCGCTGAGTCAGCAGATCTACCCAAATTGGACGGTTGTCCTGATTGGCGCTCCGGAGGCGGTGGTAACGGATCTCACTGCCGGCGAGTTCGCAACGATTGCGGACCGGCTCCACCGAGTTGCCGACGATACGCAACGGTCCGGTCTGCCGGGCAGGTCGGGAAATAACGTCTGGGTGATGCCGGTCGCCGCCGGCGATGTTCTCTCCGTGGATGCGCTTATGGAATTCGCGTTGCGGGGAACCCATGAGCCGGGCTGCGATCTCCTCTATGCCGACGAGCGCCGCCTCAATCCAGCGTCCCATCGGGTTGAAGCCTTCTTCAAGCCGCAATGGTCGGCAGATCTGTTGTGGTCGACCAACTACATCGGCCGGCCGTGGTGTGCGAGGTTGCAATTGCTGGAGCGCGCGCATCGGTCGGCACGCGATTTCAAGGCCTTTGGGCACTACGACCTCGTCCTCCATTGTGCAACGCAGGCGCAGCGCGTCGGGCACATCCCGCAGGTGCTATGCGAGCGGCAGCCTGACGCCCTAGAGCCCGGTGAGACCGAAATGCGGGCTCTACGTCGCGCCGCAAAACGCGCTCGCCTCAAGGTCGCCGTCGAGCCAGGCCGTATCGACGGGACCTACCGAGTGTACCGCGAGGAAGCGCCCAAAGGCCTCGTTTCGATCATTATCCCGACCTGCGCGGCGCGGGGGTTGATCAAAGCATGCATTGAAAGCCTGCGTCGGCTCACAAGTCACAAGGACATTGAAATCATCTGCGTCGACAACATTCTCGACGAAACCAGCCAATGGAAGCCGTGGCTGCGAGCCAATGCCGACGTGGTCGTCGAGATCCTCGAAGCCTTCAACTGGTCGCGGTTCAACAACATCGCGGCGCGCGAGGCATCGGGCGAATTTTTGCTGTTTCTCAACGACGACATCGAGATCATTCGGCCGGACTGGCTGGCGCCTCTGCTAGATCTCGCTGTGCGGCCCGAGATCGGTATCGTCGGTCCGCAGTTACTCTATCCGGACCGCAGGGTCCAGCACGCGGGAATGTTTCTAGCGGGCACTGGCACGGCACGGCATGCGTTTCGCCACTGCGACGAGAACGATCCCGGTTATCACGGCCTCGCCCTGACCCAGCGCGACGTCATCGCGTTGACTGGCGCCTGTATGCTAGTGCGCGCAGATGTTTTCAGGCGACTCGGCGGCTTCGATGAAGCTCACGCCGTGATCAATAATGACGTCGACTTTTGTCTAAAAGCCCATGACGCCGGGTTGCGCAACGTGTTCACACCATTTTCGCAGTTGATCCATCACGAACTTGGGAGCCGCGCCCAGATCAGGGACGACCACGATTCCGGCGTCTTCACTACCCGCTGGAATTCGCTCATCGCCTCGGGCGACCCGTTCTTCCATCGCCACCTATCGCGGTCGAGCGATAATTATCAATACGAGCCCGAGCCGGTCCGCGCCGTGTTCGCCGGCTATCCGCTTTATGCGGCCGTGGACATCAAATGCATCCTCGCCGTCAAGGTCGATCACATCGGCGATTTCGTAACCGCGTTTCCAGCTTTCCAGCGGATTAAGGAGATTTTTCCGCGAAGCCGCCTTTATGTTGTTGCCAGCGGTGCGTCGCAGCAGCTCGCCACACTGGAGCCGGCCATCGATCAAATTATCCCATTCGAGTTCTTTCACGCTCGTTCCGGCCTCGGGCAAAAGGAGGTCGGCAAACCCGAGCTTGCCGCGCTCGCCGCACGGCTGGCGCCACTTGACATTGATATCGCCATAGACCTGCGCAAGCAGCCTGACACGCGGCTGCTGTTGCGACAGACTGGGGCCAAGTTAACCGCGGGCTTCGATTGGCTCAATCAATTCCCATGGCTTGATATCGCACTTACTTGGGAAGGGGATGCAAAATCGAGCGCCAAGCGAAGCCATATTGCCGATGATTTTGTAAACCTGATCGATGCCGTCGCGGCCGCTGGCCGACCAACTCGCGACTACATCCGCCGCAACGGCAACTGGGCGGCGCGCCAATTCGCCGTGACCTCGCGGCTCGCCGACCTTTACGAACGGCCCGTCGTTTGCATTCACCCGGCGTCCGGAACTGAGACGCGCCAATGGCCGCCCGAATATTTCGCCATGGTCGCCGACGGACTGATTGAGGCCGAAGACGTGAACATTGCCCTGATTGGCAGCCCGGACGAGAGAGATGTTGCCGACCACGTGCTGGAGAACGTAAGCCACCAGGACCGGATCACCTCACTTATCGGCCGCCTAACACTCGGAGAATTGCCGTATTTCCTGGGGACCTGTGCCCTGTTCGTAGGCAACAACAGCGGACCGAAACACATCGCAGCGGCACTCGGGGTGCCGACCGTCGGGATTCATTCCGGCGTCGTGGATCCGCGCGAATGGGGGCCGCTCGGCGATGCCGCCGTAGCAGTCCAACGCGATATGACCTGCGCGCCTTGCTATTTCGCAAAGCGCGAGGATTGTCATCGCGGACTAGCCTGCCTAACGGGTCTATCTGCCGCCGAAGTTCTGCCGTTGTGTCGCCGCCTGCTCAGCGCCGGTCAGATTATCCGGCCAAAAACCTGAAGTGACTCGATCATCGGTCGATCGAATAACTCTGCATCAACAGAACAGCCGAGAGGCTGCAGAAAGATCGACGTGGATAACCCCGCAGGCTGCACCGCCACAAATCCGTGCCTGTGCCGCCGCACATGATAACCGGAAATCAGGAACACCCCGCTCAGGGGCCTTCTCGGAGTCGGACGTGACCTTCAAATCTCGCTCAACCGCCCGCGCAGGCGTTCCGTAACAAAGCCTCGCACGGAAGATAACTGCTCCGGTGGGTTTTGGGAACTGAACTCGATCTATTTATGCTTTCGACTAGGGAATGCATCTGGTGTTTGGGAAAGTGTGACACGCGCACTCCGGACGATGGTCAAAAGTGGACTAAGCCATCATCGACAGCACCATGTTGCTCATCACGTCCAAACGCGCGTTGAGATCGTTTTCAGGAACTAGGATGAACCGCTCGAACCCAATTGTCGGTAGGCGGCTGTCCAGGGCGATGATCTGGCCTCGGATCTCGGGAGAGAGGTCAACCTCGGCCGCGATTTGCAGCTTCCATGGGCTGGTCGCGCCTGCCCTCTTGCGAATACGCAAAGCTACGTCCTTCGATTTCGGCCCGATCTTGCCGACCCAAAGCCTTTCGCCGTTGGCCAGCAGTCTGACCGGCTGCTCGTCAAGCAATCCCGAGACCCGCAGGCGGAGGAACACATAGTAAAATTCGCTCGGCTCCGGCGCGAGGCTAAACACGATATCGCCACCGGAATGACAGAGCCACGTTCCCCAACGCTCAGGCTGCGCCCAGGCGCCGCCGGAACGAATGTCCTCTCCTAAAAGAAAACTCTGCTGGTCGAGGAGATCGGACTTGAAGTGGCCCAGTCGCGAATTAACAATCCGTGCGAGCACCAGTTCGCCGGTTCCGTCCGTATCCTGATCCAACCGACCAAAGCTGACTTCGGTGGAATACGGAAGCGAGGTGTAGGGATAAGGCTCCCGCCATTCGACACCAAGCGAGGTCTCGCATGCCGCGACGACTTTTTCAGCGACCGAACGCCAGGTAATTGGCGTAAATTCGCGACGGATCTTCGCTTCGAGCTTGGTTCGGGCCTTTTCGTTGTGGATAAGGTCGCGGATCACCTTGAGCGACTGGTCGACGCTGTCGATGTCGATATAGACGCCGCAGTCACCGGCCACCTCAGGGATCGCGGCGCGGTCGCTGCTCACGCATATTTTGTCCATGGCGAGCGATTCGCCAACCGGCAGGCCCCACCCTTCGTACAGGGACGGACATAGGGTGAAAAGACACCGATCGTATAGTATCCGAAGGTCGGTGTCGGAGGTTTCGCGGAGCAGATGAATCCGTCCGTCGAGATAATTCGTCTCGACGAGCGTGCTGACGAAGGCGGTGGCCTTCCAGCCTAGGCGGCCCACGCAGATCAGGTGCGGCGGGTCGTCGCCCTCCTCGACCATGCGCCGCCACAGATCGAAGATCAGTTGGTGGTTCTTTCGCCCTTCGATCGTAGCAACGAACAGAACGAAGCGCTCTGGGAGATCGTGCAGCGTCACAGCACCCGCCTGCACACTCTTCGGCAAAAACTCGGCAAACGACGAGCCGTTCTTCGTCACCGTGATTACTGGCTCGGGAAGTTGCAATTTGGCCAAATAGCGTCGGACGTCCTTCGCGGTATTCTCGGACACCGCGAGGATATGGTCGACATGGCGCAACGCGCGGCGCATGAATTCCTCGAACACCCGTGCGGTGTCCTGATCGCAGGTCTCACGAGCATAGATCGGAATCAGATCATGCACCGTCATGACAAAACGCGTGCCGAACCGCCGCTTCAAAGCAAGAACGCGATGGAGATAATCCTGATGGACCCAAGCCGCTCCCAGCAGACAGAGAACAGAACGGATCCCGTCATCGAGAACGCGGCTGCCGTCGAACGGCTGCGCGCCAGGCAGTACTCCGTAGCGAGCGTCTTCCGCAGGGAAAGAAATTAACCGCTGTGATTTAGGCAGAAAAAGATCGCGCAGCAAGCTGATCAGAAACCCCGTGGGGATCGTGACCCAATTTCTTGTCTTCGCGTTGAAGCTCAGGAAAATTGTAGCAGATGGCGTAAGCACCTTCCCATCGATCATGGCAAGGACGATGCTCGATTGGACCCGCTGGATTCCAGTGAGATTGGAATGCTCTGCAATGTAGTAAACCAGATCAGAGACGTCAAAGAGCATGCGCATTCCCACGGGGGCTGCGGTGCGGGAATCCGGTTTGCCGGATGCGGCCGGCCGCTTGCTCGGGGCTCTATGAGGTTGGAGCGCTTCGTAATCTGCACGCAGCGCCCGGGGCGGATGGCGCGCTGTCGGCCAGCGAGCGATGTTGCCCGCACCGACCTCCGCGATCTCGCCAGCAATGCCGGTCAGTGCGAGCCCAGCGGTTCCTGCCGCCGAGCGCCATCGAATTGGCTGCCCGGTCAACAAATGCCCAGTGTGCTCTTCGACAATTTCGAGTAAGTGGTTTTCGCCGTCCAGCAACGAACTGGGCATTTGAAGACTGAAGCCATAGCAGCCGTCGCCGATCCCAGCGGCCAGCAGATCGGGCCGGAACCGCGACGCCACGCTGCGGGCATGGATGCGATCCGCTTCCTTCAAAACGAGAACGCAGTGGCGCATCGGGTCGTCGGGCATTGAAATCCATCCCGAGACTTCCGCATCCGTGATCTGATCAAGGTGCCAGCGGAACGCAGGCGCCGGCGCCTCTGCCGACGATTGGAGTATGATCGGGGAACCCGGCACGGCCAGGCGGGTATCGACACACCTCAGATGCAGAATGTGCCCGCCTTCCGCCAGCAGGCCTGGCTTTAGTTCGATGCTGAAGCCATGCCGGCCGTCGCCAACACCTGCTTGAACAAGGTCCGGCCGATCATCGCTCGCAACCGCCATCGCCAGTTGCGTCTCTCCCTCGACCAATTCGAGTCGAATGCGCTCTTCCGGAGCCTCAGGGTCCCAGACCCAACCCTCGATGGTAGTCCATGTCGCCTCGTCGATGTTGCCCAGCAAAGCAGGTTGGGCGCCGATCTGTGCTTCCGCATCATCGACAGCAAATGCATCGGGTTGCGGCGGCAACCCGGGCTCAGCAGGGCTTGCCAACTTGCCGCGCGCAGGTTGCACCGCAGCCGATGCTGCGACGCGGCCCCCATCATGGGTCGCGATCGGGTACGCACCGGAGTCTTCGACCGCCTTCAACCGCGCCGCGCTGTCGGTAAAGGACAGCGCAACAGTTTTCGAGGCTGTATCACCAATCTGATCAATCGCTGCTATTCGTGATTTTCTCATTGATCATGCCCAGCTCTTGTGGCCCGATCCAGCATTGTCCCAATAATCCCAAACTTTTTGTGAACACCACCCACGTTTTTTAGGCCTCTTGCAAAGCTAGACGGGAGGTGCGGAGCGCTACCGGTTAAAGCTAACGTCGGTTCAGATTCTGATCCGGCCTTCGCGCTGGTAGCCGACCTGGCGTCCCTGGCTGACGACCTGTGCGCCGATCCTGATGAGCCTTTCCCGGCAAGCTCGTCAGCAACCAGTCGTCGGTCAGCTCGTGCGTCGCGTCAACAATCGTTATGCGTGGTTAGGAAAGCGCTTAGGCCCCGGAATCACCTTGCTTAAATATCTGGGGTTGCGGCGAGCTCAAGACCCCAATCCGCCTGCTACCGCTGTAAAAACTCGTTCGCAGCAACTACAATGTTTTCCGGACGGTTAGCGAGTGGACCGCACTGGTGCCCTGTCATCGCCGGGCGCGCAGCAGCCGGCTGACTTCCCTAGATACGCGGAGATACATATCGCTGGTGGTTGTTCGGCATCCGTCCGCATCCAAAGCGATGAGGTCGGTTCCAACCGGCTCATCCACCTTTGTCGCGGCAAGCTTGAAGACAGCTGTGCCTTCGTTCACCTCGTCGAACATGGCGATGTAGAGCATATCCGCGCCGGCTTTGACCGCGTTGTCGATCTGGTGCCGATAAAAATCGCCGCATCGCCTGGGGATTGCGTTGAGAGGCGAATTTGTTGCTCGTCCGGCACCGTGGTGCCAGGAAAATCCCGGAAACACGACGGACATATAGTCAATGCCCAGCCTGCGCGCTTCGGCGAGATCCGGGATCATACGGGAGCGTCCGAAATTGTCAGCGCCCTCGTCGTCGCGAAACCGTCCAACTGTCCACGGGCTGATAACATCGAGCGACCGATAGACCGCGTGCCATCCGGTATCAGCGCTTGCGTCAGGCCACCGGGAATCCGTGCCCAGGTTGCGCCAAGAGGCAGGAACGCCGCCCAGCACCGTGGCGGAAACACTCGCCGTCTTTAAAAAGTGGATGATCGCCGTAGCCTGGTCTGGAGTTACCTTACGGTCCTTGAAGCCGAGGCCCCAAACGCCGACGACTGGCTTACCGCGATCATGGATGTAGGAGGGGCTGTCAGTGAGGTGGAGGTCGCCGGTCAAATGCGGCCAATCCTGCGTGATAGCCGCCAGGGCGGCAGCACCGCTCATCCCGGAAATATCGTACATGACAAAAAAGCCGCGCCGGTTAGCCTCGGCGCCGGCCCGCGCGTTGCGCAACACGGTGTCTAAATGGGGTCTGAGCGCATTGTTCGACACACTCACAGTGAAGCGCTGCATCGCCGCGCCGTCGATGTCGTTATCCTTCATCCATCGGAAATGGCGCGCCACCGTTTTTGGATTTTGGTTCGAGAACAAATACGCGGGCGCGCCCGAAGGGAGCTTGAAGTCGGTCAGGCAGCGCTCGTCAGGACCAAGCTCGGATGTGTCCGGCCACTCGTCGAAGGCGATTGAGTTGGGGTCTTTCGTGTCGCTGCCAGCCACGAACCAATGGCCCCATCCCACGCCCGCTCCATCCCCGGGACAGTCGTACCAGCCCTGATATCCGACGATCTGGACGCCGTGCAAGCTGCTGAAAATATGCGGACCGTTCTGCGGCGCCTGACTCCGCGCGAGATTGATCCCAACACCAAAGATGACGATGACGGCAGCTATGACGGAGACCGACGCGCTATATTTGGCGCAGGACGGTGCGGTAAGTCGGTGGTGAGGCGATGATTCAATCATCGTTCTCATATCATTCAGGAGCGTTTTACAAAAGAAACCCGAATCTGAGGAAAGGCGCTGATGCTCAGAGTCATATTTCCTGCACCTGCGGTAGAATATTTTGTACCGCATCGGTTTCGGGCAATAGCAATCTATCGGAAAAGTTATCTATCCGAAAGAAGACGAAACTCGCTCGCGGTGACTAATTTTGTCTCGCGAAATTCCTTTGAGCGGACAAGATGCTGGACGATTTCCAACTCCGACATGCCGGCGCGCAATAAGTCGCAGTAGGTGCCATGTCCCCCCTGATCCGGCGGGCGGCGCAAAACGGCACGGTATAGAATATCGATGATTTCTTCTGGCGTTTCGGGTCTATTGCCGCCAGCCGGACTTGACATGTTTTGACTTTGGCTATTGCCGTTCCCAAAAAGCATGGTGAGCCATGACCGCACAACGAGATCTCCTCAACATTCAATCGCGTATCGACGCCACGTGCGAGCGGAAGAAGCATTCCGCAATTATCCGCTCGCAGTCAAATATCGAAGTGCCTGAAGGTCCCACACCTGTCGCTGCGAGTTTCTAAATCCATCGACTTGGCTTAAGCCGAGTGAAAGTGTGCGCTCCACTTCGCTACAAATTCGAACCATGTCAGCTGCCCTGCAGCGGCGTCATCGAGAAACTTTGGAAGCGTATCGTCAAGAGCGAAGGAAGCAAATTGCGGATAGAAGGTTCTTGCAGTTCGCAAGCTACCGTCCCGAGTAAGCAACTTCTCGTACATGCACTTCCGGTACGATACCGGTTCCTTGGAGAGAATGTCATAAATTGTCCAAAGCATAACGGCGAATGGATCGATTAAGGCCAATGGACATGTCTGTTCAAAATCACATACGCGGATAGTAGCGTCGTCTAGCACGTAAATATTATGGGCAGACATGTCGTTATGATAAAGCTTCTTGCCTCCGAGCACGGCAGCGATGTCGAGGTATTGCTTTACGAAAGCCGTTAATTTTCCAGCTTCAGTGAATTCCGCATAGGCATCCCTGAGTTCTCGCCCGCCGCTCTGCTCCATAAGAACGGCGCCGTAGGACGGTGCGACAGTCCAATCGATAATCTCTGGCGCGAGCATAGTGCCCATCATTTGTAAAAGGCCCTGAGTTTCTCGGCCCCACGCCCGATGTTCGCCTTCGCCTCTGAAAACTTTCAGAAACGATCCGCCCCCTAGGTAATATTTGCGATCCAGCTTCGTCGTTGGACTGCCACTAAACCAGACCTTTTCGCTACGCATCCGTATTGGGCCAAAATTCGCCTCACTCCGGCTGATCTTGTATACACGGCGGCCTTGTCTCTTAAGCAATTGAATGCGGCAATCCTTACAATCTAACAGCACGGCAGCCGGATCGTCCGGAAGGAGGTGGTCCTTTCCGTGTGCGACGTACTCTTCCTTGTTGGCCAATTCGACAAATATGACATCTACGCGCTTTGCAAGCCGCGCGAGAAATCTACGCGTATACGCTAGTCCTCTTGCAAAGATGACCTGGTGAACGACATTAAATAACAGCACGCAGTCAACGCTCTCACCGTCTAGCTCCTCGAATTCGGTCAGCTTTACAAAATCATTTTGGAAGAAGCGCGCAGGAGATTTTGTATATGTCTTTAGATCATTACAAAGGGATATGTTGTCACTATTAATATCGATCCCGATTATGTTGGAAAACGTCTCCGCCAAAGTGAATGTTATGAACCCAATGTTGCAGCCCACATCGACGATGCGCACGTGATGCTTCTCTGACACGTGTTTAAAATGGTCGCACACAAACGAGCAGTTCAAGAGCAGATTGCTCAGGCGCGGGCTCTGTTGATTTTCTTCATCAAGGCCATAGATCGGCTGATATTGACCTTGAGCGGCCTTTATTTGTGCTACCCGGAGTAGGATCTTATCAGCTAGCTTTGATGAGGACGGGACCGGCGGCGGTTGTTCGAGCGCAGGTGCAAATACAGAAGAAAAGAATGGCATGATTTACCCGTGGTCCGAGGCTGGTTTTAAATTGGGTCCATCATAGGAGAAGCATGCGCTACCGGACTTGCGTTCCCTCGTAGCGATTGCCGCGGCGATAAGGCCGGAAGCTACCCTGGCGATGCGATCTCGCGAAGCATGAAGATACCATCACGGTGCCCGACCTACCTCAGCTTGCTCGGTCGGGTCTGGGTATTATTCCATCGCCGTCGCAGCAAGTGAGGCATAGCAAATCAGAGTATAGGAGTTATTAAGGATCGACTTCTGGCGATACCCGAAACAATTAAGGATCGATCGTCGGTGAGCTTGAGGGCGCATCAAGTTCGGCGCAAACGTCATCAGCGGATGGGCGCGCGTTTCAGATTGTCCCCTCGGATCACCCGCCGCGAACACTTTGGCTCACCATCCCATGCAGCGACACTGTCAGTATCCACATCAGTATCCGCATCTCGGGATCCATTTCACCAATGAATAACAGGGTTGCAACGCGATGCTCGGATTTAAGAAGATCCGGGAAGCAACCCTTTCCGCCTCGCTGCTCCGTCACGCTCTTTGTTCCCGTCAGGGCGGGAACAAGAAAGTAATTCGATGTCGACTCGGCGTTTAATAAACTTTTGACCTCTAGATTTCTTAAAAATGAGAACCCGGCGGCTAAAGTGTTTCTGAAGACCGCATGCGCTCCGCAATCGCAAACGTTACGGCGTAAAGGTGGTGTTGGAAAAGCAAACCGCGGCACAACGGAACAGGCGATGCGAGTGCAGCGTGAGAAGCGGTGGTCGACTCCGCAGTCACGAGTGAGATATTTTGTGATTTGGCTTCGTTACCGCGATTTTGGAGAGTTCTGGTGAAACGTTCGATGATCTGCGTGGTCCTCGGAATTGTTAGTATATTTTGCTTCTGGTTCGCGCTTTCCGGAACAAACACTCCATCCTCCCCGGCAAATCGTGGTAAAGCGGCAAGTCCCCAGAGCGAGAGCGGCGGCGTTACCAGCGCAAGCGCGGCAGGTTTAGCAAGTACCGGCGGTGACGCTCATATCAACAGCGCGTCCAGTTCGGCGACAAATTCGCCGAGGGTAACGAGTGCTGGTCGTGGCGCTCGTACCAACAGCGCGTCAAGTTCAACGACAAATTCGCTGAGGGTCAGAACAGATAATTTATCCTGCCGAATGCAATGCCAAACCGGCAATTCAACATGCCAAGGCAGTTGCTATCAGCAATATAGCGTCACAAATCAAACGCTCCTGTGGACTGAGTGCATGCAGAGTTGCGGTAGCAACCTGAACAGCTGCTCCACGGCCTGTGTTAGCGGGGCTGCATTTTCTCCCACCTCTGTTCATCCCCCGGCCCCGAGCCCGGCGCCTGTACCACCGCCTTCGCCGACTCCAAAGTCCACACCAACTCCATTACTTTCCGCTCGTCCTAGTTGATCGGCGGCTGCCGAGACCTATTGGGCGTGCAACTCAGGCCAAATAATATAATGATATGAACGCTAACAGCTCCTACAGTAGGCTTGATAGGAGTTCGTGGCATTACGCCCATTCTCGCGTTTTCGCCGGGGACCAACTCCCGAGCGCGAGCTCAAGTGTGCCGCAGAATTGGGACGGTCAGGTTAAACTCCCGGTCACGCTGCAAACCAATAGCAGTAAGAACACGTCCCTCGAGGTCTACTGAGTTTTGCAGCGGGCGCCGATGAGTAGGAATGCCGACGCTCCCGGATCTGGCTGGGCGGCTTCAGAACAGACCACGCTGCTGACGTCGACCAGGTTCTGGTCCACCCTGGAGATGTTCATCAGGTGAAGCGCCAAGCTTTTTGATAACCACTGTACAAAACTTCGGCTCGGATTTCGGAGAAAAACCTATCGAGCAGCAATCCTTTTCCGCCTCGCTGCTCCCCGACCTCGTAATCGTCGACGCAGACGATCGTTCCTGGACCGATGAGAGGCCGCGCGGCCGTTAGCTCCATGAGATGATGGATGGCGCTTGGCATTGGATCGCTGCAGTCAAGATCAAAGGAATCGAGATAAAGGAGGCCAACCAATTCGTGGACGATTTGGCTCAGTGCATGCAAGGCGGCGATCGAATCGTTGCAGATCAGCTGCGTAGCCGAGCTGCACGCGCGGCGCGCCGAGTCGATGCTGTCGGGGGTTATGTCAATCGACAGGAATACTCCGTCGCGGTCGCGAACCAAGGCGTCAAACATGAAGCTGCTTTGTCCATCGCCATCCCAGTTTCCCGGTATGCGCAGGCATCCGGTTTCAACGATCAGAGGCCGCTGCTGGCGCAACTGGACGGCGTTGAATATCGCCGCAAAGCCGTCGGCTCGCCGCCCGAGCTTTGGCAGAAAGAAACGTTCGAACTGCACATTGAAGGGCAAGTGTTGATCAAGTTCGGCCAAGCCAACAAACCCGAGATCGGCCTCCTTTTGCCCGGCCGGCATGATATCAACGGTTCGCGATAGTTTGTACAGCCTGCCGAACGCTGCGGATTCGGCGATTGCGCTAGCTATGGCCGCGGGCGGCTCATCAGTTTTCAGGAGACGGTCGAGCAGCCGGCGGCCCTGCCCTGATCCACTTATCTGATCGAGCAGGCTGGTGATCCTTCGCAGCTGCGACTTCTCCTTTTCAGACGCATCCAAATTTCGCCGTGGCATCGGCTGATCCGTCCTAAGAGCTTTCTTCAACATCTGCTATTATTGTCGTTCCCTGGCCGAAGCTTGCCGTGAGCAGATCGGGCATGCTCAAGCGCTAGCTAGGTGGCACTTCCGTTAAAGACCGCCTATTGGGTTCGCTGTCGCGCTCCGCAGATTCTGTCTTGTGTAGACCAATTGCTGCCGCCCTGGCTTTTGCTGTTTTGCTGCATACGACGCTAGGCAGAACCATTCTTTGACGACACACTCGGCCCATCAGTATCAATATTCTGCAGCGCGACCTGCGCTGCCGGCAAGCCTTGCGCGGCGGCCTTTTGAAACCATGAGAGTGCTTTATTATGATCGGGCTCGCAGCCTTGTCCTTTGGCCATCATCACGGCGAGATTATATTGCGCAGGCGGATGACCGTGGTGGGCAGCAAGTTCGTACCATACGATCGCTCGAGGAAAATCTTGCGGCACGCCCTTTCCGATACAGTACATCACCCCAAGCTGGAACTGCGAGGCAGCGTGATCCTTATGCGCTGCCTTCTCGATCCAGTTTGCGGCTACAACCAAATCCGCAGCTACGTCGTTTCCGCTGAAATAGAGCATACCAAGAATATACTGGGCCTCAGCTTCGCCAGCCTCAGCGGCTTTCGTATACCACTTGAGTGCCTCGCTCGTTTTGACCTCTTGGGCATCGACCGGAAACTTGCCAGAATAAAGATGACCCAACTGCAGGGCCGCGCCTGCATGGCCATTTTCTGCCGCCCGTTGCAGCAACTCTTCCGCTCGGGAAGGATCGCGAGCCACGTCATCGCCTTGTAGATACAGCGTAGCCAGCGCCACTTGTGCGTCGCTGTCGCCGGTCTCAGCTGCCTTTTTTAGCAGATCGGCCGCCAAGTTCCGATCGCGCACGCCCTCCGCGTCAACTGAATACAATAACTTTCCAAGCTGTACTTGTGACGCTGTTAGCCCTTTCGCGGCAGCGTTCTTGTACCATTCGATCGCTTTTGCGGTGTCTCGCTCAACACCGCTACCTTTCGCATAGTAGGCCGCGATGTTGTGTGCCGCAGTCGCATGACCCTGTTTCGCGGCACGCAGGAACCACTTTGCGGACTCTGCGCGGATTGTTAGGTACTCCTGCACCGGTGGCATAGAGTTGGCCAATAATAAATTGCGATTCGACATCGCCGAGTTCAGCCGCTCGCTTGTACCAATGTGCGGCCTCCCGAAGATCCGGCTCGATACCCTTGCCCCGGGTATAAAGCTCCGCAAGACTGATGATGGCGGGTAGATGGTCCTGTCTTGCAGACTCGCGAAGAAAGGTCTCAGCCCTGTCAACATTTTCGGGCAATCCATCCCCGCTGAGATGCATGAGCGCGGCATTGTACAAGCCACGCGGTTCGCCCTTCTCGGCCGCTTGGACAAAGAGCCGTGCGGCCTCCTCGCGATTGGTCGGTCTGCCGCGGCCGTTAAGATAAATGGAGGCGAGCGCAACCCATGCCCTCACGTCGCCGTTTTTGGCAGCCTCTTCATACCAATCAGCACCTGCCCGATGATCGACGGGAACGCCAAGGCCTAGATAATAGATATCGCCCAACCCGTATTGGGCGGCCGCATTCCCCTGCTTTGCAGCCCGGTCATACCACTCTCGAGCAAGCTCGTAGTTTTGCGCAATCCCAAGACCGCGACGGCACATTTCAGCCAAAATGGTTTGAGCATCCGCCTTTCCAGAGTCGGCCGCCGCCCCAATCCAGCGGATCGCCGCGTCAACATCCTTCTCAACGGAGATGCCATTAGGAAACAAAACGTCGCGGTTTTTTTGTGCGGCCTCGCTATTACGCTGCGCCGCAGACTTGAACCAGTTGTTTGCCCCATTCCGTGCAGACGTCGCGCCATTCAGAACGATCATGCCCATCTGAAATTGCGCTTCTACGTGACCAGCCTCCGCTGCGCGCTTGTACCAAACAGTGGCATCCGCGATGCTGCGAACCACGCCTTCCCCGCGGGCGTAAAGAAGTCCTATTCGATAAAAAGCCTCCCGGTCGCCCAATTCAGCCGCCCGCTTCCAGGCTTCCAGCGCATGAAAGTATTGACGCTTTTCATGCGCAGTCGCGCCGCGCAGCAGCCAGCCCGCAGCAGTATCCTGGCCCGAGGCCGTAATCTGGCCTAACACCGGTCGCATTCGTTGCAGGAATTTTGGTAGCGGTAGTGTTATGCTACCGACAGATTTCGATAATGATGCTATTTGCGCCGCCCGCATAGGCCCTTCGCTTTTTTGCTCAATGGTCCTCAGGGTTCGCGCATCGACTCGCCGAATCCGCGCAAGATCCCGCTGAGCAAATACATGGCTACAGAGCGTTTTCCGACATTGACATCGGCCTGCAACGTCATGCCGGGAATCAACCTGAACTTTGCCGGCACGTCTACGAAATGCATGGCATCGACCGTGCAGCGAGCCTTGTAATAGGCCTCGATCGGCTGATTATTGTCATCAGTCGTAAACGCGTTGTCGCTTATCCAACGTATCACCCCTTCGGCGGTGCCATGCTCCATATAATTGAAAGCATCTATCTTGAGGACACAACGGTCGAAGTCGCGTATAAATCCTATGTCCCGTGAAGCGATGCGGATTTCCCCCTCTACCGGCGCGTCCACCGGCATCACCGTAAAAAGCGTATCACCTTCCTTCAGAACTGAGCCGACTGACAATGTGGCTACAGTGAGCACCACCGAATCTTCGGCAGCCGCCCAGCGAACGAGCTCATGGTGCCGCAAAGCTTTCTCAAGTGACGCTTGGACCATATCAAGATTGCTGCGCGCTGTGGCAAGGTCTTGGCTTAATTGGGCGGACCACTGCTGAATGAATGCATCGCGGTCAGCGATATTGGACGCTAACGTGTGTTGCGACTCGACCAGGCTGTTGTGGTCGTACTCGAGTGTTCGCAGCATATCCACGCGCTGGTCTTGGGATAAGAGCAAATTATATTGCGAGCCGGTGCCGTGCGCCGCCAAGGTGGCCCGCATATCTTCAATTTGCTGAGCAATTTGTTCGCGTTGTTGGTATCGAGATTCATCGGTCTGATACTTATGAATGGTTGCCTGCATCTGGCGGATCTTCGCGTCAAAGCCAGCGAGTTGCGCTGTATATTGAGCGACTTGCTGATTATAGAAATCCTTTTGCTCGGCTATGCTTTTGAGAGTATCTGGATCTATCTCCCGCGGTGGCACAAACGGGCGGTTGTTCAGCTGTGCGTCGTCGCGCTCGATTTGCGCCCGCAAACCCGCAACCTGTCGCCTGAGTTGCTTGACATCCGCGGCCGCAAATGTCGGGTCGAGCGTCGCCAAAAGCTGCCCCTTTTGAACTTCATCGCCTTCATGAACGTCAATGCTCTTTATGATTGATGGATCGAGCGCTTGGAAAACATTCATCGGCTCAGTAGAGATCATCTTGCCACCGACGCTGGTCACAACGCGGTCAATCTTGGTCAAACACATAATGGCAATAACGCTGGCAAAGAGGCCGGCCAAGGTCATCACGGTAATTCGCGCCCATTGTGGATGCGCCGCGTCGCTAATGGCGTCCGCTTCCGATTGAAACTGCCGGATGACACCAATTGCTGATGGTTTAGGAGACACGAGTTGCCGACCTCAGCGGCGGTTTGTTTCGCAGACCTGTCAGGGTGGTCACATAGCGGGTCTGTTGATGCCAAGTGTTGCTATAAATGTCGCAACGCGCCAGTAGCTCTTCGTGCTGGCCGATGTCTTCTACAGCACCTTGTTCAAGAACAAGAATTGCGTCAGCTGACACCAAGGATGACAGGCGGTGCGAGACGATAATCAAAGTTCGCCCGTGAGCGATTCGTGAGATATTCGCGTTGACGATCGCCTCACTATCTGCGTCTAGCGCACTTGTTGCTTCATCGAGGATCAAAATGCGAGGATCGACGATGAGGGCGCGCGCAATCGCCAGCCGCTGTCGCTGTCCCCCGGAAAGGTTCGGCGAGCCCTCATAGACATAGGTCTCATAGCCTCGAGGCAGCTTTTCGATGAACTCCTCGGCGCCCGCCAAACGCGCGGCGCGGACGACTTCATCGAATGTTGCGTCAATCTTTCCAGCGGTGATGTTCTCGCGGATAGACCCGCTAAACAGAAAACTGTCTTGGAGTACCACGCCAAGACTGCGACGCAGATGATCGACGTCGTACTCGCGCGCGTCGATGCCGTCGATCTTGACCAATCCGGTGTAGTCGGAATGAAGGCGTTGCAGCAGCCGTGTGATAGTGGTTTTGCCCGAGCCGCTGCGGCCCATAATGCCTAAAGTTGTCCCCTTCGGCACCTCGAACGAGACGTCGTCTAAAGCCGGTGCCGCTGTGCCAGCGTATTTGAATGTGACATTCGAGAACTCAATATTTCCTTCAATGGGCGTCCGCACCCCATGGCCTGAGCGGCCTTCTTCCGCTGGTTGATTGACAAGGTTGCCAACAACCGCAACCGAGATACGCGCCTCGTCGTATTGGTTGATGAGCCTGGCCATCTGCAACAATGGTGCGGACACCCGCTGGGAAAGCATCAGGAAGGCGAACAGCGCCCCGATGTAAACCGGGTCGTTGGTCGTCAGAGCGAGATAAACGCCGACGGCGTAGGACCCACTTACAGCGAACCGCTCCAACGGTCGCACACCGGCTTGAATCAAATTTCCGAACATGCCTTCCGCAAAACGCAACTTCGCGGTCCGAGCAGTCAGCACATCCCAAAGGTGGCGTTGGCGCGCGTCGAGTGCCAGCGACTTGACCGTACGCATGCCATGGATTGTCTGCACCAGAAACGCCCCTCGCTCTGCCTCCGCGAGCTCGACGGCGTTTGATTTGCGACGGTAAGCCGGCAGCATTGCAACAATCCAAACCACCATCAAAGCGCAGCAGGCCAAAACGACCAATGTCATGGCCGGGCTGAAGAAGAACATGACTGGCAAGAACACCAGCAATGTCGTGGAATCCAAAACAGTCCCAAACAGCTGCCCCATTAGAAACGTGCGAATTTTCCACATTTGGCTTATGTCATGCGTAATTCTCCCAGTCTGCGTGCGCTCAAAGAAATCCATCCGCAGGGTCAAAACCTTCTCGAACATGTAAGTGGCGAGCTTGACGTCGACCCGCGTCGTCAAGTGGACGATGAGGAATTGGCGCACATAGGCAAAAACTGCCTCAAAGATCACCAGCACCGCCATCGCTAGGCAAAGAACGAAAAACGTATTGTAGGCTTTGAAATAGATCACTTTATCAGACAGAATTCGCCAGAACATTATTGGTGTTAGAGCCAAAAAGCCCATAACAATCGCGCAGATCGCGACATCGCGAACAACCCATCGCTCACGAAATATCAATGCCGAAATGAGCCCGATACTGAATGGCTGATTTTCATCGGAAATGTCGTAATCGCGCTTGACAAGAATTACGTCTCCACTCCAGGCTTCTTCGAACCGGATGCGGTCGATGATAAGCAACGCATCTTCGCCCGCGTTCGGATCCTCCAACACAACTCGCGTGTCGTCTGGCCCACCGGTGAGACGCTGCAGCACCATGCTGGCGCCGTTCTTGAGTGTAACGATAACGGGTAACGCCTTGTTCAGGTGACTGAGCCCATCCCAGGCAAGATGAGCGACTTTGGCCTTCAGTTTCGCCGACTGCGCGCATTTTAGAAGTTGCGGGATCGTGATTTGCTGGCCGGTCAGCATATTATCGTGGATAAGCTGCGACACCGAAAGATGCAGGCCACGATGACGCGCAACGATGACTAAGCAAGCCAAACCGGAGCGGTCAACCGATGTTTGCGGCTGGACAGGAGCAGGACGATTAGCTTCGATCTTCGCGATCGCCGTCATTGCCGTCCTCGGGTTTCAACCCCACTTCCCAATCCACCAATAAGGCACCAGAAGAATAAACGTTGTTGTTTGAAGCACCCCAAAGGTCAGACAAGACCTAGATCGTTGTTATTTCAAAACCGGAGTACCAAGCCGCTGCGCCGCGGCTTGTCATCTAACTCGGCAAAGTGAAAGAAAATCTAAGTTTAGACGCGCTAATTGACATAAGATCGACTTGGCAGGAGCAATCAACCAGCGGGACTTGCCGCCAATTGCAATGAAAACCACGCCTTACGTTCAGGCGGCACGTCTTTGGCTTACGTTGTGACGGGGGCCTAGACCAAGGCGCCCCGGCATGCCGGGGCGCCCTCGAGACCGACCACAATACCTCTATTATTTAATTGTCACGTCGTGGTGGCCGGTAAACTCAAGCTCTTGAACACCCGTGACTGTGATGGTCTGGCCGGTATCCTTGAAATCGACGGTCGTCACGCCACCGACAATATTGATATCTGCATGGGCGAGGCTGTCGTCGAACTGAACTTTGTCAGAACCGCCGCCGCCCTCGATAACGTCATTACCCTGCCTGCCCACTTCAAACAACGTATTCTCGCTACCGCTAATGAGAGTATCGTTTCCAGTGCCTGAGATGATCGTAGTCGTGGTACCGGCCCCGTCGTGCGACCCGTCAGTACCGCCGCCCATCGTGCCGTAACCGCCATCGCCCCACAGATTATCGTTGCCGTGGCCACCCTTGGGATCCTCACCGCCGCGAGGCCACCCATCATTGCCACCGCCCATCGTGCTGTAATTTCCACCATCGCCCCACAGATTATCGTGGCGGTCGTCACCCTTGGGATCCTCGCCGCCGCGAGGCCACCCATCATTGCCGCCGCCCATCGTGCTGTAATTCCCACCATCGCCCCATAGACTATCGTGGTGACCATGGTCATCGCCCTGACCACGACCACCGCTGATGGTGTTGCTCCCGCCGGCTATGACCTCATCGTTCCCGGAGGTGCCCGCCATATCAATGAGGTTGACGCCGTTACCGGTCGCGACCAACACGTCGTTGGAGCCGGCTACTGTCAGATAGGCGTCGCCAGTATCAACGATGACCTTAAGGTTCGGATCGGTGGCAACGAAGTCCGATGGTGAGGTGAGGTAGAGAACCTCAGTGTTCGGATTCAATGGAGGATAATTGCCTGGCGGCTTATTCTCCTCCTGCACGCTCACCTTATCTCCCGGCCCGGTCAAAAGACCGTCCATCATGAGATAGTTGATGATCGACGTCCTAACCGAATGATCGATGCCGCCTGATGCCAAAAGGTGGTCGAGTCCGTGTTCACTCAGGAGATCATAGGTGGCCATGGCCGATTGCTCCACTGGTCCGGTCAACAGTATGACGCCAAGTAACAACGACGCTAAGCAACAACGATACCAAGCAACAACGACACCGCGAGATTCAACGACGCTAACCAGCCGCTGCTGCCGGCGTCAACCGTTCCGCCGACCGATCATGGAGAACTCAATCAGATGCTGAACACTTTCACTACGCCGTCGCCCAAAGTTAAGCTGACTGCCATATCAAACTTGTCTCGACTTTGTAGGATTTTCTGTTTCCAGCCATTTGCGGTAGTAGTTGAGGTAATAGAAATTTATGTGTCCCCCGCACATACCTGATCAGGAAACTTTTGAAGGTCCGGAAATTCGGCAGAGTTGAAGGCCTACGCTCACGAATGCCTGCCGCGGCTTGAGTTAGAAGAGTGCGGCTTGAGTCGGAAGAGTAATGTCGCTCTGTCTCTATAGAGTAATGTCGCTCTGTAGAGTAATGTCGCTCTGTAGAGTAATGTCGCTCTGTCTCTATTCGAATTTTATTTTTATTTTTTGGATGAATGATGATGCTTTCTTGACGAGTGAAAGGCATACGTTGAGTCGCGTTTGATATTCGACCAAGCCTCACGATTTGGTGCCGTGTTAGTAGCCGCAACGCCGTGATAATTCCGCGGCCTGACTCGCCAGACACAGAGGATAGGAAAAAGGGCAATGGAGCGCGCAAGTCAAAAACAAACGGTTGCGATTAATCGCGGACTGTTCTTGGTACGCTATGCAGCAGCGGAAGATACGACGCGGCCGCCGACCGTTAGGATATCTTCGGATCCCGCACCGAACAAAGACATTGGTTTTGTATTGCACCCCGATCACAGTGAGGCCGTGTTATGGCAACCGGATACATGCCTTGTGGTTCGCGCATTGGCGCCCGCACAGCTATCGGTCGAGGTCCTACCTGCACAAGATGGAGGTTCGACCGTCGCGACCATCAGAATTGAGCCACTAAATCAGGGTAAGCCAGCCTCTCCGTTGGCGCAGTTAAAGAACGAGCCGAAGAGTTCGTCGGCAGATGTCAGCAGCTTCCGCATCAGCGGTCACGTCACCGGACTCGGGGATCAACTGGTCAATGCCAATGAGTGGCTCGCTGGTCCCTCGGCGCCCGCGCGGATCGAGGGCATATCGATAGATTGGCCGGACAAGCCTCTTGATCTTGAGATTCGTTACGCGGTTAAAACAGCAAAGCCGGAAACGGTGTCTGGCCGCGCAATGGGCCTGGGATCCTTTGCCGGGACGCGGGGCAAAGCAATGCCCATAGTCGGCGTGATGCTGGAGATGTTTGGCCCGGCGGCAGCAAGCCTGCAATTCGCTGTTGATGCCATTTTTCTCGGAGCGCCAACCATGCGCATCACCGGCAAGCGTGTTGTCGCCTCGAGTCCGACCGGCCGCGAACCTCTTGTCGGCCTACGAATAGGATTGGAACATGCCGTGGCCACTCAACAGCCGCAGAGTACACCGTCTGCAAAGAAGCCTCAAATCCACTGGCCGGGTTCGCGTCTTTCGCAATCGGCAAAAAACCGTGGAACCGGCAGTGGCTTAAACGCATTCGGATAAAGACTTCAGCAATGAGCCTCCGGTGCACTACGACCACGGCGCATGTTGGAATTCCAGCGGCGATCCGGTCTGATAATGATTGATTATTAGCGCCGAGTGACTGCGGAGGTTATCCGGCGTTTTTTTCATGCGCATGACGCGGAAGGTTCACCCTCTTCATTACATCGAGCGCAACCGTCACGGCTCGCTGAGGATTTGAACGGCGATATCATAGGTCCCCGCAAATAAGTTGCTCTGGCTGCCGCGCCGGATACCGCGCAAGTAAGCCGAAGGAAACTGCAAGTTAATGTGAGCCCATGAAGACGGCTGATGATCGCACGATCTTTGACGAACCCCACCACCAGTCACTCGAGCTTCTGGCCGCCCAGGCACTCGCCGAGGGCAATGTTGCGGCAGCGTTCAGACTGGTAGATCGTCGATGTAGAATCCTACCAACACCCGAGCCTCACTGCTACGTCTTGCGGGGCGAGGCCTTCTATAATCTTGGAAATAAGGCTGCTGCGATTGCCGATGTTGCCAAAGCACTTGAGATCGCCCCCGACAATGTTGCCGCTAATCGGCGAATGCTCGCGTGGGCGGATGGGGCTCTACAACTGCAAGCGGCGGTTGCCATCGTCCGTTACGACCATAATTTAAACTCAGCGCGCAACGCCGCTCAGATTCTCCAAAGAAATGGGCAACACACATTTGCCAACCTGACTGTTTTTGAGGATGCAATCGAGGGCTGGGCGATTTGGGATAGCGAAGCTGCCCTCGAGATTTCGATTATGGCTGACGGCGCTCAGGTCAGCGAAAACTTCGATGCTGACGCTTTTCATCCTTTCGGCGAGTATGGTCACGCGACCAGCTTCCGCGTCCGCCGGCCCAAGTCGACAAGCCCGCAGGTAATTCAGCTCGCAACGGCCGGCAAAGTATTCCATTCCACCCGAGCGGCAGGCAACAACATCGCGCCAAAGAGTCGGGTTATTTGCCCGCGGCCCCGCACTTCCCACGCTGGAAAAGTAACGGTAATCGTGCCGATCTTTGCTGACTACGATGCGACAAGAGTTTGCGTTGAAAGCCTGCTCGAGGAGCTGCGAGCATCTGGCCACTGCGCGGTCCTGGTGGACGACGCGACACCAGATCCTCGAATTGCTAGTTACCTTAGAGGAGTTGCAGTCGAACCCATCGTCGAACTTGTCGTCAATGCTTGCAATCTTGGATTCATTGGCAGCGTTAATCGAGCACTCGAGCGCACCGAGCAGGGTGACGTCATTTTTTTAAACTCCGATACGATCGTTCCTCGCCACTTCATCAATCGCCTTACCGCAGTCGCGCGGTCATCTTCCGACATCGGAACCGTCACGCCACTTTCGAACAACGGCGAGTTTGTCAGCTTTCCGACCCCGAATACAACAAACCCATTGCCATCCGGCCATGAAATCGAACGTATCGACACCATTGCCGCCAAGGTCAACGCAAACAAGATCGTTGAAATTCCGAGCGGTATTGGCTTTTGCCTTTACGTTACCCGCGCCTGTCTTGACTGCGTCGGTCCGCTTTCAGAAGATTTTGCACGCGGCTATCTCGAGGATGTGGACTTTTGCTTGCGCGCACGGGAGCGCGGATTTCGGAATGTTTGTGCGCCCTCGGTCTACGTCGGCCACGCCGGTTCCAAATCATTCGGACGTGAAAAGCGGTCGTTGGTTGTGCGCAATCTGCGCGTGTTGGAGCGACGATTTCCGTTTCACCGCTCAGAATGCGCGGCGTTTATGGATGCTGATCCACTGCGAACCGCGCGGCGGGATATCGAACGTATGGCCGCCTCCGTCGCATGCCATCCCAGGCTACTCGTCACCGGCAACGGTGTTATTGGCGCAATTGCGGGCCAGCGCGCGCGCGAGGTCGCTTCCGCAGCGGAACCGGTGATGATCTTGGAAGTTCGCTTCGGGGCGGACGGGGCTATCGTTGATATCAAGAAAGCTGCGGGAGAAATGCCACAGTCGCTTCAATTCAACCTTTCCGACCGGAGCGAATGTGAATTGTTGACCGATTTCATCAAATGCAACCAGCCATCACAAAATCGAGATCTTTGATCCAGCTAACACGCCGTTTCAGCTTATCGATTTGCTACTTAATCTGAAAATCCCATACGACATATTCATTGCAGATGCAGGGTTACTTGGACGGCGCCACGAATTAAATTTCACCACCGCAAAGTCGATTCTCAGCAATAGCCGTAGGCGACGAGCTGGGCCAGGCGCCTTGCCCGGCCGCCGCGGAGGACAGCATTTGGACTGATCATTGGAAGCGGATTG
This sequence comes from uncultured Alphaproteobacteria bacterium, assembly GCA_963845775.1. Classification (GTDB taxonomy): domain Bacteria; phylum Pseudomonadota; class Alphaproteobacteria; order Rhizobiales; family Xanthobacteraceae; genus BOG-931. Next base: position 303,615 of record CAWJTE010000009.1, read on the forward strand.
CCGAGAGCGCTCAACGAATAATTGTTCCCTGCGCCCATAGCAAAGCATTCGCCGCAAATATTCTGCCCCAGCTTGCGGTCGATAAAATACATCGAGCCTATGAAACGCGGCGCCCGGCAGCGCGGAAACGTCGAAAAACGGCCGGTCGTCACCTCGGATTTGTACCTGTACGTTCCTGCGCCCAAGAGCAATGGCTCATGTCCGAAACGGCGCGCCAGCTCAGCAGGATGCGACCGGAAATGTCATTTACCGTCATCGGTGCGGCACTCGACGACATTGGTCTAATGCGCAGCAGTACAGCATTCGTAACAGGAACTGTGGAACCACGGGAGTTCGAGCTTTTGATTGACGCTCTTGGCGTCGAGCATCTCTTCGTCAGCGCGATGCGACCAATATTCGGGCATCCGACCTTGTCGATCGCCTTTTCGTCTCGCCTACCGACCGCTTACTTCGACTGGTCGTTAGGCCAAAGCATACCGAAAAGAAAAGACCTAGCGATTGATCCTCGCTCATCGCTTGCTGACCTAATCGGCGCACTAGACCGCTGGATACCCAACTCACGCCGCGCCGAAGCTAGGGGCGGATATCATTGACCGCCACGCCAAATCCAGAGCTACGAACCGCATTTTACCGCTCCGGCGAACGAAGATTTTTCGGGTTCGTTGTGGACACCGATAATCTCAGTCAGAGGTTTACAGTAGAGATTCTGGTCGACGGCTATCTGGTTCATGTCATTCGCTCGGATGCGCATGTAATCCAGCTTATGAACGAGCACGTCGGCGATGGCTGCTATGGATTCTCTTATACTCTCCAGGATGGCATGGCGAGCAACTGTGGCGTTGTGGAAGCGCGCGTGGCGAACTTAAGCACCGTTGTCGGCGGCCCCATCGTGCTTTCAAAATCCAACTCTTCCGAGGATGCGTCTCAACATTTAGATCGGGCCGCCACCATACGTTGGCTCGGCGGACTGCGATTTTCGGGCTGGCTTTCTGGACAACAACAAGAGGCTGCGACCGCCAATATAGTTGTTGACGGGACCTTGATTATGCGCGTTCACGCCTCAACATGGAGCCATATTGGGACGTCTGAAGCAGATGCCCGCGCGGTACGTGCCTTCGACTTCTATCTCCCCAAAAAATTCGCAGACGGAAACGTGCATCAGCTCGTGATGATTGATGACGTAGGTGAAGATCTTTGTGAAGGTCGAACTCGCCTTCATCGCCTACGCAGATGGTCTGCGCGAGGCGATAACCAGTCATGGCCTTTCCCAGCAGGAGGGACTGCGGGCACAGTTGCTTGATCAAATACTGCCGATGTCGGTTCCGTTTTCGCATTACCAACAATGGCGAGAGCGCTTCCCAGTGTTGTTGGGACCACCACCGCCGTTAACAGGCGCGGTGATTATGGTCGGTACCGGATCTACGTTGAGGACCCTCGCAAGCCTCGATGAGCAAACCCATGAACGGTGGGTTGCGGCGTCGCTGCCGCCAATACGGGATCCGTTTAGCTTTCGCCCCGAGGAGGCGCAGCAATTTCTAACGAGCGAGGGTGCAGCGTGCGATTTCGTGGTTTTTACACTTGCCGGAACGTTATTCGTACCGTCCGCGTTGCAGCAAATCGGCGGAGCCTTTGCTGATTTTCCTGGGGCACGGGTGGTATATCCCGACCTTGAGCTGCAGAGCGAGGATGGTTCGGTTTGGCCGCTTGCCTTTCCAGCATTTGACTACGAACGTGTGCTTGAGCAGGGATATTGTGGCTACTTGTTTGCTATGCGGCGCGATACTGCGAAGCGGTCGCTCACAGCCGGCGCCAAAAACCTCTATCGCTTGTTTAATTCGGTGCTAGACGATGGAACTGCCGCTTTTACCAGCATTTTGCATCTACCGAGCTCTTTGGCGACACTACCTAAATTAGACAAGAACGCGGCGCGTCAAGCCCTAACCGCCGCGGCAAGCGAACATTTGGAGCGCAGAGGAATTCGGGCGCAAGCCACGTTTCATTGCGCCGGCATCCTCCCCGCCGTGCACATCAAAAGAGCTTGCGACCGCGTGTCCACAACCATCATCATTCCAACGCGCAATCGCAAATACTTGTTACAGAGCTGTATTAAATCTATCAGGCCCGCCGTCGAACGGACAAGATCTCAAATCTTGGTCGTCGATAATGATTCCTCCGATCCGGATGCACTCAATTACCTTGCGGAGATCGAAAATCGTATCGCGACGGTCCTACGTGTATCGGGCGAGTTCAATTTTCCACGGCTCAACAATTACGCTGCCAAAGCTGCCCATGGCGAAGTGCTTTGTCTCCTCAACAACGATGTGAAAGCGCTCGATGACCAATGGCTGGAGGAGATGCTGAGCCGGCTTGCCGAGCAAGATGTCGGCGCAGTCGGCGCGCTCCTGGTCTGGCCGAGCGGGGTCGTACAGCATGGCGGTATTGTCCTCGGCCCTAGTTTCGCTGCGGCACACGCCTTTAACGATCGGATTGACAAGGACGTCGGCTACGGTGACCTCCTTCGCGTGGCGCATGAGTGCAGCGCTGTGACAGCTGCATGCTTGGTCACAAGACGACGCGACTTCCTTGCCGTGGGCGGAATGGACGAAGTGCGATTTCCTGTCAATTTCAACGATGTGGACTACTGCCTCAAGCTTCGCTCGATCGGTAAGCGCATCGTGTTCACGCCGCATGCAAAACTTGTCCATCTTGAGGCGGCAAGCCGGGGGGCCGATGTCAGAGCCGATCAAGAGAAACGTTTCACGCGCGAGCTACAAAACTTGCGCGCAAAGTGGGCTGCGGTTCTAGCGGAGGATCCCTATTACAGTCCAACGCTTTCGCGCGATCCTATTCCATTCTCGGCGCTTGCTTGGCCCCCCCACCCGATGGGGCCGCGGCTCAATCGTCCGCCGACACCCACACAAATGCCTTCTGGCTTTTAACAACCCAACGCATGTGACAGCCTCTCGTGAGCCCGGCAGCCGCATGGTCGGCTTGTATCTAAGATGCAAAGAAAACCACTCGAGGTGAGACTATTTTGCACGTGAAGGCTAATAAACGGCTTTTAACAAAACTGCAAAGCAGCTGGATTTCGCTATGACCTGCCCGTCCACCCGCCGTTCGGCAATCGAACGCCCGGTCGAGAATGCTCGCACGAACGCGGAGCGACGTCCAATTGTTCCGGCGGTAATGAGCTTTTTTGGCCGACGTCGAACCTTTGTCATAGCGGCTACGCAGAGGCAAACTGGAAAACCGATATGTTGGCCGACATATACATACGCCCGGTTTAACAACGGACGAAAGCCGCGTCGGTCGTTTCTACCGTTCGCGCCGGCGCAGAGGTGAGAAGTCGGTGGTCAATTCGACAAGTAACAACTACGGGCCTGCTTTGAATGAACATTTTGTTTGTCCACAATAACTTCCCGGCACAGTATCGGCATGTTGCTCGAGCGCTAGCCAATGATCCGGACGTGCGACTAGCGGCCATTGGGGCAGCCACGGCACAAACAGTGGACGGCGTAAAGCTTTTGAGATACAGCCTCAGAGAGTTGGACGTGTCCGCCACGCATCCGTTCGCCAGGCGCTTCGATTTGGAAAGCCGCCGCGCAGAGCAGGTATTATATGCGCTGTCATCCTTGGCATCGACTGGGTTCGACCCGCACGTGATCATGGCGCACCCAGGCTGGGGCGAGACACTCCCATTACGCACCATCTTCCGGGAGGCTCGTATAGTCCTGTACTGCGAATTCTTTTACGGCGCGCACGGACGAGATATCGGATTTGATCGAGAATTTCAGGAGACTGGGGCCGATGAACTCGTTGCTCTTCACCTAAAGAACGCGAGTAGCCTGCTCGCCCTCGAGGATTGCAACGTGGGTATCGCTCCGACCGAATGGCAGCGGTCGACCTTTCCGCAAGAATATCAAACTAAGATCACGACCATACACGAGGGTATTGATGCCGACGTGATCAAGCCGAATGCCAATGCGGCACTTCGCCTTCCTTCGGGGAAGGAGTTTCGCCGCGACGATGAAGTCGTGACATTTGTCGCCCGCAACCTCGAACCCTTGCGCGGCTATCACATTTTCATGCGGGCGCTGCCGCAAATCATGACGGCGCGGCCGCGCGCTCAGATTATCATTATCGGCGGCGACGGCGTCTCATATGGCGCTTCGCCTCCAGCGGGCACCAGCTGGAAATCGACTTTCTTCGATGAGGTCGCCGAACGGATCGATCGACGACGCATCCATTTTCTGGGTCGCCTGCCTTACCGCGATTATCTCCGCGCTCTTCAGATATCGTCGGCCCATGTCTATCTCACCTACCCCTTTGTGCTGTCATGGTCGTTTCTTGAGGCGTTGAGTGCGGGATGCGTGGTCATTGGTTCCGACACGGCTCCAGTCCGCGAAGTGCTAGATGGCGAGAATGGTTTGTTGGTGCCGTTTTTTGACGTCGAGCAGTTTGCCGAGCGTGTCATTGAAGTCCTCGCCGATCCCGATCGCTTTCAGGCAATGAGAACACACGCACGTCAGAGTATTATCGACCGATACGACTTGAGACGCACGTGTCTTCCGAAAATGTTGGCCCTTATTAAAGGTATGGGCTAGGCAGGGACAAATCACCGCGCAGCCACAACGCATGAGACGCGTCAGCAGAGCGATTTTAACCGGCACAGCATCAGGCGCGACAGCGAAGCGCGGCGACCTCGAGATATTCGCATGAGTCAGCGTGACGGCATTTAGGCAAGCTGCGCTCAGGTCGATCAGCGCTTGTAATCTCACGCCGCTTGAACGGCGCCTTCTTGGGCGATTGCGTCGTTAAAGTAATGATGAAGCGAGGGATCTTCTACCCTGACGATGCGCTTGGCCATCAAGTGAGCGAAGAACGCCATGCAGGCTCCGGCGAAGACGTCAGTGAAGTAATGCGCTCCCTCGGTGACAGTGCCACCGAGCATGGCCGCGTCCAAAACGAGCAAAGGGACGAAAATGCGAGGATAGCTGCGCAACGTCAGAGGTGTCAGGATGGCGATGGTTGCGTGGAATGAGGGAAAGGTGGCGATACCACCCGGGGCGTCACTCATTATCAATGGCCCGGCCTCTCGCAGGCGCATTAAATGATCAACCGGTGTAGCGCCGGTAAACTGCAGAACGTGGAAGTAATCCCGATCGACGAAAATTATCGGGCCGGCGGCTGGCATGAGAGCGGAAATAATAATCGTGAAGGCGAAAGCGATGGCGAAGGCGAGAAGATACGCACGTAATTCATTTACCCGATTTGAGAAGGCTAAAACTACGAGCGGAAGGAGGATTTGACCTGAAATAGTGTTGTAGGCCAAATAAAAAGTCGTCTGGATCAAGACGTGTCCATCCACCCAATAAGCGTAATCGGACCAATTTAAGCCTAGCGCCGCATCCGCGCGCGCGAGAAACTGATCTTGAAGTGGAAGCGCGAAACGTTGCAACGAATAAGCAGCGAGGATGCCGCATACGATGGTGACTGCCAAATACAAAAAGCCGTAGAGAGCGGTTTGTATCGCTTCGGCAATTCGAGTTTGGCGGGCAAACTGACTTACAACATCTAGAACGACGACGCCAACCACCAGCAGGGCAATATTCGGAAGAGATACGAGACTGAATTTCGTGATTATCGAAGTGATGAGTCCGACCGCCCCTAACCCAAGTGTCAACAGACTTGCACAGCCCGAGATTGCGCTAACGCGTGGTTGCTTTGTTACGGGGAGATACTTATGCGCAGGCAAACTGAAGTTCATCTCAAAATACCCGTAGAGCGCCGTTCCACGACGGACCATTCCCAGGGGCCCATGAGATGCGGCGGACCGGCTCTCCGCAAGTTTGGAAATTGGGTCAATCGTCGAGTACGCGCTCGGCCTCGCTCGTTCTAAGCGCGAAGCTTATTTGAGGCGGCGCAAGTAGCAATTCGTGGGGACATGGAATCTTACAAAGTTCGCCGTCAACGTTACGTAGTATGGTTACGACGCAGGCGCGGTTGATACGATCGCGCAATTGCAATCACCGCTACCGTCCCGCCGATATCGATTGTAGGGAAACGGTCAGCTGCGCGTCGACCGACACTCCAATGCAAGCGGCACACCGAACTTGTCGAGCGGCCGGTCACGTCGCTCGGCGGCTACTCGGCCGGCAATTTCACCAAGAGCAACCCCCGCGGCACCCTCCGGGGAGTTCGCACAGGGCGGTGCGATCCAAAGTGCCCGACGGTCACCCTGTTCGGTAATTCGTCGTCGGTACTTCGTTATCGGAGGCCAAGACGGCACGGGGTCGGCATTCCCGCCCAAGGCCGTTTACGCAGCTCCGCGCTTGACGACGTTGAACCGGCAGACCGTAAGTTCGAAGTCAGTTGGCGCGAGGACTCCCCAGGTCAAATGTGCCGGCTGGATTTTGTCCGCTTATGCATGGGTTCAGCAAACTAAAAAAGGCGAACCCTGTGGTAGTTGTTTCGCTCTCGGCGTGTCCAAAATCCAAGTCTGGATCCAGCCACTACGCAATACCCCACAAAGCCGACATTCAGGCGCAACGACTAGGTCGTGCTTTTTGGCGGGTGCCGCCGGTTAGCTATGGCGCTCACTTCGGACGATGAGATCATGCCAACGAGGTCATGTCTGCGTTTCGCACCCAGTTTCCGGAAAACCCTGTTTAAGTGTACTTTTACGGTGCCTTCCTTCAGTCCCAATTCGTGAGCGACCTTCTTATTTGAAAAGCCACGCGCGACCAAAAGCGCAACCTTGAATTCGCTGTGGCTTAGCACTTTCGGAAATTTGTCGCCTGATGGCCGGTTGCCAAAACCGAATTTGTTCATGACCCTGCCGCACTAAAGCCACACCGCAAACAACTCAAAACTATTTACGCAAACAACACCGAACTAGCCGCGCAAACAACTCCAAACCATCTCTCGAGTTTCAGTTTGTTGATATAGCGCGGGAAACAATTTCGACGATTTGTCGAGGTGGCGCGGGGAACAATTTTCACGAAACTAATTGTCAATCGTGCGGCGTGGAATGAAACCGCAAGCGCGCCGTACAGCTGGTCAATTGGGTCATTGCCGATCACGGCATCGTGAGTGTCTTGCCGGAACCCTCTCCCCGAGTTTCTTATTTTTAATAAGCAGTTTTTGCGATCTTCGTATTATCGGCATGGAGATAGCACAATGCTAATCGCTATTAGCGCGGGCACGTTAGTAGGCGCGGTGCTTGGTCTGCGGTTCAAGGTGCTGGTTCTTATTCCGGCCCTGATTTTGGCGGTGGTCATCACTGCTATCATCGCAATGGCCCACGGTGACCACGCGGGATCGGCAGTCTTAACTGTCGTGTTTGTGGTCGCGGCACTGTCGTGTTTGTGGTCGCGGCGCTTCAAATTAGCTATTTGATTGGCAGCGGCACACGCGTGGCATTAGGGACAGGCGCCTCGCTCGGAAGAAGTACAGATGTCGCGCTAGTTATTCAGGAACATATGGAAGTCGTGGGATCTGATGGCAAACATGTCGGAACCGTCGACCACACGGAAAGTGATGACCGTATTGTCTTGACAGGCGATGATCCGAAAGCCTGTGGTAAACCTCACCTTATTTCAGCTGAGTGGGTCGATTACGTGGACAGCAAAGTTCACCTGAATAAACCATCCCGCAAAGCGATTCTGGAATGGCGGATAGCGGCCTAAGCAACTGTAGTTTCGCGCGGCCAATGTCTGAGGTTGCAGGTATTGTGTTGCAAACCCCTATGAAGACGAGCGTGAATTTTGATCTTCTTCGCGCAGAGCAAGGGCGTGCACCGGCACCTATAAATCAATCGCCGGTCTCGCCGGTGGCAGGGTGAACTCGACCAACCGGTGGCAGGGTGAACTCGACCGCCCGGAATACCGGCAATGGACCACTTGACGCGCTAAATCTTGCCGCAGCGACTGGACAGGCCTCCGGAACGGAAAAATCACAAGTCCCGAAGGCTTGGCCGAGCGGCAGGCGCCAGATCGACGCAATGCCATCCCCACGGCCCGCAAGCTTTACCGAGGCGCATTTCCATGAGCGTATGGTCCAGGGCTTTGCCGCGGACAAAGAGGCCGTGCCCGCGCTCGAAGGGTTTTTGACGAAGCGTTTGGGGGCTAATTTTCCGATGCGCGTGACGCCGCGGAAACGAGCGCGACAATGCGCGCGATCGAGCGGAAATTTGCCGGCGTCATCTCCCGCTCGGGAATCCTGATAGCGAAATCCGTTTCAACGGACAGCATAAGATTGACGATTTCGAGCGAGGAGAGGCCGCAGTCGCGCAGATCGTCGTGGGGCCCGATGGGCTGTGCGACCGCGCGCTTGCCCATGATCCGACGCACCAGCAGCGCGACCCGATCCGTCACTTCGAGAGTGGTACGGTCAAGCACGGTTGATTCTCTCCCACTTCACTAGGATACGCGGGGCACCTAACGTCGCGTTGGCAACGAGCTCCCGAGCGAAGCCGTGCGCAAACAACTTGCACGGGCCAGCACGATCAAGTGCCGGATACCGATTCCGAGCAGATAGCCGATCTGCAAGCCAACGATCGTCACTGCTGCGGTCGATCCGACGGCCCAAACCCCGTCGGCGCGTGCAATCCCGGCGCCGATCGCGAAGACAAGCGTGAGCAAGATGACGGGCACCAGGACCAGAACCTTGAAGCGTTGCGCAAGGAGCATCCCGACTAACAGACCTATAATTGCCGGCGTGACCATTTTTAAATGACCTCTGGGAGGTGCACGGTCCATCCAATCCGTTAATTTTCTATAATTATGCGGTGCAGCATCGGTCTATGCGACGCAGGCCGGACTACTACCATTGGACAAACAAGGGAAATGTCGCGCGATTGGCCCTTTGATTCTGGGCCCGCAGCGTTAGGTTAATAAGGTACATGATTCGCGGTTACTGCAACATTTGCGGTTACCGCAACCGACAGTTCGACTGCAACATCTAACCCTGTGCGATTACGCGACCGCGGCTGAGATCGACCGGTGGCGCGGCAAGCCAAGAAAATTCCGTTACGAATTTTGGCGCAACTGAGCTGCGCGAACCTCTAGGCCGCGATCGCGCGCCTTGCACTTATCATCGCGGAATTTCAATGTGATGTTACTTTATTGCGGACAACCAGAAGCGTCGGCCGAATTCTCCGGTCAACTCCCAGAACCGGATCACGTGCAGCAATGCTTCAATGCAGATGGACAAGGCTCTGCAGGTGCGCCTGCAGATAGCTCGCGGTCATACCGGGGACCGTGACGCTGTCGTTGTGGCCGAGTTCGATCATCGCGTTGCCGTGAGTATCGGTGGTGATCAGCGATGCCAATTGCTGAACGTTTGGGATATTGGCGAAGTTGTCGAGCTCGATGGTGTCGACTTGCGGATTAAAGTTGACGATGGTGTCGGCGCCGACGCCCGGGGCGAACACGAAATTGTCGTGGCCCGGCCCGCCGATCGAGATTGAGATGGTCTGCTCGACATTCACGGCCGGGTTTTGCGGATTAGTGAGGGCGACCGCGTAGGATTGCGTCAGAACCTGCCCCGGCCCGAGGTTGATCTGGTCGTTGCCGAGATTGAACTCAAATCCGACTGACGCTGTGCCATTACTCTCCGTCACCGGATCGAGCGAGAACGTGCCGGCATAGTTGGGGGCTTCGGGGCTAAAGCTCGCGGTCACTATATCGGCGGAATTGGGGTTGGCGACAGCGACGTTACCAATCACATTCAATGTGCCGGGCGTCACCGTCGGATCCACCGCCACAGCCGCATCGGATTCGAAAGTGAAGTTGCTGACGATCTGGGTCGAGGCGGCAGCGCCCGTCCCGCCCGTGAACCCGACATAGGCGGTATCAGAGCCCAAAATCGCCGAAAGATTTTCCGTGTAGCTTGTTGAATAAGTCGCGCCCGTGTTGAGATCGGTCAGCGTTTCAGTCAACACGCTGCCATCGTAGGAAAGAACGACCTGAATCACGTCGCCATTCCCGTCCAAATGGACGTTGCCGGTCGAATTGTAGGTTCCCGTGCTGCCGTTTGTTGCAAAATTGGTGCCCTGGACATGTCCGTCATAGATATTGAGTTCGACCGCGACGCTCGGGGAAATTCCGGCATAGCCTAGTCCGCTGCCGCCATTGCCTGCAAAATTCACCCCTAACGCGGAGCCGCCTCTAGGGTCATCCTGCAGGACGAAAGCTATTCCGTCCGCCTGGCCAGTCGCCTGGTAATCGAACGATGCCGTGAAGCTGGTGATCAAATAGGTGTGGTTGCTGAACCAGCTGCCATACTCGCCAGTCATGTTATTTGTCAGAGTAATCGTACTTCCGGCGCTATTGATTTGTGGACCGAAATAATCTGCGCCTAAATTGTTGCTGAAATTGCTCGTTCCGTCAAAAAACGAAATGGAGGAAGCGGTCGCGTTCCCCGCCACGTTTTGAATATTGGCGGTGGTGAGGTTTACGGTGGCGGTCCCGGTAATGGTTCCATCGCCCGTCTGGACGTTGATGGTGAGCGGCGTGCCGTTGTCGTCATGGAGCAATTGCGGGAGGTTGTGCAGCTCGTCCGGCGGCGTCGATGAGCCGGGCGCGCTCGGGGTCGATTGCGGGTTGGGATTGTTGCCGGAATTGAGAACTTGGAACACCTGCTGAATGATTTGCTGCTCGAAGCCGAGCTGTGAATTGGTCATCGGCTGAGTGGTCACTAGCGGGGGCAGGTTCGGTCCCTGCGGCGTGACGAACGTCAGAAAGCCACTCTGCGAAACGGTGGCGATGACGTTGTTCTGGGAATCGATCAACTCGTATTGGCCGAGGTGGCCAGTGCCGTAATCCTCCACCACCGCGAAGGAATAGGTGACGTTGCCGATATTGGCGTTGATCGTGCCGATCTGCTCCTGCACGGAGCCGGTGGTGCCGCGGATGCCCATGGTCGCAACCGGCGTCTCGATCTTCATGTCGCCGGTATGGGCGACCTTGCCGGCGACGAAAGCGAACGTGCCCTGGACAAGGCTGAACAACGCGTCGTTCGAATTGCCGTTTGGATCATAGGAATAATCGTTGAGCGCCATCCGCGTATCGGCGATAAGATTGAGTGCGGTGCCGTCAGGGAAATCGATGCCGCATTCGGCATTCGTGGCGGTCTGGATAATGTCGCTCTTGTAGACCGCGTCGCCGACGTTAAGTGCCACCGCAACGCCGTTGCGCACGACGACGACATTGCCGATGACCTTTTCCACCTTGCCAATAGCATCGGCCGGAGTCGTCGGTTGGGCCTGGGCGTATTGCCCGGGGGCCGGTGACCCAGCGAGCAGGTCGACCAGCTCGGCGGAAAGCGATGCGCCGTTCGGCGCCACCAAGGCCGGATGTTGCGCCCCGGAAAAATAGCCGGGAATGATATGGTGGCGACCGTCATGGCCGGTGAGGATGAGATCGGGTCCGTGGCGCTTGAAGTCGCCGGTAAACAGCAATTCCGCGTCGGGAATGCTGACTTGATCGAGGTGTGAAGCGTCGAGGTGAAATACGGATGAACCAGCCCGGTAACCGCCCTCCGCGGACGCATAAGCCATTGCACCCTCCCCGCCACGCCAAAAAAGCGCGAACGAATAGTCGACCCCTTGCAGGATTGCGCGCCGTCATCTCTGCTTTCGCAGGTCCCCGATGCCGACGAGCAGCAGTAGAATGCCATAACCCGCCCGCACCCCGGCAAGATCATTGCTGGGGCGCCGATCGTGAGGTGACGCCGCAACCTCCCATCTGGCGAGCTGTTCTATTCGCAAATAGTAGAACAGTTTTTCAATTCGGGCGTTATCGTCACGCCGTCTCAATCAGAGGCGCCCGGCTCCCAATGCGGCAAGCATCATTTTACGAGAGGCCGAATGGAAGTGCCGCCTGTGCCCCCCGGTTTCGGTAGCAAATCACCGACCCGCCGGGCCAGCGCAAATCGTCCCTTGATGCCAAGCTTCTGGTAAACCCTATGCAAGTGAAGCTTGACGGTTCCTTCGGCAACGTTGAGTTCGCGCGCGATCATTTTATTTGCAAGCCCCTTGGCGGCGAGAAGCATGACCTCGCGTTCACGCACGCTCAACACCTCGAAGTTCACCGAGTGCTGCATTTGGTTCATTGCACTAAAAATACTCACACCCTTGGAGGCAAGAAGCGCAACCTCGCGTTCACGCACGCCCAACACTTCGAAGTTCGAGGAGCGGTGCATTTTGCTCATTGCACATTGAATGCTAAACCAGGCGAAGTTTTCGTGAGGAATTTATCAGGACAATTTCACATCGCAATTGGTTGCTTCAGTAAACCTTAACCAGTAAGCATTCGACGCGGGCGGATTACGATACGCGCGTCAGCACGGACTTCGGCCGAACACCAGGCCGCATTCATCGCAGCCAATTGACACAAGCTTCCCCTCGGCAATAGCGGCCGGCCTCAATGATCGGCTGCGGTCGATGAAGAATGTCGATCGGATGAGCCGCCAAACCGAAATCAGCCAAGCGTGGTCCCTACTGAGCACCAGCTCGCACCAGCTCGCACCAGCTCGCACCAGCTCGCACCAGCTCGCACCAGCTCGCACCAGCTCGCTCAAGCAAAAAACCCCAAGCGTGGAGGGCGCACGCCTGGGGTCATCCTAATGAGACAGCGCTTCAACGTCGGTTGGGTTTGGGTGCGCTGCCTCAAATCGAGATGAAGCCTGCGCCATTAGAAAGATCCACCACGCTTCGACATTAAGGTTACGTGCCGGAGCGGCTGCGAGGCTCGCCCGCTCGAGCGGTCGTGCCAACAGAAGAAATGCGATGTACGCTCTTCTCTATGCAGCTCCGTTGCTTTCGTCTGGGCAGCTTCGGTCTGCGCCGGGTGCCGGCGGTCCGCCCGCTCATGCTCGACACCACTCGGCCCGTGGTGTGGCGGAATGCGCCACGGGAAGTCAGCGCCAAAAAGCGGATAGGCTCTGGGGCGATCGCAGCGTTCTCGTGGCCAAGCACAAGAGAACGCTTACTTAAGATCGGTGGAGATGGTGCCGAACGTCGAGTTTAGAGTGGTGCCGATGCCGTTCACGGCCACAATGATCACAATGGAGATACCGGCGGCGATCAAGCAATATTCGATGGCCGTCGCTCCCAATTCATCGTTCAAAAAACGCGAAAGAATGCTTCTCATCAGTTTGCTCCTATGCCGATGTACGGCGCGTTGACTGCGACGCTCTTATGCCGGACCGCTAGGACTGTGCAAGACGCTCTCAATGAAACCCACGATAAACGTTAATTAGCAAGCGTAGTTGCGTGTGCGCCACGTGAGCGGTGGGCGTGCAGTCGATCGATCCGAAGCGAGGTTAGCTGACGTTTGATCAGTTGGGATCGCACGTCATAAGCGCGAGGTTGGAGCGAGCGGCCAAGTATTCCGACTGCAAACGCCGTTCGCGGAGCTCGTAAGCCTATTTCGGGCTACCTGCACAGCATCCCGGTCGTTCGGCTCAGTTTTCGAAACACGCGAACCAACCTGAATCCCAGTTTCGCGGGGGTGCTCAAAATCCACGACCGTCGAGCCGACTAACTTGCGAAGAAAAAAGCCCCCAAGCAGAGTGCGTGCTTGGGGTTCCAGAGTCGTTGCCTCAGCTTAGGCTTCTAGGTTCGGGGCGGGTGTCGGGGGGAGCTAGTGCCGTCCCGGTCGGCCTAATACACGGGAACTAACAGCGCGCCCTGTAGATGCAATGCAGATCACGCGTTAATGTTACCCGGTGCGGTGGACGTTAAACTTCTCGCGCGCCGTAAACGTCGATTGCTTGACGACCGGGTTCTAGCACAGGCGCACAGATAGACCGATCTACTTGGGGCGCGGACCGGACGCTAGTGCGGCCAAGGAAGCAAGGAACGTGTTTACGCGCACCGGTCCTCACGGCGCAGTTCACCTTCGCGTCGTTGTCTGCCAGCTTGTCGCGTTGCCTTGCGCTACGGCAATAAAGCTCTTCAGATCAGCTCTTATAAACTTCGCGCGGTAACCTAAATCCAAATTTCGCGTTGCAGCGCCTCAGCGATCCGCCTATCGAATTGCATGTCGCCGTCTTATCCCCGGCAAATCTGATCAAGGCACCGGCTCGCCCGCCAAAAATTGCAGTAGGCAGATTTTATAACCAACCAATTGTGTGTTCTACCAAGTGAAGTCCTGCCGAAAGGCCAGGGCTTCTTTTGGTCGGTTTGACTTCGTTATTGCCTCTATGTCCTCTACGGTCAGAAATCGAGACAATCTCGGTTCGCGCGACCTTCTGCTCATCCATCCCCACTCCGCACGTATTGTTTCGTTGCAGCGGAACTGACCCTTTCAGCCCCGAGCGGTCGTGCGTTTTTGTTCTGGGATGATTGCAATCGAGGGAGCGTATCAGCGCCGCGCCAGGTCGTAACCATACTACGTAACGTTGACAACCAATTTTGTGAAGATTTTGAGACCCACCGAAATGGTACTTGCGCTGCATCGAAGGAGGGTTCGTGCTTAGGGCGACGAAGCCGGAGCGCGCACGCAACAATCAATCCGATTTCTAAAACCCTGCGGGGTGCGCAGTCCCGCCGCAACGCGGGAAGTATCATTTTTCGAAAGGCCGAATGGGAACACGGCGTCTGCCCCGCGGTCTTGAGGGTAAATCACCGACCCGCACGGCAAGGGCAAATCGGCCCTTGATACCAAGCTTCTGGTAGACCCTATGCAGGTGAAGCTTGACGGTTCCTTCGGCTACGTTGAGTTCGCGTGCAATCGCTTTGTTGGCAAGCCCCTTAGCGGCAAGAAGCATAACCTCGCGTTCGCGTACGCTCAACACGTTCGAGTTCCAGGAGCCCTGCACTTTGTTCATTGCACTAAACGCTAAACGAGGCGAAGTGTTCATAAGGAATTTACCGGAACAATTTCGCGTCGCAATTGATCGCTTCGGTCAACCTTAACTAGTAAGCATGCATGTTGTTCACCCACTCAAAGGGCGCAAGCTTCTGTCGGCAATGGCGACTGGCCGCAGCGGTCGGATGTGGTCGATGGAAGACGCTGCCGCGCTAGTTGAAACGCCTTACCCAAACCAGCCAAGTGGTCCCTACAAGAAGCGCATTACGGCCTAATGGCGCTGGCGCGACTGATCGGTTTCGAGAATTGGATTAAGTCCGCGGAGATAACCTAGGACAAGATCGAGCGTCGGCAGCAGACGTTTGAAGAACCGCATTCCGCTGGAGGATTGCTAACTGCCGGGCGACCCCGAAGCCCTGATCGAGGCTTTCGGAACCGACTACAACCATCGCCGCTACCGTGAGAGCATCGACAATCTAACGCCAATTGACGTCTACTTCGGACGCGGCCAGATAGTCCTGCTGCGGAGAGAAAGGATCAAACGCCAGACTATAACCCAACACCGCTTGCAGCATTAACGGCAAGCCGCGTTAATATCATTAAATAGACGAGCCGCCGTAGTGTCATTAAACAGACGAACTAGAGTCTGCCTAAATTTGTACTGCTCGCCGTCTCAAAAACTTTGATGGCGGATGGGCAATAGCGGCCGGCGGTTCAAAAGCTCGCCGACGCAACCAGCAATAACTCGACGTTCGCTTTGAGAAATAGCCATCAGGACTCTCGCGGGTCCTGCACCAAGTTTGATTGATCGGTACTCAGTGGAATGCGTAGCTGAGACCGATCCGAAAGGTTTGGATGGTCAGTTTGCCGAAGCTGTAGTTCGCGCTGC
Source organism: uncultured Alphaproteobacteria bacterium (assembly GCA_963845775.1). GTDB lineage: Bacteria > Pseudomonadota > Alphaproteobacteria > Rhizobiales > Xanthobacteraceae > BOG-931. The sequence goes on from CAWJTE010000009.1 coordinate 319,320, forward strand.
AGGTGGGAGTAACCACACACGCAGTTGGACCGGGGAAGACCAGGTTGGCGCTGTTGAACAGGCTCGATCCGCTATCCGTCCTGTCGAACCCATAGATAAGATACTCGAGGTTTATCCGCCATGGATCAGCCGGCGTCTGCCACTCGAGGCCTCCCCCGAAGACAAGTCCAGTCCTTGTGGTGTTCAGGGCGAAGGGCGCCGTAGTACCCAAGAAAAAGCAATCACCGACACCAAAGGGACACGTAGCATTTGCGCCGAAATTCGTATCCGCCCAGGCAATGCCCCCGGTGGCGTAAATGAGCCAGTTGCTCCGCATGATGAAGCCGCCGCGCGCTCGGATCGAAGCCAGCCATTTAACGTCAGTTTGAAAGCTGAGATTGGAGCCCAAAACTGCGGGAACACCCAAACTGGTCAGGGGCGAGTTGACCGATTGGTTGATGTAAGTCCATGTAAAGTCGCCCACGACGCCAATGAGCCAAGTTGGCGCGACCTGCGTATCGTATCCAAGATGGATACCGCCCAACGGTGCGGTTGCGCTGCTGCCCGACAGCGTCTGCGAGTTATACCGATCAAAACACGGGCCGCAGCTATTTAAAGCAGCATTGCCGGGATCGGCAAACGTATACGTTGGCGCATTCATCCAGCCAACGCCAACCTCACCCCCTACGTAGAAGCCGGTCCAGCTATAAACCGCGACCGACGCAGGAGGCACCTTGTAAACCAGCGCCTTGACTGGGATGTCCGCCGCGTTAACCGCGCTCAAGGACGCCGCGATAAGCAGGGCCGAAGCGGCTAGTCCTCCAAGGACAGTGCGCTGCATAATCGTCCCGCAAACGCGAATTCCCGCGCGTAACTTCGCAGCATCGCCGGCTGGGCGTGAACGCCAAATAAACTTCTGGTTCACTTTTCCTCGAATAGTTGCAGTTTGGGCACAGCCAAGCTTGAAGGTTATTCCTGGCCGCTTGCCGACTTTTAAGCACCGGCTCATAGGAAGGCCTGCAATTTCAAAGACTTACGCTCTGCCGAAAGATTGTTTCCATATCAGCTTGGAGATATCGCGAGCCTTTGTGTCCCCGCCTGTCCAGCGAACGACGACGCCCCGAGGACCAGAGCCGGCGCCGCGGCGAAGGCTTGGAGGGCTTGGCGCGCCGGGCTTGACCGTGCCTTTGCCGTCCGCGTTGTGAAGGCCTGCCGTCCAGAGCGCGGCCAATTCATTTTTTGCTGGATCGACGGCGGCAGGAAGCGCCGAAAGCGAAGGAATACGCCAGCCTCTCCGCTGCAGGCTCCAGTCCACGCGTGGTCGGCGGCGAGATAACGGTCGCAGCACCGAACGCAGGCGACGTCATAGCCTCTCATTTGTGCCCGCCCCTAATCCACCGACCGCATTTTGCAATTAGCTGGCAAACTGTCGCTCTGCCGGCACGTGGTGCAATCTAGTGCGCAAGATGAAGGCGCAAGATGGTGTCCCGCTGCTGTAGAGGTGTGGCGAATACGACCGCGGAGTCGGCGGAGCAGAGCGACGAGGAGTTGGGTGCGGAGGTTCGCGCGAGCTCATCCCGGTCAGCGAGGGCGACATGCTTTACAGGGGGTGTGGACTGCATCCGGATCGAGCGATTGATACGGTGCGGGCTCCTCAAGGCGCGCCCGGGACGACGTCAACTGCCGCACGATCTAAATGGGCGGCGGCAGTTGCCACCTCCCCTTCCCAACGGATCAACTTCCAGGTGTGATCAACCCCCAGCGCGATAAAAAGCGGCCTCCCGCAGGGGGAGGCCGTTGGTCTGTGTCAGCTAGCCGCCCGCATTAGCTAAGCCTGGGCGGAACCCAGTCGGCTGCCCTTCTTGCCTCGCTTGCGCGACACGCCCCATAGACCCAAAAGGCCGGTCGCCAGAAGCGGCAACGTTGCAGGGATCGGGGTCGCCGCTAGCGAGAATGCATTTACCATAACGGACGAGTCTGCGGACCCCGCAGAGCCCGCGAAGTCGTTTTGGTCCTTGGTTGCCGTCAGGTACGATATCGGCGAGAACGTTGTGCTAGTTGCGCCGGCGGCATTCAGACTTAACGTAACACCGTTGCTCAGCGTTTCGGCCAAACTCTGTGTGCCCGTACCGGTTACAGTGCCGGTAAAACTCGCGTATGCGTCGTCGATTGACGAGCCGGTGACAGCGTAAGTCAACGAAACATCGGCCTGGCTACCGGCTGTCGCGCCCGTATTTGCGGTATAGGTCAATTGCAGCCCAAATTCGCCCGGCGCGGCGGTCGTGGTAGTAAGACCGCCCAACACGATCGTCCCGGTCCCGCTCACGAGCGCGGTAACGACGATGTTGGAGAACGTCAAGCCCTGGTATGTCACCGAACTTTCGCTGCAGGTGAAGCTGGCGGGGGCTGTCTCACCAACGAAACAGGAGCTCGCCATCGCCGGCATTGCAGCAAATGGCGTTGCAAGCACCGCACCAAATGTCGCAAGCTTCAACTTACCCTTAAACTTACCCTTATTCTCAAGCATCGCTATCTCCAGTGATGGTGCTGCCTCGACGGGTTACTTAAAACCCCTGCGCATGATCAAATATCATTGAAAAGGGCCCGTCAATTCATCTGAAGATATATATCCATTTGAATATTCTCGCCTTGTTTCGATCAAGCAGTTCTGAGCGGCGGCACAACAATTGTAAAGCAATTACAGTTACTTGGGCGGCTGTGAAGAACTCGGATCTCGATCGCAAGCGACCCCTGGGCCTACGGGTGCGCTACCCTTCATCTCATCGGCAAGATTTAGTCATACCTCAACCGACGTAACGATACCAAGCGCGCTCAGCAGTGGGCCAAGGTGCTCCTCGTAGACGCGCCAGCGGCCGATGGCGGTGTTGTAGATCGGTTGGCGGACCTGCGTGGCGCTCGCGGTTCGTACCGGTCGATCCGTCTTATCGAACGATAGGCAGCGATCGTCCCAGGGCAGCCCGCAATAGGCAATAATGCGCCGCGCCTGGCCTTCCAGATCAGCCACCACGTCTTCGTAGCGAACATCGAGAATGCGACCGGGCGGCAATACGCGGTGCCAATGCTTCATCAAATGCTCGTAACGTTTGTAATATCGGCCGAGCTCGCCGAGGTCGTAGCTGTGATTTTGCTCCGCCGAGAACAATTTCGAGAAGCATGAAATGCAGGTATCGACCGGATCGCGGATGGTGTGGATGATCTTGGCGTTCGGCAAAGCGAGATGAATGAGGCCGGCGAAGTAATAGTTCGACGGCATTTTGTCGGTCACCCGCTCAGCCTTTTAGCTCCTTCACCCTGGGGCATGAGTTCGCGCACCGCGGCGACGTAACGAGCCCCGATCTGTCTTAACCCGGCCGCATCGAGCGCGGGAACGAATTCCGGAAACGGGATCACGTTGCCGTCCGGTCCGCAAACGGTGAGGATGACGTCATTGAGGGTTTGCAATTCGCCGGCGCCGTGCACCATCGGATGACTGGCAAGGATCTGCTCGACCAGCGTCGTTCCCGAGCGCGGCATGCCGAGCACAAAGATTGGCATCGGCGAGACGTCGCCGCCGCCCGATTTCGCCGCGATCAATTCGCGCGTGAAGACCGCCTCGATGCGGTCAAAGAAGGCGAGCGCTGATGTCTCGTCATAGGAGATCGTTGCGCGCTTGCCGGCATTGCCGGCGAGCAGATGCTCGAACGAGCGGCGGTAATCCTTCAAGTCCGCGTAGGCCTTGCCGAGCGCGAAATCGAGCTGTATGCGGTCGACCTTCGATAGCCCTTCCTTCTTTGCCGCAAGCTGCTCCATTGCCGCGAGATGCGGATCGCCGGACCTGAAGGTTTTCGAAGTCCGCAAGGTTGACATAGACGCCGGTGACGTTCGGATCGAGCCGGAGCGCTTCGAGATAGGCGTTTTGCGCTTTCTGCAACTGGCCGAGCTCCTTGAGCACGTTGCCCATGTTGTTGTAGGCGTCCGCGAGGCCGGGCTTGAGCGCGAGCGCGCGCTCGTAACTCGCCAGCGCCTCCTCGAACCGCTTCAGCTCGTGCAGGGTGAGCGCCGCGATTGGAGAACACCTCGGCATAGTCCGGCCGTAGCGTGAGCGCGCGGTCGTAGCTCGCCAGCGCTTCCTCAAATCGCTTCAGCTTGTGTAGGGTATTGCCCCGATTGGATAGCGCATCGGCAAAGTCCGACCGTAGTGTGAGCGCGCGGTCGTAACTCGCCAGCGCCTCCTCAAACCGCTTCAGCTCATGCAGCGTGACGCCACGATTGATCAGCGCCTCGGCGTAGTCCGGTCGCAGCGTGAGCGCACGGTCGTAGCTCACCAGCGCCTCCTCGAATCGCTTCAGCTTGTGTAGGGTGTTGCCCCGATTCGACAGTACATCAGCATAGTCCGGCCGCAGGGTCAGCGCGCGGTCGTAACTCGCGAGCGCCTCCTCGAACCGGTTCAGCTCATGCAGGGTGTTGCCCCGGTTTGATAGGGCGTCGGTATAGTCGGGCCGCAGTGTGAGCGCGCGGTCGTAGCTCGCCAGCGCCTCCTCGAACCGGTTCAGCTCATGCAGAGTGACACCACGATTCATGAGCGGCTCGGCATAGTCCGGCCGCAGTGTGAGCGCGCGGTCGTAACTCGCCAGCGCCTCCTCGAACCGCTTCAGCTCATGCAGAGTGACACCACGATTCATGAGCGTCTCGGCATAGTCCGGCCGCAGTGTGAGCACGCGGTCGTAGCTCGCCAGCGCCTCCTCGAACCGCTTCAGCGCATGCAGGGTGACGCCGCGATTGGAGAGCGCCTCGACATAGTCCGGCCGCAGCGTGAGCGCATGGTCGTAGCTCGCCAGCGCCTCATCGAGCCGCTTCAGCTCATACAGAATTATACCGCGATTCATGAGCGCTTCGGCGTAGTTCGGCCGCAGCGTGAGCGCGCGGTCGTAGCTCGCCAGCGCCTCCTCGAACCGCTTCAGCTCACGCAGGGTGTCGCCGCGATTGGAGAGCGCCTCGGCAAAGTCCGGCCGCAGCGCGAGCGCCCGGTCGTAGCTCGCCAGCGCCTCCTCGAACCGCCTCAACTCTTTAAGCGCGACACCACGATTGCTTAGGGCAAAAATATCATTGGGATTTTGCTTCAGCGCCAAGCCCATTTGACGGACCGCCTCCGCATAATTACCCCGCTGATGAAAAATGACACCAAGCAGGTGCAGGCTGTCAAAATGATCGGGCTGCATCGCGAGAATTTGATAATAGATCTTTTCCGCGTCTGCCGATCGACCAGCTTGATACAGTGTCAATGCTTCGGCAAACAGCAATCTCACCTTGTACAATCCTGGAGCCGCGATTTTTTGCTTTCGTCGCTGGCTGAGGCCTTTTGACAGACGCCCTCTGTGAATATTCGATTTCTTATTCATGATCGCATTTGGCTGACGAGAATGTTCGAGCGAAAGCTACCTCATCTGATGCGTGATGGGAAACGGCGAGCAAAACAATGATTAAAGGTGCTCAATCAGCGTCGGTTCGGTCGTAACACTTCGCATTCGTCCCTAAAGTCACCACATAGGCGGGTCGAGGCTGGGTCAAAAACTAAGAACGTAATCACGCAGCGCGGCATCGTGACCGCGCGGTCGTAGCTCGCCCACAGGATATCGCGCTCAAGGGAAGTCACAAGATCCTGTTCGCACGGCTTACATTAAGCGTTTGGCGAGAAGCTGATAAATATCGGCCGGAAGGCCGACAAGCGATCGATTGACCCTCCGACCTGAAACGATAGCCTTAGCTTTTGCTGTCGTCCAATCAAGCCCTGGGCAAAAAAAGACACGGCGGTGTGCTTGTTCAAGTCGACCGCGTGAAGTCGGTTCGCAGCGAAATCAGGTCCACGGTGACAGGACCGCTCTGATTGGACACCGTTGATAACGTCGGTGATGAGTATCTCATTCGTCAAACGTCGTGCACCTTCACATCCCGCTCCGCCTCAACGGCAAAGCTTCTCGGCTGCTCGCCGCGTTGCCAAATCTCCCACATCTGGAGATAGGATGCCTCGATGTGGCGTCGGAAGCGGTCGGTGTCAAACAAAGGATGCGTCAGCCGGTTTTTGGCCAGTTGATTGCGATATCCCGCGAGAAGTGAGGGATCCTTGGCCAGCCGCAGCGCCAGCGCCGCATAGTCCTCGATGCTATGCGTCACGAGCTCGGACAGTCCGATTGCATTTAGCAGGCTCGCCGCTACTCGCCCCGCGAACGACTGGCCGAGCCGCGTTACCACCGGGAGCCCAGCCCATAGCGCGTCGCTCGCCGTCGTATGCGCGTTGACAGGCAGCGTGTCGAGGAACAGGTCGGCCACACGATACCGCGCCAAGTGGCCCTCTAGTGGCAACCGGCTGGCGAACACAAGACGGGCCGGATCAATCCCACATGCCTGCGCTTCCATGCGCAGGTTTCGTTCCGCACTCTTGTTGTCGCCTAACAGCCACAACACGCTGCCTTCGACCACATGCAAGAGCCGCATCCAGACCCTGAATATGTCGGGCGTGATCTTCCAGTTGTTGTTGAAGCAGCAGAAGACGAAGCCGTTATCCGGAAGCCCGGTTTCCTGTCGCGTTGGCGTCCGCTCGGCGATCCTACGCTTGGTGTCGTTCACCTGATAGCAATCCGGCAGGTGAACGATCTTCTCCGTATAAAACGCCTGGTGTTCGAACGGCGCCACCGTCTTGTCGGCGATGATGTAGTCGATGAACTCGGCCCCCATCGTGCCGGGAAAGCCGAGATAGCTCGCTTGGATCGGCGCCGGACGATGCGCAAGAATGCCGAACCGAAAATCTTGCGTGTATCCCTTCAGATCAATCGCAATGTCGATCCGTAGATCGTGAAGGAGTTTGGCGACTTCCTCATCGCTCTTTCTTAAGACATCGTGAAACTGATCAAACGCTGCAACGAGCCGCTTGCGCATCTCGCTTTTGTCATCGATACCGTATGACACGCCAATGATCTCGAAGCGCGAGCGGTCGTGCAGCTCGAAAAGCTCGGCCATCAGATACGCCGTCGCGTGCTGGTGGAAATCTGCCGACAGATAGGCGACCCGCACCTTGTCGTTGCGCCATATCGGGCCGGCCCACAATGTTGGCGAAAGCGTTGGAGCTCGGTCAGCGACATAGTTTCTAGCGCATTGCAGTTGCAACGACGGATCACCGGAGTAGCCCAGCAGCGTGAAGGGATAAATGATTGATTTCTTCTCTAAGATTTGTGCGATCACTTTATCCGCGACGTCCGTCCTACGATGCCAGTTGCAGAGCTTGTTGACACAATCGGCGATCTCGTTGAACGCATGGGCATGATCGGGCTTCATCGCCAACGCGCGGTCGTAGCTCGCCAGCGCCTCATCGAACCGTTGCAGATCATGCAGCGTGTTGCCACGGTTGTAGAGGGATTCGGCAAAGTCTGGCCGCAGTGCAAGTGCGCGGTCGTAGCTCGCCAGCGCCTCCTCAAACCGCTTCAGCTCATTCAGAGTGATGCCACGATTGGAAAGCGCCTCAGCATAGTCCGGCCGCAGCGCGAGCGCGCGGTCGTAGCTCGCCAGCGCCTCCTCGAACCGCTTCAGCTCATGCAAGATGTTGCCGCGATTGGAGAGCGCCTCGGCATAGTCCGGCCGCACAGTGAGCGCGCGGTCGTAGCTCGCCAGCGCCTCCTCGAACCGCTTCAGCTCATGCAGGGTGTTGCCGCGATTGGAGAGCGCCTCGGCATAGTCCGGCCGCACTTTAAGCGCGCGGTCGTAGCTCGCCAGCGCCTCCTCGAACCGCTGCAGCTCATGCAAGGTGATGCCACGGTTGAAGAGCGCCTCGGCATAGTCCGGCCGCACTGTGAGCGCGCGGTCGTAGCTCGCCAGCGCCTCCTCGAACCGCTGCAGCTCATGCAGGGTGTTGCCACGGTTGGAGAGTGCCTCGGCATAGTCCGGCCGCACTTTGAGCGCGCGGTCGTAGCTCGCCAGCGCCTCCTCGAACCGCTTCAGCTCCTGCAAAGTGAGGCCACGGTTGAAAAGCGCCTCGGCATAGTCCGGCCGCACGGTGAGCGCGCGGTCGTAGCTCGCCAGCGCCTCCTCGAACCGCTTCAGCTCATGCAAGGCGTTGCCACGGTTGTAGAGCGCCTCGGCAAAGTCCGGCCGCACAGTAAGCGCGCGGTCGTAGCTCGCCAGCGCCTCCTCGAACCGCTTCAGCTCATGCAGAGTGCGTTGCCACGATTGAGAGCGCCTCGGCAAAGTCCGGCCGCACAGTAAGCGCGCGGTCGTAACTCGCCAGCGCCTCCTCGAACCGCTTCAGCTCATGCAAGGTGAGGCCGCGATTGGAGAGCGCCTCGGCATAGTCCGGCCGCACGGTGAGCGCGCGGTCGTAGCTCGCCAGCGCCTCCTCAAACCGCTTCAGTTCCTGCAGGGTGAGGCCACGGTTGGAGAGCGCCTCGGCATAGTCCGGCCGAACGGCCAGCGCGCGGTCGTAACTCGCCAGCGCCTCCTCGAACCGCCTCAGCTCATGCAGGGTGAGGCCACGATTGTAGAGCGCCTCGGCAGAGGCCGGCTCGCAGTCGAGCGCGCGGTCGTAGCTCGCCAGCGCCTTGTCTTTTTTGCCCAGCCTTGATTGTACGACGGCAAGAAGATGAAGCGCATCAAAGAGATCACTTTTGGCGTTTATGATTTGTTGGCATAGTTGCTCGGCCTCAACGAGCTTCCCTGCGTTGTACGCAGAAATCGCGCGGCTCAACGCCTGCGATAGGTTAAGCGGTGGGCTTGGCCATTCGAACGATGCCGTAGCGTTTTCATCGAAATGTGGCAGGGCGCGATCATAAAGCTAAGGCTATCGTTTCAGGCAGGGTGGTCAATCGGCTGGTGGTCGGGCTTCGATGCCGGCGTCTGTCGGCGTGTGGTTGCGCGCAAATTTGACCCACCAGATCAACTTGGAAGCCGTTATGCTACTTTTTAGGTTCCTCACCGCGGTTGCCTTAGCAATTGGAGCAACGTTTTGCGCGGGTAGCTGATGAACGTCGAATTGATGTCGATGAGTTCCCACGGCGCTGGCAAGCAGTCCTATTCGCGCGAAAATGCCGCGATTAGCTGACATCCGACAAGCGCACGTTCTCGGCGCAAGTGAACGATCACTGAATGGTGTCGACCCGCAAGCCTATCTCGCCGACTTGCCATAGTGCACCTTCACATCCCGCTCCGCCTCAACGGCAAAGCTTCTCGGCTGCTCGCCGCGTTGCCAAATCTCCCACATCTGGAGATAGGATGCCTCGATGTGGCGTCGGAAGCGGTCGGTGTCAAACAAAGGATGCGTCAGCCGGTTTTTGGCCAGTCGATTGCGATATCCCGCGAGAAGTGAGGGATCCTTGGCCAGCCGCAGCGCCAGCGCCGCATAGTCCTCGATGCTATGCGTCACGAGCTCGGACAGTCCGATTGCATTTAGCAGGCTCGCCGCTACTCGCCCCGCGAACGACTGGCCGAGCCGCGTTACCACCGGGAGCCCAGCCCATAGCGCGTCGCTCGCCGTCGTATGCGCGTTGACAGGCAGCGTGTCGAGGAACAGGTCGGCCACACGATACCGCGCCAAGTGGCCCTCTAGTGGCAACCGGCTGGCGAACACAAGACGGGCCGGATCAATCCCACATGCCTGCGCTTCCATGCGCAGGTTTCGTTCCGCACTCTTGTTGTCGCCTAACAGCCACAACACGCTGCCTTCGACCACATGCAAGAGCCGCATCCAGACCCTGAATATGTCGGGCGTGATCTTCCAGTTGTTGTTGAAGCAGCAGAAGACGAAGCCGTTATCCGGAAGCCCGGTTTCCTGTCGCGTTGGCGTCCGCTCGGCGATCTTACGCTTGGTGTCGTTGACCTGATAGCAATCCGGCAGGTGAACGATCTTCTCCGTATAAAACGGCTGGTGTTCGAACGGCGCCACCGTCTTGTCGGCGATGATGTAGTCGATGAACTCGGCCCCCATCGTGCCGGGAAAGCCGAGATAGCTCGCTTGGATCGGCGCCGGACGATGCGCAAGAATGCCAAACCGAAAATCTTGCGTGTATCCCTTCAGATCAATCGCAATGTCGATCCGTAGATCGTGAAGGAGTTTGGCGACTTCCTCATCGCTCTTTCTTAAGACATCGTGAAACTGATCAAACGCTGCAACGAGCCGCTTGCGCATCTCGCTTTTGTCATCGATACCGAATGACACGCCAATGATCTCGAATCGCGAGCGGTCGTGCAGCTCGAAAAGCTCGGCCATCAGATACGCCGTCGCGTGCTGGTGGAAATCTGCCGACAGATAGGCGACCCGCACCTTGTCGTTGCGCCATATCGGGCCGGCCCACAATGTTGGCGAAAGCGTTGGAGCTCGGTCAGCGACATAGTTTCTAGCGCATTGCAGTTGCAACGACGGATCACCGGAGTAGCCCAGCAGCGTGAAGGGATAAATGATTGATTTCTTCTCTAAGATTTGTGCGATCACTTTATCCGCGACGTCCGTCCTACGACGCCAGTTGCAGAGCTCGTTGACACAATCGGCGATCCCGCTTAGCGCATAGGCATGATCGGGCTTCATCGCCAACGCGCGGTCGTAGCTCGCCAGCGCCTCCTCGAACCGCTTCAGCTTATACAGGGTGAGGCCGCGATTGGAATGCGCCTCGGCATAGTCGGGCTGCACGGCAAGCGCGCGGTCGTAGCTCGCCAGCGCCTCCTCGAACCGCTTCAGCTCCTTCAGGGCATTGCCGCGATTTTGAAGCGCCTTGGCATAGTCGGGCCGCAGGGTGAGCGCGCGTTCGTAGCTCGCTAGCGCCTCCTCGAACCGCTTCAGCTCATGCAGGGTGTTGCCGCGATTTTGAAGCGCCTCGGCATAGTCCGGCTGCACGGTGAGCGCGCGGTCGTAGCTCGCCAGCGCCTCCTCGAACCGCTGCAGCTCATGCAGGGCGAGGCCGCGATTTTGACAGCGCCTCGGCATAGTCCGGTTGCAGCGCAAGCGCGCGATCGTAGCTCGCCAGCGCGTCCACAAACCGCTTCAGCGTCATACAGGGTGACGCCGCGATTGGAGAGCGCCTCGGCATAGTCCGGCCGCACTTCGAGCGCGCGGTCGTAGCTCGCCAGCGCCTCCGCAAACCGCTTCAGCTCATGCAGCGTCCAGCCGCGATTATAGTGCGCCTCGGCAGAGAGCGGCCGCACGGCAAGCGCGCGGTCGTAGCTCGCCAGCGCCGTGTCTTTTTTGCCCAGGCGTGATTGGACAACGGCAAGGAGATGAAGCGCATCAAAGAGATCACGCTTGGCGTTTATGATTTGTCGGCATAACTGCTCGGCCTCAACGAGCTTCCCTGCGTTGTACGCAGACATTGCGCGGCCGAGGGCCTGTGATAGGTTGAGTGTGGGCTTGGCCATTCGAATAATGCCGTGCGTTTTGCATTGAAATGTGGCGGGCGCGATCCTCAGCAAGCTAACGCTACCGTCTCAGGCCGGAGTTGGCCTTCCAGCCGCGTATCTATCGGCTTCTCGCCAAACGCTTTAATGCAAGCCATGCGCGAACAGGATCTTGTGATTGCCTTTGAGCGCGATATCCTTTCCAGGAAATGGTTGCGTGCGAGATGTTCAAGTCGACTGCGTGAAGTCAGTCCGCAGCGAAATCAGATGCATCACTGTGTGACAGGGTCTGCTGATTGTCGAGGCTAATCCGCGCGGGCAAAACGCGGTTGACTGCCGATCACTTTACTTCGAGTTGCTTGACGCATGACCTTGCCCATTTCATTGCGAGGAAGAGCGGCGACACAGTGGACGCAGGCTCGACGAAATCCGCCCCCGAATTCCTGATTGAGTGCGGCATGCAGTCGTTCTGAATTGTATGGTGTCGGGGTCTCGATGACCACATGGATCATTTCTTCGCCGTCGTTATCAGGCGTGGAGAATAGACAGACCCCGCTGACGCCCAAGAACTCACTCAACCGATCCTCGATGGGTGCTGCGGAAACTTTGTCTCCTTGCACATTGATGACGTCGCCGATGCGTCCTTGCAGAGCCATTCGCCCGTCAGATCGCATAACGGCGAGATCCCCGGTATAGAAGAAGTCGTTCTTGAAGAAAATTCGCGTCGCAGCTTCGTTATTGAGATAGCTGGTTGGGCCGCCTGCGGTGCTGACCCGCACCCGCCCGATCTCGCCAATCGACACGGGACGATCAGTTTCGTCAACGATCTCCGTCAGACGACCTGGTATGAGCCTGTGCCACAGGCGGTCTTCGGGGGTGTCCAGCGGAGTAAAGGCGATGCGTCCGGTCTCTGTGGACGCAAACGAATTGAAGAGACAAGATGTAATGCGGGCCTTGGCCTGGTCGATCTGGGTTTGGGAAACGGCGCCGGCGGTGACAGCGAGCTGCATCACATCGCTGCGCGGGAACGCATCTGTGGGCGCGGCCAGGATTTCGCTGAGCATTGCAGGGGTGAGGATCGCGTGAGTGATTCCGGGACGCAACAGCGCCTTGTACGGTTGGCTCGATTGCTCAATGAGGGTGGCGCCACCCACGGTCCAAGGACTGGCCGTCCACCGGTAACCTGCTCCCGTCCAAGGCCACAAGTCGAACACACAGAACACGGTATCCGGGTTCAAGCCGAGCATCTTCACACAGTGCCTTAGGTCAGCAGCGTCGAAGGCGGAACTCCATAGGATCATTTTATGGATGCCTGTCGTGCCCGAGGTCATCAGGATGTGACCGCCCGATGGATCCGGCGCTTCGGAAGCGTCTAGTCCCAGGGCCGGCTCGCCATCTAGCGACACTGACAGCAGAGGTAGGCGTAACTCGGTGCATAGATCTCCCAATCCGGCATAGGTTTCGCTTGGACTGGTGCTGGTAATGACGCAGCGCACGTCCGGAAGACTAAGCTTACGCACCGCTGTCGCAGACGGCACACCTACGGTGGTCAGGCCCAAACTGCGCAGGGCCAGGCTAAGAACCCAAAAATTTATTAGGTTTGGGATGGCGAGCACCGCGTAACCAGGCCCGATATAGCCCCGCCGGGCGAAGTAACCCCGCGCCACGGAGATGATCTGGGCGAACGAGCGGTACGACCAGGGCTGGCCATTATAGATCACCGCTGTTCTGTCAGGCGTCCGTTTGGCCCAGTCGAAGATCAAATTAGTGATCATCGGTCGCGCGTTGCCTCTGAATGAATTCTGATGTTGCTAGTCGACGATAAGTCACGATGATTTTTTGTACCCATGATGAAATTCTCAAGAAAATAAAAAAGAAAATATAAGACTGTCAATCTTGGTTCCCGTAAGTCAAGAAAAGTGAGGACTATCACTCCCATCTTCCGAATCCGAATATCAAAGCTCGGTTAGACTCGAGGCAAGATGTCAATATATCTGAGGATACAATGGGGCCTCGTATGATCGCTCTGATTGGACACCGTTGATAACGTCGGTGATGAGTATCTCATTCGTCAAACGTCGTGCACCTTCACATCCCGCTCCGCCTCAACGGCAAAGCTTCTCGGCTGCTCGCCGCGTTGCCAAATCTCCCACATCTGGAGATAGGATGCCTCGATGTGGCGTCGGAAGCGGTCGGTGTCAAACAAAGGATGCGTCAGCCGGTTTTTGGCCAGTTGATTGCGATATCCCGCGAGAAGTGAGGGATCCTTGGCCAGCCGCAGCGCCAGCGCCGCATAGTCCTCGATGCTATGCGTCACGAGCTCGGACAGTCCGATTGCATTTAGCAGGCTCGCCGCTACTCGCCCCGCGAACGACTGGCCGAGCCGCGTTACCACCGGGAGCCCAGCCCATAGCGCGTCGCTCGCCGTGGTGTGGGCGTTGTAGGGCAGCGTGTCGAGGAACAGGTCAGCCACACGGTGCCGCGCCAAGTGGTCCTCCGGTGGCATTCGGCCGGCGAACACAAGACGGGCCGGATCAATCCCACATGCCTGCGCTTCCATGCGCAGGTTCCGTTCCGCACCCTCGTTGTCGCCTAACAGCCACAACACGCTGCCTTCGACCACATGCAAGAGCCGCATCCAGACCCTGAATATGTCGGGCGTGATCTTCCAGTTGTTGTTGAAGCAGCAGAAGACGAAGCCGTTATCCGGAAGCCCGGTTTCCTGTCGCGTTGGCGTCCGCTCGGCGATCCTACGCTTGGTGTCGTTGACCCAATAGCAATCCGGCAGGTGAACGATCTTCTCCGTATAAAACGCCTGGTGTTCGAACGGCGCCACCGTCTTGTCGGCGATGATGTAGTCGATGAACTCGGCCCCCATCGTGCCGGGAAAGCCGAGATAGCTCGCTTGGATCGGCGCCGGACGATGCGCAAGAATGCCGAACCGAAAATCTTGCGTGTATCCCTTCAGATCAATCGCAATGTCGATCCGTAGATCGTGAAGGAGTTTGGCGACTTCCTCATCGCTCTTTCTTAAGACATCGTGAAACTGATCAAACGCTGCAACGAGCCGCTTGCGCATCTCGCTTTTGTCATCGATACCGTATGACACGCCAATGATCTCGAAGCGCGAGCGGTCGTGCAGCTCGAAAAGCTCGGCCATCAGATACGCCGTCGCGTGCTGGTGGAAATCTGCCGACAGATAGGCGACCCGCACCTTGTCGTTGCGCCATATCGGGCCGGCCCACAATGTTGGCGAAAGCGTTGGAGCTCGGTCAGCGACATAGTTTCTAGCGCATTGCAGTTGCAACGACGGATCACCGGAGTAGCCCAGCAGCGTGAAGGGGGAAATGATAGATTTCTTCTCTAAGACATGTGCGACCACTTTATCCGCGACGTCCGTCCTACGACGCCAGTCGCAGAGACGGTTGACGCAAACCGCGATCCCGCTTAGCGCATAGGCATGATCGGGCTTCACCGCCAGCGCGCGGTCGTAGCTCGCCAGCGCCTCCTCGAACCGCTTCAGCGTATACAGGGTGACGCCGCGATTGGAATGCGCCTCGGCAAAGTCCGGCCGCACGGCAAGCGCGCGGTCGTAGCTCGCCAGCGCCTCCTCGAACCGCTTGAGCTCATACAGGGTGACGCCGCGATTGGAGAACGCCTCGGCATAGTCCGGCCGCAGGGTGAGCGCGCGGTCGTAGCTCGCCTGCGCCTCCTCGAACCGCTTCAACTCATGCAGGGTGATGCCGCGATTGCAGAACACCTCGGCATAGTCCGGCCGTACCTTGAGCGCACGGTCATAGCTCGCCAGCGCCTCCTCGAACCGCTTCAGCTCATGCAGGGTGATGCCGCAATTGTAGAACGCCTCGGCATGGTCCGGTCGCAGCGCAAGCGCGCGATCGTAGCTCGCCAGCGCTTCCTCAAACCGCTTCAGCTCATGCAGGGTGGCGCCCCGATTGGAGAGTGCCTCGGCATAGTCCGGCCGCAGGGTAAGCGCGCGGTTGTAGCTCGCCAGCGCTTTCTCGAACCGCTTCAACTCATGCAGGGTGAGGCCACGGTTACAGAACGCCTCGGCAGAGTCCGGCCGTACTTTGAGCGCGCGGTTGTAGCTCGCCAGCGCCTCCTCAAACCGCTTCAGCTCATGCAGAGTGAGGCCACGGTTGCAGAGCGCTTCGGCATAGTCCGGCCGCACGGTAAGCGCGCGATCGTAGCTGGCCAGCGCTTCCTCAAATCGCTTTAGCTCATGCAGGGTGAGGCCACGGTTGCAGAACGCCTCGGCAAGATCCGGCCGCACGGTAAGCGCCCGCTCGTAGCTCGCCAGCGCCTCATCGAACCGCTTCAGCTCATGCAGAGTCCAGCCGCGATTAAAGAGCGCCTCAGCAGAGTCCGGTCGCGCTTTGAGCGCGCGGTCGTAGCTGGCCAGCGCCGTATCTTTTTTGCCCAGGCGTGATTGTACGACAGCGAGAAGATGGAGCGCATCAAAGAGATCACGCTTGGTGTTTATGGTTTGTTGGCATAACTGCTCGGCCTCAACGAGTTTCCCTGCGTCGTACGCAGAAATGGCGCGGCTGAGCGCCTGCGATAGCGTGTATTTGGGCTTGGCCATTCGAGCAATGCCGTGCGTTTTGCATTGAAATGTAGCAGGGCGCGATCATCAGAAAGCTAAGGCTATCGTTTCAGGCAGGGCGGTCAATCGATTGATCGATGGGCTTCGGAGCCGGCGCCATCGTGCCAGGCATGGCGGCGTATGGACTTTGCAGCCGCGGTTCCATTTGACTTTTTCAGCCTTCGGCCGATGAGTTCCGGCCAAATCGCATCAAAGGGCGACCCTCTGACCAATTCAAGACCGACGGCGCTTTGCCGTATTCGCGACGTCGATATCACCTCGAACTGCGGCCTCGAAATCGCCGCCGAAATGAAACAGCCCGATCCGCGCGCTTGCGCGAAATCCTTCTCGATGAGCGGGTCGACTGTCTGGGTCACCTCGTCTATATTTCTGGGTCACCTCGTCTATATTTCTGGGTCACCTCGTCTATATTTATGGTGTGACCGCGAACGCAAATTTATCCGGAGCAGGAGATGGCAGGATGATGAACGGCAACGGCGTGGTGCGCGCGGTCGTTCTTGTTGGATTGAGCGTCGGGTTTAGCGCGATTACCCACGCCGAGAGCAAATACAATCCTTACACGCGCCAATGGGAGGACGTTTCACCGGATGCGGTTCCGCAAATGAATCCTGTTACCGGTCATTGGCAGTTGGCACCCCCGAATTCAGTGGCCAAATTAAATCCGTATACGCGCCAATACGAAATGGTTCCGCCGAATTCCATTTCCCGTTTCAATCCGTATACCAAACGTTGGGAATTGGCCCCTCCGGATGCGACGCTGGAGTTGAATCCGTACACGAAGGTCTGGCATTACGTACGCTAACCCGACCGGTTCCTTTCATCTTAAGGAAATCGAGCTCGAGAACTTCGTCCTTCGATTCACCCACAGACTTCGCTATCGCCACCTCAGTCGATTAAGCATAGGCCACGAATGGTTATATTCGAATCGGCGTGAGGGTGTCGCGCGTCAGCGCGTCATCCGGGAAACGCAGATTTAAAGCTCAAAGAAATCTAATCAGGAGCCAGGCCAGGAAACCGCACCAAGCAAGCGTACATAATAAAGCAATCGCGATTCCCAAAACGGGCCAAGACAGGAGCGTGGTGTGCTCATTTAAGACCGGGTTTGGGGCTTGGACGAACTGATTTCGCATGAAACTGCTCTCGGCCGCGGGGGCTCGCAGATTTGCTGTATCGTTATCGGTCATGGTCGCTCGCTCGGACGTGCTCGCAAGCGTCAGGTGCAGAAACAATGCCGTCCAAAGGTGAGGAAACTCACAGGGGGCGTTTTCGGCTGATTCAAACCTAATCTTGGTTTATTTGATGGGCCGGCATAGACACGGCGAACAGCAACATCCGAACGGCCTGGCGACTTCGCTAAGCCGCTAAATTGGTGTTAATAACGCTCACCGCACCGCCCGAGTCTTAACCGGCGTGCAACGGCAGCGTCGCTCATCGTGGGTTCGCGGAATCAAGAGGCGCGGTTTGGTCATTCCGCCGAGACGGCCAGTAGATCAAGATCATGCCAGCGACGACCAGCGTCATTCCGATTTCAGATTCGAGGTTCGGCAAGAACTCGGCAATCCACCATGGAGCGTTGGCGTGCCAATCGATGAGGGACGGATCGCCGGTCGCAAAATATCCGTAAATCCAGAGGGCCGTACCGACTAACTCGATGATCCAGCCAATGATGGCTACCTTACTCACGCTCTCACTCACTTTGTGGAACTTCCGTCGCTCATTTCACGCCTCAAGCCGCCACGTTGGATCTGGCACGATCGCAGCGAGATTGGCGTCAAATAATGCGATTTCAGTAGGCGTTGCGGCTGCGCATGATTTCAACAAATGTACGGATGATGATCAGACAATCGAGGCGCAAACTCCAGTTGTCGATATACCAAAGGTCAAATTCCACCCGACGTCGAATATCTGCCACAGTTGGGGTGGCACCACGATATCCATTCACTTGGGCCCAACCCGTTAGACCCGGCTTGACGTGATGCCGAAAGGCATAATTGCTAACTAGTTTATCGAAGTGATTATCGTGCGCTACCGCATGTGGACGCGGGCCAATCAGTGACATGCTGCCGTCCAGGATATTCAGCAGCTGCGGCAGCTCATCGATGCTCGTCCGACGGAGCCACTTACCCAGGCGGGTTACCCGGCAGTCGGATGGTGCCGCTTGGTAGACCGTTGGGCCATCTTCCAGCGTCGACATCGTTCGGAATTTGAGGATATGAAACTGCCTGCCGTTGAAGCCGGAGCGCCTCTGGCGGAAAAATACCGGACCCGGCGAGTCCAGTTTGATCAGCGCGGCCGTTATGGCTAGCAATGGAGACAGCAGAATTAAACCCGCAAGCGCGCTCAAGACGTCAATAAGCCGCTTTAGGCCGCGCTCGAATGCATCCAGCGGCTCGCGGTGCAACTCGATGCAGACGGAATCGCCTATCGCATGCGAGGGCCGGCTGAGAATGTCCGCGGCCGCCCCGACCGGAATGAGGCTGACCGGCAATGGCAGGACGCGCAGTCTCGAGAGTAACTCGCTCGCCGCTCCCCAATGTGTCACGTCTACGCCGACGATGACTTCGTCGACATTCGACCCCCGCACATATGCGATGATGTCGGAGGCGACGGTTTCTTGCTGTTGCAGATTTTGATCGACCGGGAATAAAAATTGATGGTCGAGCTGAAACCCGTACTTGGTCAGCGTGTGAGCGAGCGCACCGGCGGTCGGCACGGCGTCGGTAATCAAGACAGCGCTTCGGCCAGCGAACCTTTGCCCGCTTAATCCTCGTCTGAGAAATTTGCGGTACAGGATCCGCTGAACGATCAGAAGCACCAGTCCGGAGCCGGCAAAGAAAAACGTGCCGCCGCGGGAAAATTGGTCACCAATTTTTAAAGCGAAAACGGCGCCGGAAAGAAACAGGAATACACTCAACCAGGTCGTGGTCGTGCTGCCAGCTTGTATTCTGAGTGATAAGAGTTCCGCCGGGTCGTACAAGTTCTGCCCCTTGGTCGCCAAAACAAACAGGGCAGCAACGACAGCGGCCGATCCGACATAGTGAGAGATTTCGCCGGGTGCGCCGAGCGATTCGAGGTTATAGAACACTCCGGAAACAATCCCACAGAATAGAATGATTGCAATATCGGACAGGACAGCGATGACACCAACCGAACCGTACGAAATCGGCCATTTTCGCTGCGGTCGTCGTTCGGCCGTGGCACTGATCACGCTGGTATGGAGCTTAACAAAATTCATGTATTTCTACGGAGACGCGCTGGTTTCTTAGACCCCCCGGCAATTGCCTAAATACTTAGGAGCGTCCGAGTAGGTTTGGCAAGCACGTTTTGGTGCAGTGCGTTAATTTTAATGATTTATAACGATTCATATCGATCCACGTTTATATCGTTCCTTGAAGGCCTTGCGGCTGGCCGGCACCGTCGTCCGTACGCCGACGTCTTGTCCTGTAACCTCCGAGGCGAAGGCGCCGCAGCGGCCTAGATTTGTATTTGGCGTGGTAATCCCGCTATAGGGATAATCTACGTCCGATCCCGGTCAGGAAGTGGCGTTAGTGACCGCCGGCCCGATGGTTACTGGCCCATGACGATCAACTCATCCCGACCGCGACCTTTGCCTCTAGCGATTGTCCCCAAACGGCATTTGGACGAGCGCGGTTGGTTCAGCGAGACCTTTCATGTGCAACGGCTGCACGAGCTTGGTATCACCTGCCGCTTCGTCCAAGAGAACCAATCAAGCTCACGCCGGGCGGGCACAGTGCGCGGGTTCCATTTCCAGCATCCGCCAGCGGCGCAGGCCAAGCTGGTCAGCGTTTTGCGCGGACGAATTCTTGACGTCGCAGTGGATATACGAGATGGCTCGCCGAGCTTCGGAAAGTATGTTTCGATTGAGCTCTCGGCTGATGGCGGGCAGCAACTTTACATTCCGACTGGTTTCGCCCATGGGTTTGTCACCTTGGAAGATGATGCTTTTGTGACCTACAAGGTGTCCGACTATTATGCGCCTTCTCAAGAGAGTGGGATTTGTTGGAATGACCCGGACATTGCCTTTCCATGGCCGTTCAAGGACGCCGATATCATTAAATCGGATAAGGACGGACGACTTCCACGCCTCAAAGAGCTCGAGAGTCCATTTCCTTATGATGGCCATTCCCTGGCGGCGTTAACGGTTTCCAACCTCGGTTGATACGAAAGCTTCCAGCATGAGGATTGTGGTTACAGGCGGTGCTGGTTTTATTGGATCGGCACTCGTCAGGCATCTGATCGGCCATACCGGCCACGAAGTGCTGGTCGCCGACAAGCTGACCTACGCCGGCAATCTCGCATCACTCGATACGGTTCAAGGCCATCTGCGCTATCGCTTTAGTCGCTCGGATATTTGCGATCGCGCCGCAATCCGGGACCTGTTTGAAGGCTTCGATCCCGACGCCGTCATGCATCTGGCCGCAGAAAGCCATGTCGACCGATCGATCGACGGACCGGCCGAATTTATCAATACCAATGTTGTTGGCACCTTCGTCCTCCTTGAGGCCGCGCTTGCCCATTGGCGACGGCGAGGCGGGGGCGCGAAAGACTTCCGCTTCCTCCACGTCTCAACCGACGAAGTCTATGGTGCTCTCACGGATCAGGGACACTTCACCGAGGAGACCCGCTATGATCCGCGTTCGCCTTATTCGGCCAGCAAGGCCGCATCGGATCATTTGGTAAGGGCTTGGGGCCACACATTCGGGCTGCCGATTGTGCTCACGAACTGCTCGAATAATTACGGCCCGCACCAGTTCCCTGAGAAGCTGATCCCAATGATGATCATCAAGGGTCTGGCGCGCGAAGCAATGCCGGTTTACGGGCGCGGATTAAACGTGCGCGACTGGCTGTTCGTCGACGATCACGCCCGGGCGCTGACTTTAGTATTGGAACGTGGCCGGATCGGCGAAACCTACGCCATTGGCGGCAACGCAGAACGTCGCAATATCGATGTGGTTGGCGCGGTCTGTGATACCATGGATAAGCTTGTGCCACGCGGGAGTGGAGCGTCATATCGCGAATTAATTAGTTTTGTGCCCGATCGACCCGGGCATGATTTCCGCTACGCGATTGATTTTACCAAACTGAAGACTGAGCTGGGCTGGTCGCCGCAACATTCCTTTGAGCAAGGCCTGTCTTTGACTGTGCAATGGTACATCGAGCGGACGGCGTGGTGGAAACCACTTTTATTAAAGCATGAGGCCGGCATCCGGCGTGGTCTCTCGAAGAAGAGAGCGTAACGGATGCGCCTGCTGCTTTTTGGCGGCGCCGGCCAGATAGGCACGGAGCTGCGCGCGTTGGGATTGCCGCAAGGAGTGGAGGTGGTTGCGCCACCCCGGTCGGTCATCGACCTCGAAGATGCCGACGCGGTGGGGCGGATCATCGCGGCGGAGACTTGGAGTGCAGTCATCAACGCAGCTGGCTATACCAATGTCGACCGCGCTGAGAGCGAGGAGACGGCGGCGTTTGCGGTCAACGCCACGGCCGCGGCCTGCATCGCTGCAGAAACTGGGATTCGTCGCATTCCCATCATTCAAATTTCGACGGATTACGTGTTCGACGGACAAAAGGGTGCGCTCTATGTGGAAGATGACGTCGCCACGCCAGTCAATGCGTATGGTCGCAGCAAGCTCGCCGGCGAAAATGCCGTGCGTGCGGGCAATCGGCGGCACATCATCCTGCGGACGGCGTGGGTCTACAGCCCCTATGGCAAGAATTTCGTCCGAACCATCCTGCGGCTCGCCCAAGAGCGAGACCGCCTGACCGTCGTTGCCGACCAGCGTGGCAGTCCGACCGCCGCGCGCGACATCGCCAAGGCCTGCCTTGCCGTCGCGCTGGCCTGTGCCGCGAGGCCGGAGCGGGTGCCCTACGGCGTCTATCATTTGGCCGGCGCAGGGGAGGCAAGCTGGTTTGAATTTGCGACCGCCATCGTCGAGGCTGCAGCCAAGCGGCTGCGCCGGGCGCCCCAAGTCGTACCGATCCGAGCTGTCGATTATCCGACGCCGGCATTGCGGCCGGCCGACACCCGGCTCGATTGCACGGCAATCGTGCGCGGGTTTGGGGTCGCGTTACAGCCCTGGCGTTGCGCGTTGGCGGAGACCATCGATCGCGTCCTAATCGGAAACGACATCCCATGAAGGGCATCATTCTCGCCGGTGGCTCGGGCACGCGGCTATATCCGGCGACGCTTGCCATCAACAAACAACTGTTGCCGGTCTATGACAAGCCGATGGTCTACTACCCCCTATCGGTTCTGATGCTTGCCGGAATCCGCGATATCCTCTTGATCTCAACACCCGAGCATTTGGCGTTCTATCAGAGTTTGATCGGCGATGGTTCCGACTGGGGTATCCGGCTCGACTATGTGGTGCAGGATAAGCCTGTTGGTCTTGCCCATGCCTTTGTCCTCGGGCGTAAGTTCGTCGGCGACGATCGGGTTGCGCTCATTCTCGGCGACAACGTCTTCTACGGCCACGGGCTCAGTGCCGAGCTCGCGCAAGCCGCGGCACGCGGCGAAGGCGCGACCGTGTTCGCCTATCACGTCAGCGAACCCAGCCAATACGGCGTAGTAAAATTTGATGAGACCGATCGACCGATCGACATCGTCGAGAAGCCCAAACAATTCCTGTCAAACTGGGCGGTCACCGGTCTCTACTTCTATGACAATGCGGTGCTCGACATCGCCGCCGGTCTCCGCCCCTCGGCACGGGGCGAACTCGAGATCACCGATATCAATCGGCGCTATCTGGAGCTCAACAAGCTGCATGTCGTGCGGCTCGGTCGCGGTTATGCCTGGCTCGACACGGGAACCCACGCTGCGCTGCTGGAGGCGGCAGAGTTCGTGCGGACGATCCAGGATCGGCAAGGGCTTTTGGTCGGATGTCCTGAAGAAGTCGCGTATTTGCAGGGTTTTATCAGCGCGGAAAATCTGCACAGATTGGCTGCGAAATACAGCAAGACGGCCTATGGTCGGTACCTTCAACGGCTAATCGACGAACCGGCTTGGCGTTGAGCCCGAGCGTGGACTAATAAATCGAGGTCGACGAACCACAGTTAGCCAATGTCCGCGCACGGCTCGCTGCCAGAACGATGATAGCGTAAGCCCTGGACGTCCTATTTTGCGAAATAGCCACCAAACCGCCGCCGCCAACACAAAGCAGGTGCCAAGCGGCTCAGGCACCAAGAGCGCGCCGCATGCTGCCAGAGCAATCGGTGACTTGATTTCGCGGAATCTTGCCATGCACGCGGCCCCATCCTCCTTCGGGCCAGGGCAATAACCTTAACGAATTGTTCACGCCGCGTGCCATGACAACGGACGGCATGGTTAATGCTGATTGCCTTACAGCCACAAGGAAATCCCGGACGAATGGGCGTCAAAGTTCCAGCGGAACAGTCGCCTGGGGTACGGAGCGACCTGCGGCCACCCGCGAACGGGAAGATCGAGGCAAAGATCCACGCGCAAATTATTGGAGCGTTTTTAAATTTCCACTTGAACCGCGCCATCGGAAACAAAGCCAAGTTCGAGCACATTTGTGGCCTACGGCAAGTGCCTACTTCGTCTGATCCGGCGCAAAGTATTTTCGCGCACTTTTGCAGTGAGTTGTGAACTGAGTCACTGCCTAGCGCGCTCGAGGCGACGCGGCATTCCTTGCGCCGCATCGAGCTCGCTTGTCAGCGCTTTGGCGAGTTGTCGAACCAACGGTTCGGTGGTGATAGTTTCATGGTTGCCCGGTATTATGTGGGCTCGCACCTCGCCTTCAGCCAGATCGCTCCAACCGTACGTCGAGCCCTTGGCTACCTGGGACAGCAGCGGCACACTCGCGCGGAACAGCGTTATCGATACAGAGGAAGGCATTGCATGTACTGGTCGATAGTCACGCAACGCTTGAAGATGTGCGTCGAACACCAGAATCTGCTCTGGCTCGAAGTGGCTAAGGTCGAACATGGAAGCGGCTTTTGACCGCAAACCAATCAGCCCTTTCGACCATCTCCACAATAATCGTCGCATCTCTCGAAATCGGCGGTCGGCGTCGAACGAGGCCATTTCGTCGCGAAAGCGCAGCGGTATGTTGGTGAGGATTTGATGCAAGGCCGGTATTGCATCGCGCGGCGTCAGGCGCCACCCAGGTCTTCCCTGGTCGATGATCGCGAGCAAGCCGATTTCGTGTCCTTGCTCCACGAGTTGCAGTCCAATCTCATAGGCGATCATCGCGCCAAATGAGTGGCCGCCGATATAGAAGGGTCCGGTAGGTTGTTGAAGCAAGCATCGCCGCAACGTAACGCGCGGCGATCTGGCTGAGGGTGTCAGTGAGGCCGGCTTCTGGCGTCCTGCGGAGGCCGAAAAATGGACGATCCGTACCCATATGCACGGCGAGACGGTGTAGGTGCATCACATCGCCGCCAATCCCGTGAACACAGAAGAACGGCGGAAGATGACCAAGCGGTTGAAGCGCCACGACCGGATTCGTCGTCGTCCGCGGCGATTTCGTCTTCCGCGAGCACTTGCGCCACCCGGCGATTGTAAGGCCCCGCGTCAGGACGTCGACGGTGAGGCGCCGGCCGAACCGTGCCTCGATGGCGGCGAACAGGCTGAGTAGCGCTAGCGAATCCCCTCCGAGGTCGAAAAAGTTCGCGTGGATACCGATCGGAGCTGACGACCGCAGCACATCTTCCCAGATTTCGGCGATCTCGCGCTCCAGTTTGGTCGTTGGCCAGCGGTCGCCAGACATCCCAACTTCTTCGCGCCGGGGTTCTGGGAGCGCCTTACGATCAAGCTTCCCGTTGGGTGTCATTGGCATTGCGTCAAGGCAGACAAACGATGAGGGCACCATATTCCGCGGCAATTGCCGCTCCAACGCCGCACGCACATTATCCATGTTAGGCATTGCGCCGTGCGAAGGGACGAGATACGCGATGAGCCGGCCGACACTGGCGGCATCCATATAGAGCGTGACAGCGGCGGCGGCGATTTCGGGCAACGCCAGCAGAGCCGCCTCGATCTCTCCTGGCTCGACGCGTACGCCGTTGATCTTCATTTGGTCGTCTGCTCTGCCCAGGAATTCGAGTTCGCCGTCCTGCCGCCATCGCACGCGGTCGCCGGTGCGGTAGAGTTGTCCCGCTTGATATGGATTGGGCAGGAAGCGTTCGGCGGTTAATTCAGAGCGACCGAGATAGCCGCGCGCGACACCGGCACCGCCAATAAATAGCTCCCCTTCGGCGCCAGGCGGCAACAAATCGAGTCCACTCCCCAGCACATGCAACGTTGTGTTCCAGATCGCGCGTCCGATTGTGGGCTCGGAAAGGGCCACCGGGTCGATAAGGGCACAGCTTGAATAGACCGTGGTCTCGGTTGGACCGTAGCAGTTGAGCAACCTAACCCCGGGCGCGGCATCGAACAGCGAGCTGGCCAAATAGCGTGAGAGCTTCTCGCCGGCTACGATAACAGTCGTGACCCCGGAGGGCAGATCACCTGTGCGAAGCAGTGCGTCAAGCAACGAGGGTCCGGTGTTGACGAGGCGAACTTTCTCACGCTGCGGCGCGGTCTGGAGCGCGAGCAGATTCTCTACCATGACCATGCAGCCGCCAAAGATGAGCGGCAGGAACATCTCGAAGGCGGAAAGATCGAAATTGAGCGAGGTGGAAAACAATATACCACCCAACTCCGTGTCGGAGACGATCGAACGGCCCCACGAGATAAGGTTGATCAGGTTGCGATGCTCAATGCCGACTGCCTTGGGACGTCCAGTCGAACCGGACGTGTAGAGCACGTAAGCGAGATCGCCCGGATGCGCGGAAATGGGCTCGGCTATTGCGGCATCGACGCCCGCCGTCTCGGTGTCAAACACCAGCCGGGCGCCGCTGTCGGCAAAAACGGGGGCGAGTGTAGCATTGGTCAAGATGACTGGCGCGGCCGCATCGGCGACAATGAAGCGTATCCGTTCGGCCGGATAGGAGGGATCAAGCGCCAAATAGGCTCCGCCGGCTTTGTGAACGGCAAGGATCGCGATGACGAGACTTGGCGTGCGCGGCAGCGCAACGCCAACGACTACGCCGGGTCCGACACCCATGGCCGCGAGCCGCCGCGCCAAACGCGCCGCCTGCTGATGGAGCGAGGCAAAACTTAGTTGCTGTTCGCCGCATGACAGGGCGATTGCCTCCGGTGTCCGTTCCGCCTGTGCGGCGCAGAGCGTGGCAAGCGTTGCGTCCTGTGGCAGTGCGACGGTCTCGCCAGCGGCCAAATGAAGAAGCTCGACCCGAGTTGCCTCCGGCATGATCGGCAACGCGGCGAGTGGACGCGTCGGATCGTCCATACCGCGCCGTAAAAGCGTCTCCAGGCAAGACGCCAATCGGTTTGCCATATCCCCACTGATCAAGCCGGGGTCAGTGTCGATGGTCACGACGAGATCACGCGTCAACGCGGCATCGGCGATCGTCACCATCCAAGGCGTCGTAAAACCGTAGGACAGATTGGTCAGTTCGACAGGGCAATCTTCAAACGCGAAGTCGTAGGCAATCGGAAGATAGTTGAGAATGACGTCGAACAGGCCGTGCTGCCCCGCGGGTGTCATCCCAAGTTCCCGGAACAGCTCGCGGATTGAAAAGTGCCGGTGCGGGTCGTCTTGTGCTCGGACCTGATCAACCTGCCGCAGAGCATCGGCAATCGTCAGCGTCGGATCGAGTTTTAAGAACAGTGGCAAGGGTTGCGCCAGAAGCCCAATCACTTGCTTCGTCTGCGGGTCGGAGCGGTTCGCCAGTTCGACACCCAAGACGATTTCAGGACGATCATACAGCCGTGCGAACGCGACGTAGGTCAGCACGGTGATCGCGCGAAATGCCGATGATCCCAATGAGCGCGCCGCCGCCTCCAGCCGCGCGAAATCCGAACGCTTGAGCGTGAATGTGATCCGTGCGTGACATCCGGATTTCGCGCGTTCCGTATTACCGCGATCAAGTTCGAGAAGCGGGCCGGGCCAGTGAGCGAAGCGCTCCAGCCAATAGGCACGGTCAGCCGCATGGTCGCTCGAAGCAGTATAGCGCCGTTCGGAATCCAGCAGCGCTTCGGGTGTGGCGGCGTTGAGCGCGAGTACAGGCGCACCGAACCGCAACGCACGATAGCGAGAGGCGGTGCGGGCGCTGAGCAATCGCCTCCCCGTCGCGTCGATGATAATGTGATGATATTTTTGGAACCAGACGGTGCAATCCTCAGCGATCCGGATCAGTGCGAAGCGAAATAGTGCGGCGTCCTCCAACGGTATCGCCACGCGCATCTCGGTCCGCATCCATCGTTCGGCCGCGGCCACGGGATCCGGCTCGTTGCAGAAATCAAGCACCGGCAGATCGAAGGGCACCGGTCCGCGCCGCGGCGGCAGCCAAAGGCCGGGGCCTTCCGCAACTGTCTCGCGCAGCGCAATCTCGAATAGATCAACCCGCAGTATGCCTCGGATGGTGAGAGCCTGACCCGTGTTGTAGATCGGCTTGCCGGTAAACAGCCGCTGGTCAAGCCAAATGGCGGCCTGAGCGGCGGTGAGGTCAGGTGGCAAAATGATTGACATAAATGCGTTAGGAGATTTCGCTCGGCACGCCTGCTCCGGGACCAAGATCCTGCCGACGTCGATGCAAGATCCAGGCAGGTGAACCATTGGCTTCGATCTTGCTCGGCACCGAAAGTATCGGGGTGAACACAGTCAAGTCCGTCGATGGCAAGCCATGGACAAGCTTGTTGGGAATTGACGAGTGTGCACGACCCGCGCCACTTTGCGTCGCAGGAGCGGAAAATCCGTTTGCGGTTTTTTGCTTTTCTCGCATGTCCGTCGCCGCTTGAAATCCTACCAAATTTTTTGCTTTGTTCACCGCCGTTGTGGATTATTATTAACCCAGTTTGTCGCAGCGAGTGGCCATTAATGCCCAAATTCTGGCTGTTAAATCGAAAGCGGTTAATTGGATGGAACTCTGCTATCCGGTCGTTGTCGCGAGCAAAATGAACTCGAGTTAAGAATGTTACAAAGCCGACGGACTGCGCGGTTCTGAGCGATTTTTTGTTTCGCTGAACTAGTCGAGTTTACAGTAATTTTATTCCATGGCTGACCGCGACGATGGAAATTTCGAAGGACCGCAAGAACCAAGTTCGAGGACAATCAAGAATAATATTCGCTTTGAAATCGTCACGGATGTTCAACAGCTTTTTTCTCTGAAACCGCATTGGGACAATCTGTGCGACCGATCAATTGATTATAATTTTTCCCAGAGCTTCCAGTGGTGTTTGGCTTCATGGAACATCATGGTCCTTCCACAACAGCGGCGGCTTTATTGTCTGGTCGGATGGGTGAATAATAGAGTCGTGTTGATATGGCCATTTGTGAATGTAAGGCACGGCGTGTGGTCGATGCTCCGCCCACTGACGTCGGACACTACTGTCTATAGCGACGTATTGGTTGAAAATAATCCGAAATCGGATCTTTGGGTAGCACTCGCTTGGCAGAAACTACGCGCGACGTGCAACAGTGATATTATTAGTTTGCCTTTTGTTCGGACGCACTCCCGGCTTCACCGCCTCTTATCCCAAGAACGTCCGATGTCTGCTTGGGTTAATTCGATATCGGGCGTAAACTGGGGTGAAAATCAGCAGTGGGAGAGCTACTACCGGTCTCTAAAAAGGGATTTTCGATATTCGCTCAGAAGCCGGCGCCATCGGTTGACTGAGCGTGGCAAGTTATCATTCGAGGCGGTGACCAACCACGAGCAGTTTCCGCTCATCCTCGATTGGCTTTTCACCCATAAGACCGAATGGATAATCAGAACAGGGCAGCGTACTCCTTGGCAAGATGCAGGCCTGTATAAAAAATTCTTAATCACCGTAGCGGCTGAAAGAGCCGAAATCGGCGCTGTTATGCTGTTCGTTCTGAAATTCGACGATCAGATCATTTCGGCGGTTCTGGCTCGGATTTCAAAGTTTACTGTTGAAAGTTTTATCGCCGCGTTTGATCGCGCTTATAAAAAGTATGGCCCAGGGCAACTTCTCTACGAGGACATCCTCAAATGGGCATTGGCGCGGCGTCTGGAGTTCGACTTTCGCATGGGAGATGAAGTCTATAAAAGGGATTGGACCAACCAAGAATCAAAAGCTATTACGTATCGATTCATCAATTCGGCGTGGGGTGCCGTATTTTCTCTGGCATCTCGATGTCGCTGGAAATTACAATCTCTTCGACGTCAGTTGTTACCGTAAATTCTGGCCCGCTCGCACAGACACACTCCTGCCATCGTAATGACGCCTCTTTATCGCCTGAAGGGCCGCGCTAAACCGACCAGCCAGTGATTCTCGCCAATGTACGGGAGCACCGCATTCTTACGCTCGCGGTGGCGTTCTCGGCTAACCGAATGGCGGTAGGGAGTGGGTCAAGATATCGCAAGCTCGTCTCATGCGGTCTAATGCGAAGCTTACCTCCGCCGACCAGGCTTAGCAGCGCGGATTCTTTTCCGGAAAAATAGCGGACCTTGCGTGGCTTCAGGTTTGCTCTTAAATCGCCAAGACACATCTCGCAGGCTAACAGGGGGAAATTTACTCCAGCATTAAACGAACCGAGTAGCGAAAACCAGTACCGGCCGTTGATTTCGAGCACCAGTGGGATTTTGTGTTGCGCGTCGAAGCGCATGTCGATGTTCGCAACACCTGACCAGTCGAGCTCACGGATGAGCCTTTCGGCAACTTTCATAGCTGGCGGATCATCTCTGAACTCGATGCCGATCGGCGACCCGAATGGCTTGGACGGTGCCTTCACTGCGTGCTGTACGGTCGCCGCGAGAATCTGACCGGCCCGACAGAGCACATTAATCCAAAGATCGTGTCCTTCGATTAATTTCTGCACCACCCAGCGCTGTTCGCCGGGTTGCTCGGTGAGAAAGGCCGTGAGTGATTCCAGATCTTCAAAACGTTTGATGCCAATTCCCCCGGACGAGAGCGGTGGCTTCGCCAGAACCGGAAACTCAAGAGCTGAAAGCCTGTCGCGCGCCGGGATGCCTGCGGTTACTACCACTGTCGGCGGATGGGGTATGCCAGAACTATCGAGAAAATCAGATAGCTTTGCTTTGTTTGTGGCTATGTCAAATGTATGAGGATTCGGCAATTGCGGCAGCTTCGCGGACCAGCCGAGTGACTTCTGGTGCTCGCTCAATGTTCTAATTGCAAAATCCGAGATCGGCAGCACGACGTCAATCTGCCGCTCTTCCACAATTTCGCCGATGCGGCTCAGCCAAAGCTTCACATCGAACTCACCTTTGCATGCTTCGAAACTGGTGAAAAATCTTGAATGCCTTAGTAAGGGCGCAGGATGTAGAGCAAGACCATGAACAGCGGCCTGTCTGCTCATTTCTAAACAGCAAGCTACGTTTAACCGCACATCGGCGTCAGGAATGAGCACAGAAATGCGGTTCATCTCGGAGTCTGACATTTCATTGAACTTCGTCGCCACCGGCCGCAACTTGGAGTGGCCGGGAAAATATCACATTGCCGATGAAAGTATTGCGGCGCATCAGTCTGCTTTCGCCGCATCGCGAATGAGGTCCTGAGGGTATTCGTCGGTCGCTTTCGAGGCCTTGCACATTGCAAGCCCAGTGCCCCGGAGGCTTTTATGAGTTCACGGCCTAATTAAGGTTAGCGAGCTATGCCTGTCGCGTGGCGCCGGTTGGTCGGTTAATAAAGACGAAGCAAAAAGAGTACGCAACATGTCGAAGCATCATCGCGGCGTTCTCCCCTCCGATGACGCAGAGGGCCATACCGCGCTCGACGATATCCTCAAGCCCGAGGTCGGGCAGATGTCGACGCGTTCTAGCTCGGTGGCGGCCGCCGGCCGCGCCCGATTCGAGAACAATATCGCCGCGATCGAGAGTACCTCAGCGGCAAGCCTACGCATCGTTGAAGGCACAACGCCGGCCGCGCCAAAGCTCGCCCCGCGCGCCGAGAAGGTAGCGGCGGTCGCGGCGGCACACGCGGCTGCGGTGGACTCAGATTCGCGCTTTCCGGCCGAAGCGATCGACGCGGCACGTGCCGAGCGGCTGTTGGGTGCCGCATTGCCGCGCGAATTTGGCGGCGAAGGCGCGGGCATTTCGGACATTGTCGACGTCTGCTGCGTGCTCGGCGGCGCCTGCGCTCGACCGCGATGATTTACGCCATGCATCAGGTCAAGCGTCGCCTGTCTCGCCCGCCATGGCCGCGGCAGCGCCTGGCACCGTCGTTGCTGCGCGGATCGCCAGCGACCAGCTGCTGCTGGCGTCGTCGACGACCGAGGGCGGCGCGGCGGCGATGTGCGCAACAGCAAAGCCGCATCGAGCGCCGCGATCGCGTATCGGCCTCGTGCGCGACGCCACGGTCATCTCCTACGGCGCGGAGGCCGACGCCATCGTGACGACGGCGCGGCGCGCCGACGGGGCGAGCTCCGACCAGGTGCTCGTCGTGTTCCAAAGCTGATTATTCGCTGGAGCGGACAGGCGGGTGGGACACGCTCGGCATGCGCGGCACCTGCAGCAAGGGCTACAATCTCGCGCCGACCGGCGCGGCCGACCAGATGCTGCCGGTGACCCTACGACGAGATCCACGCCCGACCATGGTGCCCGTCGCGCATCTTTCTGGAGCTGCGCCTGGCAGGGCGTGGCTGCCGGCGCGTGCCGTCGGGCGCGCGCGCTTCGTTCGCAGGCCGACGCGACGCGCCGGGCGGCGACATGCCGCCGGGCGCCGCCCACCTCACCCGCGCGCGACGCGCACGCTCGAACCCTGCGCGGGGCGTTGCAGGCGGCGCTGCGACCTTCGAACGCGAACGCGGCCGACCCGGCGGACTGACCGCGATGACGCGCAGACCGCGCTGAACTTCCTGAAAGTGGAAGCCTCCGAGCTCGCCTGACGACGGTGATGAGCGCGATGCGCGCCTGCGGGCTCGCCGGCTATCGCAACGACGGCGATTTCGCTATCGGCCGGTATCTGCGCGACATTCTCTCCTCGCCGATCATGATCAACAACGACCGCATTCTCGCCAACGCCGAGGCCGCGGTGTTGGGCGAGTGCGCCGGCTTCGCTGACGCGACTAGACGTTGGGGGCAACGGACCAATACGAACAAGATCAGGCCCGCTTTGATGAACGTAGCATTCAAGGAACCGAAACCGGCGCTCGGACGCCATCGCCGAAACGCTGCTGTCTGCCGATCGGGGATCGACGGCGTCTACGCTCGCACCGGCGCCTTCGAGAACGTTGTCGAGGCGCTCGGCGGCCCTGATCTCGCGCCATCGCGAACCGGGCGCCGAAGTGTTGCGATTTCCCGCCAGTGATGAGCCGACGCGCTGATGGAGAAGTCGGGCTACCTGAAAAGCTTCCCGCACTTTCTCGGCTGCGTCTGCTGCCTCGGCGGCGACGAGGCGCGATCGAGGCGGCGATCGAGCGCTTCACGGCGGGCGGAAGATTGGACCGACAGACTGATCGCCGAGCGAACTCGTGCTCGCGCCGGCCGCCTGCTATCCGGTCTATCCGCTGGCCGCCAGCCGCGGCGAGGTCCGCCGCGAGGGCTCATGTTCGACGTCGCCAGCGAATGCTTCCGCCGCGAGCCCTCGCGCGACATCGATCGCCTGCAATCCTTCCGCATGCGCGAATATGTCCGATCGGCACGCCAGCGCAGGTCGACGATTTCCGACGAGCACTGGATCGACGCGCGCGGCCGATATCGCCGGCCGCTCGGGTCTGCCCAGCCGCATCGGACAGGCGAGCGACGCCTTCTTCGGCCGTGGCGGCAGATCATCGGCGATGAGCCAGATCGAGCAGGCGCTGAAATTCGAGATGCTGGTTCCAGTGCGCTCGGCGGTCGAGCCGACCGCGTGCATGAGCTTCAACTATCACCGCGATCATTTCGGGGCGGCGTGGGACCTGCGCAATGCAGGCGGCGAAGTGATGCACACCGGCTGCGTCGCCTTCGGCATGGACCGCCTGGCGCTGGCGCTGTTCGCTACCCATGGCATCGAGGTTGCGCGCTGGCCGTCCTCCGTGCGCAAAGCGCTGGCGATCTGAGGCTTAGACTTAATCGTCGATAATGGAACACGGCTCCGTTTTGTTGCGAAGCCTGACACGGCACTCTCACGGCGGCGAAAAACGCCGTTGTCCCAAAAAAAAATCGCGTATTTGCAGGATTTCATGAGCGCGGAAAGTCGGCACAGGGTTAGCGGCCGAAAGTGTTTAGATTTTGTTAAGCACGTACCAATAATGATTTGAATCACTTAGTCCCCAGGCGTTCGCCCGACGCCGCTGCGGCGCGCCGACCTCGACCCCGGTCGGCAAAGAAGGGGCTGGCATGCGCGTATTGCTGACTGAAGACGATAGCGCCACCGCGCATCCACGCCATCGTGTGCCGCTCAGAGGGCCACGCGCAGTCGGCCATCGATACCGGCGACCTCTGCGTCAACCTCGATACCAAAACCGTCAAGGCCGACAGCGCGCGCGTGTATCTGATCCGCGAGGAAACCCGAATGCGCGAACTCCTAAGCATGCGCAAGGGCAATCAGGACGTTTAGCTAGAGATGCCCGGGTGAGTGCTGGTCGCGACAATCGAATGGATGAGCGTGGAACGGAAGGATCCTCTCAGCATGATCCGTATTGCTACTATTGCCAACTCACGCCTGCGAGACGAGCACTTAATTCGCTGCGTTATAGTTGGACGAGATGACTTCGCCCCAGTTAAGCAACGCTGTCCGGTCAGAAATGCGATGCGTCAGATCGCTTGGGTAGCAGCGCTCTCGGCGTTATTCGCCGGGTCGCCATCGGCGCAACAGTCTGCGCCGCCTAGGACCACCATGACTTGCGAGTCGGCCAAAGGCGCTTCGGCTCGACTGATTTGTGCAGATTCGGACTTAGCTGGTGTGAATTGGATACTTGCCATTGCTTTTCAAGGCGCCAAAGGTGCTGTGTCGCCAGATGTGCGAAAATCGTTGGTGAAAGATCAACTGACCTGGATGCGGGAACGAAATCAAAAGTGCGGTTTGACCGGGAAGGATAATGCGCCGATTGGTGCGCTTCTATCGAGTAAGCAGTGTTTGGAAGATGCGATTGAGGCACGAATCGAAGAATTGCAAGACGGAACTCAGACCGGTTTGATTTCTAAAATTGCTGCGTCGAATGGTCAAAGTGTACCGGCCAATAGTAGCATGACTTGCAAGTCGGCCAAAGGCGCCTCGGCTCGACTGATTTGTGCAGATCCGGACTTAGCTGCTCTGGATTCGAAGCTTGCCATTGCTTTTCAGGACGCCAAAGTTGCTGCGGCGCCAGATGCTCAAAAATTGTTGGTGAAGGAGCAGCAGACTTGGACGCGGGAACGAAATCGGAAGTGCGGTTGGACCGGGAAGAATAACGCGCCGATGGGTGCGCCTCTATCGGGTAAGCAGTGCGTGAAAGATGCGATAGCGGCGCGGATCGCCGAGTTGCAGCACACCGCGTCGATTTCTCAAGCTCCCGCATCGAACGGGCAAGACGGGCCGTTTATAGACACAACTCACGCCAATTCGATTTCCGAACCTGGAGCGTCGATCGGACAAAATGTCATGATAAATCCCCTGCCTATGGGTCCAGTAAGCCCAGGAGGATCCGGACCTAATGAACTACCAACTTTTCAGGAATTACACTTTTCGGTACCCGCCGAGGGAAACGGCGGAATAAGCGGAATAATAAGTTGTAGTGCTCAATCTACTCTCCAAGCAGGCGATCCGCTGATGAATACGCCCCTTCAAGGAAAGTGGATTGTTAAAATTGCTATTGATGACGATGCAAGTAGCTATCGCTTGTTTGAGAATGACACCTGGGCTCCAGTCTTGGATGACCTGCGGAATGCTGGTCACTCTGCTTGCGCGAGCGCGTTGAAAACGGGCAGTTTGCGGAATGCGGCGAATGAGCCGGTGAGTGAACTCAGTGACGTATTTGCGGCCTACTCGCCTCGAGGACTTTTCTTGGCCTATAGTATTGGGCAAAATAGCGCTTGGACTCTTCAGACCAATCTACCAAGAGTTCGAAAAAAGGTAAAAACCGATCTGGGCATTCAGATTTGGGTTGATCCGAGTCAGCTCACAAGAAACCCGTACTTTTTTAAAGGCTCGTTGGTGGGAATGGTCATTCAGTTTGATCGGATGCTTTCGCAAACTGAAGCAGTGTTTACGCGACCAAGTGCCGAGATATTTGTATCCGGCGTTCCGCCCACGCTTTTTCAGACCAAGGAAATGGTCGTGCTGGCCGGTCGAGTTATCGGGAACAAAGGAGTGATAAGTCCAACGGGCAGCGAAGCCCTCCTGCCCGCTCTCGATTACGTAGGGGCGTACAAGTGCGGCAGTGCATGCGAGAATTTTTAGGTTTGTTTTCAAGGCCTAGCTAGCCGTTTC
The DNA here is from genome assembly GCA_963845775.1 of uncultured Alphaproteobacteria bacterium. Taxonomy (GTDB): domain Bacteria; phylum Pseudomonadota; class Alphaproteobacteria; order Rhizobiales; family Xanthobacteraceae; genus BOG-931. Next base: position 354,704 of record CAWJTE010000009.1, read on the forward strand.
GCTCCCTGGATTTGGAAACGAATATAGAGCCCGCACGCGAGCCGGCCCTGTTCTTTATAATCCCCAACCGCGGCCGTATAATCCCCAACCGGGACCATCCTTGTCTGTGGACACTCGCAATTACTTAGCACTGCGTGATATTTTCGGTATAATGGCAAGAAGTCCCGTCGAACCCGTCACCCCATAGCGCAGCGTCGTCAGATCGCCGGCAATGCGACAGACCACCCGGTGCAACCCAACATCGTTGGGGTCTTGCTGTAAGGGCGATCGTGCCTCCGGCATTGACCGGGACGGATTGCGGGTGCTGGTGGCGGCGGCGTGCGCGACGAAGTAGGGAAAAAGGGCAGATGTTCGAGACGTTGTTCGGCGCCGAAACACCACTCGCAGTACGCTTCTCTTTTGCATTTTTGATCATGCTCGGGTTGATCGGAACAGCTGCATGGGCAGTGCGCCGGTTCGCCACGGCGCGGCTGGGAAGCGACAGCTCGCGCGGCCGCGCGCCGCGGCTTGCCGTTATTGATACTGCAAATGTCGACGAGCGTCGGCGCCTCATTCTAGTCCGGCGCGACAGTGTCGAGCACTTGTTAATGATTGGCGGGTCGATCGACATCGTCGTTGAGGCCAACATTGTGCGCACCGTCGCGGCGCCGCGCGAAGTGGCGGTGACCCGTTTGCCCCCAGCGGCAGACCCGCGCCCGCATGCCATCCCAGACCTCGACAAACGATCGTTGGCGCAGCAACCGGATGCGGCAGCGGCGCCACGCGAAGTGGCGGTGACCCGTTTGCCTACTGCGGCAAAGCCACCCCCGCATACCATCGCAGACCTGGATAAACGATCATTGCCGCAGCAACCGGAAGCGGCAGCGCCGCCGCGTCTGGCGTTGCCAACTGAACCATTGCCCGAAGCGCCGGCAGATTGGAAGCCGGGGTCGCACGCCGAACTGTTTGCCCGCGCGCAACATGGCGCACTGGCGGTATTGGGCGACGACCTTTTAAACCGCCGGGTCGATGGCGGCAGTCTCCCAGGGAATGATCGATCGCATCTGAGCAAGCCGCACGTGCCAATCGAGTTCGCTCCTGTGAACTCCGCATCAGTCAATCCAAACCTTGCGAAATTGGCGCATCACCTCGAAGCTGTGTTGCGCATGCCCAACATACCTGCCGAGCGGCAGGAGGCGTACGCGCCCGCAACGCCAGCGGGTGCGGCGTCTCAAGCAACTGAAAACGCCGCGGCCGCATTTCCCCAGATACAAGCGCGTGCTGCGCGATTGGCCGAACCAAAATCCAGGCACGCGGAGGCCAAGCCGAGCCAGAAAGCGCCGCCCCACGACAGCGACGGTCTCGAGCTGGCGATGGCGAACTTGCTAAGCCGCCGAATAAGCTAGACCTGAAGCGCAGAGCTTGGCGCCGCTGTGTCGTTATCAGCACGGCGCTCTATCATCCAACCCTTACTGTCCAGCAACTTTCTCGGACACAGGCTTGTTCAGCATGCATCCTTTCTTTGGGCCCGGTGCTTGGTCACCTGGAAGCCATAGAAAGTTGATCGATGCCGCCACGCTTGATGCCACTATCAAAACGGAGAGCACAGACCCGGCCGAACAATTGAATAATGCCTCCACGCCGCTGGCTCCGACGGTCAATCACACAACCGAGGCTGTCACTAGATCAATTCGGGTTACAAACACAGACTTTACCGATATCGTAATGGCGGGTCACCATTTGGATACCAGCACCGACGTTGGGTACATCGCAAGCGTGACCAATTCCGGAATTGCCTCTTTCGGATTGCCTCGGCAGCTACGCTTGCGCGAAATTGGAATAGTAGCCATACAACGCGGTTGAATTTGTCGAGGGGGCGCTGTTCAAACTTGGCTACCACAGCGCTCCATCCCCGCCGCGCCGCGTTCTTGGGCTCCCCGCTTGGGGGGTCTCACATTTTTCCCGAGGTCTGTAACACCTCACAATTGGGCGACACCTCTCCCTGTACGAAATTGTGGGCAACGTGCCCGATAGTGTCAATATATCGAATCCATCTTAGTTTAGCCGTCATTCGGTCCCCGAATTAATAAATCATGATGGCCAGGGGATGGCCGTTGTGATCGCTGCGTCTGTAGCACGTCGCGGCGATGCGGGGGGACGGTCGGCATGACCGAGTTTTACGTTTCGCCTCTCGGCGATGATTCTTCGTCGAGGGTTTCGTTGAACTCTGCGTTCGCGACGCTCGATGCTGCCATTAAAGCCATGGCGGCCAACCCTAAAACCATGGCGGGCAACGCCGCGCCGGTGTTGGTTAGCGACGGCGCCACAATCGAGATTGATGGCGCCAGCGCGCAAGCCGCAACCTTCACAGGCGACACTGGCACTCTCAAGCCCAATGATGAGATGGCCTTTAGAGTTCAAGTCTTGGGACTGGCCCAATCCGACGTACTTGATCTTGCCGATGTGAATTACGCAACCAATGCGCCGGCGACCTTGTTGGGTAGCGCCAACAGTAGAACGCTCACCGTCTCCGACGAATCCCAAATCGCGAATGTGGCCCTCGTCGACGATCATCTTTTGTCCAATTGGGGGCTGTCCAGCAACGGCGATGGCGGTGTCGTTGATCCGGTGTCCTCCAACCATTCGCGGCCTCTCGAGGTTAGCGTTGGTAGCTTCGTTGACGGCATTGATATCGCTCCCGACGAAGCCAGAAGCGCGGTCGCCATCTCCGCACAGTCGTTCGCCGTCAATGCGGCGCCGGCGGTAACGGTTAGCGAGGGCGGTACGGTTGCGATTGATGGGGCGAGTGAGCAATCCGTAACCTTCACGGGCTCCACCGGCACACTCACACTCAATGACGCGCTCGCTTTCAAGGGGCAGGTTTCGGGACTAGCCGGCTCTGATGCCATCGATCTTGCCGATGTGAGCTACGGAACGAATACGACCGCGACCTATTTGGGCAACACCGCGGGTGGCACGCTCACCATCACCAACGGGACGCAGACGGCCAACATCGCCCTCGTCGGCGACTATCTATCGTCATACTGGACGGTGTCCAGCGATGGCAATGGGGGCACTATCGTTGTCGATCCGACGTCCTCCAACACTTGGCAGCCGGTCAATATCGGAGCTGGCGGGTACCTCACCGGTATGGACGTCGCGCCAGATGGCGTGATGGTGGTGCGCACTGATACTTACGGTGCGTATCTCTGGAATGGGTCGCAGTGGCAGCAGCTCATTACTGCAACGAGTATGCCGAGCGCATTTGTAACGCCCAATCTTGATGACCGGGGCGTCTACGAAATCCAGATTGCTCCGAGCAATTCGAACATCATGTACATGATGTTCGATGGCTACGTCTTTAAGACCACCAACGAAGGAACGACCTGGACCGAGACGTCTTTCGCTCAGGTAACCGCGAACCCCAATGACGTTTACCGTGTGAATGGCCAGAAAATGGCCATCGACCCTGACAATCCCAATATCGTTTATGTCGGAACGCCGCTAGACGGTCTCTTCGTTACGACAAATGGCGGAACCACCTGGCAAAGCGTGAGCGGTGTGCCGGTGAGCGTCGCTTCTAACGGTGACTCTCTGGGGATTACCGGGATCGAATTTGATCCGGCAAACACCAACATCATCTTCGCCGCCAGCTCTGGTAACGGCGTTTATGAAACCACCAATGCCGGCGCCTCCTGGTCCCAATTAAGTGGCGGGCCCGGCACTGTCAATTACGCGGCAATGTCGAGCACCGGGGTCTATTACGTCGTCGGTGACAACGACACGGATCTTTGGAGCTATTCCAACGGCACCTGGAAAGAATTGCTTACGGGAGCAGTCAACGCGATCGCAATCAATCCCTCCAATCCGAATGAGATTGTCGTCGCTAACAACAGCGACCAGTTAAATGAAAGTGTCAACGGTGGAACTAGCTGGGCGGGCTGGACTACTAACGCCACGATGAGCTCAAACAATATCCCTTGGCTGACTGCCACTGCACCATGGCTATCAGCGAGTGGCTTATTCTTTAATCCGTTAGAGCCGAACGAGCTTTTGGCAAGCGGCGACAACGGCTTTTGGACAACAACCGTACCGCAAACCATAACGTCGACCACACCGATTGTTTGGACCTCTCAAGGCACTGGTATCGAACAGCTGGTCGCAAATGAGATTATTGTGCCACCGGGCGGCGATCCTGTCGTTGCTTCCTGGGACCGGGGATTCTTTTACATTTCCAATGCTCAGGTTGTTGCCTCGACTTTTGGGCCGGTCGACGACTCGGCCATCAGTGCTGGCTGGTCGGTAGACTACGCCTCCTCAGACCCGAGCTTTCTCGTCGAAATCTCCGATGGGGCTTACGTAAACACGACGACGGAACTATCGGGATACTCGACCAACGGCGGCCAGACCTGGACCCCCTTTGCAACCGATCCGCCGGGTGTCGGCGCCGGCACCGCATATTCTGGCCCGTGGGCCGGATCGATCGCAGCGAGCACGCCGGACAACATCCTTTGGGCGCCGGCGAATGGCAATCAGCCATATTACACACTCAACGGAGGTGAAACCTGGAATCCGGTCGTTCTTCCGGGTGTTTCCAGTTGGGCGGGCTTTCAGGGGGAGTTTTATGCCAATGAGCGGGACATCACGGCGGATCGTGTGCTGGCAAACACCTTCTACCTGGTATTAAACACATACGGCGTTTTCAGCACGACGAACGGCGGCGTCACCTGGACGCAAGTTTTCGTAGCATCGCCGGTATCGGGGCCATTTTATTATAATACCGGCGAGGAAAGTCTCCAATCCGTTCCGGGCGAAGCTGGTAATCTCTTTTACACGCAAGGAACAGGAGCGCCTCTCTATCAATCGACTAATGGGGGTGTGACCTGGAATGCCGCCGCCCATGTAGCGGTCGATGCGTTCGGCTTCGGTGCGGCAGCACCAGGGCAGAGCTATCCAGCGATTTACATCGCTGGCTGGGTCAACAACGTCTACGGCATTTGGCAGTCGATTAACGACGCCCAATCGTGGACCCAGATCGGCACCTATCCCGATAACAGTCTTGATCAAGTCAAGACCATCTCAGGCAATCCCAACGTCTTTGGTGAAGTCTACGTTGGATTTAATGGCTCAGGATATGCCTATCTCTCATCGAACGGCCCCAGCGTCGCAGCGATAGCCACCTCGCCGCCAAGCGGCCTCGAAGAGACTGGCGCCGTCATAACGCTAACGCTCGCCATGAGCGAGGTCGTGACCGTGGCGGGTGGCACGCCGACGCTGACACTCAACGACGGCGGCACCGCGACCTACAGCGGCGGCTCCGGCACCGAGGGACTGACCTTCAGCTACACCGTGGTGGCCGGGCAGAACACGTCAGCTCTGACGGCAACCGCGGTCAATCTCAACGGGGCAACTGTCGCGGACAGTGGCGGCAATGCGGCAAACCTGTCATTGAGCGGCTTGCCCCAAGTAGGCCCGCAGATCGATTCGGCGCCGGCGGTCGTCACGGCGGTGGTGGACTCATCCCGCGGCGTTCTCGAGGCTGGCGGCACGATCACCCTGACGCTCGAGACGAACCAGCCGGTGACGGTCTCCGGCGGCACCCCGACGCTCACCCTCAACGACGGCGGCACCGCTACCTACACCGGCGGCTCCGGCACCGATGCACTGACTTTCACCTACACGGCATCGGCTGGGCAGACGACCTCCAGCCTTGCGGCCACCGCGGTCAACCTCAATGGCGCGACCATCACGAGTACGAATGGCAACGCCAACCTGTCATTAAGCGGCCTGAGCCAGAGCGGTCCGCAGGTTGCAGCCACGAGCGCGACGCCGGCCCTTGCGATTGACGCAAACGACACCTCCACCACGTCCTGGGCGACTTCGTCCAGCGTCACATTGACGACGTCGGATCCCAACGAAGTCTTTATTCTGTACGTTAATGCCAGTGCGAGTGTCAGCTCGGTTTCCGACACCGCTGGCCTAACTTGGCAATTGCGCGCAGTCGCCGGTACCACGTTTCATGAATATTATGCCATTGCGTCCAATGAGCTTTCAGCAGACACCATTACCGTCAATTTTACCGGTTCGACGAGCTCCCTCCTGAATGCTGTCAGCATCGTTGGCGCGAATACGTCGTCCCCGTTTGACACCAATGCTTCGCTGCCCGGAACCTCCAACGGCTCGAAAGTCTCCACCAGCAACGCCAACGATCTGATACTTGCTGCCTTTAATTCCTGGGCGACGACCCCGAGCGCGGGCTCCGGCTGGACGACCATCAGCGCCCCCAGCGGTGATGACTACCTGTCGGAATACCAGACGGTATCGTCCAAACAGAGCGGGTTGGCGGCAACGTTATCTTCTGGAGGGAGCACGATAGGCACCGAAATCATTGATGCCGTCGTAGCGGCGAATGCCTCGACTGCCTCGACTGGCCCGACAGTGTCGTCGGTTGTGGAATCGCCCGCGAGTGGCGATCTCAACGCCGGCAAGACGGTGACGCTGACGCTCGACATGAGCGAGGTGGTGACAGTCAACACCACCGGCGGCACCCCGACGCTCACCCTCAACGACGGCGGTACCGCGACCTACACCAGCGGCTCCGGCACCAATGCACTGACCTTCAGCTACACGGTGGCGGCCGGGCAGAACACGCCCGACCTCACAGTGGCCGCAGTCAATCTCAACTCCGCCACCATCACCGACGGCGCCGGCAACGCCGCCAACCTGTCGCTCTCCGGCTTGAGCCAGAGCGGTCCGCAGGTTGGGGTCACGAGCGCGACGCCGACGCTGGCGATTGACGCAAACGACACCTCCTACAAACACTGGGCGCCTTCGTCCAACGTCACATTGACGACGTCGGATCCCAACGAAGTCATTATTCTGTACGTTAATGCCGGTGCGAGTATCAGCTCGATTTCCGACACCGCTGGCCTAACTTGGCAACTGCGCGCAGTCGCCGGTACCACCGCAACGTTTCATGAATATTATGCCATCGCGTCCAATGAGCTTTCAGTAGACACCATTACCGTCAATTTTACCGGTAGGACGACCTCCCTCCTGAATGCTGTCAGCATTGTTGGCGCGAATACGTCGTCCCCGTTTGACACCAATGCTTCGCTGCCTGAAACCTCCAACGGCTCGATAGTCTCGACCAGCAACGCCAACGATCTGATACTTGCTGCCTTTAATTCCTATGCCGCGACGACTATGAGCGCGGGTTCCGGCTGGACGACCATCAGTGCTCCCAGCGGTGACGACTACCTGTCGGAATCCCAGACGGTATCGTCCAAACAGAGCGGGTTGGCGGCAACGTTATCTTCTGGAGGGAATACGATAGGCACCGAAATCATTGATGCTGTCGTAGCGGCGAATGCCTCGACTACCTCGACTACCTCGACTACCTCGACTACCTCGACTACCTCGACTACCTCAACTACCTCGACTGGCCCGATGGTGTCGTCGGTTGTCGAGTCACCCGCGAGCGGGGACCTCAACGCTGGCAAGACGGTGACGCTGACGCTCGACATGAGCGAGGTGGTGACAGTCGATACCACCGGCGGCACCCCGACACTCACGCTCAACGACGGCGGTACGGCGACCTATAGCGGCGGTTCCGGCACCAGCGCGCTGACCTTCAGCTATACGGTCGGCGCCGGGCAGAACACGCCCGACCTCACGGTGACCGCGGTCAATCTCAATTCCGCTACCGTCACCGATGGCGCCGGCAATGCCGCCGATCTAACCGGCGCAATGACCAACCCGGCCGGCACTCTGCAGATCGACACCATGACGCCGACGGTGTCCTCGGTTGTGGAATCGCCCTCGAGTGGGGATCTCAACGCCGGCAAGACGGTAACGCTGACGCTCGACATGAGCGAGGTGGTGACGGTGGCGGGCGGCACGCCGACGCTGACCCTCAACGACGGCGGTACGGCGACTTACACCGGTGGTTCCGGCACGAATGCGCTGACCTTCAGCTATACGGTCGGCGCCGGGGAGAACACGCCCGATCTCACGGTGACCGCGGTCAATCTCAACTCCGCCGGCATCACCGACGGCGCCGGCAATGCCGCCAATCTCGCCGGCGCAGTCACCAACCCGGCCGGCACTCTGCAGATCGATACCACGACGCCGGCTGTGCCGGTTATCGCGAACGACGTCGTTAATGGAAATACTGTCGTTCTTAGCGGCACCGCCGAAGCCAACAACACGGTCGAGGTGTTTGATGGATCGGCCGAGCTCGGCACCGCGACTGCGAACGCCGGTGGGGCGTGGAGTTACACGACCGGCACGCTGAGCAATGGCAGCTACAGCTTCACTGCCAACGCGACGGACGCTGCCGGCAACGTAAGCGCGGCCTCGACAGCTCTGACAGCGACCGTGGATCTGGTGGCACCGGCAGCGCCGAGCATCAGCTCATTCTCCCCCGACAGCGGTGTTGTTGGCGACGACATCAGCGATGCCACGATACTGACTCTGACAGGCACGGCGACGGCCAATAGCACGGTCGAGGTGTTCGATGGATCGACCGAGCTCGGCACCGCGACGGCGAACGGTAGCGGGGCCTGGAGTTACACGACCGGCACGTTGGCGAACGGGTCTCACAACTTTACTGCGACCGACACCGTTGCCGGCATTGTCAGCCCGGCCTCAGCGTCTTTGACTGTGACCGTGGAAACGGTTGCTCCGGCCGCGCCGGTTATCGCCACCGACACCATCAACGGGAACACTGCCACTCTTAACGGCACGGCGGCGGCTAACAGCACAGTCACGGTGTACGAGCAACCGTCATTATTGAGCTCGTTAGTCGAACTAGGAACGACGCAAGCGAATGACAGTGGATCCTGGAGTTTTGCCACCGGTACGCTGGCTAGTGGTACCTACATCTTTTATGCAACGGTAACAAATGCAGCCGGCACGAGTGCGTATTCGGCCGGTCTCGATCCGGTCATCGGTCAGTCCGCGGTACCCGCGATCGTTTCTTTTTCTCCCGCCAGCGGCGTTGTTGGCAACGACATCACCAATGCCGCGACACTGACCCTGACCGGCACGGCGCCGGCCAACAGCACGGTCGAGGTGTTCGATGGATTGACCGAGCTGGGCACGACGACGGCGAACGATAGCGGCGCTTGGAGATACACGACCGGCACGCTGACGAACGGGCCTCACAGCTTTACGGCAACGGACACTGATGCCGGGAGCACAAGCGCCGCTTCGGCTGGCCTGACCGTGACGGTGGACACCACGGCGCCCGCCGGAAACGGGAGCGGAGCTCATACGGCAAGCGCTTGGTCACCCGGAAGCCATGGAAAGTTGATCGATGCCGCCACGCTTGATGCCATTTTCAAAACGGACAGCACAGGCTCGGCCGAACAATTGAGTAATGCATTCGCGCCGCGGGGCCCCACGGTCGATGACGCAGGGGTGGCCGTCAATGGGTCGATCCCAGAATCTCACAGCTCTGCCGCAACGGACACCGCTGCCGGGAGCGCAAGCGCCTCGGCTGACCTGACCGCGACAGTGGACACCGCGGCACCGCGCACCAGCGGCAGCTGGGTCGGCGTCGGAACCCATATGGCGGACGCTTTGTCGCTCGGAAGCCATGGAAAGTTGATCGATGCCGCCACGCTTGACGACATTTTCGTCACAGAGAGTACAACTCTGACTCACCCATTGAGTAATGCATCCACCCCGCTGGTCCCGACGGTCGATGACGCAAGGGAGTCCGCCGACGGCTCGATCCCAGAATCTCACAGCTTTGCCGCAACGGACACTACTGCCGGGAGCGCAGGTGCCGCTTTGACTGAGCTGACCGCGACAGTGGACACCGCGGCACCGCGCACCAGCGGCAGCTGGGTCGGCGGAACCCATATGGCGGACGCCTGGTCGCCCGGAGGCCATGGAAAGTTGATCGATGCCGCTCCGCATGATGCCATTATCAAAGCCGAGAGCGCAGACCCGGCCGAACAATTGAGTAATGCCTCCACGCCGCTGGCCCCGACGGTCGATGACGCAACGGAGGCCGTCAATGACTCGATCCCGAAATCTTACAGCTTGACCGGAACGGACGCTGCTGCCGGGAGTACAAGCGCCGCCTCGGCTGATCTAACCGCGACAGTGGACACCGCAGCACCGCGCGTCAGCGGCAGCTGGGTCGGCGCCGGAACTCATATGGCGGACGCTGGGTCGCCCGAAAGCCATGGAAATCTGGTCGACGCCGGCACGCTTGATACCTTTATCAAAACTGAGAACACGACCCCAGATCACCAGTTGAGTAATGCCTCTATGCCGCTGGCTCCGACGGTCAATCACACAACGGAGGTTGTCACTGGGTCGATCCCGCTTACAAATACAGAACTCTACCGAAATGGCGGCTCACCATTTGGATACCCGCATCGACATTGGATCCATCGCAAGCGTGGCCAATTCCGGAATTGCCTCCGATGACACGCTTGCGCGAAATTCAAATGACAGCCACGTAATCGTGCATTCCGACATGACGAGCGCGGCGGACAATATTCCGTTTTTTTCTTCCGGAGACAGCAATGACATCGGGACGCTTTCACACGATACCGATCCATCCGATTCGAGTATCGCTGGACTTGCTTGGGTTAGAGGGGACGCGTTCGCATTTGAGCCCAGCCTTGGCAACGAGTCGGTCAAAACCCTCAATAGCGCTAATGACTTGTTGGACCTTGCGCAAAACCTTTATGCGAGTTTCGCTGGGCTCCACGCCGAATTAAATCCCGCAGGCGAGCACACGGTGCTCGAGCTGCTGAGCCCAGCGACTACGACAATCTCTGTCGTTCCGCAAATCCGCATTTGCATGATTTTCATCTCGCGTGACGGCGCTTGATGATCCTCAATCAGTAACTGGATCCGCTCTAAGTTAAGTTCACGGAGGGGCAAATTGCCAAACTTGTCGCGCATTCCGCCAAAAAAATTGCCACATTTCAGCCCAGAAAAGCTTTGGTATGGAATTCTCAGCGTCTCACCTTTAGCTTAAAACCCGCGTCGTATGATGATTCGCCGTGACCCGTCCTCGGGGGGCAAATGATAGCCAGTTTCCTGCACGAGGGCCGCTTTTGCGTGAAATTAGGAAGAGGAGGAACAAGGCCATGCGTTGCAAACTCCTGACCCTGACAGCGGTGATGCTTAGCATCAGTGGGGCGCATTTGGCGTCGGCTGCCGACATGGAGATAAAAGCGCCGGAGCTTCCAGTGCCGGTGGCCGCGTACAATTGGGGCGGCCTGTACGTCGGTGGCAACATTGGATATGGCTGGGGCGCCGCCAGTGATCCAGGCTTGTCATTTGTCGATCCCACTGCTGTTTTGGCCGGATATTTTGCGGCCGGCGGCAATGTTACGCCAAATCTTAACCCAAGCGGCTTGATCGGCGGCGCTCAGATCGGATTTAACTGGAACCTAAGCCCTAGTTGGGTGGCTGGACTTGTCGCCGATTTCCAGGGCTCAGGCATCAAAAATTCGGTGACTAACACAGTAACACCCCCCGGAATGCTGACCTCGCTCCAGTCGAACAGCGAACAAATCGATTGGTTCGGCACCCTCCGTGCCAAGCTAGGCTTTGCGCTGAATAATTGGTTGCTTTATGGGACCGGCGGCTTGGCCTATGGCCGCGTTGCGACATCCGGTTGTATTTGTTTCGGCGCCATCCCTGCCGGACTTGTGAATTTTAACGGTTCGAACAGCACCACAAACGTCGGTTGGGCGGTCGGCGCCGGCTTGAATTACGGTCTAACGTCAAACTGGATCGTTGGCATTGAATATCTGTACGTCGACCTGGGCAACGTGTCTTACGTGGAAACTACAACGAACCCCGCCTTCCCAACGTCGTCGGTCACAATCAACAACCGCGCGGCCGTTCAGATCGCCCGGGTTTTACTCGACTATAAGTTCTGATCGTACCGCCCGATCCATGCCCTTTAGCAGCGCGGCTTCCCATTAAAAAGCTTAGCGGCAGGCGACCAAACGTTCCGCGCTCAAATGGTTCGAAATCAAAACACCAACTGAATAACGTCCCGATCCATGTGATGACGGGTCAATTACCGCGTGTGGACGGACTTCTTGGATTGGTTTGCTGTGTGCAATAAAATTGCTTCGACCGAGCCTTACCGCTCGTGCATACTATCGTGCGCGTGGCGCAACAAGGGCGACAAAAGATAAGTAATCACGGCCCGCGAGCCGGTCTTAATCTCCACCGTGACGGCCATACCGGGTGAGAGATTGGCGAGTGCGTCGTCCACTTGGATTTGCGTCTGGTCAAGCGATACTCGCGCCGCATAACTGAGTTCTTGTCCTTTGGGTTCGCTGCTTGCGCCTTCCGCGCCAGCGCGATCTTCTTTCGTCTTATCGGGCGGAACGTCGCGGACAATTGCGTCCTGCGACACGCTCAAAACCTGTCCGTGAAGTAGGCCGTAGCGGGTGAAGTTGAATGTGTCGATCTTGATCTGTGCATCTTGACCAACGTGAACGAAGCCGATGTCTCGGTTTGAGATCATGGCGTCCACCTCGAGCACCGTATCGGAGGGTACGACAACAGCCAATTGCTGGGCCGGCGTCACAACGCCACCGACAGTATGAACCGATAGCTGCTGGACTACGCCATCGACCGGAGCGGTCAGGACTTGAAGCTTAGTTCGCTCCTCCGCCTTGGCAAGATCGCCACTAAGACCGGCGGCTTTGCGCTCCGCCTCCGCGAGTTCGCCGAACCATGCACGATGAAATTCCGCCACCGCCTGGGCACGAGTTTCAGTGATCGCGGCCACCGCGGCATTCGCTTCCTCGAGCCGGCTTTTTTGAACGGCTGCGTCCTTTTGGTTTTCTGTTAGCTGCTGGAGGTTTTCCAGGTAGGTGATCCTTGATCCGAGCTCCTTATCGGCGAGCGATTTCCGGATGTCAACCCGCTGGGTGATGATCGGTTCTTCGGCTTCGAGCTTGTCGATTAAAGCTACGGTTGTCTCGCGTTCAGCCTCCTTCTGCGCCCGCTGGCCATCGAGTGACGCAAGCTTTGCTCGGTATTCTTCGGTCTGCCTGAAGAGAAATTGCCGCTCCATTGCGATCTGATTTTTACTCGCACCAGCAGGTGGCTGAAACGTACTATCCGGATCATCGCTGTCGCTCAGCTCTGCGCGTAACCGGGCAATATCCAGCTGCGCAGCAATGAGGTCGCTTCTTATGTGCTCCGCTTCCGCCGCTGTCATGGTGGGATCGAGTTCGATCAGGACGTCACCCGCTTTCACGCTCTGGCCGTCATGCACGTGAATTGCGCGAACGACGCCAGTCTCGAACGGCTGTATCAACTTGACGCGGCCGCTAGGGACGATCTTCCCGGACGCGAATGCAACAATATCGACCTGCCCGAAGGCTGCCCAGATCAATGCTAGACAGAAGAGCGCAACGATGGTCCCTCCGATCGCACGACCGATCGGCGACGGCGGCGTCTCGACGATCTCTAGCGCCGCGGGCAGAAAGGCGAGTTCGTCAGTTTCGCGGCGCTTGCGCGTCTTTGCGACCTCGATCGCAGCCTTAGCCGACTTCATGGATTCCACTCTGCATACGGTAGAGCGTCGCATAGCGGCCGCCCCTGGCAACGAGATCATCATGAGTGCCGTCCTCGATGAGGCGGCCGTGGTCGAGCGTCAGGATGCGATCGGCAAACCGAACCGTCGATAAGCGGTGGGCGACGATGATGACCGTGCGTCCTACACCGATCTGCGCCAGGTTCCGCTGGAACGTCTGCTCGCTTTCATAATCGAGCGCGCTGGTAGCCTCATCGAGGATCAATATACGCGGCTCATTCAACAGTGCGCGCGCGATCGCGATGCGCTGGCGCTGGCCGCCCGAGAGGCTGCTACCGCGTTCCCCGACGATCGTATCGTAGCCCTCCGGCAGCTCCAGGATAAAGTCGTGAGCACCGGCAAGCGTTGCCGCAGCGATCACGCGACTCATTTGCAATACCGGGCTCCGCAAGCGCGATGTTGTCGCGGACCGAACGATTAAACAGGATATTTTCCTGCAGCACGATACCCATCTGGCGGCGCAGCCACGTGCTGTCCACCATGGCAAGATCAGACGCCGTCGACGAGAATACGCCCGCTTTCGGGGACATAGAGCCGCTGCACGAGCTTGGCGAGCGTGCTCTTGCCGGAGCCCGACGGGCCGACAATGCCGATGACCTGACCCGCCGGCACTCTGAAGCTGACGTCGTGCAGCACCTCGGGCCCATCGATGCGATAGCGAAACGTGACGTGCTCGAACTCGATTTCGCCGCGGAGTGTTGGCAGCGCGGTGCGGCCTGGATTAAAAGTCGATTCGGCCGGCGTATTCAGAATGTCGCCCAGCCGCGCCACAGAAAGACGGGCTTGATGGAAATCTTGCCACATCTGCGCCAGACGCAATACCGGCGCGCTCACTCTTCCGGCAAGAATATTAAATGCCACCAACTCACCGATTGTGAGCGAACCATCAATAACGAGCTTGGCTCCGAAATAAAGGATTCCCGCGGTGACCAGTTTGCTGATGAATTGCACAGTCTGACTTGCGGTATTGCCTAGCCTGGTAACCCGAAAACTTGCGGCGACATAGCCTGCGAGTTGCTCTTCCCAACGTCGCTGCATCTGCGGCTCGACGGCCATGGCCTTGAGTGTCTCAACGCCGGTTACGGTCTCAACCAGAAAAGCCTGATTTTCGGCGCCGCGTGCAAACTTCTCGTCAAGCCGTTCACGAAAGAGCGGCGTCGCGCCGACTGAGATGCCGATGTAGAACGGAAAGGCACCGACCACGATGGCAGTAAGTAACGGGGAATAGATGAACATCACGGCGAGGAAAACGAAAGTGAAGAATAGATCGATCACCAGCGTCAATGCCGAACTGGTGAGAAAGTTGCGGATATTCTCGAGCTCGCGCACACGCGCCACTGAATCGCCGACGCGACGTGCCTGAAAATAGGAAATTGGCAGTGCCAAAAGATGACGGAATAGACGGGCGCCCAACTCGACATCAATGCGGTTTGTCGTGTGCGCGAAGAGATAGGTACGCAGAATGCCGAGGATCGTATCGAAAATCGCAATGGTGGCGAGTCCGATGACGAGCACATCGAGCGTGCTCAAGGTGCGGCTGACTAAGACTTTGTCGATAACGACTTGAAAGAACAGTGGCGAGACGAGCGCGAAGAGCTGAAGGAAGAACGAGGCCACGAGAACCTCGCCAAGCAGATACCGGTATTTGTGGATGGCGCCGAGGAACCAGCTGATTCCGAAGTGGCGAGTAAGTGCCACCGGTCCTGCGCGAGTAGCCATTAGGACAAGGTGACCGCCCCAGACCGCCTCGAACTCATCGCGCGACATCAGCCGCGGTCGCGACGACCCGGGTTTCTGAACGATAACTTGGTCATCGCTGGCTTTGCCAAGAAGAAGATAACTGCCGTCGCGCAACACCGCGATGCCGGGCAGCGGTGTCTTGATCAGCCTTCGCCAACTTGATTGATAGCTTCGTGCCTTCAGCCCGAATTCTTTCGCGCAACGGAGCATTTCGGGCACGCCGATGGTGTCGCCGAAACGGTGGCGGATCTGCTCAGGATCGGCCCCAATGCCGTGGAATTGCAGCAATAGCGCGAGGGCAGCAAGTCCGGATTCCACCGGCGCTGATTGATCAGGCGCTATAGACACCCCGCCACCTCTGTTTACGCCCACGCTGCGCGATTCGAGCTTGGCCGTCTCAGGTATGCCGAGGATTGGTCAGCAGTGATTGGTTAGCGATTTGTGAAGCCTCAACGCCCACCATGGTGCCGCCGTGGTTGTCCCCGACAACGGCAAAACTCGATGCCATATATTGGCCCAATAGCGCGATACTGGCGCTATGGCTGCCGTCTGTAAGCGACAACGTACCCCCCGCTTGGTTACTACTGGGTAAATAGCCGAGGGTAGTTTGTGCGTCGAAGGCGATCCCGGGCAGGTCAATGGTGCTTTGCGCTCCGAACCCGGAAACCGTCCCGCTGAATGTCGCGGGCTGATCGAGCACGAGTTCGCCGGGGCCGCCCGGCTGGAAAGCGACGTTTGCGCTACTGGCCTGAGTGATCTCCACCGTACCGGTGACAGCCAGCGTCGTGGCATCGGCGTTCGGTGCGGCAGACTGACCGATGACCGGATCGAGACCGGCCGAATATGCACTCGTGCCGGCTGCATTTGTTGCCGTTGCATAAAAGATGTAGGTACCGCTAGCTAGCGCACCGGTGACAAAGCTCCAGGATCCACTGCCATTCGCTTGCGTCGTTCCTAGTTCGACTAATGGGAGCAATATTTTCGCGCCCCATATAGACAATGACCGTTGATCGTACACCGTCACTGTGCTGTTAGCCGCCGCCGTGCCATTGAGAGTGGCAGTGTCCCCGTTGATGGTGTCGGTGGCGATAACCGGTGCGGGCGGCACTACTGACGGCACCGTTCCCAACGCCCCCACCGTCACGGTCAGAGTCGGAGAGGCGGTACTTACGTTGCCGGCAGCGTCTGTGTCGGTTGCGGTGACGCTATAGTTGCCATTGCCCAGCGTGCCTGTCGTGTAGCTCCACGCCCCGCTGTCGTTCGCCGTGGCGGTGCCGAACTCGGTCGATCCATCGTACACCGTGACTGTAGTGTTAGCCCCGGCGGTGCCACTAAGGCTCACACTATTGTTACCGTTGACGATGTCATTGGCGATGACCGGCGCGGCGGGCACCGTGGTGTCGATCTGCGGACCGCTCTGAGTGAGACCGCTCAGCGACAGGCTGGCGGCATTGCCAGCACCGTCGGTGATGCTCGCCGAGTTCAGATTGACCGCAGTCGCGGTTACAGCCGACGTGTTCTGCCCGGCCGCCACCGTGTAGCTGAAGGTCAGCGCGCTGGTGCCGGAGCCGCTGACATAGCTGGCGGTGCCGCCGTCGTTCAGGGTCAGCGTCGGTGTGCCGCTCGCCACCGTCACCGCCTCGCTCAGGTTGAGCGTCAGCGTCACGGTATTGCCGGCGTCAAGGTCGCCGCTCGAAGGCAAATCCACAATCGAGCTGATCACCGGCGTCGTGGTGTCGATCTGCGGAGTACCCTGAGTCGTTACAGAAAAGATGTAGGTACCGCTAGCTAGCGCACCGGTGACAAAGCTCCAGGATCCACTGCCATTCGCTTGCGTCGTTCCTAGTTCGACTAATGGGAGCAATATTTTCGCGCCCCATATAGACAATGACCGTTGATCGTACACCGTCACTGTGCTGTTAGCCGCCGCCGTGCCATTGAGAGTGGCAGTGTCCCCGTTGATGGTGTCGGTGGCGATAACCGGTGCGGGCGGCACTACTGACGGCACCGTTCCCAACGCCCCCACCGTCACGGTCAGAGTCGGAGAGGCGGTACTTACGTTGCCGGCAGCGTCTGTGTCGGTTGCGGTGACGCTATAGTTGCCATTGCCCAGCGTGCCTGTCGTGTAGCTCCACGCCCCGCTGTCGTTCGCCGTGGCGGTGCCGAACTCGGTCGATCCATCGTACACCGTGACTGTAGTGTTAGCCCCGGCGGTGCCACTAAGGCTCACACTATTGTTACCGTTGACGATGTCATTGGCGATGACCGGCGCGGCGGGCACCGTGGTGTCGATCTGCGGACCGCTCTGGGTCAGACCGGACAGCGACAGGTTGGCGGCATTGCCGGCACCGTCGGTGATGCTCGCCGAGTTCAGATTGACCGCAGTCGCGGTTACAGCGGACGTGTTCTGCCCGGCCGCCACCGTGTAGCTGAAGGTCAGCGCGCTGGTGCCGGAGCCGCTGCTATAGGTGGCGGTGCCGCCGTCGTTCAGGGTCAGCGTCGGCGTGCCGCCCGCCACCGTCACCGCCTCGCTCAGGTTGAGCGTCAGCGTCACGGTATTGCCGGCGTCAAGGTCGCCGCTCGAAGGCGAATCCACAATCGAGCTGATCACCGGCGTCGTGGTGTCGATCTGCGGACCGCTCTGGGTGAGGCCGCTCAGCGACAGGCTGGCGGCATTGCCGGCGCCGTCGGTGACGGTCGCCGAGTTGAGATTGACCGCGGTGGCGGTAAGAGCCGACGTGTTCTGCCCGGCCCCCACCGTATAGCTGAAGGTCAGTGCATTGGTGCCGGAGCCGCCGCTATAGGTCGCGGTGCCGCCGTCGTTGAGGGTGAGCGTCGGCGTGCCGCCCGCCACCGTCACCGCCTCACTCAGGTTGAGCGTCAGCGTCACGGTATTGCCGGCGTTAAGATCGCCGCTCGCGGGTGACTCGACAATCGACGACACCGTCGGCGTCGTGGTGTCGATCTGCGGGCCGCTCTGGGTCAGGCCGGTGAACGACAGGTTGGCGGCATTGCCGGCGCCATCGGTGATGGTGGCGGAGTTCAGATTGACCGCGGTGGCGGTGAGGCCAGACGTGTTCTGCCCGGCACCCACCGTGTAGCTGAAGGTCAGTGCATTGGTGCCGGAGCCGCCGCTATAGGTCGCGGTGCCGCCGTCGTTGAGCGTCAGCGTCGGCGTGCCGCCTGCCACTGTCACCGCCTCGCTCAGGTTGAGCGTCAGCGTCACGGTATTGCCGGCATCAAGGTCGCCGCTCGAAGGCGAATCCACCAGCGACGACACCGTCGGCGCTGCGGACTGACCGATGACTAGATTGACAACATTTGAGGTGGCGCTGGTGTTACCCGCGGCGTCTGTCGCCGTCGCCGCAAAAGCTTGGAGACCGTTCGTCAGTGTCCCGGTCGTGTAGCTCCACGCCCCGCTGTTGTTCGCCGTGGCGGTGCCGAGCTCGGTCGATCCATCGTACACCGTGACTGTAGTGTTAGCCTCGGCGGTGCCGCTAAGGCTCACACTATTGTTACCGTTGACGATGTCATTGGCGATGACCGGTGTGGCCGGCGTCGTGGTGTCGATCTGCGGACCGCTCTGGGTCAGGCCGCTCAGCGACAGGTTGGCGGCATTGCCGGCACCGTCGGTGATGCTCGCGGAGTTCAGATTGACCGCAGTCGCGGTAAGAGCCGACGTGTTCTGCCCGGCCCCCACCGTATAGCTGAAGGTCAGTGCATTGGTGCCGGAGCCGCCACTATAGGTCGCGGTGCCGCCGTCGTTGAGGGTGAGCGTCGGCGTGCCGCCCGCCACCGTCACCGCCTCGCTCAGGTTGAGCGTCAGCGTCACGGTATTGCCGGCGTCAAGATCGCCGCTCGCGGGTGACTCGACAACCGACGACACCGTCGGCGTCGTGGTGTCGATCTGCAGAGTGCCGACCGGGTTGGTCACTGCGCCGGTCAGATTGGCGGCATTGCCGGCACCGTCGGTGATGGTGGCGGAGTTGAGATTGACTGCGGTCACCGTGAGGTCGGGGGTGTTCTGCCCGGCCGCCACCGTATAGCTGAAGGTCAGTGCATTGGTGCCGGAGCCGGCAGTGTAGGTCGCGGTGCCGCCGTCGTTGAGCGTCAGCGTCGGCGTGCCGCCGGTTGTGTTGACCGTCACTACTTCGCTCATGTCGAGCGTCTGCGTGACGGTCTTGCCGGCATCGAGGTCGCCGCTCGCGGGTGAACTCGACAACCGACGACACCGTCGGCGTCGTGGTGTCGATCTGCGGACTGCCCTGGGTGAGGCCGGATAGCGACAGGTTGGCGGCATTGCCGGCACCGTCTTGCATCGTGGCGCCATTGAGATTGACCGCTGACACGGTCAGGTCGGGGGTGTTCTGACCGGCCGCCACCGTGTAGCTGAAGGTTAGTGCATTGGTGCCGGAGCCGCCGCTATAGGTCGCAGTGCCGCCGTCGTTGAGCGTCAGCGTCGGCGTGCCGCCGGTTGTGTTGACCGTCACTGCTTCGCTCATGTCGAGCGTCTCCATGACGGTCTTGCCGGCACCGAGGTCGCCGCTCGAGGGCGAATCCACAATCGCGCTGATCACCGGCGTCGCAGTATCGATCTGCGGACCGCTCTGGGTCAGGCCGGAGAGCGACAGGTTGGCAGCTGCCCCTGTAGCTGAAAGATTAAGGTCCGCATCTGTTAGCCCATAAGCATTATTGGCAACAAGTTCTTGGTTAGAGCCTCCTTGTACGATAGCGTTTCCAAAACCACCGCCTGAACCTTGAATCTGACCGCTTAAATTGATGCTCGTCACAACTCCGTCGGACATGACAATGGTAGTGACGACGAGTGGGTTAAAGCTATTGCCGTTGTTGTGTGAATTTACGAGATCGTAGGCTGTCCCATCAGTGCCGACAGTGGTTATAGTGCTATCGGTGCTACCATTATTGAGATCACCTGAGATCGAACTAACTAGTGAGCCTGTGTAAGTTGACAGATTAACTGCCGAACTAACAAGATTAAGCGATGCCGCTGTGACGGCACCGTTGCTATTAGCAATTGTGAAATTGCCGGCGTCATCAGCCAAATTACCGGCGCCGATGATGCTTGCCGAATTAAGATTGATCGCCGTCACAGTGAGGCCAGACGTGTTCTGCCCGGCACCCACCGTGTAGCTGAAGGTTAGTGCATTGGTGCCGGAGCCGCCGCTATAGGTCGCAGTGCCGCCGTCGTTGAGCGTCAGCGTCGGCGTGCCGCCTGCCACTGTCACCGCCTCACTCAGGTTGAGCGTCAGCGTCACGGTATTGCCGGCGTCAAGGTCGCCGCTCGAAGGCGAATCCACCAGCGACGACACCGTCGGCGCTGCGGACTGACCGATGACTAGATTGACAACATTTGAGGTGGCGCTGGTGTTACCCGCGGCGTCTGTCGCCGTCGCCGCAAAAGCTTGGAGACCGTTCGTCAGTGTCCCGGTCGTGTAGCTCCACGCCCCGCTGTTGTTCGCCGTGGCGGTGCCGAGCTCGGTCGATCCATCGTACACCGTGACTGTAGTGTTAGCCTCGGCGGTGCCGCTAAGGCTCACACTATTGTTACCGTTGACGATGTCATTGGCGATGACCGGTGTGGCCGGCGTCGTGGTGTCGATCTGCGGACCGCTCTGAGTGAGGCCGCTCAGCGACAGGTTGGCGGCATTGCCGGCACCGTCGGTGATGCTCGCCGAGTTCAGATTGACCGCAGTCGCGGTAAGAGCCGACGTGTTCTGCCCGGCCACCACCGTATAGCTGAAGGTCAGTGCATTGGTACCGGAACCGCCACTATAGGTCGCGGTGCCGCCGTCGTTGAGGGTGAGCGTCGGCGTGCCGCCCGCCACCGTCACCGCCTCACTCAGGTTGAGCGTCAGCGTCACGGTATTGCCAGCGTTGAGATCGCCGCTCGCGGGTGACTCGACAACCGACGACACCGTCGGCGTCGTGGTGTCGATCTGCGGGCCGCTCTGGGTCAGGCCGGTGAACGACAGGCTGGCGGCATTGCCGGCGCCATCGGTGATAGTGGCGGAGTTCAGATTGACCGCGGTGGCGGTGAGGCCAGACGTGTTCTGCCCGGCACCCACCGTGTAGCTGAAGGTCAGTGCATTGGTGCCGGAGCCGCCGCTATAGGTCGCAGTGCCGCCGTCGTTGAGCGTCAGCGTCGGCGTGCCGCCTGCCACTGTCACCGCCTCACTCAGGTTGAGCGTCAGCGTCACGGTATTGCCGGCGTCAAGGTCGCCGCTCGAAGGCGAATCCACCAGCGACGACACCGTCGGCGCTGCGGACTGACCGATGACTAGATTGACAACATTTGAGGTGGCGCTGGTGTTACCCGCGGCGTCTGTCGCCGTCGCCGCAAAAGCTTGGAGACCGTTCGTCAGTGTCCCGGTCGTGTAGCTCCACGCCCCGCTGTTGTTCGCCGTGGCGGTGCCGAGCTCGGTCGATCCATCGTACACCGTGACTGTAGTGTTAGCCTCGGCGGTGCCGCTAAGGCTCACACTATTGTTACCGTTGACAATGTCATTGGCGATGACCGGTGTGGCCGGCGTCGTGGTGTCGATCTGCGGACCGCTCTGAGTGAGGCCGCTCAGCGACAGGCTGGCGGCATTGCCGGCGCCGTCGGTGACGCTCGCCGAGTTCAGATTGACCGCGGTGGCGGTAAGAGCCGACGTGTTCTGCCCGGCCCCCACCGTATAGCTGAAGGTCAGTGCATTGGTGCCGGAGCCGCCACTATAGGTCGCGGTGCCGCCGTCGTTGAGGGTGAGTGTCGGGGTGCCGCCTGCCACCGTCACCGCCTCGCTTAAGTTGAGCGTCAGCGTCACCGTCTTGCCAGCGTTGAGATCGCCGCTCGCGGGTGAATCCGTAATCAAGCTGATCACCGGCGTCGTGGTATCGATCTGCAGAGTGCCGGCCGGGTTGGTCACTGCGCCGGTCAGATTGGCGGCATTGCCGGCGCCGTCGGTGATGGTGGCGGAGTTGAGATTGACTGCGGTCACCGTGAGGTCGGGGGTGTTCTGCCCGGCCGCCACCGTATAGCTGAAGGTCAGTGCATTGGTGCCGGAGCCGCCAGTGTAGGTCGCGGTGCCGCCGTCGTTGAGGGTGAGTGTCGGGGTGCCGCCTGCCACCGTCACCGCCTCGCTCAAGTTGAGCGTCAGCGTGATCACCTTGCCGGCATTGAGGTCCCCGCTCGAGGGTGAATCCGTAATCAAGCTGATCACCGGCGTCGTGGTATCGATCTGCAGAGTGCCGACCGGGTTGGTCACTGCGCCGGTCAGATTGGCGGCATTGCCGGCACCGTCGGTGATGGTGGCGGAGTTGAGATTGACTGCGGTCACCGTGAGGTCGGGGGTGTTCTGCCCGGCCGCCACCGTATAGCTGAAGGTCAGTGCATTGGTGCCGGAGCCGGCAGTTAGGTCGCGGTGCCGCCGTCGTTGAGGGTGAGCGTCGGGGTGCCGCCTGCCACCGTCACCGCCTCGCTTAAGTTGAGCGTCAGCGTGATCACCTTGCCGGTATCGAGGTCCCCGCTCGAGGGTGAATCCGTAATCGAGCTGATCACCGGCGTCGTGGTATCGATCTGCAGAGTGCCGACCGGGTTGGTCACTGCGCCGGTCAGATTGGCGGCGTTGCCGGCGCCGTCGGTGATGGTGGCGGAGTTGAGATTGACTGCGGCCACTGTGAGGTCGGGCGTGTTCTGCCCGGCCGCCACCGTGTAGCTGAAGGTCAGTGCATTGGTGCCGGAGCCGCTGGTGTAGGTCGCGGTGCCGCCGTCGTTGAGGGTGAGTGTCGGGGTGCCGCCTGCCACCGTCACCGCCTCGCTCAGGTTGAGCGTCAGCGTGATCACCTTGCCGGCATTGAAGTCCCCGCTCGCGGGTGAATCCGTAATCAAGCTGATCACCGGCGTCGTGGTATCGATCTGCAGAGTGCCGGCCGGGTTGGTCACTGCGCCGGTCAGATTGGCGGCATTGCCGGCACCGTCGGTGATGGTGGCGGAGTTGAGATTGACTGCGGTCACCGTGAGGTCGGGGGTGTTCTGCCCGGCCGCCACCGTATAGCTGAAGGTCAGTGCATTGGTGCCGGAGCCGGCAGTGTAGGTCGCGGTGCCGCCGTCGTTGAGGGTGAGCGTCGGGGTGCCGCCTGCCACCGTCACCGCCTCGCTTAAGTTGAGCGTCAGCGTCACCGTCTTGCCGGCGTTGAGATCGCCGCTCGCGGGTGAATCCGTAATCGAGCTGATCACCGGCGTCGTGGTATCGATCTGCGGACTGCCCTGAGTCAGGCCAGTCAGCGACAGGTTGGCGGTATTGCCGGCACCATCTTGCATCGTGGCGCCGTTGAGATTGACCGCTGACACCGTCAGGTCGGGGGTGTTCTGCCCGGCCGCCACCGTATAGCTGAAGGTCAGCGCATTGGTGCCGGAGCCGCTGACATAAGTGGCGGTGCCGCCGTCGTTGAGGGTGAGCGTCGGCGTGCCGCCCGCCACCGTCACCGCCTCGCTCATGCCGAGCGTCAGCGTGATCACCTTGCCGGTATTGAAGTCGCCCGCTCGAGGGTGAATCCGTAATCGAGCTGATCACCGGCGTCGTGGTATCGATCTGCAGAGTGCCGACCGGGTTGGTCACTGCGCCGGTCAGATTGGCGGCGTTGCCGGCGCCGTCGGTGATGGTGGCGGAGTTGAGATTGACTGCGGCCACTGTGAGGTCGGGCGTGTTCTGCCCGGCCGCCACCGTGTAGCTGAAGGTCAGTGCATTGGTGCCGGAGCCGCTGGTGTAGGTCGCGGTACCGCCGTCGTTGAGGGTGAGCGTCGGGGTGCCGCCGGTGGTGTTGACCGTCACCGCCTCGCTCATGTCGAGCGTCAGCGTCACCGTCTTGCCGGCGTTGAGATCGCCACTCGCGGGCGATTCCACAACCGACGACACTGTCGGGCCAGTCGAGGCAGTCGAGGCATTCGCCGCTACGACGGCATCAATGATTTCGGTGCCTATCGTGCTCCCTCCAGAAGATAACGTTGCCGCCAACCCGCTCTGTTTGGACGATACCGTCTGGTATTCCGACAGGTAGTCATCACCGCTGGGGGCGCTGATGGTCGTCCAGCCGGAGCCCGCGCTCGGGGTCGTCGCCCAGGAATTAAAGGCAGCAAGTATCAGATCGTTGGCGTTGCTGGTGGAGACTTTCGAGCCGTTGGAGGTTCCGGGCAGCGAAGCATTGGTGTCAAACGGGGACGACGTATTCGCGCCAACGATGCTGAAAGCATTCAGGAGGGAGCTCGTCGAACCGGTAAAATTGACCGTAATGGTATCTGCTGAAAGCTCATTGGACGCAATGGCATAATATTCATGAAACGTGGTACCGGCGACTGCGCGCAATTGCCAAGTTAGGCCAGCGGTGTCGGAAACCGAGCTGACACTCGCACCGGCATTAACGTACAGAATAAAGACTTCGTTGGGATCCGACGTCGTCAATGTGACGCTGGACGAAGTCGCCCAGGACGTGGTGGAGGTGTCGTTTGCGTCAATCGCAAGGGCCGGCGTCGCGCTCGTGGCTGCAACCTGCGGACCGCTCTGGGTCAGGCCGCTTAATGACAGGTTGGCGTTGCCATTCGTACTCGTGATGGTCGCGCCATTGAGGTTGACCGCGGTGGCCGCAAGGCTGGAGGTCGTCTGCCCAGCCGATGCCGTGTAGGTGAAAGTCAGTGCATCGGTGCCGGAGCCGCCGGTGTAGGTAGCGGTGCCGCCGTCGTTGAGGGTGAGCGTCGGGGTGCCGCCGGAGACCGTCACCGGCTGGTTCGTCTCGAGCGTCAGGGTGATCGTGCCGCCAGCCTCGAGAACGCCGCGGGATGAGTCCACCACCGCCGTGACGACCGCCGGCGCCGTATCGATCTGCGGGCCTACTTGGGGCAAGCCGCTCAATGACAGGTTTGCCGCATTGCCGCCACTGTCCGCGATAGTTGCCCCGTTGAGATTGACCGCGGTTGCCGTCAGAGCTGACGTGTTCTGCCCGGCCACCACGGTGTAGCTGAAGGTCAGTGCCTCGGTGCCGGAGCCGCCGCTGTAGGTCGCGGTGCCGCCGTCGTTGAGTGTCAGCGTCGGCGTGCCACCCGCCACGGTCACGACCTCGCTCATGGCGAGCGTTAGCGTTATGACGGCGCCAGTCTCTTCGAGGCCGCTTGGCGGCGAGGTGGCTATCGCTGCGACGCTGGGGCCGTTCGATGAGAGATAGGCATATCCTGAGCCATTAAATCCAACGTAGACTTCACCAAAGACGTTGGGATTGCCTGAGATGGTCTTGACTTGATCAAGACTGTTATCGGGATAGGTGCCGATCTGGGTCCACGATTGGGCGTCGTTAATCGACTGCCAAATGCCGTAGACGTTGTTGACCCAGCCAGCGATGTAAATCGCTGGATAGCTCTGCCCTGGTGCTGCCGCACCGAAGCCGAACGCATCGACCGCTACATGGGCGGCGGCATTCCAGGTCACACCCCCATTAGTCGATTGATAGAGAGGCGCTCCTGTTCCTTGCGTGTAAAAGAGATTACCAGCTTCGCCCGGAACGGATTGGAGACTTTCCTCGCCGGTATTATAATAAAATGGCCCCGATACCGGCGATGCTACGAAAACTTGCGTCCAGGTGACGCCGCCGTTCGTCGTGCTGAAAACGCCGTATGTGTTTAATACCAGGTAGAAGGTGTTTGCCAGCACACGATCCGCCGTGATGTCCCGCTCATTGGCATAAAACTCCCCCTGAAAGCCCGCCCAACTGGAAACACCCGGAAGAACGACCGGATTCCAGGTTTCACCTCCGTTGAGTGTGTAATATGGCTGATTGCCATTCGCCGGCGCCCAAAGGATGTTGTCCGGCGTGCTCGCTGCGATCGATCCGGCCCACGGGCCAGAATATGCGGTGCCGGCGCCGACACCCGGCGGATCGGTTGCAAAGGGGGTCCAGGTCTGGCCGCCGTTGGTCGAGTATCCCGATAGTTCCGTCGTCGTGTTTACGTAAGCCCCATCGGAGATTTCGACGAGAAAGCTCGGGTCTGAGGAGGCGTAGTCTACCGACCAGCCAGCACTGATGGCCGAGTCGTCGACCGGCCCAAAAGTCGAGGCAACAACCTGAGCATTGGAAATGTAAAAGAATCCCCGGTCCCAGGAAGCAACGACAGGATCGCCGCCCGGTGGCACAATAATCTCATTTGCGACCAGCTGTTCGATACCAGTGCCTTGAGAGGTCCAAACAATCGGTGTGGTCGACGTTATGGTTTGCGGTACGGTTGTTGTCCAAAAGCCGTTGTCGCCGCTTGCCAAAAGCTCGTTCGGCTCTAACGGATTAAAGAATAAGCCACTCGCTGATAGCCATGGTGCAGTGGCAGTCAGCCAAGGGATATTGTTTGAGCTCATCGTGGCGTTAGTAGTCCAGCCCGCCCAGCTAGTTCCACCGTTGACACTTTCATTTAACTGGTCGCTGTTGTTAGCGACGACAATCTCATTCGGATTGGAGGGATTGATTGCGATCGCGTTGACTGCTCCCGTAAGCAATTCTTTCCAGGTGCCGTTGGAATAGCTCCAAAGATCCGTGTCGTTGTCACCGACGACGTAATAGACCCCGGTGCTCGACATTGCCGCGTAATTGACAGTGCCGGGCCCGCCACTTAATTGGGACCAGGAGGCGCCGGCATTGGTGGTTTCATAAACGCCGTTACCAGAGCTGGCGGCGAAGATGATGTTGGTGTTTGCCGGATCAAATTCGATCCCGGTAATCCCCAGAAAGTCACCGTTAGAAGCGACGCTCACCGGCACACCGCTCACGCTTTGCCAGGTGGTTCCGCCATTTGTCGTAACGAAGAGACCGTCTAGCGGCGTTCCGACATAAACGATATTGGGATTGTCAGGGTCGATGGCCATTTTCTGGCCATTCACACGGTAAACGTCATTGGGGTTCGCGGTTACCTGAGCGAAAGACGTCTCGGTCCAGGTCGTTCCTTCGTTGGTGGTCTTAAAGACGTAGCCATCGAACATCATGTACATGATGTTCGAATTGCTCGGAGCAATCTGGATTTCGTAGACGCCCCGGTCATCAAGATTGGGCGTTACAAATGCGCTCGGCATACTCGTTGCAGTAATGAGCTGCTGCCACTGCGACCCATTCCAGAGATACGCACCGTAAGTATCAGTGCGCACCACCATCACGCCATCTGGCGCGACGTCCATACCGGTGAGGTACCCGCCAGCTCCGATATTGACCGGCTGCCAAGTGTTGGAGGACGTCGGATCGACAACGATAGTGCCCCCATTGCCATCGCTGGACACCGTCCAGTATGACGATAGATAGTCGCCGACGAGGGCGATGTTGGCCGTCTGCGTCCCGTTGGTGATGGTGAGCGTGCCACCCGCGGTGTTGCCCAAATAGGTCGCGGTCGTATTCGTTCCGTAGCTCACATCGGCAAGATCGATGGCATCAGAGCCGGCTAGTCCCGAAACCTGCCCCTTGAAAGCGAGCGCGTCATTGAGTGTGAGTGTGCCGGTGGAGCCCGTGAAGGTTACGGATTGCTCACTCGCCCCATCAATCGCAACCGTACCGCCCTCGCTAACCGTTACCGCCGTGGCGCCAACCGTGACAACTGGCGATGCCGCCGCGGCGTTGGTCATCACAACCACGGGCGCCGATACACCACTGGTATTGTCGGTCGTCGCGAAGCTGTAAGTTTCGTTCGCCAAAGCGATGATGGGCGTGAAGCTCCCAACGCCGTCAGCATCGACCCCAGTCGGGCCGAGCGGCAAATCACTGTCAAACAAGATCACTTCGCTTAGCTCAGCCGCCGCTCCGTTCGACGCCACCGTACTGCCATCGGCGCCGTCACCAAGGTCGTTATTCCCTTGCGAGGTCAATCGGATCAATGGTGCTTTGAACAACACTGCAACGCGCCTGCGTTCGAGTTATAGCTGTGCACGCGCGTATGCGGACCCCAGCAATTACAGGCCGATCGTAAGTTGAGGGCTTTGAAAGGAGCTTTAAAAATTCATAGAGAAATGCGTATAGCACCGGCGTGAAAGATTAAGAGCGTCAGATGAGCTGTTTACCGGAGGTGTTGTGGCAATCTCAATGATGAACGACCTGCTAAGCACCGCCATTAAAGCGAATTAATTTTATTCAGCGATATTTATGCTTAAGACCAACTCCAATCGAGATTTTTGGGATCATCATTTCCCGGCGTGGGGCCAAAATGGGAAATTAATCAAAGCTCGAGAAGGCGATTTCGCGGCCATTCTCTAACATGGCGCAGAGTCGTCCGAAATCTTCTCGATCCAAGTGCTGCCGATAACACCCGTCCGGTCGACGCCCAATAGATCGCCCTGTAGGCCACTTGACGCCTGATAAGCCCCATAAGATAGACATTTAAATGACGCTTGAGACGCTCGGCGCGATTTGCAATTCTTGAACGCCAGTCTGGTAACCAGACGGAGACGACGAAGCTCGTCGGCACTCGCCCACGTGACAAGCTGCTGCCGCGCGCCGGTCTGCCCGCATTTCCTTTCGGGCTGGAAGCGTTCGGATTCCAGAGATAAGGAGATAAGCGGACCGATCCGCGTTGTAGGCCTGCGCCGAGCAGTAGAGCGTGCGCCCACGACTGAGGCCGAATACCGTCGGGTTACTCCCCATCGCGATATGCGTCCCGTGGACATATGACCGATCACCGTCGGCGTGGTGACAAGGCTGTGCCTAGACAAGATAACTGACGATCAAAACGACAACTGCTACGAGACGTTTGAAACGTACTATGTATTTGAAGTGCACTTTGGTTTCCCGGACGGACGCCGCCGCAATCCTTCGCAGCGCCGTCTGAGATTATAAAGGGCGGGCCAGGACGGCGGCTTCGGCCCTAGCATTGCGGTCATCCAGCGCCTGGAGAACTGTACCGTCGGTTCGAGCATCGAACTTACGGGCGAAAAGCTTGTCCGACGCAAGAAGCATATCCCAATCGTCGATGGTTAGGATGGCTGGGAACGGAGGAAATGGTCTATCCCAGATAGTCAGCCTGAGATCGTCTCCAGTTACCGAGTCTGCAAGATGCGAGTTGGACACGATCGTTTGAATGAACAATTCATCCGGTATGAATGACTGTTTGCTGAAGGAAAGAAACTCCGGCCTATGATAAATGAACTGGAAGATATGAGCAATTGCTTCCCTGCTAAGGGTCCACCACTGTGAACCGCCGTATGGCAGCAATCCCGCGGGCATTTTGCGTAGCCCCGGAAGCCTCACTACTCTCGACCGAAAGCGGAGATGCCGGCAAAGCATCTTTTCGGGAGTCTTGTAATACCCTCCGCGGCCTGACCAGCGATTTGGCACTGTCAGCAAGAAGGAATCAATAAACTCTCCACCCCAATTCGCATCTAGAAACATCGCGATTTCGCTGTTTGATTTGATCGGATAATCCGAGCCCGATAGAAGCGTAGCGTAGTCGAAGTTCATTTCACTGGCGATTAGCGCCTGAAATCAGGCTGATCGTTCCCTCAACGATCCCAAATGAACCCCACCAGCATGCGTGACGTTTAACGAATAGCAGCTTCGGACGCTTGCTCAATAGTTCAAAGCACCGCTCATACAACGCTGCATCGGCTCGAAGATCGAAGTAAATCATGATTGGTGAGTTCAACGGAAGCGCCGCGACCAAACGTGCAAGTTGATCGGGATTTCCATGAGTTCAAAATCAAATACGCAACTGTGACGGGGAGTGCTGTTGGCACCGCCGCCGTTCTTTTAGTGGTAGTCGTCATCACAAACTGTCCACAGCGGGTTATAAGATCAACGCCTCAGGATGGTCCCGGTCTTTGGACGGACACCCTTCCGCGCCAGTGAATAATCTTCCGCTTCGGCGGTTGATGACAAAAGATCATTCAGATTTCTCGAATTTCCTTCTCCAATTTCGCCGCCGTTGGCACCCTTGTCGCGGGTTTACTCCCAGAGACATCGGCACCTCTCAGCGGCCGCATTCCGGTAAGATTACACGGATTCACGGTGTGGCCAGAGGGCAGTGTGAGGCGAAGGGGTCTGAAGCGACGATGTCTTCGATTTTTGCGGCTTGAGCGTCCGTTACACGCAGAGAATCGGGGCATGCAGACAGTCACGTGCCACGTGACAATCCTCGATCCAAACGGGGCATTCGAACTGTTGGGGTTTTGGCATGTCGCTACCGGCGGGAATTTGAACCGATGTAGCTTTAAGTTCAAGATTCCAAAACCATCACTGATTAGCCATGGCGAAGTTGTCGTCCGGGACGGCGCTCATAATAGCCGGCGCGAGTGCTGCGATGTTCTCCACTACGCTCGCGCTGCGTGTTGTACAGTCGATCCGCCTCGGCACCAGCCCCGAACGATACGGTCGAGAAATTCTTGATCGCTCGTCGTCAATAGAAATGACATGGCCGGTGAGGCCGGAAAACTGTGTCGTCTTTGGCTACAGTTTTCCGCGGTGAATTCCCGCTGGGAGGAGTGGAGACGTTAGCCGCACAGATGGGATTATTGGACGCAGTTGATGGTCTTTCGCAACCGGACCGGCCTCGAGTAGTAGGTGGCGCAGCTCTAGGCGCAAACCGTGGGGATGCATTAAATCAAGCACCATCCACAGCAGCGGCAGCGCGGTGCGTCGAAATTATTCCGGTAATAGAAGAAAGAAGTGGCTGCTCGAGCGAACGGCCACATATGTATAGGCAACGAAGTGCATCAACGTGCGTGGGAGGAGTACGTCCAAATGCCCAGGGAAAAATGGCCTCACGGCGAATAGCGACCCAACCCCAACGAATACAGACGCCAACATTCAAAGTCTCATCAACGGCTATAAGGCCAGCAGCAAGCCGGCTAATGATTTCTGCGGTCTTGGTTGCCGATCTTCGAAACGCACCACACTCCTCTGAGGCCTTCTTGACGCGCTAGTTGAAAGCATTTGGCATCAAACTGCATTGGGCCTATACTTCGCTTGTGAATTTCGCGCTTGTTATCGTGCAAATGTTTTGTCGTTAGCGTTCTAAGGAGCTGCCGTGACGCCGGGCGAAGCCTCTCGTTTTCTTATGCAGGCTAGCTATGGCCCCACGGTGGAGGAAATCGCCCGCGTCCAGCAAATGGGTTATGCCGCCTGGATCGACGACCAGTTGACCAAACCCGTTCAAAGACATCTTCCTGTACTTCTTGCCCAGCCCAGCGACAAGGATGGAAGATACTTCAATCCCCGCCGTATATTTGTGTGGTGGCAACAATCGGTCACTGCCGCCGACCAACTTCGCCAGCGTGTCGCCAACGCTTGGAGCCAAATCTTCGTGGTTTCCGATAAAAGCACCGACGCCTTCGTCAATGCCACCGATGCTGTGTGCGACTACTACGACACTCTGCTTGTCAACGGCCTCGGTAATTTTCGCGATCTTCTCAAATCTGTCACCTATCACGCCTGCATGGGCATTTACCTCGATTACCTCGGCAATGAAAAATCCGAGAAATCCGAGAGCAGTAGAAAGGTTGATGCCGGAGCCCGGCGCCCGGACGAGAATTATGCCCGCGAGGTCATGCAGCTCTTCACCATCGGCCTACATCAACTCAACCCCGACGGCACCCCGCAACTCAAAGACGGCCAGCTAATTCCAACGTACGACAACGATGACGTCCGCGAAATGGCCCGCGTCTTCACCGGCATGCATTACGCCGGACACGAAACCAACTGGCGGTGGGGGCCGGTCGAAGGGCTCAAGCCCCTGAAAGTTTACGCCAATTACCATGACCCCTATCGTAAAGTCCTGCTGGGCGGTCTCAAAACTCTCCCTGCATACCAGTATCCGGCGAAGGACATCGATGACGCCCTCGATTGCCTCTTTGAGCATCCGAATACCCCGCCCTTTATTTGCCGCTTCCTCATCCAGCGTCTCACGACTTCCAATCCTTCCCACGCTTATCTTGGGCGTGTGGCCCAGGTTTTCGTCGATAACGGAAAGGGCGTTCGCGGTGATCTCGGCGCCGTGATACGCGCCATCCTGCTCGATCCCGAGGTGCGTCAGACGGGCGACAATCCCGACACCGGTAAAGAACGAGAGCCCTATCTTCGCCTCGTTGCGCTGGTCCGCGCATTCAATGGCAAAGCCAATAACAAAGACGGTATCTTCGAAGTCGCCTATCTTGACGGTCTCGTTGGTCAGGAGCCGGGTAGAGCCCCCAGTGTTTTTAATTTTTATCTTCCCGACTACGCACCGCCCGGTGCGATCGCTAACGCCCACATGGTCGCACCCGAATTTCAAATCACTGACGCCGTCACCTGCGTCAGCCTTCCTAATTTTCTGCGTGATTGCATTTACCACGGCTCGATCGGTCGCTGGGGCGCCAACATCCTTCTCGATTTCAGTCATGAAACTCAGATTGTGACCAAACCGGAACTGCTTATGGAACGCCTCAGTCTGCTTCTCACTGGCGATCGCATGAGCGCTGGGACCCGCGCTATTATCCGTGGCGCTGTCGAGCAAATCCCCGAGTCGCAACCTGCGGACCGGGTCAAACTGGCGGTCTATCTCACCAGCATTTGCGCTGAAAGCGCGGTCCAACCATGAACGGAAGCGTCCTCAATTCATCCCTCACCAGACGTCTTTTCGCAGGTCAGTTGGCCTGCGCTGGCATGAGTTGCACGCCGGTGTTATCCACTTTACTCAACCTCAGTCTCGCCGGGCGGGCCGCCGCTGATTCGCTTTCGCCGAATGCCGATTACCGCGCTCTCGTCTGTCTTTTTCTCAACGGTGGCAACAACTCTTTCAACATGCTCGCACCGCGTAGCGGCCTCGACTACAAAGAATACAAAGTGTCGCGCCAAGAACTCGCTCACGCTTCCGCCGACCTTCTTCCACTGGGGGGCGCGGCGATCAATCATCCTGAGCTCGGCCTCCATCCCGGCATGCCGGAGCTCAAGGCCCTTTTTGATCAGGGCACTGCCGCGTTCATTGCGAATGTCGGTTCGCTTGTTCGCCCCATCACGCTGACCGAATTCAAGAAGCAGGCCGCCGTTCCGTTGGGCTTGTTCTCCCATTCGGACCAGGTCGGCCAGTGGATGACGGCCGTGCCCGACCGTGGGATCGAGAGCGGGTGGGGAGGGCGTGCCTCGGACCTGCTGCGCGAGCAGAATATTGGTACCAAAGTCTCAATGAATATTTCTCTCGCCGGGAACAACCTCTTCCAATACGGACACCATGTTTTTCCTTATTCCATCACTCCCAACGGTAGCATCGGCTTAAAAAGCCTCGATCCGGCGCAGGGGGCCATGCCCTTCGAATCCGTTGCCGTGCGCAGTTTGCTCGAGCAAAACTACAAAAGCCTCTTCGAGCAAGCCTATATGGATACGACGTACGGAGCGATCGCCGCTCACGAAGCCTTCTCCGCCGCCGTCGAACCCGTTACGCTCAAGACCGTTTTCCCGAACACCCCCACCGGCAAGGACCTGCACATGGTCGCCCGCGCCATTGGTGGCCGGCGGGCGCTGGGTCTGAAACGACAGACGTTCTTCGTGCAACGCTATCGGCTGGGATCATCACTCCGAAGTCCTGCAAAGCCAGAAACAAATGCTTCCTGAAATCAGTCAGGCCGTCGCCGCCTTTATGGCTGCGATGAAAGAACTTAATGTCGCGGAGCAAGTCACCCTCTTCACCGCCTCTGATTTTGGCCGCACCCTCAGTTCCAACGGTCGCGGCTCTGACCACGGCTGGGGCGGCAACCACTTCGTCGTCGGTGGCGCCGTCAAGGGAGGGGCCATCTACGGCAAATATCCTTCTCTCGCGCTTAAAACCGCCATCGACACCGGACAGGGCCGTCTCATCCCCAGCATGTCGGTTGACACCTATTGCGCCGAACTGGTCCGCTGGCTCGGCGTGCCTGACAGCGGGTTGACCACCGTGTTCCCCAATCTTGGTTCTTTCTACTCGGCCTCTTCTGGCCAGCCCCCGGTGGGGTTCATGAGCTGAATTAATCCCAGTCAACATCTTGTCAGAATGTCTTGGGTGACGCGCCCAAGAGCGAGAGCCACGTCATCGGGCTCGCTTTCCCCAACTGAAGAAGGCCCTGAGTCAAAATATTTCCAAAACGGTCTTGCCAAAGACCAGTCTCCGCCAGATTTCCGAAGTAACACAGTAAATCATCGCAAGCCGGCACCTGAATATACCGAATAAGCTTTTGAACGCCAATCGAAAGTCTCCATGCCTTAGGGACGGAAGCACCTTGGCCTTTACGACGGCGCGCGCGCTAATAGTTTCTGTCTTCATTGGAATAAGAAAGACCAGCATACAGGCGAAACCGCGAACTAACGCATGCCTAAAAATCCTGGGACAGGAATAATTCCAGGCGACGAAGTTTTCATAAAACATCGCGAAGAGGATAATTTTGTCCGTGAAGGAAATGTTTCGCGAAGATCGTAAAGCTTGTTCCGGCCGAGGCCCCGACCAATTGACCCCAGCGCGCCCGACGACCCACGGCATTCCATTGAAAGTACTCTTCAACAGCGAAGCTTGGTAAGGCAGACCCAGCCAATCAGCAAGCCGACTCATGATTTCTGCTGCGTTGGTGTGCAGGTCTTCGAAGCGTATCGCTCGTGTCCGTGTTTCCATCCCAAGATACGGGACGTCTGAGTTAGTAAAGAGTACCGGAGCATCCGCCATGGGGTTTCTTCGCCCGCAAGTGCCGTAAAAATATTCGAACGTTCGGTCGTAGCTTGAGATCGGATCACGAACAGTATGGAGGAACCGGGCTTGCGGAAAGTCTTCCACAAAGCGCCCCGCCGTTTCGTCGTGCCGCCAATGCTGATCAAATACCATCAAGGGACGCGGACTTGTTGGACGGCGACCGAGCGCCAAGTTGTAGGCCACGTGTAGAAACTGAAAGAATGCCTCGGCGTGTTTCGAGAAGCTGTGGCGTGCAGTGGCCATAAACTTCAAATATTGCGGCCACTGCGGCATAATAATCTGCTGCAAGGATCGGGAAATCTCCTTGAAAAAAAATAAAAACATCGGCCAAATAGATCGGGTAAGCGATAAGCTTGTCATGCAGAGGCAACGACTGGTAGCGTTCAAAGAATTCATAGATTTGAGCGCTGCGGCCATGGCAAGCAAAACGACATCATCGTGCCCATCTAGATAGCTGTCCACGAGCCATGACCCACTTCTGCCCCAATGGCAGACCGCCACAGCCCTTTCCATATTTGGGACGTCGTAGTAACGAAGATCCTCGACTTTTCTGGTAATGAGAGCCCGTAGGTCTTTGGCGTATTCGGCCCGAGACAAGGTCTGGGCGCGCTGTAAAATTTGCTCTTGGCTCAAGTCCGGGAGCTTCCAAGCGGGTCGAAACCCTACCCCGCGGAGCAGTGGTTTGATTGAAGGTCTCATCGTCTGAGCTTTGCTCACCATATACGCAAGGGCGTTAACACTAATAACCGTTGATATTCGTAAAGGCTATTTGGATAACACAAAACACTTCATTCGGATTTCATCCGCTCAGTCTCGATCCACTGCGCGTCCGTTTTGAGCAGCTTAAGACGATAGAGGCCGAGCTTTGCGAAAATGTAAAGCGTGATTGAAAAAGTCACGCCGATGGGGTGAAGATTGGGCGACGAACTTATCTGCCGGCGATCTCGTGCTCACGCCGGCCGCCTGCTACCCGGTCTATCCTCTGGTCGCCAGCCGCGGCGAGGTTCCGACTACGGACTCACGTTCGACGTCGCCGGCGACTGCTTCCGCCGCGAACCCTCCCGCGACATCGATCGCATCCAATCCTTCCGCATGCACGAATATGTCCGTATCGGCACGCCCGCCCAGGTCGACGATTTCCGGCGGCGCTGGATGACGCACGCGGCCGATATCGCCGGCCTGTTGGGCCTGCCGAGCCGCATCGGACCGGCGAGCGACGCGTTCTTTGGCCGTGGCGGCAAACTCATGGCGACGAGCCAGATCGAGCAGGCGCTCAAATTCGAGCTGTTGGTTCCAGTGCGCTCGGCGGTCGAGCCGACCGCGTGCATGAGCTTCAACTATCACCGCGATCATTTCGGGACGAAAATCGTCGATATTCGCAACGGAGGTGCATAAACAGGGCGCCTCATTCGGATTTCGTCCGATCAGTCCTGATCCACTGCGCGTCCGTTTTGTTGAGAAGCTTGGCACGATAGAGGCCGAGCTTTCCGAGGATGTAAAGTGCTATCGATAAGACCGCGCCGACGGGCACGAGGTCGCGGCCGCATTTTAGCCACGCCAGAAAAGTTGCCAGCACGAATGCGATCAGGGTTGCCGCACTCAGAGTCAGGGCTAAGAAAGAAAAACCCAGAATTGCGTATGACGCTGAGACCGTGACCATCCCGATTACGAGGATGGCTAGCAACGACAGCGGTGGAACTGCCAAGTCGAGCGTCAGCGCCAGCAGATTCCGATCCCGAGTCGCGATGGCCTTGCAAAATAGCCGCGGAAACGTCGTCAAGATCATGCTGATATGACCGCCCTCCCAGCGTTCGCGCTGAGTTCGAGCGGCCTTGGCCGATGACGCAAACTGGCTGATCACGCCGGCGGACGGACAAAATACAGGAGGATGTTCCTTCGAGGTCAGGTCGAGGCCGAGCCTGAGATCTTCAACGACGGAGGCACTGGCGAGATCGGCGCGGCGGATCACGTCCCACGGAAACGCCATGCCTGTGCCCATCAATTGGCACGGC
Organism: uncultured Alphaproteobacteria bacterium; assembly: GCA_963845775.1. Taxonomy (GTDB): domain Bacteria; phylum Pseudomonadota; class Alphaproteobacteria; order Rhizobiales; family Xanthobacteraceae; genus BOG-931. Next base: position 391,722 of record CAWJTE010000009.1, read on the forward strand.
AATCCAAGCGCCCTAAGTCCTAGCGGGCGTAGCCAATTCTTCACCCGCCAAGCAAATTCGGCAACCTTGTGATTGATCTGCGATTCGGTTGGCGCCATCATCAGGTAGAGGCCCTGTACGGGACGCCCCGTCGCGACGCACGTCTTTACCAACTCGTTGATCGCGTAATCCGCAAGCCCGCAGTCGGCGTCGATCATAACTACGATCTCGGGTGGCGCCGAACTGAGATGCTGAAGGCCAAAGTCCAAGGCATAACCCTTGCCGCGTCTAGCCGGATCGTGGCGTTCGACAACCTCGGCGCCTCCTGCCGTGGCCACTGCGGCGGTATCGTCGGTGCAATTATCGGCGACGATGAGCACACGGTCGCCAGGCCGCAGCTGCTGTTTAATGGCCGCGAGCGTGGGCAGCAGTCCGGTGCTCTCATTGTGAGCTGGCACCAGAACTGTAACGCGCTGGCTAAGATCGTCGTTCGCGCCGATCCGGGGCATAGCATGTTGGCGTGGCAACATTATCGCCGCAGTCACCTCGATGAAAAATATGGCGACTGGGACAGCGACAAGAGCAGCGCTAATCACCAGAAGAACAGAGACGACAGTCTCCATCTGAGTAACCTATAGGTTCATTCAATTCACTTATGCGGTGCTGATGCAGTTGAGTGTCGAGACTTGTAGTGATACCGAGACTAACCACGGCAATCCTCGATCGTATAACCTCCGCAGGGCCTTCCGGTGGCTTCACTGCTCCTTACAAAAATTGAACAGCCAGAGCGTTTACTAAAATACGCCTGTTTTGCAGTCATTTTGCTTGTACCGACCGTCCATTTATTCTCTCAAATCAGCCTGTTCGCAGACGGAAGCGCATTTTTGATCGTGCTACTCAAGGAGCGTACTTTCTTTGAACCGGACCCGACAAGGAATTTCTCCGTTATAATCACGGAGAGCCCAGTATTATTTGCGCTAAAATTTGGGGTCAATAACATGAAAGAGCTAATATTTGCTCAAACGTTCGGCCTTGTGTTCTTCACGACGATCATTTGGGTTTTTTCCCTAATAATACTCGCGACTGATTCCTTTTTCTGGCCATTTGTACTTCTCATTGCGGTCGTATATTTGAACACCTCATTTTTTGCAATTGGGGAAAGTCAGGTCGCATATTCTATTACAGCTTGTTGTATGGCAATCTTGCTCAGTTCTCGCCCGATTAATCTGCCGCGCGGCATCATTCTCTTGGCGTTATCATTCCTGGTGACGAGGACGTATGAAGCGTTGTTCTTTTTGGGACCATTGCTTAGTTTGATGACAGCGGCACGACTGCGGGAGGCAAGCAATCAGCGCCCGGTTGGCTTTCTATTATGGGGCGCGATAATTCTCTTTCTCGCCGCTTCTGTAATAGCAGCATTATCGGTATTGAAACCGGTCGCTCCGGATTCGTTGGCCGACGCTCTACGCCTAAGCATTATTTATCGCGATAGACAACTTTTACTATCGTTTGCACTTTCCTTGATCTATCTGATTTACGTTTTCCTTGGGAACTGGAAGGAAATAAATTACCCCTGCGCAATCGCGACCGCGGCAACATTGTCTTTGCTGGCACTCCCGGCCAACTGGGCATTGCCTAGGTACTACTACGATTGCAGGGTCATGGTCGCCCTGTGGTTATTTGGCTTTGGGATGATAGGACTTTTGATCAGACTCCTCCCGGAGAAATTAGAGCACAGATGTGCTCCGTTGCGCAGGTTTCCCATCCTTGTCACTTCGATAAATCGCGTGAGGACGCTGAGGTCGGCGCAGGCGGGCCAAAAGGGCATCTTCGTCTACCTGCCAATACTGTTGATGATCCTCCTAGCCGCCATAGACGTTTATCACTCGGTCCAATTTCAGCGATTTATAGAAAACTTTGCAACCGAAGTTAATTCACGCACTGGCGTTGTGGCCCTGGAAGCAACCAATATTCTCGAACGAGGTGGAAAGTATTACGGGTGGCGATGGACATATCCGACCACGAGCCTTTTACTTCGAGCCGACGAGTCAAAGGCCATTATCTTGAATGCGAAGCGCTACCATGGCTTCCAGCCGTTTGATCCTGAAACAGCTTTGCCCGACTTGCGTAGTTATTACAAAGATGGACATTTCTAACTGGAGATAAACCACTCGAACACGTATTGCGCTCGGCAGATGCACGTTGCCGATGCGCAGCGGCTGGCACGCGAATGGCGGTCATAGAATTGCATGCGAGCAAGGCGGGGTTTTGGCTAGAGAAGCGCCACCCTTCGGCGGTTTGGGCGGCAACCTGGGGAATCCCATGCTAAGAGTTTCCCCGTGATGATTGATCGACGCAAATCCTTTGCAATGTCCCCGGACGGACCCTGCTCGCAAACCCTGCGCTCTCGGCGTGGCGCCGGTTCGACGAGCCCATCACTGCGCGAAGGCAATACGCGCGCCAGCCGTGTCGAAGCGGAATTCGAGGGCCTGCAATGCGCCAAGAGCCTCGCGCATCCGTGGTTGCGCTACCTTGGGGCAGTAGAAGAGCAGAAACCCACCCCCGCCGGCTCCCGCGAGCTTGCCCCCGAGCGCACCCGCGTTGCGTGCTCGTGCATAGATATCGTCGATCACCGACGTGCTGATTTGCGCGGAGATGCTGCGCTTCATTTCCCATCCGCGGTGCAACGCCTGCCCGAATGCATCGAGATTTCCGGCCAGCAAAAGGTCGCGCATTTCGTAAGCGAGCTCGACCATTTCTTGCGTCCGCGATACGACCAGATCGTCGCCTTCGAGAGCGGCCATCTGTTTCGACAAGACCTCACGGGCGTCGCGTTGCGTGCCGGTGTAAAACAACATGAGGTTGCCTTCGAGTTCCGAAAAAGTCGCCGACGATAACAGCAATGGTTGCACGGTCACGGCGCCATGCCGCTCAAATTCAATAAGATTTACGCCGCCATACGCCGCCGCATATTGATCCTGTTTACCGATTGGGTCGCCGAGCCGCTCGATCTCAAGCGTGCATGCCTCTTTTGCGAGCGTCTCTTTCGGGACGAAGATACGGCGGTGGGCATAAAGCGCGTTGATCAACGCGACGGAGAACGAGCTCGATGAGCCAAGCCCTGTACCGCCAGGTATGTCGGCGACTGAAGCAACCTCAACGCCTGGTTCCACTGCCTGCATGCGGAGTGCCTCGCGCAAGATTGGATGCTGAATTTGGTCGATGTGATCGACTAATTCCGTCCGCGTGTATTTCAGGTGATACTTCTTCGCGTTAAAGAAGGGATGAATGATGATAAAACTGTATTTTGCGATTGTGCAGGACAGGACCGCACCGCGTCGCTTGCTGTAGAACGAGGCGAGGTCGGAGCCGCCGCCAGCGAAACTTACCCGGAACGGTGCGCAAGACACAATCATGAAGCACTTGCCCCCAGCGTCATAACATAATCCGCGCTGCCGCGTTGCGCGTCGATGGCCGGCCATTCGTCTGCAGCGCGCTCGCGCCAGAGCGTCTCAATCGCATCCTCGTTGAGTCCCTTCCAACGATAGAATTCCGCGAAGCGCGCCCGCTGCAGTTCCGCCGGTACCTCAACGAAGGCGACAAAATCCAACAGGGCGCGAATACTCAGGTGGCCGGCAAAACAGCCATCCAACAAAATAACCGATTTGCTGGCAGGAGAGTAGGTTGCCGGCTGATCGACACCACGGGTCGCCGTATCATAACCGGGCGCGTGGACGCTCGTTCCATTTCGGAGACTGCGGATTAAATCTGGCAGCGCTGCGACACGGTTGCGGACTTCGGCAGAGCAATCCGGTTTGCGCTCACTCGCCGGCAGTATCCAGTGGTCCAGCCGAACATGGAGGCAAGCAATATCCTGTTCTGTCAGCGCCCGAACGATCGCGTGAGCCAGGACAGACTTTCCCGCCCGAGAGCGGCCGCACAGCGCGACCAACACCGGCGGGTTTGATTTGTCGATTAGCTCCAGGATAAGTGCGACTAAAGGCGCACCGAGCACGCCATATTCCAGGTTGAAATCCACTGCCTCGGATACGTTCTCAAACATCAGATCAGCGCTTGGCGCGTTACCCGCTTCGACGCGATAGCGCTGGCGATCGCGGCAGCCGGCACCGGTGCGGACACCGTAACCCCAAATTCCGAAATTGTGGGCGGCCCCAATGTCGCGCAAACTGTCGCCGATGAGTGCCGACCGTCGTTGATCGATCGGGAGTTCGCCGCACGCGCGTCGTAGTAAGAGTGTGCCGGGCTTGCGGCATTCACAGCGAACTTTCAGGGCCGCAATCTCGCCCGGGAAGCCAGCCTCCGGATGATGCGGACAGAAATACATCCGATCGAGGATGCCCCCATCCTCCGCCATGAGCGCCTCGAGACGTCCCAGAATGTGATTAAGGCCCTCGAATGTGACGAAACCCTTGGCGACCTGCGGCCGATTAGTGACGGCGATCGCCAACCGACCCGCCTCGCGCACTTGCCGTAAGGCGGCACCTGCGCCGGGAATGGCTTTTACATCGTCCGCGGTCACCGCGCCCTGCAATCCCGGCTCCTCGTTGAGGACGCCGTCGCAGTCGAAGAAAATGGCCGGCCGACGGTGGGTATTGTTCAGCGCCTCTACCACGCCGGCAGCGAGATCACGCTCGGCTAAGGCGTGGCGAGTCGGGCTGCCGACGTCGCGCAGATATTCGGGCGTATTGTAAACTGCAACCCGCGCACCGCTAGCAACTAGCGCAGGTACAGCATCACGAATCATATCAGCTTTCGCTCCCCGTTCAAGCAGCGCAAGAAAAGCGGGTGATGCGAGGTAGAGGCCGGCCGGCACTAGATTGCGATGATCATCCTTGCGCGGCTGTCCATATGGCAAGATCGTTTTTACCAGTCCGTCCTCTTCAACGATCAGATCGGAGGTGCGCGGATGATCGTTCGGATGCGCGACAACGGTCAAAAGCGCTTGTTGCTGGTGGTGGAATTCTCGCAAAGGCGCAAGCGCAATGTCAAACAGCATATCGCCATATAAGATCAGCGTATCTTCCATCGCTGGATTAAGCGCGGCGAGGCATCCCGCCGTTCCAAGCGGCGTCGGCTCGATAATAATTTGCAGGGTAAGGCCGAGCGCTGCAGCTTCTGGCTCAAGCGTCGGCTGCAACCGATCGCCGAGATGTCCGGCAAGCACTCTAACTTGGGTCACGCCCTCGCGCCGTAGCACGCGCATTTGTCGGAAAATAATCGGTACGCCCCCAACCGGAAGCAACGCTTTAGGAATGCGGCCCGCGGTCATTCCGGCTACGCGGGTACCCATCCCCCCTGCGACGATAGCGGCATGCATCTCGGTCAATCGAGTTCAAAAGCCATTAGCGACGATACGTTCGACGGCGTAGCGAACTGCCTCGGTCGAGCCGCGCTGCGGCTGCCAGCCGAGAGCTTGCAGCCGAGTAGTGTCGTAGCGGAACCGCGGCACATCGCCTGGCCACCCTCGATCACCACCGGTAAAGACCACGCGGGTATCAGCAGTGCCTGCCGCGGCCACGACGATTTCCGCGATTTCGCGAACCGATGTATTGCCGATTCCGGCAGCGTGATAGACCGCAAATGGCGCATTCACTTTGTCCCATGCGGTCAGCATCGCGTCGATCAAGTCCTTCACATACAGGTAAGGTTTTGATTGCTGTCCATCGCCGAGCACTTCCAGTTTAGTTCGATCGGATTCAAGCTTGCGCAAAAAATCGTAGATCACTCCATGCGTAGCGCGCTCACCGACGACATTAGGAAAACGCAAAATCAGGGCGCGACCACCAAAGGTGTGCGCAAAAACCGAGATATAGGCTTCCGCGGCAAGCTTGCTTGCACCGTAGAAGGAGATGGGACGCAGTGGAGCGAAATCCTCGAACAACAAAGCGTCAGTTTCGCCGAATACCGCTGACGTGCTGGCGAAAAACAGCCGTCTAACATCGTGCACTTTCATCTCTTCCAGCACGGCCACAGTGGTCAGCTGATTCAGTTCCAAATCCAATCTGAAGTCGGCCGCGCTGGCGGCGATAGCGGAATTGGCCGCCATATGAAATACTGCATCGAAGCCGGCATCTTTAAACAGTGCCTTAAGGCCGGGTCGATCAAGTACATCAAGCTCTGCAAAATGAAACCCCGGCAAATCCTCAAGATGCGCGACGTTGCGCCACCGGCCAAGCCTCAGGTTGTCAACGCACCAGACTTCGTCGTCGCGCTCGAGTAATCGGTCACACAGGTGGCTTCCAATAAATCCTGCACCGCCTGTCACTAACACCCGCATGTGATACACATAATCAAAAGCGAAAAGTTGCCAAAAGCGCTACGCACGAGAACTGCCTGAAGTTAAGTTGCTGTTGCTAGCAATCGACCATCAGGAACGCGCAAGCCGCAGATGAAGTCCAAGATGGCGTGACATATCGTCAGATGCCCGATCTCCACAAAACCGTATCGATCCGAGGCGATGTAGAAGTTGATATCGCCGAGACTGCGAAGCGGATTATCGGGTGTAAATCCGCTGAGGGTTACTACCCCGCATTTGGCGCTACGTGCTGCTTTCACAGCAGCAAGGATGTTGACCGAACGGCCTGAGCTACTGATTGCGATGACGAGATCACCGGGCCGGGCGTGTAGCTCGATTTGTTTCGCAAAGATGCGATCGTAGCCGAGATCGTTGGCAAGGCATGTTAACATCGAGCCGTCGTTGAGGGCGAGTGAACGGATATCTCCATTCTTCGAATAGTCGGTCGCCATGTGACTGGCGATTGCCGCGCTGCCGCCATTGCCGACAAAGATCAGCTTGTTGCCCGCGGCGTGGGCAGAGCGAGCCTGATGCATGACCTGATTTACCGCGTCGGCCATTTCCAACCTCGAGCCGGAGCCGGAGGTCGCGGCCGTCCCAGTTAGAAATCCAGCCAAAGTCGTGAAATAGCCGCGGATCTCGCGACTATTCACGTGAAAATCGGATTTAGACATGATTGTTGCCCGCCATTCGTGCTTTGGCCCTGTTGATCTTTTGTTCTTTCTAGAAACCCGGCACGGCGCCGTCAACTCGGGGTCCGCGGCAGAGTAAACGCTTCGGGGAGCCTCATATGCCCCGCCCGCGGTAATTTCCGGACGTGATCGGGCGGCTCTACTTGCAAAACTTTATCAAGTGGCTATCGCTGGCAACCGAGATCAACTGATTGCAAACTCCCAAAAAGGAAACTCCGATGGTTGATTCTTCCAAAGAGCTCTCGGATCAAGTCAAGCGTCAGATGAACCAACCTCAGATCCACGAGGCATGGGAAAAGACATACCGTACGGTCGAAAATGAGCAGTTTTTCGAACAGGCATACGACAATTTCGTCGGGCGGATCGGCCAACGCGCTGGATCCTCTGCACTCGACATCGGCTGCGGCATTTGCGCGAATTCTATCCGCCTGGCTCGCCGTGGATACATAGTTTCAGCTGTGGACTATTCCGAGCCGATCCTCTTAGAGGCGCGAGAGAACGTGTCTCGTAACCAGCTATCTGACCGGATAACCGTTGGCCGGGAGGACATACTCAACCTATCTTTTCCCTCCGATCACTTTGATCTCGTACTTTGCTGGGGAGTGTTAATGCACATACCTGACGCTGAGCGTGCCATCAGCGAGCTCGCCCGGGTCACGAAACCAGGAGGGTTCTTAGTACTGGAAGAGATTAATCAGCACGCTCCAGAGGCCTGGATGATGCGACTCGGTTGGTCAGCACTTAAAAAGGGTATCACGATCAGGAAAACTTCAGCAGGCCACGAACAAACCAGCCGCTTCGAACGTGAGACTCTATTCTGGAGGCATGTAAACAGACCGTGGCTGGTCGCTCAATTTGCCCGTCATTCCTGCAGCCTTGTTCGAAGAGACAGCGGTATGTTCTCAGAGATGTATATTTACCTTCCAGGCACATCCCTAAAGTCGGCCGTCAATGCTTGGAACCTTCTGTGGGCGCGTCGTTTCAATTTTCCACAATTTGCTTTCCACAACGTCTTTATATTCAGGAAATCACTTACGGGTTGATCTTGGTTCGCCCGATGAAAGCCGGCTACGAGCAGTACCATACCACTAAACTTGCCGACTGCCGGATCGGCCAAGAACTCAAGGATCTTTGGTGGCCGTCAGTCGAGCATCGGGACAAGGGTGGATTCGCTCCAGCGCAGCACGCTCGCCTTTTCGACAGAAGCACCAAACAACCTAGCGAGTTGGGCCGCTTGCTTGTCTACGCTGTGAAACGCAAGCACACGCTCATATGCCGCCTCTCCCATACGTATCAACGTACCGACAGGTGCTTCCAGGCAACCCCGCATGGCCTGAGTTAGAGCCTCCACGTCACCGGCTGGCACCAGCCAGCCGTGTTCGCCCGGTTGCACCAATTCCGGAATACCGGCAATGAACGTACTTATGACCGGACGCCTCAACGCCATGGCCTCCATGATGACCATCGGGAGGCCTTCGGCAAAACTCGGCAATACGAGTCCCCGCGCAGCGAGAATTTCCTCGCGCAACTGCGCGCTGCTGATATGGCCGGTTATCAGAACCTGAGATTGCAACCCGTCGCGCTGGATCAGGGCCTCAATTTCGGATCGCATCTCGCCGTCACCGACCAATACCAACTTAAAAACTAGCCTGTCTGCGACCAAGCGACGAGTGGCTTCCACCAGGAGGAGCTGCCCTTTTTGCTCACACAGCCGGCCGACGCAAACGAGGCGTTGCACGTCGGCGGCGGGACTCCCCGTCGCGGTGAAAAAGCCGGTCTCCAGTCCGCAGCGCACCACCTGCACCTTGGACCAGTGTTGCTGGTCAACAATTCGGTAAATCTGGCTGCGTCCAAATGAACTGACAGCCACCACGAAGGCACAGCGACGGACTTTCTCCGCTAGACCAATGGACGGCGCTTTGTCGAATTCTTCTGGACCGTGGACGGTGAAACTCCAAGGCGGCCCGCCCAGGGCGTGCACGAGCATCGCCACCTCGGCTGAATTGGTGCCGAAATGCGCATGCACATGTTGGATCCCGCTAGCGCGCAACCACGGTTCAATACGGCAGGCCTCAGCGAGGTAAATAAAGTGCGCAGCGCGCGACCGTTCCGCGCGACGGCTCATGTTCCACGCCAACGCCAGCGCCCCCACTAGGCGCAATGGCCGCGAGAGCAGCATACGCGTCAAGGCCCATAGCAGCGCGGGCGCCCCTTCGCGCAGGACATAGCGCGTGTGCTCGCGCTCAATCTCGTCTTCCTGGTCTACCAGTGGCTCACCGTCCCAGCCGCGCAGCGCAATTCGCATGACCTCAATTCCGCGCCGTTCAAGCGCCAGGATTTCGCGTCGGATGAAAACGTGGCTGACCTTGGGGTATTGGTTGACCAAATAGGCGATCCGCATGACTGCGTCACTTATATTCGATGAGATGCGCTTGCCGGCCGAGCAAGCGATTCCACGTGAACTTGATTTGGCCCCAACCCTCGGGAAAACGTGCGAGAACTTGAAACAGGGCCAGCACTGCACGACCGCTTAGCCGTCCACGGTTGCGCACCGTTTGTCTCAAAATCTGCAAAGGGTAGATCAGCCACGCTGCCCAAGCCCAGGCTCCAAACACGATCCCAATCGCGAGGCAGGCAAGCGGCAGCCACACTCCCCAGAGCCATGCCCGACGCGCCTCCCAAACCCAATGGCGTTCCGGGGGTGCCCCATGAAGATGAGCTCCTTCCGCGAGGGCATAACCGGTCCGCACAGCGCGACGCCACCACTGCCCAAATCGTGTCATCGCCGCGTCATGCAGAGTCATTTCGAAAGGAAGCCGCCAGATACGCCAGCCGGCAGCCCGCAGCCGAACGCACAATTCTGGTTCCTCGCCGGCAATTAGCTCATCACGATACCCTCGCACTGCATCTACAGCAATCGCACGCATCATCGCGTCACCGCCGCAAGCGAGCACTTCGCCAACCGGTCCATCCCAATCATTGTCACAAAGCCAATTGTACACAGATCGCTCGGGATAACGTTCCCGGCGCCGTCCGCAAACGACGGCAACGTCTTCGTGCGTTTCCAGGAAGGCTAGTGCACGTTGCTGCCAGTCCTGCCGAAGCTCACAGTCACCGTCTATGAACTGCACATAAGATAGGTCAGGGGCCTTCTCGCGCAAACTTTTAAAGCCAGCATTCCGCGCACGCGCGGCCGTGAAAGGGATTCGCAAATCAAGTTCGATGACGTTTACACCCAAGTCTCGCGCAAACTCTACCGATCCATCGCTTGAGCCAGAATCAACATAAGCCACGAAAGATGCTGCCGATATGGATTGGAGGCATCGCTTCAATCTATCGCCCTCGTTGCGCCCGATCGCGACTGCGCCAAATTTAACGTTACCGGACAACATCGTCTCCCAATTCCCAACCGCCTTCGAACCGCGCAGCTTACGACCGCTGCTGCACCAGCGGTGACTGAATTGTCTGGAATATCGCACAGCATTACGGCATCGGCGCCGATCTGGACGTTATCGTTAATTCGGATTGGGCCAAGCAGTTTCGCGGGCGCGCCGGCGCCCCAAACGATACACAACCATTGCCCGAGACCTTGGACGCCCCATCGGCGCTGATAAGTCTTAATATCTAATATCCTTACAAATAGTGCTCAACCGAAAACCGAAACGCCTGCATCTTTCGATGGTTTGTTCTTGGCCGAACATGGGCCCATCGCAGGATCTGGATGCCTTTAAGCCGTTACAGCGTCTAGGCACCGCCATACCAGTCGCGCTGCTTGTCGATCTGCTTCAGGGGATGCCAGCGTCCTGACTGACGGCCCTTTCACGATCGCGGCATGAAATGCCTGATCTGACGCACCTCTCGGTTTCTACGCCGCAACACACTGTGTTGCATCAGGTCCGCGAGATAGTGCGGAACACTTCGATCGGTCCGCCCCTGTAGCACACGTTTCAACGCCCCAAGCCCACACGCCACAAACGCAACGATATCGACCGCCATGGCGTAGTACACCCCGTAAGCCGCGGCAAAGTACCGCCGTCGCAACTCGAACCAATAGGCCGGCAAGCGTTTGGGAAGCGTGTTGCGCTCCGTTAATTTAGTGCTCTGACCGGCGATATGCATCACCCGGCTCTCGGGCACATACCAGGTCGAGAAGCCCGCCCGTTTTGCCCGCAGGCAAAAGTCAGTTTCCTCGAAGTAGAGAAAATAGTTCTCATCGAAGCCACCGATCGCGTCGATGACCGGCCGGCGAACCATCATCGAGGCACCCGGCCCCCAGTCGATTGGCTGCGCTACTTTGCGCATTTGAACAGAGGCCGCCCAGGGCCGCAAAATCCGCGTCGCCAGGCCGAGCTGTAGGCCGCCCTCGAACTCGCTCAGGATCGTTGGAAATCGAAACGCGATCGGCCAGTCGGTACCGTCAGAGTTTTCGAAGCTACTGCAGGCAATTCCAACATCAGGATGCGCTTCGAGGAAGCGCGCCAGCGCGCCAATAGCCCCTGTGCGCAGCACGGTGTCTGGGTTCAGTAGGTGAAAATAGTCCGGTGATCCGGTCTCGTATGCGCATTGGATCGCGAGGTTGTTGCCGTAGGCAAATCCGCCATTTCTCGGCGCCGTGATAAGAGTGACCCAGGATGACCAGGAGTTTGCCTCGATTGCCTCGGTGATCATCGGCGCATCGTCCGATGCATTGTCGACAACAACCACCCGAATGCGTATTCCTGAGGTCAACCGTTCAGGTTCGATCGAGCGCAGACAGTCGATGGTGAGGGCCGCAGACCGGTAGGTGACAATCGCGATAGCGACGTCGAGGTCGCTCATAAGACTGTAGCCTCAATTGCGCGGACGCGGACTGGCGCCACCTCCTTCGGGCCGACATACGGTCTAAGCGCCTTGGCCAACAACTCGACGAAAGGCTCCTGCAGCATGCTAGAGTGACCGCCGTCGACATCGACCACCGCCAGGTCGTGGGCGAGGCCGCGCCAGCCGAACGTTTCGTCGGCGTAAATGTGTAGATAGGGCGTGTCGGCTCCTTCGCCAAGCCGCGCTCGCACGAGCACAGTGGAGGCGATCGATAGCGGCTTCGGCACGTAGTGTGCCTCGGCGGAATCGTAGATCTGGCGCACACTCAATTCCGGCACGAACTCTGGCCAAGCGAGCTTACGCGCAAGCACGACGCGCAGCAGCCGAAAGCGAGCTTGCACCGACCACCGTTTGCCGCGGTGCGCGATTTCCCAAACCAGCGCGCTTGTCAGCTTCCGCGATATCGCATTGAAGACAAGACGCGCTTGCTGGAGCGGCCCGTGGCCGCCCCTGCGAGCTTGCCGGAGCACCTGCTGCAAGCGGCCAAGGCGCTCCTTGGTGACGCGTCCCCGCTTCTGTAGGGCTTGTGGCGCGGCCGCGTCGAGTAGGACCACGAGCTTGACGCTCTCGCCGGCGCGCTGGAGCTGCGATGCCATCTCGTATGCGATGACGCCTCCAGCACACATTCCTCCAAACAGGTACGGTCCGTGCGGCTGCTTCTTGCGCACTTCTTCTAGGTAGAACGCCGCCATATCCTCGACGGTTACGTGCGCGAGTGGAACGCCTTTGAAGCGACGGGGCTCGACGCCGACTATGGCGAGATCGTCCGGCATCTGTCGCGCTAAATTCAAGTAGAGCAGGGTCTCGCCGTCACCGTCGTGCACTAAGAACAGAGTCCGAGGGCCACCGCTCCTGAGCTCGATCAGCGCTCCCGACTGCGCAGCGGGCTGTCGTTCAAGACGGCGGGCCAGCCTCCGCACCGTGGGCAACTCGAGAATGGTGGTGAGGGGCAGCTGCATGCCGAAGCGCCGCGCAATCTCAGTGAACAATCTGGCCGCGACCAGCGAGGTCCCGCCGACCGCGAAGTAATCATCTTCGACACCGAGCCCAGAAATGCCGAGCAGCTCCTGCCATAGGGCGAGCAGCTTCCGCTCCATATCCGTGGTTGGCAGCTTAGGTGGGCCGGGTAAAGTGCGTGCCCGTGCATCGCCGGCACGTGCAGCTTGCAGCACGCCGGTGCCCGACACGAGCGTTTGCGCGAGCCTTGCATATCGCTTGGAACGTTCAACGCTGATGCTAGCGTTGCTCGGTGCCACGCTCTTGCGTTCCTCCGATTTGCGGGCTTCGATCACAGCAACCGGATCATGGCCCGGCCGATGGGCGATGGCATACGCGGCGTCCTTCGGTATGCGATAAACGATCCTGTCCTGTTCCTGAACGCGGAACTGCGCTGCCACGCTCTCGACGAAGGCGCGCGCCGGTTCGTTCTTGGATGTGGCAACAAATCGCAAGTCGACGTGACGGAGCGCGCGTTGTCCGGCAATCACGCCAAGCCGACGCAGGATGGCGTGCTCGACGCCGCGCCCGAGCACGCGGCAGCTGAGCAATAAAGTATCGACAACGAGCGCGTCCCCCATTCCATCCACGATGACAAGCCCGACAAGACCGTAATCGCCGAAACGATCACGCACCCTTACTCGCAATACCGAGGAGCCAGCGCCCTGCAGGGTGCGCAGCTCGGGTTCTGTGCGCCGCACCGTAGTAAAATTGAATTGGTTTGTTCGCTGTGTGAGCTGTGCCAGCCGCGGCAATTCGCTTTCTTCCGGCGCGGCGATGTCGATGACCACACGCAGTGAGGCAATGAACGCAGCCATATCGGTCGCCGATTCCTCGACTTCCTGACGCGCAGAGTTCTCGCGGTACAACGCCGTGCGACGGGCGTCTTCGTCGGTAACCGTGACTTTGTCGAAGGCCCAGAGATGAGTGAGGAATGAATTGATCTCGTCGCCGGGGGGTAGTTGGAGCGTCACGACTTGCGGCAACTCCGCCCGCATGAGCGCGCACTCGACCGGATTGTCATCGATAAAGACAAACGAATCTAGTCCAAGATTTAGCACACGAGCCAGCGAAGCCAAATTGCGTGGCTTCGATTCCCAGTTGATTCGATGCGCGACGACGTGGTCGATCTTGAGAATCATGTCCGATCGCTTTTCGAACACATCCAACACATCGCGTTCCGTATTCTTGCTCACGAGGCACACAAGCGCCCCTTGCGCCTGTATCTTGACCGCGAATTGCTGGAGCTGCGCGAGGTGAGGCGGTATGGTGATCCCGTCGACACCATCCTCGCCCACCACGCCCCGCCACAGCGTTTCGTCGCAGTCCAATACCAACACCTTATGAGCAGGAACGCGTAACGCATGTACCTTCCGCGCGATAGCTAGGGCGATTGCTGCGTAGTACTCCTCCGTGAAGGGGATGTGGGCGAGCTCGTCGCCGAAGCCATCATAACGCTCCTGTGTTGAAACAAGATCGATGTCCTCGGGCGACAGTAGAATAAGTCCCGGCAAACTGCGTGCGTGCGCGACCAATTCTGCGTTTGCCGCTTCCAGGTCGCCCAAAAGCCCTTTTGCCGCGTGCGGTGAGGGCAGTAGTGCCGCAAACAGCGTGGGCACTTTCACGCGCCGTGCATGCTGGGTTAACGCCTCGGAGAGCTCTGGGACGATTCGCCTGATTATGGCGCGTGCGTCCTCGACATTTTCCGTTTCGCGCGCAAAGTCTTCGACGCGCACGAGGAGGACATCGACACCGCCCGCGTTATTAGCTAGCAGGCTCGTTGATGCGAGCAACTCCTGAAATACCTGATTGTAAGGGGCAAACCGTACATCAAGCGCAAGCCCTGCCTCCGCAAGCACGAAGCGCAAAGACGGCAAGAGCGGCTCTGCCGTGAAGGTGGCTGCGATCGCGATCGTCCCGCTACGCTGGACCTGAACATTAGTCATTCGATCGTTCCCCGAGCTGTCACATCACAGCCCATCGGTGTCTGGGAAGACAACTTATCTCGTGACCATTGGCGATGGCGTTCCCATGGCATCGGCGGGGCTATCCCAAGATCAAGATGAAAATTCTACATTCGCGTAGGCACATTGCTTGAATGGCTTAATCTTGAATGGCTTAATAATAAGCTCGATAGCGGCGCGCCAACTCGCCTGTTCCTCCGCTGGTAGCCGGGCGAGCGCGACGGCGATCAGATGACTTTTGATCGGCCGCGAGAGCGAAAAGTGCCAATTCCTTGGGTCGTCAACGAGGCCCTCGTCATCAAGAAGGCTTGAGTCGAATACGATTTCAATCGGTTTCCCTTTGGGGGCAACAAAAGCGAATTTTTCGAGCGGTAGCGATAGGCCTAGACCACGAGCCTTGATGTAGGCTTCCTTGAGTGTCCAGAATTCGAAAAAGCGATATCGCTGCTCGGCGGGAGGAAGTGCACGCAGGGCGACCACTTCCGTAGGTGCGAAAAAGTAATCCGCAATCTCATCCGTCTCAACCGTGCTGTCGATCATCTCGGCATCGACGCCGATATCCCGGCCGAGCGCCACCGCGCAGGTGACCAGGCCGTCCGTGTTCGCCAGACTGAATCGCAGCGATCGCCCGGCCGCGGGTTGTACAATTTCGGGCTTCCCGTATGCATTGGCCTGAAATTTCCAAGACTTTGGGCTAACGTCAATGTATTGTGACAAAACGGTTCGCACCAAGGCCCGCGTCATCAAATACGAATCTCGGGCCGGGCGGCTAAGGAATTTCTGGGATTGAGTGAATTCCGCTTGCGAAATTAGACTATCAACGGCCTGACTTAGCCAGGAACGCTCCTCCGATAGCAAATACCAAAGATGCGCTTGGTTCGGTTGCAGCTTCAATACCATCTTGGAAGTCTAGCCCGCCGTTCCAGCATTGTCATCTTGGCCGATCGCTTTCAACCTATCCTTTGTATCCACGCGAGAAACGCCCCAGTTTCAATCGTGCAAAAAGCGCCTGCACCATTTACCGGAGTTCAATTGGAGGCGAAATTCTAGCAACACAATGGGCCGCCGCCATCATGGCGGAGGTCCAATGGGTCGCCTCTGCTGGCGGGGTGGTCTGGGTGAGCGTCACGACGCGCTTGGTGATGTTGGATCCCAGCGGTACGCGAGGGGTGTGTCTTATCGTGCAGGAGGCTGTCGTAACCCGCCTGCATGAAGCGTTCCTGCCAGCGCCACACACAGGTCTTCGATTTGCCGGTCCGGCGCATGATTTCATTGGTGCCAATACCGTCCGCGCTCAACAGGACGATCTCAGCCCGCCAGACATGCTTGTGTGGGGTGTTGCGATCCCGCGTGGGCACCTTCAGATGGCGGCGATCGGCGGGCTTGAGAGTGATGGAAATTCCGGTTCGCATGCGCCAGACTCGCATACGTCCAGTCCACTGGGAATCCCCTCCGGGATTCAAATGTCAGACGCGATCCACTAGGACAGCCGTCCTTCTATGCGCGCCAAAGAATTGCTCTCGACCCAGCCGGTCCGATTTTGCGGGTCATTCAAAAAAGCGGAGACCAAGTGTGTCCAATCGATCCCGAGATAAAGCGAATTATGCGCGTCGGCGGACCTAGCGGATAGGTGCCCGAATAGCGCAACATCCGTTAGGAGCGTAGTGATCTGATCCGCCAGAGACGATTTGTCCGCTGCACGAAAAATTAGGCAGTTCTCGCCGCTCTGCAATCGGCTCGCAAAGGCCGGGTGATCAGAGATTACAAGCGGCGTTCGAGAGGCCAGAGCTTCATAGATCGTATTTGGCAGACCTTCCGCGTAATCATGGCGTGACGGGACTACAACGATATCGTTCTCGATCATTCGCTGTCGAACGTTCGTATTCGGTATAGGGCCAAGGAACTTCACCTGATCACCAACTCCAAGCTCCGCGGCACGCGCCCGCCACTGTTCCAAATCGCCAGGTCCAGCAAATTCTAAGGTTAGATTAATTCCGCGTTTTTGAAGAAGAGAGACTGCCTCAAGACAATCACCGACTCCCTTCGCATCGGTCAATACGCCAGCAAAAAATGCAGATGGACGATGCGCGTCAGCGGGTGCAGTCTTTGGAATCTTTCTGACAACTAGACGAATCCAATCCCATGGCACGACGCGAGCTCTGGGATAAAAGAGTGCCTTTGATACCGAAATGGAAGCATTAAGATTATGGTTGGCAACGCATGGGAATACACGCGGATCAAGGAGCGCCCTTAGTGCGACGTTCCTTAGAAATTGTCTTGGGCTATTATTTGAAAAAAAATCTGCGAACGCCAATAGTGTAGGAATTTTCCGCTGCTTCGCCCATTTAATGGCGTGATAATTTGGAGTGCGACAAACAATCATATCCGGCCCAATGTCATTGAGCATGCGAAATAAAAACTCCCGCCGATAGGCGGATTCCACACTGATTCCAATGGACCGTAGATTATTGTCGAGATCATCTTTGTGATCCCGGCCGCACATTGCTATAGTTGTAACCACATATTGGCTTCGAAGCGACGCAACAAAATCGACAGACGCTCGCTGGTCACGATAAGTCTCAAGGCCACCCTCTTGAAACCGGCGGTAAGCTTCCCCAAAATCGCCATTCTGAAAAAATAGAATATTCACTCTTTCGTTCTCCTGATGCAGGCAATCTTTAATCGGGGCCTTCGTCGGATGCACGGCAAACAGTTTGAGCATATCTCTTCAGAGTGATCCCGATCGCAAAAATTTGACGGACCGTGACCTGCTACTGACCGTTCATCCAGTGGCGATTAGAGCCTTAGCCAAGTTGCACTGAGGCCGAACATTGGATCGCCGGAGGGTAGATTTTTCCGGATTGCTCACGGTGGCGGGCTGGCTGCGCCAACGTGATTGAGCAACATAATCGGCGTCTTTTGGCCAATAGCTCCATGCCGTTCCTTATTATGGTAGTCACGCCAATCCTCCAACTTTTCTCGGGTGTCTGCAAGGCTCAGGAACCAATGGGCGTTGAGACATTCGGCTCAGAGGCGACCATTGAAGGCCGCAATGAATGCGTTTGTGCATCACGTCAAAGCTCGATTTCGCATCAGTAGTCGCGAGATCTGCAGCTTTTCTCAGCCCTGGCTGGATACTTGCAGCGATGTTTGGGCGTCTAGATGCCGTAATGGGCCATGCTCTGAGCGAGCAGTAAATATAGCTGGGCCGCCCCGAAAGATGATGAAGTGAGGCCACGACATGAGTCGGTCCCAAGCACCACATCCGGACACCTGGCGCGCGATGGCTAACCTTGGCAAGACGCACCGAACAACCAGCTAGTCTCGACGGCGCACGTAAAGCGAATATTCCCCGCGATGACCCAAGAAATCAAATAAACCGGCGACGGCCCGCGCAACAACCTGCGAGCAGCCCGGGTCGAAGCGGTCATGCGTTTCTACTAAGATCATTTCCACGCTCTGCAGCCAGATGGCCGCGCTCGCATGCCCGAAAACGAATTTCTCGCTGCCTTCAATGTCTACCTTAAGCAGATCGAGGCGCGGCAGTTTATACTTGATTAAAAGATCGCTCACCGACACAGCAGGAACGTCACCGCGCGCGTCCTCTTTGACCTGAAACGCATTTTGATTGGTATCAGGTGAGCGAATGCGCAGGCGCGCGTTGGTGCACCATAATGCCTTTTCCTCCAGCACAATATTTTTATCGCCGCTGCAGTTTTTCTTCAATTGGGCGATATTGGCATGCTCGGGTTCAACCGCGATTATAAAGGCGTCGGGAAATTCGATGCGGAAGCGCAAGACTGAATATCCGACATTGGCACCGGCATCGACTATAACACTCGGTCGCAGCGGAAGATCAAAAGTATCCCGCCGCGGGCCAAGCAAGTGCTGATATTCGTAAATATCGGATGTGGCGACCCGGCAATAAACGCGGCGGTTTGAGCCTTTCGGCGTCAGTCTAATTTCTTTGACGCCTATTCGCTTGAGGATGCGCTCGGTTATCACCCAGCGCCAACCAATCATCCGCGCCTCTAAAGGCGCGCGTCTGATGAATTTGCGAAATCTTTGGTTGAGCGAAAGCATCGGGTTCCGAACGACGCGGGGTTAGCGATATTAGCGGAACACCTAATGTCCGAGAAGGGTCCAGACTGCCGCGAACGGCGAGAGTTGAAATTCGCGAAAGCGCAAATGCCGGCAAAGCTTCTTTTCGGGGGTCTTGATCCTCCGTAGCACAACCAGCGATTTAACCCTGTTAGCAAGAAGGACACGATGAACTCTGTACCCCGGTTCGCATCGAGAACCCCACCAGCATGCGTGACGTTTAACGAATTGCAGCTGCGCCGGTGAATGAGTTAATCTTATCGTCGATTTCGCCCTAAATAACCTCAGCGCGGCCGTTGAACTTATCTAGAAGTTAGTCGCGATCTTTTGTCGCAAAATCCCCGGAAGTTTAGATCCCCGGATGATCATTGTAACCCTGCGTCGCCGGGAGGCCGCTGCCGGTATCGAAACCAACGATGCGCAGCCCGATGCCCGTTTCATTCTCGATCGCGGGCGCAAGGCGCCCAGTTTCAAAAGGCCTGCGCCGCTAGCCACCCCGAACTCGATCACTGTGACGCGCTGGTTGCCAAAATACTTTGCAACATCTGCGGGCTCGCAGCATGCCGTAGAGATAGTTCGTACGGCAGATCAAACCGCATCGTTCGCGCGCGAAAATCGCCATGGCGATTTGTCGAGGACTCCTCCCCCACCAGTGGCCCATATTTTTCGCTTCGCCCTCGAAAGAACGTAAGTCTTCACTAACGCCCCCAATTCAACGATCAAATACCCGCCAATAATCAGCCTATTCCGGTAACCAATCTCTTTGCCTTTCGTTTGATCTTCCGCATACCTGCTACGATCTCCCGCCGCATCTTCGTGGCCGGTATGAGGACGAATCCGCGAAGCCGCTCTTCGGGTCGAGCCCTGAATATTGTGCTGTGGACTTTGCCGTCCCAGTTCGGCGGAGCCTCCCGCGTGTAGTAATAGGTCGCAAATGAAATGCGCGGATAAGGCGCTGCGGTTGTGACTGGAACCACGCCGTGAAAGCTGATGTCACTTGTTTCGAATATGACGCATCGGTTCAGCCTGGGCGCAAACGCCTCCCGGCAGTTTTTCACGTCCTTGTCCCAGAGCTGAATGTGTCCGCCCCATGACTTCTCCCAAGTCGGGTTGAGGTAGAGAAGTAGATTCAGCCGGCGGTGAAGCTTGCGTTCCGCGATAAAATTGAAGTCAACGTGCACGTCCAACCGACCCCCCGGGCCAGTTAGGTGCATTCCGCCTCCGATCAGTTGCTCGTCCGCAAGCAGATTCGGAATGCCGGTGATATAGCCGAGGTCGTCAAGAAATGCAGAAGACGCCAGCAGTTTGTTTAATTGCGCCACTGGTCCCGGGAATACGCTCGCATCAGTAACTTGAACTTTCTTACGCTCGTTGACGGCTTTAAATGTCCTGCCTTGGGCCACTGCAACTTCGAATGATGGGTATGCGGCGGCTACCTCATCGGCAAATGCGGGATCAAGAAAGTTTTCGATTTTGACAAATGGAAATGGCTCGGCACTGGTGAACTGGCGCCGGAGTGCTTCACGGTCATGCGATCGTATCATCATTGCGCTAACTCCATTCGGCCACAGCTGAAAACCTAATTTCGCGGTCTCTTAGCGCAAACAGGGCCTGCGGACAACAGAGTAAATTGCCAAGCTACTATGGTGGTAACCGCTAGTCCGGCCAACAGGAGCGTCAAAGGATGCATGGAGTTGGCCGTGCAATCTCGCGGGACCCGCCCGGGCATCACCATCGAGGAACTGAGACCAACTCCCCGCGTGGCGCGCGAGAGTTCCTCGCATCAAACTCAGATGTCGTCGTCATTTTCGAATGCGAGGAAGACTGGTGTGCTCGGGCCGGTTGTCGCCCGCGCGACGTATTCGACCTGCTCGGCTCTCTCGGCTTCAACATCTTCACCTGGGACGGCTGGTCCCGCCGCCGGCCGCCCCGTCGCGCGGTCGGGAATGCTTTGGGCAGCCCAAGACCGCTCGATGCTCCCCGAGCCGGCGGGTCGCTGACCAAATCGGTCGGCCAAACCGCCGTTGCTCCTTCGGGCGCCCCGGCCGATCTGTCTCATGAGTGCTGAAGTCAGACGCGACCAATGTGCGCGGTGAGTTGGACGTGTTCCCGTCGGCGACTGGAAGCTATCGCGCGCAAGCATTGGCGACCACATTACGAAGAGCACTATCCATCAGGTCCGTCGCATCGTCCCAAGTATACCGGGTTGCTGTCGCAAGCGCCGCGTCAGACATTGCGCGCCACCGAACATCATCAAGGCACAACACGTCGACAAGTCGATCCGCTAGCGCCTCGGCATCTCCAACCGGCACGAGGTAGCCATTCCGCCCGGGCTCTATAATGTCACTTGGCCCGCCCACGCTCGTCGAAACGACAGGACATCGGCACGCCATCGCTTCCAGTGGTGGCAAGTGAAAACCTTCGCTATAACTGCCGCACAGCCATACATCGCAAGACGAATACAAATCACGGATGCTCTCTTGCGCGGGCAGATAATGAAACGATGTACCGGGTGGTAACGGAAGTTGACGACGCACAGGCTGGGAGCCGAATGCGATCAGACGAAGGCCTGGGACCCGTTTTGCGGCACGTTCAATTGCACTCAGACTCACGTCGACGCCTTTCCATTTGACGGACGAATACAATATCCCAATGGTGGGTCGTCCTTGGCGTCCGCGCGGAGGAGCGTGGAACTGACCCAAATCGACTGCGTTCGGTATCAAGTGCACGTTGTGGTCACCGTACTCCCGCGCGGCCAACTCTACGAGCCAATTGGAAATAGTGATTTTCTGTAACGGCAACCGCCACGTCGCTCTAACGCGTTCGGTGGGCAGATAATCGAATGTCTCATGATGCTGGATAAAGTACACTTTGGCGCCCTTGCGCGGCGCCGCGCGGGCAACCCACTCCGCCGTTTCCCACCACGTTGCAATTAGTATGTCGGCGTCCGGCAGGTCCTCGTCCGTGACCGGTCCAGTGTGATCCACGCGGTGGACCTTGAATGGTACATTTCGATAGTATGACTGTTTGTCCTCACTGCGCCCGGGCAGCGAGACGGCCTGCCCGACAATTGCGCGGGCCCTCTCGCGTAGGCTTGGTGGGCCGCGCCGTTGCAGCACGACTGTTACCTCGTTTCCCCGCCGCGTTAGTCGATCAGCATAGATCCCGACGACCCGGTTTCCGCCTGAAAGGTTTTCAGGCGGGCCAACAAAAGTTACTTTCAAGTTCCTTCTTAGACTCATGATTTTCGACACGCCGCGCTATCTCGGTTCCTTGAATCCAATTGAATTCTGCTTTCAACAGCCGCATAAGTCGAAGCGGATTTATCATTACGCCCCGCGCTATATCGAGCAAGACGTGTGATATCGGTCCTCACAATTCAATCCCTTTTGATCGTGCAACTTGGAAAACTCCTGAGGCGAAGTCAACAATGCAAGACCTCTCTTGAAGTTGACGTGATCGCGATTGAGATGCGATGATTGCAAGGATAGTTGAACCGGTTAATAGAGCGGGAGATAAATGGCAGATCTTTTAGTCATCGAACCGGGACGAGGAGCGCGTCATTACTGGCATGACTTATGGCGCTATCGTGAATTGTTTGCGGTGCTTGCCTGGAGAGACCTATCGGTACGATATAAGCAGACAGCGATTGGCGTCGCGTGGGCGGTCATAAGGCCACTTCTAACGGTCCTCATCTTTACGATCGTGTTCGGACGTATTGCGAAGTTGCCGTCGGAGGGCGAAACTCCGTATGCCCTGATGGTCTTTGCCGGGATGCTGCCCTGGACTGTTTTTGCCACCGGCCTGGCGGATTCCGCCAACAGCCTCATCAGCAATGCCAATCTCATCAGCAAAGTGTATTTTCCCAGGATGATCGTGCCGACCGCGACGATCGTCGTTTCGTTCGTGGATTTCATGGTCAGCTTTTGCATGTTCCTCGTGATGATGGCCTGGTATCGGTTTCTGCCGGGATGGCAGGTTGTCTTGTTGCCCATTTTCTTGCTGTTAGGGTTGCTGGCAACCTTAGGGCCGGCGCTCTGGATTACGGCCCTTAACGTTAAGTATCGAGATTTTCGCTATGTGATTCCTTTCGTTGTACAGATGGGGCTCTATGTTTCACCGGTTGGATTTAGTTCCAGCGTGGTGCCCGAACGGTGGCGGCTACTTTATTCGCTCAACCCCATGGTGAGCGTGATCGACGGCTTCCGGTGGTGTATTCTGGGCGGGCAAACGCGGCTGTTTCCGCCTGGGTTGATCCTCGGCCTGTCAGTCACAGCGTTCTTCCTGTGGTTCGGCGTGCGCCAGTTCCGCAAGACCGAAAAGACCTTCGCCGACCTGATCTAGCGGGCGAGCAGAGGAATGTCGGATAACGCCATCGTCGTCGAAAATCTGTCCAAGAGCTACCTAGTCGGTCATCGGACCGACTCCAATGGTCACTACAAATACACCGCGCTACGCGACGTTATCAAGCCGCGAGGCCCGCAATTTTGTTCGCAAGACCGCCGACCTAGTTCGCGGTCGCCAGATTGTGCAGGGCGACGAGGTCGAGGAGTTCTGGGCCCTCAAGGATGTGAGCTTCGAGGTGAAGCAGGGCGAAGCGGTCGGCATCATCGGCCGCAACGGCGCCGGCAAGAGCACGCTGCTCAAGATTCTGGCCGCATCACCGAGCCGACGAAGGGCCGGGTACTGCTGCGACGGCCGGGTGGCGAGCCTGCTCGAGGTCGGCACTGGCTTTCATCCAGAACTGACCGGCCGCGAAAACATTTTTCTCAATGGCGCCATCCTTGGCATGACGCGCAAGGAGATCGACCGCAAATTCGACGAGATCGTCGCCTTTGCCGAGGTCGAGCAGTTCCTCGACACACCGGTGAAGCGCTACTCGTCCGGAATGTATGTCCGCCTTGCATTTGCAGTCGCCGCGCACCTGGAGCCGGAAATCCTGGTGGTGGACGAAGTGCTCGCGGTCGGCGACGCGGAGTTTCAGAAGAAGTGCCTCGGCAAGATGCAAGATGTTGCCAAGATAGGACGGACGGTATTGTTTGTTAGCCATAATATGTTGGCCGTTCAGAAACTTTGCACGAAGGGCCTTTTACTTGAAAGAGGTTATAAGAAAGCATTTGGTTACATTAACGACATAATCGCCGATTACGTTTCGACTGGTACAAACGATATGTATTCGAATACTGAACTCACTGGTCAGCCTCAAATTATCGCGGCAAAAATTGTAACAATAGCACCACTCACCGCTGCGCCGTTGGAAGTGATGATAGAATGGGTTTTGCCTGAAGATATTAGCGGTATAAAAATTGGGATTGGATTTAACACGCCGGAGGGGCAACGAATATTTGATTGTGCTCCGGAGGATTTCGGGTTGGCCAGCCCGAACACGAAAGGGCAGTATAAAGCCCTAGTAACGGTTCCATCCAATACACTTATGGCTCGCAACTATGGTATTTCGATTGGCTTATGGAAAAACTCGACTGTGTTTGACCACGCCAATCCTGCCCTGGCCGTCTTCGTCGAAGCATCGCCGAGCGGTCCTTACTCGCACGAAAATTCCCGAGAAGGTCTCGTAAATATCAGCTGCGACTGGAAAATTCTATCATACGAGTCTACGACCAATTTCCAATTCAAAGATCCGAAAACAACATGACAATAATCGCGCGTTTCAAGGGTAGTTTAAAGGCACGTGTTCATCCGGACCTGTGGTTGCAACTGCATTATCTGCGTCGCTCTTTGCGTCGAAAGGCAAGTAACGTTTTTAATCCCTTATTTGGAAGGTTGCAGCGGCGCGAATTTCACGACAACCCTTGGCAACAGACGCAGAACGACTTCATGATGCAATGCTTCATAAAGCACAAAGTCGCAGTCAAAGGTGTTCTTCATGTTGGTGGCCACCTGGGTGAAGAATATCCAATTTATCAGAAAGCTGGAGCGGAAGGTGTGGTCTTTTTCGAGCCCATGCCAGATATTTTCGATGCTCTGTCCAAAAGGTTAAAGGGCCGTAGCGACGTCGCACTTGTCGGAAAAGCCTTGGGTTCGAAAAATGAAAGAAGACAAATTCACGTCGGCAAAGGCAGTGGGGAATCGACTTCCTTCCTCAAACCGACTGCTTTGTATGACGGCTATTTTGAGGAGACGCCAGTCTATTTGGAGATTTTCACATTGGACTCGCTTTTTCCTTCGTTGTGCAACAATCACATTTTCAATATGCTCGTCACTGATACCCAAGGCTTCGATCTCGAAGTTTTGAAAGGTGCTAAAAACACCTTAGAGCAAATAGATTATATCTACACGGAGGTAAGCAAAGGCCACTACCATGGAGAGCCCACACTAGAAGACTTTGATTTGTTCCTTACCCCGCTTGGATTCTTGCGAGCTGAAACCTCGATGTACGGCAGCTGGAAAGGCAAAGATCAATGGGGAGACATCTTATACATAAGAGATAGGAAAGTTAATTCGTAGCCTATGGCTCTCAAGTCATGCTTGAAAACGTCCTTGTAAAGCTTCTAGGCTATGGCGTTTTTGGGACAGCCATGTCCGCCGGCATTTTCGTTCCAAGTTGCTCGGAGGTATTATTCGCCTAAGACGTTTCGTATGGCGGTCTTCATTGGAGTCAGTACCGAGGTCTGAAGGAGAACGCCTTGTTGAGCGCCGCGTCTCGATATTTGGCGTGCCCGTTTTCGTTCGGCGTTGGCAAAGGGCAAAATATCGTGTTGCCTTACTTGTCGATGAATTTTTTGGCGGCTGGGACACTGCCATAGGTGGCTATGGCGCCCTGGCGAGAAAATATATTTGCAGGTTTATTCCCGACGAGTTAATACAGATTGATCTTTTGTTGGATGATGCACGGTGGCATCGGCGTTCAGCAGAAACTCGTCGATCAGACTATGATATACCGTCTGCCGGCGAATGTTTTGCAGCGCCAAGAGTGGCTCGATAACCAAGCGTTTGACCTATTTTTGTCGATCGAAATGACGCGGCCTTCATTCGATATTATCAGAACGTATGAAACAAACACACCTTTGCTTTATTGGATTCAAGACCCGCGCGATTTGACGATGTATCAATCGCGCCTGCGGACTGTAGATCGATTAAGAGACGCCGACTGGGCCTACATTAAGGAGGTTTCGGTTTGGATACAAAAAATGATAAAGCAAAAAAGAGTCTTATTCATTTCGCAAGGCGAGTCGCTTTCAAGATTGCGCGAGGGATGTATCAAATCCCCGAGACCGTACCAATTATGGATCTCGCCAATCCCGTTGAGATCGAGTTCGATTACAAACTAGATGATCCTCCGAAACAGAACAAAATTATATTTTTGGGACGGCTTGAGGCTCAGAAGCGGGCTTGGATTGTTTGTGAAATTGCGAAGGCTATGCCTCAGTATGAATTCTATATTCTTGGTGCGACGGGACGGGGGCGAAATGAGGCTGCAAATGCCAAGACGCTGGAGGCGTACAGAAATCCCGACGGAAGTGCGAAGATTGCGAATTTGCATTTCACCGGCCACGTGGACGGAGACGTTAAGAACAGCCACATCAAAACAGCTAAGCTCTTGTTGAACACCTCAATTTGGGAGGGTATTCCCGTGTCTTGGCTGGAGGCGCTGTCCTACGGAACGCTTATCGTGTCGGCGTTCGACCGTGATAATATCGTCGCGCGTTTTGGTACGTTCGTTGGAGAAGTTATGGGTGATGGCACGGACGAAATATCTATAAGAGCTTTTGCGGACGCAATTGAATATTGGATGACGCACGATTTGGAGCGCAGGACCGCCGCACAATTGGCGATCGATTTTATCCGAGACCGTCACCCCATCAAGGCATTCACTGAAAAAATGCGTGCTGAAATCCTCAAAACAATTCAATCAGGCGCGTAAATGCATACGGTTTGACTCGAAGCTCTTGCTGCGTGCTTGGTAGACACGAGCGGTCGATAGAAGGCGGCCTGAATGAGAATCGTTTCTATTTCGTACGAATATGAGGGTGTCGTGTCCGGAGGCGGCGTCGGTGACCTGCTCCCGGATTTTCGGACCGACGATAAGTTGAGAGACTGGCTCCCTGCACTGAGGCCGAACATTGGATCGCCGGAGGTAGATTTTTCCGGCTTGCTCACGGTGGCGGGCTGGCTGCGCCAACGTGATTGAGCAACATAATCGGCGTCTTTTGGCCGATCGCCCCATGGGGGCGTTCCTCATTGTAGTACTTGCGCCAATCCTCCAACTTTTCCCGGGCGTCTGCAAGGCTCAGGAACCAATGGGCGTTTAGACACTCGGCTCGGAAGCGGCCATTGAAGGCCTCGATGAATGCATTGTCGGTCGGCTTTCCTGGCCTGGAGAAGTCGAGCGTGACGCCGCGTTGGTAAGCCCACAGATCCAAATCGCGTGACACAAACTCGGTGCCCTGGTCGACCCGGATCGTTGCCGGCAATCCCATCTCTCGGCCAACTCTTTCCAGCACCTCGACGACATCCGTGCCGCGGAAGGAGAAGCGCGGCTCCAGCGCCGGCGAGAAGCGTGAGAACGTATCGACGATCGTCAGCACGCGCAGCTTCGGCCCGTGGCCAGCTGATCATGCACGAAGTCCATCGCCCAGGTCTCGTTCGGCCGCGTGGCGTTGCGCCGATCCTCACGCAGCTTCGCCTTGACCCGGCGCTTCGGCGTCTTGTTGCGTAATTGCAGGCCTAACTCGCGATAGATGCGCCGCGTCTTGTTCTGGCCGAGAGACCAACCTTCACGGCGCAGCAGGACATGAACGCGCCGATAGCCGTAGCGAACCCGCGTCTGGCAAATCTCTTTGATCCGTTGTTCGAGGGCAGCCTGTCCGGGGCGACGAGACTTGTAGTGGTAGGTGGACGTATCGACCAGGAACACACGGCAGGCTCGCCGGATCGATACATCCCAGTCGCCGCGCATCTCATCAACCAGCTTGCGCTTCCGGACAGGCTTCAAAGCTTTCGGCGGAGCGCGTCCTGAAGCATCTCCTTGTCGAGGCTCAGATCAGCAACCACCTTCCGCAGCTTGCCGTTCTCGTCCTCGAGCTGCTTCAGCCGCCGCATCTCGGTCGGCAGCAGACCGTCATACTTCTTCTTCCAATTGAAATAGGTCGCCTGGCTGATCCCGGCCTTGCGGCAGATGTCCGCCACCGGCATGCCGTCAGCACCCTGCTTGAGAATGAACGCCTTCTGGGCGTCCGAAAATCTCGAGGCCTTCATCGCTCTCCGCTCCTCCCAGCCGGGGAATCACCGCGGAAAACTCTACCCAAAAACGATCCAGTTTTGCGGTCTCAGAGCACTCACGGTAGCGGAGGGAGCGATGCGGAAGGGTCGATTTACGGAAGAGCAGATAGTTGCGATCATCCGGGAGGCGGATCGTGAACAGGTGTCGGCGGTGGCGAAGCGGCACGGCCTCAGTGAGCAGACGATTTACACCTGGCGCAAGCGCTTCGGCGGCTTTCAGGGGAGCGACGTGCGGCGCCTGCGGCAGCTTGAGGGGGAGAACGCGCGGCCGAAGAAGCTGGTTGTCGAGCGCGATCTTGAGATCGAGGTGATGAAGGAAGTCGTGTCAAAAAACTGGTGAGCGTGCCGGCTCGCCGGCGGCAAGTGGGGTATAGCCGGGCGCAGCCTGACGCGCTTCAAGCCACGCTCCTTGAGATGTTTGAGGAAGGCGCCCCAGCCCGCCTTGTCCCCCTTCGCCTCCTCGCAGATGCCGAGAACCTCCCGATAACCCTCGCTGTTCACGCCGATCGCCACCAACAGTGATACGTTGCGAACCTCGCCCGCCCAGCTGCGCTTGAGCACGATGCCGTCGAGATAGACATACGGATGTTCACCCTCGATTGGCCGACTGCGCCATGCCTCAATCGTTCCGTAAATCTTGTTAAGGTCCGACACCGTCGACGGAGACACCCGCGTGCCCCACAGCGCCTCGGTGATGTCCTCGACCCGGCGCACCGAAACCCCCGCCAGATACATCTCGATCAAGGCCTCCTCGACCGAGCTCTCGCGCCGTCGATAACGCTCGCCGTCTCGAAGGTCTGGTGGCGAAGCTTCGGTATCTTCAGCCGGACCTCGCCGGCCTTGGTCTGCAGATTGCGTTCGTAGTGGCCGGCGCGCGTGTCCCGACGGGCCGCGCTGCGCTCGTAGCGCTGCGCATTGCACAGCCGAGGCGCGCTTCAGAAGCAATTGCCGGACGTATCGCAGCGGCACTTGAGGGCAACCCAACTGCCTCAGTTCGATTATTACGACGAAGCGCATAGCGCAGACATCGCGGTTTGCGGCGCGTACTCAAGGCTGGCGCCGCAGGCGACAAAGGCGGCTTTCGACGAGCCGTAAATGCTGTCGTCGCAGAAGAGCGTGCGAAGCAACATCACGTTGTCGCGGACAGCTCGGAACGTGCGGCTTGGCGAGGCGTTGTTAGTTCCGACCTGACAAATAATCCGACAGCCTCAAGGCCAACTTTATGATCGTGAAGGTTGGGTTTGCCGCACCGCCGGTCGGAAACACCGCCGATCCCGCAACAAATAAGTTGCTGACTCCGAATACCTTGCAATTCCGATCTAATACACCTTCGTCAGCAGACTTGGCCATCCTGAGCCCGCCAAGATGATGATGACCACCTAAGAGATGTTTCCTCAGGACTGTCTTGTCTTCCATGACATACTGCGACAAACGAACCCGCCCCACATCATTTGCGGCCATATACTTTCCAACTTCAAACAGAGACCTTCTGAGGGTGCGCCGGTCTAGGTCTGACACGTTCCAATCAAGCTGGACGCGCCGGTTGCCAAACTCATCTTTCGCAGCACCCAACGAAATCCGACTCTCGAACACGGGGGCCTGCTCGATAAAAAGCCCAAGCCAGCCAACGGCGCAAGTAAAGTTGTTTCGGAAGCGCACAGCCAAGTCTTCAGACAATTCAGTGCTGCAGGCCAACGTCCTAATAATGCTTCGAATGTACGAAGAAACTTGTTCATCAGAGAATGGCGAAACACCACAATAAAATTCACCGATTTTCTCCGCTCCAACAAATGCTCTGGAGGGCTTCATATAGAACAACGCATTAAACAAGTCGGGATGCTTATGGAACAAAATATAAGTGGCAGCGGCACCCCATGGGTGATCCATGAAGTACCTCCCTACCAAGTCTCTATCGTTCCCAACGCCGTTCTTCGATTGTGCATTCGAATTGAGTAGAGCACGGACGTTCTCGATTGCGCCCATGGCAAGAACGTAGTTTCCGCCTTGCACCTGGATCGAGGGCTTCCCGAAATCATAAGACTTGATCGAAAAGACTTTGAACCCGATCTGAGCTTTCGCTCAGGTTGATGTTGACGAGATTGGCGTTGATGAACAGGTCGATGTTCTGGTTCGCCCTCATTAACTCATAGAACGTGTCCCGGACATTACGGCGTTTGGCGACGCCTCTCGTAAAGCGAATGAGATTTCCTTGTGAGCCGGGCACCGGCTCCTCATTGACATCTCCCTCTACTTGCAAAATCGCCGAAGCCTCTGAGTGGTACTTAGAGAGTTCTTTAGTTCCAATTGGCCACCCCGATTGAGGCATATAGTCTCGCGCCTCGAAATCATACGCCTCCAAATCGGCGATATCCCCGCCCCAAATGTGCGACCCTCCTCCGAGCGCTCGCACGCGGCCTGCGTCGAGTGGCAGATACAACGTCCCATCGCCCAGGACTTCGCCTGCGTAAAAACTCTGGGATCGGTTCGAAAATTCAAAGTCGCCAGCTTCGAGCAGCAGCACTTTTTTCGTCTTAGACAGATCATTCGCCAGAATGAGGCCGGCAATTCCTCCGCCAGCAACAACAACGTCATAGACGTTAGTGATTTGAGTGTTGGACGTGAACTCAGCGATCATCAAGCGCCGCTAACGTCGGTGGATTTCAATATCCAACCATCAAAAATAACAAACTCTTCTTCGACCCGAAGAGCGTCGTTTAACAAGATTGATTTTGAAAGAACAAGGGATGTCGAAAGGGAGACGAACGCCCTTCTGGACATCGCCTTGAAAGCGCTCTCGTGGCGTTCGTCGCCGCCGGCCATACGTGTCTCGCGCCAGTAGCAGTCTCCGAACAGCAATTCATACAGAGGCACGCGAACTTGTACAATGACCTAGGTGACGGTCGGTCTGGCTTGGACTGGCAAATGACCGCATGATCTCGGCCTGCCGGTGGCTGCTCAAGTGGCCATAGCTGCTCAAGGTCGTCAGAACCCCATCGTGCCGTAGAATTCTGTGACCACGCCTTATAATGCTCGGCCTTCTCGCATAGGTCGCCGCCAAGCAGCGCCAGCGTGTTTCTAAAGCTATGCGGATTGAAGTACGGCAATCCCGCCGCCGTAAATGCCTCCCTAAAGATCGTGTGGATCGGACCGGCGCTGCTCCAGTGCTTGCGGTCGAACCCTGCCGCCGTGAAGCGCAAGTCCGGGCCGACGGTGACTTTCGTCATAGGGAAGAGCGGATCGTCCGGCCCCCAAAGCTTATCTTTGCGCAGATAGTTAACCCGATCGACCACAAAGGCGCGGATGTCGTCGCGGTCGAGCTTGCCCTCGACAATATCGATATGCCTGAGAGGCGATCGCACCGTCACGCGCTCCGGTCAGGATCGCAAAGGCGACCATCGCCCAATTCCTCCGCTCGATTTCAGTGGTGGCGGGCATGGATTGAATGACGTGGCGAATTTGCTCCAGGGTCGGGACTCGCGGTGGGCGAGCAGCCTTGCGTCTCCTTGGCTGAGAGGTTGAAGTACTCCGCATCCGAATAAGATATGCGGGACTTGCAGCCGGGCTGCCCGGCGAGCCTGATGAAGAAGCGCTTCAGGGTGGTCAGCGTGGAGTAGAGCGTCGCCTTGCTCAGCGACTCGCCGCTGCGATAGGCCCGCTGGTCGGCAAGATCGCGCTTGAAAGCTTTGGCCTGCTCGATATGAAACGTCTTGAAATCCCTGTACCGAGTGTACCTCTCAAATCGGGAAATCGCCTTCGCCGCCGCATCGATAGTCTGCTCGGTGTGGCCCTCCACCTGCGGTGGGAGCACGTCGATTTCGAACGTGGATGTCTGTTCTTGCCCGATAGCAAGAGCGGCCGGAAACCGTCATCCTCAATGCCGCTTGCGGTGCTAAATGCTATGGAACGGGTCGGCCCTATGTGGTGCCCGGGGACGATCCGGAGCAGCCGCGCCACGATCTGAAGCGCCCGTGGGATGCCGTCACCAAGCGCGCAGGTTTGACCAGTGCTTGCATGATCTCCGGCAGACCTACGCGAGCATCGGTGCCGGTGGCGGCCTGGGCGTGCCGATCATGGGTCGGTTGCTGGGCCATGCGCAAGCCGCGACCACCGCGCGCCATGCACATACATCTCGATAACGATCCGCTGATCCGCCTCCGCGTCCAGCAGTGCGTTCAACGTCTCCTCCACACTGCCGCCAACCACCCGATCGTGGTTGGCGCTCGTCGTCAATCGTGACGACATTGCCTAGCGGACTCGGTGCATCGTCTCATGGCGGCTCCTTCTTGCTGTCCTGGTTGCGTTTAGCCACCTCCAGTTCAGCCAGTTTCGGGGCCGCCAGCCCTACTCAATTGTGCGAAACATTCCGTAGGTCATCGCGACCACTTCACAACGCTTGCCACGCTTACCCTGTATGTGGCCGCAACCTTGCGGCAACTCTCGCCAGCCGCAACCGCCGCGACCACCCGTTCGCCTAAAGCAGCAAATCAAGTGAATAGGGTCGTGCCATCAGGTGCTGGCTTCCGATCCAGCCAGCACCTTGATTCAGAGCCGCCCTGATTTGGGAATCCCCCATCGATTCAATCCAAAGGAATCAGACTCTAACAGTAGGCCTAGTCGGCAAGCTTGGGGGGACTGCCGTGAGTTCTATCTCCGAAGAATTACTGCCAAGAAACTTTTCGTTGTTTACGAGAATGGGGTCGACGCATTCAAATCGCGTTCTAAATCATGCCGCTATCTCATGAACAGCCAGTAGGTGCCGAGATCCGGCTCGAGCTCAATCCGGTAGCGGCCATTCGCGTAGGCTGCCGGGATTTTTGTTTCTATTTGGATGTCGCCGTCGCGCCGGTAGAACTTTAGACCTTGCTTGGCTCGAATCGTCAGGTGGCCTACGACCGGTTCGGAGCGAAACGCCGTATAATTGGTGTCCGGGATTGAGCGTGCCCCCAGCGAGATCAAAAGAACGGTGGCCGTCTTTATCGGATTGTTATCCAGGCTTTGAACCGCGACGGTTGCATTACGCGTCGTGATCTCGATTTCTACGTCGCTAAGGCTGATCGTCTTGCCGCCGATCCAGCCCATTGTCGCCTGCGTCCGCGGCGTATCGATCGTATAGGTGCCTTGCTGCCAATTGCGCGTGAGTTCGCCGGTGTCAGAGACCGCATCTTCGGCATTGCTTGCGATCAGAGGCTGCTGCGGATCGGTAATGACCTTGGCGCCCTCGGGGATATTGCTTGGCTTTAGCCATGGCAGTTCACGGACCGGCGGCAGAGCGATCATCAGCCTGCCCTTTTCAGCGGCAGTCCGCAGCGCGAGGGCATTGTCCGGCGTGGTCGATCGATTGAAAAGCTGGTCCGAGGTCGGGACAAAGACGTAAGTCGTGCGCGCTTCCTGGGCATCGTGACGGCGGTAAAGCAGCGCCGCCGCCGGCAACGTGGCGAGCAATGCTGGATCGTTGAAGGCCTCCCAATCTCCCGCTTTTCCGCGACTATCGAGAGGCTGCTGAGAGTAAGCAAATTCCATCAGTGCGTCCCACCCCTGCAGGTCTGCCGCCCCGGCCACATAGAGCGGAACCGCGTGACGATCCGGAATCGGAAAAGGTGCCACATTCCACTCAGTCACACTCAGCGGGCGGTCGACGATTTGAGCTGCAGCGATCCAGTCGACCAAATTCGACGTATAGAGCGGATTCGCTTCAAGCGTTCCGATGCCGCCGTAGGAATGTGCATCGATGATGTCGCCGTCGGTCAGGGCTGGCAAGGAGCTCAACGGATTCTCGCCCCAGGTGTCGGTGGTGACAATGGGCGACTTCACGCCCAGCGTCCGCAGTTCCTCGATCATCTTGACATTGAATTTGTGTTCGAGGTCATTGAGAAAAATCTGTGATGGCCCTTGCTCCCAGGAGCGCCAAGTTTTGTCCTTCGATAGCCCGTTTTTCTCGGCGAAGGCAGCCGCCTGCGCCATATAAAGCGCATTCTGGTGCGGCACATTTTTGTCGGGCAGCAAGGCATTGCCGAAGTGATGTGTCACATCGTTTTCGTTTGTAATGAGCATCGCGACGATGGCCGGATCGTCCTTGTAGCGCAATGCGGTAAACCGATTTACGTGGTTTACGTAGGCATCATTGAAGCGCTGCATGGCCTCCTGGACACTGGCGTTGACATAGTTGTAGCCCCTTAAATCGGCGGCAGGTTTGCCTTTACTGATTTCGGCAAAGTCCTCGATTTCGTCCCCTGCTTTCAGCTGGCGGCCATCATGCAGATCGAGCCAAATGTATATGCCTTCGTCCTCTAGGCACTTGATCCACCAGTCCAGCTTTTCCAAGCTTGCGTCATTCAATTTTTGCGTATCCCGCGCTCCGTTACCGAAGATATTTGGGTTTACCCAGTCGGAATCGATGTGATGCAATCGCACCAGGTTGAAGCCGAGCTCCGACAGCCGCCGCGCCTGAATCCTGACGCCATCGTCGCTGGTGCCGAAAAGTGAATACGCGGCGACGTTGGTGCCCCAAAAGCGTGCCGGCGTACCGTCGTTGAATACCAGCTTGTCATTAACGGTTTTCAAGAAGCCGTGCTTGCCGGCCGGTTTCTCCGGCGCATTGAGAAAGGATAGATCGACGGGTGCTTTTGCCCGGTTGAGAATATTCGTTGGCCATGCCGCATCGTCATCCAATCCGAACCGTTCCGCTACAGTCGCAGCGATGACCGTGTCGCCGGAAACAGTCAGCGTTCCGGTAAAGCGTTGCCGGCCCTGCGGCACAACTCCCCGGTAGAACATTGCACGTATCTCTGACCTTCGCCCTCGTTCGAAGTACATCGAAGTCAGCGGAGGGTCGAAGCGCATTTTGATTTGTGCGCTGCCCGGCCGCCCCCAGCTCCAGCCACGATTGTCCGGGAGGAGCTGTGGCTCTCCGAGTTGCGATCCAAAAGCAGCAAGGTCGAACCTGAAGGCAATGCCGCCGCCAATAACGTCGGTCGCGGTTGCGGCGGCATCAAGATCGAACGTCCAAACCAATTGTTGGTTCGATGGCTTGGTGACGCGCCCGGATAAGCCGAAATTGAGCGCCTGATTTGTGCCGGAAATTGCATATTCGAACGGTGCGAGCACTTTGAATTGTGTCGCCAATCCAGCCCAGGACCAGTTCTTTCCCCAAAAGACAAACTGGCTCGACATCGCGCTACCGCCGCCGAGGGAAAGCCCGGGAAGTCCCTCGCGTTGGTCGACGCTCGCGGTCAAGGGGACGGCGCTCGCATCACCGGCGGCCGCCCACAGCGACACGAATACGATGATAGAGCGGAGAACATAGTGGAACCGAACTATCAATTTCGGATTTCGCACAAGCTCGGATATCGATGAATCTCCGTCAGTCGACATGAATACTCGTGGTAGATCGAGTGATATTGCGCCTTATCGAGGAGCAAGATGCAATGCGTCTATCTGCCCTCACCCGATGACCTTTTCGTGACTGGCCCGGCTGGCTGCTTAAGTCGGAGAACGCTGACTCTCTCGAACTCCAATCGGCCGCTGCTCCAAAGTCCCCATCGGCGCCCGTTGATGCGCCATGGCACGCAACGCCTCGGCTCGGCCCAGCAAGG
This sequence comes from uncultured Alphaproteobacteria bacterium, assembly GCA_963845775.1. Lineage (GTDB taxonomy): Bacteria > Pseudomonadota > Alphaproteobacteria > Rhizobiales > Xanthobacteraceae > BOG-931. Next base: position 427,462 of record CAWJTE010000009.1, read on the forward strand.
CACCCGCAAGAAGCCAGGTCCACGGTGAGATCGACGAATTCGGCAATAGGTCGACAATGTTGATAGCGACAATCAGTGCCAGCGCAGCGAGGAATCCGCCCTCTCGCATGGTTTGCGCGAATTTGAGCGCCGTCGCCGCGCGGAACACCGCCAGCCCGAGCAGCCCGAACTCGGCCACGAAGCCGACCAAGCCAAACACCCCCAGTGTGATGATCCAAGTTCCATCCGTGATGCTGCTGTCACGCCCCATCCAGCCATTGTAAATTCGATTGCGCCCAAATCGTCCCCAACCAAACCACGGGCGCTGCCAGGCATGATCAAGGAGTTGATCCTCATTGTCGAATTGAGTTTTCAGGGATTCCGCGCGATCGGCGCTCACGGCAGCGGCTGCCTCAACGAGAGAGGTCGTTGGGAACACGTCTAGCTACGCGTAGCATCGGATAGGCCAATGCTATGATGACGAGGATGCTCGCCACGCTAAGCTGCAAGCGGGGGCTCGCCCAACGCACCAACGGCACCAGAACGGCCCCGTAGAAAAGCGCACTGGCGGTCTTGCACAGCAACAATACGAAAGCTCAAATAGGCGGTAATCCCACCGGGCGCCCAGCGGCCGATACGGGTTTGTGTCCGCCACAAGGCGGCTGCTGCGACAGTCGTCGTCATGGCGAAAAAGGCCACCAACAGTCCGTGCCTAAGGAAGACCACAGGGCGAAAACCGCCGCTCGCGCATCTCATCGGCAAACCCGCCGGGAAAGTACCCGTATATCCAGGTATGAAGCTGCGGGCTCATGCGAACTTCAAAGAGCATCGGCAACGAATAGGCGAGCCCCGCGATCACCATGACGCGCAAAATTTCGGTATTATCCTCAGAGCCACGCAGAAACTGTCGACCGAGAAAGAACGGCACAATGAAAATAAACTGGGCGACCGCCGCCGAGAGTGCGTCGTAGTGGCCGACGCCGGGCAGAAAGGTTGCCTCAATACGGATTGGATCGGTGTTGAGCATCGACGTTATGAAGGGACCAATGAGGAGGGTAAGAATGCAGGACTTCGGGAACCCAAATCCGCGAAAGATCTTCGGTAGGCGACCGCGCGTAGACTGCGCAACAGACCAGCGCTGCAAGGTTTGGTATCGATTCTTGTTGAGCGCCGGCACCCCCTGGAATTTGATCTCCGCCCCGACCGGCAGCAAGAGGTACGCGCCCAAGATGGTCCACAACGTTGCCCGACCGACCGGAAACCTTGAGTAAAAATAAAGCGCCACCAGGGGCCAAATCAGCAGCGCAATGTAGGCGATCCAATTGGGGTTAACCATAGGTCAGAGTCTGCTCCTGTGAAACTACAACAGTGGAAGTCTGTGTCCCGCATTCTGTTGCCTCGCTTGCAGGGGTCGCTCGCAAAGCCAATTTTTTGAGCAGACGCCGCTTCGCTAAGCGACGGCCCAACAGGACGAGGTTCTCTGCGACGTTCTTTCTAGCAACACGCCTAGCCACCAGCAATATTTCAAACCACTAATAAGGTCCATCAGGAATGCTAAAGGACCGTACGCGTCGCCTCCTGCGCGCACTAAACACCGTTCAACTGCGTCAATAACGCAAAATGAATCAAATATTAGATTATGTATCAGGATAGTTATCATAATCTAATCGGCTTACAAGCAGGTCACCCTCCCGCCACTCTGCGTGGCATTGATCGCTGGCTCGCTCAGAGGTGGTCCCACTCCCGGAGCCGTACTGAATGTCCTAGTTTGAGGTAGTTGGCACTGGCTACATAGAGTGGGATAGCCTCTTAAGTGAGATAATGTCTGCCAGATTGACGCTCGGGTGTGTGACGTCAGCACTCATTGGACAGAACGGGCGGATTGAACAAGGGGGAGTTTCTGGCTCATCGTAACGTTCATAGGAGCGAGACAGCAAACTCGATCATCGAAGGAAACGGCTGAGAAGGTCGTTCAGGACATCCGACGGGCGACGCGCAAGCATTATTCGGCCGAGGAGAAGCTCCGGATCGTGCTGGAAGGCCTGCGCGGCGAGGACAGCATCGCCGAGCTGTGTCGCCGCGAGGGGATCGCGCAGAACCTGTACTGTCGCTGGTCGAAGGACTTCCTGGAGGCTGGCAAGAAGCGCCTGGCAGGCGATACGGCCCGGGCCGCCACCTCGGACGACGTCATCGGACTGCGGCGCGAGGCCACGGCGCTCAAGGAGGTGGTCGCCGATTTAACCCCTGGAAAACCGTCTGCTCAAAAAAAGCGTGACGGGGGATGGGGAGGATGGCGAATGAGATATCCGGCATCAGAGAAGCTGGAGATCATCCGGCTGGTCGAGCAAATCCATCTGCCGGCTCGGCGGGCGCTGCAGCAGATCGGTATCCCGAGATCCACGTTTTATCGATGGTGCGATCTTCATCGAACCAGAGGACCAGAGGCGCTGGACGATCGCAATCCTCGGCCTGATCGGGTGTGGAACCGCATTCCCGATGACGTCCGCGCGCGGATCGTCACATTGGCCCTCGACGAGTCAGAGCTCTCGCCCCGCAAACTGGCCGTGCGCTTTACCGATGTCGAGCGCTACTTCGTGTCGGAAGCCTCAGTTTATCGTCTGCTCAAGGCCCTCGACCAGATCACCAGTCCGGCCTTCATCGTGATGAAGGCCGCTGACGAGTTCAAGGACAAGACGACGGCGCCAAACCAGCTTTGGCTGACCGACTTCACTTATCTGAAGGTGACTGGCTGGGGCTGGTTCTACTTGTCGACGGTTCTCGACGACTTCTCGCGCTGCATCGTGGCCTGGAAGCTCTGCACCACGCGAGGAGATTCAACGGGGTAGGCGGGAACATGAAAAACGATCTACAAGCTTGCAGAATAGGCGAAAACCGTTTCAAATCGGCAATCATCCAGCAGCATAGTTTATATGGTCGCATTCGCTAAACTGGGTAGGTTGCTCAGATGTCGTCTCCTGGGCGCACTCTCGATTTTGATATATTCCGTCGTTTTGGTTTGCGCGGGGATTGTCATTGGGCGTCATGAATTGCTGCCAAACACCGGGGCCGCAAGTTTCGTGAAATCAATCGGAAGAAAATTTGTAATCTTCAGAGTTGGCGATGACAAATTCGTCAATGCTACGCTGAAGAAGAACTATCCCGCGAACAAAACGGCGCCGGAGACTCCGGTGCGGAGCATCGACACGTCCCGCTTGCCTTTGCTGCTGCAAGAGGTCCCTCTCGGCAACACTGGCGCATTTGCGGTTGGCGATCTACTCATTGGCGGGGCCCTCGCGAAAGTCGAGGGCTCTCTTCTGGTGATGGACAAGCTCGGCAACATATTCGTATTTGATCTTCAGAATAAATCACTGCACAAGCTAGATTATGGAACATTTCCCAACGGAATCCGCGAGGCCATTCTGAATACTAAGGCTCCGCTACCCCTCTCTGCGATGCGGGCCCACTACATGGCATACGATCCGATCGCTGGTACGCTTTACGTAAGCCTTCTGAAATTCGATGCCATTTCACGCCACTCTCGCTTCAACATATCGGCGATTTCTATCGACAAAACAACACTGGAAAAAAAGAGCGATTGGCGCACGATTTACGAGTTTGAAGACATCCCCGACTCCAAGAGCTTTCGCGGCCTCGCCGGGGCACGATTGTTGATCGTCGGCAATATCCTGTATTTCACAATTGGAGATTTTAATTTTGGCGACCAAATACCGCAAGGTGAATTCGGCTTCGTTGCCCAATCCTTGACCTCTTCATTTGGAAAAATTTTCGAATACGATCTGTCCACGCACAAGGTAAGATTGAAGAGTATCGGTCACCGGAACCCGCAGGGCTTGGTGTTCACCAAGGACGGCAGGTTGCTCAATACGGAACATGGTCCCGACGGAGGGGACAAACTTAACGTCGTTATCGACGGGAGGAACTATGGGTGGCCGTACCAGACCTATGGCACGGATTATGGGACATTTTCCTGGCCGGTCAAATCGAACGGGCTCGCTAATTTTTTCGAAGAGCCACTGTACACTTGGGTACCTTCACCGGCCATTTCTCCGGTTATCCAGGTCTCGACGTTTAATGGCGCATGGGACGGCGATCTGCTCATCGGTTCACTCAAAGCGGAATCGCTCTTCCGCCTCAGACTGTTTAAAGATCGGGTGCTTTTCTCGGAGCCGATATGGATTGGCCATCGCATACGCGACATTGTCGAGTTCGACCACCAAATCATACTCATGACCGATGATCCGGCGCTAATCATAATCAGCGTCGACGAAGAGCGTCTGAGCGGGAATTTGAAGCGGCAGAAGCAGGTTGAGCTTAACTCCGCCCTGGCAAAATGTATAAGCTGCCATCATTTCGGGGAAACGAACCCATCAAATCTTGCGCCAACGCTGGCGAATATTCTGAACAAGCCCATAGCGAGCGACAACTTTCAAAGGTATTCAGAGGCCCTGAAGAAGACAAGCGGTGTCTGGGACGAAAAGTCGTTGCGTGAATTTATGACGAATCCGAACGAATTTGCACCGGGCTCGGCGATGCCGAACCTTGGCCTCTCCCGCAACGAGGTCGATGGGATAATTTCCGTACTGAAAGGCAGGACGCAAACGGAAGGTCCACCCTAAGATCGTCGTCCGTGAAGAATTCTTAGTGTGAGTTTGAACCAACAGAAGAAAGGCTAGGGAGGAGCCGCTGACTCGAGGACGCCGATGGCGCACCTACACTGGATTTTGCGTGCGATGGACGATCGCAGCGGAAATATCGAGAAGTACCGACGGTCAATCGCTTCCCGATTGAAGCAGCAATGACATCGCAACATATTGTCGCCGGGGTTATTATTCTATATCTACTCTGGTCATGAGCGAGATGTCATGCGCAAGATTCAGTTGAAGGATGCCAAGGCTAATTTGTCGGCGGTGGTGGATCGGGCTACACAGGGTAAGCCGTCCGTTATCACCCGGCACGGCAAGCCGGAAGCGGTTGTTCTTGGCTTCGCCGATTGGCAGCGGCTATCCAGCGTACCTTCCTTCGGCCGGCTTCTGATGTTGGCGCCACTTGAGCCGGGGGATTTGCCGGAGCGTGACCGCGTGCCGATGCGCGACGCTGGGCTGTGACGCGTTACCTAGTCGATACCAACGTTATCTCAGCCGCCGCACCCGCCACAGCCGCGGGCCGGCCCGAGCTCATTGAGTGGATGGATTTGCATTCACAGGATCTTTTCCTGTCTGCAGTCTCTATTGCAGAGATCGCCGACGGCGACGCGAAAGCCAAGCGCGAGGGTGCGAAACCGAAGGCCGCCGATTTGTCACCTGGTTACGCACCGTGCTGCATCTTTATGGTGACCGCGTGTTGTCCTTCATGGTGACCGCGTGTTGTCCTTCGACAGTCCGACGGCGGAGATTGCCGGTGCCTTGGCCGATCTCGCGCGCAGCCGCGGCCATGCTCCGGGTTTTGCCGATATTGCCATTGCTGCGACGGCCTGTCGGCATGATCTAATAATTCTTTCTCGCAATCAGCGCCATTTTTAGCGCTGCCGCTGCCATGCGGAGCTGCGCCGCGCTTCTGCAGCAGGAGGCAGTCTCGATGGGAACGTCGTCCGCCCGTAGGCGATCGGGATAAGCCTCGAAGGGAAACTGCGCAACGTCTATCGGCTCTCGATCCTTTCGCCTTTTTCTTTTTCGCGGGCGGCGGAGTATCGGGGACTGAGCGAGCGTCGATGTCTTTGATTGACTTTCTGTTCAGGGGCCTGCGGCGTCTTAGGGGCCTGCAGAATTGCGATCTCTCGTGCCATTTGATCTTGTCTCGCAGTGAGTTGCTCGACGACCTGCCGCACAATGGCGAGGTCGCTCAAAATCGTCTCAAGCCGGTGTTGCGACTCAGAAGACAATCCAGTTGCGACCGACACTGGTGCGGACTGAATGCTGGGAGCTTCTGGCACAAGGCCTGTGTTCTGTGACGACTTTTGATCTGAAGTCTTGGAAACCGGTTCTGCCTCAGTCTTGGAAACCGCCTCTGCCGTAGTTTTGGAAACCGGCTCTGCGGCAACGTCAGAGCTTTGGGTCGGGTCGGTGCCAAGAACCGAGGACAGCCAGCTCAGCGACATATCCCAGGCACTAACGATATCCTTTTTCTTGTCGGCGCCGTAAAGCAGCAGAGAAAATACGGCACCCATCATTATGATGACGATCAAGTCGTGAGCGACGGTATGGAATACTCGCCTTCCAACCGAGGACCTGTCGCTAGAGATTTCCTCGCTTTGCGAAGTCGCTTGCTGAGGAGACAGCTCAACCGAAATCGAAGGCTCCGCCAAAGGCTCGGCCGGTGCAATGCTCGGTGCGTGATAAAATTCCTTCGGAGCCGGATGATCCCTGCCGATCCGAGGATCCTGCATCAGCATTTCCCTGAGCGCAGAGAGGGTGTCGGGGCCTTGTTCGTGCTGAACGCGTTGAGTGTCATTTTGCGAAGAAATCATTGACAACGCTCCTGCGAATTACACCGCCCGTCCCTTTCCCCAACCTCTTATACTATCTTACCGCTCCGTTCGTCTGCAGCACAATGACGAGGAAGATATAGTTGGCAAGGGCGGGATGATCTCGGCTGCCGCCAAGGCGCCAATCGGCTAATGCAGGCCAATTAACATTACCGCGGTGACGCATCAGCACCGGGCATACCGCCCAACTTAGTCACTGTTTCTTCGATCCACTGGCGATAGGGCGAAAGCGGTGTTGCGCCCGTTACGCCACCGCAACCTTTCGTTTTGTTTGGGCCGGCAGACCAACTGACGACGCCAATCAGCTTTGTGCCGTCGGGCTTGGTTTGGAATACGGGTGAACCCGAGTCGCCGCCGCAGGCGCCAATTGTAACCTGCTTGCCGGGCGTATCGACGAGACGTATTTGTAGATCGGTGTAGGGGCCTGTGGCGACCAGGACCGCCACACGATTGATTCCCGTTTCGTGAAGCCCTTTGAGCGTTACTCCCCCGCCGATCACCGTGAAATGGTCCCCTGGCCAAATCGGCGGCTGATTTAGCCCAAGCGTCGCAACACCGATATCAGCAGGGAGGGGATTGGCGAGTTTGAGAAGCGCAAGATCTGCGGGAGGTGCGCTCGGGCGCATAACAAATTGCGGAGGGCGTTCCCACTCAACGATATCGGAAAATTGCCGCCAGCCATTTGTGTCTTTGTACTGAACTCTGTAATGGGCGTCCGGCCGCACGCAGTGCCCTGCGGTCAACAGCAAATTACGCGCGATTGCAGTTGCCGTGCAGAAGGAATGTCTCGAGCCCACTATGCCGACTATGCCAAGTACCGAGCGGGCTAAGTCACCTGTGGCTAATTGCGCGTCGCCGACCAGTCCTAGGGCTCGACCATCAATCAACACAAGGCTGCAGCAGGCGATAGCCATGGATTTCATGGCCATCGATGAGAGCTGCCGTGAGTGCGTAGCCTTCTTCAATGCCGATCTCGTTCGCGTACCTATAAATGTTCTAGAATATGTGATTGGGCCTTATCAAGATAACCCGAATTCAGCGTCGCGGATTCGCGGGCTCTGAAGTTTCTCGCCTGCCAATCTTGCGGGACTTTAATTTGGTTGTTCAGCGGTTGACTGCGGCGCCGTCGGTTGGGCGGCGACGGCGAGTTTTTGGAGATTGTTGAAAAGTTGGTTGACGGCGACAGGGCTCAGCACGAGACGGGCCACTACGACCCTGCGCATTCGAGGAGGATTGTTGTCGACAGATTTATCTACCCGAAGGCAGGCCAGCGTTATGCCGACATTTCCTTGCATGCTCCCCATGCCCACGACCTCGGTCGCGTAGATCTCACGCTCATGCATTGGGTCCTCAAGCGGGGGTCTGGGCGGCGGGGAAGTTGTTGCCATCGGGATCGTCCTTTCTGATCCCCAATATATCACCGACGGAACCTGCTTTGTCAGTATAACAACGGTCGCTGAACGCCAGTCTCCTACTTACGGCCTCGGGTCGTTTCGGTTGGCTGTCACGTCGAAACCGTTCCCGCTGGTGACGGTGACCGTTACCCCGCGCGGACAATTTAGACGCAGCTTTCGTGGGCCTTTTTTGGCGCGGCTGATCTTGCCGATCGTACTATTCCGTGGAAGCAACCGACACGGGCCGTAGCACTTTGCCGCTGCGACCGTATGCCGAGTTCTACTTTGTCCCCAGCGCCCCACCTGAGAAGCGGCCTGTAGCTCGGACAACACCACATTGTTCAATGCGGCAATGTCTGCATTGGCTCCGCCTGCAAACGTTGATCCGGAACGCTGGCTACAGGTTACTTGACCATTCGATTGCGATGCATGGCCCGCGCGGAATCACTTTGAGCAATCACTGCGTGCCGAGCTTTGCTAGCGCTGCGCGTATTTTTCCTTCCAAGTCATGATCCGGTGCCAGATTGAGCGCCAGCTTGAATTGTTCAGCAGCCATTTCAGGCTGGCCAGCGGCGGCATAGCTCATGCCCAGGTGGTAATGAACATTGGCTTGTTTAGGCAGCGCCGCCGCTGCATCTTTGAGCTGTGCCACCGCTGCTTTATAGTCACCCTGACGATAATTAATCCAACCGAGCGTATCCTTGAACTGCGGTTGAGGGGATCTTCGCAGCATCGCCGCGATTGCCTGTGCCTGATCGAGGCTCGGCTTGTCCGTTCGATAATCGGCAAGCAAGCTTGCCAGATTGTTGGCAACGACAATCGAGCCAGGATCCTTCGCAAGCAAGCTCTGGTATTCGGAGATTGCCGCCTCGTAATTTCCGGTCATCTCTAAGATGCCGGCCAACGCAAGGTGCAACTCGAAATTGTCGGGCTGTTCCTTGAGGCCGGCGCGCGTGACTTTGAGCGCCTCATCATTGTTCTTTTGCAGAAGGTAAAAATTCGCCAGTGCTCGGTAACCGACAATACTCGTTGGTTGCTTTTCGATGGCTGCCATAAAGCTTTGTCGGGCCTGATCTGGCGCGTTATTTGCAAGCTGAACCGAACCGAGGAGCACGTAGGCGTCGGCGTTCGAGGGATTGGCTTTCAACACGGATTGCAGGAAAGCGACGGCCTGATCCGTCTTCTTGGCGGCGACGTATGCCCGCACCAGAGCATACATTGGCCTCGTGGCAGTGGGGGCATTTGAAGATGCGTCTTTAAGAGCCGCGATGCTTTCGTCGTATTTGTTTTGTCCGGCGAGTGCTGCTCCAAGAAGTTCATCGACCGCGGTGCGATCGGCGCCAATACGCTTTATGGCCTCGGCTACTTCCTGTGCGCCGACCCACTCCCGGCGCGCCAGCCTAATTTGCGCCAGCGCCGACAAGACCTCGACGTTTTTTGGCCAGCGGCTGGCCAAATCGGTTGCAACATCTTCGGCATGCGCGATGTTGTCTCGGCGCTGCAAGAACGCGACGTAGTTGAGGCTGACGGATGGGTTAAAATTTGACTGCCGCATTGCGTCGGCGAATTCCTTTTCGGCCAGATCGATCGATCCACTGCGCTCGTATGCGACCGCCAGCATCAACATAAGATCGACCGCATGCGGCTGACCACTGAGTGCCTCGCGCAGATCAGCGACGGCCCCGTCGACCTGGCCGCGGTCCAAGCGTATGACGGAGCGTAGCTTCAATCCGGCGGTATTGCGCGCGTCCTTGCTGAGAATATCGGACACGAGCGCCTCCGCATTCTCGGTCTGCTTCTTATTGAGGTAAACTTCGGCAAGATTAATCTGTGCGGTTAATACGTGGTCGGGGGAGCTCGCATCGCTTATAAGGCTCTTGAGCAATGCAACACCTTCCGAAAATTTGCCTTGGCCGAAATATAACTGTGCCAACGCCGTCTGATAGGGAAAAGTGTCCCCCCCGGCCTTGATCAGATCATCGAGTTGCTGTTGCCCGGCAGCTTGGCCCTTGATCGCAATCAACAGCCGAACGAGGTCCAACTGCGCGGCGGCATTGGTTGGATCTGCAGCAACAATGCTGCGCTGTTCCTTCTCCGCTTCATCATTCCGATGTTGGAAAAGGTAGATCCTGATCAATTCCTTCTTAAAGCGGATTTCCTTCGGGTTAAGCTCGATAAGCTTATGAAGGACGGCCTCTGCTTGCTGCAGATCTTGGTTTTTTTCGAGTATTGAAAGTTTGAAAACCTGAACCCCGACGTCAGTGCTCCCAGCCATCGTCTGATTATTGAGAATCTCTAGTGCACCTTTTGCGTCGCCGCGCGTGAAATCATCAGCAGCAACCACCACCATAGCGGCCTGGTTAGCGGGATCGATCTTGAGTGCCGCCTCGGCTTCGCGAACGGCTCCGGCGGCATCGTTGAGTTTTAAAAGAATGGCTGCCTTGAGAGCCAAAAGTTCAGCATTTTGATTGTCTGCTTCCTTGACGTCGTCAACCAATTTAAGCGCCTTATCATAGGCATGACCGAGCAGTAGCAGCCGGCCGAGCTTTAGCCGTGCAGTCATGTCATTCGGGTCGAGTTCAACGATGCGACTGCAAAACGGGAATCAACCCGGGCCCGTTGTGTGCTTGTTCTTCGATCTCGGCGAGACCCCGCCATGCCGGCAGCAGGTCTTTATTGTATTTTACCGCATTTCGGAATTCGATCGCTGCGCGCTGGTTATCGTGTGCCGCAAGAAGCTGAACGCCGTGTTCGTAGTAACTCTTGGCCCGTTCCTCCGATGAGCTGCAGGCCGAAAGTCCGATGATGGCCAACGCGAGAACACCACGGCGAATGTTGGCTGAACGCAGGTTGAAGAAGCGGTACATGATAAACCTATCCGCGACCGCTGTTGCTGGGATAAAGGGCGGACTTAGCTTGACTTCCCTGCTCCGAAGGCAAATACGCGCCTAGGCTCGGCACGACATCGCGCATGAAGGATTGCAGGCGCTCGTCGGCTTCGTGCTCTGTTTCGTCCGGTGAGACCGCGGTCGTCAACCGTATCAGGCGATCCGTCGGTCCGGTTTTTGGTAATGGCGTCGGCAAGTAAGTACCATTTTGCCCAATACTCGTTGGCAATTTTCCGGCCACGTTCATCGAACCAATAATAGACGATCTGCTTAATCGCCGTCCCGTTCGATGATGGCGCGGTTTAAGGGCAACGCGCTGCCGAGGCCATTATAGTTGATCGGTTCGAGGTCGGTTATCAGCCAACCCGCGCCCGGGATGCACACGCTCGGCGAATGCGGAGCGTACCCATTTCGCTGCGAGCTATAATAGGCCACATAGAAATTGACCGGCTTGCCGTTGGTTTTTGCGTAATTCGACAGAATGTAGTCATCCAGACCCAGGGATTGTTCGGTGCCTTGGTCAAGTCGTGCGGGATGACCTTGCCATTCGCCAATCCTGGCCGGAAAAGCAGCAAAGCGGGTGCGCTCAGGAATCATTTCCGGCCGATGAGAAATCGAATGCGCCATCAGCCCTGCGGCACAAACAAGAATTAAAGAGCTCACGAGCGCCAACTGGCCCGCCGGCTCCGAGGATTTTTTGCGAACCGGTTTCGCGGTCAGCGTCGGCAGTCGGAAAATCTGAAAAAACGATCTGCCCGAGAGGCGCGCCAGTAGAAAAATTTCTGCGACGAGGAGTCCGGCGCATACGAGGAAAATGATCCAGCCCTCGAAAAAGTGGAGTACCCCCTCGGCCATCTTGATACCCCAGCGGTCGACGGTCACGCCGACCATGCCGATCCGAAAGCCGTTCATACCGATGGTAATCGGAATACCGGACAGAAATACCAAAGCGCGCTGCCAGATCGGCGCTTGAAACAAATAAGCGGCCAGAAAGCTGAGGCTGAGAAGCGGGTACAGATAGCGTAGTCCGCTACAAGCTTCGACGACCTGGAGCTTAAAATTACCGAGGTCGATGATGTTTCCCTCGAGGTAGACGGGTATTCCAAACATCCGAATTACGTCGACGCCGAGCTGGGATGAAATAAGCTGCAGCTGCAATGTCAGTTTCAATTTAATGAAATACGGAATCGGGATTGCGAAGATAAGAAATGCAATTGGGACAAATGTCACTTTGAGCAGAGGATAGCCACCAACCGCCAGCACGATGCCGATCAAAACAACAATGAAACCAAGCTGCGAAAGAATAAAAATGGAGCTATATTCGCCAATAAGGTGCATGAAAATCGCGAGCAGGATAACTAGCGGTCCGGCCCAAGACGGGCGACCGACATTGGCCAGCAATGCCTCGCGACGCATCCAGAGCAACCCTACCGATACGACTGGTATCAAGAAGCCATGGCTATATTCTTCCTCCGCGATCCAGCGTCGCACCAATTCCAAAAGTGCGTCGTCAAATGCCACGACCGCCACGAGGACCGCGGCTAGGGCGAGAAGACCGGTACGGATGGCCTTGGTTTGCGAAGGAATGAGGCTCTGAACGGACATAAATTTAATAACTTACTGTGGATCCGAAACGAGCAGAAATCCGGCCCCACTGAGGCGGAACATTGTTTGTAGCCGCGCGGAAGCGCCGATGAATTTTAGGTCCGTGCGCTGTCTCATGGCTCGCTTTCTCAGCATGAGCAGTAACCCGAGAAAACGGGCGTCGATAACGCAAGTGTCGGAAAGGTTAATTCTAATTTTAGTCTTCGCCGCCACCGCGTCTCGAAAAACCGCAATTGCTTTGTCGGCGTTCCAAGCGGCGGCGGCGCCGCAAAGGCTCAAGGTGATTGTTTCGTGATCCTGTGTGCGCTCGATCGCCAGACCTTGCCGCTTGCGTCCGCGTAGCCGCAGCCAAACCGCCCGAACGGCCAAGGGCAAGATATTGGTCAACAGCAGGACGAGTAGCGTCCCTCCATCGTTCCAATAGCGCCGCCAAAGATACGGCTCCTCTTTGATGCGCCATAACCATTCGAGGCCTAGTCTGCGAACTGCAGACGGCGCGCGCCTGACATTGCCTGCGGCAAAATTGATGGCCGCGCCTAGATGTGCTCGGACTGGAATTTGCAGTCGATCGTGGTTGCGGCGCAACCACAACTGCCCCTTCTTGGCGCCTAAGGCGGTAATCAGGAAATCGGCATGGCTCGCATTAATCTTAGCAATAATGTGATCCTGGCTCATTTCCTCGACTGTGCCGAAACCAGGATAGATTGAACCTACACAGCTCAACCCGCCCGAATTCTGGTTTAAAACCTTGGCGGCGGCTTCAGCGGCACCTTCGGCACCCCCGAACAGAAAGAGTTTCAATCGGCGGGTGGAACGGTCTTTGGTCTTGAGTGCTTCGAGCATATCGGAGCCCGCAACCCGCACCCTGATCGGCAGGCCCATGAGCCTAGCGATCCACACGATAGGCATGCCGTCTGCCGGACAGAGTTCGCTAGACAGCAGAGTTTCTCTAAACTCCGCATCCCGCTGGCTGACGATGAGGAAATTCAGGTTTGGAGTTGATATAAGAAAGGACGTGTTGGCGGCGGCGGCAGCTTCGACTGCATGCAAAAGGGCCGGCATGTCGATCGCGTCAACGGGAATGCCGAGCACGCAGTACACTTCGCGCGAAAGGTCATCCCAACCCGCGGCGGAGGTGCTGCTGCTGAGAAGGTCAACTTTGACGTCTTCAGAGAACCAAGTTGCTCGCATCATAGCTTCGATAGCTGGCAGCACGAATGATCTTCGCAGCGAAGCTGCCGCACGCTGCCTATGTCTCGAGATAGCGGCGGCAGCTTTGACCGCAGTTTCCTACGATGCGCTAGCCGTTGCATTCTTTAAAAAGGGCGCCGCCTCAACAACATAGAGTCCCAATGTTATGTTGCTTGTCAAGCGGCAAAGGTGTCACTGGAAGCTATGGAACTGCAAGATGTTACTGGAAGTCTGTGCAGCTTCAGCGATCGGTCCGCACGGCGAATTAACCTCAAAAAAGCCGCAGCGCTGGCATGAAGCAGCGCTGGCATTAAAAAGACGCCGGCCCGAAAACAGCGCCGGCTCGAAAGAAACCGATCGCCGCGTTAACCCGGTTAACTTTCCGGACAGCTTCCGACGACGCCGCATGAGCTAAAATTGCGCGTAAGGCTAAGGTTGTGCTATAAAATCACACCACTGGGTGGTGGATAGTTGACATCAATGCTCCAAACCAGTCCGCAAACGTACGGTCCCCAAAACGGAACTTTCTACGAAGATGGCGGCCAAAAATTTGGCATTGGCCATTATCTTAGAATTTTGAAGAGGCGGGCGCTTTATTTCATAATTTCATTCACCGCCATTATGCTCCTTGGCGCTGTTGTTACTGCGATACAACGGCCGATTTATCGCGCTGAAGGCAAGATTTCTCGTTGAATCACAGGAGATCCCCACCGATCTCGTCAGGCCGACGGTTACCGACACCGCCAATGAGCGCATCCAGGTCATTCAACAGCGCATCTTGACCAGAGACAATCTTTTGACGCTGGTGAATAAGTACGGAATGTTTGCGCACGAACGGCAGTGGATGTCGGGAACGCAACTTCTCGATTTGATGCGAGAGAGATCGAAATTCGAATTGGTGGATATCAATTCGAATTCGGCACGTTCCGGCATTTCCACGATCGCGTTCACGGTGAGCTTCGAGTATGAGAATCCTCAAGTCACTTCGGCGGTGACGAATGATTTTCTCACGCTCATTCTCAGTGAGGACGCTCGCAACCGGACCAACCGTGCCGCAGAGACCACGAGATTCCTCGCCAGCGAGTTGCAGAGGCTACAAACCGAACTTGCGGCGGTCGAGACGCAGATTTCCGAAAGTAAGGTGCGGCCCAACGATAGAACCGCGGAATTAATGGACCCGGCTAGATTGCAGGTCGTCGAACTTACGAGGTTGAAGGAAGAGCTCGCACAAAAAAGATCAATTTATTCCGACGCTCATCCCGTCGTCATGGCTCTTAAAAAGAAAATCGCGGCAATGGAGCAGCTTGTTGCCGCGACGCCCTCCCAAGCAGCGGCCCAATTTGATGGCGGACTCGTCGAACTTGGGCGCCGACAATTGGCTATCGCGACTAGTATGCAAGACACCAACAAAAAACTCGAAGCAGCGCGCCTCGGCGAAAAGCTGGAAAGAGACCAGCAGTCGGAGCGTTTGCAAGTTATTGAACAGCCGATCGTGCCGCAAAAGCCGATCAAACCAAATAGGCTCAAGCTGTTGGTGTTGGCGTTTGCTCTGGCGACTGCCGCTGGCGCGGGCGCGGTATTTGCGGCGGAGTTTTTTGACACGAGCATACGAGACAGCCGCGAACTCCTCGGTGTAGCCCACGGTCGCTTGATTGTCTCAATTCCGTACATTGCGACGCGTGCGGAAACATTTCGTAGAAAGAGCCGAATCACGGTGTTGGCAGTCGTTGTCGCCGTCCTGCTGCTGGCCGGAGTGGCGGGGTTCCTTTTCTTCGGCCCGCCCATCGATTTGTCTTGGGTTAATCAATACTGGCTATCTCAATTGACGCGACTATCGAAGTAGCTCATTGGCATATCAGACCCGGCGCTTCGTTGGCTTGAGATAACTGATGGATAACATACGACAGGCTCTTGAGCGGGCTCGCGGACGCGGGCCCGATGTTGCGGGCGCGGCGCAAAAGGGCCCTGCCCCATTGTATCCATCACGACCGCCATTCGAACCCAATGTTGGCATTGAAAATTCCGTTGGCGCACAAAGTCCGGAGATCGCGCTTAACGTGAAATATTTGGAGTTCCAAGCGGATCATCGCTTACGACGATACCGATCCTCGATCGAAACCTTTCGATATGCTGAGGACACAAGTTCTGCAATCGATGGACCAAAAGGGTTGGAAAATTCTCGGCATCACGTCGCCTACACCAGGCTGTGGAAAGACTGTCACTGCTATCAATTTGGCGTTCAGTATAGCCCGGCAACCCGAGCGCTCGGTGCTGTTGGTTGATTTGGATCTTCAGAAGCCGCAAGTCGCAAGTTGCTTGGGGGTGAAACGCGAGAGCGGCGTGGTCAGTGTACTTGAGGGTCGAACAAGTTTGTCGAGCGCGATCATTCAGGCGCGCGTGGCAAAACACCGCGTGGTGGTTCTGCCGGTCGAGAATTCGACATCGAGTTCGTCTGCTTTGCTGGCGTCTCGTGCGATGGGTACACTGCTGCAGGAGATAAGAAGGGACTACCGGTCCCCCACGGTTATTCTTGATCTCCCGCCGATGCTGTCGAGCGATGATGTCCTTGCGATTTTGCCGCAGCTTGACTGCATTTTGCTGGTAGCTGCCGTCGGCACATCGACGGTCTCGCAGATCGAGGAATGCAACAACCATTTGCAGTCGGCGGAAGTCATTCGCTTTGTGCTCAATAAGGTACCGGAGTTGGGCAAAATATTACTATTCGCAACCGCGACCTCGCTGACCGGTCGTTGCGGTGCTGGGCGCGGTCACTATTGCCTACCCCGGGGACCTCGCCAGCCGCTGCCGGCACTGAAAACATGAGCCGCCCTGCCCTCAAGCTGGCCTTCCACAATGGCATCTGATTTGGATGGACGTTGAACCGCTCCGCCAGCTGAGCCAGCGTTCGATCGCCGACACATCTTTGAACTGTCATCCAGCAACGATTTACTGGGGCCGAACATTGGATCGCTGGCGGCTAGATTTTCCCGGCTGTCTCACGGTGCGCGGGCTGCGTCGAGCTGGTTGAGCAACATAATCGTCTTCTGGGCGATTACCTAGGGTTCAAAACTTTCGGCGGAGCGCGTCCCGCTGCATCTCCCTGTCCAGCCTTAGATCGGCGACAACCTTCCACAGGCTTGCCGTTCTCATCCGCGAGGCGCTTGAGCTGCCGCATCTCGGTCGTCAGCACCCCGTCATACTTCTTCCACTAATCGAAATAGGTCGCCTGCCGACCCCGCCTTGCGGCAGATATCCGTCCTCCGGCATGCCGTCTGCACATGCTTGAGAATGAACGCCTTTTGGGCTTCCGAAAACCTTGACGTCTTCATCGGTCTCCGCTCCTCCCAGCCGGGGAAATCATCACCGAAAACCCGAGCTAAAACGATCCAGTTGCGGTCTCAGAGCCCTGATTAGAGGTCGGTATATATCTTCTCATCGCTTGACACCGATGGTTCGCTAAATCAACGTTTCCGATCCGATCTCAGAAAGATCGCCAAGCTCAGAAGGGCTGAAACAGGGGCGTCGTTATGAAAATGCATAAACTTCTCGCCGCGGCCGCCGTGGTGTTCCTGACCAGCGCGGGAGCCGCATCCGCCACCACGCTCCTCACAGTCGATGGGTACACAGTGGATGGGACTATCACTGTTACGACGCAGTCGTTCACGGGCAATGCGCCATCAATCGTCAACGTTCTGAATATTTCAAATGGACTGCCGACCGGTGTACAAAATTTCTTCACGGCGGACCCAACCGGGTCCGGCAGCGGAACAATAAAGGTCGTGTTCTCTTTCACGGAAAAGAACGGGTCAACAACCGTGTCAACCGGCAGCCTTACGCAATATGGGACCTTCCAAGCTAGCACTAGCGGCCCGATTGCCTGTAGTACCAGCACAGGCGAATCTGACTGCATCTATTGGGCCGGCAACGGTTCAAGCCCCACCGCTGATGGCAGCCATTACAACACTTCGGGCGAGCAAAACAATCAGTCGACCATTGCATCTGTGACTGATTTGGTCACCCTGTTGAACGGCAACACTTTCGACGTAAACTTTTTCGACGCACAGGACTGGGACATCACGCCGGGCGTCAGCTTTACGAACTCTCCCCTCCCGGCCGCCTTGCCACTTTTTGCCGGTGGGCTCGGTGTATTGGGCTTTGCCGGTTCCTGGCGCAGGAAGCGAGCAGCGAAGGCAACTGCCGGCATCTGAGGCGGACGCATCTGGTGCACAGATGCGGATCGTCTCGGATCGAGCAGTCCTAGCCCCGCGGACCAGTCAATGGCGGTCGAAGGTGTAAACGCGAAGGAAGCCCGAGCGCGTTTTGCGCCGTCGCTTGCAGCACGGCGCTTCAGCCTCTCCGCGGGGGATTAGGTCACCGCGTCCTGAGTGCAGCCGACATGGTCCCGCGACGCCTCCACGACGGCCAACCCGATTGGTAAGATGAACTCTCCCGGCTTAGCGGAGCGGGCCTTGCGCCTGATTCCAGCAGTATTCATCCGCATCGACGAACGGACGGCCATCTAAGGGAAATATCCGCCCACGGTTCGCTAGCACGCATGCCGGATATGTTCGCTCATAACGCACGAATATTCCCCAAGCATTTGTTCGACAATAGTCGTCGACCCATGCTGCGGTCAGGCATGCATGATACGCCCTGCTCTGGGCGGGCGTGAGAAGACCCCATTGCTCCTGCGCCAAGGCCGGGGCGCTATTAATCAGAAAATGACCCACAACAAGCGTGGCGGCAGTGAGAAGAACTCGCATACTGTTCCTCCTGATGGTCGTGCCCCGGCTATGAACACCAAGATACGGGTTGGTCAATTAATTTAGCGCAGGTTCCCGTATCTGTCGACAGCCACGGTCCGGTGGTAGCTCGCCCCGATCATCGACAAAATCGAGCCAGCAGCTCTGTCACCGGGCGATAAACTCCTGGAGTTGCCGCCCCACCAATTGCAAGAGCAAACGATACTGCGGAAAAATATGGGGCGACGAGCGTTGGGCGCGCATGACCCCGCGCAGGGTGTGAGGATCATTCGCTGCATGCTCGTTGAGCAGGTCTAGAAACTATAGACCGCGCCAATGGAAACGAGGCTGCGCGTAAAACTGGTCAGAGGCTGGTTCGAAATGTAGCGGATGTATTGGTAATCGAAGCTCAACACGAGATCGTGCCGAAGTTGATGTCGAATGCCCATCGATGCAAGCCACGAACTATCCACTCTTGGCGAGTCAATGAAATCAATGATGGTGTCGCTCACCACGCCAAAAACCAATGTCTGCTCTGAGAACTGATAATTGGACCTGAAGGTGAAGGCGGTGCTCTGCGTCGATTTACTGGCCGAAATGCCTGTGCCTACAAGCGACAAACCGCCCTGGGCCAGGTTAGTTGTCGACGTGATGTTAGAAATATTCCTGTACCTGTCGACGGCAAAGCTCATGTTCCAAGGGTCGGTTGGATAATAAGAAATTATACCGCCGTAGAGGTTGCCCGCGGCTGCTCCCCCACCGTCCGCAACTTCGGTTCCCTGCTCGCCGTAATAGATTGAGCCCTGGAAAAAGCTGATCTTGTCTGAACCGATGCCCCCCCTCACCTGATAAAAGCTTTCGGCGGAACCGATAGCAGGACTTTCAAAACTTTGTGAGCCACTCCCGAAGGCATAGAGCAACGGGGTCAACCAATATCCGCCGCTTCCGTTGTAGGTTTTTAGGCCATAATCCGATGTCGGTGCCATCTCATAGTTTGTTTGGGCAATCGAGGCGCCAAGCTTTAAAAAAGCGCGATTGAATTCTTTGTATACGCTGAACGTGGCGGTATAAGTGTCGCTGGGATCGACCACAGTCTGTTGGCTTGCCGTAACTCCGGCGGCGCCCGGAAGTGGTGGAGACGCCGGCGAAGTCGAGGTGGGAACTCGAGGGAATAGATGGGCTGGTCGTATTTGCTATGACATTGGCGTTTGTTGTGTGCGTGTAGTCTCCCTGCGCGCTGAAGACAAGGTCCGGCAGCGGTGAATATTTCTGGATGAATCCGGCCTGCCGATCGAAGGTATTGTTCACTGGGTCAAGCGTAGGATAAATCACGCTGTCGATGTTTCCGTACAGTGACGTGTCGAAAATTCCGGTATTGAATTCGGCGAGCAGGGCGGGATGAATATGGAATCCTGGTCCCGACAGCGGATCCGTTACGTTCGAATGGACGTTGGTGTCGTAAAGACCATAAAGCCCCAATGTGGGGGTCAGCAGCCATTGCCCAAGGGTAAGTGATCCCATCCCGCTAGGCAGAGGGCTGGTTAGGGGCGGAACGAGTGGAGGCGGTGTCGCTGTCTGAGCAACGGCAGGATCAAAATGTCCGACGACGCACGCGCTCAAAGCGATGCAAAGGACGAGGCTTCTTATTCGATCTGATGTTGTCCGGAGCATCAGATGTCGAAAGCCGTTCATCGGACATCACTTTACCAGTAGGATTGGTTGACGATCGGCAACGTGACGCCCATCAGAAATACCGCTCGGGAATTCGAATGATGTCGCCCGGCAATACCGCAACCGACGATACCAACGGATACCGGTTCCATACCTGTTGCCCGGCCCGTTGGATGAGAACGGTATCCTTGCTTCCGCGGTAGGTCAGGCCGCCGGCAGTTGTGACCGCGGTAAGCGCGTTGAGGCCGCCTCGATATGGATACGACCCCGGTTTGACGACCTCGCCGAAAACATAAATCGGTCGATATTCGACAACGACGACCGTCACCTTCGGCTCTTGCAGGAATTTGCCGCGGCTATAGCGGTCCGCAATTTCTCGCTCCAGTTGCGCTTGTGTACGCCCGACTGCCCGCACCGGCCCAATCAATGGCATCTCGATGAATCCAGCGGGATTGACGTCATAGACGCCGGTTAGGTTCGGCTCGTCATAGACGGTGACCGTCACGCGATCACCAACCTCAAAGTGGGTTGTCACCGTTGGAGGAGGAAGTGGCTCCGGCTCAGCAGCAACCGGCCCGAAATCTGTATAGCAGCCCGCGACTAACAGCCCAATCGCAATGACCGCTCCCAGGGAAATCCATCTGTTGATCATGGCCCACATCCCAATTGCTCGTCACCATCAAGCAGGGGGGGATATTATGCCGTTGGATCAACCGCGGTTTGCGCGGTAAATATTCCTAGTCGCGCCGGCACCCTGCAATACTGAAGACGT
This sequence comes from uncultured Alphaproteobacteria bacterium, assembly GCA_963845775.1. Taxonomy (GTDB): domain Bacteria; phylum Pseudomonadota; class Alphaproteobacteria; order Rhizobiales; family Xanthobacteraceae; genus BOG-931. Next base: position 448,206 of record CAWJTE010000009.1, read on the forward strand.
CAATCCCCCGACTTTCCGGCTGCATTGTAGAGCGTTACAGGCGCTACATCTGTGATAGTTTAGCCACTATCGATGGGAAAATTAACGCTGAAGATGGCATCGCGCCGTGTCGATCCACCGGTCTGCCAAAGGCGTGACCATGACCTGTCAGGCCCCAGAGCGACGCGATAATCCGCAATGCATTTTGCGCCCCGCTATAAGTGTCGCCAAGCCAACGCCGATACTGACGCTCAGCGCATTCACAAGGAAATCACTAAAACGGGCGTGCCGGCTAGGAATCTCCAACTGGATCAGCTCGATAGCGGCTGAAAACGCAATAAGGGCGAGGGCTCTGGCCAGCTGCCGCCTTACATAGCCAAGCCCGAACGCCAATCCCGTGAGCAGGAATATAACCAGGTGCTCGATCTCGCTTGGAGCCGGTGTGACTGGTCGATCTTGTGCCGGAACAACCGACAGTACGACGATAGCGAAAAGCAAAAGCCAGGCGGCAATTTGAAACAGTCTTCTTATCGGCATTGCATATGATCTGAGAATGGACTGACCCCTTTTGGCTTTAGTCATGCTCGGGTGCGCCGACCTTACAATCGCACCCGCTACCGTTAGCAAGGACAAAACAGAAGCAAAGATTAGCACGCTTCAGATTGCAGCGCGGCTGCATCCAACAGCCGGACGCTCAATTGATCGCAAAGGAATCGATCCACTGGCCGTTCCAGCCTCGGCGGAATGCTCAGCGCTAAGCCTCTGAACCGAGCTACCGCAGCGGGAACGCGACGATGAAAACGCGACAGGGTTTCCCCTGGCCTGGCCAAGCACACCAATGGATTGCACGTCGCAAATGGAGACCGGTCAGTCGTGGCGCCGAGTTCGCGCCGCAGTCGGGCTCTGCTGTTGTAACCGGCACTCATGCCACTATTATCGCTGCGTGACAGCAACAGATTGAATTAGGCAATTGATGCGCTCCGTCGCATTGTTCGGCTTCATCATTTTATTGGCAGGCCACATATCTTCACCCGTGCAGGCCGAGACCATCGACGATCCTCTGAGAATATACGCAGTTAACATCGTCAAAACCCTGCCATTCAGAAACCAATTCACTGGCTACGGCATCTATCTCGGCAAAGGGATTATTATCACCGCGGCTCATGTCGTGGGCAACTGGCCGCTTCTTACACGCCCGCGCGTGCTGATTGCCGGCCAAGATCTCCCCGCGAAAGTTGTCAAGGAAGGCTCATTTGAGCAGATAGACTTGGCGCTTCTGTCTGTCGAGGAGGCCGGGTTGCCACTAAGCCTGCGACTGCGACGTAATCCGCTGTGCAAGAAAGCACCGGAAGTCGGCGTTGAGGTTGTTGACGTCATTCCCGAGAAGACGGCGCGCACTCGAATTATATCGCCGCTGTTAATCGCACCTAAGTTTCGAAGTAGGTTCGGTACTCTCATCAATACCCAACAAAATTCTGGATCCGGTATCTTCGACGCGGAACGAAAATGCCTTCTCGGTATCGTGAGTGCAAAAATACAGAAGAATAAATACCAATTAAGAAGTGGCCGCCTCGTTGGCATGGTTGATGGCTTTGCCGGTTATTTTGTACCGGCCGCCGAGATCGCCAATTTCCTACCGCGAGAGCTTCACCTCTAATTTCGATCAACGTCCGCCGCATCCGATAACGTCGTTGCGCGATAGGCCTGAAAAACCCGAGTTCGCAACATCGGACCGATCGGGCCGACTGGACATCCGATTAAATTGATCGGATTGCTAAATTTCCGGAAACGCCGGATCAATCTTGCAATTCAACGGACCGAGACGGCAGCGGCAGGACCCCGAATTCTTTCTTGTCAGCTATGACTTGGTTTATCAGATCTGCGCCGATCTGCCGCGCGCTGGTAGCGAAACCGTACACCAACGCAGTATCACAAAGAATATTGATCGTGCGCGGTATGCCGAGACTCGCATCGGCAATCATCTTGCAGGCCTCATCTGAGAATAACTCAAAGCGTGATCCGACAGCGGAAAGCCGATAGTTGATATATTTCTTAACCTCGTCAGCTTTCAAGGGTCGCAGGTGATAGTCCGAGGACACGCGCTGGGCAAACTGCAGGAGCCGCGGCTCGCGAAGCATTTCCTTCAGCTGCGGCTGCCCGACCAGCATAATCTGAAGAAACTGATGTTTGTCGGCATTGATGTTCAACAGCATTCTAAGTTCTTCAAGAGCATCGAGACCAAGATTATGTGCTTCGTCGACGATAAGGATCGTACGGCGTCCCTTACTATATTCGTTGCGGAGAAACTGATGAAATTTCTGGAACAACACCGGATATGAATCCTCGTACGGTTGATTTAAGGACATCATAACCCACTGAAGGAGCCCGTCGGTGCCTCGGGGTGTATTCGATATCAAGCCGACGGCAATCTTGGGGTCGAGTTGGCGCAAAAGGAAACGCAGTAAGGTCGTTTTGCCAGAGCCAATTTCGCCAGTGATCACCGTGAAGCCGGCGCTGTTCGTAACGCCAAATTCAAGCATGGCAAACGCCAACAGGTGATTGTGGCCCCAATAGATTAAGTCAGGGTCCGGCAAAATCGAGAATGGCTTTTCACGCAGCCCGTAAAATGTCTCGTACATCAACGACCTATTGCGATCGGCGCGTTAGCTTTGCCATCTACCTTAATCGCCCGCCCTGTTGCCCAGCAACTTGTTTCTGCCACGTTGCTTAAGGGGCAAAGCGAATATGAATGACGGCGGAAAATGGACCGGTGAGCGGTCTGGCGCAGTCGCGCCCCAACCTCGGGCAAGTTGATTATAGCGCAACTTGCCTTCCGCGCCGTGTTGGACCACGCCGACGAGACACTATCTTGTTAGCGACAACTCGGGATTTACGATTTATGTGGATCAGCAGTGCCGCAGCGAGCAACTCGACAAATGGCTCTTCCAGCATGGTCGAATGACCGCCGTCGACGTCGACGATAGCAAGATCTTGGGTCGTCGATCCCCAGCCCAACGTCTCATCGGCGTAGATCATGCGATAAGGGGTATCGCTCAAAATGGGTGTTCGGTGTCGCGCCCGCACGAGCACGGTGGGTACGCCGCGTAGCTGCTTTGGCAGGTAGCGGGCTTCGGCAAATTCGTAGATCTGACGCAGGCTAAGTTCTGTTACCCACCGCGGCCACGGAAGCCGTCGCGCCAGCAGTAGATGCAATAGGTGAAAGCGTGCGCACACCCACCAACGTCCCGCATACCCGATGATTTCCCACTCAAGCACATTCACCAATTTCTGGGAGACAACAGCGGCGACGGAGCGCACCTGACCGATGGTCGAACGCTCCCTCCCGCACGCATTCGCGATCGCTAGTTTCAACCGATGGAAACGCTGCTCGCTAACGCGCCCCCGCCGTTTAGGTGCTTGAGGTGTCGCTGCGTCGAGCAAGACTACTAACTTGACAATCTCACCTGCATCGACAAGTTGTGACGCCATTTCGTGCGCTATGACGCCGCCGGCACACAAGCCGCCCAAAAGATAGGGACCGCGCGGCTGCCTCTTGCGCACCTCTTCAACATAACAACTGGCCATGTCTTCGATGTGCGTGTAAGCGAGCGGCACGCCCGCGATGCCGCGGGGCGCGATCCCGAATACCGCAATGCTATCCGGCATGCGACGCGCCAAATTCAAATACACATGGGTGTTGCCGTCGCCATCGTGGACAAGGAAAAGATTGGCCGGTCCCCCGGGGCTCAGTTCGATGAGTGGGGCGGATCGTTCTGTTCGTTGCGGCTCACATTGTCGTGGCAAGACATTCATCGACGACATCAACGGTAGCGCTCGGCGAGCGATTGGGAGCTGGATCAGAGAAGTATCGCTCAAACCTTCCAAAGTTGATTTGCGCCATCCATTAAAATTGTCCGGATATTTGTAACCTGATTGGTAACACCGACCGACGCGTCAGTGTCGCTGCCCGAGCGAAGCGGCGGCTTCAACAGGGCGCGACAAAAAAATCTGGCAGGGCTATTAGTAGAGTTTCTGCGTCACGGCAGGCAGGTTGGTCCTAACGAATAAGCAGAGACGACGAGTAGACGACTACGCGCGAGCCACACAGCGGCCTTTTCAAGGTCTGAGGCAATTTCCGGGACGAAGTGGGCCGACTGCCTGGGATGAAGAGGCTCGCTGTTTTTGTAGTTCGAAATAACGCAATTGGCCCTTCCTACCCCAGCGCATGCTCGCCCCGCTCTGCCCCATTGAGCAATCCTGTGATCTCGGTCACATCGTCCAGGCTGCGACCTCTGCAGCATGGCAGCGTGCAAGAAGAGATTACGGCCATGAACAAGCTCCTCGCCTAGTAGTTTTGGGTTTGGCTTTAGTCGTTGGCACCAGAACAACCATCGAGGTGATGACGCCATGCCCGGATTCGTCCGCCGCTTGCGTCAACGCCAACTGCTGACCGCCGTCGGCGATGAGCCGATTGCTCAAATACGCAAAAGCAGGAACCCCAAGCGTGACGGGGGTTCACGCTTGGGGCCTGGATTAAGACAACGAGAGTAGAGCGACTCCGCTGCCTCGCTTGGCACGGGAGCACGCGGTGTGAGCAAATTCCATCGCGCTTCGAGATTAAGGTTACGGGGCGGACCCGGTGGAGTGATTGGGCCGGCTGCGCGCCGCCCATCCACGACTTTCTCTGTGGACAATCTCCAAGCCTTGTGCAATTTCGTCACAAAATCACCCTTAAAGGTGTGATTGCATAGCCGTATGTGACCGGGACACAGATACGCCATTGGGGAACGTGTCTTGTCGTCGAAGGAATTTCGCGACTTCGCGAATGAGTGTCTGGACTGGGCGAAGACTGCCAAGTCCGATAGTGAGCGCGATATTTTTCTGCAGATGGCACAAGTTTGGCTCGAAGCCGCCGTGCGATCGAAATGGGCCCGACGAAGGTCGATCGGGCGCGTCATGAGGTAATCACTCGCTTGGCTAAGTGATTTCAAGCTCAAGTCGCTTGCGGAGGTCGCAACAACACCGGCCGCTTGGCGGTGTTTGCCGCGTTACGCGTGGGGGTTGGATCAAATCATTTTTAGTTAAGGCGAACATTGGTGGTAATGGAACATTGAAAAAAGGGCGGCACAATTTCGCGCCGGGCGGAGCACAACTTGCGGGGTAGTACCACATGCAAGATTGGCTCTTGGTCGTGGCGCCGCTGGTAACAATCATCTATTTTCTTGAGTATCCCGACCGGTTCACCGAAATTGTGCGCTGGATCAGAAGATAGATCCACTGACGAAGCTTTCCCGGGAGTGTGGATATCCCCGCACCCGCCTGGTGCGACTGACGCGTCGGTAGGCTATGATTTCAAGCCATTCCGATTTCTTGGAGAAGGCGATAATGGCGAAGGGTACGGTGAAGTGGTTCAATCCGACAAAAGGCTATGGCTTCATTCAGCCCACGGATGGCGGCAAGGACGTGTTCGTGCACATATCCGCGGTCGAGCGCGCTGGCTTGTCGTCATTGAATGAGGGGCAGTCAATCGAATACGAGGTGGTCGACAACCGCGGAAAATCCTCGGCCGAAAATCTTAAAGCGTCGAGATGAACAGGCCGCGCCAACGTCGGTGTGAACCGGCTCGGTTGGGCGCGTTAAGGCCCGGTCAGACCTGCTCGAAGACGAGCACTTCAGCCGACCCGGAATTATGCGGTGCTGTTTGCTCCTGATGCAACAGCCACCCCTCTGCCAGCCATGATGCCCCTGTTTGCCACAGGGTTAAGCCTTGTCGGAATGTTCGGATGGCGCCGTAAGCGGAAGGTTGGTGTTGCGACCGCTTAGTTGGACGTCAAATCCCTTTCCTTGAAAGACCGCCTCGCGAGGCGATCCTTCCGAAATCTGATCGGCGTATTTTGTTAGGCTGCGATAGCAGGAGACTTTCGTTTCCTGCGCCAGCCGGCCAGTCCAATTACGCCAACACCGCCAGCAAAAAGCGGAAGGGCGGCCGGGAGTGGCGCGGCAGCCAATGAGATCGCGCCGGTGGCGGTGAATTGCGGAGAGTAAACGTGGTACGTGTAATCGAGATCAGACGTGATCGTAAACTGATCGTTGGAAAAATTGTCGTAGAAGCCAATTGACTGCAAAATGCCATCATCGAAAACAGCGGACACGCCAGACACTCCCGAATTTGATGTGCTGAAGGTGTCACCATTGTTGAGCTTAAATGAAAGCGAGGTCAGTGTGCCGCCGCCGCAACTGTTGCTCGGGCAAAAATCATCATAACTATTTGTCGGATTAGGAGCCCCGACGATGACGAGCGTGCCCGTCCCGCTATACTGACTGTTGGCTGAATCCGTGAGGGTAAGGTTGTAGGTGTTCGCCCGCGCGTGGCTGGAGACAAAAAAGACGCTTACTGCTATCAAGCACGCAAACAGTGACTGCTTCACGGTGGGTTTCCTCTGATAAGCTTCTCGCAGCGCAGCGTTGCCAATCAAAATTATCAGAGTCAATAATTTAAAGGATATATAAGCGTGCAATGAGGAGCTGAGCATCGGATCAGCACCTCCGCTACATCGCCTGCCCCATACCACGGATGCGGCGGGCCATCGCACCCATGATGTAGAGCGCGAAATTCGGTACCTCGTCGACCATGAAACGGAATTGGCGTTGATCGATGATCGAGAGTTCGCACGCCTCCTTGACACGCGCGGTCGAAGAGCGCGGCGCACTGTCAATCATCGACATAAATCCGATCGCTTCGTTTGCGCCGCAGACCTCAACCACCCTCTCGCCGATCACCATCTCGATAACGCCGGACTGCACCACGTACATGCACGGGCCGGGATCGCCCTTGTTGAAGACGATGCTGCCGGCCGGAAAATTGACGCTCGCACCGGCCTTCTTCGCGAATAGCCGCATATCGATGTCGCTGCCGCGCATCATCGTTCGTCCCGTTGTGTCCATGTTCCGCTGAAACGAAATCCCCAAACAGGCGCGGCGCGCGTCTGTCCTGTCTGCCAGCCACTGCTTCCCCGGAATTTGCAGCATCAAGCGGAGGGTCGAAATCGAGGCCCGAGAAACGCCCGAGGTGGCACCATCTTCTCGGTTCTATTGTGAATAGAGACAACTCTATTGTGCACACAGACAACTCTGTTGCGCATATATACAGGATTAGGAATATCCCCCTATTGAGCGAACATGTCAGTTTTATTAACGTTAAAAAATGACAGGTCCTGGGCATTCCTGCCCAAAAGTTCCCCGAAGCGTTCAGTGAAGGCCGAGGCCGCGTATTTTGGATCACTGGCCTCTCGGGCGGCGGTAAAAGCACTGTCGGGGCGAGCGTTATGGCGCCAATTGCGCGCTGCGGGCCGCGGGGCGGTCTTTCTCGATGGCGACGAGTTGCGCGCCACGATCGCGGAGGATCTCGGCCACCTAATCCACGACCGTCGACGGTCGGCCATGCGAAACGGCCGCCTATGCCGTCTTCTGGCCGAGCAGGGGATTGACGTCGTCTGTGCAACGATCTCAATGTTCCGCGACGTGCAACGATGGAATCGGGCCCACATCCCTGGATATTTTGAAATCTACCTCCGTGTTCCCATGGCCGAGATCGAGCGGCGGGACCCAAAGGGAATTTATGCCTGCGCTCGCCGTGGCAAGGCCGCAAATGTCGTAGGTATCGACATTGCGGTCGAGGAACCCGAAGCACCTGATGTCGTGCTGGAAAATTATGGCGCGCTTGATGCCGACGCGGCGGTTGACCTCATCTGGAAGCGCGTCGTCGGCTACGAGAGCCGCAAACCTTCCAAGGTCGGACCGGTCTGCTTAGGTACCAAGGCCGAGACCCTGCAGAGTCTCGCACCGCGGCTGCAACACGCTCGAATTCTGCCCCAAGTTCGCTTTTCGGTCGCTCAGTGGCGCGCCGATCAGAACTCCATTCTCGCGCTCGTCGCCGCGGCGCCATGGGGACATGAGACGCTGATTGTTCGCAGTAGTGCAACAAGCGAAGACGGCGCGGCACGGTCCGCGGCGGGAAAATATGAAACCGTTCTCGACGTCAGAGGCGACGCCGCTCTGGCAACCGCAGTCGAACACGTCATCGCCTCATTCGAGGACAGCAGTGACGATGATCAAGTATTTATCCAGCCGATGTTATCGAGCGTGTCGATGGCCGGGGTCGCGTTCACACGCGATCCGAACGGGAACGGACCTTATTTCGTCATCAATTACGACGACTGCTCAGGACGCACCGACCTCGTAACCTCGGGGGCAAGCGGCGAGCTCAAAACCTTTTGGTGCGTTAGGAACCGACCCGAGGCGGTTCCACAGCCTCTCGTCCAGATAGTTGCACTCCTCGCCGAACTCGAATCCCTGCTCGCGTCAGATGCGTTGGATATCGAATTTGCCATTGATCAGCATGGGGAGCTTTACCTGCTGCAGGTACGCCCTCTCGTCGTCAACACGAACGCCCCTATTCCAAACGCAGACGAATTCGACTTTGCTGTCGCTCAGATCGCGTGCAAGATCGATCTACTTAACCGGCCGCATCCCTATCTCCATGGCATCCGCTCCGTCTTTGGGGTGATGCCGGATTGGAATCCCGCCGAGATCGTCGGGCTGCGACCAAAAACCTTGGCATTGACGCTTTATCAGGAGCTCGTCACCGACTCGATCTGGGCCTATCAGCGCGACAATTACGGCTACAAAAATCTGCGGAGCTTCCCACTGATGGTAAGCTTTCATGGGTTGCCGTATATCGACGTTCGCGTCAGCTTCAATTCCTTCGTGCCGCGCGATGTTGACAGTGCGCTCGCTGATAGGCTGGTCAACTACTACATCGACCGCCTAGTGGCACAGCCCAATCTCCACGACAAGGTCGAGTTCGAGATCATCTTCTCGTGCCACACCTTTGACTTGGCCGAGCGCATTGCTTTACTCGAGCAACACGGCTTTTCGAAGGACGAAATTGCCAGCCTATCCGAGTCGCTGCGTCATCTGACAAATCGCATCATCCATGGCGAGACCGGCCTTTGGCGCCGGGATCGTGAAAAGATTGATATACTTGCGGAACGTCTCGGAACAATCCGCGACGCGGGGATCGATAAGATCAGTCGAATTTACTGGCTCATCGAAGATTGCAAGCGCTATGGCACTTTGCCATTTGCCGGTCTCGCGCGGGCAGGTTTTATCGCGGTCCAGCTTCTTCGCTCTCTCGTCACCACTGGCGTTCTCGACGAATCAGAGTTTGCTGCGTTCCTAGCAAATTTGGAAACCGTAGGCTCGCGTATCGGTCGGGATTTTGCCTCGCTGTCAAAGACGGAATTCCTCGAGCGTTATGGTCATCTGCGTCCCGGGACTTACGATATTCTGTCACCACGTTACGATGAGGCACCGGATCTTTATTTCGATTGGACGGCGCCACGAATGCCTGAGCCGGTGGTGCCCCGATTCGCCCTCTCGGTCACGCAATTGCGGCACATCGAGCGACTCCTTCGTGAGCATCAGCTCGATCACGACGTCCTCGGCCTCATCGATTTTATAAAAGGTGGCATCGAGGGCCGCGAATTTGCGAAGTTCGTATTCACGCGCAGCCTGAGCGATACGCTTGTGCTCATCAGGAAGCTAGGCGAGGATCACGGAATTGCGACCGAGGATTGTGCCTTTCTGGATTTCACCGCCATTCGGAGCCTCTATCACGAAAGTGGCGCCGTAGGCTCGCGGCTGCGGGATAGCATCAGCGAAAACAAGCGTCGATACGCGCTCACGCAAAGTCTCATCCTGCCGCCACTCATCACGGCGCCTGAGGAGGTCTACGGCTTTCATCTGCCACCCACCCAACCGAATTACATCACGCAGAATTGCGTTACCGCCCCGATCGCCCACATCTCTGATCCACCTGAAAGCTTCGCAAACAAGGTGTTGTTCATACCGAGCGCTGATCCCGGGTTTGATTGGATCTTCACGCGCGGCATTTCGGGATTCGTGACGAGGTTCGGCGGCGTGAATTCCCACATGGCAATCCGGGCCGGCGAATTGGGCATTCCCGCCGTGATCGGCGCGGGTGAAGCATTATTTCAGCGCTGGAGTGCCGCAAAGAAAATCCACCTCGACTGCGGCAATCGGGAGGTTCAAGTTATCGCATGAGCCTCATTGCCATTAGCCAGCGTGTCGCGGTCGATACCCAGTTCGGCGAACGACGCAATTGCCTCGACCAACTGTGGACAAAATTCATGATGGCCTGCGGTCTGACGCCGATTCCGGTGCCGAATGAGGCGGAAGCCGCCCGATCGCTCTGCGGTGCCCTGCCCCTGAGCGGCATCCTGCTTACTGGCGGAAACGATCTCTCGGCCTATGGCGGCGACGCGCCGGAACGCGATACCACTGAAAATGCGCTGATCGATATCGCGCAGGGCAGGACGCTGCCCGTCTTGGGCGTGTGCCGCGGCATGCAGATGATCCAGCACCGCTTTGGCATCCGACTTGGGCGTGTCACCGGTCACGTCGCCCGCCGCCAAGTCATTTCCATCGACGGCAAGCCAGCGGAGGTGAATAGCTATCACAATTTTGGTGCGACGGAGACGCGGCCGCCACTCGAGGCTTGGGCATTATGCGGACGATGGGGTCATCAAGGCGGTACGCCACGCCAACGGACGCATTATGGGGATCATGTGGCATCCCGAGCGGTTGAGCCCCTTCGCGCTCACGCGATATTTCATTCTTCCAGCAATTTTTTGGATCACACTAAATGCGCGCTATCATTCTTGCGGCGGGCCGTGGCAGTCGCATGGGCCGACTATGCGACGAGCGGCCGAAATGCCTCGTCGAATTCGCCAAGAAGCTGCTCATCGAACGACAAGTCGCGGCACTGCGTGGTGGCGGAGCGCAGGCGGTTGGCGTCGTGCGCGGTTATCGCGCGGACATGATCGAACTCCCCGACCTCACTTACTTCCATAACGGAGCGCTGGTCGGAAACCAATATGGTGATGTCGCTCGTGGCCGCGGCGGAGTGGCTCAAATGGGGACCCGTCATCGTCAGCTATGCCGATATCTTCTACCGACATGAACTGGTACGCGACCTCGCCGCTGCGACCGGTGATCTTGTCGTTGCTTATGACCGCGCTTGGCGATCGCTTTGGAGCCGTCGGTTTGCCGATCCTCTCGCCGACGCTGAAACCTTTCAGGCGGACGCCTCGGGCCGCCTCATCGAAATCGGAAACAAGACCAGCCGTATCGATGAGATCGAGGGCCAATATATGGGCCTTCTCAAGTTCACCCCGCAAGCATGGAAAGACGTCGAGGCGCTGCTCGCTACGCTTGATGCGCAGACCCGCGATCATCTCGACATGACCGGTCTTCTCCAGCGATTGCTGCGCCGGCACGTTATGATCAATACCTTTGGCACTGATGGCCAATGGGGTGAGATCGACAATCCAGCTGATCTTGCTCTTTACGAGCGCATGGCGAAAGATGGTGAGTTGATATTGGACGGTTAGTTCCTAGGGACAGACCAGCGTCGCATTAGCGTGATCTTCGATGAAAAATAGAAATTTTACTGAAGCCGATTGGATATTGTCTCTGAGAAAGATCCAACGAGAGTGGTTCAGAACAATAGCACCAGTTTGCCAAGCACATTACGGCAAATGCGCATCGGAAAACCAAATAACACCCATACTGAATCGGTAAGGACCAAACTTACCGCAAATTACCAATCAATGGCCCAAGGCGGGGTCTAACAGCCAATGGACAAGCAGTAGTTCGAGGAAACAAGAAATGGAAGTAACATCTGTCACCTGGGACTATTCGGCGTTGGCGCGCCCTTACCTAAAGCGGCCGAATTATTCCGAAGCTGGCTTGGACGCAATGCTGGCGATCGCAAAAATGGCAAATAATTCTGCTGTATGCGACGTCGGCGCCGGAATCGGTCACCTAACAATTCCTCTATCGCGGAGGCATCTGACCGTTACCGCGGTTGAACCTAATGACGAAATGCGTAAGCTCGGTGCCGAGCGTACTCGCAACACAACTAATATCTCGTGGCAAAAAGGAACTGGCGAGGCCACGGGTCTGTCTGCCAGCGCGTTCGCGCTGGTAACTTTCGGCTCGTCGTTCAATGTAACGAACCGCGAAGTTGCTTTACACGAAACAAATCGAATTCTTTGTAAGGGTGGATGGTTCTCATGTATGTGGAACCATCGCGATTTAACTGATCCGCTCCAGCGTGAGATCGAGGCATTAATCAGGGGGTTTATTCCTGATTATGATTACGGGACCCGACGCGAGGATCAAACTCCACTAATTGAAAAGAGCGGGCTATTTTTTCGACCCTATCAAATTGATGCGCCGGTCAATCCATCGCATTTCTATAACCGATTGGGTCGAAGCGTGGCGATCGCATGCGACGCTCGAGCGACAAGCCGGAGGAAAACTGAACGAGATTGTCGATTCTATCGAACGTTTGTTGATTGGCCACGGAGGCAGTGAAATCACCGTGCCTTATCAAACAAGAATATGGGTCGCACAAACCAGGAAATGATATTCGTTGTGCAGGTGCGACATCTTGATGTTGGTTGCCCTGTCTCTGAGTTTTTCCCCAGAACGATTTAGTCAGTAACCGGCCATCTGTAACCGGTCGTCTTGTGTGCTAGTCGGTTTGCTCGAGCAGCGCCGATGCCGGCCGGTCGGGCTCCTAAGCGGACTGGACACGCCTTAGCTGTCTCTGGCGGATTGCCAATCGAGATGCATCCACCTCAAGCTGTTTGCTTAAGGCCACGTACACCAAGCTCCAAAGGTGGTTACCGATCTGAGCTCGATAACGAGAGGCTCCTGCAGGTCGGACGTTGAAAGCTTTGCGGTTTGTGAAATATGCTTCTGCCCCGCCATATCAGCGTTCCCGATTTGATGCATTGAGGCAAGCCGTAGCACAACAGTCGTAAAGGTTATCGCTTCGCTTCGAACAAACGGATACACGCCTCGTAAAGAATACGACTTCAAGCAATCTTCAGCATGGCAGGAGAACTCCGGCTAGTTTCACCGATTCGATACTCTCGGCGTACCAATCTCTCCCCACGAACAACGAAGAAATTTGACGCGTCATCAGGGGACAGACGTGCGTACCAGCACCATTGTTATGGGCGCCTTTGCAGTCGTGTTTGGACTGCTCGCGGTATTCCTAGCGCAGACCTGGCTCAACAATCAGGCCGCACAGCGCATGAGGAGCCTCGAGGCACAGAAGAAACCGCAAGCGTCGATGCAAACGATCGTCGTGGCGAGCCAGCCGTTGCGGTTCGGCGACCAACTCGTCGCTTCGTCGCTGCGCGAAGTGCCATGGCCGGAAAGTGCGCTGCCCGCCGGCGCTTTCGCCAGGATCGCAGACCTGGCCAGCGGAAAGCGCGCCGTCGTGCTGCCCATGGACGTCAACGAGCCCATCCTCGCGTCCAAAATCACAGGCCCGGGGCAGCGCGCGACGCTTTCCGCAGTGCTGCAGGACGGCATGAAGGCCGTAACGATCCGCGTCAACGACGTCGGGGGTGTCGCCGGCTTTGTGTTGCCCGGCGATCACGTTGATGTGGTCCTGACGCGGCAAATCAACGCAGAAACGGCGACCAACGACGTCGTGATCCAGAATGTACGCGTGCTCGCCGTCGACCAGTTGGCGGACGCACGCGCTGAGAAGGCTGCCGTCGTTAAGGCCGTGACGCTTGAAGTCGACGTTACCGACGCTCAGCGGCTTTCCCTCGCATCCGCCGTCGGCACGCTGTCTCTGCTACTGCGAAAGGCCGGCGAAGTTGGCGAGGGAACGCCGGAGCGGGTGACCCTTACTGACTTGTGGAAAGCGATCCAACCCGTGTCGCACTTTACTACGGTCGGGGTGACGCGCGCCTTCAGGCACGAGCACGAGACCTTCAAACACGAGAACTACAGCGTACCGGTCGAAGGCGCCGCCCGCTCGGCCGCGTTTTCAGGACAGGGCCGGCGCACTGCCGATTAAGCCGCGATCAATATTGAGTTAGGGGACGTGTTCAAACATTTAGACAACGAACATAACGGCGGGAGGCCGACGTGAAGACCCAGTACAACAGCACAAACGAGTTCACCATTGCTTGCCGGATAAGCGAGGACGGACATCGAATGGAGACGCCGTCGCGGCGTTTTCGCAACGCGATCGCGTCAGTAACGATGATCGTCACGCTGCTTGCGCTGGCGACGGGTGCGTCGCAGGCGCAGCAGAGGGTCGCGTTAGCAAACTCTGGACATACGGCGACGGTGAATGTGACGATCGGAAAGTCGGAGGATGTGCACACCGATCAAGGCTTTGCCGACATCACGGTCGGTGATCCCGAGGTAGCCGACGTGAATCCTCTTAGCGACCATGCCCTGTCGATCCTTGGCAAGAAAATCGGCACCACCCGGATCACGGTCTACGCCGAGGGCAAGAAGCCCGTGGGTATTTTTGACGTGGAGGTGTCCTACGATGTCTCGCGGCTCAATGCGGAGCTCACGCGCTTCATCGGCGCCGGTATCAGGGTATCCTCGGTTAACGGCCGCATCCTGCTGAGCGGTACGGTCCCGGACGCCGTCACGCTCGACAAAGCAGTGGTCGTTGCACGCCAGTTCGTGCCCGATGTCATCAATACGGTCCAGGTCCTGCAGCCGCAGCAAATCATGCTGGAAGTGCGGTTTATCGAAGCTTCGCGGCAGGCGAGCCGCGAGCTTGGCTTCCAGTGGAATATGTTTAGCGGCAGTACGGTGGCCAATATTGGCAACCAAGTCAGCGCCGCGCAATTGCCGTTGGCGGCGTCGGCGCCGACGATTGCCGGCGGCGCTGCCGGCGTGCTCTCCGGCGCGGCGCCATTTGGTTTTCTTGTCAGCCAATTGATCGGCGGAAAGAGTGCGCTCGACGTGTCGATCAACGCCCTCGAGCAGAAGGGCCTGGCGCGCAGCTTGGCCGAGCCCAATCTGGTCGCTCTGTCGGGCGACACCGCGAGCTTTCTCGCCGGTGGGCAATTTTACGTTCCGGTGCCCGGCGCGCTGGGCGTAGTTACGTTCGCCCCCCAGTCATACGGTGTCGGTCTCTCCTTTACGCCGACGGTGCTCAAGGACGGCGTGATCAACCTCGTGATCAAGCCGGAGGTCAGCGAACTCGATACGAACAATAGCGTGACAGTCGCCGGCACTACGCTGCCGGGACTCATCGTGCGCAAAGCCTCGACCACGCTCGAATTGCGCGATGGCCAGAGCTTTATGCTCGGCGGTCTGTTGCAGAACACCAGCACGACTGCTCAGGCCCAGCTGCCGTGGGTCGGCGACGTGCCGGTGCTCGGCACCCTGTTCCGCAGCAGCCAGTACCAGAAGAACGAGACCGATCTCGTGATCCTGGTAACGCCGCACATCGTGCGCCCGCTGCGGCCTACCGACCCCATTCACACGCCGCTCGACAATACCTTACCTGCGAACGACGTTGACTTCTTCCTGATGGGTCAGGCCGAGGTCAGCCCGGCGCTCGCGCGCCTTGCCGTCGGTGCAATGAACCGACCGTATGTCGGCCACATCCTCGACCTGCCAAGGAAGGAAGCGATCCATGTGTCGGCCAAAGACTAAGCGCGTCATACGCTCAATTACGGCGGCCGTGACGTTCGCCACCATACTCACCGGCTGCTCCGACCTCTACTTCGACCGGCGTGAGACGATCGCGCTGAGCGGCGACGATGCGGTTGCTGCCAACAAGGTCGAGCAGATGGTTGACCCGTGGCCGGCGCGTAGTGGCGATACAAATATCGCTGCCAACGGCCAGAAGATGCAGACCGCCGTCGAACGCTATCGCACCGACAAGGTTACCCCGCCGGTGAACCCCACGACCCTCAACATCATGAGTGATCCGCAAGCGGTTGGCCCACTGACCAACACGCAGACGACGATCACTAACGGCGGAACTTCGCCAACCACCACCACGTCGGCGCAAGTCAGTACTCAATGATGATGGCATAATCACAAATGCGAGAATGTGAGCCTCAACCGTGCGCATCGGACCATTCGTAATCCTGGGGAACGCGTCACCGTGGTCGTACTCACTGCCGACGTTTGCCACATCATGGAGAACGACAGCTTCTTCCGTTCATTTGTGCCTAACCGCGCGGGTAACTGCTGCGACCAATTCGCTGCCGACCGAAGCGTTGGTCGAGGCCAAGATGCCGGGACCTTTGTAGGCAACGCGCGTACGCCCGCGCCTCTTCGCGGCGATTTGGTCGCGTTGGGGATTAAGATCTCGGGCTCCTATGTTGATCCGCCGCAACCACTCTGAAATCGGCCATGGCATTTGATTTTGACCCGATCTACCTGATCTGGCTGTTAGTTGCGACATCAGCGGGACTGACGGTCGAAGCCGTGTATCTTCTGTGCGTATCGACGACCTCATATCGCAGCCAAATTAACCGTCGGCTGATGCTATCGAAGGAGCAGAACGATCGTGAAAGCGTCCTTATAGAGTTGCGGCGCGAGCGCGGCCTCACCAAGGGCGGTGATTATCGGATCAACCTGGTGGCGCTAAACCGCCTCATCTTGCAATCGGGCATCACGATAGGTTTTGTGCGCCTCGTTGTTCTTGTCGCCGTGACCAGCGTTGTTTTGTCCCTCGCCACGCTGTTGTTCCGCGGTAGCATCATAGAGGCCATGTTGGTCGCGGTGTTAAGTGCGACGGCACTGCCGTACTTGGTGCTGCGGACATTACGCGGCAGGCGGCTGAAGAAATTTGCCGTCCAATTTCCCGACGCGCTCGATATCATCGTGCGCAGCCTACGCGCTGGGCATCCGGTGCCCATCGCCGTGACTATGGTCGGCCGTGAAATGCCCGATCCGATCGGCAGCGAGTTCGGCATGGTGTCCGACGAAATCACCTACGGAGCCGATCTCGAGACGGCGATGCGCAACCTCTCCTGCCGCGTCGGTTCGGACGATCTACCGCTATTCATCACCGCCGTTAGCATCCAGGGCTCGACCGGAGGTAATCTCGGTGAGATCCTAGCAAACCTCTCCGCTGTGATCCGCCAGCGCTTCAAGATGCGCCGAAAAATTAGGGCGTTGGCGGCAGAGGGCCGAGCCTCGGCGATAATCTTATCCGCACTGCCGATCGGCATATTTGTTGTCATCCAAATGTTAGTGCCGGATTTCTACGGCGCGGTTTGGCATGAACACCTCACCAAGGTCCTGCTCACCGTCGCCTTCGGCTGGATGCTGATCGGCAATCTGCTCATGTTCAAGATGGTAAACTTCAGGATCTGACCGATGGATGCAAACGGCAGCCTTGGTCTTTTCGGCGACAGCGCAGCGATGATGCTGAGCCTTCTCATCTTTCTCGCCGCCGGCACGCTTGCCTTCGCGCTGATGGTCACCGTTCGCGCGCGGGAGGCGATCCGCCGCCGCGCCGCACGTATCGGTTTCGATAAAGAGTCTGCAAATGCTCGACATTCGTTGCGCGATTCGGGTCTTAAACCCGTGCAGAAACTGATCGATTACGCGGCGAAGTATTACTCATCGGTCGACAACAAAGACATCAAAATCCTTCGCCGGCGGCTCGTGCAGGCCGGCATATACGACCCGCGAGGGGTGACCTATTTCTTCCTCGCGCGTGTGATCATGGCAGTCGGACTGGCCCTTATGTTGTTCGTTGTCCTGCCAATGTTGAACGTGGACGGCAAGACATCATTCTGGCTTTTCGTGCTGGGTGGCGGTCTATGTGGCTATCAGGCGCCGACCTTCTTTCTTGACCGCCGGATTGCGGCCAAGCGGCAGGAGCATCGGGCTGGCTTTCCCGACCTCATGGACCTTCTGGTTGTGTGCACGGATGCGGGGCTCGCCATGGCGGCCGCGCTGGAACGGGTGAGGCATGAACTCGGCGATTCCTATCCTTCGCTTGCGGCCAACATTCACTTAGCCAATCTCGAAATTCGCGCTGGTCGCTCCGTTTCCGAAGCGCTCGAGCACTTTGGCGACCGGCTCGGGCTGGAAGAAACGCGCTCCTTCGCCGTGCTCATTCAACAGTCGGACCAACTTGGTTCCAGCATCAGTGACGCGCTGCGCGTGTATAGCGAGGACATGCGCCATAAACGATTATCGCGCGCCGAGGAAAAAGCGTATGGCCTGCCGGCTAAGCTTTCGGTCCCGATGATGGTGTGCATCTTCCCGGTGCTCTTCATCGTGATCCTCCTGCCGATCATCGTGAGGCTGATCACCGGCAATTGGTGAACGTCTCCGTTTCCACGCCACCAAAGGGCATGACGGCGTCCCAGGCCGCTGCGTGAGGCTAGAAGTGCCTTTGATTCACGCGATCGCAACGGCGAGGGATTCCTTAACCATCTTCACTTAGTTTCGCGTTTCCCGGCGCGGCAGCGATGCTGTCCTGTGGGAAAGGATTGGGCCGGGCGCGTCATGGTCCGGAGCGTGCTTATGACTATCCGAGTAGCCCGGGTCCTCATTGTCGTAGCGGCTTGCCTGACGTGTCTGGGCGGCTGCTCATCATCGTCAAAACTCAGCGATCTGTGGACATCGAAAAACAGTGGTGCGTCGAGCACACCTGCAGCCGGTGCCGAAGAGACAACGGGTTCCGTGGTGGTGCAACCAGCCGAGCCTGGTCCGAGTGGTGAGCCGGTCGCGCCGCTGGCAAAGCCCGGCGTTTTCGGCGACGACCCCCAGGATGATCTGCAACTCGCCAAAAGATATTTCCGCAGCAACAATTACGGCCTGGCCGAGAAGAGCTTCCGCAGCGCCGTCGAGAAGCATCCTCGCGACGCCGAGGCCTGGGTTGGGCTCGCAGCGTCCTATGACCGGTTGCACCGTTTCGATCTCGCCGACCGTGCCTATCAAGAGGCCATCCGCATCGTCGGGCCGACGGCGGAAATCCTCAATAACCAGGGATTTTCCTATATGTTGCGTGGCGACTACGCGCGCGCCCACAAGAAGCTCGAAGAGGCGCAAGCGAAGGACCCTGCCAACCCATATGTTGCAGCCAATATGCGCTTGCTGGAAAACAGCCGCGCCGGCAAAGCGGTGCAGTAAAGCTATTGCACTGCCGCCGAAGTCGAGCGCAGGCGAAGCTATAATGATTAACGCCCCGCGGCGACAGGGCAGAAGTCTTGAGGCGCCTTTCCCAGTTTGGGCTCGCCCGCTTGGATGGATTGTATCCGGTCACGAGCCGAGGGCGATGAATAGCAGCCGAATAGGGTCTCATGAAGCTGGCGCACTAATACAGCGCCGAACGCCATCGGCGCCGTAAACGCGGGAAGTCAGACGAGTGCCTTCTTGGTTACTTCCTACAATTTGTTAGGCAAACGGTCGGGCAGTGCGCGGCGCAGACGCCGAAAGCGAAAGAGCTCCGGTGATCGACCGGAGCCCGCTCGTAGCGAAGACGAAAGGCGCGTTTACTTAAGCTGGGTAGAAATGCTGCCGAACGTCGTATTCAGCTTGGTGCCGATACCGTTTACGGCGGCGATGATTACGACGGAGATGCCAGCGGCGATCAGACCATACTCGATTGCCGTGGCTCCCAATTCGTTCTTCAAGAAACGCGAAATAAGGGTGTTCATAAGTTGGGTTCCTTTAGCTCTGCATGACTATCAGAACGTTATCTCGGACGGTTCGGTTCGCGCAAGATCATTGCAGTGAAACCAGTGATCAACCTTAATTTCGGCGGACGAACCTTTCTCATGTCGCGCTACGATCGCAAATACGATGAGTCGGCGACGACAATTGAAGTAACGATTTTCTAGCAATTTCGGCATAGGGACTCGTTATTAGAGCGAGTGCGCAATGTTCAGGATCGCCCCGATAATTCGGTTGAGCGCTCGATACGCACGGCTGCGGATACTATTCTCCAATTTCCAATCAGATAGACGCGGAAATGTACTAATCATCGCCGCACTTTCTGCTCTTCCGATGATCAGCGCCGTTGGATGCGTCGTCGACTATTCGACGGCATCGGCGATCCGCACCAAATTGCAAGCCGCCGCCGACGCGGCAACGGTCGCCAGCGTCTCCAACAATTCGCCAATCGTTACCACCGCCAAGAGTATGACCGGCAACGGAACCGTTTCCGGCAGTGCGACCTATTTGGAGAATTTTTTCAGCACGGAAACGAGTAGCTTTTCGGGCGTGACGTATAGCGGAAGCGTCACAAAAAGCGGGCCGGCGCTGACCGCGACCATGACCTTCTCCGACCAGGTGCCCACTTACTTCATGCAGATCCTGGGTTACTCGAACATCACCGTGTCGGGTTCGTCGACAGCCAACTACAGCCTGCCCGTCTACATCGATTTCTATCTGATGCTCGACGTCTCCGGGTCGATGAGTTTTCCCTCGACCACGAGTGAGCAGCAAAGACTCATGGCCGTTAATCCGGACAACTTGACGGGCAACAATGGCTACCCCCAAGGCTGCCAGTTTGCCTGTCATTTCAGCGCCCAAGGCGCCTGCTCGCAATCTGGAAATCCGGGACAAGGTCCGTATCCGACCGTGGGTTCGAGCACCAATCCGTCGCCGGGTGGCTATTGCCAGGGATTTATCATTTCGCGCTTGGGGACCACGCCTGTCTCTTTCGCAAGCGGCACCACCAATACAGCCAACGGAGCCCTGATAAATTGGAAAAACACACCGGTCACGACCTGCTCCACTGCCGGAACGACGTCTTGCATCCAATTGCGCGCCGATGCCGTCGGCTATGCCGTGAACGAACTATTGGCGACCGCCGCCTCCAGTGAGCAGGAGGCGGGCATCACCAATCAATTCGAGGTCGGGCTTTATCCGTTCATCGTCAATCTCTATTCGTATTTTCCGCTAACCTCCGACCTTAACGGATCAGCCACCAATCCGAGCACGATCAACTATGCGGCCGCACAACTCGCGACCCTGCTAGACACGGGCGTCAATTCAAACCTCGGATCCGGCGGCACGCATTTCGAGAATGCCTTCCCCGCTATAAGCAATCTCATTTCCTCTGTGGGAACCGGAGTCAGCTCATCCAATGCTTTGCCTTATGTGTTCCTGATCACCGACGGGTCCCAGGATTACCAAACACAGTGGCAAGGAAACTGGTCCGGAACGTTAGCGGATCCGTTTTACAATTCGGCAAGTACTCTCAACGCAGCGGCGCTTTGCACCCCGCTGAAGAATCGCGGAATAACGATCGCGGTGCTCTACATTCCTTATCAACCCATCGTGGATCCAAATCCCAATTTTGCCAATAACGAAGACGGGTACGCCAACAGTAATATTGCGAATATTCCCGCATCTCTTCAGGCCTGCGCTTCGCCCAACTTCTTCTACACCGCGAACACTCCTGCGGATATCACAAACGCACTGGTTTTGATGTTCGAGCAGGCCGTGAGCACGGCCCACGTATCAAATTAAATACGTGTCCCCGCCAAATGCCGATTTCGCAAATCTGGGGTGGGGAACCTCGTTTGCGTTACGTCAAAACAGCCAACGCGCGTACTTCGCGACCCTAGCCCCAAGGCGCCACACCCACTGTGGATAACGCGGTCTTACGGATTGGGAATGAGCCAAATTCAACCAATCCGTTAGTGGGCACTTACAGTGACCGAAATCAGAACTGCCGGCCCCTAGGTCAAAATAAAACCCCGGTCGCGGGGCGATAATTGCGACCGGGGCCTCTGTAACCACTTCCCGAAGGGGAGAACCTTACTCGGAAGCCCGCCCAGTGTAGGCCGTCAGCGCAAATAAACAATGCCCGAAATCAGAACGTCACGACGCTGACGCGGAAGGCCGCGCAGATCGCCGCCAGCATCAGGCTATACGAGCGGCAGATCGCGCAGGCACATTTGGAGCTGCCGCACGTCGGGGCGGCGATCATGATACTCGAGGCGTCCTGCAAGCCGTCGACATTGCCCCGCGTTGACACCTATCGGCTGTTCGAGCGTGGCGAGCCTTCGGCCATCCGCTCGGCTGCACTCGCCAAGGGACCGCTCGATACCGGCGCACTTGCCTTACGCTTCATTCGGGCGAAGGGCATGGAGATTGGCTTGTGGCGCTTGCGCGACAATGCCGTTGCAGTGAGACTCATCTTTGGACCGCTGGAAGCTGACTTTCTGCCGTTGCTGCTCTGGGTCCGAACTGTGGACCCGCCGGAGGGTAGATTTTTCCGGCCTTGGTCACGATGCGGGCTGGCTGCGCCTCTACCCTCATACTCAACGCCATTGCCGAAGTTGCGCAGGGTACTATCTCGGTGGCGAGCAGCTTTTCAATTCCTTTTTGAGAATACTCGCGCAAGCCAGCTGACGGTAACCAATCTTAACTCGGACAGGATTTCAATCGTTTTGCAGACGGTTGCACAGGTTAGACCGTTGCAAGGTAAGCTTACCGACCAAAACTGCTAGCCCACCACCGCGTCGCCGCATACTAGTCGCCACAAGCTAAGAGCGACCATGCAGAGGCATGTCATGAATTCACAGATCCGCTGGATGCGGAATGCATCAACTACGACAGCCCTCGGGAGCGGCCTGATCGCTTTCCTCATCGCGAGGGCAATCACCGCGGTTGTTCAATTATTTGGCGTGAACCTTGCCGCGTCTTACACGGCAATTACCCATGCTCTCCTATAAAACCGGCAGCATTCATCGGGCGGCCGCTTGCTGGCGCCATCGAGTTCGTGGGTATTTGTTTGTCGCTTGCTGGTGGTCGGTTGTTGAGGTGGGTTGTGAGCGCTACAGGACGATTATGGAGTTGCTTTGATGCTTAATGGCCGTTCAGTAGGCGCCGAGAACAAGTCGCCGCGATTGGTCGTGGTTAGTACAGATGCAGATTTCATGCAGACGGTACGATCCGCGGTTAACTCCAACGCTCTAGGCGAATTTCTAGTCGTCGAATGCAGCTTGAATATCAAATCAGCTGAGCGTGAGATCGGCGATGCCGCGGTTGCCATCGTTGACCTAGGCGCACCGGAGCAAAAGGAAAAGCACCTACCACAGCTTCAGCATTTGATGGATCGGATCGGCCGCGATCTTCCGGTCATCGTGGTTGTCAGATTCCTTTAGCGAACTTGTGGCCCGCCTACTCGTCCAGATGCGAGTTGCCGATATTCTAGTGAAGCCGGTCGCGCCGCTCGAGCTTCGTGCAGCATGCATCCGGCTGGGGCGAACCAAAGCCTCGGAGAGCCAGATCTATACGTTCTTGCCGGCAGCAGGCGGCGTAGGGACGACGACACTTGCGATCCAATCGGCCCTTACCCTTATCGGCGGAAAAACTCGGAAAAACTTGTCAACATGCTTGGTGGACCTTAATTTCCACCACGGCGCCTGCGCTGACTACCTGGATATTGAAGCTCGCCTGAATTTAAAAGAAATCGAACTCAATCCGGTACGCCTCGACCGGCAGTTACTCGAAGGCATGTTATCACACCACCAAAGCGGTCTCGCCGTTATTGCCGCGCCTAGCGATCCGGTCGACTTGGCTTCAGTTGAACCAAGTATCGTCATGGGATTGCTGAACGTTGTCTGCCAATCCTTTGAACAGATCGTTATTGATATGCCGAAAGCTTGGCAGTTGTGGACCGATAGCATCGTGCTCGGATCGAATAGGCTATTTCTCGTAAGCGAGACCACCGTTCCGGGCGTTCGGAAAGCTAAGCAGTTAGTTCAAAGTATCGCCACGCGGCTTGGGCAGCAGCCGCGTCCGAAGGTGATCGTCAATCGGTTTCAACGCAAGCTCTTCGGCACGGGTCTTAATAGCGCTGACCTGGCAAAAACGCTCGGCGATGCCTTTGCGTGCACCGTTCCATACAATTACAAACTGGTGTGCGAAGCGATTGACCGTGGTCTGCCGCTTGATGAAGTACAAAAGAACAGTGACGTTGCAGCTGCCATCAGGCGCTTGATCATCCCACCAAAAACGGCCAAATCGAATTCTTTGTTCCAATGGCTCGGCCGCTCGCCCACTTTGAACCTTTCGTTGCGTGCGCATCCCTAGGTTCCGGTGGTAATCGAATTATCAGAGTCCAATAGTGGGCAGAATTTGAGGCACAGCTGTGATCGATCGCTTTCCCGTCAGAACGATCCGCGTAGCGGATCTTAGTCAACCAGAAGAGCGTCGGGGAATTACGCTCAATGAGGAAGCTCGGAAAACGGCGGAAATTCCCACTGCCCCGAGAACCGCTCAGCCCCATTCGGCGCTGAGCGAAAAGCTGCTCGATGCCAAGGTACGGTTACATCAACGGTTGCTCGATGAAACCAACCTTTCCGCGTTGGAGAAATTATCTGATGAAGAAATTCGCCGACACGTTTCCGAAATCGCTGCACAGTATATCTTAACCGACAATCTTGCGCTCAATTCTCAGGAACTTGAGGATTTCGTTACTGAGGTTCTCAATGAGATGACGGGTTTGGGTTCAATCGAACCTCTCCTGAAAGATCCGACGATCGACGACATAATGATCAACGGCCCTAACTGTGTGTATGTTGAGCGACGGGGAGTAATTGAACAAACGCCGGTGCGCTTTAGAAATGACGCGCATCTTTTGAGGATTATCAATAAGATCGTCGCCGCAGTCGGTCGCCGAGTTGATGAGTCGCAACCGCTGTGTGACGCAAGATTGAGTGACGGCTCGCGTGTCAACGTCGTGCTGCGACCAGTGGCGATCGATGGACCAGTGGTATCAATTCGCAAATTCCCGGTAAAACCCTACAACCTTGAGAAATTGGTCGAGCTCGGCGCCCTGTCGGCGGATATTGCTCAATTACTCGCGGCTACCGTAAGGACGCGCATAAGCCTTATTGTTTCAGGCGGCACAGGCACTGGTAAGACGACGCTCCTAAACGCACTGTCGGGTTCAATTTCTGCGCGCGAGCGTCTTGTCACAATTGAGGACGCCGCCGAGTTTCAGTTCCAACAGCCTCACGTCATTAGGTTGGAGACGCGCCCACCGAATATTGAAGGAAAAGGCGAAATCCGCCAGCGAGAACTTGTCAGAAACGCGCTTCGCATGCGTCCCGACCGAATTATCCTTGGCGAATGTCGAGGTGAGGAAGCGTTTGACATGCTGCAGGCAATGAATACCGGCCATGAAGGATCAATGACCACCATTCATGCGAATACGCCGCGCGATGCGGTCACGCGGCTAGAGCAGATGGTCGGGATGGCGGGGATTCCTGCGACGACAGCGAGTATCCGCGCACAGATTGCATCCGCGGTTCGCGTCATTGTGCAGCTGCAGCGGTTTCCGGATGGCAAACGGCGCGTGACCAGCATTTCTGAAATCACCGGCCTCGAAGGCAACACGATACTAATGCAGGAATTCTACAAATTTGTCCGTGCTCCGAACGGTCCGGATGGCTCGATCGAAGGCTATTTCCAGGCGACGGGAATTCGGCCGCGGTATCTGGCCGATATCGCGGTGGATGGCGTTAATATCCCAGATAGCTGTTTCGATCCCGCCTTGCGTCATGGACTGGGCGCAAGTGCCGGCGAGCTGCGCTTGTAGGCCTGTAGGGGCCACGCAGGGCTGCGCCAGACGCCGGACGAAGTACCGCACCGAACGGTTGAGTGTGTATCCCTCCGGTGAAGACCGCGGTGGACGAGCGTGATAGTTCGGGATGCGATTTTTACAACTGAACCCTGAAGCGGATTGAGGAAGCTTTAAGCCCTTGCAGGCTTACCGTTGATGAACTCTCTCGTGGCAATCCTCAATCGAACAGCATGGTCTCGTCGGCTTACGCACGACACGCATCCGGTAATTTCCGATGTAACGGCGGCTTGGTCCCGCGTCTTGTCAATTAACTTACCCGCTTCAGACGTACCACCGAACTCAGCGGCCGAGGTCCTGTCGGGCGTCGTAACCCGACCGTGGCCGATTCTGACAAAGGCGGGCGATGAGCAGTAATCCTCTCGTAACCCGACCTTGGCCGATTCTGACAAAGGCGGGCGACGAGCAGCAATCCTCTACACGCTAATCCGCCAATGTCCTGGAACGAATGCTTGATTACCCAGCAACAAGATTGGGGAACTCACCGTGGAATTGGCGCGCAGAACGCCGGGCCGCTTCAGAATCGCGACGGGAGAGCGCATTTTTTCTCCCCCGCCGCGCATTCAATAGGTCAGGGATTTGCCTCCTGGCAGATCGGTATTTTGGGTCACTTTCTAAAGATTGGCAAAAAATCAAACTCAATCACCGCAGATTTCTCTCCCCGGTTTTCGACACCGACGTCGCCGCGGACATAGACTGCACGCGCCGCGCCAGGGGGGAGATCAAACAGGTTGCCGAATCCAGACGTCAAGGCGAGGCTGTTTGACCCATGATTCTTGAACATGAGGTAGGCCGGGATCAAGTTTTGTGCGAGCAACGCTCCTCCTTGTGGCTCGATGCGCTGGGTCCAGTGCAAACTGCAACGCTCCAACGCCGCTTCCTGATACTCTGGCTTTGCCGCGACCGTGCGCTTCCGCTTGGCCGGGACGGTGCGCCGCTCCCCTCGGCGGGAGCGATTTCGAGCGCGAATTTTTCTTGGAACTTGTCATATGTCGTCTCACTAATTAGCCGGGAACGGCCCGACAACCGCGCTTGCGTATGTGCAAGCGCGAGACTATTCGACGAAATGAGCGGTCGATGCACCTTGCAACTGGGATCAGTTGCGATCAGTTGCGCTCAGGTCTCACGCCTGAGAGGGATTGCGTGATCGCAGGTTTTTCAGTGTACGCCTGAGAGTGACCTCGTGAACAGTCTGGCGATTATGGTCTGTGAGCCATTTGTTTATTCTTTCAAGCATACGGCCTTGGGTCACCCCATTAGGAGGCCCACCCCAGAGTGCAAATATCGCTTCCTCGACGGCTGCTCGGCGGTGAGCACGAACATATTGAAAATATTGAAATCTTTGACTCTGATTCGAGGGAGCCACAATTGGTGTAGGCCGGATCGACGCTGTCTCTCCAAAGGTCCCCTTGAACCAGGCCTCAAATCCGTCGCGCATAAAAAAGACAGGACGCAAAGCGCGATGAATCTCTGTCCCGCTTGGACCTGGAGCGTCGTAGTCGTCAGGAATGATGTGATCAATCCAAATGCCAGGGGGAATATAATCGTCCCAATCACTCGGTATCCAACCATCCGAGTGAAGTTTCAAGATATCTCCCGTTTCCGGATCTCGCGTACACGCCACGAGCCTTTTTGCCTCAATCTCCAAACGCAGAAATAAATTCGCTTCTTTTCTCCGGTGCCAATATTCCTCAAGCCCCTCATCAAACGCCTCTTGATCAACTTGAATACTGCGTTCTTCTTCTCTGCTCTTCCGCAAGGTCTCGGACCAATGTTCATTGAATTTCGGCAAAAGCTCAGGATGATCGCTTATAAGACTGACAACGTAGTCATAGGCATCAGTCAGGCTGATAGCGTTCAACGGTATTGCGTCGTCTGCCCACGGGATATCGTGATCAGTATCGACCATGGCGCGCATAACCTTTCACCGAGAAGTTAGCAAAAATTTGAAGTCACGTCAGCGCGCGTGGCTACCAATCGAGCGCGACAACGTCGATCTCAATCGATCCGGCCGCGGCCCAATGCTGGAAAAAACAAATGTCGCAAGATCCAGATCCAGTGACTCACCATATCTCGCCGGTGGCCTTCGCCGGAGGATACAAAGAGATCATCGCGCTGCAGGCCATCCCAGGGGTCTATCAAGAAGTCCTTTGCAAAACTCTGACCACCAAGCGGCGCTCGGTGTTACGCTTCACGCTCAGTTTTTCACGTGGCGGGTGCTTCCGCGAGAACGCGTTAAAGCGACCGCTGCCGTTAAAGACATGGAATGCGAAGAGTGGCACGTCCAGGTCAGGGGTCCATGCAGAAGCACGATACATGTTACCGGGCTCGACGGGGCTTCGTTAATGTTAATTGATGTGGGCTACGCATATCCCGCTATTCTCAGATAGGTAACCTGCTGCGAGCGATTATCAGAACAACGATGGGCAGGACGACGATG
Organism: uncultured Alphaproteobacteria bacterium; assembly: GCA_963845775.1. Lineage (GTDB taxonomy): Bacteria > Pseudomonadota > Alphaproteobacteria > Rhizobiales > Xanthobacteraceae > BOG-931. Next base: position 476,126 of record CAWJTE010000009.1, read on the forward strand.
TCAAAGAAGTTCGCTCCTTTGTTCGCTTACGCCGTGCTGGGATCCATATTTGCGTTCAACGTCCAGGCCTTCCAAATTTTGTCCCCGACCGCGGTAGTGGCAGGGCCCAATGTCGAGCTGGTAGGCGACTTTTGTGGGCGCCACTTTCATCGTGACCCCTCCGGTCATTGCGTTCGCAACGGCACGCCCCACCTATATTCGCGGCCGGTATACCCGCCGCCCGATCTGGTTGCACCAATCGCGTGTCCCTATGGGTACCACCTCTTTCCTTACGACCGCTGCTTTAGCCCGGCGTGCACGTACGGCTACTACCTTGGTCCATACGGCCAATGTTTTCCGTACTGGCGGGCGATCATGTAACGGCGCCGTGCGGAGTTTTTTTATTTGGACGGTGCGCTTGGTGATACGGATTGCCGTCTTTCCTCGCGCCTAAGGCGGGTGATTTTTGACCCCGCGACAGCGTCCGCGTTTTAAGCCTTAGTTAAATTTTGTTCGACTTTCCTAAGCAAATATTAGTCGAATGTGCGTACCGTTGCACTTAGCAGCGGTTGCCCGTGTGAGAGTGTTCATGGCAGTACCCCTCCAATCAAGACCTACCTCCGTAATCGGCCCTGATGGCAGCCCATTGACGCTGGCCAATTTACCGACACCCGGTACGCAACGCTGGGTCATCCGACGCAAGGCCGAGGTGATTGCCGCAGTGCGCGGTGGTCTGTTGTCCATCGAGGAAGCTTCCAGCCGTTACAGGCTTACGGTTGATGAACTCCTCTCGTGGCAGTCCTCAATCGAACAGCATGGCCTCGCCGGCTTACGCACGACACGCATCCAACAATATCGGAAGTAATGGCGGCTTAGTCCCGCGTCTTCTCAATTAACTCGCCTCACACGGTCTCACCAAACTCAGCGCGGCCATTAGGCTGTTCGGCTTTAGCGCTTCTTCTGTTGGCGGACGCCGTAAGCGGACGCCGGGGCAGCCACCGTTCTCGTCGATGAAGCTCCACGGGAAAGTAGTGCGCAACCAACTCACGGCGATTGCGAGAAATCGGCAACCTTTCGTCGCTTGGCCCAGTTTCTGCCACTGAGCCCAATGTTGTCTTCGACATATCGGTTGATTTCTTCGGTTTCGGTTGCCCAGGCGATTCCGTTGGCTCCTCGCTTTCGGCAGCGTCCAGCGCCAGCCTTTCGCGCAGCAGCACCTTAGCGAAGATCTTTGGATGACGACTGGCAACCCATCCGAAATACCCGACGAGACCACCTGCGCCATTCCCATCCCGCCCGATCCTGTGAAAGGCCGGCCGCGGCCACGTCGTGTATTTTGACCACCGTAACCGGCGACTCTGACAGAGCCAGATACGGGGCGGTTTCTTTGCCACTGGTCAGCGCATTCTCTTCGGCAGCCCCAAGCAGGCCGTTGCCCCATTACCACCGCTGATTGAAAGGCCTCCCAACCCTGATACAAGCCATTCTAATTACAAGGAAATTGTCTGTATTGTTAATGAGGCGCGAGCAGTGGTTACCGATCTGCAGCTTAACCCTCTAAGGCGTTGCGGCTTCAGTCGTTTCCCTCGACCCTATATCCTTTGGTATATTGACTCTTCAGCTGCTTGGCGCCAGGGTCTGAGGGAAGCGCACAACCGGGGTAGTAACTTGTTTGCGTCTTCCGGAGGGTGTCATGAGAATGTCCCAGAGAAAGTCCCAGCTTTATTCGACTGCCCTAACGGCCGGGGTATTGGGTTTGTTTGCTGTTTCAGAGCAGGCGAGTGCGGCTGCGCTCGTTCAAACCACAATATCTTCGACGACTGCGCTTACCTATAGCGGACCGGCATTTCAGGGCGCGCCGCCGACGCCGTTTGCATCGACCGGTAGCTTCCGACAGTCCGTAACGGGCAATGATGGCGGCACAACGCTGGATCCCTACGGTGGGAACGGCAGCACTAGTACAAATGCCTACAGCGCGGAAGGTCCTGGCTTTAGCGCAGGCACTGCGACGTATAATATCGGTAGCTCAAGCGTCACCGTTTTGTGGGGCTCGCCGGACAGTTACAATGAAATCCAGTTTTACTCAGCGGCAGATGCCGGTGGATCGCTACTTGCGTCGATTAACGGATGTGGTCTCACCGCTACTGGATGCTCGGCAAGTGGTTATGACTTGGTGACATTCTCGTTCAACCCCTCGACTGTGATTGGCTCTATTGTAACCGAAGATCCTGGCGCAATAGGTATGTCCCCGGCGAACCAGTCGTTCGAATATGACATCGTTACCTCAGCAACGCCGCTTCCAGCCGCGTTGCCGTTATTTGCGGGTGGTCTGGGCCTGATGGGACTGTTGGGCCTGCGCAAGAAGCGCAAACAACGGGTCGCTCTCCCCACGTGATAGACAGACTCAATCTGAAATCCCAAAGACCGCCGCGAGGCGGTCTTTGTTTATGTGCAAAGGCCCATCGGCAGTTCCCGACCCCATCAATTCGCGGGCGTTAGAAGACCAATAAAGGGCGCTGGTTTAGGAGAGCACAACCGGCGCCGATTGACCTCCCGGCCCGACGCGATAGCCTTGGTTGAGATGATGGCGATCTGCAAGCCCTAGCGTCGTTCGCATGACCAAGCCGGCACTCACCACGTCGCAGGCGTTCAGCGCCGCTCTATCTGCCTACAACGCGGGCAAGCTCGTTGAAGCCGAGCAAATATGCCGAAAAGTCCTCAACACCAAACCTGATCTGTTTGATGTGCTTCATCTTCTTGCTGTCGTACAGGCAAGACTCGGCAAAAAAGACGCAGCGCTGGCCAGCTACGATCGCGCGCTCAAAGTGCGGCCGGACTCTGCCGAGGTTCTCTCCAATCGCGGCGTCGCCTTGAAAGAACTAGGGCGGTTCGAGGATGCACTAGCGAGCTACGATCGCGCGCTCAAAGTGCGGCCGGACTATGCTGAAGCGCTTTCGAATCGTGGTCTCGCCCTCTATGGGCTGAAGCGGTTCGAGGAGGCGCTGGCGAGTTACGATCGCGCGCTCAAAGTGCGGCCGAACACTGCCGAGGCGCTCTTTAATCGTGGCCTCATCTTGCACGAGCTGAAGCGATTCGAGGCCGCACTGGCGAGCTATGATCACGCACTCAAGGCGCGGCCGGATGCTGTCGAAGTGCTGTTCCATCGTGGTCTCGCGCTGCATGAGCTGAAACGGTATGAGGATGCTCTGGCGAGCTACGATCGCGCACTCAAAGTTCGGCCGGACTACGCCGAGGCGCTCAACAACCGTGGCCTTACCTTGCATGCGCTGAAGCGCTTCGACGATGCGTTGGCAAGTTACAACCAAGCGCTCAAAGTGCAGCCGGCTTATGCCGAGGCGCATTCCAACCGCGGCCTCACCCTGCATGAACTGAAGCAGCTCGAGGAAGCACTGGCGAGTTACGATCGCGCACTGGTCTTACGGCCAGACTTTGCCGAGGTACTCTCCAACCGAGGCCGCACCCTGCAGGACCTGAAACGGTTTAAGGAGGCGCTGGCGAGCTACGACCACGCACTCGCAATACGGACCGACTACGCCGAGGTTCACTCCAACCGGGGCCGTACCCTGCAGGAACTGAAGCGGTTTGAGGAGGCGCTGGCGAGCTACGATCGCGCGATCGTCGTACAACCGGACTTTGCCGAAGCGCTCAATAACCGTGGCAATGTTCTACGGGAGCTCAAGCAATTCGAGGAGGCGCTCGTGAGTTACGATCGCGCGCTCATCTTACGGCCGGGCTATACCGAAGCGCTTTCCAATCGTGGCCTCACCCTGCATGAGCTGAAGCGGTTCGAGGAGGCGCTGGCAAGCTTCGACCGCGCGCTTGTCGCACGACCGGATTTTGCCGAGGTTCGCTCCAACCGTGGCCGCACTCTGCATGAGTTGAAGCGGTATAAAGAGGCGCTGGCGAGCTACGACCGCGCGCTCGAAATACGGCCGGACTACGCCGAGGCGTTCTCCAACCGAGGCCTCACTCTGCGTGAGCTGAAGCGGTTTGACGAGGCTCTAGAGAGCTACGATCGCGCACTCAAAGTGCAGCCGAACTATGCCGAGGCGCTGTCCAATCGCGGCATCACCCTCCATGAACTAAAACACTTTGAGGAGGCGCTGACGAGTTACGATCGCGCGCTCAAAGTGCGGCCGGAATTTGCTGAGGTTTTCTCCAACCGTGGCCTGACCCTGCATGAACTGAAGCGGTTCGAGGAGGCGCTGGCAAGCTACGATCGCGCGCTCGAATTGCGACCAGATTTTCCCGGAGCATTGTCCAACCGTGGCCTCACCCTTCATGCACTGAAGCGGTTTGACGAGGCACTGGCGGACTACGACCGCGCGCTGCAAATTCAGCCCGATTTTCCCGAGGCGCATTGGAATATAGCGATGTCGAGGCTCCTCACCGGCGATTTTAGCCGTGGCTGGGTCGAATATGAGTGGCGCTGGAGGAATGAGTCCTTAGGCGCCCCAAAGCGCAATTTCTCACAACCGAACTGGCTCGGTGCCGATTTGATAGAGGGGAAAACCATCCTGCTTTATTGCGAACAAGGATTCGGCGATATGATACAATTCTTCCGCTATGTGCCCATGGTCGTCGCACGTGGTGCACGCGTGATTTTGGAGATTCAGAAGCCGCAGAGCGAACTGCTGAGCACTCTCGCCGGCGCGGCACAGATCGTATCCAGGGGCGACCAGTTGCCCGATTTCGATGTCCAATGCTCCGTGCTCGATCTGCCACTAGCGTTCGGGACACAACTTGAGTCGATCCCAGCAACGACGCCTTATTTGCACGCTCCGCCCCGTGCACTGCAGCATTGGAAGACGCGTCTCGGGCCACGCGATCGACCGCGGATCGGCATTTGCTGGGCTGGCAGTTTGAACTTTCCGGGGGATCGCAGCCGTTCAATCGGATTGTCACCTATGCTGCCATTGCTGGCAAATACCGACGTCCAATTTTTCAGTGTTCAAAAAGATCTTCGTGCGGGAGATGCCGAAATCCTTCGCAATCATCCGCACGTCATTCATCTGGGTGATGAAATCCAGACATTTTCTGATACCGCTGCCATCATTGCTTTGATGGATCTGGTGATATCGAGTGACACGTCTGTCGTTCATCTCGCGGGCGCTTTGGGCAAGCCAATATGGATATTGCTGCAATACGTTCCCGATTGGCGTTGGCTGCTCGATCGAGACGATAGCCCATGGTATCCGACCGCTCGCCTGTTCCGGCAGGATGAGTCCCGGCTTTGGGATAGCGTTATTGCGCGCGTTCATACTGCGCTGCACGACTATGTTCGACGTCCGTGATGTGCCGTCTCTGCGCGCACTTGGGAACCCGATCATCGGCACTGAACCGACGTTCAAATGAATTTGCGCTCCGAAGCGATCGCTTGAGCTTTCTGATGATGGCATATGCGACACGTCCAACACGAAGCCGCACGGCATCATTGGGATGACCCAAAGCAAGCGCAAATTATCGCGCGATCTCAGCCGCGCTATTTCTGCGTACCGCGCAGGCAAGCTCGTTGAAGCCGAGCAAATATGCCAACACCTCATAAACGTCAAGCGTGACCTCTATGATGCGCATCATCTTCTTGCTCTGGTACGATCGAGACTTGGCAAAAAAGACGCGGCGCTGGCGAGCTACGATTGTGCGCTCAAGGTGCGTCCCGATTTTACCGACGCGCTCTACAATCGCGGTCGCATCCTGCATGAGCTGAAGCGGTTTGACGAGGCGCTGGCGAGTTACCATCGCGCGCTCAAAGTGCGGCCGAACCTCGTCGAGGCGCTCTTTAGTCGTGGCGTCACTCTGCAAGAGCTAAAACAGTTGGAGGAGGCGCTGAGAAGCTACGATTGTGCGCTCGCAATGCGACCGGACTATGCTGAGGCGCTTTTCAATCGTGGTAATGTGCTGCGCGAGCTGAGGCGGTTTGAGGAGGCGCTGGCAAGCTACGACCGCGCCCTTGCCGTGCGGCCAGACTATGCAAAGGCACTTCTCAATCGCAGCGTTACCCTGAGCGGCTTGGGGCGGTTCGAAGCGGCGCTCGAGAGCTACAATCGTGCGCTCAAAGTACAGCCGGACTTTGCCGAAGCACACAATGGCCTTGGCGTAGCACTGATACAGCTTGGGCGCTTGCCGGAGGCCCGTGCAGCTTTGGAAAAGGCCATCGCGCTGGCACCTGGCAACGCCAAGTACCGACGCGATCTGGTCGACATCACTCGGTTTGTAGCCGGCGATACGGATCTAACAGCGTTAGAAAAACTGGCGCGGGACAGCGCGGCGCTTTCCAATGACGACCGGATCGAGCTGCGTTTCGCCTTGGCCAAGACCTATGAGGACCTCGGCCGGCACACTGAAGCGTTCAACCAATGGCTCGATGGCAATGCGCTCAAGCGTCAGCGGATTATGTATGACGAAACCGCGACGCTAGGACTGTTGGACCGCATCCATGCAGCGTTCACCGCCGAGCTGATCCAGAAGTGGCAAAATGTCGGTCAGCCGTCCTCGGTTCCGGTGTTCATTGTCGGCATGCCGCGATCGGGCACAACACTGGTCGAGCAAATTCTTGCCAGCCACCCACAGGTGTTTGGTGCCGGTGAGCTGACGCATTTCGACACGGCCGTTCAGGGAATCCGAAAGAAGTTGGGCGGTTCGGCTCCTTTTCCGGAGTTGGTGTCGGATATGACCGTTGAGGACTATCGCGATCTCGGCACCCGCTATCTCGCGGAGATCCAACGGCTTGCCCCCGGCGCCACGCGTATCACAGACAAAATGCCGATGAATTTTATCTATGCCGGGCTCATCCATTTGACGCTGCCGAACGCATCCATCATCCACACCGTCCGCGACCCAGTCGACACCTGCCTCTCCTGCTTCTGCACTCTATTCCTCGAGGAGCAGAACTACAGTTATGATTTAGCCGAGCTTGGCCGGTATTACCGGCATTACCGAGACCTGATGGCGCATTGGCATCGTGTCTTGCCGCCTGGTCGCATTCTTGATGTCCGCTACGAAGATATCGTCGCTGATCTCGAAGGCCAGGCGCGGCGCATCGTTGCCCATTGTGGGCTGGACTGGGACCCACGTTGTCTGGCTTTTCATCAGACGGAACGGCCGGTTCTCACCGCGAGCGCAGCGCAGGTGCGTCAGCCAATCTACAACAACGCGGTCGGCCGCGGGCGAGTTTATGAGGAGCATCTCGGGTCGCTGCTGAGTGCCCTTGAGGGCGTCGCGCCAACGGCGAAGTAATTATGCGGTTCAGCGCGATTCTCGATGGGTCAAATAATTGGTGCGCGATCAGGGTGACGGATGCCGGCGCCGAAATCCAACAACCAGCCGATTGACCTGCTTGCCCTAACGGATAGCCTAGTTTGTGATACGGCATCATTCGAATGACTAAGTCCACTTCCAATTCACCGCAGGACCTCAGCCGCGCTATTTCTGCCTATAATGCGGGCAGATTCGTTGAAGCTGAGCAAATATGCCAACAACTCATAAACAGCAAACGTGATCTGTTTGATGCGCTTCACCTTCAGGGTGTCGTACAATCAAGACTGGGAAAAAGAGACGCGGCGCTGGCGAGTTACGATCGCGCACTCGAAGTGCTGCCGAATTCCGCCGAGGTACTTAACAACCGTGGCCTCACCCTGCAACAGCTGAATCGGTTCGAGGAGGCGGTCGCGAGTTTCGACCGCGCACTCAAAGTGCGTTCGGACTATGCCGAAGCTTTCTTCAATCGCGGCAACGCCCTACAGCCGCTGAGGCGGCTCGAGGAGGCGCTGGCGAGCTACGATCGCGCGCTCAAAGTGCGGCCGGACTATGCCGAGGCGCATTCCAACCGCGGCCTCACCCTGCATGAGCTGAAGCGGTTCGAGGAGGCGCTGGCGAGTTACAATCGCGCGCTCCAAGTGCGGCCAAATTCTGCCGAGGCGCTCTACAACCGTGGCGTTACTCTGCACGAGCTGAGGCGGTTCGAGGAGGCGCTGGCGAGCTATGATCGTGCGCTCGAAGTGCGACCGGACTATGCCGAGGCGCTCAACAACCGGGGCAACACCCTCCACGAGCTGAAGCGGTTCGACGCGGCGCTAGCGAGCTACAACCGTGCGATCATACTGCGACCGCACTATGCCGAGGCGCACAACAATCTTGGCGCAGCACTATTGCAGCTCGGCCGCCTGCCGGAAGCCCGTGCGGCTTTGGAACGGGCCGTCGAGCTGGCGCCGTCAAAGGTGGAGTATCGACGCGGCTTGGGCGACATCACGCGTTTTGTCGTCGGGGGCACGCATCTGGCGGCGTTGGAAAAATTGGCCGAAGACCGCGCCACGCTTTCCGTCAGCGACCGGATAGAACTGCATTTCGCATTGGCCAAAACCTATGAGGACATCGGCCGGCATGCGGAAGCGTTCAGCCAATGGCTGGACGGCAATGCGCTCAAGCGTCAGCAGATTAGATATGACGAAGCCACGACGCTAGGCACGTTCGATCGTGTCCGCGCGGCGTTCACGTCCGAACTGATTGGGAGCTGGCAAAATGCTGGTCATCCCTCGCCGGTACCGGTCTTCATTGTCGGGATGGCGCGATCGGGCTCAACACTGGTCGAGCAAATTCTCGCCAGTCACCCACAGGTGTATGGTGGCGGCGAGCTGAAGTATTTTGACACCGCTGTAAAGGGAATCCGAACGAAGTCGGTCGGTTCGGTGGCCTTTCCGGAGCTGGTGTCGGGCATGACGGATGATGATTTTCGTGACCTCGGCGCGCGCTACCTTGTTGAACTCGAGCGGCTTGCCCCCAGCGCCATGCGCATCACTGACAAGATGCTCGGAAATTTTGTATTTACTGGCCTCATTCATCTGGCGCTGCCGAACGCGATCATCATTCATACCATCCGCGATCCGGTCGACACCTGCCTTTCCTGCTTTTCCAGATTGTTTGCCGAGGGACAGAACCATACCTACGATTTAGCCGAGCTTGGCCGGTATTACCGCCATTACCAAGCACTGATGGCGCATTGGCACCAAGTATTGCCGCCAGGCCGCATTCTCGATATTCGCTATGAAGACGTCGTGGCCGACCTGGAAGGCCAGGCACGACGCATCATGGAGCATTGCGGATTAACCTGGGATCCGCGGTGTCTGGCTTTTCATCAAACCGAACGGCTGGTTGTTACCGCCAGTGCGGCGCAAGTGCGTCAGCCGATCTACACAAGCGCGGTTGGCCGCTGGCGCGTGCACGAAAACGCGCTACGGCCGTTGCTTGCGGAGTTCGATATTACGGTCCGTTCCGATCGAAATTCTGCGGTTCCCACAATTTGACTTGGTAAACTTAAGTCAAGTCGTCGTTGGCAAGTCAACTGGGCTTCAGTGCAATCACTGTCGGAAAATTGTAATTCATCACCGATTAGCGGAGTCACAGCAAATTTTAGGAGGGCTAAATCAATGCGCGCGCCGAGATCCAAAACCGGTCCAAAGCCCAACGACCAGTAAATTGACCTACTTGCTCGAAACCATAGCCTCAGCTGGATGATGATTGCGCCCCATGACATTTCAATGCAAAACGCGGCGGCATCATTCGAATGACTAAGTCCACTTCCAATTCACCGCAGGACCTCAGCCGCGCTATTTCTGCCTATAATGCGGGCAAATTCGTTGAAGCTGAGCAAATATGCCAACAACTCATAAACAGCAAACGTGATCTGTTTGATGCGCTTCACCTTCAGGGTGTCGTACAATCAAGACTGGGAAAAAGAGACACGGCGCTGGCGAGTTACGATCGCGCACTCAAAGTGCTGCCGAATTCCGCCGAGGTACTTAACAACCGTGGCCTCACCCTGCAACAGCTGAATCGGTTCGAGGAGGCGGTCGCGAGTTTCGACCGCGCACTCAAAGTGCGTTCGGACTATGCCGAAGCTTTCTTCAATCGCGGCAACGCCCTACAGCCGCTGAGGCGGCTCGAGGAGGCGCTGGCGAGCTACGATCGCGCGCTCAAAGTGCGGCCGGACTATGCCGAGGCGCATTCCAACCGCGGCCTCACCCTGCATGAGCTGAAGCGGTTCGAGGAGGCGCTGGCGAGTTACAATCGCGCGCTCCAAGTGCGGCCAAATTCTGCCGAGGCGCTCTACAACCGTGGCGTTACTCTGCACGAGCTGAGGCGGTTCGAGGAGGCGCTGGCGAGCTATGATCGTGCGCTCGAAGTGCGACCGGACTATGCCGAAGCGCTCAACAACCGGGGCAACATTTTGACAGAGCTGAAGCGATTCGAAGCCGCATTGGCGAGCTACGATCGTGCACTCACGGTGTGGCCGGACTATGCCGAGGCGCTCTCCAATCGTGGGAACACCCTGCACGAGGTGAGGCGGTTCGATGAGGCGCTAGCGAGCTTCGACCGTGCGCTTAAAGTGCGGCCGGACTATGCCGAGGCGCTGTTCAACCGTGGCGTCACCCTGCATAAGCTGCAGCGGTTCGAGGAGGCGCTGGCGAGCTACGACCGTGCGCTCGCCATGCGACCGGACTATGCCGAGGCGTTGAATAACCTCGGCAACATTTTGAATGAGCTGAGGCGGTTTGAGGAGGCGCTGGCAAGCTACGATCGCGCGCTTGCCGTGCGGCCAGACTATGCCGAAGCGCTTTCCAATCGCGGCACTAGCCTGAGCGGCTTGAGGCGCTTCGAAGCGGCGCTCGAGAGCTACAATCGTGCGCTCAAAGTACAGCCGGACTTTGCCAAAGCGCACAACAATATGGGGGTAACGCTAACTCAGCTTGGACGCTTGCCGGAGGCCCGCGCAGCTTTGGAAAAGGCCATCGCGCTGGCACCTGGCAACGCCAAGTACCGACGCGATCTGGTCGACATCACTCGGTTTGTAGCCGGCGATACGGATCTAACAGCGTTAGAAAAACTGGCGCGGGACAGCGCGGCGCTTTCCAATGACGACCGGATCGAGCTGCGTTTCGCCTTGGCCAAGACCTATGAGGACCTCGGCCGGCACACTGAAGCGTTCAACCAATGGCTCGATGGCAATGCGCTCAAGCGTCAGCGGATTATGTATGACGAAACCGCGACGCTAGGACTGTTGGACCGCATCCATGCAGCGTTCACCGCCGAGCTGATCCAGAAGTGGCAAAATGTCGGTCAGCCGTCCTCGGTTCCGGTGTTCATTGTCGGCATGCCGCGATCGGGCACAACACTGGTCGAGCAGATTCTTGCCAGCCACCCACAGGTGTTTGGTGCCGGTGAGCTGACGCATTTCGACACGGCCGTTCAGGGAATCCGAAAGAAGTTGGGCGGTTCGGCTACTTTTCCGGAGTTGGTGTCGGATATGACCGTTGAGGACTATCGCGATCTCGGCACCCGCTATCTCGCGGAGATCCAACGGCTTGCCCCCGGCGCCACGCGTATCACAGACAAAATGCCGATGAATTTTATCTATGCCGGGCTCATCCATTTGACGCTGCCGAACGCATCCATCATCCACACCGTCCGCGACCCAGTCGACACCTGCCTCTCCTGCTTCTGCACTCTATTCCTCGAGGAGCAGAACTACAGTTATGATTTAGCCGAGCTTGGCCGGTATTACCGGCATTACCGAGACCTGATGGCGCATTGGCATCGTGTCTTGCCGCCTGGTCGCATTCTTGATGTCCGCTACGAAGATATCGTCGCTGATCTCGAAGGCCAGGCGCGGCGCATCGTTGCCCATTGTGGGCTGGACTGGGACCCACGTTGTCTGGCTTTTCATCAGACGGAACGGCCGGTTCTCACCGCGAGCGCAGCGCAGGTGCGTCAGCCAATCTACAACAACGCGATCGGCCGCTGGCGCGTGCACGAGCAGGCGCTGCAGCCGTTGCTTGCAGAGCTGAGCATTGCAGGGACCGGCGCGGGCCGCCGTGAAGAGTCCTAAATCAACGTGAGCGCCAAGACGTCGCCGTTCTCAGCCGAGTATTTGCCAGTCAATTCTTAAGTTCCCGCTCGCCTCACTTCAGCAAGTTCCACTGGATGACCCAGTAGGCTGGCCAGATTGCTGACCAAACAATGCCTTTGGTAAAGCTGAGCCCGCATCCGCCACTTTCGGAACAAGCGGGGTATCGATGGGGGTACTGAAAAATCATGGTGACGATTGCAATGGCAACATAGAGACCCACCAGCCATTTTATAGTCGATTTCATTTTCAGCCTCCCATCCCATTGGACTAAGCCACTATATCGCCGATTGAACAGAATTGAAGCTGTGTAGCACCACCGCGCCGGCGCGCCCTCGCAAGCTACTGAAAATGAATGACAAAGTGTTTTGGATTCGCGCCCCGCGAGCGCCAGGTCGCGGCTGCAAATTACAGCGCTTTCGTAAAAGACTTATGATTTGCCCATCAAATCCAATACGGCGAATTCCGGTGGGACACCCCAACGAACCGGCACTTCACTCGTTCCAATTCCACTTGTCACGTACAGATATTGTCCCCGCTCGTGCACAAGTCCGCGGCTCCAGCGCAGCGGCGCCTCCGACGAATTGCGGATAATGCCCAAACCAGGAAACTGAATCTGGCCGCCGTGGGTGTGTCCGGCCAGCATAAGATGTGGACCTGCCGGTAGGTGTGCAAACCATACTGGATCATGGGCCAGCACGATCGTCGGCGCATCAGACAAAAGGCCGGACAATAATGAATAAGCTTCTGGTCTCGTCACATGAGCATCGGGTATGCCAGCGATTTGAACCGAGCGGTTCTGAAATTTCATAGTTGAGCAATCGTGGTCCAGCACCGTTATGCCACTGTTTCGCAGGGCGTCCGCTACAGCACGTTCGTCATAATCGTAGTCATGATTTCCAAGAATTGCGAAACGACCGAGCGGGGCTTCAAGTCGTGAGAGAATCCCGGCGATCGTACGCGGGGGCACACGCCCGCCGCCGAATAGCTGCATGTTGACATAATCACCGCCAAACAACACGGCATCAGGCTTGAAACTCGCGGCGTCGTTTATGATCAGGTTTAGGCGCGCGATATCGTCCGCGTGCGACCCGGTATGAAAATCGGAGAGAAACGCGACGCGCAGCGGGCGTGACCATTGGGGCCACCCTGAAATTTTCAAATTAAGATGACGCACGGCATGACGCTGAGCGCGGCTGATTTTCTCGAACCAACCCTTGTGGCCCAATTCGTCGCTAAACGGCGGGCGTGTGATTGCGCGGGTCAATCGACCCCGTGAGCGATGCACGCTGGCGCGTTTATGATTTACGGTTTCACCATAACGGACCACCCCATCTATAGCACTGCGCGAAGACATTTCGGCTGACCCGGTCGACTGGGAGCGCTGCAATTGCGGGCATGCATTGTCATGAGATATAAGGAAGATCGGGGGCGAATAGCATTTTGAGGGATATGGGTTCGTGGTTTTAAGACGATGGGCGACGCGTGATCTCCGCCACGGAGACCTGACGACGCTGTCTGCAGTAGCCATAGGCTCTTTGATCGACGCCAGTGACAACTCTATTCAGCGATTAAAGCGGCGCCATTTCGTTTTCGTAAAGCCGGATGGTCAGATTGTCCTCAGCTTTCGCGGTCGAATGGCCTTGATGATCCGGCGTAGAATGAGACGTCACTAGTCTACACCCCATGGCGGCGACCGCATCAGGCGACCCACTGCTGTCTGCCAACCGATGGAACAAGCACGCGTCAAGTCGATCGCCTTCGGGTGTGTTTGCGCGGCCATCAGGCTCTCGTTTTTAGCGCTGCTTCTGTTGGCGGGTGCCGAGGCCGCCACCGTTCTCGTCGATGACTGAGCGGGTGATTGACCAGATCGCGGTCGAATCGAATTGCGGCTTCTGCTACAGCAACTGTTGATGAAAGTGCCACCGGCTCGGCTGGCGGCGCGGCGCGGTACTTCTTACGCTCAACAAACTGCTTTGCTCCGTACGGCGCAAAGGGTCCCGCTCAAAAGGCGCCACCAGTGGGGCGAGACAGAGGATTTGAAGGAATGCCGGCAGAATGGCCGAAAATAATTTATCGGCGCACCACACGCGTGTCGCCCTGGATGGCGATCATCGAGCGCGCGGTTGAGTTCGCGCCCGGCACCGAGGTTGAGCTTTACCACGCGGTCGGTCAGCAGGATTACGTTGCGATCGTCGCCGCTTTGCCCGACGGCCGGATTGCCATCGTCCGGCAATATCGCCCGGCACTGGAGGCGTTCACGTGGGAATTGCCCGCCGGCCTCGTCGACGAAGGTGAGGACCCGATTGCGACCTGCCGGCGCGAATTGCTGGAGGAGACGGGTCTTACCCCGCGCGCGGTGCACCCGCTCGGCGCTTTTGCGCCGTGCACAGCGCGGTTGTCGAACCGGCTCCATTCATTCTTCGTCAAAGCCGCACTCACCGGCGATGCAGCCGAGCGCGGGATTGAGTTTAAGCTGGTTACACCGACGCAGCTGGCAAAATTGATCATGACCGGCGAGTTCACACTTCAGCTTCACATCGGCGCGCTGCTGTTGGCCGGTCTGCACGGCCGGATCGACCTTGGTGCCTTCCAACGGACCGGCTGACGCTCAGGGCCTCCGTTGCTTTTCCCCTCGGTCCGGAAAAAAGCGTCCTGGACTTGCCAATGGGGCTCTAAGACCTTTTCTGCTGGCGCTTGCACAACCGCACGCCCGGCCCGCCGCCGTTCTCGTCGATGAACGGCGAACGTTTGGGGGCTAGACCACCGGGCATCACCTGCGGGTGGATCCGTTTGGAAGAAAATTGGTTTAGTTTCGTAAGTGGTGTTCAGGCGACAACCGTCTACCCGCAAAGTCCCATCGCGGCAGCTGGCTTCGCACTCATTCGGGGCAAAAGTCGACATCAGCGATACCTGCTGCGTGCCTGTCGGGGTCGAAAATGACCGTAGCGGACCAATCGCACTATTGATCTGCCGCCACACACACGAATTACGATCAGCGGTTGCGCTTGGAATGTCCGAGTGCGACCCTGAGACCATTAAACGTGGATTGCGGTGGTGGGGATGGCCGGGCGGGCAAACGGCCTTTTTTTGAGCGGTGCCGCGCTCGCAACCGCGCTGTCCGCGTTCTTACCAAGTCCGGCAACCGCCGGACCTCCGTTTCAGACCGACGATCCTGAGCCGGTGCCCTATCAGCATTTCGAATTCTACACGCTGACAACCGGCACCGCCGTGCGCGGTGACACCCAAGGAACGGCGCCAGGTTTTGAATTCAATTACGGCGTAGTTCCTAACGGGCAAGTGCACATCATCGCGCCATTTACCTTCGACAGCCCCGGCGGCCCAGCACAATGGGGCTATGGCGATACCGAACTCGGCTTCAAATATCGCTTCATCGACGAAGACAAGAGCGGCGCGCGCCCGATGGTCGGCGTCTATCCTCTCGTCGAACTACCCACCGGAGACGAAAGCCGCGCGCTCGGGGCTGGCTACGTTCGCGCCTATTTTCCTGTCTGGATTCAGAAGAGCTTCGGCGATTGGACGACCTATGGGGGCGGGGGTTACTGGATCAACCACGGCGATGGCACAGCCAATCGCGACTATGTTTACGTCGGCTGGCTGCTGCAGCGTCAGGTAACCAAGCAATTGGCCATCGGCGCCGAAATCTTTCACCAGACCGCCACCGTCGCATTTGGCAGCACCGATCCGGCGGCCACTAGACCGACCACTGGGTTCAACATCGGCGCGATCTACGATTTCGACGAGCACAACCACCTGCTTGCTTCCATCGGTACCGGCCTGCAGAACGCCTCAACCACCAATGTGTTTTCCTGGTACTTTGCCTATCAGATCACGGGGCCATAGTCCGTTTATACGATCGCTGTCTTCGACCATCGTATTGGGAGCATCTGGATGCGTTAGCAAACATGCGCGGTTCATTCTTGATCCGAGCACCATCGCCCTACCCTTTTTTCCGCTGTCGCTTGCGCAACCGTACGCCCGGCCCGCCGCCGTTCTCGTCGATAAACGGGGAACGTTTGGGGGCTAGGCCACCGGGCATCACCTACGGGCGGATCCATTTGGATGAAAATTGGCTTAGTTTCGTAAGTTGTGTTCGGGCAGCAACCGTTTACCTGCAAAGTCCCACATCGCGACAGCTAGCTACGCACTCATTCACTTCCGCTATCGGGACAAAGACCGACATCAGGGATACCTGCTGCGTGCCTGTCCGGATCGAAAATGATCCACAGCGTGAGACCTGTCTTTGATTGGCTCGGTCGCGACTGACCAAAACCCGACATGCAAAGGCATTACGGCGCCTCACGGATGTGGCGCAAATAACACAAGTTGCAGAAAACGGGTTCAGCACTTTAGCGGCTTCGGGCAGAAAATCGGGCGCTAACAGCAACTTACTCGATCTCCCCCGCCTGGACTTATTCAACCGCAGGCGGGCGTCCTATTGCTGCAAGCCGGAATTTGGAATTTAGTATCAGTCGATCGGTCGGCTGCATAAGGCGCAGCGCCTTTTTCGGGGGCATGTCATGAAGAAACTCACTCTAGCCATCGCTTCGTGTTGCGCCTTGGCTGTCGCCACGCCCGTCTTTGCCGCCGATATGGCATTGAAAGCGCCGTTGCTGGCGCCGGCTGATCCGTGGAATGGCTGGTACGTCGGCGGCAACGTCGGCGGCAGCTTTGGCCAAGCGAGCGACAGCACCACTGTCGGGGGTGTGCCGTTTAGTTCGACGACGACGAATTTCAACGGTGTCATCGGTGGCGCGCAGTTTGGCTATAATTACCACGTGAATCCTTCGTGGCTTTTGGGGTTTGAGGCTGACTTTCAAGGAAGTAGCGAGCAGAGCTCGGCGAGCAGCACCGTGCCAGTCGCCGTTCCTGTCGGTATCCTCGCTCGCCTCGGTCTAGCTCCTCCCAACGCTCTCAGTGACACAGAAAAACTGCCGTGGTTCGGAACCGTGCGTGGTCGGATCGGCTGGACGCCGAATGCGGGGCTACTAGTCTACGCGACCGGCGGTCTTGCCTACGGCGGAATCACGAGCAACGAGACATTTACTTCGGGTGGTCTGCCGGCTCCAGTCAACGCCAATTTCAACACCACCAGGGTCGGCTGGGCTGCCGGCGGTGGTGCCGAATATTTTGTGGCAAAGAACTGGACGGTGAAGGGCGAGGTTCTCTATATGGACTTAGGCTCGGTCACGAACACATTTGCTGCAGGGGCGTTCCCGGTTGTCGTGAACGCGCATATAACCGACATAATTGCGCGGGTCGGCTTCAACTACCATTTCTTCTGATAGCTACTGGCGGTTTATCAAACGGCCAGGTCATCCGCTGCCGACGCGGACCCGTGTACCGATGAGCGAACGAAATCGGAGGCCGCCTTAAGTTGGCGGCCTCTTTATTTTGGAATCTCGGCATTCCGCGGGTGCTGTAGCGCTAGACGGCTTTAGGACGCGTCGTGTCAGTGCAGGTGGACGGCGTTTTGCAGCGCGTGATGCCAATGGGCGTCGGTGTGCGCCGTCACTTCGGCCAGTGCGCCGGCCTGCGTGTCGGCGACCAGCATTGACCTGTCTTCCTCGTTCGCCCAGGTGAAATGGTCCTGCGTGGCGCCGGCATTCAGCGTGCCGGAATTGCCGGTCTCCCCGCCGAGCGTGGGGTGGAAGAAGAAATGGTCGTTGCCGATCGACACCGGCGCGGCCGATGAGTTGGCCGGCGGATCGAAAATGTCGGTGCCGCCATCGCCGTCCGGTGCAAACTTGAAAGTCCCAGTGAAGTCGAAGAAAGTCAGCGAGGCGCTGTCGGTTCCGTCGCTCACCGCCAGCACGCCGGTGGCGGAATTGTAGTTCTCGCTAAAGCTGCCCGAATTGTAATTGATCCCCGCCAGGTCGATCACATCGGAGCTGGCGGCGTTCGGCGCTGTGCCGGTGAAACCGGATATCTGGCCCGAGAAGTCCGCAGCGTCGCCGAGTACGAGCTCGCCATAAGCCGGCGCGCCGGCCCCGTTATTGAATGTGACGTTCACGTTCGACTGCGCGTCGAATTCAATCGTGCTGCCGGCGATGATCGCGTTACCGCCGCTCACGGGATCCACGATCTGCAGCGTGCCGCCGTTGCTGGCTTCGAGCACGCCAGCGTTAACGATGGCATTGCCGGTGTCGAGCGTCAGAGTACCGCCGGCGACATTGGCGTCGATTGTGCCCTGCGCCTCGTTGACCAGCGTCAGATTGCCGTCGCCGGCGCCGATCTGGCCGGCGCCGGAGATGGTGTTGTCGACGTTGGTCAGCGTGGTGCCGGCGTTTGCCGCGACGATCATATTCTGTGAACTGTCCGACAGAATGACCTGGCCGCCGCCGTCAAGCGTCATGCCGTCGCCGGCGATCTGCAGCTCGGTTACATCGCCGCTGGAATTCAGCGCGATCGTGCCGGTATTGTCGATGGTGCCGCCGAGCGGCAGCACCGCGCCGTCGCTCACCGCCATCACGCCGGAATTGTTCGTCACCGGCGCCTGATTGAACACGAAGTCGGCGGCGCTGAGCGACGCAGCGCTGACGCCCTGCAGCGTGATGGTCTCGCCAGCGCCGATCGTGATCACCGTGTCGCCATTGCCGTCCCCGGCGATGTGGCCCTGGATGTCGCTAAAGCTCGCCACGCCGGCGAAGCCCACCAGATCGATCTTGTCGCTCGCGGCGTTGAAATTGTAGATGGTGTCGTTGCCGATCGGCTGCGCGAACACGAAGAGGTCGTTGCCGCCGGCGCCGGTCAGTGTGTCAGCGCCCGACCAGGCAAAGATCGGAGAACCCGATGCGTAAGCCTCGACGTTATCCGATACGGAGGCCGTGCCAGTGCTGCCGTCGGCGTTGGTCCAGGTCTCGGTCACGTTGAGCATCATTGCGCCAGCGTAGGCGGCAGCAGTCATGACCGTCAGTGTGCTGAGGTCGTCCGTCTGTACCGTCCACGTGCCGTTACCGAGGTTTGTCCCTTCGTTGAGCTGCCAGTCAGACGGCACACCGGTCACAGTGATTGCGACAGTCTTGCCATTCGCGGCCGACGGATTAGCCAGCGCCAAATTGATAGCGCTGCCTGCCACGCCTGCCGGACCCTCCGGGCCCGGGAGAAATAAGAGCGCGTCTACCAGATGGAACAGGTTGCTAACGATGACTTCTGTATTAGTGCCAGAACTCAACTCATTGATCGCATTCCCGTAACCAGCCACAGGCTCAGCACCGTTGATCTGGCCCGAAAAATTAATGCTCGTTACAACTCCGTCATTTAAGACAATCGAGGTGACGGCAAGGGGGTTAAAGGGATTGCCCTTTATGTAGGAATCTACAAGGTCGAAGACTGTCGCGTCCAAGCCCGCTGTGACTATGGTACTGTCAGTGCCGCCATTATTGAGATCACCCGGGATCGAACTCACTAATGTGCCAGTGTAAGTTGCCAGGTTCGAAACGACCGAACTATCAATATTGAGCGTCGCTGACGTCACGGCACCGGAAACTTCCAATGTATTGAAAAGCACTGTCAAGGTATGCGGATTGGCCTCGAGGGTAAGATCGGTGCCGCCGCCGCTATTGGCGCTTCTAACCGCGAAGCCGTCGGTGGAGGGCACGCCTGTTATGGTATAGGTCAGCGGTGCGCCACCGCTGATGTCGACCGTTAGGGTCGAACCGGTGATAGTCGCGCTCTCAACGTTGGCAACCGGAATGTTGGCGAGATCAATTGTGTCGCCAATCACCATCCCCGCGATCGATCCGGAGAAGGTATGTGGATTTTCAAATTCAATCGTCCCGGTAGCGTCAGAATTAAAGGTAACTCCTGCCGTTTCCGCTGCATTGATCTCCAGGATGCCATGGTTTGTCGCTTCGATCTTGGCGCCTGAAGTTTCGTTGGTGATGAGGCTAGTGTCGAGGACTAGTGTCCCGCCGTTGACGTCGGCGTCGATCGTGCCGAAATTGTCCACCGTCAGATTAGCGTTGCCGATGGTGCCGACGCCGCTGATCGTGTCGTAATTGTTCAACGTCCCCGCATCGCCGACGATGTAGTTGTCGTTGGAGTCGCTCAGCGCCACCGTGCCGCCGCCATTGAGCGTCACCGTGCCGTCGATCTCCAGATAGGTCGCAGTGCCGGTCGAGCTGAGATCGATCTGCCCGCCGCTGATGGTGTTATTGACCAGCTCCAGCGTGCCGGTGCTGTCAACCGTGATGGTGCCGCTGTTGTTGACGGTCTCGCTCTCAAGCGTCAGCGTGCCGGTGCTGTCAACCGTGATGGCGCCGCTATTGCTGAAGCTGGTCTCGCTGGCGACCGTATCGCTGCCGCTGACATTGATCTGGCCGGCATTGCCGAGCGAGCCGTTATTGATCGTGTCGCTGCCGGTCAGGTTGAGCGTGCCGCCGCTGTCGACGGTAACCGTCCCGCCGCTGATCGTGGTCGGGTCGAGCGTCAGCACGCCGCTGCCGTCGACGGTGACCGTACCGCCGCTGTTGTTGACGGTCTCGCTCTCAAGCGTCAGCGTGCCGGTGCTGTCAACCGTGATGGCGCCGCTATTGCTGAAGCTGGTCTCGCTGGCGACCGTATCGCTGCCGCTGACATTGATCTGGCCGGCATTGCCGAGCGAGCCGTTATTGATCGTGTCGCTGCCGGTCAGGTTGAGCGTGCCGCCGCTGTCGACGGTAACCGTCCCGCCGCTGATCGTGGTCGGGTCGAGCGTCAGCACGCCGCTGCCGTCGACGGTGACCGTACCGCCGCTGTTGTTGACGGTCTCGCTCTCAAGCGTCAGCGTGCCGGTGCTGTCAACCGTGATGGCGCCGCTATTGCTGAAGCTGGTCTCGCTGGCGACCGTATCGCTGCCGCTGACATTGATCTGGCCGGCATTGCCGAGCGAGCCGTTATTGATCGTGTCGCTGCCGGTCAGGTTGAGCGTGCCGCCGCCGTCGACGGTAACCGTCCCGCCGCTGATCGTGGTCGGGTCGAGCGTCAGCACGCCGCTGCCGTCGACGGTGACCGTACCGCCGCTGTTGTTGACGGTCTCGCTCTCAAGCGTCAGCGTGCCGGTGCTGTCAACCGTGATGGCGCCGCTATTGCTGAAGCTGGTCTCGCTGGCGACCGTATCGCTGCCGCTGACATTGATCTGGCCGGCATTGCCGAGCGAGCCGTTATTGATCGTGTCGCTGCCGGTCAGGTTGAGCGTGCCGCCGCCGTCGACGGTAACCGTCCCGCCGCTGATCGTGGTCGGGTCGAGCGTCAGCACGCCGCTGCCGTCGACGGTGACCGTACCGCCGCTGTTGTTGACGGTCTCGCTCTCAAGCGTCAGCGTGCCGGTGCTGTCAACCGTGATGGCGCCGCTATTGCTGAAGCTGGTCTCGCTGGCGACCGTATCGCTGCCGCTGACATTGATCTGGCCGGCATTGCCAAGCGAGCCGTTATTGATCGTGTCGCTGCCGGTCAGGTTGAGCGTGCCGCCGCTGTCGACGGTAACCGTCCCGCCGCTGATCGTGGTCGGGTCGAGCGTCAGCACGCCGCTGCCGTCGACGGTGATTTGACCGCCGCTGTTGTTGACGGTCTCGCTCTCAAGCGTCAGCGTGCCGGTGCTGTCAACCGTGATGGCGCCGCTATTGCTGAAGCTGGTCTCGCTGGCGACCGTATCGCTGCCGCTGACATTGATCTGGCCGGCATTGCCGAGCGAGCCGTTATTGATCGTGTCGCTGCCGGTCAGGTTGAGCGTGCCGCCGCTGTCGACGGTAACCGTCCCGCCGCTGATCGTGGTCGGGTCGAGCGTCAGCACGCCGCTGCCGTCGACGGTGACCGTACCGCCGCTGTTGTTGACGGTCTCGCTCTCAAGCGTCAGCGTGCCGGTGCTGTCAACCGTGATGGCGCCGCTATTGCTGAAGCTGGTCTCGCTGGCGACCGTATCGCTGCCGCTGACATTGATCTGGCCGGCATTGCCGAGCGAGCCGTTATTGATCGTGTCGCTGCCGGTCAGGTTGAGCGTGCCGCCGCTGTCGACGGTAACCGTCCCGCCGCTGATCGTGGTCGGGTCGAGCGTCAGCACGCCGCTGCCGTCGACGGTGACCGTACCGCCGCTGTTGTTGACGGTCTCGCTCTCAAGCGTCAGCGTGCCGGTGCTGTCAACCGTGATGGCGCCGCTATTGCTGAAGCTGGTCTCGCTGGCGACCGTATCGCTGCCGCTGACATTGATCTGGCCGGCATTGCCGAGCGAGCCGTTATTGATCGTGTCGCTGCCGGTCAGGTTGAGCGTGCCGCCGCTGTCGACGGTAACCGTCCCGCCGCTGATCGTGGTCGGGTCGAGCGTCAGCACGCCGCTGCCGTCGACGGTGACCGTACCGCCGCTGTTGTTGACGGTCTCGCTCTCAAGCGTCAGCGTGCCGGTGCTGTCAACCGTGATGGCGCCGCTATTGCTGAAGCTGGTCTCGCTGGCGACCGTATCGCTGCCGCTGACATTGATCTGGCCGGCATTGCCGAGCGAGCCGTTATTGATCGTGTCGCTGCCGGTCAGGTTGAGCGTGCCGCCGCCGTCGACGGTAACCGTCCCGCCGCTGATCGTGGTCGGGTCGAGCGTCAGCACGCCGCTGCCGTCGACGGTGACCGTACCGCCGCTGTTGTTGACGGTCTCGCTCTCAAGCGTCAGCGTGCCGGTGCTGTCAACCGTGATGGCGCCGCTATTGCTGAAGCTGGTCTCGCTGGCGACCGTATCGCTGCCGCTGACATTGATCTGGCCGGCATTGCCAAGCGAGCCGTTATTGATCGTGTCGCTGCCGGTCAGGTTGAGCGTGCCGCCGCTGTCGACGGTAACCGTCCCGCCGCTGATCGTGGTCGGGTCGAGCGTCAGCACGCCGCTGCCGTCGACGGTGATTTGACCGCCGCTGTTGTTGACGGTCTCGCTCTCAAGCGTCAGCGTGCCGGTGCTGTCAACCGTGATGGCGCCGCTATTGCTGAAGCTGGTCTCGCTGGCGACCGTATCGCTGCCGCTGACATTGATCTGGCCGGCATTGCCGAGCGAGCCGTTATTGATCGTGTCGCTGCCGGTCAGGTTGAGCGTGCCGCCGCTGTCGACGGTAACCGTCCCGCCGCTGATCGTGGTCGGGTCGAGCGTCAGCACGCCGCTGCCGTCGACGGTGACCGTACCGCCGCTGTTGTTGACGGTCTCGCTCTCAAGCGTCAGCGTGCCGGTGCTGTCAACCGTGATGGCGCCGCTATTGCTGAAGCTGGTCTCGCTGGCGACCGTATCGCTGCCGCTGACATTGATCTGGCCGGCATTGCCGAGCGAGCCGTTATTGATCGTGTCGCTGCCGGTCAGGTTGAGCGTGCCGCCGCTGTCGACGGTAACCGTCCCGCCGCTGATCGTGGTCGGGTCGAGCGTCAGCACGCCGCTGCCGTCGACGGTGACCGTACCGCCGCTGTTGTTGACGGTCTCGCTCTCAAGCGTCAGCGTGCCGGTGCTGTCAACCGTGATGGCGCCGCTATTGCTGAAGCTGGTCTCGCTGGCGACCGTATCGCTGCCGCTGACATTGATCTGGCCGGCATTGCCAAGCGAGCCGTTATTGATCGTGTCGCTGCCGGTCAGGTTGAGCGTGCCGCCGCTGTCGACGGTAACCGTCCCGCCGCTGATCGTGGTCGGGTCGAGCGTCAGCACGCCGCTGCCGTCGACGGTGACCGTACCGCCGCTGTTGTTGACGGTCTCGCTCTCAAGCGTCAGCGTGCCGGTGCTGTCAACCGTGATGGCGCCGCTATTGCTGAAGCTGGTCTCGCTGGCGACCGTATCGCTGCCGCTGACATTGATCTGGCCGGCATTGCCGAGCGAGCCGTTATTGATCGTGTCGCTGCCGGTCAGGTTGAGCGTGCCGCCGCTGTCGACGGTAACCGTCCCGCCGCTGATCGTGGTCGGGTCGAGCGTCAGCACGCCGCTGCCGTCGACGGTGACCGTACCGCCGCTGTTGTTGACGGTCTCGCTCTCAAGCGTCAGCGTGCCGGTGCTGTCAACCGTGATGGCGCCGCTATTGCTGAAGCTGGTCTCGCTGGCGACCGTATCGCTGCCGCTGACATTGATCTGGCCGGCATTGCCGAGCGAGCCGTTATTGATCGTGTCGCTGCCGGTCAGGTTGAGCGTGCCGCCGCTGTCGACGGTAACCGTCCCGCCGCTGATCGTGGTCGGGTCGAGCGTCAGCACGCCGCTGCCGTCGACGGTGACCGTACCGCCGCTGTTGTTGACGGTCTCGCTCTCAAGCGTCAGCGTGCCGGTGCTGTCAACCGTGATGGCGCCGCTATTGCTGAAGCTGGTCTCGCTGGCGACCGTATCGCTGCCGCTGACATTGATCTGGCCGGCATTGCCGAGCGAGCCGTTATTGATCGTGTCGCTGCCGGTCAGGTTGAGCGTGCCGTTGCTGAAAACCGTGATGATGCCGCCGGTATTGATGACCAGATCGTCCGACAGCGTCAGCGTGCCGGCCGTTGGGGTGCCGGTCGTGATGCCGACCGTCAGCGTGCCGGTATTGGTGAAGATGATGATGTCGCCTGAGGCGGTACCGTCATCGTTCTCAATGATGTTGTTGATCCCGCTGACATTGATCTCGCCGGCATTGGTAAGCGGGCCATTATAGATCGTCCCATTGTACGTTGTATCGTTGTTGATCGTGTCGTCGCCTTCGAGATTGAGGATGCCGGCGGGGAGGGAGCCAGAGGCGCCATCAACGGTGACGCTCCCCAGGACTAATTCATTTTCAAGATTTAACACCTGACCACTTTCGACTATCGTCTGCCCAATAAGTAGGCTTTGGAGAGTATTGATCGTGGTGGTGGTCCCGAAGACCTCAATGGTGCCGCCCTCGTTAATCAGTTCGGCGCCGGATATATTTGTATCGGTCAGAATGAGGGTCGCGCCGAAATCCACAACGATCTTGCCGTCCCCGCTAACAAGGTCGTCCGTCAGCGCCAGCACGCCGGCCGCGACAACAAGTGTGCCGGTATTGGTGATGGCCGCACCGTCGATGGCGGTGCTGCCGGCAGTGGCATCAAACAGTCCGTCGACCGTGACAATGCCGCCGCTGATCGTGGCGTTCGCCAGATCGATCGTGGAGCCGCTCGCCACCTCCACCGTGGCGGTGGTGGTGTTGGTGACGTCGTCCTCGAGGATGAGCGTGCCGCCATCGGCCAACAGCAGGCCGGAATTGCTGATCAAGCCGGGATCGATGGTCAGCGTGCCGGCGGTCACCTCGAGCTCGCCGGTGCCAGCGATGGTGATGGCCGCACCGTCGATGGCGGTGCTGCCGGCGGTGGCATCAAACAGTCCGTCGACCGTGACAATGCCGCCGCTGATCGTGGCGTTCGCCAGATCGATCGTGGAGCCGCTCGCCACCTCCACCGTGGCGGTGGTGGTGTTGGTGACGTCGTCCTCGAGGATGAGCGTGCCGCCATCGGCCAACAGCAGGCCGGAATTGCTGATCAAGCCGGGATCGATGGTCAGCGTGCCGGCGGTCACCTCGAGCTCGCCGGTGCCAGCGATGGTGATGGCCGCACCGTCGATGGCGGTGCTGCCGGCGGTGGCATCAAACAGTCCGTCGACCGTGACAATGCCGCCGCTGATCGTGGCGTTCGCCAGATCGATCGTGGAGCCGCTCGCCACCTCCACCGTGGCGGTGGTGGTGTTGGTGACGTCGTCCTCGAGGATGAGCGTGCCGCCATCGGCCAACAGCAGGCCGGAATTGCTGATCAAGCCGGGATCGATGGTCAGCGTGCCGGCGGTCACCTCGAGCTCGCCGGTGCCAGCGATGGTGATGGCCGCACCGTCGATGGCGGTGCTGCCGGCGGTGGCATCAAACAGTCCGTCGACCGTGACAATGCCGCCGCTGATCGTGGCGTTCGCCAGATCGATCGTGGAGCCGCTCGCCACCTCCACCGTGGCGGTGGTGGTGTTGGTGACGTCGTCCTCGAGGATGAGCGTGCCGCCATCGGCCAACAGCAGGCCGGAATTGCTGATCAAGCCGGGATCGATGGTCAGCGTGCCGGCGGTCACCTCGAGCTCGCCGGTGCCAGCGATGGTGATGGCCGCACCGTCGATGGCGGTGCTGCCGGCGGTGGCATCAAACAGTCCGTCGACCGTTATCGTGCCGCCGCCGATCCCGCTATCAGCGAGGTAAACCGCGGCGCCGGAAGCTGCCACGATCGTGCCAACGTTGTCGACGAGACAGTCTTCGAGCGTGACCGAGCCGCCATTCTCTGCCTCGACCGTCGCGCTGCCCGCATTGAGCAAGCCCCCAGTGATGTAAACCGCGCCGGAATTGGCCTCGATCGTTCCGAAGTTCCCGCCGCCGCTGCCGCTGCCGGTGTTGCTGATGTTGAGGTTGAACGTCCCGGCATTAACGGCTTCGATTACGCCGTAATTCGCATCACCATTAACAGTGTTGTCGGTGAGCGTTCCGGCATCGGCTTCGATGGTGCCGTGGTTCGTAGCGGTCCCGCTGTGGTTTTCGATAAGTATTCCGCCGTCAATAGCTTCGATCGTGCCATAATTCGTGCTGCCGTTTCCAAGTTCGTTGATCGTCAGCGTTCCGCCGTCAGCTTCGATCGTGCCGCCAAGCGCGTTCGTGATCGCATCAACACTGATAGTGACCGTGGTGCCGCTCGTCGCTTCCACCACGCCGGAATTGTCGAACGAACCGGGATCGATGGTCAGCGTACCGGTGATCGCCTCGAGCGTGCCGGTGCTGGCGATGGTGATGGCGGCGCCGCCATTAATGGCGCTGGTGCCGAACGAATTCAAAATCCCGTAGACGTTGACAATGCCGCCTGAAATCGTGGCGGTCTCCAGGTCGAGCGTGGAAACAGGCGGCCCGGCGTCCACCTCCACCGTGCCCGTATTAGTGACGGTCTCGCCATTGAGGATGAGCGTACCGCCGGCGGTCGCCAACAACTCGCCGGCGTTAATCACCGGCGTGTCATCGATTTGCATCGTGCCGGCACTGGCCACCAAAAGGCCGGAATTGTTGATTGAGCCAGGATCGATGATCAGCGAGCCGCTCGTCACTTCGAGCGTGCCGGTGATGGTGATGGTTGCGCCCTCGATTGCGCTGCTTCCGGTTGAATCCAGAATCCCGTAGACGTTGACAATGCCACCTGAGATGCCCGCGCTCTGCAGCTCGAGCGCGGAAACAGGCGGGCCGGCGTCCACTTCCACGATGCCGGTATTGGTGACGAGTTCGCCGTTGAGGATGAGCGTGCCACCGGCGGTCGCCAGCAGTTCGCCAGTGTTGGTGACTGGTGTGTCCTCGATTTTGATCGTGGTGGCATTGGCCGCAAGCAGGCCAGAATTGGTCATTACGCTGGGATCTATCACCAGTGTGCCGCTGCCGGTCGTCTCGACCGTGCCAGTGATGCTGATGATTCCGTCGGTGATAGTGAGGTTGCCGCCGCTCATAATGTCGAGGGTTACGCCGGGCCCGACCTCCAGGCCGCCGATGGTTTCGGGGTCGTCGATGGTGACGGTCAGGCTGGTCGTAGGAGGTATTAAGTTGATTTCGACGGCATTCGACGGCGCCGGCACCGTACCGGTGTTCCAGTCCGGCGCCGTTTGGAAGGGCGCGACGAGAGTGAGAGGACCGGGCGTGCTCGGATTGACGCTGGCAATCCATATGACGGTGCCCGATGGCGGCGGCGGTGGCGGCGGCGGTGGTTGCGGTGTAGTGAAGAGGGTGGTGGGGACCGAGGTTGTGGAACTGGTCGTTGGGCCGCTCGGACCATTGTTGGCTGATGCGAGCTCCAGGATGAGTTGCTGAGAACCACTCTGAAAGTTCAGCGCAGCAGAGCTGCCGAGGCTGCCGGTCGATTGCGGGTTCGCGTTTGCGTATTTCTGAACAAGGGGATCTTGCTGTCCCCGCGAAAAGGTGTCGTAAGTACGGACAAACGCGTCATGGAATTCCGCCATTTGCGCCGGAGTGTTCACGACCTCTGAGACGCGGACCTGAGATCCAACCCGCTGAAAATCAAACGATAAACAGGGATCATCGACAATGAAGCGCTGCGGGTGATCTCCCTTGGTGATGATTTCGAAAACACCGTGCTTGAGGTCTTTGCAGCTGATCGTTCCGTCATCTAGTAGAGCGATGTCGGCGCTCGCGGCTTTTAATTCGTGAATAAGCC
The DNA here is from genome assembly GCA_963845775.1 of uncultured Alphaproteobacteria bacterium. Classification (GTDB taxonomy): domain Bacteria; phylum Pseudomonadota; class Alphaproteobacteria; order Rhizobiales; family Xanthobacteraceae; genus BOG-931. The sequence goes on from CAWJTE010000009.1 coordinate 504,186, forward strand.
CGATGGTGAAAACGCTGAAAGCTAGGCTGCCAATGCCAGCCGCTGGTCGAATGTTTTGAATTTGTGCGACAGGAGTGTCGATAATCAGCCGCCCAGCGGTTGCCACCTTGCCGGAAAAAAAGCTGAACAGCCCCTTTGCGACACGAAACAGGGCTGAATGAGAGGATTTTTCCCCGCCATAGACGAACTCGTTCAGCACGATGTGCGCGCTGGCATAAAGATGAAATGTCGTTCCATCAACGAACACGACCGCAACTAGGCCATCAATACCGGTCTCGATCACGTCGCCTTGGTAAACAAGATCGCCAACGGCGGGCTGAGTGACAATGGTGTTCGCGCGCGTGATCGCGACCTCACCCATCACGGTCCGTAGCTTGCCGATGGCGGGGGCGCTTACAGATGGCGCCTGCGTATATTTGCTGCGCGTGGGCGAGGCTGCCAGGCGATCGATCAGGCCGTTTGGGGACACATCTGTCCCATGGCCGCCCCGTTCCGAGGACCCACTATACATTCAACGCTCCCCGCGACGCTCTTTTCGAGCGTGAACATTCAGCTATTGCCTGGTTGCACGCCGACGCCTTGCGGCGCCCCGTGTTCGGCGAGCGCCACAACAATGCGCTATAGCGGTCGCGTCGACAAGGTCATCGTTAATGAAAAGTAAACATAGCCGGGGAGTAAGGCTCATGTGGGGCGGGAACCCGTCGCGGCCATCTCGAGCTGCGGGAACCCGTCGCGGCCAACTCGAGCTGCGGGAACCCATCGCGGCCATCTCGAGCTGCAGTTAATGTTCAGACCCTTGCGCACGCGCGGAACCCGCTGTCTCTGATCCAAGTGATTGGAAGCTCTATCAAATGGGACGCATTTGTCGCCGGCATGACGGTGATTTGACCGCAAAAAGCGGCAGGGCGCGTTGATATCCGAAGGTAAACGCGTTAACGGTGGTATCCTGTTGGCCTTTCGTCGAGGAAGCCATGAAGGCGCATTCAATTGGCCTATTGCTGGCCGGTCTCTGTTTTGGTGCCACTGGCTTGCCGCCAAGTTTGGCTTGGGCCCAGAGCAATTCCGCGACCCAGCAGCCGGCACAGCTTGACGCGAGCCCCATTGGCAAGGTCCTAAATGCGGCGGGGACCGCCCGCATCGAACATGCGGTTGCGGTCGTTGTTCAAGCTAATCTGCCTCCGAGCGGCGGCAGTCAGGCGAAGGTCGGTGATCTGGTCTATCGCGGCGACGTGATTCAGACCGGGGTGGATGGCGCGCTTGGCATTACATTCGCTGATGGCACGTCGTTCAGCGTTTCCAGCAATGCTCGAATGGAAGTGAACGAGTTTGTGTATGATCCGAAGGGCAATTCGAATTCGACCTTTCTTAGTCTGACTAAGGGGACGTTCACTTTCATCGCAGGCAACGTCGCCCATACGGGCGATATGAAAGTCGATACCCCGGTGGGAACGTTAGGAATTCGAGGGACTGCTCCGCGCGTTGAAATCTTGAATGACGGATCGGTCCACTTCTCAACACTTATCGAAGCAAAGTAGATCGCCGAAGAGTCTAACCGGCCCGGCGGTCGCGCTGCCGGCGAAGTTTGAGTTTACGACATGAGATGTGATGCATCCCGAAGCATGGTGCGCGGCGTGGCATCAACTCTGATGTTGATGATCCTTGTAACATTCGCAGCAGCGCAGACCGCAACTTTCAGCAACATGGACTTGTGCAACGGGAAAGACCGCACATCGGCTGAGCGTCAGATCGCGGGTTGCACGGCGCTTATCACGTCAAACTCGGATAACCCAAAGGTATTGGCGATCGCTTACAACAATCGGGGAAATGCCTACACACGCGAGGGGCAATACGAGCTGGCCATCCAAGACTATAACGAATCGATCAAAACTAATCCGAAATATGCCAGACCACTCAACAATCGAGGTGTCGCTTACCAGAAAAAAGGCGACATTGACCGAGCGATAGCGGACTTCGATGCAGCAATCAGCCTCGATCCCAATTATGCAAACGCCTTTGTCAACCGTGCTGAGATTTACCTGAAAAAGGGTGACTATTCTCGCGCCTTGAAAGACTTCGACGTGGCGAATCCAGCTGCAGCCCGCGTCACCTGTCGTGTGGAATGAGCGGTGTTGGACGCACTCCATTCTCGGTGAGTTGCAGGCAGCGTCTAGCTGATTGCAACAAAGCGCTCGAATTGCAGCCAAACGCCGCCGCAACGTTCGATTCGCGCGGACTAACCTACCTTAAATTGGCCCAATGGGGATTAGCGATCGCTGATTTTAATTCAGCACTGCGGTTAGATCCAAAGCTGGCAAGCGCAAGGTACGGACGAGGGTTCGCCAAGCTGAAGAGGGGCGATCTCGCCGGCGGCAATGCCGACATTGCGGCGGCGCAGACCGTCGAACAGAATATCGCGGCGGAATTCGCTGGTTATGGACTGCACTAATTGCGGACTATCCGACCTTGGCTAGCTCGAGTGGGGCCCCGACACGAGGAATTCCGCCACTGGGGTTGACAAAGGACGAGGAGGCCGAGCTCATCGCCTTCCTGACCGCACTTACTGGCGAAACCGCACCCGCTTCATTTTCCACTCTATCGGCGCTCTGCTTTGTATCGGGGTCGTTGGACGCCAGCTAAATGGTTTTTGAACAGCGTCCTGGAGCCATGCACTAGCCGCCGGCTACGATCTCAAACTCCGCTACTCGCCTGCTCGGCGGGCTTTGGGCTGTGCGGACGGCAATTCATCTGACGCGGCTTGAATGAGACTTCAGCGCTCTCCATTTGCATCTGGCGATTTTTCGAGTTCGTCGAGTTTTTTTTCGCCTCGGCGTGATCTTTTTCGGCGGCTTTGCGCAACCAAGCGAGAGCCTGTGTCTTGTCCTGCGGAACGCCTCGACCGTTCGCGTATGCAAGACCGAGGTTGTATAGAGCGTCAGCGAGTCCGTGTTGGGCAGCCTTGCGGTACCAAGCGACGGCTTGCTCATCGTCTTTGGGGACGCCTTGACCGTTCGCGTACATCGCGCCGAGACTGTTTTGCGCAAACGCATATCCCTGATCAGCAGCTTTGCGGAACCATGCGGCGGCTTGCTGATCGTCTTTTGGGACGCCTTCACCGGTCTGGTACATTAAACCGAGCCTGTCTTGCGCAGCCGCGTATCCGTGATCAGCAGCTTTGCGGAACCATGCGGCCGCTTGCTCATCGTCTTTGGGGACGCCTTCGCCGGCCTGATAGATAAAACCGAGCCGGTCTTGCGCAGCCGGATCTTCCTGATCAGCCGCTTTGCGGAACCAGGCGACCGCTTGCTCGCTGTCTTTGGGGGCGCCTACACCGGTCAAGTACATAAAACCGAGCCTGTTTTGCGCAGCCGCGTATCCCTGATCGGCAGCTTTACGGAACCACGCGACGGCTTGCTGATCGTCTTCGGGAACGCCTCGACCGTTCAAGTAAACGTATCCGAGAGCGTCCTGGGCAACCGCGTATCCCTGATCAGCCGCTTTGCTTGCCCAGAAGATGTATTGCTGGTCGTCTTTGGTGACACCTTGACCGTTCGCGTACAGCACACCAAGAGCGAGCTGCGCCGCCGCATAGTTTTGATCAGCAGCCCTGCCGTATTGCCTCGCTGCAATCGTGAGTTTGTTGGCTTTCTCACATGTCCGCCCAAGCTGGTAGGCTAGGCGCGCGCTGTTCGGATATTGTAACACCGCATCCTCACATGCAGGGAAAGCCAGAGCGACATCAATGTTTTCAAAGTCTACCCCAGCAGCTTTACGCTGAGGATCAAGCCCATCCGCGGCGTACTTATCGCAATCCGTAACGATGTTTTGTGCAACCGCGCCCGTGCCCGTGCCCAAAACGAGGGGCAGAACGCAAAGGGTTGCGAGCCGTATCGGCAACGCCATAAGTGCTTCGCAATTTTCGCTCGTGGGCATCGAAACGGTGATGCGGGGCATCGTCAATGATGATGCCTGTCTCCATCCAACGGAATCATCATCGTCTCAACAGGAGTTCTATATCACAATCGAGGGAAAAGCGGACGGGCTCCACGTATTTTCGAACTGTTCAATCACGTGTGCGGTTCATTTTTATCTGAGCGCCATCGCCCTACCCTTTTTTCTGCTGGCGCTTGCGCAACCGCACGCCTGGCCCGCCGCCGTTCTCGTCGATGAACTCGAATGCGCAGATTTAGACTGCCCGCGCTAAATTCCCTGCTTGCAGGGTAATTTGCAGGGAAAACATGGTGTTTCGTCCTTTCCCCGCGAGTGGCCTCTGAAGTCCATAAGTGAGTTCAATGACTTGAGACTAGCAATGTCTGCTTCAGGACGCGTTACCACCTTAGCACGGCCGTATGAACATGGTCGTCCCAAAGGCCGGTCAATTTGGCGTCGAGCATGGTCGTGGTGATCGAACATCCGGCCATTTCGAGCGAGGTAACGTAAGAACCGACCAGCGACCGTGCGACGGCGAGCCCTCGTTTTTCCAGAATGCGCCGCGCCGCGTTATGCATAAGATAAAGCTCGATCGCCGGCGTACCGCCGAAACCGTTGATCAGAAGCAGCAGTTCGCCGGACGACGGATTATCGCGCTCGGTCATGATCGCGCTGACCATCTGTTCGGCGATGGCATCGGCGGTGCCAAGTTTGATCCTCTTGCGGCCGGGCTCGCCGTGGATGCCGACGCCCATTTCCATTTCGTCGGCGCCAAGCGAAAATGTCGGAGTTCCCGCGGCCGGCACCGTGCAACTAGTCAGTGCGACGCCGATCGAGCTCGTCCTGGCGTTAACCTCCGAGCCAAGTTGGGCGCATGATTTGAGGTCCATCCCTTTCTCGGCTGCTGCGCCGACGATTTTTTCCACCACCAGAGTACCCGCAACGCCGCGACGTCCCGCGCTGTACGTGGATTTTTCGACGGCGACATCGTCGTTGGTCACCACAGTGGCCGCCGGTCCTTCAAACACTTCGGCGGCCATTTCGAAATTCATGCAATCGCCCGCATAGTTCTTCACGATGAACAGCACGCCGGCGTTGCCGCCGACGGCGGCAGCAGCCTCGACGATTTGATCGGGGGTCGGCGACGTAAAGATTTGTCCCGGGCACGCGGCGTCGAGCATTCCCCTTCCCACAAATCCCGCATGCAGCGGTTCATGACCACTGCCGCCGCCAGAAATCAGCGCAACCTTGCTGATTCGGGGAACGGCGGCGCACGAATTTTCGCTCGGCCCCAAGCGCCACGATGTCGGCATGCGCGGCGGCGAAACCGTCAAGGCTTTCCGCAAGCATTAAATCGACGGAATTGATGAATTTTTTCACGTTTCCCCCTTTCCACGCCGAACGGGCCGCTGTCATTTCTCGTCTTCAAGATGGCAACCAAGCGGCGCGCGAATTCTTGCATCAGCGCATCGATCTGTCCGTTGCGCTTGTTGTTACCGAGGTCCGGCAAATGCAGCGTCAATAGCCGTTCGTGCGGAATCGCGCTCAACCGGCCCATCCTGCGCGGGTGCGCGCGGGCGTAAGCTTGCAGGAAGGTCGCTTTTGTTGATGGCGGAAAATGGCAGACGTCAAAAATTGTATTGAGATGCTGGACCGGTATGGGGACCGGATAGGCTGGATTGGATATTTGGCTAACAAAGCTGCGGTTCTTGCCCATGGCGTGCGCCAGCCGGATGCGCATGCCGGACGGCCGACTATCCAGTACTTCCTTGAAAATCAGCTTGTATTCCGCAACGGCGCTGACTTCGCCCGCTTCGTCGACGGCTGCCTCAGTCACCGCTGCCTCCGCGGCTTAATCTATCGATTGTTAGCTTGGTGAGGGCAAGCGCCGACGGATTGACCGAAAGTTCGCGCACGCCGCACACCAACAGCGCGGGAATGCAACGCGGATCGCCTGCCATGTCGCCGCACAGGCTCACACCGATCCCGGCCCGCTTGCCGTATTCGGATGTTCGAGTGATCAGCTCCAGCACGGCCGGATTAAGGGGGTCCGCCAGTTTGGCCAACGCCCCATTCGAGCGATCGCAGGCCGCTAGGTATTGAGCGAGATCGTTCGAGCCGATCGAAAAGAACGATGCCTTAAATCGTTCGATCGTCAACGCCGCCGCCGGCACCTCGACCATAATCCCGAGCGGCGGGAGCGCTGCGGGAATTCCATCCGCCTGCAGTCCGGTGACGGCATCAATCAATAACTCTCGGCCGGCCTCTAGTTCGTCCGGCGTCGTGACCATCGGAAACATGACTTTCAGGTTGCCGCGCACGGCGGCACGGGCCAACGCCCGAAGCTGCACGGCAAAAACGTCGGGGCGCCGCAGGCAGAGACGCAGACCGCGAACGCCCAGGAACGGGTTAGCTTCGCCATCATATGTAAATCCCGGAACCGGTTTGTCGCCGCCGGCATCGAAGGTCCGAATCGTCACCGGGCGCTCGCTGGCCCAACGAAGCACGCTGTCGTAAGCCTGGTACTGAGCTTCCTCGCCAGGCAATCCGGCGTGGCCGGCGAGGAGAAACTCGGTGCGCATCAGGCCAATACCGTCAGCATATTGTGCATCGGCGTGATCGAGATCCTCGACGCGCTGGATGTTGATCAGTAGTCGTATTTGCTCTCCATCCCATGACGGCGCGGGTCGGCGCAGAATTGCGCGCGCCGATGTGCGATTTTCCCGGTGCAACTCGCGCCGCCGTTCGAAATGACCGAGCTGTTCCACAGTTGGGTCGAGTTCGAGCGTGGCACCCTCGCCGTCGAGCAACGCGGTCTTTGCGCTTGCAGGAACCAATCCAAGTTGCACGACCATGGGAATACCGCGCGCGCGGGCGAGCATCGCGACGTGGCTGGTCGGGCTGCCGCGCAGGAGAGCCAGTCCACCGCCCGCGGACCAGTCGATTTCCAGGAATCGCGATGGCGGCAGGTCATCGGCGCAGACCACCGCGCCGCCCGGAATTTCGAGGGTATCGCCCTCCCCGCCGCGCAGCGTCCTTATCACTCGATCGCGCAGATCCGTCAGATCGGAGGAGCGTCCCCGCAAATATTCGTCGGGCGCGGAATTGTAATCGGCGATCTGCTCGTCGAGAGCCGCCGACCAGGCTGCGTCCGCCGGCGTTCCGGTAAGGATCGCCTCATAAATCGGCTCAAGGAAGTCGTCGTCGTCGAGCAGCGAGACCTGAAATTCGAGGATTTGCGCCGCCTCTCCGCCTGCGGCTTTTGCCAGGGCGACGATCTGGCGGCCCGCTGAAAGCAGCGCCGTCCGCAGCGCACGCTGTTCTTCGTCCGGCACGCCTACCGCTCGGCCGCCGTTTGTCACCGCGTCGACGCGCACAAAAGGTCCATGAGCAAAACCGATCGATGCGGTTCTGCCCCGATACGCCTGTTCTGCGATGTCGACCTGCATATTTACTGATCGGTTTCCGGAAAATCGGTGGCGACGAGCTTCACCAGCGCAGCCACTGCGGCTTCGGCGTCCTCGCCGGACGCCTTGAATTCGATAACGCTGTCGCGCGCCGCGCGCAGCGCCATGATCTTGCTGACGCTTTTGGCGTTGATCCAGTCGGCGGTGGCGGAGGCGCGGACCGAAATTTGCGCCTGAAATTTCTTGGCAAGCTTGGTCAATTTGACCGCCGGACGCGCGTGCATACCCGCAGCATGACCTAGCCGCACACTGCCGGTGATGATTTGGCCGTTCGGCTGGCGAGTTTCCAACATCATTGCATCCTTAATCAATTGGTTCTTTGCGATCGCGATCTAGTTGGCGGAAAGTTCCTCAGCCACGGCCCTAACCTGGTCCAGCGAACTGCCGCCCGCGGCCTCGGTCGCCGCCATTACGGCTCCTTCGACAATTGGCGCATTGCAAACGACGACCAGGTTTCGCCGCTCCGGCTGCAGCATCTCGACCGCCATTTCGCTGTTCGTCTCGGCGCCGCCGAGATCGACGAGAATGGCAACTCCCTTCGGCGACCAGGCGTTGTTGATGGCGTCAATGATCAAAGACACGTTCGTGCCAAGGCCGCCGTCTGGGTCGCCGCCGCAAAACGCAACCTTGACCTCGCTGCCGACCATCTGCCGCACCATGTCAGCCGTGCCTTTGGCGATGTCTTTCGAGTGCGACACAATGACGATCCCAACCGTTTCGGTCATCGCCGCGCCTCCAGCGTGTCGCAGACGGCGTGAAGGAGGATGCAGCTTGACCGCGCACCTGGATCGGCATGCCCGACACTACGCGCGCCGAGAAACGCCGCACGTCCCTTGGTGGCCTGCATTGGGACGGTCCGCGCCACCGCTTCGCTCGCGGTCGCACGAACCCGCTTAAGCAGATCGGGCCGCCCGGCTTCCGCTTTCAATGTCTCCAGCACCGGGAACAAGACGTCGAGCATGGTCTTCTCGCCGGCTTGCGAACGCCCACGCGCACTCACCGCATCCACGGCGCGCGCGAAAACTTCCGTCATGTCCTCAGGCAAGCTTCGCTTTTGCGACAGTGCGTCGCCAGCAGCCATAAAGAAGGTGCCGTACAGCGGTCCGGACGCCCCGCCGACCGTCATCACCAGCGTTTTACCGATGGTTTTTAGCGCCTCATCAACCGGTTGCGCGCGGATCGTGTCGAGCTTGCCCAAAACGGCTTCGAATCCCCGCTTCATGTTGACGCCGTGATCGCCGTCGCCGATGGCCTGATCGAGCGCGGTTAATTCCGGCGCGCTGGCGATCACCTGCTCGGCGGCGGCTTTCACGAGCGACGTGACTGTCTCGGGCTTTACTGACATCGCGTGCATCCTCAATTCACCGTCGCCGCCAGGCGCCGCCCGGTCGCATCGAAATAAAGCGGATTGACAAGTTGCAGCTCGACGTCCTGTCCAGCTTCGAGCGGCTGATGTGGGTCGGCCAATGTCACCAGCGTCTTACCCCGGTATTCCAGGTGGACGTGGTTTTGGTCGCCGAGGTGCTCAATGCGGTGCACCCGCCCGATGATCCCGCCGCCGTTGGCTTTAGCGATCCGGAGATGTTCGGTGCGGACACCAATCGTTTCGGTGCCCGCAGGCATCGCCGCCTCGGGAATAAGGCCGGCGGGAAGGAAATTGATTTGCGGAGTGCCTAGTCTGCCGGCGACATAACGATCGCCCGGATTCTCGTAAATCTCGCGCGGCGTCCCGACCTGAAGAAGATCGCCGCCCTTGATGACGCCGATCCGCGACGCCATGGTCATCGCCTCGACCTGATCATGAGTCACGTAGAGAATCGTCGCGCCGAGCTCGAGCTGAATCCGCTTTAGTTCCAGGCGCAATTCGGCACGAAGCTTGGCGTCAAGCGACGACAGCGGCTCGTCCATGAGATAGATCGCCGGATCCCGGACCAACGCTCGGCCGATCGCCACCCGTTGCATTTCGCCGCCCGATAGCCGCGTCGCCCTGTTACCAAGCTTGCTGGCGATGTGCAGAAGCTCCGCGGTCTGTTCGACGCGCTTGCGGATCACCGCTTCGGGAATGCACCGGGCCGGCGAGCGCAACGGGAACGCAAGATTGTCGTACACGGTTAGATGCGGATAGAGCGAGTATTGTTGAAAAACGAAGGCGATGTCTCGCGATCCCGGCGGATCGTCCGTCACGTCCCGACCGTTGATCGAAATCGAGCCCGGGCCGGGACGCTCAAGGCCAGCGATCAACCGCAGCGTCGTCGTCTTGCCTGCACCGCTCGGCCCCAGCAGCACGACAAACTCGCCGTGATTGATGGCAAGCGACAGGCCCCGCACCGCTTCGATATGACCAAAGCGTTTGCTGACATTGCGCAGCGTCACATTAGCCATGGCTTGCGCCCCCATAGCTTGTCGTTTGTATTGCCGATCCGGTTTGCGCGTCGAATAAAGCGAGCCGTTCGGGGCGAAACGTGAGGCCCACCGTCTCACCAACCTGCAGCGGGATGCGCGAGGACAGGCGCGCCTTGATGCGTCCCTGTTCGGTGTCAATGGTAACAATCTGCGTGGTGCCGAGATATTCCGCGCCGAAAATGCGGCCGCGCATTGGAGCGCTGTCCGCGAAAATGATGTGTTCGGGCCGCACGCCCAAGACCAGCGGGCCTGCGGCCCGCTGCTCATGAATCTCCGGCACGGGAATGCTTGTGTTGCGGAACTTTATCGCCCGCTCGCCCGCTTGCAGGCCGCTTTCGAATGGCAGGAAGTTCATCGGCGGCGAACCGATGAAGTCGGCGACGAACATGCTCGCCGGCCGATCGTAGATTTCCTGCGGTGAGCCGATCTGCTCGATCCGCGCAGCGTTCATGACCGCAATACGGTCCGCCATCGACATCGCTTCGTGCTGATCGTGCGTGACGTAGATCGTGGTCGCCGCAATGCGATCATGCAGTTCGCGCAACTCGCCGCACATCAGCTGGCGGAATTCCGCGTCGAGCGCGCCCAGCGGCTCGTCCATCAGGAACGCCTTCGGGCGCCTGACCATGGCGCGGCCAAGCGCGACCCGCTGCCGGTCGCCACCCGAGAGCTTTGAGGTTTTGCTCGACAGCAAATGCTCAATGCGCAGCAGTCGCGCGGTTTCCTTAACTCGCTCGCGAACCTCGCGCCGCGGCATGCCCTGACATTTGAGCGGAAATCCGATGTTCTGTTCGACGTTCATGTGCGGGTAAAGGGCAAATAGTTGGAAGACGAAGGCGATGTCGCGCACGGCGGCACGCCGAAGCGTCACATCCTCGCCGTCGAGCAGAATGCGTCCGCCGGTCGGCAGCTCGAGGCCGGCGATCATGCGAAGCGTTGTTGTCTTGCCGCAACCCGACGGACCGAGCAGCGCAAAAAAACTGCCGCTTTCAATGGTGAAATTCGAATCCTGCACAGCCGTGAACCGGTCGAAGGATTTGCGCAGATTTTCCACCTGGATTTGTGCCATGCGTAGCCCCTATTCCGGAAAGTGGCTCACGGCGACGAAACCAAGCGTGCCGGCAAGGATGGTCACGAACGAATAGCCGTAGAGATCGATCGACCACGGCTGCACCAGCATGACGATGCCCACGGCAATGAGCGTCATGGCCGCGGTTTCCCATGGCCCGCGGCGAAACCAGCGGGCTATTCCGCCGGCGCTGATCGCGCTGTCGCTCATTTGCGCACCGCCCCGAAAGTAATGCCGCGCAACAAATGACGGCGCAGCACGATCGTGAACAAGACGATTGGAATAACGAACAGCGTGGTGGCCGCGGCCACGGCGGGCCAGTCCTGCCCTCCTTCGCCGATGATAAAAGGAATGAAGGGCGGCATGGTCTGCGCGTCGCCGCTGGTCAGCAGCACGGCGAACGCATATTCGTTCCACGAAAAGATCAAGCAGAAGATCGCGGTCGCGGCGATCCCGGTCACCGCCTGCGGCAACACGACTTTGCGCAGCGCCTGCAGCCGCGTATAGCCGTCGACCAGGGCTGCTTCCTCATATTCGCGCGGAATTTCGTCAATAAATCCTTTGAGCAGCCACACGGCGAGCGAAACATTGACCGCCGTGTACAACAGGATCATTCCGGTCCAGGTGTCGGTGAGATTGAGCTGCCGGTACATCAAATAAATCGGAATGGCGACGGCCACAGGCGGCATCATCCGCGTCGACAGGATGAAGAACAGTAAATCGTCGGCCAAGGGGATGCGAAAGCGGGAAAACGCGTAAGCCGCCAGCGTACCGAGCAGGACGGCAAGAAATGTCGAGCCAAAGCCGATGACCAGCGAATTGATGAAACGCGGTACTACCTTCGAGGGCCCGGCGATCACCATGTCGTGCCTGCGCACGAGTTTGTCGTACCAGGTCGTGGCTGGCGGCAGACTGGCGATGAAATCCGGCGTTTGCCGCGTGCGAACCGTGAACAGATTAACGTAGCCTTCCAGCGTCGGCTGAAAGATCACTTTCGGCGGGTAAGCAATCGCGTCGCTTTGCGATTTGAACGCAGTGGCCGCGATCCAGATTAGCGGTAGGATCGCGATCACGGCGTAGAGAATGACGATCGCTCCGGCGAAAGTCTTCACCCGCGGCGAAGCTTCGACAATGGAATGGGCGGTGGATTTGGCAATGGCGGTCATCGCTGCTTCACCCGGTTGAGCGCCTTGACGTAAATGTTGGCGGCGCCAAATACCGCGACGAACAGAATGATGGCGAGCGCCGACGAATAGCCGGTGCGCCACTTCTCAAATGCCGCGCGTTTCAAGGTGATCGAGACGAGTTCGGTGGTCGAGCCCGGACCACCCGAGGTAAGCAGATTGACCATATCGAACATCTTGAAGTTCTCGATGGCGCGAAAGAGGATCGCCAGCATCAGGAACGGCATGACCATCGGCAAAGTGATCGACCAGAATTGCCGCCAGGACGAGGCGCGGTCGACTTCGGCGGCTTCGTAGATATAGTCCGGGATCGATCGGAGCCCGGCGAGGCAGATCAGCATCACGTACGGCGACCACATCCAGCTATCGACGAGCACGATCGTCCACGGCGCCAGCGCCACTTCGCCGGTCATACTGAATGAGCTCGGCGGAATGCCGGTCAATACGCTGATCAAATAGTTGAACGGGCCGATCTGCGGCTGGAGCAGTAGCGTCCAGAAGTTGCCGACCACAGCCGGCGACAGCATCATCGGCAAGAGGATGATGGTCGTCCAGAAACTGTGCGAGCGGAATTGGCGGTTGATCAGAAGCGCCAAACCGAAGCCAATAACGACCTGCAAGACAACCGTCGAAACCACGAACTGCGCTGTGGTCTGCAGGCGACCCCACAAATCCTCATCAGTGAGGATATCCCTGTAATTGTCCAAGCCGACGAAACGCAGCGGCAAATAGGACATACTCAAGTTGAGGCTGGTGAACGATAGCCGGATCATCCAAATCAATGGAAAGATGTTGATTGCCAAGAGGAGCGCAATTGTCGGCGTTACGAACAGCCAGGCAATGGCGCGATCCGACAAGCCGCGTACGCGCCGGGCGACCTGATAGGCCGGCTGCGCGCCGATGCGGTCGACCGGGGCGTCAGGATGGATGACTGCGGTCATGGCGACTTGACGGGTTAACAGGTCTCCCCGGACGATAGCACCGGGGAGACCTTTTGCTGAGCGTCGGTCGAGCAAAGCGCGCGCTAATCGGACGCGACCGTTTTGCCCTGCTCCTTGAAGACCTTCGTCCAGTCCTTGACCAGCAAATCGAGCGCCTGCTGCGCCGTGCCCTTGTCAGCGACGACGTAGTCATGCACCCGCTTTTGCATGTCGAGGAGGAGCTGCGCATAGGACGGCTCGGCCCAGAAGTCCTTCACGATTGCCATCGACTCCAGGAATTGCGGAGCGAACGGCGCGCTCTTGGGGAAGCCGGGCGCATCGACGACGGCCTTAAGCGCCGAATAGCCGCCGATCTCCCACCATTTCTGCTGCACTTTCGGCTGAGCGAACCACTTGATGTAGCGTAGTGCGTCGTCTTGGTGATCGGACGTCGCCACCACGGAGATGCCCTGGCCGCCAAGCTGCGTGAAGTGACCCTTCGGGCCGGCCGGATTGACGAAGAAACCGATCTTGTCGCCACCGACATTGGGATCCTTGTAGAGGCCGGGGAAGAAGGCGAACCAGTTCATCTGCATCGCCACCTGGCCCGATTTGAACGCATCGAGGCCTTCCTGCATGTACGCGTTGGTCATGCCAGGAGCCGTACAACACTTGTAAAGTTCCTTGTAGAATTCGAGGCCCTTGGCGGCCTCTGGTGAGTTAACGAAGCCCTGCATTTGGTACGGCTTCTTCGGGTTGTCGTACTCGAAGCCGTAATTGTAGAGCACGTTAGTGACGCCCATGGTGATGCCTTCCGAGCCGCGCTCGGTGAAGATGTAGGCACCATAGACTTTCTTGCCGTCGATCTCGCGGCCCTGAAAGAACTCGGCAATCTGCTTGAGTTCTTCGTAGCTCTTCGGCGGTGCAAGATCGCGGCCATACTTCTTCTTGAACTCAGCCTGAAGTTCCGGCCGCGCGAACCAATCCTTGCGGTAGGTCCAGCCGACAGCGTCGGCCATCGCCGGCAGCGCCCAATAATTCGGACTGTTCTTCGGCCATTCGGAATAGCCGAGCACGGTGGCCGGAACGAAATCCGCCATCGTGATGTGTTCCTTGGCGAAGAAATCGTTGAGCTTGACGTACCAGTGATTTTCAGCAGCGCCGCCGATCCACTGGCTGTCGCCGATGATCAGATCGCACAGTTTGCCGTGCGAATTGAGTTCGTTGAGAAAGCGGTCGGCATAGCTCGTCCACGGGACGAACTCGTACTTCATTTCGATGCCGCTTTCCTTGGTGAAGTCCTTGCCGAGCTCGACCAACGCGTTTGCCGGATCCCACGCCGCCCAGCACAAGGTGAGTTGTTTGCTCTGCGCTGCGGCCGGCTGGACCGTCATCGCTACTAACGCAACACTGGCGAAGAGTGCGAGCGCGCCGCCCGCCCACGTCGGCCATCTTCCACTGGCAGATTTTCGCATGTGGCTTTCCTCTCTTGATGCATTCCCTATTTCGTATCCGGAGCGCCCTCGGCCGGAGACGACGCGAGCATCGAAGCCCGAATGGGCTAAAGGCTGCTGTTACAAGGAGAGAAATGGGCTAAAGCTGCGGGCCCGCCGTGACCGTCCTTGTCGTTGCCTCCAGGCGCGATGTTCAGTTTTGCTTATTACTAAACAAGAGAAAGCAAATTACCGCGAGCGTCAAGAGGCAATTTGACGACGCCCCGGAGGGCAAGGTACTGCGCGTCGCCGCCGCCCGTTTATGTCACTGGCGCGACTAGTTTTTCCAATATTTAAGGGCCTAATGACCCATTATCGCCGCAGTGGGCAAATTTGGCTTAAGCCCGTTATGACCCGGCGATTTGGGCAAAACCCGCAAAGCTGCAGAGGGACGCTCCGCCCTTAGCCGGGGCTTTACTAACCGAAATCACTAAACCCCTTCGCCGTTGTGGGCCCAACGTTTTTTCACGCGCGCGCGTAGCGTAAAAAGTCGCTTTTTTTATGCACAGCAAAATGTCGTTCGTGGCCCGTCGCGGCATTTTACTGCGATGCGATTACATGTCCGCTTGCGGAGCGAAGCGGACATGAGCCGCTAGGCAAGATCAACTGCATCGGTCGTGAATGATGCTGTGGACGGCGCCACCTCTGCGGCATCGGAGTGCTATAGTGTGGTTGCGTTGAAGCGGAAGAAAATTCAAGGAGGTGAGGCCGCTGCCAGGCAGCGGCAGAGACGACAGGGAAAGAAGTTTGAAGGAATTGGCGAGAACAGACGACGTAATGCAAACAAGGTCGTTGCAGGGATCGGGAGAACCCGTTTGGGTCATCGCACTTTAAAGTGCGTGCGAACGAACGATTGGGACCCGATCCGCGCAAAGCATTATGGCCAGCGGCCACAAACCGGCCGCACAAACAGGCCGGACACATGACCGCACCCGACCAATGCTGCAGCAACGTCAGAAAGTTCTTGCCAAGGCGCCGTCCAAGCGGAAACGGGCTAGGAAAATTTAGCCAGTCGCGGGGGCCGTCAGGTCCAGGAAAGATTTTCGCACGGCGGCGATACCTGCAGGCGCTACAGTCATCCCGATGTGGCCGATGCCGGGCACGATAGTGATGCGCAGATCGGGCCGCACCGGCTCGAACAGGGGCGCAAAGCGGTCGGGATAGAACAGCTCGTCGGCACCACCCACCAGGAGTGCGGCCGGCTTCTTGCTGCGTCCGATGGCGGTCAAATAGTCGCGCGGCGCGCCGAAATCGACCGCGAGCCGGAACGAATAGACGCTGGTGAGATTCGGAACGTCGGGTGAAGTCGCGAAAGCGACGATGGGAAGCCCGTTGAACCAGGGGACGCCGATGCGGTTCAACATTGTCAGCGCGATGATGCGCGGTTTCGCCACCGAGACCCAGCCGCCCGTGCTTGGCCGGATGGTTGGCGCACTCTGCGGCAGCGCTGGCGAGATCATAATGAAGCGATCGAAAAGTTTCTCGTCGGGAGTACCGATCGCGCGCAGAACAAAGCCGCCGCCCGAGGAGAAGCCGATTAGCGAAAAGCTGGCGTGGGAATGGAGCGGCCGCAGCACCGCGACGAAATCGGCGAGATCATCCTCAAGCTGGCCGATATAGTCGATATCGCCATTACGCCCGAAATTGCCGTGGCCGCGCACAACCGGCACGTAAACCGACGCGCCGGCATCACGCAGCGCCTTGGCGAGCGGATGCATACCGCTGCCGTCGTCGGACGAGCCGTGAATCAATACCACCACTTGCGCGCCGCCGCCCTCATAAACTCGATAGCCGAGCTTGGCGCCGTCGCGCGCGATATAGGTCTGCACACGCGGCAAATCGCTGAAATCGACATGTGCGAAAGGTTTGCTGATCGAGGCCAAAGGCGGTGGCTTGACCGGAGTATCGAACGCCAACACGCCCCCGAATGAGCACAAAACCACGACGATCAAACAGACGAACGCCCAGAGCAGCTTGCGCATCTTGGTCCTTCGCAAAGGCTTTCCCGGACAGTAGCGACTGCTTGGACCGAAAGATCAATAAGGCAATTGGCACCGACGTCTGTTCATAGTCCTTAGCGTCACTTCGCTGCGATGCGATAACTTGTCCGCTTTTGGGGGCAAAGCGGACATGAGCCGCTAGGCAAGATCAACTGCACCGGTCGCTAATGACCCTGGCTGTGTAAAAACGCGGTGTCTGTGATTCACTGCGCAGTATGATTCTGCTGCTGCGGGGGGGTCGGATGAAGCGCTTTGTCGAGGGGATTGATCGCGGGCAGAACACGCTGTTTCCGGAATGCTTGGCAGACTGGATCGACGAGAACAATCCTGTTCAGGTGATCGATGTCTTTGTCGACGAACTGGATCTGGCGGCGCTGGGATTTGACGGGGTCGCTCCCGAGGTAACGGGGCGGCCTTCGTATCATCCCTCCGTGCTGCTGAAGCTCTACATTTACGGCTATCTCAACCGGGTTCAGTCGAGCCGGCGGCTTGAGCGCGAGGCTTTGCGCAATGTCGAGGTAATGTGGCTGACCGGTCGGCTTATGCCCGATCACAAGACGATTGCCGACTTCCGCAAGGACAATGGCGGGGCCATTCGCAAGGTATGCGCCCGGTTTATCGTGCTGTGTCGGCGTCTCGACCTGTTCGCCGAAGCGAGCGTCGCCATTGATGGCAGCAAGTTCAAGGCGGTGAACAATCGGGACAAGAACTTTACGCGGGCGAAGATGGAACGGCGTCTGGCGCAGATCGAGGAGAGCGTAGCCCGTTATCTGCGCCAGCTCGACAGCGCCGATCGGCAGGAGCCGGCGGAGGCGCGTACTACCAAAACAACCCGGCTCAAGGAGAAGATCGCCAAGCTGAAGGAGGAAGTGAAGCGCCTGCATGGGCTCAAGACGCGGATGTTGGCGGCGCCGGATCAGCAGATATCGCTGACCGATCCTGATTCCCGCTCAATGGCGACGAGCGGCCGGGGCTCAGGCGTAGTGGGCTACAACGTCCAGGTCGCGGTCGACACTGAACATCATCTGATTATCACCCATGAGGTAACCAACGTCGGCAGCGACCGGGCACAGCTCGCCCATATGGCCAAGCAGACCAAGACAACCCTGGAAGCGGCGAGCCTCGATGTCGTCGCCGACCGCGGCTACTTCAACAGTGAGGAGATCCTTGAGTGCGACAAAGCCGGCATCACGGTGACGCTGCCAAAGCCGATGGCCTCGAACTCGAAGCGCTTCGGCAAGCAGGACTTCCGCTATGTGGCTAAGGACAACGTTTACATTTGTCCCGCCGGCGAACGCCTCGGCTACTCATTCACAACCCAAGAGCACGGATTGGTCCTGCACCGCTATTTGACCAACGTCTGCCAGCACTGCGCCATCAAGCATCGCTGCACCACTGGCAAGGAGCGACGGATCACGCGGTGGGAGCATGAGCACATACTCGAAGCCGTGCAACGCCAACTCGACGAGCATCCGGAGAAGATGCGCCAGCGACGCGAGACCGTCGAACATCCCTTCGGCACGCTGAAGATGAGGATGGGGGCGACGCACTTCCTGATGAAGACGCTGCCGCGGGTCGCCTCCGAGATGGCACTTCACGTATTGGCCTACAATCTCACCCGCGCCATGAACATCATCGGCATCCAGCCGCTGATGGCGGTGATGAGGGCATAACCAGGCTCGTCCAATAACCGGGCTTCCCCGCCCAACCGCCCTTCTGACTCCCTCAGTCAAAACGTTTTTGCACGACCAAGACCCGAAGGCGACATCGGGTCAGGCCCTCAACTCGCCAGTTGGGCTGTGCTAAACAAGTTCCGCAATGCCCTGTCTTTGAGCTTGGGGGAGGTGATGAGATGGCGCGATTTAATCCTCCTTGGTGGTGTCGGAGTCGCTTGGCCGTTCGCAGTTCGGGCGCAGCAGCCGAGAGTCCGGGTGTGGCCCTTAGCGTGCCGTCGGCATGTATCGCCTCTCAATCAACCGACGGTAAATGTTCTGCGTAATCAGGCCGGCAACTAAGGAGTAGTGCATGAGGCGCCGAGATGTCGTTAAGTTGCTTGCCGGGGCCGCGATCGGGGCGCCTTGCCGCGTCGCCGCGCAGACCGCCAAGACCTACCGCCTTGCGATGCTCGCCTCTGGGCCGGCGTTCCCCGCGGAGAGCCCACCTGTGAAGATCCTTCTGGCAGCTCTGGCGGAGCATGGCTACAAGCTCGGCCAAAACCTGGAATTCCAATCGTACGGTGCGGATGCGCAACTTACGCGGTTACCGCAACTGGCGCGCGATATTGCCACGAGCAAAGCCGACGCCGTGGTCGTTGTCGGATGGCCGCCGACCGCCGCGATGAAGGACACTGGCGTTCCGACAGTCGTTGCCGTTGGCGCCGGTGATCCGGTGGCTAGCGGCTTGGTGGCCAGCTTGGCGCGGCCGGGAGGCAATGTGACCGGCATATCGGACAACGCCACGACACTGAGCACCAAGCGTCTTGAGCTGCTCAAGCAGGCCGTGCCGAGCATTCGCAAGGTCGCAATGCTCTGGAACAAGGACGACCTCGGAATGACACTGCGGTATCAAGCAGCGGCGGTCGCCGCCAAATCCCTCGGCACCGCTGTTCTACCACTCGGCGTCGCCGAGCCGGACGATTTCGCCGACGCATTCGCGGCGATGGATCGAGAGCAGCCGGACTCGATCCTCATGGTGGCCGACGCACTTACCGTTCTTAATCGCAAGCGCGTGTTTGATTACGCCACGGCACATCGTCTGCCGGCGATCTATGAATACGATTTCTTCGTCCGCGACGGCGGCCTGATGTCCTATGGCCCCGATTTCAAAGAATCCTTCGAACGTGCCGCCTCCCTGGTCGATCGGATTTTCGAAGGTGCCAAGCCCGCCGATTTGCCGTTTGAGGAGCCGACTAAATATCTGTTTGTGGTCAACTTAAAGACCGCGAAATCGATCGACCTCGAACTGCCGCCCAACTTGCTTGCGCTCGCCGACGAGGTGATCGAATGAGACGACAATGTTAAGATGATCTGATGAAGGCGGACACGGATCAAGGCGACGAGCGTCCGATGACAGGGCGCATCGCCGGCGCTCCAGCGGCCGGCACCTCGATCGTACGCAGCCGCCTGTTCATCAAATACGTCGTCCTGTTTGTCGCCGTGGTCAGCGTTGCGCTCGTCGCCAATGCCGTGTTCGACGTTTACTTCTCGTACCAGGAACAGAAAACGTCGCTCGTCCGCATTCAGAGCGAGCAGGCGGAAGCCGCCGCCGGCAAGATCGGGCAATTCATCGGCGAGATCGAAAGCCAGGTCGGCTGGACCACTCAGCTACCGTGGTCAGCCAGCACGCTGGAGCAACGCCGCTTTGACGCGCTGCGGCTGTTGCGACAGGTCCCGGCCATTACCGAGCTCGCCGAGATTGATGCCACCGGCCACGAGCAATTGCGGGTGTCGCGGCTCGCCATGGAAGTTGTCGGCAGCGGCAACGACGTCTCCAAGGATCCGGCCTTCACCGAGGCCGCGGCGCACAAGGTTTATTACGGCCCGGTTTATTTCCGCCGCGAATCCGAGCCGTATATGACACTGTCGCTGTCCGGCACGCGCCGCGACACCGGCGTGAGCATCGCCCAGGTGAACCTCAAACTCATCTGGGACGTGCTGTCCAAGATCAAATTCGCCGGCCACGGACGCGCCTATGTGATCGACGCCGCCGGCCGGCTGATTGCCCACCCCGATATCAGCTTGGTGCTGCGCAATACCGACACGTCGAAATTGACGCAGGTGCGCGCCGCCCGCGCCGCCGTGGCCGACAATGGCGCCGAAGAAGTGCGCGAAGCCAAGGACATCGAGGGCCACGAGGTGCTCACCGCCTTCGCGCCGGTCGCTCCGCTCCACTGGCTGGTTTTCGTCGAAACACCGATCGAAGAGGCTTACGCACCGCTTTATGCCTCGATCGAGCGCACCGGACTCGTTCTCCTCGGCGCGTTGCTGCTCGCCTTCGCCGCCGGCATGTTCCTCGCCCGGCGCATGGTGGTGCCGATCCAGGCGCTGCGAGCCGGTGCGGCGCGTATCGGCTCGGGGGACCTTGGCCAGCGTATCGCCATCAAGACCGGCGACGAGGTCGAGTCACTTGCCGATCAGTTTAATGACATGGCCGGCCGGCTGCAGGAATCCTACGCGGACCTGGAGCACAAGGTCGAGCTGCGCACCCACGAACTGAGCGAATCGCTAGAGCAGCAGACGGCGACATCGGAGGTGCTGCAAGTGATCTCCAGCTCGCCCGGCGATCTTGATCCGGTGTTTGCGACCATGCTGGAGAAAGCCGTCCGCATCTGCGATGCCAGCTTCGGCAATATCTATCGCTGTGAGGGCGATACCTTGAAGCTCGTCGCCTCGCTCAACACGCCGGAGGCGTTTGCCGAGGAGCGCAGGCAGGCGCCGTTTCGCCCGTCGCTGCTCAATCCAGTGGGCCAGATGGTAGCCGCCAAAACCGTCGTCCATCTGCCGGACGCGCTTGCATCCGAGGCCTATGCCAAGCGCGATCCGGTCACCATCGCCGGCGTGGAGATCGGCGGCATACGCACCTTCTTGGCGGTGCCCATGCTGAAGGAGAGCGAACTGATTGGCGCTATTGCGCTGGCACGCCAGCAGGTCCGTCCGTTCAGCGACAAGCAGATTGCCCTGGTCACCAGCTTCGCCAACCAAGCGGTCATCGCCATCGAGAATGCGCGGCTCTTGACTGAGCTACGCCACCGCACCGATGAACTTGGCCGCTCGGTTGGCGAATTGCGGGCGCTCGGCGAAGTCTCCCAGGCAGTGAACTCGACGCTCGACCTCGAGACAGTGCTGTCGACCATTGTCGCCAAGGCGGTGCAGCTCTCCAACACCGACGCCGGCGGCATCTATGTGTTCGACGAAGCGGACCGGGAATTCCACTTGCGCGCCACCTACGGCATGGATCGGGATTTGATAGAGGCGCTGTCGCAGCGGCACATCGGTCGCGACGAGACGGTCGTCGCGACCGCCCTGGCGCACCACGACCCGATACAGGTCGCCGACTTGCGGGCGGAGGCTGCGAACCCGATCAACGAAATTACTATTCGCGCCGGTTTCCGCGCGCGGTTGACGGCGCCGCTGTTCCGCGGCGACGATGTCGTCGGCCTATTGGTGGTCCGCCGCCGCACGCCGGGCGCCTTTCCGCAGAACACGGTGGATCTGATCAAGACCTTCGCGGCGCAATCAGTGTTGGCGATCCAGAACGCGCGGCTGTTCCACGAAATCGAGGATAAGCGCCGAGAGCTCGAAGTGGCCGGTCAGCACAAGTCACAGTTCCTCGCCAACATGAGCCACGAGCTGCGCACGCCGCTCAACGCGATCATCGGCTACAGCGAAATACTCCAGGAGGAAGTGGTCGGTCTTGGCCAGGAAGGTTTGGTTCCGGACCTCAAGAAGGTCGAAAGCGCTGGTCGTCACCTGCTTGGACTCATCAACGACATTCTTGATCTGTCGAAGGTCGAAGCCGGTAAGATGGACGTCCTCCTGGAGGACGTAGATATCGTCCCGCTGCTCGACGAGGTGCATGCGCTTATCGTCCCGCTGTCCGAAAAGAACGGCAACGTGCTCGATCTACGGCCCGCGAATGATCTCGGCATCATGCGCACCGACCGCACCAAGCTCAAGCAAAGCTTGCTCAATATCCTCAGCAACGCCAGCAAGTTCACCGAGAACGGCCGGTTGACACTCTTGGCGGAGCGCTTCGAGGCCGACCGACCGATGGTGAGGTTCGCCATCACCGACACCGGCATCGGCATGACCGAAGAGCAGGTCGGGCGCCTGTTCCAGGCATTCAGCCAGGCGGACGCGTCCACGACCAAGAAATACGGCGGCACCGGTCTAGGCTTGGCGATTTCCCGGCAATTCTGCCAGCTCCTCGGCGGCGACATTACGGTTGCGAGCAAGCCCGGTGAAGGTTCGACGTTCACCATTACGCTTCCGGTCAGCAGCGACGTTCCGGCGCAAATCAAGCCGGCCGGCGCGCCGCGCATTGCCGCGACGGCGACCGACACCGCCACGGTGCTGATTGTCGACGACGACGCGGCGGCGCGCGAACTGCTGACCGCAAGCTTGAAAAACGCCGGCTACCGACTGGTGCATGCCACGAGCGGCGCCGAGGCTTTAGAGTTGGCACGAACCATACGGCCGGATGCGATCACGCTCGACGTGATGATGCCCAAGCCTGACGGGTGGGATGTGTTGACCGCGCTCAAGGCTGACTCCGAACTCTGCGACATCCCGGTGGTCATGGTCACGGTCGCGCCGGAGCGCGGCATAGGGCTATCGCTTGGCGCCGTCGATGTCTTGACCAAGCCAGTGGATCGGGCCCGGCTGACAGCGCTCATTCATCGCCTGGTGCGGCGCAAAGGTCCGGTACTGATCGTCGAAGACGACGCCGACACCAGCGAGATCATGCGACATACGATCGAGAAGCTGGGCATTGCGGTGGCAGAGACTGCCAACGGGCGCCGCGCGCTATCGTGGCTCGGTGAACATGAGCCGCCGGCCGCGATCCTGCTCGACCTGATGATGCCGGAAATGGACGGCTTTGAATTCCTTGATGCCATCGCCGGCCGGGCAGATTGGCGCGAAATCCCGGTGATCGTGGTCACCGCCAAGCAGCTTACGGCGGCTGAGCGCGAGCGACTGTTGCGTCAGGCGCGCAAAGTTATGCAAAAGGCCACGACGACGAAGGCCGAGATCGCCTCGGCCATCGGCGAAGCCGTTCGCCGCCGGCCGGCGCGGGCGGTCGCGGAAGCAAAATAGAACGAGCCGGATGGGCAGGAGTCATTAGAATGGCGAAGGTTTTATTGGTCGAAGACAACGAAATGAATCGCGACATGCTCTCGCGTCGCCTTGTTCGGCGCGGATTCGAAGTGGTGTTCGCCGTAAATGGCAAGGAAGGCGTTGACCTCGCACGCAGTGAGAAACCCGACATCATCTTGATGGACATGAGCTTACCGGTCATGGACGGATGGGAGGCGACCCGATGCGTCAAGGCTGACGACGCTACCCGCGGCGTGCCGGTAATCGGGTTGACGGCGCACGCCATGAGCGGCGACCGCGAAAAGGCAATGGAAGCCGGCTGCGACGATTACGACACCAAGCCGGTCGAGATTGATCGGCTGGTCGGAAAGATCGAACGGCTGCTTGGCGCGGCGAAAAACTGACGGATCGCGGCATATAGGGAGGGGCCTTGTCAACGATCGTGCTGGACGAGCGCCTGAACCGGGCCCTGACCGCGTTCCTGCGCCAGGAAGTGCAGGCGCCGGCGACCGCCGTCACCGATTTTCTCGACATGATCATCGAGGACGCGCGCAGCTCCCAGCATGAGAGCCTGCTCGCCGATCTCAACCGCATGCGTAGCGCTAGCGTGCAGCTCAACGCATTCGTGAAGAGTCTTATCCAAAACACGTCGTCCGATCGGCAGAACCACGAAACACTGGAAGCATTCCATCGCCGCCTACGCCATGATTTGCGAACACCGCTCAACGCCATCAAGGGATACAGCGAGCTACTGATCGAAGACATGGAGGCGGACGGCGAACATCCGTTTCGCGCCGATCTCATCAAGCTCAAGGCCTCCGCCGATCAATTGCTCGGCCAGATCGATGCCATGGCAGCCCTGGCGCGATCGGAAACGGTAGAGCCGGCCGGGGGCGGCGACCGCGCGCTTCAGCTCGACCTTATCGCCGACGTGCTGCGCACCGTTCAGCCGTTGCCTGCTGGCGGGACTCGCGAAACGGTGCATCCGAGCCGCATCCTCATCGTCGACGACAATGCCGCAAATCGCGACGTGCTCGAACGCCGTCTGGTGCGTGAAGGCCATCAGGTGGCGACCGCCGCCAACGGCACTGTCGCACTAGAGCTTGTGGCCGGGCAGACGTTCGACCTCATCCTGCTCGATCTCATCATGCCGGAAATGAGCGGGTTCGAAGTGCTACGCAGGCTCAAGGCGGCGGAACATACCAACGACATTCCGGTTATCGTAATTTCGGCGCTCGACGAGCTTGACAGCATTGTACGCTGTATCGAAGCCGGTGCGGAAGATTATCTGACCAAACCGTTCAATCCGATTTTGTTGCGCGCACGCATCGGCGCATCGCTGGAAAAGAAACGGCTACGCGACCGCGAAAAAAAGTTCATCGCTGATCTAGAACAGGAAAAAGCGCGGTCCGAAACCTTGCTTCTGAACATTTTGCCGCAAAGCATCGTCAACCGGATGCGGAGCGGCGAAACGGTGATCGCCGACAGCATTGCCGAGGCGACGATCTTGTTCTGCGATCTGGTCGGGTTCACGACGCTGAGCCAGGATTTGGCTGCTGAGCGCACCATAGATTTCCTTAGCAGGATTTTTTCGGCGTTCGACCGCCTGGCGGCGGAATTCGGCGTAGAAAAAATTAAGACCATCGGGGACGCTTACATGGTTGCCGCCGGGATTCCCGAAGCACAACCCGACCATGCCGACCGCATCGCTGCGCTCGCCCCGCGCATGCTCGACGCGGTATCCGCGATCGCCGACGCGACGATGCTCAAGTTGCAGGCCCGCGTCGGCATCCATACTGGCCCGATCACCGCCGGCGTCATCGGTACGCACAAGTTTGTCTATGACGTTTGGGGCGACACGGTGAACACCGCTAGTCGCATGGAATCCCAATCCCTGCCCGGTCGCATCCAGATCTCTGCGGCGACGCGCGCTGTCCTCGGCGATCGATACCAACTCGAGCCGCGCGGAATCATTGAGGTCAAGGGCAAAGGGGCGATGGAGACCTTTTTCTTGGGCAGTCGATGACTTTTGCGCTTGTGGCGCAATGGCCCCTTAGCAGACAATCCGATCACGCCTGCGAATGTCTGCTATCTGGAAAAGTGGACGTGACAGCGGACATCGGGTTTCGGTAGCGATTACCCATCACCGACATGAACGGCTTAAAATTGCTAACCGCGCAGCGAGAGTTTTGGAAGCTGATTTCGCCGGCCGCAAATTCGTGCTGTAATTGGAAAGTATTTGGCGTGGTCCTGAGCCTCGGGGAATGGCAATGAGACGACGCGAGTTCTTCATGCTATTGGGCGCTGCTGCAGCGGTTTGGCCGCTTGCGGCGCTGGCGGAGCAGACGGCCAAATTGCCGAGCCTCGGCTTTCTCACCGCAGGTGACGGCAGTGTCGGACTGCCAGCTTTGCTTGAGGGTTTGCGCCAGTTGGGCTGGATTGAACGCAAGACCATTGTCATTGAGTACCGGTACGCAGAGAATCGTAATGACCGCCTGCCCGAATTGGCGGCCGAGCTAGTCCGCCTCAACGTCGACGTGATCGTGGCGGCGGGAACGCTGGCGCCCCTGGCTGCCAAGCGCGCTACCGCGACAATTCCAATAGTCATGACATCCGCTGGCGATCCGCTGGGGACCGGGCTTATCAGCAGTCTTGCGCGATCGGGTGGCAACGTCACTGGGCTGAGCCTCATGTCTCCGGACCTAAGCGGAAAGCGACTGGAATTGCTCAAGCAGATTGTTCCAGCGCTTGCGCGCGTCGCAATCATTTGGAACGCAGACAACCCGTATCCCGCTCTCGTCTTTAGGCAGACGGAGAATGCCGCCCGGCTGTTGAAGCTTGAGG
This sequence comes from uncultured Alphaproteobacteria bacterium, assembly GCA_963845775.1. Lineage (GTDB taxonomy): Bacteria > Pseudomonadota > Alphaproteobacteria > Rhizobiales > Xanthobacteraceae > BOG-931. The sequence continues at coordinate 530,308 of CAWJTE010000009.1, forward strand.
CTCAATCTCTGGAAGTACGCACACCCGATGATTTAAACAGCGCGCTTGAAGCTGCCGTGCGGGGAAAGGCGAACGCACTGATCACCGTCGAAGACCCTCTCACCGTAAATCATCGAAAGCAGATCGCAGACTTTGCGGCCAAGAATCGACTGCCGACTATCTCCGGGCTGAGGGAATATGTGGACGCTGGAGGCCTTCTATCCTACGGACCAGCTCTTGCCGATCTATATCGGCGCGCTGCCAACTATGTCGACAAAATACTCAAAGGTGCAAAACCATCAGAGCTACCGGTCGAACAGCCAACCAAGTTTGAGCTTGTCATCAACCTCAAGACTGCAAAGGCGCTCGGCCTTGCAATTCCGCCGGACATGCTTGCGATTGCCGACGAAGTGATCGAATAAGTGCCTACGGCGGATAAAGCAGACGTGATGCGAAGAACCGAAATTTCTGTTGGTGACCCATCACTGACCTTAGGCGAGCGCGAGGGCTTCAATGGCGACGAGCACGCCAGGGATGTCCGCCCCAAAGCGCACCATCGCCCTTGCTGGCTTCACCTTAGGGAAAACTCGGCGTACGCGTTGTTCATCTCATCGTAGAGGTCCGGCCTGGCCAGTAGTCCAGTCACCTTCACAATGCGATCGAGCGAGCTGCCGGAGGCCTTGAGTATGACTTCGACGTTGTGCAGGCACTAACGTGTTTGCTCCTGCATCGTGTTGCCGACGATTTCGGTGGGGCCGCCGCCCGGGCGCACGGGTATTTGTCCCGATACAAATACGAAACCGTTGGCGACCACAGCGTGCGAATATGGAGAATGAGGTGCGGGATTGTCGGGAACGTCAACGTGGCTGATCCCTGGCATGGTTTTCCCCAAGAAACTCACCCCATCAAAGGGGCCATAGCGACTATCATAACCGGAGTTGGCAGCCTCTTTCATTTCCGCTGATGGCCCTTAGCGGACAATCCGATCACGTCGGCGAATGTCCGCTCTCGGGATAAGCGGACATCGAGCGGACATCGCAAATCGTTCGCTCGTGACCGCAGCGTCATTTCGCGACTGCCAATTGCCGCATTGCGCAAGGTTTATTCGATCACCTCGTCGGCGGTCGCGAGCAGCGACGGCGGAACCGTCAGGCCGAGCGCCTTGGCCGTTTTGAGGTTAATCGCCAATACGAACTTGACGGGTTGCTCAACGGGTAAATCACGTGGCTTTGCGCCTTTGAGAATCTTGGCCACGTATTTGCCCGCACGACGCGAGAGGTCCGTAATGTCGGCGCCGTAACACATAAGGCCGCCAGCCTCCACAGCTTCCCTCCACACATACGCAGTCGGCAATCGGTAACTTGCCGCCAGATCAACGAGCCGACGAAAATTCCCGTAGAGCATTGGACTCGGCAAGATGATAAGCGCGTCTGCTCGTGCGGCAACCATTGCTTCAAATGCGCCGTCAAAATCATTGGGGTCGCTGGCGTCGACAACCTGAAGCTTCACCCCGCTCGCCCTGGCCGCTTCCTCGATATCCACCAGCATATGTTGCATCGTTGCTTCACTGTAGACTCCAGGATGCCGGAGCGCCGCTATGTGGGTGGCCTGAGGAGCGATCTCTCGTAACAATTGGAGGCGCTTGGCCTCTAATTCGGGACCCAGGAAAGTGTTGCCGGTAACGTTGCCTTCAGGTCGCGCCAAACTGGCGACCAGCCCATCAGCAACGGGGTCAGCCATGTTTGCGCCGACAATGGCTATGCTCTTCGTCGCGTGCATCGCGCCTATCACGGCCGGAGTCCCACCCGCAGCAACGATAACGTTGACGTTGAGTGCTACGAGTTCAGCTGCCGCTTTTTTCAATCCGTCCAAGTTCTCATAATATCTGGATTCAGTTTTGATATTCCGACCTTCGGTAAACCCCTCTTCTTGAAGACCTTCGCGGAGAGCTTTCGAGTAGCTCAACAGGATCGGAGAAGGCGGTTTCCAAGGCCAAAGCACGCCAATCAACGACAGGCCGGTCTGCGACTGCTGCGCATTGGCAATTGACGACCACGCGGCCGCGCCGCCAAGCAGCGTGACGAACTCCCGGCGCCTCACGATAGCCTTCCCCAATTGCATCGAAAGCCAGATGCCCTCTAGGAAAGAAGATTATCATGCCTCGCGCCTGAAGAATAATGGCTCAACCTCATTTGATAGGCAGCAAACCCGCTGACCTGCCTGTCCAATTGCCGACCAGTTCTGGCTCAGCATTAACGTCAAAACCGCCAAGGTATTTGGCATCTTTGTGCCGCGACGATCCCGGCGCGCGCCGACGAGCTGGTCGAATGGGCTAATTCACGTCGTTTGTTGCTGTGCATGAGTCCGAATCTGGCCCAAGCGCGGCATGCAAATGGACCACGGCGGCATGATGCAAATGGATAAAGCACTAAGAGCAACGAACCACTGGCGGCCAAGCTCGACTACATTTCGACTTGACCGCCGAGCTCGATGACCCGATTCGGCGGGATACGGAAGAATTCGGTCGCCGGCAGCGCGTTGCGTAGCATGAAGTCGAATACCCGACGCCGGAATGAATTTAAATGCGAGCGTCTGGCGGCCACGATCGAGACGCGGCCGACGAAGAACGAGGTATCCATCATGGCGAAAACCAGGTCCTTGGTGCGACAATCATCGAGCGCCTGCGGAATGTTTGGCTGCTCCATAAAGCCGTAGCGCACCGTGATTGAATGGAAATCGTCGGCGAGATCAACAACCTCGATGCGGCTATGCGGCGTCACACGCGGAATATTTTCAGTCGTTATGCGTAGCAAAACGATACGCTCGTGCAGGACCTTATTGTGCTTGAGGTTGTGCAGTAGTGGTACCGGCACCACGTCAGTCCGGCTGGTCAGATAGACGGCGGTGCCGCGTACCCGCATCTTGTCATGAACCTGAGCGATGAAGGTTGTGAGCGAGTAGGTGTCGCGTTCCAGCGCGCGCAAAAGCTCGTGGCGTCCTCTCCACCATGTGGACATCAGAAAGAACACCGCTGCCGCGACGACCAGCGGGACCCAACCACCCTCGAGCACTTTCATCATATTAGCGGAGACAAACGCCAGGTCGACGGTGATGAATACCCCAGCTGTGGCGATGGCGATCGGCAGGCTCCAGCGCCAAATCTCGCGCATGGCCAGGAACAGCAACACCGAGGTCAATAACATCGTCATCGACACGGCGATGCCGAAAGCGGCGGCAAGATTGTCCGACGATCGAAAGCCAAGCGTCAAAGCGAGCGTGAGCGCCATCAAGGTCCAGTTGACGAAACCGATATAGATCTGCCCATACCCCACAGCCGACGTCTGCAGAATGTGCAGGCGCGGACACAATCCGAGCTGGATGGCCTGCCGCGTCATGGAAAATGCGCCGCTGATGATGGATTGGCTGGCGATAATGGTGGCAACGGTCGCAAGGCCGACCAGGGCGATTTGCAAAGCTTCTGGGCAAAGCGAGAAAAACGGATTGTTGCCAGCCCTACCATCGACGACGACGGCGGTCTGACCGGCATAATTGAGCAGCAGCGTTGGCAGCACCAGGCCGTACCACGAAAACCGGATCGGCCGCGGTCCGAAGTGACCCATGTCGGCATAGAGCGCCTCGGCGCCGGTCGCGCAGAGAAACACCGCGCCGAGCACCAAGAAGCCGGTGACCCCGTGCCCGAACAGATAAGCAAACCCGTAGCGGGGATCGAGCGCCACTAGCACGCCTGGGTGGGTCACTATTCCGCTAAACCCGAGCACTCCGATCGTCACGAACCAGACGGTCATGATCGGGCCGAACAGTTTGCCGATGCGGTGGGTACCTTGGGATTGGAGCGCAAAAAGTCCGACCAGTATCAGTGCCGATAAAGCGACGATATAAGGCGCGATCGACGGTACCGGGGTTTTGAGACCCTCGAGCGCGCTCAGCACCGAAATTGCCGGCGTAATGGCGCCATCGCCGTAAAGTAGGGCGGCGCCGAGAATGCCCACGCCGATAATGGCGGCGCGCTCCCCATGCTTGATGCCAAGGAGCGACATCAGCGCGAGAATACCACCCTCGCCGTCGTTGTCGGCGCGCATGACGATGGCGACATACTTGATTGAGGTGGTGATCAGGAGCGTCCAGACGATCAGCGAAAGCATACCGATCGCCACCTCGGCGGTGGCGCCGCCGCCCCATTCCAGCGCGGTCTTTAGGGTGTAGAGCGGGCTCGTGCCAATGTCGCCATAGACGACGCCGAGCGCGCCTAACATCAGCCCACCAAGACTGCCGTGGGCGACAGTCGGCTTAACGGTCAACTCGGCGTCTGCGGCGCTGGTATCGACCGTCATTCAGGTACCCTGTTTTGGAACGGGGGCTTAGCTCGACCGAGAAGGCCGTCGATTTATGAAGACGATATTTATTGTAACACGAATTTAACACGACCGGATCTGAAGTTCGCCGAGCGCGCCGCGCTCGAATGGCGAAAAGTCTGTGGGCTTGAGCAAACCCACTGATATTAATTGAATTTGGCCCAATTAGGTGAGAACCTTGAGCGTCCTTTGAGGAGACACCGGCGCAGATCAGGCACTATGCCGCGGCCGACATCGCGGTAAGCTTACGCTTACTGCGCGCCCTTCGTGAGATCGCAAGCGCCACAGAGCATGATGACCTGCGTACTGAACCCATCGATCGCGCCAAGCGCGTAACGGTCGGATGCACCGGTCACTTGCCGGAGAACGACTTGATAAAATTACGGCAGCGTCTCGCCGCGCTTGAGTCCATGATCGCGGCATGCCAAATGTCTGAAAATGGCCCTTAGCCTCACTTCGCTGCGCCGAACAATAATGTCGCTATTGGAGTAACGACGGACATTGATCGACACGATTACTGAATGCATCGGACGCAAATGACCCGAAGCGGACATTGAGCGTCCTATTCGATCTCCTCGTTAGCGCGAGCGCGTAACTGCGGCGGGGACGGTAAGACCGAGCGCCTTGGCGGTCTTCAGGTTGATGATCTCGAATTTCGTTGACCGCCGTACCGGCCGCATAGCTGCTGAATCACGAACTGCGAACGTAGTCATGCAATGCGGCATGAACACGGACAATGACGTTATTCCACTGGCGGGTATCATCCTGCCGAAACAGGCGGGCCGTCGGGTACCATGGGCTGTCTTCGCGATCGAGCAACCAACGCCAGTCGGGGATGAACGGCAACAACACCCAGACTGGTTTTGCCAGTGCACCGGCGAGGTGCGCAACGCTGGTATCCACCGAGAGAATGAGGTCCAGAGTCGATATCAGCGCTGCGGTGTCGGAGAAACTGTTCAGCTCATCGCCGAAATGGAGAAGATCGCTCCGCCCCTGCAGCACCGTCATGTCGTCGGCGCGAACATCTTTCTGCAAACTTACAAATGTCGCTTCCATATCGAGGAGCGATATTAGAGCGCGCAAGCTAATGGAACGATTTTGATCGTTGGTGTGTATCGGGTTGCCAGACCAGGCGAGGCCGATCCTGGGATGACTTCTCGGGCCCAGCCGTGCGTTCCACTTCATCACTGCCTGTGAGGACGGGTACAGATAAGGCGTTTCAGACGGTACCGTTTCGAGCCGCGTCCCAAACGCCAGCGGCAGGCTGAGCAATGGGCAATGGATATCGAAATCTGGTAACGGCTCGCCTCTGGATATGATCTGCGCAGTGCCAGGGAGAGTGCTCATCAGCCCGTGCAGGGTCTCTGGGACTTCCAGAATCACACGCGCGGCGCGATCCACTACAAGTGGAACATAGCGGGAGAACTGGATCGTGTCTCCAAAACCCTGCTCCGCATGGAGAAGAATGGTCTTGCCCGCGATCTCATTCGATCCGACCCACAGCGGGTGCGCGAAATTTCTCTTTTCATTTCTTCGTTGTTCGGTTTCCCATCTGGATTTGTGCTTTTCCCAGCCGCGACCGAAGTCGCCGATAAGCAACCGGCACAATGCTTCATTGCAATGCGCATCGGCATAGTCCGGCCGCACTTTGAGCGCACGATCGTAACTCGCCAGCGCCTCCTCGAACCGCTTCAGTTCCTTCAAGATGTTGCCGCGGCTATTGTGTGCTTCGGCATAGTCCGGCCGCACTTTGAGCGCGCGGTCGTAGCTCACCAGCGCCTCGTCGAACCGCCTCAGCTCATGCAGGGTAATGCCGCGATTGAAGAGCGCCTTTGTATAGTCCGGCCGAACTTTGAGTGCGCGGTCGTAGCTTGCCAGCGCCTCCTCGAGCCGCTTCAGCTCCCGCAAGGTGTTGCCACGATTGAAGTGCGCCTCGGCATAGTCCGGCCGCACGATGAGCGCGCGATCGTAGCTCGCCAGCGCCTCCGCGAACCGCTTCAGCTCGTGCAAGGCGACGCCACGACTTAAAAGCACCTGTGGATCCGGCCGCACGGTGAGCGCGCGATCGTAGCTCGCCAGCGCCTCCTCGAACCGTTTCAGCTCATGAAGAGCACAGCCACGATTATAGAGCGCCACGGCATCGTTCGGCCGTACGGTGAGCGCGCTATCGTAGCTTGCCAGCGCCATGTCTTTTTTGTCCAACCTTGATTGTACGATTGCGAGAAGATGAAACGCATCAAAGAGATCACGTTTGATCGTTATCATTTGTTGGCATATTTGCTCGGCCTCAACCAGCTGCCCTGCGTTGTACGCAGAAATTGCGCGGTCGAGCGTCTGCGATAGGGTGAGTGTAGACTTGGTCATTCGGACGATGCCGTGACGTTTTGTATGGAAATGTGGCGGGGCGCGACCATCAGAAAGTAGAAAGCTAAAGCTATCGTTTCAGGCAGGAAGGTCAATCGGCTGGTTGTTGGGCTTTGGAGCCAGCGTCTAGCCTCTAGTCGCGCTCAAATTGATTTGACCCACCCAGAAACCAACCGCGCCGCCGAGCGCGATTACGAATTGCCGTCTTCCGATGCCGATAGTCATTTGACCCCTCCCCAATGGGATTAACGTCACTTCGCTGCGCCGAACAATAAATGTCGCTATGGGAGTAACAACGGACATTGATCGGCACGGGTACTGAATGCATCAGTCGTGAATGACCCACAGCAGACATGGGGCGCAATAAGCAGGCTTGGTGCCTGAAGTTAAAAATCGACAGGATAAATTCGTTTTCGGCTTCGGGTGAATTTTATTTGGTTGAGCGTTTCCGAGGTAATCGTGATGCGGGCGAAAAAGACCAGCTTCCTCAACGGGTGCGCACAGCGGCCCGACCTGCTCGCCAACTCCCTTGCCCTTGACTAAACTAACACATCGTCGGGGACCGTTCGGTGGCGGGCGCGCTTTCTAGAAGCTCTTCCGTCTGCGACACCGCCACTGCCAAGACGGCCTTCCCAGGACACATACCTTGGAAGATGTTGCGCACATCTGCCAAATTCGATTTCCGGCGTCCTTTCCTCCGGATAAAGATCCTAGGAAATCAACATTTTCGGACCGTTTGACCTTAATCAACAATCGATCTGGCGCTCCGGTTCTTATATCATGCAACGAAATTGAGGATTGCACAGTCGTCCACGCACGACTTCGGGAGGACACTCATAATGTTTATTCGCTTTCTTGCGACCGCCCTGCTGGTGTTCTTGTTCACCGCCGTGAGCGTGCCGCCGCCGGCGGGCAATCCGTTTCCATTCTTCGAAGAGTTGCTGTCCCCCACCGCCCAGGCGAAGTCGAAATTTCGCAGTTTGCTTGACCGCCTGCTCGGCGAAACGATGCCAGAGGGCATCGTGAAGACCAATGGCCGCATCGAAGCCACACAAGTTGACGTTGCGGCAAAATATCCTGGCCGGCTTGTGGATATCGCCGTCGAAGAAGGCAGCGAGGTCAAAGCAGGACAGGTCGTTGGCCGCGTATCATCTCCGGAATATGAAGCCCAGCTCAGGGCGGTACAGTCCAATCTGGAAAAAACCAAACAAGCGCTCGCCGAAACAGAATCACTGATCGATCAGCGCAAGGCCGTGCTGGCCGCCGCGAAGAGCGATTTCGAGCGCGGACAGGAACTCATAAAGACCCAAATCATCACCCAACAGACTTTTGATCAGCGGCAACGCAACTATGAAAGTTCGCAAGCAGCCGTAGTGGGCGCGCAGGCGCAACGAGACCAGGCGGACGCCGCCATCAAAAGCGCTCAGGCCGAGGTCGAGCGCATCGAGGCGATTTTGCACGATCTGGTTCTCGTCTCGCCGCGCACCGGGCGAGTGCAATACCTGCTCGCCCGCAACGGTGAAGTGGTGGCCGCCGGCGGCAAGGTCATGACGATTCTCGACTTGCACGACGTGTACATGACCATCTTCTTGCCGGCAGCCGCCGCCGGAAAATTGGAAATCGGCAGCGAAGCGCGCATTATTCTTGACCCGGCGCCGGAATATGTTGTTCCGGCCAAAGTCAGTTTTGTTGCCGCCGACGCGCAATTCACCCCGAAGACCGTCGAAACCAAAGAGGAGCGCGAAAAGCTGATGTTCCGCGCCAAACTGCAATTGGATGCGGAGGTCCTCAAGCAATATAGCCGGCGTGTGAAAACAGGTGTGCGCGGGATCGGCGTCGTGCGCAGTAATCCAGCAACGCCGTGGCCTGACGATCTGCAGGTCAAGCTGCCGCAATGAGCGAGGCTCCAATCGTTCGAACTCGATGGGGTCTCGCACCGTTACGGTACGACGCTTGCACTCGATCACGTGACGATCGATATCCCGCCAAAAATTATGGTTGGCGTGATCGGCCCCGATGGCGTCGGCAAATCGTCAATGCTTGCGCTGATTTCCGGCGTGCGCCGGATTCAGAGCGGTAAAGTCATTGTCTTCGGCGAGGATTTGTCGAAGGCTGTGAATTTGCGGACTATCCGCGGCCGCATCGCCTACATGCCGCAGGGCTTGGGTCGCAATCTCTATCCGACGCTCAGCGTCTTCGAAAATATCGATTTCTTCGGCAGGCTGTTCGGCCAAGGGGCAGCCGAGCGCCGTGCCCGCATCACCGAGCTTCTGACCGCTACCGCGCTCGATCCGTTCGAGGATCGGCCGGCCGGAAAGCTTTCCGGCGGCATGAAGCAGAAGCTCAGCTTGTGCTGCGCCCTAATCAATGATCCGGACCTGCTCATTCTTGACGAGCCGACGACAGGCGTCGATCCGCTGTCGCGCGGCCAGTTCTGGGACCTGATCAACACGATCCGCGCGCGGCGGCCGCAGATGAGCGTGATCGTCGCTACGGCCTATATGGACGAGGCCGAGCGATTCGACTGGCTGATGGCGGTGGATGACGGCAAGATCATCGCCACCGGAAACTTGAATGAGCTACTCGCCAGGACCGGCGAACCCAATCTCGACGACGCCTTCATCGCGATGATGCCTGAGGCAAAGCGCGCTTTGCACCAGAAGGTGGTTGTGCGCCCGCGCGTTGCCTCACCGGACGAGACGCCGGCAATCGAGGCTGAGGGGCTGACGCGCAGGTTTGGCGACTTCGTCGCAGTGGACCACGTGAGCTTTAAGATCCCTCGCGGTGAGATTTTCGGCTTTCTCGGCTCGAACGGCTGCGGCAAATCGACGACGATGAAGATGCTGGTTGGCTTTCTGCCGGCAACCAGCGGCACATGCCAGTTGTTCGGGCAGCCGATGGGCTCGGACGACATGCAGGCTCGGCGCAATGTCGGCTACATGACGCAGGCTTTCTCGCTCTACGGCGAACTGACTGTGAGGCAAAACCTCGAACTGCACGCGCAACTATATCATCTGCCGCGTGAGAAGATCGCGCCCCGCATCGAGGAGCTGCTTGAACGGTACGATCTGAAGACGGTCGTCAGCTCGCGGCCGGACAGCCTTCCGCTTGGCATCAAGCAACGTCTCCAGCTAGCAGTTGCCGTCCTTCACGAGCCCGCCATTCTTATTCTCGACGAGCCAACCTCGGGAGTTGATCCGATAGCGCGCGACGCCTTCTGGCGCACGCTCATCGACCTCTCCCGCGACGAAGGCGTGACGATCTTCATCACCACCCATTTCATGAACGAAGCCGAACGCTGCGACCGCATTTCGCTGATGCACGCGGGCAAAGTGCTTGCCGTCGGTGCGCCTCACGATCTGGTCAAGGAACGCGGCAGCGACTCGCTTGAGGATACGTTCGTCGGTTATCTCGCCGATGCGGCCGGCATCGATCGCACCAAGGAGGTCGAACCACCGAAGCAGGGCGCTGAGCCGCTGGAGGCCGAGGCAACGCGCATTCCAAGGCGTTTTAACATGGGCCGCCTTTGGGCTTATGCCCGGCGCGAGACGGTCGAGCTGCTCCGCGATCCGATCCGGATTTCATTCGCGATATTCGGCCCGATTCTGCTGATGCTCGCATTCGGCTACGGCATTTCATTCGACATCGAGAACCTGCAATTGGCGGCGTTCGACCAGGACAACACGCCGCAAAGTCGAGAGCTGATCGACGGCTTCTCCGGGTCCCGGTACTTCTCCCTGCAGGCACCGATCACGTCAGCGGCCCAAGCCGATCGGCGGCTGCGAAGCGGTAACACACAAATTGTGGTGGAGGTGCCAGCCGGCTTCGGTCGCGATCTCCTGAACGGCTCGCGGCCCGAAGTCGATGCAACGGTCGACGGGGCGATGACTTTTCGCGGCGAGACCGCGCGAAACTACGTCACCGGCGTGGTGCGGAAGCAGGGAGAAGAGTTTCAACAACAGTTAAAACGGGCAGGGTCGCCGAATTCCTGGACCGACGGCGATATCCAAGTCCGGTTTCGCTACAATCAGGCGTTTCTCAGCGTCAACGCCATGGTTCCCAGTGTGTTTATGCTGATGCTCTGCCTTATACCAGCGATCATGTCGGCCATCGCCGTGGTCCGCGAGAAAGAAACAGGCTCCATCGCCAATTTCCGCTCAACACCGATTACCAAATTTGAGTATCTGCTTGGCAAGCTCATTCCATACGTCGGCGTTGCCATGGTGAACTTTGTTTTCCTTTTCATTATGGCGATCTTTCTCTTCAGCGTGCCTCTGAAAGGATCGTTTCTCACCCTGCTAATTGCGACAATCATTTACGTCGTCGCGACGACGGGCTTTGGCCAGCTGATTTCGTCATTCACCCGCACGCAGGTTGCGGCGGTTTTTGCAACCGCGATCCTGTCGATCGTCCCGGCGGTGAACTTTTCTGGTTTGTTTGCCCCGGTCTCATCCCTCTCCGGCGGCGCCAAGATCCTCGGTCTGACATTCCCCTCAGCCTGGTACCAGCCGGTGACTGTCGGTGTTTTCGCCAAGGCGTTGGGAATGGCCGATCTTTGGCGCAGCATCGCCGCCATCGCGGCGATTGCGGTCGCTTATTTCGTCCTGTCGCTCCTCTTCCTTCGCAAACAGGAGGCATGAGATGCCGTCCGCCGCGCCTCCGACAGTCAAGCTCGCGGAAGCGAAAACGATGACGTTGCGCAATCACGTCACCAACATCTTTCGTCTTGTCATCAAGGAGCTGCGGAGCATCCGCGCCGATCCGACCATGCTGGTGCTGGTCGCGTACGCCTTCAGCATTTCCGTAAATACGGTGGCGACCGGCGCGGTCACCGAAGCAACCAACCTTTCGGTCGGTATCGTCGACGAAGATGCCTCGGAATTATCGCGACAGATTGCCGCCGGGCTGACGCCGCCGACGTTCCAGCCGGCCATGCAAATCTCCGCAGCTGACATCGATTCAAAAATGGATAAGGGCGACCTGTTGCTGGTAGTTGAAATACCCCCGAATTTCCAGGCCAACGTCATAGCCGAACGCAAGACTGAGGTTCAGATTAACGTCGACGCTACGGCGGTGGCGCAGGCTGGCAATGGCGCCAATTATCTGAAAACCGCCATAGCCAACGAGGTGCAGAACTTTGTCACCAAGCTTGGCCGTCCACCGGTCAACCCGATCAATCTCGTTGTGCGCGCGCGATTCAACCCTAACCTGAAGACGGCGTGGTTCTCGGCGATGACGCAGGTCATCAATCAGATTACGCTGCTGACCGTGATCCTGACGGGAGCCGCGCTAATCCGCGAGCGCGAGCAGGGTACGGTTGAGCATCTGCTCGTTATGCCGGTTGTGCCGGCCGAAATCATGCTCGCCAAGATGCTCGCCAACGGGCTCGTGATCCTGGTGGCGGCCATGCTGTCGTTGCAGTTCGTCGTCCATTTGTGGATCGGTGCGCCGATCAACGGCTCGATATTCTTGTTCCTTCTCGGAGCAGCGCTTTACGCCCTCGTGGTTGCCGCGCTCGGCATCCTGCTTGGCACGCTGGCGACGACCATGGGACAGTTCGGCCTGCTCGCCATGCCGGTGCTGATGGTGACGCAGCTCCTGTCGGGCAGTAGCACACCGATGGAGAGCATGCCGGTCTGGCTGCAATACGCTATGCAGACCATCAGCCCGACGCCGCATTTCGTTTCCTTCGCGCAGGCCGTGCTGTTCCGCGGCGCCGACATAACCCTGGTGTGGCGGCCACTGCTCGCCATGCTGATTATCGGGTCGGTCTATTTCGTATTCGCGATGAGCCGGTTCAGGCGAGTGATTTTCGGGGGCTGAGGCGATGGCACAGGACAAAAAATCAAACGGCGGCAAGATGAAGCGCAAGCCTTACGAGAAGGCGCTGCGTAAGCTCCAGGCCGAACTTTGCCGCGTGCAAGACTGGGTCAAAGAGAGCGGCGCCCGCGTCATCATCGTGTTCGAGGGCCGCGATGCCGCCGGCAAGGGCGGGACGATCAAGGCGATCACGGAACGAGTGAGTCCGCGGGTGTTCCGGGTCGTGGCGCTGCCGGCGCCGTCCGAGCGTGAAAAATCGCAGATGTACATTCAGCGCTATATCGCGCACTTTCCGGCTGCGGGCGAAATCATCGTCTTCGACCGCAGCTGGTACAACCGCGCCGGCGTCGAGAGCGTCATGGGATTCGTCAGCCCGAAGGAGGTCAAGCAATTCCTCGCGATCGTTCCGGAAATCGAAAAATACATCGTCGAAGCCGGCATCATTCTTCTGAAATTCTGGCTGGAAGTCGGGCAAGACGAGCAGGAAAAACGTTTCCTCGCCCGCATCAATGATCCGATGCGGCAGTGGAAGCTCAGCCCGATGGACCTAGAAGTCCTACCGTCGCTGGTACGACTACTCGTTGGCGCGCGACGCCATGTTGAAGGCGACCGACTTGAGTTATGCGCATTGGAACATTGTGCGCACCGACGACAAACGCCGCGGCCGCCTCAACTGCATCGCCAAAATTATCGATTCTATTCCCCACAAGAGAATCGGACGCCCGAAGGTCAAGCTGCCAAAAAGATCGACAAAACGGTCGTATGACGACCAGGCGTCCTTGAAAGGGCGAAATTTCATCGCCGACCGATTTTGACAGTTTGTGGCCACTCCGCTTGCCCCGGCACGCAGGTCGCGGAGAAGAAATGTTCTTCCGCCGCGGCCCTGTTCCATCCCTGGATGGCCGCCGGTGGGCGAAGCGCCGATCAGGTGGTCGACCGAGTACACACAAGGGAGTGGTCACGGATAAGTGGCCATCGACATCGTCGCAGAAGCCAGCTCCGGGTACGACGCTCGAACTTCCGATCATGTTGAGTTGCGATATTCGCGAGGGCACGCTCATCAAGATCAGAGAGTACTTCGGCCTGTTTGACTCTTACTGAAGCTGGCACCGCGCATGAGCCAATAGGCAGGATCAACTGCATCGGTCGCGATTGACCCTGGCTGTGTAAAAACGCGGTGTCTGTGATTCACTGCGCAGTATGATTCTGCTGCTGCGGGGGGGTCGGATGAAGCGCTTTGTCGAGGGGATTGATCGCGGGCAGAACACGCTGTTTCCCGAATGCTTGGCAGACTGGATCGACGAGAACAATCCTGTTCAGGTGATCGATGTCTTTGTCGACGAACTGGATCTGGCGGCGCTGGGATTTGACGGGGTCGCTCCCGAGGTAACGGGGCGGCCTTCGTATCATCCCTCCGTGCTGCTGAAGCTCTACATTTACGGCTATCTCAACCGGGTTCAGTCGAGCCGGCGGCTTGAGCGCGAGGCTTTGCGCAATGTCGAGGTAATGTGGCTGACCGGTCGGCTTATGCCCGATCACAAGACGATTGCCGACTTCCGCAAGGACAATGGCGGGGCCATTCGCAAGGTATGCGCCCGGTTTATCGTGCTGTGTCGGCGTCTCGACCTGTTCGCCGAAGCGAGCGTCGCCATTGATGGCAGCAAGTTCAAGGCGGTGAACAATCGGGACAAGAACTTTACGCGGGCGAAGATGGAACGGCGTCTGGCGCAGATCGAGGAGAGCGTAGCCCGTTATCTGCGCCAGCTCGACAGCGCCGATCGGCAGGAGCCGGCGGAGGCGCGTACTACCAAAACAACCCGGCTCAAGGAGAAGATCGCCAAGCTGAAGGAGGAAGTGAAGCGCCTGCATGGGCTCAAGACGCGGATGTTGGCGGCGCCGGATCAGCAGATATCGCTGACCGATCCTGATTCCCGCTCAATGGCGACGAGTGGCCGGGGCTCAGGCGTAGTGGGCTACAACGTCCAGGTCGCGGTCGACACTGAACATCATCTGATTATCACCCATGAGGTAACCAACGTCGGCAGCGACCGGGCACAGCTCGCCCATATGGCCAAGCAGACCAAGACAACCCTGGAAGCGGCGAGCCTCGATGTCGTCGCCGACCGCGGCTACTTCAACAGTGAGGAGATCCTTGAGTGCGACAAAGCCGGCATCACGGTGACGCTGCCAAAGCCGATGGCCTCGAACTCGAAGCGCTTCGGCAAGCAGGACTTCCGCTATGTGGCTAAGGACAACGTTTACATTTGTCCCGCCGGCGAACGCCTCGGCTACTCATTCACAACCCAAGAGCACGGATTGGTCCTGCACCGCTATTTGACCAACGTCTGCCAGCACTGCGCCATCAAGCATCGCTGCACCACTGGCAAGGAGCGACGGATCACGCGGTGGGAGCATGAGCACATACTCGAAGCCGTGCAACGCCAACTCGACGAGCATCCGGAGAAGATGCGCCAGCGACGCGAGACCGTCGAACATCCCTTCGGCACGCTGAAGATGAGGATGGGGGCGACGCACTTCCTGATGAAGACGCTGCCGCGGGTCGCCTCCGAGATGGCACTTCACGTATTGGCCTACAATCTCACCCGCGCCATGAACATCATCGGCATCCAGCCGCTGATGGCGGTGATGAGGGCATAACCAGGCTCGTCCAATAACCGGGCTTCCCCGCCCAACCGCCCTTCTGACTCCCTCAGTCAAAACGTTTTTGCACGACCAAGACCCATCAGCGACATTGGGAGCGTGCCTGGACTTGCTTTGTAGACTGGGACCATTTCGCAACGCGGGTTTGGGTTTCTTATTCCACGAGTACACCCCTAGTCCCAGAGACCTTAACCATCATTCCCGCGGCCTCTTCACGTAGGCGCTCCATGGAAGTGCCCTTTGAGTGCGCATCGAATGCAGCCTCGTCTTTATAGACTTCGTAGAGCATTACCTTCGAATTGCCATCGTGTGGGATCAAGACTTCGAAGCTTAGGGTCCCAGGTTCGTCTTTGAGGCACCGGGCTCTGTGCGCCATCAGCAGGGGCAAGAAGTCGTCCATACGCCCCGGTGCTAATTCAACCGTAGCGATGATGGCGAACTTGGGCATGTCAGCATCTCCCTGAGTGCTTGATGTGAGCGCTTGATGTGAGCGCGTGATGCGTCGCGTCTAACGGCGAGCGCGAGCGTGCAGCCATTTTTTACCGTTCCAACGTGCGGGGGGCTTTTACTTGTCTCCACCTATGAATAAGGTAGTGTGGGTGTTTCGTCGAGTGCCAGATATGATTGCCGCAGAGGAATACCGCAGAAAGGCCGCGCAGTGGCTGGGCGAAGCCCAATCGGCCTCCGATCCGAAGACCAGCGCAAGTATGCGTCGCGCTTCGGACGCATGGACCGCACTGGCTGAGCAGATCGAGCAAGCCACCCTTCGTCGACCGCTGACCCCTGCCCCGGTGAGGCGACCGGCCGATTTGGCCAAGCCTCGAAACATTTACCACATCGACACGATGGAAGTCGGTGACGTTTTGCGCGGGCGCCTTCACCTCAGCGACGACTTCACCTCAGCGACGAAGCTCGACGATAACTCTCAGTAAGTGGCCTGTGTTGCTCCCGATGCCGCCGTGCGTCCTCGAATGCGCACTAATAAGCGTCAGGGGGCAGCCCCGAATGTAATAGCAGCGAGGCATGCTGGAACTTCTAACTGGGTGACCAAAAAGAAGTGACCGACCATGGGAGAGATCATTGCCTGGCTCGATCAGCACCACATCAATTTAGGTGCGATGATCACCAGCGTTGCCATTCTCATCGTTGCAGGTCTCGGCATATTTCTGCTGAAAAGGCTTCTGAAGAACTGGCTCAACAGCATTCAGACCCGCCTTCAAGTATCGTACGCGACTATTTCAACAATCATTCGCGTTGTGACGGCTGCCTTCTGGCTGATTGCCGCGCTGTTAATTTTGGATGCATGGGGCATTGGTCTCGCTGGATTGTGGGCTCTACTCGTCAGTTCAATAACGGTGATTGGAGTTGGTTTTCTCGCCACCTGGGCGATGGTCAGCAATTTTACCGCAAGCTTCTTCCTTACAATTTGGCGGCCATTTCGTCTTGGCGATACGGTCGTTCTGCTTCCCGAAAATGCAGCAGGTCGAGTGACAGATCGCAATCTCATGTTCACGGTTCTGCTTGAACAGGATGGCAGCGTAATCAATGTGCCCAATAATTTCTTTTTTCAGAAGATGTTTAGGGTCGTTAGTGGTGGCGAGCAGGTGTCGTGATTTTACTGGGATCGCCGGAGCTAGCCCGCAGTAACGCAATTGGCCCCTAGCCGACAAGCCGACCGGCGCCAAAAATGTCCGCTATCGCTCACGAATGTCTGCTTACAGGGGGTAAAGCGGACGTGACGCGAAGATCACGGAATGTCCGTTGATACCCAAAGCGGCCACGGAGTGTGCATCACAGCAAGCGAGATCGTGCTGATTTGTGTGACGGCAGCCGCTTTTCCATTTCATCCGCAGCCATTGCTACCATAAAGAAAAAGGTACAGCATCTCTTTGTACGAATTTTCAGGATGTGAGGGATGAGACGGCCTTCACGGCCACACGAATGGGAGGGTGAAATGGTATGGCTAGTTCTGGTCATGTTTTATGCTTTCCACAATACTCCAAAAACGCTCGCGCCGGTGACAAGCACCTCTGCCGGAAACATGCTTCACGTTGGGACATTCAGCGACATGAGCGCATGTCAAGCTGCCGCAAGCGCGGCGACCTACGTCAAGGGAACGGGCGATGCGCCGGGATATTCTTTTGTTTGCGTTACGTCGGGAACGCTAAACAATTAGAGGCGCCACAACCGATTTCGGAGAGACCGCAGCGAGGCGGTCTTTCTGTTTGACCGCATGTTGCAGTGCATGAGTCTCTTTATGGCCCTTCACGTCACTTCGCTGCGCCCAACAATAATGTCGCTATGGGAGTAACAACGGACATTGATCGGAATGAGTACCGAACGCATGTGTCGCGATTGACCCAACAGAGACATGGGCATCGCAATTTTGCTGTGATGCACTACACAATTGGTCCTGGTAGGGTATGACCCTCGGCTACCGAGGGGAAAGAATGCGGCGGCGAGAGTTCATTTCACTCATCGGCTGTGGCGCGGCAACGTGGCCGCTCGCGGCGCGCTCGCAGCAGACCGACCGCATGCGACGCCTGGGCATGCTGATGGTGGGCGATGAAGTATAACTATTTTCCGACACGGAAAACTTTTTCCTCAAAAGGAAATTTCACGCTTACGCCCAACCCCGCCGCGGTTGTAGCCACCCATGCTGCCGTCGCTTGCGATGACGCGATGACATGGGATGGATGGGTCGTAATTGGTTCGCATGACAGCGCCGACGGCGCGGGCTGCCTTCGGATTGCCGGCCCTGGCCGCGACTTCTTTGTATGTCATCGTCTTCCCTTTCGGGATCTTCCTCACGATGTCGCGAACTTTGTCGGAGAAGCTTTTCATATACCGAGTGTAGCGCTTTTGTTCGATTTCGTCACGGGTTTCTTCACTCTCGCCGGCAATTCTTTGCCCGCGGCTTCGCGATACCCGCAGTATTCACAAGTCGGGTTAGCCGCAAGGATCGTCTCGCCCCGGAGACAATCGTTCATCTTGAAAATAAGCGGTTCTATCCAATCCGTATCCCCTTTGTGCGGGATGACTTTCACGTCGAATTCGAGCTTGCAATCAATCTTAAGACAGCGCGAGCGCTTGGCCTCGCAGTGCCGGCGACCTTGCTGGCTCGCGCCGACCAGGTGATCGAATCGGCGCAGATTTTCTCACGCACATTGCTGCACATGCTCAGGTCTCAAACTGGCCCATCGCGTCATTTCGCTGCAATGCGATAACTTGTCCGCTTTTGGGGGCAAAGCGGACATGAGCCAATAGGCAGGATCAACTGCATCGGTCGCGATTGACCCTGGCTGTGTAAAAACGCGGTGTCTGTGATTCACTGCGCAGTATGATTCTGCTGCTGCGGGGGGGTCGGATGAAGCGCTTTGTCGAGGGGATTGATCGCGGGCAGAACACGCTGTTTCCCGAATGCTTGGCAGACTGGATCGACGAGAACAATCCTGTTCAGGTGATCGATGTCTTTGTCGACGAACTGGATCTGGCGGCGCTGGGATTTGACGGGGTCGCTCCCGAGGTAACGGGGCGGCCTTCGTATCATCCCTCCGTGCTGCTGAAGCTCTACATTTACGGCTATCTCAACCGGGTTCAGTCGAGCCGGCGGCTTGAGCGCGAGGCTTTGCGCAATGTCGAGGTAATGTGGCTGACCGGTCGGCTTATGCCCGATCACAAGACGATTGCCGACTTCCGCAAGGACAATGGCGGGGCCATTCGCAAGGTATGCGCCCGGTTTATCGTGCTGTGTCGGCGTCTCGACCTGTTCGCCGAAGCGAGCGTCGCCATTGATGGCAGCAAGTTCAAGGCGGTGAACAATCGGGACAAGAACTTTACGCGGGCGAAGATGGAACGGCGTCTGGCGCAGATCGAGGAGAGCGTAGCCCGTTATCTGCGCCAGCTCGACAGCGCCGATCGGCAGGAGCCGGCGGAGGCGCGTACTACCAAAACAACCCGGCTCAAGGAGAAGATCGCCAAGCTGAAGGAGGAAGTGAAGCGCCTGCATGGGCTCAAGACGCGGATGTTGGCGGCGCCGGATCAGCAGATATCGCTGACCGATCCTGATTCCCGCTCAATGGCGACGAGCGGCCGGGGCTCAGGCGTAGTGGGCTACAACGTCCAGGTCGCGGTCGACACTGAACATCATCTGATTATCACCCATGAGGTAACCAACGTCGGCAGCGACCGGGCACAGCTCGCCCATATGGCCAAGCAGACCAAGACAACCCTGGAAGCGGCGAGCCTCGATGTCGTCGCCGACCGCGGCTACTTCAACAGTGAGGAGATCCTTGAGTGCGACAAAGCCGGCATCACGGTGACGCTGCCAAAGCCGATGGCCTCGAACTCGAAGCGCTTCGGCAAGCAGGACTTCCGCTATGTGGCTAAGGACAACGTTTACATTTGTCCCGCCGGCGAACGCCTCGGCTACTCATTCACAACCCAAGAGCACGGATTGGTCCTGCACCGCTATTTGACCAACGTCTGCCAGCACTGCGCCATCAAGCATCGCTGCACCACTGGCAAGGAGCGACGGATCACGCGGTGGGAGCATGAGCACATACTCGAAGCCGTGCAACGCCAACTCGACGAGCATCCGGAGAAGATGCGCCAGCGACGCGAGACCGTCGAACATCCCTTCGGCACGCTGAAGATGAGGATGGGGGCGACGCACTTCCTGATGAAGACGCTGCCGCGGGTCGCCTCCGAGATGGCACTTCACGTATTGGCCTACAATCTCACCCGCGCCATGAACATCATCGGCATCCAGCCGCTGATGGCGGTGATGAGGGCATAACCAGGCTCGTCCAATAACCGGGCTTCCCCGCCCAACCGCCCTTCTGACTCCCTCAGTCAAAACGTTTTTGCACGACCAAGACCCATAGCGGACATCAGAGGAGCGCCTCAGCGCATATGGCCACCAGTCATGCCAAACTGTAGATAGAGATCAACGCGTTCAGTGCGGCTCGACCTTGCCGAAAGCCTTGTATCGAACATCTCACCGCGCATGGCGGCGCGCGAGCAGGCCGAAATTCTGCACCGGCATCTCGACGTCTAATCCGAACCCCGCTCGCAATATTATGTAATTTATATTCTGTTGGCGCTCGTTCGATATCGAATTCATACGCCGTTCGTTGCCATATTCCCACAGGCACGCCTCAGTTTACACGGCAACGTCGGTGGCGCCCATGACCCTTGGCCTTGCAAGCTCGCGCAGATGGCAGACCGTCGGCTTCGCTTGCGTTTGCCTCCTCGCTGGGGGGGTCGCAAGCGCTGACAACGCTGATGTCAGTGTGCGCCGCGCCGCCCAGCGAACCGACTTCGCCTACGACGAAATCAAGGACGGGCTCTTTAAGACTGCATTTCATGCTGAGCTGCAATTCGATCGGCGTGTCGACCGCATTCGCAAGTTCGACGAGCCGGTCCGAGTTTTCGTCGTCAATGGCGGCAGCCCGGACCGTCGTGCGGACGTCGCCGCGATCGTCGCGGACATTCATGGTCGAAGTCGATCATCTCGATCTGGCGATGGCGGCCGACCGTCAGAGCGCGAACCTCGTCGTCATGCTGGTGCAACGCGCTGATTTTGCGCAGGCCGTCCGCTCGCTTTATGGAGAGCGGCAAGCGCGGCAGATCCAAAACGCGCTCCATCCGGAATGCCTGTCGGGGATTGCGAAGGACGGCAGCTATCGCATCCGGCGCGCCGAAGTGATTTTCCGGTCGACGCCGGCGAATTCCAGTTTAACGACTGTGCTTACGAAGAATTGCTGCAAGCCCTCGGGCTCATCAACGACGACAGTTCGGTCCCGTGGACGATGTTCAACGACGACGTGCAAATGGGATTTTTTGACGTCTACGATCAGTATCTCGTCAATATTCTCTACGACCCGCGCGTTCGCGCGGGCATGACCAAAGAGCAGGTCAACAAGGTCTTGCCGGACATCGTGCCGGCGGTGCGGGCGTGGGTGACAAAAACCAACGCGCCCAGCGCCGCGGCTCCCCGCGAGGGTCCCGACGCCGGCCGGCGGTGACGGCAACGCTCCGCCGTCAGCGTTTCGCGACTGAGGACTTTGCTGACGATGAGGAGAACTCGGTAATCCTGAAATCGGCGTTCTGCGCCGATCGCTGATGCCAAGATTGTCCTGCGTTCTGGGAGAAGCTCACGTTGCTGTACTTCGACGGAGCGCTGGTCGCTCCTCCGGCTTGCGCGGACATTGCAGACCCAAGCGATAGAATTGCGGGTACGGCGCAAAGTATGATCAGGCGTTTTGACACAGGGCATTCCTCCATTGGTTTCGGCGCGGCGCCGATGTCTTTTTCTTGCCGTGAAGGATGATGCAGTTTCTCTCAGGACGCAAGAAATAATCCCGCGGTGCCTAAACAACCAGCCACGAAATTTTTCGGTCGCGAAATGAACGGAGTTTATGACGCATTGCGTCAACCTTGTGCGGCTGGAACATCCACAAAAGGCCCTGCCTCGTCATACGACTGCAGTCGGGCCAGTAGGACGTTGCGTTGTGCGCTGCAACCAAAGTCGGTGCACGAATTGACAACACGGCACCATTAGACCGGCGGTTCATTGCGTGCAGCGGCGCGTCTAAATGCCTCGATGATCTGTCGTCAAGTCCTCAGTGATGTCCGTTCGTGGCCCTTAGCGACGCTTTCGGAATTTCCGCGAAACGGTCGCTATCGGGGGAAAAACAGACGTTGATCCGCGTCAGCGCCGAATGGCTTGGTAGCGAATGACCGACAACGTCACTTCGCCGCCGTCATTCGTGCCGTGCGAAAGATTATTCGACCACCCTCGTCTACGATTGCCCGAAGGTAAGGCAGGAACACCCGCCGGAAAGCGCCCGTCTCTAGTCGCCCTTGGACCAGCGGACGATGAGGCCGCTCTTGTACTCCGGGGGAACAACCCATCTCAGCGACAGATTTTGTTCGGGCAGATCCCACTTGGCCGTTCTCAACGCGAGCGCCGCGAAGAGTTGCATCATTCCGGTGGCAAAATCGAAGCCGGCGCACTTGTGGAGCTTGAGCGGTCCCGCGCCCTGCGGCATGAAGGCATCCGGCGCGCGTTTTTTCTCATCGCGCTCCAGAGAGAAGCGCTCGGGGTCGAAACTCTCCGGCGCAGTAAAGATCGGGTCTAGATTGCTCTCATAGACCGCCATCATCACCAGATAGCCCTGCGGGATGGTGTATCCGGCGACGTCGATGGCGGACTTAGCCCGCCCGAAACTCATGGGCACGTTTGGGCAGGTTCGCTTCACCTCGTCGACCACCTGCACCAAGTAAGCCATCGTGCGAAGTTGAGCCGGACCGATTGGGCCTGATGGCGCGTTGGCGCGCACTTCAGCACGCAGTCGCTCGCGCACCTCCGGGTGCTCGTGCAGTGCGCGCAAAGTTGCGACGAGTTCGGCGTAGACGATCATTCCTGCAAGGAGGAAGTGGTGCATCTCGCGCGCCGCGGTCTTTGCGTCGAGCGGCGCGCCCGCCTCCTGGGCTGCCGAGAGAATGCGCGTGAGGCCGTCGGCTTGGGCAGACGGTGAAATGATGTGGCGCTGGACGATGTTTTCGAGAAGCGCGAGTATCCGATCCCGCGCTTCCAAACCCTTTGCGTAGGCGGTCCCGGGAAGGTTGATCGGCAGCGCCACAAAAGCTTTCGCCAGGATCGCGTTGTCGGCAAGCAAGCGCGTGAGCTCTTCCCCCGGCTCTAGACCGAAGATCGCACCGGCCAGAGACTTAATCGCGAGCGTCTTCAAATCGGGCGTCACGGGCCCCTGACCGTTGGTGAGCCACTTCGCGAGCAGGGTTTCGATCCGCATCTGTAGCTTCGGTAGGTAGCCCGCGATCGCCGGCGGCGAGAACGCCGCAAGCAGGCTCCGCTTACGCTGCGCGTGCGCCTCGCCATCAAGCAAAGGGACGATATCCGGGTTGCCGCCGAATAGCGCCATCAGATTTGACGGCATCGCGCCTTCGCGCTGAATTTTCGCTGGATCGAGCCAGGTCGCGACATACTTGGGGCCGACGATAAATACGGTCGGATTTCCCAGTACGTTGGTGCGGAAGATATCGCCGAAGCGCGCACGGCGTCGGTGGATAAATGCAAATGGATTGTTCGCGAAGGCGAGCGTTTCGCCAAAAAACGGCAACCCGTTGCTGCCGGGCGGAAATAGATTCGCAGTGGCCATGGCGGTAATCCTTCTTTCAACCCTTGGGTTCGCGACGGTGCTTAGCCGAGATTCTCCAGATCAAGGCCTCAGTGCAGCTGAGATTGCTGACGTTGGTGGCGTTTTGCAAGACGGAAGCGTCGTTGTGGGTTTCAGAAGCGCTTCAGAGGGGATCGGATCCCGGCCGCGAGCCGAATAACAACACAGGCGAGGATTTCCGGTGATCGAACGGGTCTGACATTTGCTGCGCCGCGTGAGGCAGTTCGTGGCCCTTCGCGACAGATATTACGGGGCGAACGAATGTCGGCTTTCGGGAGAATTGCTGACATGGCCTTCCGCTGCCGCCGACTGCGCATGTAGCGAATGACCCACCTGAGAAGTGGAGTGTGCATCACAGCAGTCGGGACTGTTTTGAAGATGGCTCAATTGAGACATCGCTGATAGCTACTTGCGGCTCAGTTAATCCTGCCGTCAGGCCGCACGGAGCGGCGGTAGATGATCGAATTTGCGATTGTAGCTCCAACAAAAGCATGGTCGGATTTAGCATTACGGCCCAAGGTGGAGGGATGTTATGCGTCGCATCGCTTCTTGGGTGCCATATTAACAGTGATTGTTAGGGTGCCTTTATGGGTAGTTCAAAAAGAGCGAGGTCGCTGGCAGCTGTCCTCGCAATGCTGTTTCTCGTCAGCATCGGTCATTCGAGGGCGAATGCTCTAACATGGACGCTTTCGTCTAATGTACCCTTGTCCGACGGCGGGGTCCTGAACGGCTTCTTCGGCATCGACCAATACGGCTACACCAACGGAAGCCCATTTAATCTGACCACCTCAGGCGGAACGACGAATTTCTCTGCGATTACACCGCGACCATAAATGCTTCGAACCCGAATACTGTCACTGTCGACTTCTTTAATCCCGACCCAGCCTACAGCTCATCGTTGACTTTCGTGTTCGAATATAGCTTGCTTACTCCTAGCTCAGATAATCCCCTCGAGGGAGGAATTGGAGGACCATCTTACGAAGACGAAGGATACGGAGGACCGGATGATGTCATACGTTACATCACGGGCGGATACTCATCGATGACACCTCTCCCCGCCGCTCTCCCACTCTTTGCCTCAGGCCTCGGCGTAGTCGGACTACTGGCCCGACGGAGAAAACGGAAAGCATCTGCGCTCGCAGCCTGATCGTCTAACGAACATTAGATCGATCTCGGGCTATGCAGCCTCTCTGAAATCACCAATCTGCGCATCGAACGCTCGCCTGAAGGCAGGGCGCGCGGTGCAGCGTTCGACATAGGCGGCGAGACGCTTCTCGCCTGTGACGATATCGGTGTGCTTCAGGATTCGCAGCACAGTCGTCATCATCAAATCACCCGCGGTGAAGCGGTTACCATCGAGATAGGGTTTGTCGCTGAGCGACTTGGAGAGCG
This sequence comes from uncultured Alphaproteobacteria bacterium, assembly GCA_963845775.1. Classification (GTDB taxonomy): domain Bacteria; phylum Pseudomonadota; class Alphaproteobacteria; order Rhizobiales; family Xanthobacteraceae; genus BOG-931. Next base: position 555,101 of record CAWJTE010000009.1, read on the forward strand.
CGGACAGGCGCTTCTTCACAAACTCCATCGCTCCTGGGCGGCGCAGCTTCGCCCATTCCTCATTCGCGTAGAAGAGATCGATCGCGGCGATGTTCATAACGAACGGCTCGATGGAATTGAGCGCCGCGATTAGCCATTGCGTCGCGCGTGCGCGTCCGCTCGGGTCCTTCGGCAAGAGCATCTCGCTCCGTTCGCCAATATGCAGCACGATGGCCCCGGACTCGAAGAGCACGAGACCGTCTTCCTCAAGGATTGGCACCTGCCCGAAGGGCTGCAGCGTACGATAGTCCGGTTTGTCCTGATCACCCGGTTCGAGAAGCCGCGTCTTGTAAGGCAGACCAGCTTCCTCCAGCGCCCAGCGCGCGCGCAGATCGCGCACTTGGCCCTGGGCAAACTCTGGAACCCATTTGAATGCGGAGATCGTGATCATGCGATATGCTCCTTTGCGATTTCCGTAACGTAGGCTGAAGCTCGTCGAAGGCTTCGACCACATTTTATCCAGCAGTGCAGTCCTGTCGCAGTCAAACGTCCATACGTGGCACGACGTGCCGTGTTCGCTTTGATGACACACCACCGCGCCGCCCTTGCCGGTGGAGTCAATTTTTGGCGTGTCTACCCGGATCGCCCGCCCATTGTCCCGTCTCGTCCGCCGGTTTCGAGATTATTGGGTTCGTTGTGCAAAGGGATTGCCTGCGCGTCTAGCAAAACGCTAATGCATTGAATCAATTGTAAGATTGTCAGTCCATTTCGCAAAAACGCAACCTCAGGATGTATACGAAGAAATGGTCGCGTATGAGCTTACCTGAGTTTTCGACGTTTCTGGGACCCCGGTTTGGAACCGGACTCGGTCGGCTCGATACCGAGATATCGGCGCAAAGATTTCCTGATCGCCAGCGTGACGTTGATCGTTGTCTTGAAGACCGGGTTACGTGCGGCGGCCTCAGCGGCTAAACATAACGGATCATCATCACTGTCATGTTTCTCATACCTGTAACCGAGATGTTTAAGCTCGCGCGCCCACTTGGTTTTGTCTTCCCAGGCGGCAACAGCGACTTTGATTCGATCCGGCCCAAATGATTCGATGACGCGCCCCATCTTGTCGAAGCGTTGGCGAAAAGGAAGCCAAGCGACGAAACTCGCGCCATCATCGCGCAGATCGCCGAACATCGTCGGCGCTTCTTCGGCATTATAGATGGCACCGACGAAACGACCTTGATAGATCTCGCCTATCCAATCGCTGTCGGGGTCAAACTCAGCGGGCTTATTTAAGTTGAACCAATCGGCCTTGGGCCGCTCCAATCGCGGCGGCAGCCCGGTTTGGGGATCCAGAGCCGCCGAGCGTTGAAGCAAAATCGCCGAAGGATCGCAAATTTCGTAAAGCAGGTGTGGCCGCCGGCCACAACCCCGCGCGGCATTTTTCCTAAGGCAGATGAGCCGCGATTACCGTAATCCGGAATAAACTACATCGCCACGCTGGCGAGGAAGGCATCGACATTGGTGTGCAGCTTGGCGATGTCCTTCGCGACGGTCTCCGAGGCGTCAAGCACGATTTGCGCCGACGAGCGCGTCTCGATGGTGGCACCGGCGACCTCACCAAGCACGGCGGCCACGGCATTGGTGCCGTCGGCGGCGCTTGTGACGTTGCGCTTGATTTCGCCAGTAGCGGCGTTCTGCTGCTCCACCGCCGCGGAGACCGCGAACGTGGATTTGTTGATCTCTTGCATGCGCATCGCGATGCGTCGGATCGCCTCGACCGCGCCGCCCGTCGAGGTCTGAACGGCGAGAATGTGATTGGCAATCTCCTCCGTGGCCTTCGCGGTCTGTACCGCGAGCGACTTGACTTCGGAGGCGACCACGGCAAATCCGCGGCCGGCCTCGCCCGCGCGCGCCGCCTCGATGGTGGCATTGAGCGCCAGCAGATTGGTCTGCTCGGCGATAGCGCGGATAAGCTTGACCACCTCGCCGATCTTTTGCGCGCCGTCGGAAAGCCCGACAATCTCGCGGTCGGTCGCCTTCGCCTCGGCGGTCGCATGCCGCACGACCTCGCTCATTTGCAAGAGCTGTTGGCTGATTTCCGCGATCGAGCGCGACAGTTCGTCGGCCGCTTCCGCGGCAATCTTGACGCTGGCTGACGCCTCGTCGAAGGAGCGCACCGCACTGGCGGCGCGCTCCGACGTTTGCTGCGAGCTGTTGAACAACGACGAGGCGGCGCCGCGCATGGCGCTCGTATTGCCGCTGAGGCTGCCGTTGATGTTTTCCATCTGCGGGCGAAACGCGGCAATGGCGGAATCCACAAGGACGCGGCGCTGTTCTTGATCGCGGATGGCGGCACGCTCCTGCGCGACCTGCAGGCGTTCGGTGATGTCCTCATGCGTGGATACCCAGCCGCCGCTCGGCCGTGGCTCGTTGTTAACAGCGATCTTGCGCCCATCGGACAGCTCGAAAACGTGCCTGAATTTCTTGCCGTCCTTGGCCGCGGTCGTGGCGCGGCGGACATAATCGTCCGGATCCTCTGCCAACGTACCCACGGCGATCCGCTCCCGCAGAATATCGCGCAAGCTAAAGCCGATCCGCAACCGGCCCTCGACCTGATAAATCTCGGCAAAGCGCTTGTTCCAGAAGACGAGCCGCCCCGGGCCGTCGAACATGCAGAGGCCCTGGGTCATGAAGCTGAGCGCGGCGTCGCGCAGATCCTCCTGCGCGCCTCCTGTCGCGCTGGGCAACCAGCACAGGCCGGCGCCGAAGCCGAGGCCGATCACCGCGCTAGCGGCGATTAGCCCAACGCCGTGGACCTGCTCCGCGATCACTCCGATCGCAAACGCTGCGCAGAGAACAACGACGCCGCCAGCGACAACCCACATGGTTCGGGCGCGCCCGCTCGTCCCCCGCATGCGGACAAGGACACCACCAGTGGCAAAGGCAGCGAGTAGGCTGACGCCGCTCGCCAGGATGACAAACTGCCAGTCGCGTCCGATCGTGAGGAGTGAGAACATCGCTTCCGCAAAGTTCGCAATAGGGTGCGCCCGCGGTGTGAAATTTTCCTTAATCTCCCCTGATGCAGTGATTGTGCAAGCGCAGTACACGCGCAAAGCGATACGACGTTGGTGGTGCGCTTCTCGTCGCGCACTCGCGAAGTCCGCTTAGGGTCAATAAGGACAGCTCCGGTACGCGCCCAAGCATCGCGATGACCGTAATCCTCTGAAAGCCGACATCGTTTCGCGGCCTTCGGGGCCGGGGGTGCATGTTCGTCGTCCTCGTAACAGAGGAGTACGATCATGTCAGATAATGAAAATTGCGCACCGTCTAACAAACGCATCCCTTGGAACAAGGGCAAGCTGATCGGGGCAAGACCTCCACTGCGACCAAAACACGTTTGGTCGATCAGAACTCGATTACTGTTGGAGGAGCGAATACGTGACCTTGCCCTGTTTAATCTGGCCATCGATAGCAAGCTTCGCGGCTGTGACGTCGTGGCCGTCAAGGTCGAGGATGTTGCCCCAAACGGTTATACGATGGACCGGGCAATGGTGCGGCAGAAGAAGACCGGGCGGCCCGTCAAGTTCGAGCTAACGGACCAGACACGCCAAGCCATCGACGACTACTTGAAGGCGGCAGATAAGAAGCCGGGTGACTGTCTATTCACGGGCCGGCGTGGCTTCGGCCAGTGCATGACGACGCGGCAATATGCACGGCTTCTTTCGGGATGGATCGCCGGCATTGGGCTCGATCCAAAGCGCTTTGGCACGCATTCATTGCGGCGAACCAAGGCGACGCTGATCTACCGTCGAACCGGCAATCTGCGGGCCGTGCAGCTCTTGCTTGGACACACCAAAATCGAAAGCACCGTCAGATACCTCGGCATCGAGGTCGATGATGCGCTTGCGATGGCGGAACAGGCTGGTGTCTGAAATACCCGGGCAGAGCGGACATGCTCTGCCCGATCAACATTGGCAGCTTCGGGCCAGAAGCGGGAATTGGTGCGCCGCTCAAAGGGCGCAGGCAACTCGCCTTTTTCCTGCGCCCTGTTGCAGCGATTGACGAAAATCGCGCCAGCGCTTCTTTGCGAGCCGATTTAGGATTTCGACGAGGATCACCAGCGACTCTGGCACAACGCCATCAGAGGCCGCATCAGCGGCTGCCTTGGTCTGCATCGCCGCCATCAAGGCGTTCATGTCCGGTACGTCCATCATCACCGCCACCCGATTCGGATTTTGTGGATCGACGAATGTTCGGATGTTGGTTACCCCGAGGGGGCCGAATAGCTCTTTACGCTTGGAAGAGGTGAGCCAAGTGCTTCGAACCTTTTGTAATGTTATGATGGCCGATTATTGTTGGCATAGCATCCTCCCTCTCATCACGGCCGACGGCCGAAATGGCCGCCAAGAGCCACGATCCTTATAGCTTGAAAAGGGTGCGAGCACTACGCTGCGTAAATGTCGCCGTTGGGTCTTTCACGACCGATGCCTTCAGTAACCGTGCCGATCAATGTCTGTTGTTACTCCTATAGCGACCTTACTGCTCGGCGCAGCGAAGTGACGCTAAGGGCCATGAAGAGACTCATGCACCGCAACATGAGCGGTGAGAGACAAACAGAAAGACCGCCTCGCGGCGGTCTCTGCGAAATTCGATTATTGTTTTTGGTCAGGCGGCTGCTACAACAGCAGAGCCGTTCTTCGTCCCGCGGTAGGCAAAGAAGCCGAGACCGACGAAGCCGGCGATCAGCATCGTCCATGACGAGGGCAGTGGCGCGGGAGACGCGTAATAGGCACTGAAATCGGCGACTTCAAAGCCACCGTTACTGTTGGTCAGCACGGCTGATGTGAAAGCGGACGAGGTGATTGTGACGATGTAGCCCGAAGAAGCAGGTCCCGTTTGAACGTTCGAGTAAGGCCCCGTTTCCAAAACGCCATCAACCTCAAAGCCAAGGTTGTCAAAGTATTCAATTGTCTGGCCGTTAGAAAGGGTGACGGTGTTGTTAGAATTGGGCGATCCCCACAGCAGGCTAAAAGTGTTCACCGGCGACGAGAAGTTCAAGGTCTGGGAGGAAGCGTAGCCGACGCCAGCTCCGCCAACGCTTATCCAGTAGGAATTAGTATCGCTCCCGCCCCACGGGTCCCAACCATTTGGGTCAGCGAGATTAGAACCAAACTGTGTCGGCGTGACATATCCGCTGGACGAACCTAACGACACTCCAGGTCCCGCGAAGAGAAGCCCGCCCGCAGAAGGCGTGACCGGACCCGAAAAACTAATTGTGGTTGCCGACGCCGCCCCTGGCACCGCGCATAGAACCGCAATGCAGGTTGCCAGGACAATCGGAAGTGCTTTCATAGTTGCCTCAAAAAAATTGACGCCCTCGACACTGCTAGTTTCACTAGCTCACATTCGTTTGTCCTGCCGACATCCTTGTGGTCCTGGCGACGTTCTTTGGTCGCCCATCGACGGAATTATTGACTTTCGCGTTCGCGCACGTCTGCTGCAATGCAAGCGGCTGTTCGCACGATACGCCACATACCCTAACCGCCCGCACGTTCGCCCTATTACGGTTACGTGTATGCAGAGGCGTCAACCACCCCAAATTGGGGGGGGGGGGGGGGGGGTAGCTTCGCCGGTGTCGCCGATGGGTCTTGGTCGTGCAAAAACGTTTTGACTGAGGGAGTCAGAAGGGCGGTTGGGCGGGGAAGCCCGGTTATTGGACGAGCCTGGTTATGCCCTCATCACCGCCATCAGCGGCTGGATGCCGATGATGTTCATGGCGCGGGTGAGATTGTAGGCCAATACGTGAAGTGCCATCTCGGAGGCGACCCGCGGCAGCGTCTTCATCAGGAAGTGCGTCGCCCCCATCCTCATCTTCAGCGTGCCGAAGGGATGTTCGACGGTCTCGCGTCGCTGGCGCATCTTCTCCGGATGCTCGTCGAGTCGGCGTTGCACGGCTTCGAGTATGTGCTCATGCTCCCACCGCGTGATCCGTCGCTCCTTGCCAGTGGTGCAGCGATGCTTGATGGCGCAGTGCTGGCAGACGTTGGTCAAATAGCGGTGCAGGACCAATCCGTGCTCTTGGGTTGTGAATGAGTAGCCGAGGCGTTCGCCGGCGGGACAAATGTAAACGTTGTCCTTAGCCACATAGCGGAAGTCCTGCTTGCCGAAGCGCTTCGAGTTCGAGGCCATCGGCTTTGGCAGCGTCACCGTGATGCCGGCTTTGTCGCACTCAAGGATCTCCTCACTGTTGAAGTAGCCGCGGTCGGCGACGACATCGAGGCTCGCCGCTTCCAGGGTTGTCTTGGTCTGCTTGGCCATATGGGCGAGCTGTGCCCGGTCGCTGCCGACGTTGGTTACCTCATGGGTGATAATCAGATGATGTTCAGTGTCGACCGCGACCTGGACGTTGTAGCCCACTACGCCTGAGCCCCGGCCACTCGTCGCCATTGAGCGGGAATCAGGATCGGTCAGCGATATCTGCTGATCCGGCGCCGCCAACATCCGCGTCTTGAGCCCATGCAGGCGCTTCACTTCCTCCTTCAGCTTGGCGATCTTCTCCTTGAGCCGGGTTGTTTTGGTAGTACGCGCCTCCGCCGGCTCCTGCCGATCGGCGCTGTCGAGCTGGCGCAGATAACGGGCTACGCTCTCCTCGATCTGCGCCAGACGCCGTTCCATCTTCGCCCGCGTAAAGTTCTTGTCCCGATTGTTCACCGCCTTGAACTTGCTGCCATCAATGGCGACGCTCGCTTCGGCGAACAGGTCGAGACGCCGACACAGCACGATAAACCGGGCGCATACCTTGCGAATGGCCCCGCCATTGTCCTTGCGGAAGTCGGCAATCGTCTTGTGATCGGGCATAAGCCGACCGGTCAGCCACATTACCTCGACATTGCGCAAAGCCTCGCGCTCAAGCCGCCGGCTCGACTGAACCCGGTTGAGATAGCCGTAAATGTAGAGCTTCAGCAGCACGGAGGGATGATACGAAGGCCGCCCCGTTACCTCGGGAGCGACCCCGTCAAATCCCAGCGCCGCCAGATCCAGTTCGTCGACAAAGACATCGATCACCTGAACAGGATTGTTCTCGTCGATCCAGTCTGCCAAGCATTCGGGAAACAGCGTGTTCTGCCCGCGATCAATCCCCTCGACAAAGCGCTTCATCCGACCCCCCCGCAGCAGCAGAATCATACTGCGCAGTGAATCACAGACACCGCGTTTTTACACAGCCAGGGTCATTCGCGACCGAAACGCGATGTCCGCGGTCAGGTCCGCTTTTCCGGATAGCGGACATTCGCCGGCGTGATCGGATTGTCCGCTAAGGGCCACAAATGGACTCATGCGCTGCAACATGAGTGCATACAGAAAGACCGCCTCTCACGGCGGTCTCTCGGAAATCCGATCAGGAGTTTGGATCAGGCGGCAGCGACTGCAGCTGCGTTCTTGTGCTTCCTGCGCCTGCCGAGCAGGCCCATCACACCGAGGCCACCAGCAAAGAGTGGATGGCGCGACTGCTCACGAGGCCAGCTCGTTCAGAAACGCGCGTTTGCCTCTGTTGCTCGCGTTCGGGTTATTACTTCGATTCGCGCGGCCTGAGGACGCCACGCGCTACATAAAACTCCTCAATGAATTTCTCCGCCGCATCGGCGTTCGGAAAGCCGACCTGAATGGTGCGAGGGCTTCGTAGCCCGTCGACCACAGCGTATGTACCATCCGGCATTTTCCGAGTTACCAGCACCTCGAGCGGTTCATCGACCATTTGATTCTCCCACAGGCTGCCGCCGCTCTTCTCAGTTCGAATGCTCGCCCGCGCCGCCTTGCTTGCCAGTATAGGCGATGCGCCAGACCGTACCGCCGGTATCGTCGGCGACAAGGAGCGCGCCGTCCTTGGCGACGGCAAGCGCCGCTGGGCGTCCCCACACCTCAGCGCGTTGCTCGCCCGATATCCAGAAGCCGGTGGCGAAATTCTCGTAATAGCCTTCCGGCTTGCTGTCCTTGAACGGCACACGCACGACTTTGTAACCGGTCGGCTCCGAGCGGTTCCAGGAGCCTTTGAGTGCGACGAAAGCGTGGCCCTTGTATTCGGGCGGGAACTGATCGGCTTCGTAAAATACCAGATCAAGCACCGACGAATGCGCTTCGAACAAGAGATCGGGCGTGATTGTTGCATTCACCTTGTCGGGCGCGAGGCTGGCAAAGCCGGCCTGCGGATGCTTGCCGATATAGGCGTAGGGCCAGCCGTAAAAGCCGCCTTCCTGCACGTGCGTCAGATAGTCGGACGGCAGGTTGTCGCCGAGACCGTCACGCTCTTGCACCAGCGCGTAGAGTTCGGCGGTCTGCGGATGGAAGACGAGCGTGGTCGGATTGCGCATCCCCGATGCGTAGGTCATTTGCCCGGACCCGTCGGCATTGAAACGTTGAATGCTTGCCTTCGGCTCCGGCTCGACGCCGATATTGCCCGAGGAGCCGACGCCGACGAAGAGGTCACCTGTCTTGGGATTGATCGCGAGCGGACGATTCTGATGACCCTGCGCGATGCCGAACACTCCCTTTTTGGTGATCATCGTGGCGCCGTATGCACCCGCGACGGGCTTACGTTCATCCGCCGGCACCTGATCGACGCGCTGCGTCGTGCTTCTGCCGGCGCGGAGCGCGCCAAGAATGTGCGGCACGTTCCAGATGCCGTCCTGATCGGCGACCAGGACGTTGTCGTTCCGCCACGCGAGGCCGTACGGCCGGTTGAGATCTTCGACATGGCGATCGATCCACACCGCATGACCGGTGCCGTCATCGCGCAACAGAGTAAGGTAGCCGGCGCTTTGCTCGGCGACCAGCACGTCGCCGTTGGGCAACACGAGCAAACGCCGCGGATTGGCGAGACCAGTTGCAAAAGCCGTCGCCGTGAAACCGGGCGGCACCTGCGGTACCTGCTCGTGGTAGGGCACGACGAGCGGCCGGTTGGAGACGATCGGGCCGGTCTTTGGTGCGGGCAGATTGTTCGGGTCGATGTGGAAACGGCGGCCCATCTCGTGCTCGGCCAGAAAGTTTTGCGCCGGATCGCGCGCCTGGTTTTGCTGGGCGGCCGTCAACGGAAGCGCGAAGCTTCCGGCAGCGAGCGTCGCGAGCACGATCAGGGCGTAGCGCGGTCTGCTTGAAACGGCGGCGAGGGTGCGCGCCATGGGAGCCTCCGGAGCCTGCAAAAAAATCGATCCGATACATTTTAGGGCATAAACGCGCTGGTTAGGGCATAAACGCGCTGGCTCCGCCCTCCCGGCGAAGTCCACGGATCAAATCATATTGATGACGGCGCGGTATCGGCTCGATTTGAAGCGCGCCGCTAGTGCGTCCGCACCGGCTTGTCGGCGCGGACGGCGTGGGCCATGTCGCCTGTCGGTCAAAAGGCGACGTAGCGGCATTTTCGGTCCACGTCTGCTTTACCCCCGAAAGCCGACATTCCTGCGCGTTTATGAGTACACGCCCTAGATCATGCCGACAGGCCGTCGCAGCAATGGCGATATCGGCAAAACCCGGAGCATGGCCGCGGCTGCGCGCTAGATCGGCCAAGGCACCGGCAATCTCCGCCGTCGGACTGTCGAAGGACAACACGCGGTCACCATAAAGATGCAGCACGATGCGTAACCAGGCTGACAAATCGGCGGCCTTCCGTTTCGCACCCTCGCGCTTGGCTTTCGCGTCGCCGTCGGCGATCTCTGCAATAGAGACTGCAGACAGGAAAAGATCCTGTGAATGCAAATCCATCCACTCAATGAGCTCGGGCCGGCCCGCGGCTGTGGCGGGTGCGGCGGCTAAGAGGCCGTTTCGAAATTCGTTGTCAGGCGCGCAGTTCGTCGAGCAGCGCCTTGGCCTCCTTCAGATCGAGCGTTTCGAAGCCTTCGGTGAACCAGCCGTAGACCGGAGCCAGCAGTTCGCGAGCTTGCTGCGGCTTCCCCTGGTCACGCCAGAGGCGCGCCATACTTATTGCGGCGCGCAGTCCGCGACAGGCGCCGCTGCCGATTGGAAATTCGAGGCGAAGTTTGGGGCGGCGCCTTCGTCTGGTAACGCTTGATCAACGCCGTGTTGTCGGTGCCGTTGGCGCAGTCTGTTGCGAGATGCAGGCCTTCGGAAACCAACTCGTGGGACTGCCCGCCGCTAGCGGCCGCTGTGACGTGGAGGATCGACAAGCCCTTGGCCCTGACACGTTCCACAAATTCGCGCTGCGAATGATAGGGCACCCGGCTGTCGTCGGGATCGGACATCACGATCATGCGTTGGCCGGGCCGGGATTGAATAGCATCGATGAAATCGATCGGGTCGTAGGACGCCGCGATCTTGGCGTTGATCGGCCAGCCGATGTCGAGAGCATTGGTCTTCACCGACAGGATGCCTGAAGTCATCACCGCGCATCCGAGGTCGGAGCGCATTTGCAGCATCGCCGCGACCGTGTGGCCGCCGCCCGACTGGCCGACGACGTGGAACCGTTTGAAATCATAGCGTTCCTTGAGCGCGTCGAGCGCCGCCATGACCACGCGCACTTCGAGCAGCGTGCGCCGCTGGCGCAGATGATCGCCCGACGAGCCGTAGGCGCCGAGGCGGCCGATGGAAATGAACGGACCGCCATAAATGCGCGACCATTGCTCCGCATTGCGCTGCTGTCGGCCAGCGGTGCTCTGATCGGCATCGTCGGCAAGATAAACCTTTCCGCGCTTGCGGGTGCCGATGTCGCCATGGATGTAGACCAGCACCTCGTTTTTCATGCCCCCGGCGCGCGATATCCAGTAGCGCACGCAGAAGCCGCGCCCCTCGACGTTGACCCAGATTGCCGTCCCGAGCGCATTGCATTGCGCTTCGCCGAGAACGACGCCGCGCGACAGCGTGTCGAGCGTGTTCAAAGGCGGGTCCTCCGCCTCCGCCGGCGCGCGCTGCGCAATCGCGAATGCCGACGCGGGCGTTCCGGTTTGTGCGTTCACCGCTCCTTGGTAGGGACCGAGAACCAGCAACACGATTGCGAGCACAACGTGGCGTATGGCTTGTTACCTCAAATCGAAGGCAGGACCGCGAACCTTGCCGTCCTCTCCATCTCCGCTGCTCTGCAACCTGGCGCCGATGACGCCCGACCGTGAATCCTCACAGACGAGCTGATGGGTTGAACCCCACGCCCAACTCCTGATACTCGACAGTGCGCCCGGCTCGCGGTCGGCCGTCCCGCTAGTTTTTCGTCAGTGCCTGGATGCGCGCTGCTGCTAGCGCGGCGAACTCGCAGTTGGGAAAGCGCGCGAGGTGGTCCTGGTAGACCGCAAGTGTCTTGATCTCCTCAGCGCTCTTCCAATGCGTCTCGGCCCGCGCGCAGTCCGCGGCGACCGCCGGCGCAACGGCGGGTGCCGACGCGGTGGCGGACGCCGGTGCTAGCTCGCGTTTCGGCGCCTGGACCGAGCCGATAGCACCGTCGGATGTGGGCACGTCATACCGGGCAAACGCTGCGGCGATGTCGGCCTGAATCGCCTTCGCGGCCGCGATGTCGGCATTGCCGCCGGCCGCATCGCCTTTTTTCAGCTTGGCCGTCCCTCGACCGTAGAGCGCGTCTGCCTGCTTGGGAGCGAGCTTAAGCGCCGCGTCATAATCGACGATCGCACGATCGAGCTGCCCGAGCTTCAAATAGATAAAGCCGCGGCTGTCGAGCGTCCCCGCCTGATTCGGGCGCAGCCGCAGCGATTCGTTGCAATCGCCGAGCGCCTGCTGCAATCGGCCGGCGGTAACGCCCGCCCAGCAGCGGCCGTCGAGGGCTGCCGCGTATTGGGGATTGAGCTTGATCGCCTGGTCGTAGTCGGCCAGGGCGCGGTCATTGTCACCCTTGACCACGTACGCATTGCCGCGATTGGAAAAAGCCAAGGCGAAGTTCGGAGCAAGCGCAATCGCCGCACTATAATCGTTGATAGCGCGGTCGGGGTCGCCCTTTGCGAGATACACGATGCCGCGGCCATAATAGGGCAAAGGCAACTTGGGATCGAGCTGGATTGCTCGAGTATAGTCGGCAATCGCGTGATCGCTGTCGCCCTTGGCGAGGTACGCGGCGCCGCGGCCAAGGTAGGCCAAAGCGAACTTTGGGTCGATCTGGATCGCTTCGGTGTAATCGGCCATGGCACGGTCGTTGTCGCCTTTGGCGCCGTAGGCGTTGCCGCGCTCGCTATAAGCGAGGGCAAGTTTGGGAGCGACCTGGATCGCTAGAGTATAGTCTGCGATCGCGCGGTCGTTGTCGCCCTTGGTCCAGTAGGCGTTCCCCCGGTTGGTGTAGGCGAAGGCGAACGTTGGATTGAGCCGGATCGCCTCACCGTAGTCGGTGATAGCACGATCATTGTCGCCTTTGGCGTGGTACGCGTCGCCGCGGTTGTTGTACGCGATGACGTACCGGGGATCGAGCCGGATCGCCTCGCTATAGTCCGCGATAGCGCGGTCGTTGTCACCCTTGGCACGAAATGTGAGGCCGCGACTATTGTAGGCCCAGGCGTATTTGGGATCGAGCCGGATCGCCTGATCGTAGTCGGCGACGGCACGGTCGTAGTCGCCCCTCGCGCGGTAGGCGTTGCCGCGGCCATTGTAAGCGAAGGCGTACTTGGGATCGAGCCGGATCGCCTGATCGTAGTCGGCGATGGCGCGGTCATTGTCGCCCTTGGCGCGGTAGGCGTTGCCGCGGTTGGTGTAGGCGGGGGCGAGCTTCGGATTAAATCGGATCGCCTGATCAAAGTCGGCGATGGCCCGGTCGTTGTCGCCCTTGGCGCGGTACGCGAGGCCGCGACCATTATAAGGGTTGGCCTGCTGGGGATCGAGCAGGATCGCCTGATCGTAGTCGGCGATGGCGCGGTCGTTGTCGCCCTTGGCGCGGTACGCGTTGCCGCGACCGACATAGGCGTTGACATGCTTGGGATCGAGCTTGATCGCCTGATCGTAGTCGACGATGGCGCGGTCGTCGTCGCCCTTGGCGCGGTACGCGTCTCCACGGTTGTTGTAGGCGAAGGCGAGCTTGGGACCAAGCTGGATCACCTGGTCGTAGTCGGCGATGGCGCGGTCGTTGTCGCCCTTGGCGCGGTACGCGTTGCCGCGGCCATTGTAAGCAAAGGCAAACTTGGGATCGAGTTGGATCGCCTGGTCGTAGTCCCTGATGGCGCGGTCGGGATCGCCCTTTGTGTTCCAGTCGACGGCGCGATTGACCTGGAGGATTGCGAGATTGTGTCCCTTGTATTTGCCGGATTCGATGGCACGGGTGCAGGCGGCAATGGCCGCGTCACCGGATGCGTTGTTGCACGTCCGTGCGTCGCTCGCGGGCGCCGCCATAGCTGGGCCACCTAGTACGGCACCCGATATCGAAGCTAAAACAACGACGATACGTTTGCTCGCAGACCTGCGCGGACGCGCAGCCATGGCCTCCTCCCCACTTCAATTAGGCGTTATTGAGCCTCCGGCGAGTTAAGATTTTGCCCCGTTATACTGCCGTGCAACGTAGGGACATCTGCATTGTGTTGGTCGACCTGCGCCGAGGTGTTAGCGACGGTCTGTACTACACCCTTACCAGTGTCCCTTATAGCGTAGGTTACGGCGCCAATTGCACTGTAAACCGTATACACGATAGCTCCTCCTGTAACGACCACCGCGGTGGCCACCAACACTGGCGCCGATTCGGCGGCCACGAGGGCGTACACCCAAGTGCCACCCCACACACTCACGGTTCCGCCAACCGCCGTGCTTTGTGCTTTTGTCAAAGATTCCGTTGGAGTCCATCCTGGCGTTGCTGGATTGGGATTTGGACATCCACCACAGGGGTCGTCCATCCCGGCATCAGCGACTCCTTGACCATTACTGTCATCGCCGGCGGCGTTGCTGCCGTCGCCGACAACATCTCCGCCAGAACCACCGCCCCCACTCGGGGCGCTGCCAGCGGGTCCCGCAGCACCCCCCGTGCCTGGACCCACACCCCCCATGCCTAGACCTATACCGCCGATGCCTAGGCCTATACCCCCCATGCCTGGGGCCATACCCCCCATGCCTGGACCCATACCACCACCCCCCCCACCGCGTGGACCCATGTTCCACGCGCTAGCGGACCCGGCGGTCAGAGCGCCGGCGATGAGCGCCATCCCCACGTAGGACAGGCGAATGTAATTCATGATTAATCCCCTCCCGGAAACAGCCCGCCAAATCCGGCGCACCGAGTCGTCTGCCTTTAGCAGGCCTCAAAATGCTATCTAAGAAAATAATGGACCTGTTCGGGACCTGTCGCAAGGCCGCAACCGCATGCCATTACTGGCGGCGTCTATCAAAGAAGGTAACGAATGCGCGTCGCGTTCACGACCTGATGCGCGGGCAATCCGATACTCATTTGGCACTCGAGCGCTCGCCGTCCGGGCAATCGCTGGAAAAAATGCAGCACCATTGCGGTTTGACCGGACACATTTTCGCAACCTGGTTCCAGGTCTCGTCCGGATCGGGCTTCTCCATGCGGAAGTTAGTGTAGTTCTGACTGACGACTGGGGCATTGGGCGGATCAACCGGGTTCCCTGGAAAATAGAATGATTGCGGGTGCCGATAGGGCGCCGCTTTCCTGTCGAAGGTGTCCGGCGTCGCTTGCTTGTTGAACGCGTAGCCGATCCGGATATTGCCTGGTGGCACGAGGCGGGAATACGCCTGGATCGAGCCCCGGACGTGAAGGCTCTCCTCGGCATTGTACGGTAGATGCTTGATGAAATCGCGACTGGCGGGATGGTGGTTCAAGGCGAAAAGGCAGCACTGCGGCTCATCGGGAAGCCGGTCGCCATAGCGCAGGAAGTACGTCTTGTTGCCGAGCGAGATGAACGCGCAGGAGTAATGATTGGTCGTCGCCATGATCGGCAGACAGCGCTTGTCGTAATACTCCATCATAGCGCCGACGCCGTCGCGGTCCGGCGGCACGTAGGTGGAGTCGTAGTAGCTGGAGCCGAAGGAAGCCTCGTAGTCGGCAGGCGTCAGCCCCGCCGGCGGCGAGGCATAGGGCGGAGCGAATTTTTCGAAGTTCTGGAACACGCGATACATGATCCAATCGCTGCTCCACCACGCGGGATAGAGCGGGTCGGTGGGCTCGCCGGGCTTGCGCTCATAAATGCACTTCTGGGCAGGCGTGCAGCCCGCATCGGTGTGAACGCCTCCGGTGTAATAAAGATGGCGGCTGGCGGCGGCGTCGCTCGGATCACTGTCATCGGCTGCGAGCGATCCACGCAGGGACGCGAGGGAAAGCAATATCGCTGCGGCGAAAACGACCGTTCGCATGACGGATCGATCCGCAGAACGGCGTTTTAGATTGCGCTGCCGCACCATCTGGTGATCGACAACTACGCGACCCACAAGGCGCCGATTATCATCCACATCTGGCTCAATCGAAGGCCGCGCTGGCATATCCATCGGACGCCGACCAGTTCTTCTTAACTCAATCAAGTCGAACGCTTTTTTGCGCTGCCGACTGAGCGCCAACTCCGCCGTAGCATTCATCGCAGCGTGACCGACTTGAAAGCAGCCATCACCACTTCATCCCAACAGCACAACGTCAATCCAAAGCCGTTCCGCTGGACAAAATCCACCGACGACATCTTGGCTTCGATCGAGCGGTTCTGCGTGTACAACAGGCCAGCCAACGCCTAATCTCAATGCATCGAACTTCAGGTTCAGGGCACTAACTGATCAAGAGGCAGCTTGCTCAATCCATCGGAACGGGTCTTCTGATTTTAGCAGGATTTTTTCTTGGACAGTTTATAAGTTCGTTCATTCAGCGGCAATCACACATTCTCACCACGGTACTGGCGCATGCGTCGGGAGAGTGGATCGCTTCGGATTGGCCGGTCTGCCCGATCAGCGAAACGGCCACTCCGCACCGGATGGGAGCGGCGCTGACTTATGCTCGGCGTTATGCGCTTTTCACCCTTGTCGGGTGGTAATATACACGATGCTTGACCTCAGGCAGAGCGAAGGATTTGACTGGCACGCAGGCAACAGCCGCAAGAGCGTTGAAAAGCATGACGTCGGTCAAGCGGACCCTGAGCAGATCTTTTTCAACGACCCGCTGCTGATCGTCGAGGAAGCTAGCCACAGTGTTCACGAGCCCAGGTTGCAAGCTCTCGGCCGCACGGACGCTGGGCGACTGCTTCATATCAGCTTCACGCTACGCGGTGATGGCGGACTGATCCCGACCAGAACGCCCCTACCCTCAAATCCACCCACAACTGGGACCGCTTTTGCGCCATCTGCTTGGGGCGACATCAGCGCGATTTCGCCAGCGATGCGATTGACCTCGGGTTCGCACCAGCGTTCTTTATTTGTTTGAATTGCAGTCGGCGCTTCGTTCCTTTTGGCCTGAAGCCGACGCGCCCGTCGTGCCGGCGAATGTCTGTTGTTGAGGGGCAAAACGGAGGTCACAGCGAAGCCGAGGAATGTCGCCTAATGACCCTGGCTGTGTAAAAACGCGGTGTCTGTGATTCACTGCGCAGTATGATTCTGCTGCTGCGGGGGGGTCGGATGAAGCGCTTTGTCGAGGGGATTGATCGCGGGCAGAACACGCTGTTTCCGGAATGCTTGGCAGACTGGATCGACGAGAACAATCCTGTTCAGGTGATCGATGTCTTTGTCGACGAACTGGATCTGGCGGCGCTGGGATTTGACGGGGTCGCTCCCGAGGTAACGGGGCGGCCTTCGTATCATCCCTCCGTGCTGCTGAAGCTCTACATTTACGGCTATCTCAACCGGGTTCAGTCGAGCCGGCGGCTTGAGCGCGAGGCTTTGCGCAATGTCGAGGTAATGTGGCTGACCGGTCGGCTTATGCCCGATCACAAGACGATTGCCGACTTCCGCAAGGACAATGGCGGGGCCATTCGCAAGGTATGCGCCCGGTTTATCGTGCTGTGTCGGCGTCTCGACCTGTTCGCCGAAGCGAGCGTCGCCATTGATGGCAGCAAGTTCAAGGCGGTGAACAATCGGGACAAGAACTTTACGCGGGCGAAGATGGAACGGCGTCTGGCGCAGATCGAGGAGAGCGTAGCCCGTTATCTGCGCCAGCTCGACAGCGCCGATCGGCAGGAGCCGGCGGAGGCGCGTACTACCAAAACAACCCGGCTCAAGGAGAAGATCGCCAAGCTGAAGGAGGAAGTGAAGCGCCTGCATGGGCTCAAGACGCGGATGTTGGCGGCGCCGGATCAGCAGATATCGCTGACCGATCCTGATTCCCGCTCAATGGCGACGAGCGGCCGGGGCTCAGGCGTAGTGGGCTACAACGTCCAGGTCGCGGTCGACACTGAACATCATCTGATTATCACCCATGAGGTAACCAACGTCGGCAGCGACCGGGCACAGCTCGCCCATATGGCCAAGCAGACCAAGACAACCCTGGAAGCGGCGAGCCTCGATGTCGTCGCCGACCGCGGCTACTTCAACAGTGAGGAGATCCTTGAGTGCGACAAAGCCGGCATCACGGTGACGCTGCCAAAGCCGATGGCCTCGAACTCGAAGCGCTTCGGCAAGCAGGACTTCCGCTATGTGGCTAAGGACAACGTTTACATTTGTCCCGCCGGCGAACGCCTCGGCTACTCATTCACAACCCAAGAGCACGGATTGGTCCTGCACCGCTATTTGACCAACGTCTGCCAGCACTGCGCCATCAAGCATCGCTGCACCACTGGCAAGGAGCGACGGATCACGCGGTGGGAGCATGAGCACATACTCGAAGCCGTGCAACGCCAACTCGACGAGCATCCGGAGAAGATGCGCCAGCGACGCGAGACCGTCGAACATCCCTTCGGCACGCTGAAGATGAGGATGGGGGCGACGCACTTCCTGATGAAGACGCTGCCGCGGGTCGCCTCCGAGATGGCACTTCACGTATTGGCCTACAATCTCACCCGCGCCATGAACATCATCGGCATCCAGCCGCTGATGGCGGTGATGAGGGCATAACCAGGCTCGTCCAATAACCGGGCTTCCCCGCCCAACCGCCCTTCTGACTCCCTCAGTCAAAACGTTTTTGCACGACCAAGACCCAAAGCGAACAATCGGTCTCGTAGCCTTTTGAATTTACGGGTGGTCCCTTCTACCTCAGTGGCTGTGCGAGCAGCCGCATTCCTCGACAGCCCAGGCTTCCCGCCCTTCCTTCACCAGGAAATAGACGATGGCCAGGGAGCAAGATCAATTGCATCGGTCGCGAACGACCCGAAGCCGACATTCGGCCTGATCGGCGTCTTAAGCCAGTGGACGCCATTTCTCACTCTCCGTCCGGTCGCAAACTGCTAAGCTCACGCGTACCGCCGCGGCAAATAAGCGGGGACTAAATTCCGAAACCAAAGTCCCGCCCGTTTCGATCTTTCCTTTTGCCATGGAGCACAACAATGAAAGCCTCACGTGGAAGGTCCACCGCAGCAGCCGCGGGGAAGAAGACCATCACCCTCAAAACTCTCTCACGTCGCGCCTTGTTGGCCGGCTCGGTAGCGGCCGGTTCATTGGTCGTCTTTCATGGAGAACCGGCGGCGACTGCGGACCGGAAGAAGACCTTCACGATCCTGCACACCAATGACCTGCACTCTAATTTTATCGGAATGGCGCCTTCCTCGGATTACACTCCGGACCAACTCAATAACGACAAGACCCGGGGCGGGTTCGCGCGTCTGGCCACCTTGATCGCGGAGAGGAAGTCGGCGCGCAAGGATCAGGGTCCGGTGCTGGTGCTTGATGACGGGGACTACAGCATGGGGACTGCGTTCGGCGCCGCATCTCGCGAGACCGGCGGGGAACTGCAACTACTGTTTCAGATGGGTTACGATGCCACTACATTCGGCAACCATGAATTTGACCTCGGACCTGACGGTCTTGGCAAATCCATCGGTGTGGCCGCCAAAGCAGGCCGGGTTCCGGCGGTGGTCGCCTCGAACACCGACTTCTCGAAGGACGATGCCACGCTCGTCGATCTCCAGCATTTGGCCAAGGATGGGACGCTCCGCCGCTACCTCGTGATCGAACGGGGCGGCATACGCTTCGGCATCTTTGGGGTGCTCGGCAAAGAAGCCATTTTCTACACCACCGGTGGTGCGGTCACGTTCTCGGATCCCATCGAGACCGCCGCCACGATGGTTAAGATTCTACGCGAGTCGGAGAAGGTGGACGTGGTTATTGCGCTCAGCCATGGCGGCGTCGAGAAGGGAATAGATGGGCGCTACACCGGCGGAGACGATGTGCGATTGGCCGAGGCCGTGCCGGGAATCGACGTGGTGATCGGCGGCCACAGCCACACCGCGTTGCAACAGGCGATCATCGTCAACGGACGCACGCCCGTGGTTCAGACCGGAAAGTATGGAGAGAATCTCGGCGAATTGGTGATCACCTTAGACGGCGACAAGTTGACGGTCAACTCCTACGAACTCCACCCGGTCGACGCCTCGATCGCCGGCGACAGGTCTATTGAAGACCGCGTCAACACGTTCAAGAAGATTGTCACCGAGGTCGTGTTTGCGTCGCGCGGTTACAACGTCGATCAGCCGCTGGCCGTAGTGCCGCGGGACATCCCAAACACGTTCGCCGATATCGCGGCAGGCACCATTCTCGCCAATCTCTGCACCGACGCCTACAGAAAAGCGACGAAGGCAGACATTGGCTTCTCTGCTAACGGATTGATGCGTTCTGGCCTCACCCGCGGGAAGTTAGGCGTGCAAACGGTTTACGACGTGTTCGCGGTGGCGCCCCTTGGTGCCGGTATCGTGGATTCAACGGCTGGCAGCGCTCTCGTGACCGCTTACTTCAAAGGTCAGGAACTAAAAAATCTACTGGAGTTCTTACTCGTTGATAACTCCGCACACCCAGGCAAGTCGTTTCCCCGCGTTTCGGGCATCAGGTTCCGGTACGACATGTCGCGCCCGCCGTTCGAGGTTGTGACGACCATCGAAATAGGAGACATTGATCGGGGCTACCGCGCGATTGACATCAGCGAGAAGGACGAGCGCTTGTACAGCCTCACGTGCCCGCTGATGCTCGGCACGATCCTCGTGGGCATCCCCAAATACACCAAGGGCAAGCTGCCTCTCGTCCCCAAGAACAGGGACGGTCAAGCCCTCACTTCGAGGGTCGAGGCACTCGCCGACCCACGCAGCACGCCCGACCTACTGTCGCCGGCGGGTGCGATAGATAAGACTAGTATCGCCACCGGCACGGTGAATAACGCTGTTCGGGAGCTCAAGGAATGGCAGGTGATCATGGATCACCTCCGCAGTATGCCAGTGAAAAGCCCGGGCGAACTTCCGACGATCCCGGTCGATGAGCGGGCCGCAGAGGTCCGAGCGATCAAAGTGGGTTGATCAGGTTTCGGCCGGAATGGAAGGCCAAACCAACTAACGACCATATCTACTGGGCGGGCCGGATCGCTGCCTAGCATGACCGCTAATGGCCCTTAGCGTCACTTCGCTGTGTTGAACAATAATGTCGCTATTGGAGTAACAACGGACATTGATCGGCACGGGCACTGAATGCATCGGTCGTGAATGGACCCATTTCGGACATCGGCGATCTGGCCGAGATGTGAATGGTTCGTGATCGGAGCGACGGCTAGGGTCGCGGATGGGCCGATCCTTGCAAATCATGTGGGCGCGCAATGCGCGAACTTTTCGCTGGCTCGTCGCGGTTTGCGGGCTTTCGCTTCTGCCCTTTGCCGGAAGTGGCGAGGCGAACGCGGCGCAGGGCTGGCGCATTGATGAGGCCCACACGTGGATCGGTTTCAAGATCGACGCTGTAGGCTTCCCGAAAACACGAGGCCACTTCAATCATTATTCGGGAAAGGTGTTCATCGATTTCGACCGTCCAGCAAAGAGCTTCACAAGCTTTACCGTCGAACTCAACTTCGATAGATCTCGGCTCTCAAGCCTTCAATGACTTTGTTAAAAGTTCTCCCCTTCTCAACGCGGAAAAATATCCGACGCTTAGCTTCATCTCGACGCAGGTCGAGAAGCTCAACTCCCGAACTGCACGGGTCACCGGCAATCTAACTATGCTCGGCGTGACCAAGCCGATTGTGCTTACGGTCAATGTCGACGCAGACCCATCGGCCAAAGGGCGCGCCGTGGCCTTCGTAGCAACGGGAACGATCACGCGTTCGGAATTTGGCATGAGTTTTGGCGTACCCCTCATCGACGACGCGCTTGAGATCACCGTCAAGACGCGCGCGCTGACAGATGAATGAGGATGTCTCCGTTTGGCCGCTGTCTTTGAGGTTGACCCATTGGGTAAGCGCGGCGTTGGTATTCGCGGCACTCGGGCTCGGCACCTACATGGTGCAACTCGTCCATGACGCCGCCGAGCGGTTCGAGTTAACGCAAACTCACAAGAGCATCGGCGTCGCTGTGCTTGCGCTTACGGTAGTCCGGCTATGCTTGCGCATCCTCGCGAACGCACCCAAGCCCGAGCCAGCCGCGCCACTTGTTCTGCTGGCCGCCAAAGTCGCGCACATCGTTCTTTATACGCTATTGCTGATAATGCCGTTGTCGGGCTGGTTGATGGCAACGACGACGCCAGTGCGCGTGCCGACTTTTGTATTTGGGATAATCGAGTTGCCTTATCCCTTGTCGCCCGATTTAACGACGTATCGGGTCGCACATGCCATTCATGTGGTGTCGGCGATCTTCCTCGCCTCGCTCGTCGTTCTGCACATTGCTGCCGCCATCATCCACGCGGTCTTGTGGCAGGACCGCACCCTCGTGCGGATGTGGTGGAGGCGATCTCCCCCGGCGTAAACCCCATGCATGCACCCCGCCACTTGCCGCCGCCATGGACCATTCGAGCGGATCCAACAGCGCGTACCCCATCGTCGTGGCGGCCGGCGGGTCCGAAAGGCGCGATGTCTGCTTGTGATGCTGTGGACGGCTCCTCCACTCGGCACGTGAGTGCCATGGATGTGGGCGCTGACAAGGCTCCCACAATTCGGAGGAGCTACCCATGCAAACGGTCACGACAATCGGTCTCGATATTGCCATGCGAAAGTTATTCGATTACCTCGTCGGCGATTGCCCCGTTGCGTCACTTCGCTGCGCCGAACAATAATGTAACAACGGACATTGATTGGCACTGGGACTGAACGCATCGGTGGCGAATGACCCACCTTCGACCTTCGAGGTGCTCAAAGAAGCATTAATTCTTACGCAATAGTCTTGTGCAGTTTGAGTCTTGTGCAGTTTGACGGGGCCAAAGATGACAATTGAGCCTGGTTTCAGGGTCCGGCTCGGGATTTACCGGATCGATGCCGAAGTCGACACGCTACGGCGCGAAATCTGGGACGTGCTCGCCCCTGACATCGAAGCGGTGCTCAACGCCTACTATGACAATGCAATCATCCACGCCCCCCTTTACAAGGAAAGAATTGAAAGGGACCGACCGAAGTTGCTGCGCGGCTCCGTCGAGGCGACGAAAAGGCTTCTGCTCGAGCCTTTTGACGAAGCCTGGGTCGAATATGCTTACACGCGCGCCAAGGCGGAGATAAAGGGTGGCCAAGACGTCCGCACGCGCGGCGCGATGGCGATCTTCATCCTCACGGAGTTAAACAAGCTCATCATCGTACGCCACCGCTTCTCGGTGCAAAAGGCCATGCGCCTGATGAAGGCAGCGACGCAAGTCTTCATGCTCGATGTCGCAAACGCCGTTGCCTGCCACAATGCGTTGGAGGCGGAGCAAGCACAGGCGCGCGCCGACCAACTTGATGCGGCCATTCGGGAGTTCAGATACGCCATCGACAGTGTCCGGCAATCGGTGGATACAGCGGTGAGGTCCTTCGGCTCGACGTCGGATCAGCTCGCGGAACTTGCCAGCGTGGCAGCGAGCCAAGCGAATACGGCAAGCCTAGCCGCCGAGGATACAACGCTCAAAGTCACTTCCATTGCGCAAGCGACCGATGAACTCAGCGCGGCCGTCCAGGAAATGCGCGCGCAGACGGCGGCGAGCGCTAAGATGACGAGCGACGCCGTCTCGCACTCGCAACGCACCCGTGCGAACATCCGCGCGCTGTCCGAAGCGGCGGAGAAGATCGGCTCGGTCGTCGATATGATCGCGAAAATCGCTGCACAAACAAATCTGTTGGCGCTGAACGCCACGATTGAGGCCGCCCGCGCTGGGGAAATGGGCAAGGGCTTTGCCGTGGTCGCCTTAGAGGTGAAGTCGCTCGCGGCACAGACCGCGAAGGCAACCGAAGACATCGCACAGCAAATCGGCCTAGTCCAGGAAGCGACGCGCAAATCGATCGGCGAAATCGCCTCGACGGGTGAAACAATCACACAGATTTCGACGGTGGCGGAGGCGGTGGCGGTGGCGGCCGGCCAACAGGCGAGTACCACCAACGAAATCGCCCGCAACGCCTCCGGTGCCGCCGCCAATGCGGCAACGGTGGCCGACGCACTGAAGGCCGTCGGCAGTACGATCCGGCGCACGGAAGAAACGACAAAGCTCGTGTTGAATTTTTCCGCCGATCTGTCGCGCCGTTCGGAGGAGATCGGCAAGGCGATGGACACGCTCTTCTCCGCTGCATCGAATATCGGCGCACGGCAACTGCCAAATTTAGCGGCAGCAACGACCAAGTGACTGGCTGGCAGACAACGACGCCGGAATGCTAGCTACGGGGCAGCTCTATAAACCGCTCGGCACGGCCGCGCTCGTATGCGAGCAGAGCCGGCAGCGATTCGGCCGATCACGCGGTACCATCGAGCGCCAAAGGAGGCGTTAGTTGGCTGCCACCTTCATTTCTAAGCAATCATGCAATGTCGCTTAGTGGCCCTTCGCGTCACTTCGCGGCGCCGAACAATAATGTCGCTATGGGAGTAACAACGGACATTGATCGACACGATTACTGAATGCATCAGCCGCAAGTCGCGACCGACTACCAAGGTGCCGCTTAAGTGACTGGTATTGGACCTAGGGCTCAGGTTCGCGAACGCAAAAATCGAGCAAATGCTTTAAGCGTCGTTTCCGATACGTGATGCTCGATTCCTTCGGCGTCAGCTTCAGCAGCTTCGACGGGGACGCCCATCGCGACAAGTGCATCCACGACGAGCCTATGGCGGGCTCGTACCCGCGCCGCTAAGCCCTTTCCGCTCTTCGTCAGAAAGACACCACGATAGGGACGTGCAGTTGCCATCCCTTCGCGCTTCAGCCGAGAGATGGTTTTGACAGCGGTGACATGGGAAACTCCAAGGCGGCGGGCAATATCTGTCGGACGTGCCTCGCCCGCGCTGGCCAGCAGGTCAGCGATAAGTTCAACATAGTCCTCAAGCAAAGCGGTTGATTGAGCCGAACGAGCCTTGCCGAAGCGGCGCGCCTGGGTCAGCTCCGCAGGAAGCTCAGACAGCCGTTGGACTTGTTTTCCCATTGCTCTTCCGGACATCAAGCCTCCAACGATCGCGGCTGGGGCATCACCAAATTTGACCATGCGGTGTGCAGAACGCATTTAAATGCCTTGATCGAGGTCGCGCAGACCATACATTTTTTAACCATGTTGACAAGTCTATGTATCATGTGCAGTTTGTAGCCTTAGCTACGTGTTGACGTTGATGCTGGTTACACCGAGCCCGCGAATGACCGACTTAAAGGTGCGCCCTGGGTCGCTCACGGAGCGGAGCGTCGGGGCGGCGCGCGGTATATTGAGCGGGGAGCGCCGGAGGCCCAGTGCGTACCTGGCTTTCGCCGGTCCCGCAGTGGTTGTCTCGATCGCCTACATAGATCCCGGAAACTTCGCGACCAATATTCAGGCGGGTGCAAAATACGGCTATGGCCTGCTTTGGGTCGTCCTGCTGGCCAACCTAATCGCAATGTTATTCCAGGCGCTGTCGGCCAAGCTTGGTATCGTCACCGGCCGCAACCTGGCAGAGATGTGCCGCGACGAGTTTCCCCGACCGGTCGTCTGGGCGATGTGGATCGTCAGCGAAGTCGCTGCCATGGCGACCGATCTAGCCGAGTTTCTCGGCGGCGCCATCGGGCTTTCGCTCCTGTTCAGCATGCCCCTCCTTGCGGGCATGGTCGTTACTGGCGTCGTCACCTACGGCATCTTGATGATTGAACGCCATGGGTTCCGAGCGCTAGAGCTGATCATTGGCAGCATGGTTGGAATTATTGCGCTTTGCTACCTTATCGAGATCTTCATCGTTCCGGTCGATTGGGGCTCTGCCGCATTCCATACGGTTGTGCCGCAGCTAGCCGATGCCGACGCTCTCCTGCTTGCCGTCGGTATCATCGGCGCGACTGTCATGCCGCACGCCATTTATTTGCATTCCGGCCTTACCCAGGCGCGCACGCCGGTCGCCAGCAATGACGAGCGGCGAATGGTGCTGCGCTTCTCAAATCGTGAGGTCATTATCGCACTGACTATCGCCGGCTTGGTCAATATGGCGATGGTGATGATGGCGTCGGGCGCCTTCCATGCCGGTCATCCCGAAGTCGCCGAGATCCAAACGGCCTATCACACGTTGACGCCGTTGCTCGGCATCGGTGCAGCGGGCGTGTTCCTGCTCTCACTCATTGCATCGGGGATATCGAGCTCGACGGTTGGCACAATGGCCGGCCAATTGATCATGCAAGGCTTCGTCGGGTTCCGCATACCGATCTGGGTCAGACGGCTTGTAACAATGATTCCGGCGTTCGTGGTTGTCGGTCTGGGTACGAACGCCACAAATGCGCTCGTGATCAGTCAGGTTGTGCTCAGTATCGCTCTGCCCCTTCCCATGATCGCTCTGCTCATCTTCACACGACGCTCAGACATCATGGGTCAGTTCACCAATGGCCGGCTGACCAATATTGCGGCGATAGCAGGCACCGCGGTGGTCTTAGGACTCAATGTTTTCCTGATCCTGCAGACGATCGGTGTGCCAATTCCTGGTTTGTCTGATTGGGGCTAACCGCGCGTAGCGGCAGGAATCTAGTGGCGGCACTCGTCCTGCTCTACCCGCAAATGTTTGGGGCATGTCAGTGAACGGTCGACGCGTATTCGGATTGAGCGTCCCCATTGCTGCCGTTTCTGCCGCACCGATAGCCGGCTCTACAGCCGCAATCCTTGTCGCGCTTGCCGGGAGCACCGACGCTGCTGACGGGCTCGGGGATCAAGCGTCTCGCCCGATCATGTTGCAGTGCATGAGTTTCTTCATGGCCCATCGCGTCATTCTACTGCGATGCGATTACTTACCCGCTTTCGGTGCGAAGCGGACATGAGCCGCTATCCAAGATCAACTGCATCGGTCGCGAATGACCCGAAGTGACCTCACCGACACGATTGAGTTGGCAGCAAGCCACCACCGGTCCGCAGTGAGCAATTTTGCTCAGATTCCGCCGAGTGAGCGTGCCTACGTCGACACCACCACCGAAATACCCCCTATCTTCTGGTTAGGTGGTCGGCGCGCTCTGATTTCAGGTGAATGGTGCGCGCAACGGCACGAGCACGCTGTTCGCGGTTTTAAACGTTCTCGACGGTGCCGCTGCACCTGTAATCGGGAGAAAAACGTCATGCATCGTTATGAACAAGTCGATCATCCATCGAACAAGGCAGTGACTCTCACGCTTGGCACAAACAGCGGCAGAGATCGTGGCGAGGTGACCGGACCGACCAAAATAAATTTGGGGCAACCTCAACCGGGATCGCTTACACCGACAAAAGCCTTCGCAATGGCTGAGAAGTTGGCGGATCAAACGGGACTTCCCCTTGTGGTGGTCGATCCAGATAGCATCTGGAACCCGGTTTGGGGTGAACTCTACCGTTCCACCGGGACCCGCGCGGCGGCGTGAACGAGATCACACCAGGCATCCAGCGTGATGTGACGGTTGGGCGGCGAACAGCACGTAATGCAGAGCCGGAAATGGCTCAATGGCCCCTCGCGCCATTCCACTCGACTTCCGTTGTTGGCCCTTAGCGTCACTTCGCTGCGCCGAGCAATAATGTCGCTATTGGAGTAACAACGGACATTGATCGGCACGGGTACTGAATGCATCGGTCGTGAATGCCCAAAGCGCACTTTGGCCGGGCGTTCAACGACCTATTTCTTACCCACTCCCTGCGCTAGTCTGACTCGTTACGATGCCTTGCCTGAGCCTAGTGCGGAGATGCAATGAGACGGCGCGATTTCATTACGCTGGTCGGTAGTACGGCGTTGGCGCGGCCGCTCGCGGCGTTTGCCGCCGGCCCGGTGCGGCTGATCGGCGTGCTTATGGCCTATTCAGAGAACGATCTAGCCGCGCAGTCTCAGCTCGCGGCATTCCGCGGTGTCCTCGCGAAACAGGGGTGGACGGAAGGCGGCAATCTACGGATCGAGCTTCGCTGGGGAAACGGTAAGCCGGATAAGATAGACGCGCTGGCAAACGAGCTGGTCAAGCTGCGACCTGACGCGATCCTCGGCGCGACCACGCCCGCGATCGGCGCACTTGCCCGCGAGACGCAGACAATTCCGATCGTGTTCACGCTCGTAGCTGATCCGATCGGCAACGGCTTTGCGGCGAGCCTTACACATCCGGGCGGGAACATCACCGGCTTCGCGGCTTACGATCCCACAGTGGCCGGCAAATGGGTGGGACTATTGAAAGAGATCGCTCCGAAAACCGTACGCATGGCGGTCCTCTTCAACCCGGCGACAGCCTCGCCACTCCAACTTTACATGCCCTCGATTCAAGCAGCTGCATCGTCGCTTGTCGTGCAGGCAACTGCAGCGCCGGTCCATGCGATAGATGAGATCGAAGGCGCGATCGCCGCGCAAGCGCGAAATCCGGGTAGTGGCCTCATCGTGTTGCCGGACGCATTCAATATAGCAAATCGCGACCTGATCATTGCACTGGCGGCTCGCTACGGCGTCCCGGCGATCTATAACGGCACCCCTTATGCGAAATCGGGCGGCCTGATCTCCTATGGAGTTGATTTCATTGACACGTTTCGCGAGGCGGCAGGATACATCGACCGCATCCTCAACGGTACCAAGCCGGGCGAGTTGCCCATCCAGCAGCCGACCAAATTCGAGCTTGTCATCAATCTTAAGGCAGCCAAGGCGCTGGGCCTCGACGTTCCGTTGAATCTCCAGCAGCTCGCCGACGAGGTGATCGAATAGCCGAGCCGATGTCGCCTTGTGATGCTGTGGACGGCTCCTCCACCCGGCACGTGAGTGCCATGGATGTGGGTGCTGATAAGGCTCCCACGATTCGGAGGAGCTACCCATGCAAACGGTCACGACAATCGGTCTCGATATCGCGAAGTCAGTTTTTCAGGTTCACGGCGTCGATGCGGAGGGCAATATCATCTTCCGTCGTCAGCTCAAGCGTCGTTATGTGCTGGCATTCTTCGAGAAGCTGCCATCGTGCTTGGTCGGTATCGAAGCCTGTGCCTCGTCGCATCATTGGTCGCGCCAGCTTCAGGCGCTTGGCCACACCGTTCGATTGATGCCGCCGGCCTACGTGAAGCCCTATGTGAAGCGGCACAAAAATGATGCCACTGATGCCGAGGCGATCTGTGAAGCGGTCACCCGACCGAACATGCGGTTTGTGGCAACCAAGACGCCCGGGCTGAACCGCTAGTACGCGGCCTGAAGCATCGCCAATAAAGCAAATGAACATGGCGACTTTCGTTATTATCCCGAACGCCGGCATTTGCTTGCGCTCGACCAAGTGACGAAACGGGCCAAAACCGGAAGTCACCAGCTATTCAATCACCTCGTCGGCGACCAACTGGATTGAATTTGGGATGTTGAGGTTGAACGCCTTTGCCGTCTTCAAATTCACCACCATTTCTAAGCGCGACGGCCGCTCTGCTGGCAAATCGGCGGGCTTTGTGCCTTTCAGGACCTTCCCAGCCATGACGCCGAGTTCCCGGTACAGCGCATCCAGATTGGGTCCGTAAGACATCAGCCCACCGGCCCGAGGAAAACTGGAGAAAAATCCAATGGCGGGTAGTCGTTGTTTAAGTGTCAGGTCAGCAATTTCCTTAGAGTACGCCGAAAAAAGCGGGGACGAGAGAAGCAACAGCCCGTCCGGACGGTGTTGGCCGGCGGCATACAGTACGGCCTCGATTTCCCCCGGGGCTTTGATTTCCATGATCTCGATTTTGACGTTGAGAACCTCCGCAGCTGAAGCGACGGCTTTGGGTTGGATCGCCGACGTCGCCGGGTCCCACAAAACAACGACGCTGGCAAGGCCTGGCACTGTCTCCCTCAAAAGCTCTAGCCACTTCGTGCTGAACTCGGGAAAATCGAGGAAAAATCCCGTGAGGATGCCGCCGGGATGCGCGAAACTCGCAAGCCAACCGCTTTCGATCGGGTCACTCTCCAGATCGACCGCAACAATAGGAATGCTGGAAGTGGCAGACCGGCTCGCTCGCGTCGCTGCCGGACCCACTGGAATGAGAATGTCTACCTTGGCAGCAACGAGCTCGTTCAACAGCGGAGCAAGTCGCGACGGATCGCCGCCGGACGCACGAGATAAGAGCATCACTTGATCCGGTGCGTGAAACCCTTCGCTGCGTAGCCCGTCCAGCAAAAAGGGACTTCGCGTTGCAGCGACGGCTTCCGGTCCCGGGTACAGAAAGCCAACCTTCGGAACCTTATTCGCCTGTTGTGCACGCGCGGCGAGCGGCCAAGCGACTGCCGCGCCGCCAAGAAGGGTGATGAATTCGCGCCGCTTCACATACGGCCTCAAGCTCGGGAGACGGCATTCTATCGGGTCAGGCGAGTCCTTTGGTAGGGACTAAACCGGCGTCAAAACCATTGCCCCCGGGCCGATTTTCAGTCGTCCGGCGCCGCATTTTTTGCGACGCGCGAACGCAGGCGCGCCGAGGGCGTTGTCATGCCGTAAAACATGGAGTGTGTGATGCATCGTAACATCGCAATAGGTCTGGCCGCCGCCCTGTTCTTGCTCGGCGCCGGTACGGTTACCCACGTCGCGGGAGCCGGAGCCGCCGGTACTACCGGAACCACCGGAACCGTCGGAGCGCCGAGCGCGACTGGCACGCCCGGGGTTTCCGGCACGACGAATCCTTCGTCCACAAACCCGTCGGCAAACAATCCCAATCAAACCAATCGCACGGGCTGCGGCACGGCTGGTACCGCGGCGACGGGCAGCGTTGGCACGACGACACCCTCGGCGACCAACGGGACCAACCAGACTTCGACGTCGACCAACACCGCCGGCAACCTCACTGGAACACCGGGAACGACCGGTTCGGCTGGCTGCTGAAGAAGAATGACAGCGTGGCGTCGTTCGTCACGCTGTCGTTCGTCTGTTGGTCGTAGATATCTATGATTCAATTTATCGTGCTTAGCCAGTCCTCGATATCCCGGCGTGCGCGATCTTTGGCGATGCCATAGCGTTCCTGGATCTTGCCTTCGAGTTGATCCCGCCTACCGTTGATCTGAGTCAGATCGTCCTCCGTGAGCTGGCCCCACTTTTCCTTGATTTTGCCTTTGGCCTGTTTCCAATTTCCTTCAACCCGATTCCAATCCATCTTCGTCCTCCTTTCAGGGTTCATGCTGTGGTACGAAAACGTCGCCATCCGCGGGCGGTTCCTCGCTGAGTTGTGGGAAAATGCTCATGCAAAAGCGCGCGCCCCTGGTATAGGAACGCGCGCTTGCCGCTAATCAGCCGCGTTTAGGCGGCTTTGCGATTGACCTGACCTTTCGCCATCTCCGTCAGTTTTTTGTCGGTGGCTTTTTCCTCGTCGAGGGTTTGCTGCAAAAGCGTCACGCAGTCTCGCTTTCCGAGTTGATTGGCCCAGGCGATCAGCGTGCCGTAGCGGGTCATCTCGTAGTGTTCGACTGCCTGTGCCGCCGCAATCAGCGCGGCGTCGAGCACCGGCTTTTCGTCGACTTCGCCGGCAACGTCGTTGGCTTCTTCAATGATGCCGTCGATCGCCGGGCAATCCACGCCTTGGGCCTTTTCGCCAATTAACTGGAAAACTTGTTCCAGCCGCTTCACGTGATCTTCGGTTTGGCGCAAATGGCCTTGAAAACCCTGTTTGAGTTGTGGGTCGCTGGCTTTCTCGACCATATCCGGCAGCGCTTTCACGATCTGCTTCTCGGCGTAATAGATGTCGCGCAGCGTATGCACGAACAGGTCATTCATGCTTTTGATGTCTTTGGAGAACAATCCCATGGCGTTTTGTTCCTTTGCTTTGCTGGTTGGCGGTAGCGGCGCGCCCGCGTTTCCCGGCATCCGCTCCTGATTGCCAACGTGCGGCGACACGGCCGGTTCCGTCACAGGATCACCCACGGAACCGAGCGTTACGCGTTTCTTCGCTGCTGTTGTAATCGCGGGATCTTCAAGTTCCGGCAGCAGCGCTGCACCACGTGACGCAACGAGCCAAGAGCCGACATCAATGTCCCGCAAGCGTTTCCCTTCAACTGTCCCATGTTGGACTAGGTCGAACCGGGCGCGCGGTCGGCGGTTGATGGGTAGGATCGAACCAATCGGAGTAGTTGACGATGCGAAGGCAGCCAAAGCATTGGGCGCTGCGATGACGAGCCGACCTCTAAATCAGGTATTTTCGGACGTTGCGCAGATTACGTCGCGCGAAGCCGGCCGGGCCTGGGTATTCGTTCTTGCTGTCGCGACGATCGTCGCGTGGGCGATCACTGGGCCGTTTTTTCATTTTTCCGATACGTGGCAGCTGGTCATCAATACCGGAACTACTGTTGTCACGTTTCTTATGGTGTTTTTGATCCAGAACTCACAAAACAGAGATGCTGCCGCGATCCAAATCAAGCTAAATGAGCTCATTCGAGTCAGCAAAGCGCATAACTCCTTCGTCGGCGTCGAGCATCTAACCGACGAGGAAATCGACGAGATACGCATTAAGTGCGAGGAGCGGGCCAGAGCAGAGCTCGTGCGCTCGGCAACCTCCAAGAAGACGAACGGAGTTTCCAAATCTGCCGCCGCCCCGAGCGGGACAAGCAACGGTTAGCCCCATCGTCTAAGACGCGCTTCGAATAGGACGCCGCCAGCGGGCACCTGATTCCACTACTCTGAACGCCGTTCGCAATGTCGGCCTTTTACCGACAGCGGACGTCGCCTGCCCAGAACTTGTCTATGGTCCGCCGCGACCGCCAACCCCGCCAAATCGGCGCTAGTTCCACGGGCTGCCAGGGCCGGCCCATCGGAGTGTTGACACCAAATTCCGGGATCTTGTCTGACGGCTGGCCGCCGGTCACCTGCAACGCGGTCCAACCCGGGCCGGGTGCGACGCGTTGAAGTTTGAAGGGCAGGCCCTTTCCGAACCGGAAAACTCGTCGCGGCAGCGCGGTCACGCACCTTGCAGCGAAGGAAAAATTTTAGCTGCTGGCTCTGGAACGCGGTTTCGGATGAACCGTTTTAGTCGCAGGCGACTTCGTGGAAGTGCCTCAAATGCTTGGATCTACTTTGCATGCACAAACCGCCACCGGCACGAACGGAGGCCTCCCCGGAGGACATCCGGAGATGCGGCGAACATCGTCCCTGAACGTTCGAAGTGCGCGTTCCAGCATCTGGAACCAAGAGTGCCGATCGGCGTTTGGATATCGGACGTGAAAAAATTTAGGAGGACGCTATGGGATTCGGGCGTGGACTATTGCTTTGGTTGATCGGCATCCCGCTGCCAATCATTATTTTGCTGGCAATTTTCATGCATCACTAGGTGCGTGCCCGCCCGTGCGGCTCTTCTTGCGTTCCGTCAAGGCACACGTCCATGTGAGATTTCCCAGCCAGCGATCTGATTGATGCAGTTTTCGCTGGCCCATTGTCGAGCCGCGCAATACCAAATTAGGCCGTGGGCCATGATGGCCCAGGCTACGCGCGACGTAATCTGCACGACGTCCGAAAATAGTTGATTTAGAGCCCGGCTGCCGCTGGGAGACAGTTTGACTTACCCTCAAGTCGCCAGCGTGCTGAGCGCTTTTTTCAGAGCGGTCGGTGCATCCGGCAGAACAACCAGCCGATGCCGAGGGCGATGACCACAGCCGTATAAGGCTGCGTCTCGATGGTATTTCGCAGCGCCCGCTCGAAGGACCCGGCAGTCTTTCGCGCAGCAGTGGTCGCGGCATCGGCGACCTGGGCGGCGCTGTCGCGCGCCTGGCCGTAGAGCTCTCCGGCGGCATCCTGCACTTCGCCAGCCACAGCGCCGGATTGCTTCTTGGCATCGCCGAGGGCGTGGTTGAAGTCTGGATTCGCGGTACGGCTTTCTGGCATGGCAATGCTCCGCTCCAAACTGGGGTCACCCGACAACGCGAAACATGGCGGAAAGTTCGAGCGGGAGGAACGTTTGCTACGTCCCCGTGTTGTCGATTCGGAAAATCAAATTTGCCTCTGACCATGCATGGGACTTTGATGGACGAACGGAAGCTGCCAGAGCCCGAAATTGTGCCGCCGGTGCCAAAGACCGAGCCGCGTCGCGGCAGCGTGGAAGTCCCGCCAGACAAGGACGCCCCGGGAAAGCAGAGCCCGACGAGCGCGGAGGAACGATGAGATGTTTCAGCCCCGATTGAGCGAATTCGATCCACGCGTCTCGGCTATTGTCGATCACCTGCGCGCGATTGAAAAAGAGCTAGGCGCCATCGGCAAAATCGCCGGACGACGCACCTCTTCGGGAGCATCCACCGCCGCAAGCCAGATTGTTGATGCAATCGGTCCAATCCTCCACGATCTCACCGATCGCTTCCGCCGCGGCCAGCGGGCGGCGCTTGCTGAAGCCACAAGCTTCGGCACCGAAGCAGTCCAGGTCGGTGCGCGGGCCGGCAATGACGCGCTCGATCGGCTTGGCGACCAAGCCAAGCAGCGGCCGCTCTTTACCATGACGGTCGCCGTCGGGATCGGGATACTGATCGGATTTGCCGCCTGGCAGGGTTGGGAGGATTCATCCAGAACATCAAGGCGTCGTCGTCGATAGCTCGGTTGCCAAAGCACTGGAGCTGGCATCCCCAAAAATCGTTCCTGGCACGTGCCTTCGAAGTATGTTTGGTTCCAAAAGTCACAAAAGTTTGTGTTTGGTTTTCTTCGCCTATCCGCCACGGGCGGCGCGGAACCCGGCGGAACAACGCGCACGCCTTTTGCGTTTTCTTCCTAGTGGGTGAACAGAACTCGCGAAGGAGAACGATGATGAAGAAACTCACACTTGGACTTGTCGCTGCGGGCGCGCTTTTCACCGCTACCGTATTGCCCGCCATGGCGCAGGTCGGCGTGTACGCCGGGCCGGGCGGCGTTGGCGTCGGCATCGGTCCGTTTGGCTTCGCGGTCGGCCCGGGCCCGTATTACGGCGGCCCGTATTACGGCGGCCCGTATTACGGCGGCCCCTATTACGACGGCTACTACGATTACGCAGGCCCCGGCGTTTACACGGGCCCCGGCTGGTACGACGGACATCACCGGTGGCATCGCTACTACCACCACTAACGAACTGGAACTTGAGAAAGGGCCCCCATCGGGCCTTTTCTTTTTGTTTCCGATTCGGTGCCAGCGCCACTCGGCTTTTTAGCCTTCTCTGTTCCCGCGCCGGAACTTTCGGCCGCAGACGACGTTTTCCGCCGAGTTGGAACGGGAGCGAGGAAACGTCATGCTTGGCACTATTCTGATTGTCATTCTGATTCTGCTGCTCATCGGCGCGTTGCCGACGTGGCCGTACTCAACTGGTTGGGGCTATTACCCGGGTGGAGGGCTCGGCCTCGTTCTGATCATCGTCCTTATCCTGGTATTGATCGGAAGAATTTGACGACCGTCCCGTGCGGCCGGACGTAGCATAACAGTGGCGCCATGCCCGGCCTTGCGCCGTGCCCGTCATTCGATGGGGACCAAACAACGTCGAGTGACAAGCTGCGGCGTTGCGCCAAGTGCAGCAAAGGCGGCCACAAGGGCGCTTCGATTCAGCATCCCGGTCGAGGTGGGGCGGCGAGCTGGATTAGGAATAAGTTGCTGCTTGGCTCCATTGGCGTCGGCAGCAAATTGCATAGTTACATCGTTGTTAACTAACGCAGCGCGTGTCCAAGCGTCGGCCATTTCAAGGAAGGCTAGTCGTTCTTTCTCGGTTTTAGCTCTGGCCGCCCATTGAAGGCATTCTCCGGCATAGTGCTGATATTCGGCTTTAGTGGTCATTGTGCTGGTTCCCCCAACTACGTCGGTTTCAGAACGCCGATGGACCTCCAAGTTCCCGCCGCAATTTTCCATTTTGCGAATGTGAAAATCCTGATCGGCGTCCGCAGGTCCAACGCTGCGTAAGCCGCCTCGTTAAAAATCCTCCAGGTTTCCTAGCCCCCTAGGAAACCAATTGCCGGTTCCTACCCTTAGCTTCCCATGAGGGGCGCTAGAGATTGCGCCCATGACAAATCACCGCCCTCGATCAAGCTATGAGTTGGATAATTTACCTCGCTCGAAGGCAGCGACGCGACGTGCCGGAAGAAATCTCAACCTTTGATCTGGGCCAGCACGCCAGCGATGTCGCCCATGCCCCAATGCTCAACGATCTTGCTGGCCGCGACGCGAAAGATGTCGCAGGAGGTGAAGCGCAAGCTTTTCCCAGTCGCCGGCACGCCGTACAGCACGCCCTGATGCGTGCCGGAATAGACGAAGCTTGCCG
>CAWJTE010000010.1:0-11579 GCA_963845775.1 uncultured Alphaproteobacteria bacterium
CGCATTCCAGACGTGCTCCTCGCCACGTACCCGGAATGCATACTCGCCGCCGACGTCGAGCATGGAGCGGTAGACCGGGGCATCGGAGAAAGCATCGCGATGTCGGCGCACGGCCTCTTCGGCGACACCATCGACGCCGACACCCTCGATACGGGTCGCGGTGCCGGTAAAATATTTGGCGACGAACTCGGACTTCAAGCCGACGGCATCGAAAATCTGCGCGCCGCAATAGGACTGATAGGTCGAGATGCCCATCTTCGACATCACCTTGAGCAACCCCTTGTCGATCGACTTGATGTAGCGCTTGACGATTTCCTTATCGTCGAGCTTCTGCGGCAACTCGGCCTTCATCGCGATCAGCGTCTCGAAGGCAAAATAGGGATTAATCGCTTCGGCGCCGTAGCCGGCAAGGCAGGCAAAATGGTGCACTTCGCGCGGCTCGCCGGATTCGACCACGAGCCCGACCGAGGTGCGCAAGCCTTCGCGGATCAGATGATGATGTACCGCGGCACAGGCGAGCAGCGATGGGATCGGAATCCGATCGGCGCTGGCGCGGCGGTCTGACAGGATGATGATGTTGATGCCCGCGCGCACTGCCGCATCGGCCTCACCGCACAGCGCGCCGATCGCTTTTTCCATGCCTGCGGCGCCGGCCTCGGTCGGCCAGGTGGTGTCGAGCGTCTTTGACTTGAAGTGCGACTCCGCGACCTCGGAGATGGCGCGAATTTTCTCTAGATTGGCGTTGGTCAGAATCGGCTGATGTACCTCAAGCCGCTTGGTTTTCGATGAGCCTTCCAAGTCGAACAGGTTCGGCCGCGGCCCAATGATCGAGACGAGGCTCATGACCAGTTCTTCGCGGATCGGATCGATCGGCGGATTGGTGACCTGGGCGAAGTTCTGCTTGAAGTAAGTGAACAGAAGTTTCGGCCGCTCCGACAGCGCCGAGATCGGCGTGTCGTTGCCCATCGAGCCGACCGCTTCTTCGCCGGTGGTCGCCATCGGCGTCATCAGGATTTTCAGGTTTTCCTGCGTGTAGCCGAACGCCTGCTGGCGATCGAGCAGCGACAGATTCGAGATCGGCGCCGATTCCGAAGACGACGGCAGCTCCTCGACCAGAATTTGGGTGCGGTCGAGCCACTCGCGATAGGGATGACTGCGCGCCAGCGTTGACTTCAATTCCTCGTCGGGAATAAGCCGGCCTTCCTCGAGGTCGACCAGCAGCATCTTGCCCGGCTGCAGCCGCCACTTGGTGACGATCTCCTCTTCCGCAATCGGCAGCACGCCGACTTCCGAGGCCATGATGATACGGTCGTCGCGGGTGACGATGTAGCGCGCGGGACGCAAGCCGTTACGGTCGAGCGTGGCGCCGATCTGGCGGCCGTTGGTGAAGGCGATCGCCGCCGGGCCGTCCCACGGCTCCATCAGCGCGGCGTTGTATTCGTAAAAATTCCGCCGCTCCTCATCCATCAGCGGGTTGCCGGCCCACGCTTCCGGAATCATCATCATCATTGCATGCGCGAGCGGATAGCCGCCCATCGTGAGGAATTCGAGCGCGTTGTCGAAGCAAGCGGTATCGGACTGGCCTTCGTACGAGATCGGCCACAGCTTGCTGATATCCGCACCGAATTTTGGTGACGACACCGACGCCTGCCGCGCCGCCATCCAGTTGTTGTTGCCGCGCAGCGTGTTGATTTCGCCATTATGCGCGATCAAGCGGTAGGGATGTGCCAGCGACCAGGCCGGGAAGGTGTTGGTCGAGAAGCGCTGATGCAGGAGCGCCAGCGCGCTCTCGAAGTCAGGATCGTGCAGATCGGGGTAATAGGTGCCGAGCTGATCGGCAAGGAACATGCCCTTGTAGATCACGGTGCGGCAGGAAATCGAAACCGGATAGTAACCGGACGCTCGCCGTTCGCGCTTGGCGTAAAGCGTACTGGAAATCGTCTTGCGCAAAACGTAAAGGCGGCGCTCGAACTCGTCCTCCGACTGCGTCTTCGGATTGCGCGCAATGAACACCTGCTTGTGCACCGGCTCGGTCGGCTTGACCGACTCGCCGAGCGTTGAATTGTCGGTCGGTACGTCACGCCAGCCGATGATGGTCATGCCTTCGCGCGCGGCGACTTCGGCATAGGTGTCCATGATGTCGTGCCGCCAGCCCGCATCGTGCGGCAAGAACAGCGCACCAACGGCATAGTGACCGGGCGCCGGCAGCTTGAAGCCGAGTTCTGCCGCCTTCTTGGTGAAGAACTTATGCGGGGTCTGCACCAGAATGCCGGCGCCGTCGCCGGCGCGGGGATCGGCTCCCACCGCGCCTCGGTGCTCGAGATTGAGCAGGATGGTCAGTGCGTCTTCGACGATCTGGTGCGACTTGCGGCCCTTGATGTCGGCAATAAAGCCGACCCCGCAGGAATTTTTTCCAGCGCCGGATCGAAAAGGCCAAACGCTTGCGCGTCCAACGTCATTCTTCAGCGCTCCTCGACGGCCCCTTGGCGGCGCCATCGTGAGAGTCGGCAAACGTCGCGGGCGCCGGCTTCCTCGTCATCTCCAGCGGAGCTGAGGAAGGACTGTGCGCCCGCGGGCGAACTTTTCGTTTTGGAGGCAACCTTCGTGCCGGCATCCGGCAATTGGCTGCTTTATGCCGCCGTCCGACGCGCCCTCGCCCTCGGCGGCTGGCCCCCGCGCGTCTTTGCCGGGTCATCCGGCCGCGCGCGCTCTGACCACCAATTAGGACAGCAATGCTGTCCTATAGCAACATGGCAGACTCCCAGTGCCAACACAAGGGCGCCCACCCCGGCGAGTGGTGAGAAGGTGCGGATTTTAGCCCTTGCGCTTTGACTTCGGCACTGTCCTGCGCGGACCAAGTGGACCACGGGCGACACGGAGGCGCAAGCGCGGGCAGTTTGCAGTCCGAATGACGTCGGCTGTGTCTCCGCACCGAACCAACATGGCGTGATCGAGATGTGATGGTTGGTCTCGACCCCGGCCTAATCTGCCGCCGGCGCGGGTGAAGTTTGACCTGGCAGGACGACGTCCCACGCGAGGCCGACGAGTACCAGCAGGCGGAGGAACAGGTACGTCACATCCACCTCCCACCACCGATGCGAGTTGCTGGCGGAACTCGGGTAGGCATGGTGATTGTTATGAAATCCTTCGCCCCAGGTGATGATCGCCACGATGACATTATTGCGGCTGTTATCTTTCGTTTCGTAGTTGCGGTAGCCCCAAAGGTGAGGAAACGAATTGCCTGACCATGTGATGTGCCAAACAATGATGGAGCGCACCACAACGCCCCAGAGCCATATAGAGGCACCGAACTGCACTGCTTCCATCAGCGTGTCCCCGGCC
Organism: uncultured Alphaproteobacteria bacterium; assembly: GCA_963845775.1. Taxonomy (GTDB): domain Bacteria; phylum Pseudomonadota; class Alphaproteobacteria; order Rhizobiales; family Xanthobacteraceae; genus BOG-931. Next base: position 3,343 of record CAWJTE010000010.1, read on the forward strand.
ACCAGCCCGGCAGCAAACCCTGCAGCGAAGTAGACGATCCAAGACAGCAATAAGATCCAAACGATGGCACGTTCGACAAACACGTAAAAGCGATCGCGAATGATGTCGCGGGCATAACGGTCGTAGAGAGCTATCCTGCTCAGATCGGTGTTTTCAATCAGCAGCCAACCGACATAGGCCCAAAGCAGGCTCGCCAGCGGACTATGCGGGTCCGGCTCGTCGTCGGCGCGATGATGGTGCTTACGATGTACGGCAACCCAGCGGGCAGGGGTATCCTCCAGACAGCAAACCGCAACTATTGCGAAGGCGTACTCAAGCCATTTCGGGCACTGGAAGCTGCGGTGGCTCAACAAGCGATGATAACAAAGATTGATGCCGACGACGCCGAAGAAAGTAGCCCCCAAGATCGCGAGAGCGACACCGGTCCAGCTGAAAAACCATGTAAAGAAGGCCAATAAGGCCAGCGCATGATAGCTGCCGACAGCGAATGCGTAGCGCCAATAAATGCCGCGCCGGTTTACCCCGGAAGGTAGCGGTATCCGCGCAGGCGGTCTGACCCGCGGCGCCGCGTCAACGCGCGCAAACTCTATGGACATTTGCCCTCGCGTGCCGCGCAAAATCGGCGAGACGACAGAGATTTTCGGGCCGTTCAACTGGTGCGAAGTATAGGCATTCCGTCGGGCGGCTTGGAAGCCCTGATTTGAAAACGACGATCGTTGACACGTCGCGCGGATGAGGGCAGCGATTATCCCCATCGGCCCTTTGGACGCGAACTGATGACAGAAATCCGCAGCCACGGTCACGCCGCTCATTCCCCCAACGAAGCCGAACGCTGGAAGCACGACGGCGTGCGCGTCATTCCCGGCAACCAATTGGACCCGAACGTGCCGTCCACGCCAGGCATGGACCGCAAGGCGGCGATCAACTTCGCCCGCGCCGGTGCGCAGAAGCTGTGGGCCGGCACGGTGACCATCAAACCGGATGCGAAAACCGGCGCGCACCATCACGGCCATCTCGAAACCATCATCTATGTGGTTCGCGGCAAGGCGCGCATGCGATGGGGCGAACACCTGCAATTCACCGCGGAGGCCGATCCGGGCGATTTCATCTTCATTCCGCCTTACGTGCCGCATCAGGAGATCAATGCCAGCCCGGACCAGGTGCTGGAATGCGTGCTGGTGCGCAGTGACGGCGAAGCCATCGCGATCAATCTCGACATCGAGCCGGTCGAAAAGCCTGAAACGGTATTGTGGGTGGACCCGATTCATCGCGAACCGGGGGAGAAGTAAGGCAGTAACGTAACCCGGGTTTGGCTGCCCCGCCGTAGACGCGGCACTGGGAAAATTACGCCCAAGCGCCGCCGTAATTTGGGATAACGTTGTCGGCGCGCGGGCATCACCGCGCTCCGGGGTAGGGGGTCTCGTCCGTGAAGGCCGGGCTGATCGGACTTGCCGTAATTTGTCTGAGCGCCGCGCTGCTGGCCGCTGCCCCCGTTCGCGCGCAGTCGCCGCCAGTGGCGCCGCCTGCGCCGCTTCCGGCGCCGGGCTTCATGCCTCCTTACGAAGTCACCAAGATGATCCGCTCGGCGGGCTTTGAGCCGCTGGCGCCGCCACTACGTGAGGGCACGACTTACGTGCTGCGCGCCACGGATTTTCGCGGCATCCTGATGCGCGTCGTCGTCGATGCGCGCAGCGGCGCCATCCGCGCCGTAAATCGAATTGTGCCCGGACCCGGGCCGTACGGCGCGGTCGGCATGGTAGCCGCGCCTTACGACATGCCGCCGCCTCATGGCGTTCCACCGGACGCCGACGGTCCCGGATTGTCGCCGCAGGAAGCGGCTCTGGGGCCGCCTCCAGCGCCGGTGTCGCATCCCGGTTCGCATCCGTACGACGCGAGCGCGCCGCTGCCGCGGCCGCGCCCGGCGGAGCTTGCGGCGCGCGACGCCAAGGCAGCCGCCAAACCGGCCGTTTTGCCCGCCGTCAAGTCGGTAGAGGTGCCCGCGGCCAAACCAGAGCCAAAGCCAAGCACGACGGCGTCGACGCCGTCACCGTCCCCTCCGCCTGCAGCCCCGAAGCGACCGGCGCCGCCCGCAATCCCGGATTGACTGTCTGCGACCGAAGCGCATCTGCATTGCTTCGCGTCGCCTGCGATGACAGTCTGACCACCGAACCAGCCTGAACCAATAAGTCCGCGGCTCGCAGCCGCGGCCACTCCGGAGAGGAAACGCTATGGCTGCGGATGCAGCGGTCACCGTCGCCGCGCGCCTCGATCGCTTGCCGTCCACCCGCTATACGCGCAAGCTCGTTACGCTTCTTTCGCTCGGCGGCTGGTTCGAGTTCTACGATCTTTTCTTTACCGCTTACGTGGCGATCGGCCTGTTCAAGGAAGGTATTTTCACGCCCACCACCAAGGGCCTGTTCGACTTCACCGGCTTCGCCAGTTTCGTCGCCGCTCTATTTGCCGGGATGTTCGTAGGCACGCTGGTTTTCAGCTGGGTTTCCGACCACTACGGGCGCCGCTCGATTCTTCACCTTCGCGCTGCTGTGGTATTCGATCGGCGCGTTCATCATGGCGTTCCAACACACGCCGGCGAGCATCGATCTGTGGCGGTTCATCGCCAGCATTGGATTGGGCGTCGAGCTGGTGAACATCGATTCCTACCTGTCGGAGCTGGTCCCCAAGGGGCGGCGCGGACCGGCCTTCGCCTACATGAATTTCGTGATGTTTACGGCGGTGCCGGTGGTTGCGTTTCTCGCCTGGCAGCTCGTGCCGCTCACCGTCTTCGGCCTGGCCGGCTGGCGCATCGTCGTTATCATCGGCTCGGTCGGCGCGATCGTGATCTGGTGGATTCGCCGCAACTTGCCGGAATCGCCACGCTGGCTCGTGCAGCACGGCCGCCTCGCCGAGGCGGAAAGCGTGCTTGCGGAGATGGAGCGCCATGCGCGCGCCGAAACCGGCGGCGAACTGCCGCCACCGGAAGTCGTGACAGGCGAGACCGACCACAAGCCCGGCGCATGGACCGAGATCTGGAGCCCGCTATATCGCGGCCGCACCATCATGCTGGTGATTTTCAATCTGGTGCAGACCATCGGCTATTACGGCTTTTCCAGCTGGGTACCGGCGCTGTTGATTTCACAAGGCATCGGGGTCACCAGATCGCTGGCTTACACCTTCATCATCGCGATCGCCGCCCCGATCGGTCCGCTGATCGGTGTCTATTTTGCCGACCGCTTCGAGCGTAAATGGCAGATTGCCTGGGCAGCGATCGGTATCGCCGTGTTCGGGTTATTGTTCGCGCAGCAGAGCGGCGCCGCCGGCGTGATCGTATGCGGCCTGTTGATCACGCTCTGCAACAACTGGCTTGCTTTCTCGTTCCACGCCTATCAGGCCGAGCTATATCCGACCCGCATCCGCGCCCAGGCGGTGGGCTTCGTCTATTCGTGGAGCCGGTTTTCCGTCATCTTCTCCGGTTTTATCATCGCCTTCTTTCTCGGCCATTACGGCACGGTCGGCGTGTTCACCTTCATCGCCGGCGCCATGGTGGTCGTATTCATCGTCATCGGCTTCTTCGGGCCCAACGTTACCCAGCGGCGGCTCGAAGCGATCGCGGCATAAAAAAGCGCCCCGGAAAGCCGGGGCGCTGAACGCTTCACGCTCAAACGCCACGCTTAAGCAGCCTGTTTCTGCTCGACCGTCTTCTGCTCGGCGGCTTTGCCGTTGCCGATCGGGATGGTGCGGGGCTTCTTGGCGTCGGGAATCTCGCGCACCAGATCGACGTGCAGGAGACCGTGCTCGAGCTTGGCGCCCTTCACCTGGACGAAGTCAGCGAGCTGAAACACGCGCTCGAAAGCGCGCGCCGCAATGCCGTGATAGAGCACATCGCCGCGCTTTTCTTCCTCCTTGGCGGTCTTTTCGCCGCGGATGGTCAAGGTATTTTCCTTGGCAACGACCGAAAGCTCCGGCTCGCTGAAGCCGGCTACCGCGACAGTGACGCGATATTCATTGTTGCCGGTCCGCTCGATGTTATAGGGCGGGTAGCCCGGTGCCGAGCCGTCGATGCCCTGATCGAGCAGCGAGAAAAGCCGGTCGAAGCCGACGGTGGAACGATAAAGGGGTGCAAGATCGAAAGTTCGCATGGCATATCCTCCTTCTGAAGCGACATGCGGGGGATCCACCTTGTGGGCCGGATCCTGTGGGTGATGTGCAGCCAGTGTGGCCTGCCACGGATCACAAATGGTGATATTCTTGCAAGCCCGCAAGGGGTCCTAACTCATTGGTAAATAATAACTTATGAAGCTTGTCTCAATTCCCGCCAACCCGGTTCCCGACAACGTCGTTACCGGCATGCTGAAGACGCCTGACGGCATATCATTGCGCTTCGCGCGCTTTGCGCCGCCGGCGGGCCGGCGCGGCACCGTCTGCATTTTTCCCGGCCGCACCGAATGGATCGAAAAATATTTCGAAACCGTCCGCGATCTGCGCAGCCGCGGCTTCGCGGTTGCCATTCTCGACTGGCGCGGCCAGGGCCTGTCGGATCGCCAGCTGAGCGATCGCCACAAGGGATATGTCGGCAGCTTTTCCGAATTCGACACCGACCTTGAAACTTTCATGCGTGACGTCGTGCTGCCGGATTGCCCGCCGCCGATGTTTGCGCTCGCCCATTCGATGGGAGCCACAGTGGTTATCCGCGCAGCGCACCGCGGCCAGCGCTGGTTCGATCGTATCGTGCTGTCGGCGCCGATGCTTGGCATTGCGCTAGTGGGTTCGATGCCCGTTGCCGCCAGCATCGTCTGGGGGATGCGGCAGTGGGGCTTAGGCGCCATGTATCTGCCAGGCCGTTATCCGGGCGTGCTCGATTTGCAGCCGTTCGCCGGCAATATTCTGACCAGCGATCCAGTTCGCTATGCCCGCAACGCCGCCGTGGTTGAGACAGAACCGGCACTTGGATTGGGCGGCCCAACCGTCGCGTGGTGCGATGCGGCCTTCCATGCCATGCGCGCTACCAGCGACCCGAGCTATCCGGCGGGCATCCGCCAACCCATTCTGATCGTCGGCGCCGGCCGCGACCTCATCGTGTCAAACACCGCAATCGAAGACTTCGCCCTGCAGCTTCGCGCCGGCTCGCATCTCGTGGTCAGCGGCGCCCAGCACGAATTGCTGATGGAGCAGGACCGCTATCGTTCGCAATTCTGGGCGGCGTTCGACGCTTTCGTCCCCGGCACCCCGCCGTATTAAGTGCGGGCGTCCGGTTATTTCTGCAACAACGCCATTGCCTTTGCGTGCGCGCGCTTGTCGCCGGCGGCGATGATCTTTCCGCCCTGGTGCGGCCTCTCATTAGCCCACGTCGTGATGATGCCGCCGGCACCCTCGATGATTGGGATGAGCGGCAGCACGTCGTAGGGCTTGAGCTCGGTTTCGATCACCAGATCGATGTGACCAGCGGCCAGCATGCAATAGGCGTAGCAATCGCCGCCATAGCGCGACAGCTGCACCGCGTCTTCGACGCGGCGGAATGCGCGCCGATCGCCCTCGCGCATCAGGAGTGGGCTGGTGGTCAACAGCACTGCCTCGTCGAGGTTCGCGCACGGGCGCACACGCAACGCCCGATCGCCGGCCGGGCCGCGGTAGCTTGCGGCCTTGCCGTCACCGGTAAATTGCTCGCGGGTGAACGGCTGATGCATCATGCCGTAGATCGGGTCGCCGCGGCGCGTGAGCGCGATCAAGGTGCCCCACGCCGGCATGCCGCAGATGAAGGATTTGGTCCCGTCGATCGGATCAAGCACCCAGACATACTCAGCGTCGGGATGTTCGGCGGCGAATTCCTCGCCGAGGATGCCGTGCTCCGGGAAGGTCTTTTTGATCAGCGCGCGCATGGCGGCCTCCGCGGCGCGATCGGCCGCGGTGACCGGGTCGAAACTGCCGGACACGCTCTTGTTTTCAATCCCGAGCGCGCTGCGGAAAAATGGCCGGATGGTTTCGCCCGAAACGGTGGCGAGTTCATCCACGAACGCTGCGAAGTCGATCGCGGTCATACTTCTGCCTCGCGGGTTCGATTATCGAAGTCCACCGTCAGCGGCAATTCACGTGTTGCCAATTGGCAACACTCCCGCACCAAATGGCCTTTGTTGAGGGAAACGTTGTTCCAGAACCGCCATTGCCTGAATTTTGCGCAGACGCATAAATGCGACTGAGCGCCTTGCTGAAGTCATTGTGTAACTTCCGTTTTTGGCATCGGCGGTACGCCGACGACGGCGTGTATGGCCTGTGGAAAACCTGCTCTGCACAATTTGCAGGGAATTTCCGGGGAAAAATGCCGGTGAGATAGGCAACGGGACTTGCGTTTTGTGCGGCGCGGTGTATGTTGCTGCAGTGCGGTAGCGGGAGATCCTTCTCCTTAGTTTACCGTCGCCCTCCTTGGGCGTTTCCTCCCTAGACTTGGGCCGCTTGCATTGCGAGCGGCCCTTTTTCTTTGTTCGCCGGTATGGCGGCTACTCGGCTGCCGCCCGGTAGGGCCGCAGCTCCTCGAGCGGTATGGCCGCCAGCCGATCAGCCAGGATTTCGAATTCTGCAGCCAGCTTCGCGAAAGTCGCCGACTTCTGATAGCGGCGCTCGTCCATATACAGCGCGCGGTTGATCTCAAGCTGGATGGCGTGCAGACCCGCAGTCGGGTTGCCGTAATGCTCGGTGATAAAGCCACCGGCATAAGGCTTGTTGCGGCTGACGACGTAGCCGAAGCCACGCATCGTCGCCTCGATCGTCTCGGCGATCAGCGGCACGCAGCTCGTGCCATAGCGGTCGCCGAGCACCAGATCGGCACGCGGTCGTTCGTCCTTGGCCCCGCTCGACGACGGCATGGAATGACAATCGATCAACATGGCGGCGCCGAACTCGCGATGCAGCCGCATGAACACGCGCCGCAAGGTGCGATGATAAGGCTTGTATAGGCCATCGATCCGCTTGAGCGCCTCGGCGACCGAGATGCGCTGGTCGTAGATTTCCTGCGCGTCGCCGACCACGCGCGCAACCGTGCCGAGCCCGCCGGCCACCCGCATCGAGCGGGTATTGGCGAAGGACGGCAGTCGGCCGTCGAACATCCGCGGGTCAAGCTCGTAAGGCTCGCGATTGACGTCGACATAGCAGCGCGGAAAATGCGCGCACACCAGCGGATGACCGTGCCTCACCACGCCGGCGATCAATTCGTCGACGAACGAATCTTCGGAGCGGCGCAGAGTCGCGAGGTCGAGCCGTGAGGTCAGCAGGAATTCGCGCGGATAAACGCGTCCGCTATGCGGCGAATTGAACAGCAGCGGGCCGCGGCACTCCGCCGGCTCGAGTGCTTCGAACGCAGGATCGAACTCGTCCTGGATTTGCAACATGGCGCCGGTCGGCCTCGGTGCGGCTTTAACGATCCAGCAATCGATATTGAATCCCTAGCGTGCGATGGCGGCCATTGTCCAGGGCGTGCCGCAGCCAAATCCGCTCAACCTTCACCTCATGTTTACCCGCAATCGGGCTTATGGAATCAAGAGGGCCGGCCTGCGTGCCGGGGATCGAGTGGCAATGGCCAAAATCCTGCTAGCGGAAGACGACATCGACATGCGGCGTTTCCTCGTCAAGGCGCTGCAAAATGCCGGCTACGAGGTCATGTCCTATGACAATGGCATGGCCGCTTACCAGCGTCTGCGGGAAGAGCCGTTCGAGCTTCTGCTCACCGATATCGTCATGCCGGAAATGGACGGCATCGAGCTCGCCCGCCGCGCCGCCGAACTCGACCCGGACATCAAGATAATGTTCATCACCGGGTTCGCGGCGGTCGCGCTCAATTCCGATTCAAGCGCGCCCAAGCACGCCAAGGTGTTGTCCAAGCCGATCCATCTGCGCGAGCTCGTCAACGAAGTGCAGAAGGTGCTTGCCGCCTAGTACGGGCCGAGACGCCGGCGTTCTCCGACGCTAGTCTTCCCGCGGCGCGCCGATGGCTACGCCTCCCGGCGTTTCTCGTGCACGGGACGTTGGCGATGGATCGCGGCATGCACGCTGCTGCGATCATTGCGCGACACCAGACCGGCTGCGGTCGCGCGTGCGACCTTGCGCACCGCTTTGTGTTCGGCAACGACCGGATCCGCGATGGACGGTTCCTTCCGGATCGCCGGCGTTGCCTTGTGCGCGGCCGTTAGCGGAACTTTGGTGACCAGCTTCGAAGCAGGCTTCGCCGCTTGCGGCTTTGCCCGAGCGCTCTT
>CAWJTE010000011.1:0-1175848 GCA_963845775.1 uncultured Alphaproteobacteria bacterium
CGACCTCTCCGTCGCGCTTGGCGGCTATCCGACAATGATTCAGTACGGCTTCGCCGAGGCGCCGGGACGTTTCGATCATTGGGGTGCGGGCCATGTGCACACCTTCCCCAACGAAGGTTCTGCCAACGGCACGGTCGTGTTCGCACCTGGTGACATAGTCGTCCTTCCCTACTGCCGATACGTGCAGGACGAGGTGCGCCTCGACATCCGCGACGGCTTTATCCGCAAAATCGAGGGCGGCCTCGACGCCAAGCTGATGAGCGACTGGCTGGAAGGCAACCGCGCCACGCCTGAAGACATGGACGGCCATGCCATCTCGCATCTCGGATGGGGACTAAATCCTCAAGGGCGCTGGGACGCGATCGCGCTGAACGGCTCGGATCCCAAGCGCCACCATGCCGGCGCACGCTGTTTTGCCGGCAATTTCCTCTTCTCTACCGGCCCGAACTCGCAAGGGGGCGGCAAACGCACCACTAAGGGCCACTATGACGTGCCGATGCGCGATTGTACGGTCACCCTCGACAACGACGTGATTATCGATCGTGGCTGTTTCGCCGACGAAAAAATGCGCGTCGCGCGCGCTGCGCGTTAAAAATCCGGGGCGCCGCAGGCATGACCACTCCGGCGGCTGGCACGCGCGGTGTTTCGAAACATTTCGGCGCAACGCGGGCGCTCGATCGTGTGGATTTCGACGTATTGCTCTGGTGAACTGCACGCCCTTGTCGGCGAGAACGGAGCCGGCAAGTCGACGCTGGTGCGGATCCTCTCCGGCGTGCATCGGCCTGACGCGGGGGAAGTCACCGTCGACGATGGGCTCCGCGCATTCGACGGCCCGCGTGATGCCATTGCCGCGGGCATCATCACAATTCCGCAGGAGCTGCGGCTCGTTCCTGCCCTCTCGGTTGCAGAAAACCTCACCCTCGGCGACCCGCCGCTGCGGCGCATGTTCGGCATCAAAGTGATCGATCGCGCCCGCATGCGGCAACAGGCGCGAGAGCAGCTTGCGCAGCTCGAATTCGGTCCCGATCCTAAGTACCCGCGTCAGCCGCTTGAGCTTTGCTGAGCGCCAGCTGGTGGCCATCGCCAAGGCGCTGCGCCGGCGCTGCCGAGTCCTATTCTCGACGAGCCGACGGCGGCGCTCGAGAACCGCGAAATCGAGCGCCTGTTCGCCGTGCTGGCGCGCATGAAACGCCAGGGCACCGCGATCATCTACGTTTCACATCGGCTCGATGAGGTGGTTTCCTTTGCGGATCGCTGCACCGTGTTGCGGGACGGCCGCGTCGCGGCGGTACGCCAACGTGGCGCGTTTCAAGCCGCTGATCTTGTGGAAGCCATGACCGGCCGCACGGTGGCTCAAATCGATGCCGAGCCGTTGATGCCTGGCGCGGTGGTGCTTGAAGACGTCACCGACCGGCCGGACGCCATCCGCTTGCACGCCAACGAAGTGATCGGCCTTGCCGGACTGCTCGGCAGCGGCGCCGGCAACGTGCTGCGCCGCATATTCGGCATCGGCGATGAAAAGATCGAGGTGCACCGCGCTGGCGCCGTGCGCCGGATCGCGAGCCCGGACGCCGCCGTCAGCCTCGGCATTGGCTACGTGCCCGACGAACGCCGCCTGGGGCTCGTGATGAATCTTTCGGTGCGCGATAACATTCTGCTTCCAAGTCTTGACCTCTTGGCGCGCGCGGCCGCCTTGACAGGGCCAAAGGCGACCGACTGGTCGGGCAGTTGATGGAGTTGCTCGATATCCGGCCGCGCCAGCCGCGCATGCGGACCGCGATGTTGTCCGGCGGCAATCAGCAGAAGGTCATCATCGCCAAATGGCTCGCGCGCCAAGTCGGCGTGCTTTTGCTTGATGAGCCGACGCAAGGCATTGACGTTGCCGCCAAGGCGCAAATTCACGCCTTGATCCGCGATTTCGCCAAACGCGGCGGCGGTGTTCTGGTGCGCTCCAGCGATCTCGACGAACTGGCCCTGATCTGCGATGGCATCGTGGCGCTGCATCAAGGGCGCATAACCGACCGTCTGCAGCGCTCCGAGGGTTTAGCGAAAAGCGTCTCCTTGCCGCGATCGGCGGATGACCATGCCGCCGTCGCATCAAACGCTTCAATCTCATCGGCCAAGGTCCCGCTCATCACGCTGTTGGCTGCTTTGCCTTATCGCCGCGCTTTTGACCAACCGTTTTCTGTCGCCGCTAAACCTCACCAATATTCTCGTGCAATCGTCGATCATGGCGGTCATCGCCATCGGCATGACGTTCGTGATTATCGGCGGCGGCTTCGATTTGTCGGTCGGCTCGGCAGCCGCTTTTGCCGGCTGCATCGCGGCCATGACGATGGTGAAGTTCGGTTTGGCCGTGGGCGTCCTTGCCGGCGTCGCGGCGGGATCGCGGTCGGCTTCGTCAACGGCGTGATCATCGCCAAGCTCGGCGTAAATCCGTTCATCACCACGCTTGGCACGATGGTGCTGGTGCGCGGCCTTGTTTACCTGATTACCGGCGGCGCTCCCGTGGGCGACGATCGTTGCCGGCCGCGATTCATCGCTTTTGGCTCGACGCGCTTCTTGGGAATCCATTATCTGGTATGGGTCCCGCCGTTCTGCTTGTTGTCTATCATGGGTATTGCGGGCGACGCCCTATGGCCGGCGCGTTTACGCCACCGGAGGCAACCGGGAGGCGGCCTATCTTTCCGGCGTGCCGGTCGAGCGGATCATCGCTTCGACCTATGTCTGGTGCGGCGGGCTGGCCGGCCTGGCCGGGGTCATGCTGGCGGCCCGTCTGCAGTCCGGTCAGCCGACCGCCGGCGAATTTTACGAGCTGACTGCGATCGCGGCCGTCATTCTCGGCGGCGCGAGCCTCCATGGCGGCGAAGGCACTCTCTATAAAAGCATCATTGGCGTCTTCATCATGGTCGTGCTCGGCAACAGCCTCAATCTTCTCAACGTCGATTCATATTGGCAGCGGGTGGCAATCGGCGGCGTGATCATTGCCGCCGCGGCGGCAGATCGGCTACGCTACCGCCAGTGAGGAGGGAGAACGCGTCATGTTGAACCTTCGTCCTGCTATTTTGGTTGCGGCCTGCTGGCGACCGCGTCGGGGCCCGGTACCGCGCCTGGCCCGTCACAAGAAAAGATCACGATCGGCGTCTCGCTCGCGCAGGACGACAATCCTTTCTACATCGTGATGCTGAAGGGTATCCGCGCCCGCGCCGAGCAGCTCGGCTGGGACGTGGCAACCGTTTCGGCCAACGAGGACAAGGTCAAACAGATCAACGGCGTGCAGGACCTCATCGCGCGCGGCGTCAAGGGCATCCTGATCTCACCGATCGATGCCGTCGGCGTCAACGCGGCCTATGACGCGGCCAAAGCCGCCAACATCCCGATCGTGTCGATCGCGCGCGGCTCGACGTCGCCCAATCAGACACTGCATGTGGCAATGGACGAAAAACAGATCGGCCGGGATATCGCCGAGTGGACGGCCAAGGCGATCGGCAGCGAAGGCAAAGTCGCCATGCTGCTCGGCCCAAGCGGGGCGCCGACGTTCCGCAATCTCGCCGACGGCTATACCGAAGTGATGGCCAAATATCCGAAAATTCAGGTTGCTTTCCGTACTGACGGAGCCGCTCACCCGCGAGCGCGGCGTAAAGCAGGCCGAAGACGCGCTGGTCGCTAATCCGGATCTCAAGGCGATCTATGCCGCCAATGATGACGTCGCGCTCGGCGCATCGCAGGCGGTTATCGCCGCCGGCCGCGCCGACAAGACGATCGTGACCGGCATGAACGGCGTGCCACCGGCGCTGCACGCAGTCAAGGACGGCAAGCTTGCCATGACGGTTGAGCTCAATCCGTTTTTGTGGGGTGAGCTCGGCGTCGATGTGCTGGCGACCTATTTGAAGGGCGAGAAAGTCGAGCCGCGGGTCTTCATCAAGCATGTCATCGTCGACAAGACCAACATCGACCAGAAGCTACCGAAAAGCTAAGGGATGCCGAACATGGCTGACCGCGCGACAGCTGCAAAACAAAGCGATTTCGTCGCCCAACTGGAAGCCTCCAACCTGCACCCGCTGTGGGATCGCTTCCGCACGCTCACCCCAGTCAAACCTCAGGCCAAAGATCCGCCGCTGATCTGGCGCTGGCGGGATATCGAGCCGTTCACCGAGCGAGCCGGGTCGGAAGTGCCGATCGACGACGTCGAACGCCGGGCGCTTATTTTGGTCAACCCTGCGTTCGACGGCGAGACGGTGACGACTTCCAACCTTATCGCCGCTTTCACCGTGCTCGATCCCGGAGATCGGGCGCGGCCGCACCGTCACACCTTTGCGGCGATCCGTTTCGCCACCCGCGCCGAGGGAGCGGCCACGATCGTCAACGACCGTCGCTGTGACATGGACGATGGCGATCTGATCCTGACACCGCCGATGTGCTGGCACGGCCACATCAACGAGAGCGATCATCGCATTATCTGGTTCGATGCCGCCAACATTCCGCTGATCCGGACACTCGACGCGAATTTCTTCGAGCCTGGCGACCCGAAATCCAACCAATTCTGGCAGGTCGACGAAGGCGATGAGAGGCTATGGACAGAGTCGGGCATGGTCGGTGCCGATCTAAGCCCATGGCGGCACATTCGCCCAAATATCATTATTCCGGCGCCGCGGCCCGGCGCCTGCTGGCAACTCTTCCCACTGGTCCCGATGGTGCGCGAACCATGCGTTACACCAATCCGGCAACCGGCGGGGCGGTGATGCCGGCACTCGATTGCTACGCGGTGCGGCTTGCCAAGGACAAGCCACCCGGCCGAAGCGCACGACTTGCAACATGATTTGCCTAGTCGTTTCCGGAACCGGGCGCTCGACCATTGGCGAGCACACGTTCCAATGGTCGCAACACGACGTGTTCTCGATCCCGCATTGGAGCTGGGCCAGCCACGCCGCCAGGGGCGGTGACGCCGATCTCTTCATCGTGTCTGACAAGGTGGCGTTCGAACGCCTTGAGCTCCTCCGCGAGGAATACCAATAAATCCACGCCCGACAATGGCTCATGAAGGATCGGCGCGCCGCTTCGCCGCGTCGAAGATCCAAAGCTGTTGCGTGGCCACGGTCGTTTCGTTGCCGACATCACCCTGCCCGGAGAGCTCCATTGCGTGCTGCTACGGTCGCCGCACGCGCATGCGCGAATTCTGCGGATCGATGGCGTGGCGGCTCGCTCGGCCCGGGCATCGCCGCCGTTTTCACCGGAGCCGACATGGCGGCCGATGACGTCGGCCCGATGACGGCGTTTTGGGCTATCAAATCGGCCGACGGCACGCCGATGGCGGAGCCAGCACGCTTTGCCCTGGCGCGCGGAACGGTCCGTCATGTCGGTGAGGCTGTGGCCGCGATCATTGCCGAGAGCGCCGACCAGGCACGCGATGCTGCGGAGCTTGTTGAAGTTGACTATGAGCCGCTGCCGTCGGTCATCGATGCAAAAGCCGCGATGCACGACAATGCACCGCTTCTTCACGAGTGCGCTCCGAGCAATCTGTGCTTCCGCTTCGCACGCGGCGATGAGGCGACGGTGGGCAAGGCCTTCGCCGGCGCCGCTCACATCGTGCGCCTCGATCTGATCAACAACCGCCTGATCGGTGCAGCGATCGAGCCGCGCGCTGTCATCGCCGACGGCAGCGCAGGCAGCAAGCTTACGCTCTATTGCGCTACTCAAGTGCCGCATCTCATTCGCCGCGCCGTCGGCGAGCAGCTAAAGCTGCCGCAGACGGCAATCCGCCTCGTGGCACCCGACGTTGTAGCCGAAGCCGCCGCCGACGTCGGGCGCGACGAGCCGGATCGCGGTCTGCGGCAGGTTGAGTTGCTCGCTGACGGCGCGGCGGATGAGATGCGGGACCTGCGTGGCGCAGTAGAGCGTCAGCTTGTCGGCCTGCGCTGCCGTCGGCCAACAGCGCCCGCGGCTCGATCGCCGCGCCGATCAGGCGATTGTTGATCAGATCGAGGCGCACCACGTGCGCGGCGCCGGCGAAAGCCTTGCGACGGCCGCTTCATCGCCGCGGGCGAAGCGGAAGCAGACATTGCCGGGCGCCGCTTCATGCAGCAGCGGCGCACCGCTCGCGCATCGCGGCTTTGGCATCGATCACCGACGGCAGCGGCTCATAGTCCACTTGCACGAGTCGGCGGCATCGCGTGCTTGGCCGCGCTTTCGGCGATGACCGCGCCACCGCCTCGCCGACATGACGGACCGTGCCGCGCGCCAGCGCAAAGCGCGGCGGCTCCGCCATCGGCTTGCCGTCGGCCGATTTGATCGCCCAAACGGCGCCATCGGGCCGACGTCGTCGGCCGCCATATCGGCGCCGGTGAACACGGCGACGACGCCCGGGCGAGCGGCCGCCGCCGTGCTGTCGATCTGCCGAATGCGCGCATGCGCATGCGGCGAGCGCACCAGCACGCAATGCAGCTCGCCCGGCAGCATAATGTCGGCGACGAAGCGGCCGAGCCCGCGCAGGAATTTGTCGTCCTCGACGCGGCGAACCGGCGCGCCGATGCCTTCATGCGCCAATGTCGGGCGTGGATTTATTGGTATTCCTCGCGGAAGAGATCGAGGCGCTCGAAGCGCTACCTTGTCGACACGATAAACAGATCGGCGTCACCGCCGGTGGCGGTGTGGCTGGCGAAATTCCAGTGCGGGATCGAGAACACGTCGTGCTGCGACCAGTCGGAAGGTGTGCTCGCCGACGGTCGATTGTCCGGTTCCGGAAACGACCAGGCAAATCATGTTGCAGGTCGTGCGCTTCGGCCGCGTGGCCTGGCCCTCGGTAAGCCGCATCGCGTAGCAATCGAGCGCCGGCATCACCGCACCGCCGGTGGCGGGATTGGTGTAGCGCATGGTGCGCGCGCCGTCGTGACCGGCCGGCAAGCGCGGCCAACAGCCGCCGCGTCGCGGCGCCGGAATAATGATATTTGGGCGAATGCGCCGGCGCGGGCTCAGATCGGCCCGACCATGCCTGACTCGCCCACAACTTCTCGTCGCCTTCGTCGACCTGCCAGAACTGATTGGATCTCGGATCGCCGGGCTCGAAGAAATTCGCATCGAGCGTGCGGATCAGCGGAATGTTGGCGGCATCGAACCAGATGATGCGGTGATCGCTCTCGTTGATGTGGCCGTGCCAGCACATCGGCGGCGTCAGGATCAGATCGCCGTCGTGCATGTCGCAGCGCCGGCCGTTGACGATCGTCGCCGCGCCTTCGGCGCGGGTGGCAAAGCGGATCGCCGCGAAAGTGTGCCGGTGCGGGCGCGCCCGGTCGCCGGGATCGAGCACGGTGAAAGCGCCGATCAGGTTCGACGTCGTCACCGTCTCGCCGCCGAACGCCGGGTTGACCAGGATCAGCGCCCGGCGTTCGACGTCGTCGATCGGCACTTCCGACACCGGCGCGCTCGGTGAACGGCTCGATGTCGCGCCAGCGCCAGATCAACGGCGGATCTTTGGCCTGCGGCTTGACCGGCGTGAGCGTGCGGAAGCGGTCCCACAACGGATGCAGGTTGGCCGCTTCCAATTGGGCGACGAAGTCGCTTTGCTTGGCGGCCGGCGCGGCACTGGCCATGTTCGTGTCCCTTAGGCTTCGGCAGCTTCTGCGTCGATGTTGGTCTTGTCGACGATGACATGCTTGATGAAGACCCGCGGCTCGACTTTGTCGCCTTTCAGATAGGTCGCCAGCACGTCGACGCCGAGCCGGCCCCACAGGAACGGATTGAGCTCAACGGTCATGGCGAGCTTGCCGTCCTTGACCGCGTGCAGTGCCGGCGGCACGCCGTTCATGCCGGTGACGATCGTCTTGTCCGCGCGGCCGGCGGCGATGACCGCCTGCGCTGCGCCGAAAGCGACGTCGTCGTTGGCGGCATAGATCGCCTTCAGATCCGGGTTGGCGACCAACGCGTCCTCGGCCTGCTTGACGCCGCGCTCGCGCGTCATCGCTCCGTCGGACGGAACACAATCTGAATTTTCGGATATTTCGCCATCACTTCGGTGTAGCCGTCGGCGAGATTGCGGAACGTCGGCGCACCGCTCGGGCCGAGCAGCATGGCCACTTTGCCTTCGCCGCCGATAGCCTTGGCCGTCCACTCGGCGATGTCGCGGCCGATCTGCTTTTCGTCCATCGCGACATGGATGCGTCTGATTGGGCGAGGTCGAGCCGCGCGCGATCGATACGATCGGGATATTGGCGGCTTTGGCCGCGTCATAGGCGGCGTTGACGCCGACGGCGTCGATCGGCGAGATCAAGATGCCTTTGACGCCGCGCGCAATGAGGTCCTGCACGCCGTTGATCTGCTTGACCTTGTCCTCGTTGGCCGAAACGGTGGCGACATCCCAGCCGAGCTCGCTCGGCGCGCGCGCGGATGCCTTTGAGCATCACGATGTAGAAAGGATTGTCGTCCTGCGCGAGCGAGACGCCGATCGTGATCTTTTCTTGTGCAGGCGCAGGCGCCGAGCCGAGGCCGAGCGCGGTCGCCAGCGCGGCAAGCGCGAAAATGGCCGGACGAAGGTTCAACATGACAAGTCCTCCCTCTCAATGGCGCGAGCGTAGCCGATCTGCCGCGGCGGCGGCAATGATCACGACGCCGATCGCCACCCGCTGCCAATAAGAATCGACGTTGAGCAGATTGAGGCCGTTGCCGAGCACGACCATGATGAAGACGCCGATGATGCTTTTGTAGAGGGTGCCTTCGCCGCCCTGCAGGCTGGCGCCGCCGAGTACCACGGCGGCGATCGCGGTGAGTTCGTAGAATTCGCCGGCGGTCGGCTGGCCGGACTGCAGGCGGGCCGCCAGCATCACCCCGGCCAGGCCGGCTAGTCCGCCGCACCAGACATAGGTCGAAGCAATGATCCGCTCGACCGGCACACCGGAAAGATAAGCCGCCTCCCGATTGCCGCCGGTGGCGTAGATGCGCCGGCCATAGGGCGTCGCCCGCATCACCCAGGATAGAACCACCAGCAGGACGGCCGGCACCCACACCAGATAATGAATACCGAGGAAGCGCCCGATGCCGAAGGCAAGAAACGCGGCCGGCAAACGTTCGTCGCCCACCGGCGCGCCGCCAGTAATGAGATAAACCACGCCGCGCACCAGCACCATCGTGCCGAGCGTGGTGATGAACGGATTGATGCCGAGCTCGGCGATGATGGCGCCGTTCACCAACCCGACCGCGACGCCGGTTCGCGACGCCGGCGAGGACGCCGGCGATCAGACCGAATTTCACCATCGCCATCGCGGCGATGCAGCCGGCGAGAGCAACCGTCGATCCGACCGACAGATCAAAGCCGCCGCCGATGATCACGAACGTCATGCCAATGGCGATCACCGCCATGATCGAGGATTGCACCAGAATATTGGTGAGGTTGAGCGGCGAAAGAAAACGGTCCGGTCAACAGGCGGTGATCAGGCACAGCAGCAACAACGCGATCAGCGGACCTTGGCCAAAGAGATTGAAGCGTTTGAGCAAGCGGCATGGTCATCCGCCGATCGCGGCGTGCAGTCGCTTCTCGTCGAAGCCCTCGGAGCGCAGCAAACGATCGGTGATGCGCCCCTGATGCAGGGCAAGAATGCCGTCGCAGATGAGCGCAAGCTCGGCCAGATCGCTGGAGCGCACGAGAACGCCTCCGCCGCGTTTGGCGAAGTCGCGGATCAAGGCGTGAATCTGCGCCTTGGCCGCCACGTCGATCGCCTTGCGTCGGCTCATCGAGCAAAAGCACGCTAACTTCGCGGGCAAGCCACTTGGCAAGAATGACCTTCTGCTGATTGCCGCCCGATAGCGCCCAGCCCGCGCATGCATCTGCCGGGGCCGGATGTCGAGCAAATCCATCAATTCCCGCACCAGCCGGTCGCCTTTGCCGCGGTCGAGCCGCCCGCCGCGCGCCAGCCGGTCGAGGCTCGGCAATAAAATGTTGTCGCGCACCGACATATTCATGATCAGCCCCAGCCGGCGCTCGTCCGGCACGAAGCCGATGCCGGCGCGGACGGCCGCCGCCGGGCTGGCGATCCGGCGCAGCGTGCCATTGCGGCGGATGTCGACGTTTTCCTTGCCGATACCGAACAGCCGTCGCAGTACCGCACTTGCGCCACTGCCGAGGAGACCGGCGAGGCCGATCACCTCATGCGCGCGCAACTGGATGGCGTCCGGCCGGCCGACTGCGTCCTCCAGCAGCACCGCGCCGGGCGCCGACGCGCCGGTCTCGATCTGCGCACTGGCGCGGCCGGTCATGGCTTCGACCAGATCGGCAACCTTGAATGCGCCGCGCCGGCTCGTTGCCGCGACGCGGCCGTCGCGCAGCACGGTGCAGCGGTCGGCAAGCGCAACCACCTCATCGAGCCGGTGCGAGACGTAGACGATCGCCGTGCCCTGGCTTTTCATGCGCGCCAGCACCGCGAACAGACGTTCGATCTCGCGCGTTTCGAGTGCTGCGGTCGGTTCATCGAGAACCAGTACCCGGCACCGCCGCCGTAGTGCCTTGGCGATGGCGACGAGCTGACGCTCGGCAAAGCTCAAGCTGATCGATGCGCAGCGCCGGATCGGGAGCGAAGTCGAGCTGCTGCCAGCTGCTCCTTCGCCTCTTCGCGCATGCGCGCGCGATCGATGACCCGCAAGCCGAGCATCCGCCGCAACGGCGGATCGCCGAGCGTGAGATTTTCCGCAACCGATAGCGTCGGCACGAGCCGCAATTCCTGCGGGATGCTGATGATGCCGGCGGCAATGGCGTCGCGCGGACCAGCGAAGTGAGTCGGACGCCCATCGATCGCGATCTCGCCGCGATCCGGCCGATGCACGCCGGCGAGGATGCGCACCAACGTCGATTTGCCGGCGCCATTCTCGCCGACCAGCGCATGGACTTCGCCGGAGCAGCACATCGAAGTCGACGCCGTCAAGCGCGCGCGTCGCGCCGAAATGCTTGCTGATGCCGCGGGCGCTGGCGGCCGGGGTCGCCATGCTGCGCGCGCTCTTCGCGCTAACGCGCCGCGCGCGCGACGCGCATCTTCTCGTCGGTGAAGCGGCCGCGCTCGATGATGACGTCGTTGTCGAGGGCAACCGTACAATCGCGCATCGGCACGTCGTAGTGTCCTTTGGTCGTGCGCTTGCCGCCGCCTTGCGAATTCGGGCCGGTGGAGAACAGGAAATTGCCGGCAAAACAGCGCGCGCCAGCGTGATGGCGCTTCGGATCGGAGCCGTTGAGTGCGATCGCGTCCCAACGGCCTTGCGGATTCAATCCCCAGCCGAGATGCGAGATGGCATGGCCGTCCATGTCGTCAGGGTTGGCGCGATTGCCGTCGAGCCAGTCGCTCATCAGCTTGGCGTCGAGGCCGCCCTCGATTTTGCGGATAAAGCCGTCGCGGATGTCGAGGCGCACTTCATCCTGCACGTAGCGGCAATAGGGCAACACGACAATATCGCCCGGCGCGAGAACACGACGGTGCCGTTGGCCGAGCCTTCATTGGGGAAGGTATGCACGTGCCCGGCGCCCCAGTGATCGAAACGGCCCTTCGATTCCGAAAAACCGTACTGGATCATGGTCGGATAGCCGCCAAGCGCGACGGAGAGGTCGGTGCCGCCGGGCCGCGTGATGCGCATCGACTTGGCGCGTTGCAACCGCTCGCCCGCGTGCATGACCGCTTCCTTCAGGCCTGGCGGCGCCATCAGCTCTTCGAGCTCATCCGGCCCGTCGATCACCATCAGCACGCGCGTGCCGGCCTCGCGCGCTTCCTTGAGCCAGCGCGTGAACAACGGAATGTGCAGGCAGACGAGGATGTCAGCGGACTTGATGGCCTCGAGCGTGCCCTTGCAGCGGCCGACAGTCTCGACGCCGACTTTGGTCCAGGACGGCATGGCGTTGACGCACATCTCATAGGCGTCGGCGCCGAAATCCTCCGCAGCCGCGAAGGCCGCCGAAACGTAATCGCGCCGCGCGCCGAGATCGCTCAACAGAACGACGGTTTCGCCCTTTTGCAGATTGCAGAGCTGAAATTCCTTGCGAAACAACATCGCAAGCTTGGCATGATTGAGAACTTCGGACATGGCGCGCACCCCATTGTTCACCGGCCTACCCGTGGACCTTAGCAAGAGAGCGGTACCGGCAATAGAGTGGGCGCGGCCACGCTCCGATTGGCGGCATTGGCGGTCCCGGCAAAACTCGAACTTGCGACCTTCGGTTTAGGAAACCGCTGCTCTATCCGGCTGAGCTACGGGACCGTTGTTTTATTCAATGACTTACAAGCTTCGCTTCTGTTTACGCGCCAATTTCCCACCCAATTCCCACCGAGTAGGTCTGAGTAGCATAGTTTTTAGTGCCTAGCGGAGCCACGCGTCTACTCGGAGCGCCGCGTCGGCCTGCATGCTTGGCATATAGGCCGCATACACTCCGAGGGTGATATTGACGTGAGCATGCCCGGCCCTCTCACTAACGACTTTAGCGTGCACGCCCTCCATAAGGAGATGGCTAATATGGGTGTGCCGCAGCCTGTGAAACGTAATCGGTGTTCACCTTTGCGGAAGCGACAAGCCGCCGAAATGCCTTGCTGAGCGTCTCGGCATCCTTTGGCTGACCGTCAGCGCGCGTGAACACAAGTGCACGAGGATCGCGCCCAAGCCCAATCTTCAATCGGTCTTCGAGTTGAGTCTTATAGTGCCCCCGCAGGCTTCGATCGTGATAGCCGGCAACGTAATCGTTCGTCGACTTGTTTTGGTTTTCGGCGATTTAAAATTCGAATTTGCCTTTGATGCGCTCGAGCGACTGATTAACCGTCAGCGAGCCGGCCTTTAGGTCAATACCCGACCAACGCAGCGCCAAAAGTTCTCCGCGTCGCATACCGGTAGTTACAGCCACAAGGACTGGGACCATAAAGGCCGACCCCTTTTGCTGCCTTGATCAGGGTGGCGATCTCATTCTTATCGAGTATCTTGATCTCGCGTGATGGTGGGCGTGGGGGGCTTCACTTGGCGGGCTGGGTTCTTGAACAGGACACCAAGCCGCACGGCGTTGATGGCCTCGTTGGGCTGGACCGCTCAACGCATGTTAGCTCCAAATCGTCGCGCGTACCTTGAACAAGTTCGCGGCTACAGCCGTGCTGCTCGAAGCCGGCAAACTGATCTGTCAGACCTGATCACGAACACGAACTACGCGGCCAGCAGTGGCTAGGGCGTGTACTCATAAATGCGGCAGGCGTGTCCGCTTATGGGGGGAAAAGATGGGGTAATCGGCCGGCGTTGTTGTGGATAGCTGAAGATTTTGGGTGCTGCGCTTCAGGCTGATGGTGAAACGGGGTCACCGTTGTTACGGGCCCCAAGCATCAGAAGGAGAAGCGCAGCATGGACCATTTTGCTGGATTGGACGTGTCGGTCAAGGCGACCAGCGTCTGCATTGTGGATGACACGGGCAAGATCGTTCGGGAAGTGAAGGTTGCGAGCGAGCCTGAAGCACTGTTGGCGGTGTTGAAGAACCCGGCCTACCGCTTCAAGCGGATTGGATTGGAAGCCGGACCGCTGTCGCAGTGGCTTTACAGTGCGCTGGCCGAAGCCGAGTTAGCGGTGGTCTGTGTCGAGACGCGGCACATGCAGGCGGTGCTGAAGGCCCAGATCAACAAGACGGACCGCAACGATGCACGCGGCATCGCGCAGATGATCCGGGCGGGACTTTACCGCCCGGTGCACGTGAAGACGCTACGCAGTCAGAAACTGCGGATGCTGCTGACCCATCGCAAGCTGCTGCAGTCGAAGGCGATCGCCATTGACAACGACCTGCGCGGCACTTTGCGCAACTTCGGTCTCAAGGTGGGCATGGTGGGTACTGTGAAGTTTGAGGCCCGCATCAAGGAACTGGTCGAGAACTTGCCCGACCTGGCTGTGCTGGTCGAACCGCTGCTCATTGTCCGGCGGGTACTTCGCGAGCAGTTTGTCATCCTGCATCGCCGATTGCTGGCGATCGTGCGGGACGATGACGTGTGCCGGCGCCTGATGACGACCCCGGGTGTCGGCCCGGTAGTGGCACTGACTTATCGCGCCACCGTTGACGTGCCGGCTCGGTTCCGCAAATCCAAGGCAGTCGGTGCCGTATTTGGGCTGACGTGCTCCAAGTATCAATCCGGCGAGATCGATCGAAGCGGCAGAATATCGCGCTGCGGAGACGAGATGATGCGGATGATGCTCTACGAAGCGGCGCAGGTCATGCTGGTACGTTCGACAAAATGGTCCTGGCTCAAGGCCTGGGCGATGAAGATCGCCAGGCACCGCGGAATGAAGAAGGCGATCGTCGCGCTGGCGCGACGGTTGGCCGTGATCATGCACCGCATCTGGGTTGACGGCACCGAGTTCCGATGGACCCGGGAGGTCGTGGCTGCATGAGAACCGTGCACAATCAAATGTAATAGGAGAACACTGGAGATCCACCGAGCGGTGGAATGATGTCCCTTGCGGGACGATGGTTGAGGCGAGTTCGCTTGGTCGCTTGGATCTGCCGTTCGTCTGACGGCAAGGCCGCCCGAAAGATAGTTCCGCCTCATCCTCGAATCCCATGATGGAAGGGCCTTGGCGCCGATTCCGAAGAGAAGCACGAGCCCGTGAGCGACATCGACACTGCAGCGGCGGACAGTCTGAAAGCGCTTGACCCCAAACGGCCGATTAGAGAAGCAGACATCGCAATTCGAGAGCGGCACTTCCGTTTGTGACCCGAAGGCGACATGCGCGCTCCTGCTCTTTGGCTTTGAGAGCCCGATTGATGAAGCGTTTCGTTCGCTCGCGCGTGGCGGTCCGCGGCGATCGATCGCATGGCTGTCGCCACCATCGCGGGCGAAGGATCGGGTATGATGCGATATGACGTTACAGGCACCGGCAATCGTTGACGTTCGTCCAATTGGCACCGGCGCGGCGGCCGGCATTGCCGCTTGGCTGCGCGGCATCGGCGTCCGACAGGTACGCCTTGCCACCGGCCTCGTCGTGTTCGCCTACATCTTCTCGCACTTCTTCAATCACGCGCTTGGAAACATCTCCTACGCCACGATGGAGGCGTGGCTTCAATACCACATCTGGTTTTGGAGAATTCCTGTTGTCAATTTCGCGCTCTATGCAGCCGCAATTACGCACGCCGGCCTCGGCCTGTGGGCGCTCTATCAGCGCCGGCATTTTCGCTACACCTTCGCCGAGATCACGCAGCTCGCATTGGGGCTCAGCATTCCGCTTTTGATCGCGTTGCATCTTGCAGCCGTTCGCGGGCTGGGAGTGCTGTTCGACCGCCCGCCATCCCATTATGCCGGGGTACTGTTCTTCTACTGGGTCGCGCACCCGGAGTTGCTCGCGGTGCAATTCGTTCTGCTCACCGTGGCCTGGACCCACGGCTGCATCGGGCTTTATTTCTGGCTGCGCCTGAAGCCGTTTTTCAAATGGGCAGCACCATTTTTGCTCGCCGTGGCCGTGTTGCTGCCGGCGCTTGCCATGCTCGGCGCGAACCAGGGCGCCCGCGAAGTCATGCGGCTCGCAGCCGAGCCGCAATGGCGCGCTGAGCATTTGAAGCCGCTACCACCGGATCAGGATTCGCTCATCGACCACATTGCTTACATCTATGTTCCGTTCGGCTACCTCGGTCTCATCGGTCTGGTTTTTGTCGCACGCGGCGCGCGTGCGCTGCGCGAGCGGCGCCGTGGCATGATCACCATCTCGTATCCGGACCGGCAGGTGCGGGTGCCGAGAGGCTTGAGCGTTCTCGAAGCGAGCTTGCGCTTTAACGTGCCGCACGCGAGCGTGTGTGGCGGACGGGCGCGGTGCTCCACCTGTCGTGTTCGTGTTGTCAGCGATCGTCGCACATTGCCACGACCGTCGGGCCGCGAGACTTTCGTGCTCGCCCCGCGTCGGTGCCGCCGCCGATTCTGCAATCCGGCTCGCGTGTCAGCTGCGCCCAAAAAGTGATGTGGCCGTCATTCCCGTGCTGCCCCCGAATGTCGGTGCCAGTTTCGTGCGCAATCGACATCGCATCAGCATCGGCGAGGAGCGCTACGTTGTCAGCATGTTTGTCGATATGCGCGGCTCGACCAAGCTGGCCGAAGCGCGTCTGCCGTTCGACATCGTATTCCTGATCAATCGCTTTCTGGGCGCAGCGTCACAGGCGGTGATCGACGCGGGAGGCGAGCCCAACCAATTCGTCGGCGATGGCATGCTCGCCTTGTTCGGACTTGCTGTCGATCCGGCGACCGCGTGCCGGCAGGCGATGCGCGCCGCGGCGAACGTTGCCGCGAATGTCGAATATATGAACCATCAGTTCGCCACCGAGCTGCGCGAGCCGATCCGATTCGGCATCGGGATTCACGGCGGCGAGGTCATTATCGGCGACATCGGTTTTCGCGACCATACGGTGTTCACCGCGATCGGCGATGCGGTGAACGTTGCGGCGCGGCTGCAGGACATGACCAAGACGCTCAATTGCACGATCATCATGTCGGAGGAAGTTTGCAAGATGTCGGGCATCTCGCCCGATGAGCTCACGCAAACGAAAGTGTCGATCCGCGGTCGCGATGAGTCGATGAACGTGTTTGCGGTTGATGACACGACCATGCTGGCCGGCTTGGTCGATCCACAAGAAGCATCGCCCGTTATGGATGCCCAAGTCGCATGATCTGCGCCATAGAGCCTGACCGGGTCTCCTCACGCATCGCTGATGTCGCCCTTTGGCCCAAAGCGTCGGTTTTTGAATGTCCGCTGTTCGGTCGCTAACGGGGGAATAGCGGACACGGCGAGTTTATGAGTGCACGGCCTAGTAGCTTCTAGGTCGGAAATGCTCAAACATAAATGGCTTATCCCGCTCGGCAAAGCCCGGTGGCCGGATAACGTTGATGAACTTGGCACCAAGTTCATTGCCGAACCGCCAGACTACCTTGCAGGTGCTTTTTTGGACGACACCGTCCTTGGAAAGGAGGAGCACGAATTCCTCTGGAACGTCTAATCCCTCGACATTGAGCCGCACGCCACGGTTTGAAATATCGATAGCGAGGCAATCGCGCGGCAGAGCGCCGCCTTCGAGCTGAATTTTTGCCGGACGGAAGCAGCGGTGGCGCGCCGACCGGCGTCTCAGCCTGTGCATGATGTACGGCTCCAAGTTGCGGTCGCTGCCTCAGCGACTTGCGACAGGCGCTCCATCAAACTACGTAGCAAACGGAAATTGCGAGCGGGCTAACGCCCGCGCTCGCTTTTCTCTAACATTTGCCTGAAATTGGTGCCGCCGCCGCGACGCTCGAAGCCAACAACCGATCCATTATTCCTGATCATCAGGTTGTTTTCTGCCGACTGACGATAACACGGTGGTATCTTAGAAACACTCACGCACCGACGCACCGAGCGTGTTACGACGCAGCTGTTGTTCGATATCCTTGAGGTGCCTCAACGCAGTCGAGGAGCCAGGGCGTGCCGGCGTCTGGCGCTGCGCAGTTGGTCGGCACACTCGACGCGCGCGACAAAGCGCTCGCTTCGATCAGTGCACACCTTGGCTCGCTCGCTTCGATCGCTGAATACCAAAGCGCAGTCGAGAACCTCCGCGCTAGAATGCCAGCAGCAGCCTTCGACGCCGAGTGGAAAACGGGACACGGATTGACCGTAGCTTAGGAGCGTGGCTTGCGTGCCGCTGCGAGCACGGCTGGCCAAGCCACCTCGTAAGCTCCGTCGCGCATGAAGCGCTCAGCCCCTTCGCGGATCGCGCGATGAATGCGGTCGATCGCATCGGGCGTCTGGCGCTCAAGCACCGCCGCAGTGCGCACGGTGCCCTTGTAAATCATGTCGATGATCGCCTCAATCGACGGCGCGCGCCACTTAAGCGGCACCTCGACAACAGAGGCATCGACGAAGCCAGCCCGCGTCAACGCATTTCGGCATTCCGCCGGGTCGCTGAAACGGAAGATCGGCGGAGCCGGTGGCAGCGATACTTGCATGTTGCCGTGTGCTTGAACGGCGTTTAGGACAATCGCGAAAAAATCATGCCGATCGGGCCCCGACCAGACCGTAAATGCAAAGCGCCCATCTGGACGCAGGACCCGATACGCCTCTGCGATCGCCTTGTCCGGGTCTGCCATGTGGAGAATGCCGAAGGCACAGACGACCGCGTCGAAGCTCGCCGCATCGAATGCGAGGTTTTCTGCATCGCCCTCGCGGAATTCGATGCTGGGGTAGCGACGTCGCGCCTCCGCGACCCTGTTCGCCGCGAAATCAATTCCGACCGTGTGTGCGCCGCGCGCATCAGCGCCGGCCGCGACGTATCCCGGTCCAGAAGCGACATCGAGGACGCGCATGCCAGCGCGAACGCTAACTGCGTCAAGGAGAGGTTCGACAGCCCCGATGGTAATTTGCCCAGTAAAAGCGTAGTAATATTCAGCCTTTTCCCAGCCTTGCCGCTCAAGTTGCTTAAAGCTTGGTGCGTCCGCCAATTACCGCTCCCGGACTGCTTTGTGCCCACGTTACACTAGCCGACATGCTTGAGAAACGAGGTCTGGGCTCCTGCATCTCAGACCAGCGAAAGTCCCCAAGGCTCACAAGCAACATGACAGCCTGCCAGGATGGAACGATAGAGGCCGATGTCGCCTTTGGGTCATTCACGACCGATGCATTCAGTACCCGTGCCGATCAATGTCCGTTGTTACTCCAATAGCGACATTATTGTTATTGTTCGGCGCAGCGAAGTGACGCTAAGGGCCAATCACGTCCTTGTGGCACTGCAGCAATCACCTCGCCGCCACTGCGTAGCCGGCAATTTAATGGGTGCCGGTCCGAAGAATTTCAGGACGTGCTGCAGCTCGTACCTTCAACTCGGCCAGGGTACCCATGAACGCGACGAATTCGTTCGCCGGCACCGGTCTGCTGATCAGATAGCCCTGAACCTGGTCGCAACGGTGCGCGCGCAGCAACGCCTCTTGCTCGGCGGTCTCCACGCCCTCGGCGACGATGGTGAGATTAAGCGCGCGGCCGAGCGCGATAATGGCGTCGGCGATCGCCTTGTCCTCGCTATTGCTGGTAATCTCGCGCACGAACGAGCGGTCGATCTTGAGAACGTCGATCGGAAATCTCTTCAATAGCGACATCGATGAATAACCGGTGCCAAAATCGTCGATGGCGAGCATCACGCCGAGGCCCTTGATGGCCTTGAGCACGCGCATGGCTCGCTCAACATTCTGCATCACCATACTCTCGGTGATCTCCAGTTCAAGGAGTTCTGGCGCCATGCCCGAGTTGCCCAGGGCGGCATCTATGTCCCTGAGCAGGCCTGGGTCCGCGAACTGCCGAGGCGACAGGTTCACCGCGACGCGCAACGCCGGCAGGCCCTGGCGCTGCCAAGCCACATTTTGCACGCAGGCCGTCTCGATGACCCATTTGCCGATCGGCACGATCAGGCCGGTCTCCTCGGCGAGCGGAATGAAGCGGGCGGGCGGCAACAGGCCGAGATCGGGATGTTGCCAGCGCAGCAAGGCTTCGACGCCCGAGATGCCGCCGTGACGGAGGTCCTGCTTGGGCTGGTAGTGCAGCAACAGCTCGTTTCGCTCAAGGGCGCCTCGCAAGCTGGCCTCAAGCGTCAACCGTTCAATCGATTGGGTCGTGATATCCTGGAAATGGAAGCGGAAGCCATTGCGACCATCTTGCTTGGCAACATACATCGCCGCATCGGCATTCTTGATCAGCGATTCTTCATCCAGCGCGTCAGTTGGAAACATCGAAATGCCAATGCTCGCGGTGATCCCGCACTCATGGCCGTGAATGATCACCGGTTTGACGACGGCGGCAAGGATTTTTCGCGCCACCGTGACAGCTGGCGCCACATCTGACACCTCGCGCAGCAGGATGAGGAACTCGTCACCGCCAATACGGGCGATCACGTCGCTCTCGCGTACGCACTCCTTCAGCCGTTTGGCGGTCTCAAGAAGCAAGACGTCTCCCGCAGCGTGGCCGAGTGTATCGTTGATGTTTTTGAAGCGGTCGAGGTCCATAAACATAACGGCGAATAGATGACCATAACGATGTCCCGCCTTGATTGCGTCGTTCACGGCCTGAGCAAACAGCCAGCGGTTGGGCAACCCGGTGAGATCGTCGTGCGTCGCCAGGAAGCGGGCGCGTTCCTCGGCCTTCTCGCGGTCCGTCACATCCTCAAAGATGACCACCGCGCCACCGCCCGTCACCGGCTGATGGGACAGCGCAATAATCCGGCCATCTGGCAATACGCGCCGAGAATGCGTTACGACGCCGCTGTCCAGTCGAACCTCATTCTCGGCAACAATGTCGTCAACCGACCGATGGGGATAATTGCCGCGGGTGGCGCCCAGCTCGATTAACTTCCTGATCGTGATGCCTGGCGACAGCACCTCCGGCGGGATGTTGAAGATTTCGCAGAAACGCCTGTTCCAAACCAGCAGCCGGTGCTGTGAATCAAACATGCAGAGGCCGTGGGACATGTTGGCAAGTGCGGTGTCGAAGCGGAAATTTTGTTCCGCGAGTTCCTGGGTAGCGAGCAGGAGGCGCAATCGATTTGCGCCCAAAAATCGCGCGAGTTCGATGGTCGCGACATAATATAAGAAAGCGATTCCCGACAACGTTATATAGATCAGCCCGCCGCGAAGCGCGCTAGCGAGGACGATCGGCAACAAAATGAGGGAAACTTGCCCTATTGCGATCCACGGTCGGCTGGAGCTGCGTGCGGTGGTTCCGGCCGTAAATCCGACTGCGTAGAAACCAACCAGCAAATGGCAGGATAGGTCGTCGGTGAACGCGTAACTGAAGAAGCAGATGCTTCCGATGCATGCCCCATAGGTCAAAGCGCCGACTGCGTACCATCGTTCCCATCTGTCCAGTGCGGCCTTCTCATGGACGATGGACGACCTACGCCTGTGGTACTCGATCAGAAGGAGAGCGCGGGCGAGAGCGATGCATGCGGTCGCGATGGACAGAAAATATAACCAGGGGCTGTCAGTGCGTGCAGCTGCGATACCGCAGATCAGCACACCGGTGGTAGCGCCGATCGCGAACGACTTCAGCGCCGAATAGAGATCGTCGACCAGTGTGACGAAGATTTCAGTCGGGACTGTCTCGACCGACCTTCGCTTGGCCAATGACCGCAGACGTTCAAATAGAGCCATCCCCGCGGCCTCGCTCCCGACAAGGGTTTTTTGATGCCTTTAACACTCATGTTCCTAACCCACGAAAATTTGCACCGCCTTCACGGCTCCGAACGCGGTCGAGGTAATCGTTGAAATCGTAAACGAATCCTTTAGGAAACCGCTGCTCTATCCGGCTGAGCTACGGGACCGGCTCGGGAATTTCTACTTTTACAACTTATAAATGACGCGACTTTGGCCCGCTATATCCGGGTCGCGCCCGGCCCGGTCGTCCACTGGCAGAAGTCACAAAAATTCCCAAATTACGGCTTGGGCCGGTCTCAAACGTGCGTTTGAATTTCATTCGACCGTTTAAAAACAGCAGGCAGCGCACGGGAATGAGCATGTTGGGAATGCACGAGTTGACCAGGACTGGAAGCGATGCGGTGACGGCGCGGCCGCTGTGCCCGAACTGCGGCCGGCCGATGCACGTCAGCCGGACCACGAAGGGCACCGGCGGGCAGCCCGCCCTGCGGACCTACGGCTGCGGAGAATGCGGCGTCTGGGTCACCGAAGCCGCCAACGATGTAACCTAGGCCGGTATCGTCCGGCCCTCCCGGCCCCAAGCGCTCCCGATTCCCCTCCAGCGCTTGGGGCTTTTTTTGTTCATTGGCAATTGAGCGCGCGGGCGAGCGGCGGGTTAGCGCGCCGTCGTGGCTGCTTCCGGCACTTCGTCGGTGTGAACCTTGAAGCCGGCCAATGTGACGAGCCCGAACGAGGTCGAGATCGCGACGTCGGTGGCATCGCGGCCGCGCGCCATCAGGATACGGCCGATGCGCGGTGTGTTGTGTCGCGCATCGAAAGTGTACCACCGGTCACCGAGGTAAACCTCGAACCAGGCGGAAAAATCCATCGGATCGGGCTCGGGTGGGACGCCAATGTCGCCGAGATAGCCGGTGCAATAGCGTGCCGGCACGTTCATGCAGCGGCACAACGTGACCGCCAGATGCGCGAAATCGCGGCAGACGCCGCGGCCTTCGTTGTGGGTGTCCCATGCGGTCTTGGTCGGACTTGCGTGCGGGTAGCCGAATTCGGTGTGGTCGTGCACGTAGTCGCAGATCGCCTGCACCAACGGCCAGCCTTTTTGCAGCTTGCCGAATTTCGCCCAGGCGATGTTGGTGAAACGGTCGGTCTCGCAATAGCGGCTGCCGAGCAGATAAACGAGTGTTTCGACCGGCAGCCTCTCCAACGGATGCTGCTCGGCGTCCGGCGCGACATCGTCTGGCGCGCCGCTGTCATTGACCAGAAAATCCGCCGATAGCGTCAGCTTCCCCGCTGGCGCGTGGATGACGTGGCAGATATTGCCGAAACCGTCCTCGTAGAAGTTGACGGGCAGCTCGGGATTAAGCTGCAAGTCGTCCGGCGTAATCAAGTCGGCGGCGCGCGAGGGATGCACACTTAGCATCGCGATCATCGGCGTCGGTTGCAAACAATTGTAGGAAATTTCGTAGCCGGCACGAATTTTCATCTCAAAAGCTCTTCTGCGCGGTCCGACGCCTCGAATAATCTACACTGGTGGACACGATCGTCGTATGCATTTCTCGGGCCAAAAAACTCTGCATTTGTTCGCGAGCGCAGCCGCAAATGAACGAAACAGCGGGAACCTTGCTGGCGGCCGGCGAACCGGAGCCGGTGACCGTCTACAATCCCAAGGGCGCCTCGCCGTTCGTCTTGGTCGCCGACCATGCCGGCAATCGCTTGCCGCGCGCGCTCGGAACGGCTCGGCGTCGCGACGCAGGAGCTTCAGCGGCATATCGCCTGGGATATCGGTATTGCCGGCGTCGCCCATCTGCTGGCGGACGCGCTCGACGCCGTGCTGATCCGGCAAAATTATTCGCGCCTGGTCATCGATTGCAACCGTCCGCCTGGATCGCCCGCATCGATGCCGGAAGCTCAGCGAACTGACCGCATTCCCGGCAATACCGCTTTGAGCGAGGCAGCGAGGCCGCGCGCGCAGCGCGAAATTTTTTGGCCGTACCACCGGGCGCATCGAACGAGAATTCGACGGCGCCGGCAAAAAGCGTGCGCATGCCGGCCGCGCTGATCGCCTGCACAGTTTCACGCCGAGTGTTCAAAGGCGTCGCGCGGCGATGGCACGCGGCCGTGCTTTATCACCGCGACCCGCGTCTCGCTCACGTCAGCTGCTGTCGCTGCTCACGCAAGAGAAAGGCCTGGTCGTCGGCGACAACGAGCCCTATTTCGTCAGCGACGCGACCGATTTCACTATTCCAATCCACGGCGAGCGCCGCGGGCTGCCGCACGTCTTGATTGAGATCCGCCAGGATTTGATCGCTAACGAAAGCGGCCAGCACAAATGGGCGCTTTGCTGGCGCGCTGTTGCCGCGAGGCTTATCGGCGCATGCGGCGACTGAGCGGTGTGACGGCGCGCGCAGACGCGCCGTCGATCGCTAATGCCGCAAAGACCGACGTACATACTAGAACCAAAACGGCGCAGGGAAGCGAGCGCGTCCCGGAGGAAATTCATGGCCAAGCTGACCCAAAGCTACGTTCATGGCGTGTCGGCGACGCCACTGATCGGCGACACCATCGGGGTACATTTCGACAAGGCCGCCGCACGATTGGCCGACCGCGACGCGCTCATCGTGCGGCAGCAAAACATGCGCTGGACCTATGGCGAGCTTAAAGCCAAAGTCGATGCGCTTGCCGCGGGTTTGCTCGCGCTCGGGCTTATGCCGGGCGACCGCATCGGCATCTGGTCGCCAAATAATGCCGAATGGGTGGTCACCCAATTCGCCACCGCCAAAGCCGGCCTCATCCTGGTCAATATCAATCCGGCTTACCGGCTGTCCGAGCTCGACTATGCGCTCAACAAGGTCGGCTGCAAGGCACTGATCACCGCCGACTCGTTCAAGACCAGCGACTATGTCGGCATGCTGCGCGAACTGGCGCCGGAGATCGACCGCAGCGCGCCCGGCAAGCTTGCAGTCGAAACGGCTGCCGCACCTGACGACACTGATCCGCATCGGCGACGACGAGAAGCGCGGCTTCATGCGCTTTGCCGACGTGCTCGGCATGGGCGGCGACCGCCATCGCGCGCAGCTCGCGGAGCTTGCCGGAAAGCTGCAATTCGACGATCCGATCAACATCCAATTCACCAGCGGCACCACCGGCGCACCCAAAGGCGCGACGCTCACCCACCACAACATCCTCAACAACGGCTACTTCATCGGCGAGGCGCATGCGGCTGACCGACCGCGACCGGGTCTGCATTCCGGTGCCGCTCTATCACTGCTTCGGCATGGTGCTCGGCAATCTCGCCTGCATGACCCACGGCGCGGCCATGGTCTATCCGTCGGAAGGTTTCGATCCGCTGGCGACGCTCGAAGCGGTCGAGGCCGAGCGCTGCACCGCGCTCTACGGCGTGCCAACGATGTTCATTGCCGAGCTGGACCATCCCGACTTCAAGCGCTTCGATCTTTCCTCTTTGCGCACCGGCATCATGGCCGGCTCGCCCTGCCCGATCGAAGTGATGAAACGCTGCATCAGCGAAATGAACATGCGCGAAGTCACCATCGCCTACGGCATGACCGAAACGAGCCCGGTGTCAGCACGCAAACTTCGTGCGACGATCCGCTCGAGCGCCGCGTCGGCACCGTCGGCCGCATGCATCCGCATGTCGAGATCAAGATCGTCGACGTCGACGGCCGCATCGTGCCGCCGGGCACGTCCGGCGAATTCTGCACGCGCGGCTATTCGGTGATGCTCGGTTATTGGGGCGACGAGGAGAGAACCGCGGAAGCAATCGACCGCGCCGGCTGGATGCATACCGGCGACCTCGCCACGATCGACGAGGACGGCTACTGCAACATCGTCGGCCGCATCAAGGACATGGTGATCCGCGGCGGCGAGAATGTTTATCCGCGCGAGATCGAGGAGTTTCTGTTCCGCCATCCCAAGATCGAAGCGGTGCAGGTCGTCGGCGTGCCGGATCTGAAGTATGGCGAAGAACTATGCGCCTGGGTGCAAGCTTAAGCCCGGCGCGAGCGGCGAACGCCGAGGACATCCAGAACTTCTGCAAGGGCCAGATCGCGCACTACAAGATTCCCCGCTACATCAAATTCGTCGATGCTTTCCCGATGACCGTCACCGGCAAGGTGCAGAAGTTCATCATGCGCGAGGCGATGATCAAGGAATTGGGCCTTGAGCGAGCAAAAGACGGCGTAATGGCGCCCTCCCTCATGACGTGCCGTCGAGCATTCCCTCCAGCTCGACGCTCACACACTCGCCAAGCGCGGAGTGCTGCCCTTCCCCAGACGCCAATAACGCCTGCGCCTCCTCTAGGGAGTTCCGCCTCCACCCACCACTGCTCGGCCCGCGTGACCATCATGGTCGCGTGGAATGTCTTTCGCCGCGATCCCGGCCTGGGTTTGAGTTTTTGCGCAACCGGCATTGCACTCCCGGGAATTCGAATTATTTGAGGCAATTACTTTACCCTAAAAGAACACTTAGTGGAACAAACCGGAAACGCGCAATCTGACGCGCCTGCAATGAAGTTCCGGAACGCGGTATCATAAAGGTTCGTTGTCCAATGTCGCTTTCAGGAGTGTTCCGTGGCCCCCCGCGCTTATTGGAAAGGCTATCTGCGGCTTTCGCTCGTTTCCTGTCCGATCGCCGTCTACCCGGCCACGTCGGAACGCGAGAAGGTCAGCTTCAATCAGATCAACCGCGAGACCGGGCACCGCATTCGTTATCGCAAGGTCGATGCCGAGACCGGTGAGGAAGTGCCGTCGGAACAGATCATCAAAGGCTACGAAGTCGCCAAGGGCGAATACGTGGAGATGACCGACGAGGAGCTTGAGTTCGATCGCGCTCGAGAGCACCAAGACCATCGAAATAGATGAGTTCGTGCCGCGCAGCGAAATCGACGACCTCTACAACATCCGCCCGTACTACATCGCGCCCGACGGCAAGGTCGGCCAGGATGCTTTCGTCGTCATCCGCGACATTATCGAACAGATGAAGGTTGTGGCGCTCGGGCGCGTGGTGCTCACCAGCCGCGAGCATGTCATTGCGATTACGCCGCGCGGCAAGGGTCTGATGGGAACCCTATTGCGCTATCCCTACGAAGTGCGCGACGCCGGCGAATATTTCGAGGACATTCCGAACGTCAAAATCAGCAAGGACATGCTGGAGCTGGCGCGACATATCGTCGAAACCAAGAGCGGCCATTTCAAGCCGCAGCAATTCGAGGATCATTACGAGGACGCGCTAAAGGACGTGATCGCGAAAAAAGCCAAGGGCGAGAAGATCGAGGTTCCGAAGGAGCGTCCGACCGGCAAGGTCATCAATCTGATGGACGCGTTGCGCCGCTCGGTGCAGGTGGAAGGCGGGGGCCGCGCGGCAACCCGTTCCACCGGCAAAAAAGGCCGCAAGAAGATCGAGGGGCAGAAGGAAATGCTGCTGCCGATCGCCGGCAAGAAGGCCGCGCGAGAAGACACCCACGCGAAGCCGCACCGCACCACGGCGCGGCACCGGAAGGCAGGGTAACGGCCGGGGGCTGCGGAACCCGCGGCAGTAACGCCGCATTCCGGCCCTTCGCTGACAACCGATGATTGGGTGGGACGGGGTCGCGGCTGCCCTTTTGGCGGCCGGACTTGCCTTATTCAGCGGATGTCCTGGCGCGACCGCGCAAGGCCGGCCCCGTCCAATTTCGGCATCCGCCGGCGCAACGCTGGCGCGCGGCACTGCCACCGGCGTCATCGACGGCCGCACCTTCGTCCTCAACGACGGCCGCAAAATCCGCCTGGCCGCCGTCGAAGTGCCGCCACTTGCGCCAATCGACGACGCTAAGGCGGCGCCCGGCGGCACCGCGGCAAGGAACGCGCTCGCCGGGTTGCTCGCCCGCGGCGACGTCGTCCTCAAACAAGCTGAAGCGCAACAGACCGACCGCTATGGACGTCTTGTCGGCTTTGCCTTTGTCACGCGCGACGGCGCCGAGCATCCGGTGCAAGCCGATTTGATCGCCGCCGGCTTTGCCCGAGTCGCGGCGCGGGCCGGGAGCCGTGCCTACGCGCTGGATCTGCTCAATCGGGAAAGGACCGCGCGGGCCGCCAAGCTTGGCCTTTGGGCCAGTTCATATTATGACTCTCTCGACGCTGACGACCCCGCTAATGTGCTGGCCGAGCAAGGCCATTTTGCGCTGGTCGAGGGTAAGGTGGTTTCGGTAGGCGAAAGCGGGGCGACCATCTACGTGAATTTCGGGCGGCGGTGGAGCACGGACTTCATTGTTACGATCCTGAAGCGAAATGCGCGTAGCTTCACGGCGGCCGGTCTCGAACCGAAGACGCTTGCCGGAAGGCGCATCCGGGTCCGCGGCTGGATCGAACAGCGCAGCGGACCTTGGATCGAGGCAGCGCGGCCCGAGCAGATCGAACTCACTGATCGCGAGTGATGGCTGAGAACGTGACCATTTTCGGGACCAAAGGAACGACGCGGCGGCCGGCGCATGCCGGCATGGCAGCGCTGGCTTTGCTTTTGGCCGCGTGCACGGCGTCGCCGCCGGCCATTGAGCCGCAAGCCGCAGTGCAACCGCTGGCCAAGCCCGCCGAAGCGATCGAAATGGCGCCAACAGTTTTGCGCGAGCATCAGCGCATTCTCGCCGCCTATGGCGGCGTCTACAACGACCCGAAGCTGCAAGCGATGATGGAGCAGACCGTCGAACGCCTGGTGGCGGCATCGGACCGGCCGGACCTGCACTACAAAGTCACCATGCTCAATTCGCAGTCGATCAACGCTTTCGCGTTGCCGAGCGGCCAGCTGTATGTGACGCGCGGCCTGATCGCGCTCGCCAACGACGAAGTCCGAGCTTGCTTCCGTACTGGCGCACGAGATGGGGCACGTGGTCGCGCGCCACGCCGCCATCCGCGAAGAGCAGACCAAGCAGGCCGCGTTGGTCGGCCGCGTGGTCAGTGATATCATTACCGATCCGGAAGCCGGTGCGCTGGCGCTCGCCAAATCGAAGCTCGCGCTTGCCAGTTTCTCGCGCGCGCAGGAATTCGAGGCTGACGCCATCGGCATCGGAATCGCCGCGCGCGCCGGCTACGATCCTTATGGCGCGGTGCGCTTCCTTACCTCCATGGAGCACAATTCCGAGCTCAAGTCGTCACCGAACGGCACCGCCATCGATCCGCGCGCACCCGACTTCCTGTCGTCGCATCCGGCAACGCCGGAGCGGATCACCAATGCGACCGCCAATGCTCGCCAGTATAGCGGCCGGCCACCGACGACCACAGCGAGCACGGGGACGACCGGCGTCAGGGACCGAACCGCCTATCTATCCGGAAATCGACGGCATCGTTTTCGGCGAGGATCCGAGCGAAGGCTACGTGCGCGGCCGCCGGTTCCTGCATCCGCGCCTCGGCTTTACCTTCACCGCTCCGGAAGGTTTCACGCTCGATAACACTGCGCAGGCGGTGCTCGGCGTCAAACGCGGCGGCGGCCAGGCACTGCGTCTCGACGTCGTACGCGTGCCGTCCGAGCAGACACTCGCCGGTTATTTGACCTCCGGCTGGATCGAGAACATCGACCCCAGTACTGTGGAAGACATCACCGTCAACGGCTTTCCGGGAGCGACCGCCGCCGCCAAAGGCGATCAATGGGATTTCCGTCTTTACGCTATCCGCTTCGGCAGCGATGTCTATCGCTTCATTTTCGCCGCCAAGCATCGCACGCCGGAAACCGACCACCTGTTCCGCAATTCAATCGGCACATTCCGCCGCATGAGTCTTGCCGAGATCGAAGATGCGAAGCCGTTGCGCCTGCAAATCGTCACCGTCGGCCCCGGCGATACGGTGGAGAAACTCGCGGGCCGAATGGCGGTGGCCGATCGCCAGGTCGAGCGCTTTCGCGTGCTCAACGGCCTCGGGCCGGGCGAGAAACTAAAGTCCGGCAGCGAAATCAAAATCGTCGTCGAATAAGTGTCATCAATCCGAGGCGCGCCATTGGAGCGAGCCCCGAATCCATGAGCGCAGCGCCGGGATTATAAATTCCGGACTTGCCGCTTCACGGCAATCTGGAATGACAATTCAGAAATTGATGGCGCGCTTGGCAACCGCCAGCGCCGCCTCCTTCAGCGCTTCGCTCAAGGTCGGATGCGCGTGGCAGGTGCGGGCGATATCTTCCGACGAGGCGCCGAATTCCATGGCGATGGCGGCTTCGGCGATCATCGCCTCGGCATCGGGGCCGAGAATGTGCACGCCGAGCACGCGATCGGTCTTGGCGTCGGCGAGGATTTTAACAAAGCCGTCGGTCGCCAGATCGGCGCGCGCGCGGGCATTGGCCGTGAAGGGAAATTTGCCGACCTGATAGGCGACGCCGACCGCCTTCAGCTCCTCCTCGGTCTTGCCGACGGAAGCGATTTCCGGGACTGGTGTAGACAACGTTCGGGATAACGTCGTAATTCACGTGGCCGGCCTGGCCGGCGATGATTTCGGCGGCCGCGACGCCTTCGTCTTCGGCCTTGTGCGCCAGCATCGGGCCCGCGACGACGTCGCCGATGGCGTAGACGCCGGCGACATTGGTGCGGAAATGCTCGTCGATGAGCACCCGGCCGCGATTGTCTTTCTTCACGCCGACCGCCTCGAGACCAAGCCCGTCGGTGTATGGCACACGGCCGATAGCGACCAGCACGATGTCGGCATCGAGCGTCTCCGCCGCGCCGCCGGCGGCAGGCTCGACCTTGATCTTGAGAACCTTGCCGGAGGTATCGATCGCCGTGACTTTCGAGGAAAGCTTGAACGCAATGCCCTGCTTCTCCTGCAGCCGCTGAAACTGCCGCGCGACTTCGCCGTCGATACCCGGCAGGATGTGATCGAGAAACTCGACGACCGTGACCTGCGCGCCGAGCCGCCGCCACACCGAGCCGAGCTCCATGCCGATCACGCCGGCGCCGACCACGACAAGCTTTTGCGGCACCTTCGGAAGTTCGAGCGCGCCGGTCGATGACGACGATGCGCTTTTCGTCGATGTCGATGCCGTTCAGGCGAGCGACATCGGAGCCGGTGGCGATGACGATGTTCTTGGCTTCGAGCGCTCTGCGCCTTGCCGCCGTCGTCCTTCACCTCGATCTTGCCGGGGGCGACGATCCGGCCGACGCCGCGAAAGGTCTCGATCTTGTTCTTCTTGAACAGAAAGTCGACGCCTTTGATGTTGGCGTCGACGTTCTGCTGCTTGTATTTCAGCAGCGTCGGCAAGATCGACGCTCGGCTTGCCGACCTTGATGCCCATCTGCGCGAAGTTGTGGCCGGCCTCCTCGTACAATTCGCGAGGCATGCAGCAGCGCCTTCGACGGGATGCAGCCGACGTTCAGGCAGGTGCCGCCGAAGGTCGCGTCGCTTCTCGACCACCGCGGTTTTCAGGCCCAGCTGCGCTGCGCGGATGGCGCACTCATAGCCGCCGGGCCCGGTGCCGATGACGATGAGGTCGAAGGCCATCGATGCCTATCGTCGCCACGCCGTGCGGAATCACGTCTGCCGTGCAAGATCCGAGGCTGGGCCAAAGGTCACAGACAGACGCGCCGGCTCTTCCAGGAATTCCTTCACCCGCACCAGGAAGGTCACTGCTTCGCGGCCGTCGACAATGCGGTGGTCGTAGGACAGCGCCAGATACATCATCGGCCGAATTTCGACCTTGCCGGCGACCACCATCGGCCGCTCCTGGATCTTGTGCATGCCGAGGATGCCGGATTGCGGCGCGTTGAGGATCGGCGTCGACATCAGCGAGCCGTAGATGCCGCCGTTGGTGATGGAGAACGTGCCGCCCTGCAATTCCTCGATCTTGAGCGCGCCGTCGCGGGCGCGCGGCCGAAATCGGCGATCGACTTTTCGATCTCGGCGATCGATTTTGGTATCGCAGTCGCGCACTACCGGCACGACCAGGCCGCGCTCGGTGCCGACCGCGATGCCGATGTGATAGTAGTTCTTGTAGATGATGTCGGTGCCGTCGATCTCGGCGTTGACGGCCGGGATTTCCTTGAGCGCTTGCACGCAGGCGCGCACGAAGAAGCCCATGAAGCCCAGCTTCACGCCGTGCTTCTTCTCGAACAACTCGCGATATTGGTTGCGCAGCGCCATGACATGCGTCATGTCGACCTCGTTGAAGGTCGTAAGCATGGCGGCGGTGTTCTGCGCATCCTTCAAGCGCCGCGCGATAGTTTGGCGAAGCCGGTCATGCGCACACGCTCTTCGCGCGCGGCATCGTCAGCCGGCGACGG
This sequence comes from uncultured Alphaproteobacteria bacterium, assembly GCA_963845775.1. Classification (GTDB taxonomy): domain Bacteria; phylum Pseudomonadota; class Alphaproteobacteria; order Rhizobiales; family Xanthobacteraceae; genus BOG-931. Next base: position 31,372 of record CAWJTE010000011.1, read on the forward strand.
CGCGCGTACCTGCACGGCCGCCGCCGGTGCCGCAACAGGAGTCGGCTCCGCCGCGGCGCGCTCGATGGCGGCGAGCATGTCGCCCTTGGTCACACGTCCGTCTTTGCCGGTGCCGGGCACGGTTGACGGCATCAATGCCGGTTTCGGCGGCGATTTTGCGCACTGACGGCGCCAGCGGCACATCAGCCGGCGCGGGCTTGGGCGGCGGCGCTTCCCGCGGCGCCACTGGCTCCGGGCCGGCGTTGATCTGCTTTGGCTTTCTCGGTTTTCTGATCGGGCCGACCGGTCGGGACGGCGCCAGCGCCTTCCTTGATGGCGCCAAGAAGCGCACCGACTGCGACGGTGTCGCCATCCTTGACGGCGACATCTGTGAGGATACCGGCGGCCGGCGCCGGCACCTCGATAGTGACTTTGTCGGTCTCGAGCTCGACCAGCGGCTCGTCGACGGCGACCGCATCGCCCGCCTTCTTGAACCACTTGCCGATGGTCGCTTCGGTTACCGACTCGCCGAGGGTGGGCACACGTATCTCAGCCATGGCTCCTGCCTTTCGTCGTCCTGAGGTGCGAGCGAAGCCAGCCTCGAAGGACGTATGACCCATCCTTCGAGGGCAACCTTCGGTCGCCGCCTCAGGACGCCGATGGAATTATCCCAACGCGTCTTCCAAAAACTGCTTGAGCTGCGCCTGATGCTGCGACATCTGCCCGACCGCCGTCGAAGCTGACGCAGGCCGGCCGGCATACCGTGCGCGGCGGTGCTTGGCACCGATCTGGTTAAGCACCCATTCCAGGAAAATGTCGACGAAGACCCAACCGCCCTGATTGCGCGGCTCTTCCTGGCACCAGACGATCTCAGCCTCCTTGAAGCGCGAAAGCTCGGTCATCAATGCCTTGGTGGGGAACGGATAAAGCTGCTCGATGCGCAGCAGATAAACGTCGTCGATGCTGCGCTTCTCGCGCTCTTCGTAAAGGTCGAAATAAACCTTGCCGGAGCAAATCACGACGCGCCGGATTTTGGCGTCGGGGACGAGCTTGATCTTCTCGCCCGGCAGCACCTGTGCGTCATCCCAAAGCAGCCGGTGGAACGACGTGTCGGGACCCATCTCATCAAGCCGGGACACCGCGCGCTTGTGGCGCAGCAACGACTTCGGCGTCATCAGGATAAGCGGCTTGCGGAAATCGCGATTTGAGTTGACGCCGCAGGATGTGAAAGTAGTTCGCCGGCGTGGTGCAGTTGGCGACCTGCATATTGTCTTCGGCACACATTTGCAGGAAGCGTTCGAGCCGTGCCGAGGAATGCTCGGGCCCCTGCCCTTCATAACCATGCGGCAGCAGGCAAACGAGACCGGACATGCGCAGCCACTTGCGCTCGCCCGATGAGATGAACTGGTCGAACAGGACCTGCGCGCCGTTGGCGAAGTCGCCGAACTGCGCCTCCCACATGGTCAGCGCGCTGGGCTCGGCCAATGAGTAGCCGTATTCGAAGCCGAGCACGGCCTCTTCCGAAAGCATCGAGTTGATCACCTCGAAACGCGCCTGCCCGTCGGCCAGATGATTGAACGGGGTGTAGCGATGCTCGTCTTCCTGGTCGATCAGCACCGAATGGCGCTGCGAGAAGGTGCCGCGCTCGCTGTCCTGGCCGGATAGACGGACGCGGTGACCGTCGAGCAGGAGCGAGCAGATGGCGAGCGCTTCGCCGGTCGACCAATCGATATTGGTCCCGGTTTCAATCGCCTTGCGCCGGCTTTCAAAAAAGCGGTTGAGCGTGCGATGCAGATGGAGGTCGGGCGGCAGCGTCGTGATCTTCTCGCCGAGTTCCTTGAGTTTGCCGAGGTCGACGCCGGTCTTGCCACGGCGCGGATCGTCTGCATCGTCCGCACGCTTGAAGCCGGACCAGCGGCCGTCGAGCCAATCGGCCTTGTTGGGGCGATAGCTCTGCGCCGCCTCCAATTCGGCGTCGAGCCGGCTGCGCCAATCCGCCTTCATCTTCTCGACTTCGCCGGCGGTCACCACACCCTCGCCGACCAGCTTGTCGCCGTAGATTTCCAGCGTGGTCGGATGTTGCGCGATCGCCTTGTACATCAGCGGCTGGGTGAACGACGGCTCATCACCTTCGTTATGGCCGTGCCGCCGATAGCAGAACATGTCGATAACGACCGGCTTTTGAAACTTCTGGCGGAATTCGGTCGCCACCTTGGCGGCATACACCACCGCTTCCGGATCGTCGCCGTTCGCGTGGAAGATCGGCGCCTCGATCATCTTGGCGACGTCGGACGGATACGGCGAAGAGCGCGAGAAGCGCGGGTTGGTGGTGAAACCGATCTGGTTGTTGACGATGAAGTGCACCGACCCGCCGGTGCGGTGCCCGCGCAAGCCGGACAGGCCGAAACACTCCGCTACCACGCCCTGGCCGGCGAACGACGCATCGCCGTGGATCAAGAGCGGCATCACCATGGTGCGGTCTTCGCGTGTGGCGCCGTACTGATCCTGCTTCGCGCGCACTTTGCCGAGCACTACCGGATCGACGATTTCGAGATGCGACGGATTGGCGGTGAGCGACAGATGCACCTTGTTATTGTCGAATTCACGATCCGACGATGCGCCGAGGTGATATTTCACGTCGCCGGAGCCTTCGATCTCGTTCGGCGTCGATGAGCCGCCCTTGAACTCGTGGAAGATGGCGCGGTGCGGCTTGGCCATGACCTGCGCCAGCACGTTGAGCCGGCCGCGATGCGCCATGCCGATGACGATGTCGCACACCCCAAGCGCACCGCCGCGCTTGATGATCTGCTCAAGCGCCGGAATCATCAATTCGGCGCCGTCGAGGCCGAAACGTTTGGTGCCGGTGAATTTCAGGTCGCTGAATTTTTCGAAGCCTTCGGCTTCCACCAGCTTGTTGAGGATGGCACGCTTGCCTTCTCGCGTGAAGGTAATCTCTTTGTCGGCGCCTTCGATACGTTCCTGGATCCAGCCCTTCTGGGCGCCGTCGGAGATGTGCAGAAATTCGACGCCGAGCGTCTGACAATAGGTCCGCCGTAGGATCGCAACGATCTGACGGATGGTGCCGAATTCAAGCCCAAGCACCTTGTCGAGGAAGATCGGTCGGTCGAGATCGGCTTCGCCGAAACCATAAGCCTTCGGATCGAGCTCTTCCTCTTTAGGCTGCGGCTGCAAGCCGAGCGGATCGAGATTGGCGTGGAAATGGCCGCGGGCGCGATAAGCGCGGATCAGCATCAGCGCGCGTATCGAGTTGCGGGTGGCGCGTTCGACGTCGGCGCTGGTCAGATGGACGCCCTTGGCCTGCGCCTTCGCTTGCACCTTGCCGCCCAGCGCCTTGCCGATCTCGGTCCAGTTGCCGTCGAGCGCAGCGACGAGCTCGTTGCGTTCCGGCAGTGGCCAGTCCGACCGCCGCCACGACGGGCCATGGGCGTTTTCGGCAACGTCGCGGGCGTTATCCTTCAGGCTCTGGAAAAACGACTGCCATTCGGCATCCACCGACTGGGCATCGGCTTCGTAGCGCGCATACAAGTCTTCGATGTAGGGGGCGTTGCTTCCGTACAGAAACGATGTGCGGGCGAAGGCGGCATTCGCGTCTTGGCGGGACATGAGCGCTTTCCTGGGCCGTTCCGAACTTGGCGCGACGGACCGCGCCGGCGAAGGACACACCACAGAGGTGGGAAAGATCTAAACTCAGCCCGGCCCGGCGCAGGCCCAATTCTGTTGTATCCTATTTAATCTCTCGATGCGGCAGGCGAAAGACATAAGAAGTGAATCAGGACTTCCATGCTTCGGCCAAGGTTTTCCCCAAGCGGGCGGGTGATGGCGAAACCGTGATGCCGGCCGCCGTCATGGCAGCGATCTTGGATTCGGCGTCGCCCTTGCCGCCGGCAATGATGGCGCCCGCATGCCCCATCCGGCGCCCGCGCGGCGCAGTCCGCCCGGCAATGAACCCAATGATCGGCTTTTTGCGGCCGCGCTTGGCTTCATCCTTGAGAAATTGCGCGGCGTCTTCCTCTGACGAACCGCCGATCTCACCGATCATGACGATCGCCTCGGTTGCCTTGTCGGCGAGAAACATCTCGAGCATTTCGATGAAGTCGGTGCCTTTCACCGGGTCACCGCCGATGCCGACGGCCGTGGTCTGGCCGAAGCCTTCCTGCGTCGTTTGAAACACCGCCTCGTAGGTGAGCGTGCCCGAGCGCGAAACAATTCCGACCTTGCCCGGCTTGAAGATGTTGCCCGGCATGATGCCGATCTTGCACGCGCCTGCCGTCATCACGCCGGGACAGTTCGGTCCGATCAGGCGCGATTTCGAACCGCACAGCGCCCGCTTCACCCGGACCATATCGATGACCGGAATGCCTTCGGTGATGCAGACGATCAGCGGAATACCGGCGTCGACGGCTTCACAGACTGCGTCGGCAGCGCCGGCGGGCGGCACATAGATCACGCTGGCGTCGGCCGCGGTCTTCGCCCGCGCCTCGCTCACGGTATCGAACACCGGCAGATTGAGATGGGTGCTTCCGCCTTTGCCCGGCGAGGTGCCGCCGACCATTTTGGTGCCGTAAGCGATGGCCTGCTCGGAGTGAAACGTGCCGTTCTTGCCGGTAAAACCCTGGCAGATCACTTTGGTGTTGCTGTCGATCATGATCGACATCAGGCAACTCCCTTCACCGCTTTGACGATCTTTTGCGCGGCGTCGTCAAGGTCGTCGGCGGAAATAACGTTGAGGCCCGACTTCTTGATGATCTCCTTGCCGAGCGCGACGTTGGTGCCCTCGAGCCGCACCACCAGAGGCACGTGCAGCCCCACTTCTTTCACCGCGGCGACCACGCCTTCGGCGATGACGTCGCAACGCATGATGCCGCCGAAAATGTTGATCAGGATTCCCTTCACGTGCGGATCGGAGGTGATGATCTTGAATGCGGCCGCCACCTTGTCCTTGCTGGCGCCGCCGCCGACGTCGAGGAAATTAGCCGGCGTCTCGCCATAGAGCTTGATGATGTCCATGGTCGCCATCGCCAGCCCAGCGCCGTTGACCATGCAGCCGATAGTGCCGTCAAGCGCGATGTAGTTGAGATCGTAGTGCGAAGCTTCGATTTCCTTGGCGTCCTCCTCGGTCGGATCGCGCAGGGCCGCAATGTCGGGATGGCGATAAAGTGCACTGTCGTCGAAGCCCATCTTGGCATCGAGACAGATCAGCGCGCCCGCCTTGGTCACCACCAGAGGATTGATTTCCAGGAGACTCATGTCCTTGGCGACAAACGCCGCATACAGCTTTGGCAGCACGATCTCGGCCTGCTTGGCGAGATCGCGGCTCAATCCGAGGACCTGCACCACCTGCTGCGCGTGGTGCGCCATGAAGCCGGTGGCCGGATCGACCGAAAAGGAGACAATTTTCTCCGGCCGCGTGCGCGCCACCTCTTCGATATCCATGCCGCCCTCGGTCGATGCGACGAAGGCAATGCGAGACGTCGTCCGGTCGACCAGCGCGGACAGATAGAATTCGCGATCGATGGCCGAGCCTTCCTCAATGTAGAGGCGGCGCACCTCCTTGCCATGCGGCCCGGTTTGGTGTGTGATCAGCTCAGAACCAAGGAGTCGCCTTGCTTCGCTTTCGACCTCGGCGACCGATTTCACCACCTTGACACCGCCCGCCTTACCGCGGCCGCCGGCGTGGATTTGCGCTTTCACCACCCAGACCGGGCCGCCGAGTTCGTTGGCAGCCTTCACCGCCTCCGCCACGCTCATAGCCGGAATGCCGCGCGGCACCGGGACGCCGAATTCCCGCAGCACGGCCTTCGCCTGATATTCGTGGATATTCATGCGGCGTGCTCACGGGTCCCAGACGGCGTGCCCAGAACGTGAGGGGGTGCGGACGATCACTACATCACTTGGCGAGATGGGGGGCAATCTTCCTGCAGGCCTCGACCAGGCTTTCCACCGCTTGGGCCGACTTCTCGAACATTCCGCGTTCGGCGCCGTTGAGCTCGATCTCGACCACACGCTCGACTCCCTTGCTGCCGATGACGACGGGTACGCCGACATAGAGGTCGCGCACGCCGTATTCGCCGTTGAGCCATGCCGCGGTCGGCAGCACGCGCTTCTTGTCGCGCAGATAGCTTTCCGCCATGGCGATCGCCGAAGCGGCGGGCGCATAAAAAGCGGAGCCGCTCTTGAGCAAGCCGACAATCTCACCGCCGCCATTGCGGGTACGGTCAACAATCGCGTCGAGCCGAGCGGCCGTAGTCCAGCCCATCTTGATCAGATCCGGCAGCGGGATGCCGGCTACCGCCGAATAGCGCGTCAGCGGCACCATGGAATCGCCGTGGCCGCCAAGCACGAAAGCGGTGACGTCCTCGACCGAAACGTTGAACTCGTCGGCGAGAAAATAACGAAAGCGCGCCGAATCGAGCACGCCGGCCATGCCGACGACCATCTGCCGCGGCAGGCCGCAGCATTTCTGCAACGCCCACACCATGGCATCGAGCGGATTGGTGATGCAGATGACGAAAGCATTCGGTGCGTATTTCTTGATGCCAGCGCCGACCTGTTCCATCACCTTGAGGTTGATGCCCAGCAGGTCATCGCGGCTCATCCCCGGCTTGCGCGGGACGCCGGCGGTGACGATGCACACATCGGCTCCTTCCATCCCCTCGTAGGAATTGGTGCCGGTTATCCGTGCGTCAAATCCCTCGACCGGCGACGCCTGAACGAGATCGAGCGCCTTGCCCTGCGGGATGCCTTCCATAATGTCGAAAAGAACGACGTCGCCCAACTCTTTGAGCCCGGCCAGCAGTGCCAATGTTCCGCCGATTTGCCCCGCGCCGATCAACGCAATTTTGTTTCGCGCCATCGCAGAAAAATCCTTGATCAAAACGCCCGGCTGTCGCGGTCCTTAGCCTTTTCGGGTGACACATTCAAGTCGGCTTCGGGCGCCGCTGCGCGGATTGCCGACGGAACAAGTCACGCCTGATAAACATTGCGCCCCGGGAGCCAAGCGGCGTCGTGCCGCGACATGAGACGGCAAATTGGCGAGCGCGCGCTGGTTGATAACGAAGCTCCGTCGCACGCTCGGCCCTGGCCTGCTCACCGGCGCGGCGGACGACGATCCAAGCGGCATCGCCACCTATTCGCAAAGCGCGCCCAGCTAGGCTACGCCCTGTGCTGGACCATGTTTCTCACCACGCCGTTCATGGTCGCGATCCAGATCGTAAGTGCCCGCATTGGTTCGGTGACCGGGCGCGGTCTTGCCGCCAATTTGCGGCAAACGCTCCCGCCAGTCGCGCTTTACGGCACGGTTGCGTTGGTAACCGGCGCCAATATGTTCAACATCGTTGCCGATATCGCAGCCATGGCCGCGGCGGTGCGGCTTCTGGTCGGAGGGCCCGCACCGGCTTACGCGCTTTGCTTCGGCATCTTCTGTGTTGCGGCGCAGATCATCATTCCCTACCGCTCCTATGCCCGGTTCATGAAAATCCTGACGCGGTGCTGTTTGCCTATGTGGCGACTGCCTTCAGCATTCGCGTCCCGTGGGGTGAGGTGTTAGTCGCCACCTTGATTCCTCACTTTTCGTGGGATCACAACCTCATCGTGATGCTCGTGGCAGTGCTGGGGACGACGATCAGTCCTTATCTGTTTTTCTGGCAGGACTCGCTCGAAGTGGAGGAACGCCGCGTCAAGGAGCGAAGGAAAGAGGGAGCGCTGGATGGCGGCGAGAAAGCCGCGCAACGGCGGTTCCAGCCGATCGTAGTCGACACCCGGATCGGAATGACTATGTCCAATGTGATCGGCTTTTTCATCATCGTTGCCACCGCAGCGACGTTGCACGCGCATGGCGTGACCACGATCGGCACCGCCGCCGATGCTGCGGAGGCGTTGCGGCCGCTGGCTGGACCGCTGGCATTCCTGTTGTTCTCGCTCGGCATCATCGGCACCGGACTGTTGGCAATTCCGACGCTAGCCGGCTCTGCGGCTTACGCGATAGCGGAGACGTTCGGCTGGAAGAACAGTCTCGGTATGCTGCCCGGCCGCGCCCAAGGCTTTTATCTCATCATCGGCGGATCAACGCTGCTGGGCGCCATCGGAGCGATGACGCCGCTCGATCCGATCCGGATGCTGGTGTGGAGCGCGGAGCTCAATGGCGTTGTTGCCGTTCCGCTGATGGTGATGATGATGATGGTGATCACCAACAACCGCATCATGGGAAAATTCGCTGCTTCGCGATGCTGGCGATTTTTGGCTGGCTCGCAACACTGCTGATGAGTGCCGTCGTCGCCGTGTTTTTCCTGAGCGGCATCACCGGTTAGGCTGTCACCCCAGGCGCCTCAAGTTTCGACAATTCCGGTCGACGACGCCGGACAATTGCGAATGCGCGGCGCCATGCGGCCGTGCCAGATAAGCCTGCGAACGCATCTCGATCAGGCGCGAAGCGGTGCGCTTGAATTCCTGCGCTTCGAAGCCTTCGTTGCCGCGATAGAGAGCGTCCGGCTCGGCCTCGGCCGACGCGATCAGCTTCACGTTCATTTCATAGAGCGTATCGATGAGGATGATGAAGCGCTTGGCTGCGTTGCGCGTGTCAAAGGTCATTACCGGAATGCGGTCGAGGATGATGGTGTGATATTCGCGCGCGATGCGCAGATAATCGGCCGCCGCGAGCGGCTGTTCGCACAGATCGCGAAAAGAAAAACGCGCCACGCCCATGGCGGCACGCGGGACATTGCACCGCGCGTCCCTTGAGCGCAAGCTCCTGCGGCTCGCCTGGCTGTCCGCCGGCGCAAGGCGCCGCCAGGCGGCGTCGAGCGCCGCGTCCGCCGCCGCATCGGCCGGCACATACCAGACCGGCATGCCGGCGAGCTTTTCCAGGCGGAAATCGGTGCGCGCCGATAAGCCGCACAACTTCCATATTCTGCTCGAGCACGTGGATGAACGGCACAAACAGCGCGCGGTTCAAGCCGTCCTTGTAAAGCTCCTCCGGCTCGACGTTCGAGGTGGCGACCACGACCACGCCGCGCTCGAACAGCTGCGTGAACAGCCGGCCGAGAATCATGGCGTCGGCAATGTCGGTGACATGAAATTCGTCGAAGCAGAGCAGCCAAGCCTCCTTCGCCAGATCGATCGCCGCCAGCACGATCGGATCCTCGCCGCGTGCTCGCCGAGCTTCATCTTCTGCCGGAAGCGCGTGAACGCGCTCGTGCACGTCGAGCATGAATTCGTGGAAATGCGCGCGGCGCTTGCGCTGCACCGGGCTGGCCTCGAAGAACAAATCCATCAGCATGGTCTTGCCGCGGCCGACTTCGCCGTAGATGTAAAGGCCTTTGATCGCGCGCCAGCGCGCTTTTCGCGGCTGCCGAACATCCAGCCGAGCGACGACGATTTGCGCGCCAGCCGATATTCGAGCAATCTCGCGCTTCGAGCCGCGCGAGCTTGTCGACCACGGCGAGTTGCGCGGCGTCATCGCTCGATTCTGCCTGCGGCTCACGCCGGCGGCGTATCGCGCTGTGACGGAGCTCGCCATGATTAAAAGTTAACCGATGTGGGCAAAACGTGGCCGGAACGGCGAACGATTAACAGCATGTTGCAGTTCACGTGCCAAACGTCGCGCGAGTAGTCACAACGCCCTGATTAGCCATGCGTATACGGAATGCGGGCATGTTGCTCAATGCTTCGGCTTGCCAAACTTCAGCGCGATACACAACATGATGATTTGATTCGAGGCGCACGCATAAAGACGTTCGTCACGCTGCTGCTCTTAAGGCGGAGGACGCGGTGGGAGGGTCTTGTCGACGACAACGTCAGGAGACCCTTGGAATGCAGGAAGTTCTTCCCGAAGGCGGCGTGATCCGCAAATTGTGGATCGGCGAGACCGACAAATACCGCGACCATTTGTTGCGGCTCGATCCGAGAGCCGGCACAACCGGTTCGGCGGCGGCGTATCCGACGATTTCATCCGCAATTACGTCGATCTGACGACTTCGCTCGACGCCGTCGTGCACGGCTTCTTCATCGGCGGCGATGATGCGCGGCGCGGCGGAGCTGCGGCACGCTCGGCGTGCGCTTTCCCGCGCCAGGCCGAAGCGGCAATCAGCGTCGAGAAGCCGTGGCAAAGCCATGGCGTCGGCTCGGCGCTGCTGCGCCGCACATTGCTCGCCGCCCGCAACCGCGGCTTCCGACTCCTGCACATGGCGTGCCTCGCCGACAACCGGCGCATGCAGCAGCTCGCGCGCAAATTCGACGCCGAACTGTCGTTCGATTTCGGCAGCGTGGTCGGCGAAGTCGAATCCTCGCGCGCCGACTCCGCTGTCGGTGATGCAGGAGCTGATGGCCGACAGCCACGGGTTCGCCACCGCGATGCTCGACCTGCAGTCGCGTCTGCTGCGGGCATGAGAAGCTCCAGACTGGCCTTGCACCGATCCGCAATCTCCGGCTGCGACGCGAGCGGATAGTCCGCTTCGATCACATATGGGCCGCCGCCGACCGAGGCGCGCGACGAGAACAGCACGAAGCGCGAAACCTCAAACGCCGAGGAGCGGTAATGGCCGCGCGCGGCGAGATAGTCGGCTACTTGGCGGCTCGATGAATTCGCGCAGCCGCGCCAGCGTGACATGCGGCGTATATTTGCGGCCTTCGGGCTCGAGCCCCAGCCGCTGCAGCAGCCGCTCGTGCTCCGCCTGCAATTCCATCAGCGGCGCTACCGGCGTGGCCGCGGCGACCACGGCGCGCGGCTTGCGGCCGCCGAACGACGTCAGGCCATCGAGGCGCAACTCGAACGGCCGCCGATGCACCCGTCCGAGCACGCCGGCGATGTCGCGCGCCAAGCGCATCGTCGATATCGCCGATGAAGCGCAACGTCAGGTGATAGTTTTCCGGATCGATCCAGCGCGCCCCCGGCAGGCCGCCGCGCATCATGGCGAGCGATTGCACCGACGTGCCGCGGAATTTCAAGAGCGGTGAACAAGCGGGGCATGACGACCTACGGCTCGTAGTCGGCGAATCGCGGCAGTCGCAGCATGCGAGGATCGCGCCCGGCGCGCAACCCTGCCGCTTATGACGGCGGACGGCGCGCGGACGCGCGCGATCAGGTCCTGCACTTTTGGCAAAATCCGCGTCGACGATGACGCTCCACGCCCGCCGCATTGGGATGCAGGCCGTCGGGCTGCAATAGGTCGCGATCGGCGGCGACGCCGTCAAGAAAGAACGGATAGAGCAGCGACGTCGTATTTGGCCGCAAGCTCGGGATAGATGCGCTTCGAAACGCTTGCGCCGTAGTCGGCGCCGAGATTGGGCGCCGCGCGCATGCCGCACAGTAGAACCGCAATGTGCCGCTCGCGTCAGGCGGCGCAAAATCGCGTCCAGCGCCTCGCGCGTGACTTCCGGCTTGATGCCGCGCAGCATGTCGTTGGCGCCGAGCTCGACGATGACGGCATCGGTGCCCTCCGGCACCGACCAATCGAGCCGCGCCAAGCCGTCGGAGGCGGTGTCGCCGGAGACGCCGGCATTGGCGATCTCGGCGTCGATGCCTTTGGCGGCGAGCGCGGCTTGCAGCCGCGGCACGAAGCCGTCCGTCGACCGGCAGTCCGAGTCCCGCGGTGAGCGAATCGCCGAGCGCGACGATCTGAACGGCGCTGGCGGCATGCGCGCGGACGACATGCGTCGCAACGACGAGCGACGCCATGCAAAGCGCGCCAGCACGCAGCGATTTGGACACAATCTGCGTCCAGACCCCATATGATCGGCGGCACGAATCGATGTCGATGGGCGCTGGTCGGCCGGCAGAGATGAACGACATGTCTGGGCATCCTTTCGCCGGCGGCGCCATTGCGCTGGACCGGCGTCAACCTCTCGCTCGGCCGCGGCGCCGCCCGCGTCCATATCCTCAAAGAATCGATCTGAAATATAGGGCGCGGCGAGGCCGTTGGCCTGCTCGGGCCGTCAGGCTCGGGCAAATCGACGCTGCTCATGGTGATGACCGGGCTGGAGCGGCCGGATACCGGCTCGGTCATCGTCGCCGGCAAGGACTTGCGCGGCTCGATGAGGACGCACTGGCGCGTTTTCGCGGCGCAGATGTCGGCATCGTGTTCCAGGCCTTTCATCTGATCCCGACCATGACCGCGCTGGAGAACGTCGCCGTGCCGCTCGAACTCGCCGGCGCGCCCGATGCGTTCGCGCGCGCCGAGCGCGAACTTGCCGCCGTCGGGCTTGGCGGCGCAGCTTCATCACTATCCCGCCGAGCTGTCGGGCGGCGAGCAGCAGCGCGTTGCGCTCGCCCGCGCGCTGGCGCCCGATCCGGCGATCATCGTCGCCGACGAGCCGACCGGCAACCTCGACGAAGCGACCGGCAGCGAAATCATCGAGCTGTTGTTCCGCGGCCACCGCGAGCGCGGCACGACGCTGGTTCTGGTAACCCACGATGGCGGCGCTGGCGGCGCGCTGCGACCGGGTGGTGCACATGCATTCGGGACGATCATCGAGCAGTCGACCTGCTTCCGCAACCGGTGGCGACGCAGGGATCGTGACGGCGCGCTTCGCGCTTTGCGCTTCGCCTGGCGTGAGCTGCGCGGCGGCTTACGCGGCTTCGGCGTCTTCATCGCCTGCATCGCGCTCGGCGTGATGGCGATTGCCGGCGTCGGTTCGGTTGCGCAAGCCTCGCGGACGGGCTTGCCCGCGCCGGCAGCGTCATTCTCGGCGGCGATCTCGCCTTCTCGCTGATGCAGCGCGAGGCCGATGACAGCGAACGCGCTTCCTTGACGCGCACGGCGCCGTTTCCGCCATCGCCGCGCTGCCGACCATGGTCGCGCGCCAGCGACGGTCGCTCGGCGCTGGTCGAACTCAAAGCCGTCGACGAGCGCCTATCCGCTGCTCGGAACGGTGTCGACGGATCCGACCATGGCGTTGCCGGCTGCATTGGCGCGTCGAAGACGACGCCTACGGCGCCGCCGTCGATCCGGCGCTGTTGGCGCGGCTCGACCTCAAGCTCGGCGACCACATCACGATCGGCAATGCCGTGATCGAATTGCGCGCCAAATTGACCAGCGAGCCGGACCGGATCGCCGGCGGCATCGGTCTGGGGCCGCGCGTACTGATCAGCGAGGCCGCGCTTGCGCGCAACCGGTCTGTTGCAACCCGGCAGTCTGGTGCGCTGGAAATACCGGTTGCGCCTGCCGCCGACGACACGCGAGCGATTGCGCAGTCGCCGCGCTGGAGCAGCAGGCGCGGACCGATTTCCCGAACGCCGGCTGGGACATCCGCACCCGCAAGCAACGCATCGCCGCAGCTCGAACGCAACGTCGAGCGTTTCAGCCAATTCCTGACGCTGGTTGCACTGACGGCGTTGCTCGTCGGCGGAGTAGGCGTAGCCAATGCGGTCGCCAGTCATCTCGCCGGCAGGCGCGACGCGATCGCTACGTTCAAGGCGCTCGGCGCGACGAGCGGCGGGGTCTTCGCCATCTATTGCACGCAGATCATGCTGGTCGCGCTGTTCGCGACCCTTATCGGCGCGGCTCTCGGCGCGGCGCTGCCGTTCGTCATCGTCGTGGGCGTTCGGCGCGCTGGTTCCGCTGCCGATTGTGCCATCGGTGCATCCGACTGTGCTGATGTTGTCGGTCTTGTATGGATTGCTCACCGCGCTTGCCTTCGCGTTGTGGCCGCTCGGCCGCGCCGCACGACATTTCGGTCTCGATGTTGTTCCGCGACCGGGTGCCGACGCAGCGGAATTGGCCGCGCCGGCGCTACGTGATCGTGACGGCGGTGATCGTCGCCGCTGCTCGCTGCGCTGGCGATCTTGCACCGCCTATGACCGCCGCCTGGCGACGATTTTCGTCGGCGCGGCCGCGATTATTTTTGTTATGCTGCGGCTGGTTGCGCTGCTGACCATGGCGCTGGCCCGGCGTCTGCCGCGCCCGCGCATCGACGCATTGTGCGGCTCGCCATCGCCAACATCCACCGGCCGGGCGCGCTGACGCCGAGCGTCGTGCTCTCGCTCGGGCTCGGGCTTGCGTTGCTCGTGACCGTGATCGAGATCGACGGCAATCTGCATCGCCAATTCGACCGCGGCACTGCCGGAGAAAGCGCCGTCATTCTTCTTCCTCGATATCCCGTCCGCCGATGCCGAGCGCTTCGACGCGTTCGTGCGCGAGCAGGCGCCGGCGCTCGACGCTCGAGCGCGTGCCGATGCTGCGCGGCCGCATCGTCGCCGCCAACGGCATCAAGGCCGAAGATCTCAAACCCGGCGCAGGCTCGCGCTGGGTGCTGCAGGGCGACCGCGGCATCACTTATGCGGCCGCGCTGCCGGCCGGCTCGCGGATCGTCGCCGGACGAATGGTGGGCGGCCGATTATTCCGGCGCGCCGCTGGTCTCGCTCGAAAGCAAGGACCGCGGCAGACCTCAATCTCAAGCTCGGCGAGACCATCACCGTCAACGTGCTCGGCCGCAACATCACCGCCCGCATCGCCAATCTGCGCGCCGTCGAGTGGGAAAGTCTCGGCATCAATTTCGTCACTGGTGTTTTCGCCCGGCATCTTCGCCGGCGCGCCGCATACCGATATCGCGACGCTGACTTTTGCCGACGGCGGCACGGCCGGCGGAGGAAACCGCGCTGATCAAAGCGCTGGCGGACGCTTTTCCGACCGTCACCGCGGTGCGCGTCAAGGACGCGCTCGAACGCGGTCGACCAGCTCGTCGGCAACCTGGTGCTGGCGCTGCGCGGCGCAAGCTCGATCACGCTGATTGCCGCGGCGCTGGTGCTCGGCGGCGCGCTTGCCGCCGGCCAGCGTTTCCGCATTTACGACGCGGTGGTGCTCAAGACCTTGGGCGCGACCCGCGGCCGGCTGATCGCCGCCTACGCGCTCGAATATCTGCTTGATCGGTCTCGCCGCGGCGGTCGTTCGGCGTCGCCGCGGGCTCGGTTGCCGCCGGTCTCGTCGTGACCCGGATCATGGAGTTTCCGTTCGTCTTGGGTGGCGCCGCAGGCCGTCGGTGCGGCGCTTGCGGCGCTTCTCGTCACCGTCGTGCTGGGCCTTGCCGGCACGTTCGCGGCGCTGGGCCGCAAGCCCGCGGAGGTGCTGAGGAATCTTGTAGACGTCGGGCGCGGCGCAAAACAGTATGAACAGTTCGGTAACCGGTCGCAAATATCGGCGTCGCACCCATCTGGCGCGACGCGGCCTTTCGCACTAGATTCTGCGGCACACTGCGTTCGGCTTCGCCGAACGCCAAAGCCCGGCAATGCCGGGACAACCCAGGGGTAATTCCATGTCCGACTTCGATCGGAATATCGCGACCGCCCGGACCGGCTATCGCACGGACCAGGTGGCGATCGATGCGGGTCTGCGCGCGTACATGATCCGCGTCTACAACTACATGACCGCCGGCGTCGCGCTGACCGGGTTGGTCGCCTGGCTCACATTCTCCGGCCGCCGTCACGCAGACCGGCGGCTCACTCGCGCTGACGCCGTTCGGCCAGGCGATCTTCCAGAGCCCGCTGATGTGGGTGTTGGTTCTGGCGCCGCTCGGCGCTGGTCTTCTGCTCTCAGCTTCGGCATCAACCGGCTCTCGGCGGGAACCGCGCTGATGCTGTTCTTCGTCTATGCCGGCCTGCTCGGGCTGTCGCTGGCGTCGATCTTCCTGGTCTATACCGGGGAGTCGATCACGCGGGTGTTCTTCATCTCGGCGGCGACGTTCGGCGCGATGAGCCTGTACGGCTACACCACCAGCGCGATCTCACCGGCGATTGGCTCGTTCATGTTCATGGGCCTGATCGGCATCATCATCGCGAGCCTGGTCAACATCTTCCTGCAGTCGAGCGCGCTCGGTTGGGCGATCTCGGTGATCGGCGTGATCGTCTTCGTCGGCCTCACCGCCTACGACACGCAGAGCATCAAGGAGATGTATAGCCCGATGGACGACGGCACCGTCGCCGGCCGCAAGGCGGTGATGGGCGCGTTGTCGCTCTATCTCGACTTCATCAACCTGTTCCTGATGATGCTGCGCCTGTTCGGCGACCGCCGCTAAGCGAGTGCGAACGAATTACGTAAAGCGCCCCGGGCCACGCCCGGGGCGTTTTGTTTTGCGCATCGTGTAAGGTCGCCGCGACGATCCGACTCGCGGCGCGGCAAGAAAGAGCAGCGCCGCAAACGCGGCAAGACAAAGTCCGGCGGAGACGACAATCACCGCGGCGCCCATGGGGTCGAGCAGCGATCCGAACAGCAGCGGCGCCAGCGCCTGCGCCGCGCGCGCCGGCGCGCCAAGAAGGCCGGTACGCTCGCCGTAACCATGCGGACCGAACACCGCAAGCGGCACGGTGCCGCACGCAATCGTCAACAGCCCATTGCCGGCGCCGTAGAAAATCGTGAACGGCGACCGCCGCCGGCGGACCGATGACCGCAAAGACGACGGCGCCGAGCGGATGCAGCAGCGCGGCGAGCCGGGCGGAAACAAGCGGATGCGCCCGGCGTAGCATGAAGAACTCGACCAAACGCGCCGCGACCTGCGCCGGACCGACCAGCGCCGCAGCGGCGATCGCCTGCACAGGCGTTGCGCCGGCGCGCTCGAGCAAGCCCGGCAGGTGCGAAGCCATCGCGCCAGTGACGAACCAAGCGGCGGCGAACACGAAAGCGAGCAGGAACATTTCCTTATACGGTTTCCGGCCGATCGCATGTTCGGCAGTGCGCGCGCGTGCAAGATGCACGTGCCGGCGCCGGCAGCAGCCAATTCAGCGGCAAGCCGATGACCATATTGAACGCCGCCCAGACCAGAAGCGTCTCGCGCCAGCCAAGCGCGTCGTTCAGGACAGTCGATAGCGGCCAGCTCAGCGTCGAGGCAAAGCCGGCATAGAGCGTGATGCCGGTAATCGGCCCGCGCGTTGTGGCCGTAAAGCGCCGTCAGCGCGGCAAACCCAGCGTCGTAGAGCCCGAGCGCCATGCCGAAGCCGAGCACCACCCAGGCGGCGAAGAGCATCACTACGCCGTTCGCGGCGGCCAGCGCGACGAGGCCGGCGGCAAGAACGACGTTCGACAGCATCAACACGCCGCGTCCGCCGTGACGGTCGATGATGCGGCCGACCGCCGGGCCGGCGAAGGCGGCGATCAGAAGCGCCGCCGAAAACGCACCGAATACCCACGAACTGCGGAACGCCGACGCTTGTGGCGATCGGATCGGCGAGGATCGCGGGCAAATAATAGCTTGATCCCCAGGCGAGCGTCTGCGCGGTGCCGAGCGTCGCGACCACGACGCGGCGGGATCGGATAGGTCCTGCGTTCTCGCGCTCGTCCGTCAAGGCGACCTGTCATTTCGTGCGCGGCAACACGCGGCGTCGGCCGTTCGGCCAAAGCGGTAAAACGCCTCGCGATTGTTCAGCCGGCGACGACGCTCAGCGAGCGATCGAGCGCGCGGAGCACGCGGTCGAGCTCTTGGCCGCGGCGAAGTATGTGACCGGTAGCCGAGATGACGCTGTAGGCCCCCTGACGGCGGCCGAGGCGCGGATTCTTCTCGATGCGATAAATGGGAAATTCGCTGGCGCGGCGGAAAACGGAAAATACCGCGCGATCTTTGAGAAAATCGATGGCGTAGTCGCGCCATTCACCGGCGGCGACCTTGCGGCCGTAGAGATTGAGAATGCGGTCAAGCTCACGCCGGCTGAAGGTAACCTCGCTTGCGGGGGCGGGCGCGCGAACCTCGCCCCCGCGCCACGTACTTGGTTCGATTTCGCCGAAGTCCATGCGGCGCCTCCTGGTCACTGAAGCTTCATTGTTGCTTCATGATCGCGCCGGATGGATGCGTCGGCAAGGGGCTTGGCGGGGCCGGTAGCCGCGGCCCGAAACCGCGCAACGTGCGGCATTTTTGTCCGTGAGAATCACGGATTCGTTAGGCCGATCATAAAGCGGCCCCAATTCGGTCAAGCACATGCCTAGCTGGGCTGGCAAAACGCAACCGTTGCCTCAGGGCCCGGTCCGGATCGCATTCCGGATTCCTCAGCCCCCCAGCCCCCCGGGGTGTGGACGGACCGGGCCAGAGTTCCGCGTACAGTTCAGTCCCCAATGCGCATGCGTAAAAGGCCGGCGATGAGCCGGCCTTTTTTTGCGCGCCCACTGTGGTCTCGCGCGCGCTTATCTGAGTTCGGTAGCTTGCCGCGTAATGGGCAGGAGCGCGGTGCCGAGGATAATGCCCGGCTTCTCCTTGGTGCCTTGCTGTACCATGATCGCAACCGCATCGCCGTCTTTGGCGGTAATCTCGGCAAGCGGGACAGTAAAGGTTTCGTCGCTGCCGCTGTAATCGCCGAGCTTCGACCAGCTCCGCACCACGTCGTGATACGTTACCTTGCGTCCGCCGTTTTCCCCGCGGCCGATTGCAACCGGAATAGCGCGCGTGACGGGGCAGAGCCAGACCTCGGCGCCAGCTTGATCTTTGCCGGCCGCGATTTTCACGTTCAAATTGCCGTCGCCGATCGACATCAGCACCGGCACCGACATGACGACTGCGTTGCGATCGGTCTGCACGATCGCGTGCTCGACCGCGGCCTTGTCACTGCCTAAAACATGGACGGCGCCGTTGACGACGATCTGCGGCGTGTAAACCTCCCGATCGCCGCGCACGCGCGCATAAGCGCGCTGCCGCGCCGAGTGTCCGGGACTGGCGAGCGTATCCTTCCAGCCGAGATAGTCCCAGTAATCGATCGGCAGGCTGAGCGCGACCACTGACGGATCGTTGGCAAGCTCGCCGAGAAGCTTGTCGGCAGTCGGACAGGACGAGCAGCCTTGGCTGGTGAACAGCTCTATTAACGCGCGGGGCTCACCGGCGTTGGCGAGCGGGCAACTCGAGACCACCGATCCGGCGATTAGCGCTGCCGACAACAAGCGGCGACGTTGCATTTCCAATCTCCCATCCTCGCTGGCCCCACTGGAGGATTGGTCACCGGATTGATACCGGGCGCCCCTCTCACCTGCCACTCAATTCGAGGTGAGCCTGCGGCGGCGCAAACTAGGCCGCGAGATGGCGAAGGACATACTGCAAGATCCCGCCATTACGGTAATAATCGAGTTCGTCGACGGTATCGATGCGGCATAGCAGCGGGACCCGCTTCAGGCCGCCGTCGGCGGCGATGATTTCGGCGATAAGGCGTTGGTGCGGCTTGAGATCGTTGTGCAGGCCGCGGATGGTCACTTGCTCGTTGCCCTTCAAACCCAGCGTCTGCCACGACGTGCCCTCTTCGAAGACCAGCGGCACCACGCCCATACCGACCAGATTGGAGCGATGGATGCGCTCGAACGACTGCGCGATCACCGCGCGCACGCCGAGCAGGACGGTACCCTTAGCCGCCCAGTCGCGTGACGAGCCGGTGCCGTATTCTTTGCCAGCGAAAACAACCAGCGGTACGTGCTCGGTCTTGTAGCGCATGGCGGCGTCGTAGATCGTCATGCGGTGGCGGGACGGATAATGCACCGTGTAGCCGCCCTCGACGCCGGGCACCATCTGGTTCTTGAGCCGGATATTGGCGAAGGTGCCCCGCATCATCACTTCATGATTGCCGCGCCGGGTGCCGTACTGATTGAAGTCGATCGGCTTGACCTTGTGATCGATCAGATATTTGCCGGCCGGGGAATCCGCCTTGATCGAGCCGGCCGGCGAGATGTGATCGGTAGTGATCGAATCGAGGAATAGGCCAAGCACGCGCGCGTCGATGACGTCGGTCGGCGGCTCTGGCCGCTTCGACATGCCGGAGAAATACGGCGGGTTCTGCACGTAGGTCGATTTGCGATCCCACGGGTACGTCAGCGCGCCCTGGACGCTGATCTTTCGCCAGTTGGCCTCGCCCTTGAACACGTCGCCGTATTTGCGCATGAACATTTGCTTGTTGATGTACTTGCGGATGAATTCGTTGACCTCGCGGCTGGTCGGCCAGATGTCGCGCAGATACACCTTGCGGCCCTTCTGATCGGTTCCGAGCGGCGCTTTGCCGATATCGACCTGCATCGAGCCGGCGAGCGCATAAGCGACCACCAGCGGCGGCGAAGCGAGATAATTGGCGCGAACGTCGGCGTTGACGCGGCCTTCGAAGTTGCGATTTCCCGACAGCACCGCGGCGGCGACCAGGTCCTCGTCGTTGACCGCCTTGGAAATCTCGGGCGGCAGCGGGCCCGAATTGCCGATGCAGGTCGTGCAGCCGAACCCGACCAGATTAAATCCAAGCTTGTCGAGATCCTTTTGCAAACCCGATTTGTCGAGATATTCGGCCACCACCTGCGAGCCGGGCGCCAGCGAGGTCTTCACCCACGGCTTGACAGTCAGCCCCTTGGCGACGGCTTTGCGCGCCACCAGTCCGGCGGCGATCATCACGCTCGGATTGGACGTGTTGGTGCATGACGTGATCGCCGCGATCACCACGTCGCCGTGGCCGAGCGTTTCCTTGCGGCCTTCGACCGGAACGCGCCTGTTCATCTCGCCGCCCTTGCCGAACTCCTTGTCCATCGCTTGCGCAAAGCCGATTTTGACCTCTTTGAGCGGCACCCGGTCTTGCGGCCGCTTCGGCCCGGCGAGCGACGGCTCGACCGACGCAAGCTCAAGCTTGAGTACGTCGGTGAAGACCGGGTCCGGCGCCGATTTGGTGTGGTACATGCCCTGCGCTTTGGCGTAGGCCAGCACCAGCGCGATGCGCTCAGCCGGCCGGCCGGTGTCACGTAGATAGCGAATGGTGTCGTCGTCGATTGGGAAAAAACCGCAGGTCGCGCCATATTCCGGCGACATATTGCCGAGCGTGGCGCGATCCTCGATCGAGAGACTTGCCAGGCCCGGCCCGAAATATTCGACGAACTTGCCGACCACGCCGCGCTTGCGCAGCATTTGCGTGACGGTCAACACCAGATCGGTCGCGGTGACACCTTCCTTGAGCTTGCCGTTGAAGCGCACGCCGATCACTTCCGGCAACAGCATCGAATACGGCTGGCCGAGCATGGCGGCTTCCGCCTCAATGCCGCCGACGCCCCAGCCGAGCACCGACAGACCGTTGACCATGGTGGTATGCGAGTCGGTGCCGACCAGGGTGTCGGGATAAGCAAGCTCGGTGGCAACGGATTTGTCGGCGAATTTCAGCCTGGTCTTCGCCGTCCAAACGGTATGCGAAAGATATTCGAGATTGACCTGATGGCAGATGCCGGTACCCGGCGGCACCACGCGGAAATCTTCGAACGAACGCTGCGCCCACTTGAGGAAGCGGTAGCGCTCCTGATTCTGTTTGTACTCTTCGTCGACGTTCTTCTTGAACGCGGTGTTATTGCCGAAGAAATTGACCACCACCGAATGATCGATGACCAGATCGACCGGCACCAGCGGATTGATCTTCTTCGGATCGCCACCCAGCATCTTCATGGCGTCGCGCATGGCGGCGAGATCGACCACCGCCGGAACGCCGGTGAAGTCCTGCATCAAGACCCGCGCCGGCCGGAACGCGATTTCGCGGTCCGAGGTCTTGGTCTTGAGCCACTGCGCCACCGCCTGAATGTCCTCTTTGCTAACCGAGTTGCCATCCTCGTTGCGCAGCATGTTTTCGAGCAGAACCTTGAGCGAGAACGGCAGCCTGGCAATCCCTTTCAAGCCGTTCTTCTCGGCAACCGGCAGGCTGTAATAGGCGTAGGTCTTGGACCCGACTTTGAGCGGCCTTAGGCATTTGAAGCTGTCGAGCGAAGCCATGATTATTTTCCCATCCTGCCGGCCGCCCGCCGGCGCAATGCAAGAGGTAATTTATTGCCGGATCAGGCGCCAACGGAACGTTGGCGACCGGACAAAGCAAGCGATACCGACGCGCTTTTGCCCGCGCTTCGGCTTATAGGGTCTTTTCAATACTTGTGCCAGATCGGCAAGAAATGGTCGATAAACTGCTGGGAATGGCTGGGTTGTTGAACCGTCTGGTGCGCCCCTCACCCCTCATCCGGGACCACGCCAATGCGGCTTTCCGCCTTTGATCTGGGCTGCCAGCGCGGCGGCCGGATGGTTTTCGCCGGCCTCAGTTTCGCGGTCGAGGCCGGGGAAGCCTTGGCGATCCGGGGCCGCAATGGCGCGGGCAAATCGTCGCTGCTGCGGCTGGTCGTCGGCCTCGTGCGCCTTGGCGGCGGCCGCCTCGATCTGGAGGGCGGCGACCCCGAATTGACCCTCGGTGAACAGGCGCATTACCTCGGCCACCAGGATGCGCTGAAGCCTGCGTTGTCGGTCGGCGAAAACCTGCGCTTCTGGTCGGGCTTTCTGGGCGGATCGTCGTCGGACGTCGGCGAACCGCTGGCGGCGGTCGGCCTGGCCGCGTTAGCCGATTTGCCGGCGGCTTATTTGTCCGCGGGCCAGCGCCGCCGCCTTTCAATCGCCCGGCTGCTCGCGGTCAAGCGCCCGGTCTGGTTGCTCGACGAGCCCGCCAGCACGCTCGACGCCGCGGCCCAGGAGCAGCTTGTCGGCTTGATGCGCGCGCATCTCGCCGGTGGCGGCCTGATCCTTGCCGCCACGCACGGTGCGCTCGGCATCGATGGCGCCAAAGAACTGCGGCTCGGAGAACCGCAATGAGCGCGCTCGGCGCTATGCTCGCGCGCGACTTGCGCGTCGCGGTTCGCGTCGGCGGCGGCGCGCTGATTGGCGTACTGTTCTTCCTTGTGGTGGTGACGCTCACCCCGCTGGCGCTCGGACCCGATCTGGCGCTGTTGCAGCGGATCGGTCCGGCCATGCTCTGGCTCGCGGCACTCCTGGCGAACCTGCTTGCGCTCGACCGGTTGTTCGCGGCCGACCACGAAGACGGCTCGCTCGATCTCATTCTGACCGGACATGCTCCGCTCGAACTCGTGGTCACGGTCAAAGGTCTTGCGCAATGGCTCACCACCGGGCTGCCGCTTGTCGTCGCCGCCCCGCTCATCGGGCTGTTCCTCAACCTCGATGCCAAGGCCGCGGGCGCGCTGGTACTGACGCTTCTGGTCGGCACGCCAGGACTGACTTTCATCGGGCTCATTGGCGCCGCGCTCGCAGTGACACTGCGTCGCGGGGGTTTGCTGCTTGCCGTGCTGGTATTGCCGCTGACCGTGCCGGTGCTCATTTTTGGCGTGGCCGCGGCGAATGCCGCGGTGATGGGTCCGGTACCGTTCGGCACGCCGTTTACGATTCTATGCGCGTTGACGCTGGCAAGCCTTGTTGTCGGTCCGATCGCCGCCGCCGCCGCGCTGCGCCCGGAAATGGAGTAATGGAGTAGTAGTACCTAGCGGAGCATGAAAACCTGACATGTAACATGAAAGATTGACATGGCCATCGCCGATCTCGCCAATCCGTCGCGCTTCCTCAAGTTTGCCAACCGCACACTCCCGTGGCTCGGCGGGCTGACGGTGGTCGTGTTCGCGTTCGCGATCAATCAGGCGATCAGCGCGCCGGACGATTATCAGCAAGGCGCCACCGTCAAGATCATGTATCTGCATGTGCCCGACGCGTGGCTCGGCATGCTCGGCTGGGGGATAATGACGGTCGCTGCGCTCGGCACTTTGGTCTGGCGCCACCCGCTCGCCGACGTCACCGCAAAGGCCGTGGCACCGATCGGCGCCGCCTTCACGTTCATGTGCCTGGTCACCGGCTCACTGTGGGGGCGTCCGATGTGGGGCACTTATTGGGTGTGGGATGCGCGGCTCACCTCCGTGCTGGTGCTGTTTCTGCTTTATCTCGGCGTCATCGCGCTATGGCGCACGGTCGAAGATCCGTCGCGCGCCGCCCGCGCCGCGGCGATCCTCACGCTCGTCGGCGCGCTTGACCTGCCGATCATCAAGTTCTCGGTCGATTGGTGGAACACGTTGCATCAGCCGGCCTCGGTGTTGCGGCTCGGCGCTCCCTCCATCGATCCGTCGATTCTCATCCCGCTGCTGATTTCGGCGCTGGCGTTCACGCTACTGTTCGCCGTTCTGCTGCTGGCGGCGATGCGCAATGAAATCCTGCGGCGGCGGGTGCGGACATTGCGGCTCCTGCAGGCAAGCAGCGCGAGCTGAGCATGGAAGCCGCGAGCCATACCGTCTTCATCGTCGCCGCTTACGCCGCGGCCGGTGCCGTGATCGGCGGATTGATCGCGTGGGTGATGTTCGATTACCGCGCGCAACTGCGCTCGCTCGGCGATCTTGAAAAGCTCGGCCTGACGCGCCGCTCGACGGCGGCACAATCCGGGGAGACAATCGGGCGGACCGAAACATGAGCACGATCGACCAAAACGGCGCCAATGTACTCCGGCGCCGCGCGGTGGTGCTCCTCCCGCTGGTGATTTTTCTGGCGATCGTCGCGCTGCTGTTCACCAGACTTTATTCCGGCGATCCGTCACGTATTCCTTCCGCGCTAATCGGACACCCGGCGCCGCAGATCAATTTGCTGCCGATCGCCGGCCTCGACCGCAACGGCGAGCCGGTTCCCGGGATCGTTGCCGCAGGCTTCAAGGGCGCGGTGACGGTGGTGAATGTGTGGGCGTCATGGTGCGTGCCATGCCATGACGAAGCACCTTTGCTCATGCAGCTTGCTCAGGACAATCGCCTGCGCGTCGTCGGCATCAACTACAAGGACAAGCCGGAAAACGCCCGGCGCTTTCTCGGCCGTTACGGCAATCCGTTCGCCGCCGCCGGCGCCGACGAAAACGGCCGCGGCGCCATCGAATGGGGCGTCTATGGCGTGCCGGAAACCTTCATCGTCGGGCGCGATGCGCGGATCGCCTATAAGCTGGTCGGGCCGATCACGCCGGATAATCTTGACAAAGTGCTCAAGCCGGAAATCGACAAGGCCTTGGCCGCCGGCTCCTGATCCTCACCCGTCACTCGGCCGGCTCGACCGCGTATTTCTTCACCAGCGGATATTGCAGCGCACCGAACAGGAAAGTAAGCGGCAGGAAGCCGAACACCTTGAAATCGACCCAGACATTGGTCGAGGTGTTGCGCCAGACGATTTCATTGAGCACGGCGAGCGCAAAGAAAAAAATCGCCCAGCGCAACGTCAGCTTGCGCCAGCCCTCCTCGGTGAGATGGAACAACGAATCGAACACCACGCCGAGGAACGACTTGCCGAATGGAAGTCCGCCGAGCAGCACCGCCCCGAACAGCGCGTAGAGAATGGTCGGCTTGATTTTGATGAATACATCGTTGTGCAGGACCAGGGTCAGGCCGCCGAACACCAAGACGATAATCGCGGTGACCACCGGCATAATCGGCAGCGACTGGGTCAGCAGGTAGGACGCCGCCAGCGCCGCCAGCACGGCGACCATGAATGTCGCGGTGGCGACGAAGATGCCGTAGCGCGTGTTGGCGAGGAAGAACAGCACCAGCGGGCCTAAGTCTAAGGCGAGCTTGAGAAGCGGGTTGAGCTGGGGCTTGGCGGCGTCGGTCATGCGATGATGTGTCTGTAGCGCGGCCAGGCTGCGGCGTAAATTATCAATCGATGCCGGCGACGGCGCGGGCAAAATCCCGCGCCGAGAACGGCGCCAGATCATCGATGCTTTCGCCGACGCCAATGAAATGCACCGGTACGCCGCATTTGGTCGCAAGCGCCACCAGAATACCGCCACGCGCCGTGCCGTCGAGCTTGGTCATCACCAGGCCGGTCACGCCGACCGCTTTGCGGAACAGTTCGACCTGCGACAGCGCGTTCTGGCCGACGGTCGCGTCAAGCACGAGCAGGACGGCGTGCGGCGCGGACGGATCGACCTTCTTCATCACCCGCACCACTTTCTCCAGCTCTTCCATCAGCTCGGTGCGATTCTGCAGACGGCCGGCGGTATCGATGAGCAGGACATCGACGCCCTGCTCCTTCGCTGCGCGAACGGCATCGAACGCCAGGCCAGCGGCATCGGCGCCAGCCGCGCGCGCGATGAAAGCGGAGCCGGTGCGCTCACTCCAGATTTTCAGTTGTTCGATGGCGGCAGCGCGAAACGTATCGCCCGCCGCCAGCATGACACTGCGGCCGTCGGCTTTGAACTTGGCCGCAAGCTTGCCGATGGTGGTGGTCTTGCCGGAGCCGTTCACGCCGGCGACCAGGATCACGAACGGCTTTATCACCGGATCGACGTGAAGCGGCTGCGCGACCGGGACCAGTGCCTTCTCGATTTCCGCGGCGACCACCGCCTTGACCTCGTCAGCCGAAATCTCCGCTTCGTGCCGGCCTACGCCGAGCGCAGCGGCGACGCGGTCGGCGGTGCCAACGCCGAGATCGGCGCGGATCAGCGCGTCTTTGATGCCGGCAATCGTCTCGGCATCGAGCTTGCGCTTGGCGACGAGATCGGTGATCGCGCTGCCAAGCGCTGACGACGTGCGCTTGAGCCCGCCGGCGAGGCGTTGCCACCAATTGCCTTTTGTTTCCTTGGCGCTGTCGTTCATGCGTGGCCCGTGATAGCGGTTTCCCCAAGCGAAGCAACAAGCGACCCGTCATGACCTCCGAACAGATGGTGTCGCGGCTCCTCTACCGCGACGGGCTGATGCTGGTGATCGACAAGCCGCCTGGGCTGTCGGTGCATGCCGGCCCGATAAACAGTGTCAACCGCCGTGAAAGCGTCGAGGATCATTTCGACGCGTTGCGCTTCGGCCTGCCACGGCCGCCGGCGCTGGCGCACCGGCTCGACCGCGATACGTCCGGCTGCCTGGTGCTCGGCCGCCATCGCAAGGCGCTGGCGGAACTCGGCAAGCTGTTTCGCAACGGCGCCATCGGCAAGACCTATTGGGCGATCGTCGATGGCGTGCCGGCGACCGACGAAGGCGTCATCGAACTGCCGCTCGGCCGTCTCGACGCGACGCGCGGCTGGTGGATGAAACACGATCCGCAAGGCCGGCCGGCGGTCACCAAGTGGAGGGTGATGGGCAAGACTGCGACCATGAGTTGGCTCGCGCTCGAGCCCCTGACCGGCCGCACGCACCAGCTTCGCGTCCACTGCGCCGAAATGGGCTGGCCGATCCGCGGCGACGCGGTTTACGGCAACGCACCGCGGAGCGGCGGCCTGATTTTGCATCTGCACGCCCGCGAAATCGTGGTACCGCTGTACAAGAATCGCGCGCCGATCCGCGTGGTGGCGCCGGTGCCGCCGCACATGCGCGAGGCGTTGGCGGAGTGCGGCTGGAACGGCGAAGAGTAGGTGCAGGCGGCGGAATAAGCGCCATCAGGCCGCCAGCAATTGTTTGCCGTCGTGGCCATCGATACGCCGCACGACAACGGTGCCCGGCGTTCCTGGCTGCGCCAGCAAAACCTGGGTGAATTGCTCGGTCCGCCCCCGCCCGCTCGACTCAATCAGCACGCTGCGCTCGCGGCCGATTTCCGCATCAAGATGACGGCGCAGTGCGAGCGCGCCGCGTGCCCGCAAGTCCCGCGCCCGTTCCCTGACGACGGCGCGGTCGAGTTGCGGCATGCGTGCCGCCGGGGTGCCCGGCCGCGGCGAAAACGGAAAAACATGCAGATGCGTCAGCCCGCAATCGTCAATCAGGTCGAGCGAGTGTCTGGACATGGCTTCGGTTTCGGTCGGAAAGCCGGCGATGATGTCGGCGCCAAAGACCACATCCGGCCGCAGCCTGCGCAGAGTCTCGCAAAAGACGATCGCGTCGCGGCGCGTGTGCCGACGCTTCATGCGCTTAAGGATAAGGTCGTCGCCGGCCTGCAATGACAGATGCAGATGCGGCATCAGCCGCGCGTCATCGGCAAAGGCATCGATCAGCGCGCGGTCGGCTTCCACCGAATCGATCGACGACAACCGGAGCCGCTTGAGTTCGGCCACATGCTTGAGGATTTGCCGCACCAGCGTCCCGAGCTTTGGCTCTCCCGGCAGGTCAGCGCCGTAGCTCGTGATATCGACGCCGGTGAGCACGATTTCGCCATAGCCGTTAGCGACGAGCCGCCGCACGTCGTCAACCACCGCGCCCATCGGCACTGAGCGCGAATTGCCGCGGCCATAAGGGATGATGCAGAAAGTGCAGCGATGGTCGCAGCCGTTCTGCACCTGCACGAAGGCGCGCGCGCGGCCGGCGAATCCTTCGATCAAATGCGCGGCGGTTTCCCTGACCGCCATGATGTCATTGACCAATGCCTTTGGTGCGTCGGCAACGCCGAAAGCGCGCGCTTGCGCCCACGCCGCTGCGTTGAGCTTTTCGGTGTTGCCGAGGACACCGTCGGTCTCGGGCATGGCGGCGAAAGTGTGCGGCTCGGTTTGCGCCGCGCAGCCGGTGACGACGATTTTCGCCTGCGGACGTTCGCGGCGCAGCGCGCGGATAGCTTGCCGCGCTTGCCGCACCGCTTCGGCGGTGACGGCGCAAGTATTGACCACGACGGTATCGTCAAAGCCGGCGCGTTCGGCTTCGCGGCGGATCACTTCCGATTCGGCGGCATTGAGCCGGCAGCCGAAGGTAACAACTTCGACGCTCATCGGATCACGCGCCCGCGCCGGCGAACAGCGCGGCGTCAAAGCGTCCCTCGCGCTCGTATTCAACCGGGCCGGTCATCAGCACGTGATCGTCGCCTTGCCGCCATTCGATGGTGAGATCGCCGCCCGGCAACGTCACCGTCACCTTGCGGCCGGTCCGGTTAAGCCGCGCGGCGGCGACAGCAGCCGCGCACGCCGCCGATCCGCACGCCTTGGTCAGGCCTGCGCCACGCTCCCAGGTGCGAATCACGACGCGGTGGCGCTCCGGTATCGCCGCCAAGGTGATGTTGGCGCGCTCGGGGAACAGCGGATGATGTTCGAGCGGCGGCCCGATGGTGCGCAGATCATAGGCTTGCGGATTGTCGACCCAGAAGATCGCGTGCGGGTTGCCCATATTCACCGCCGATGGCGAGCGCAGGATCGGCGCACCAGCCGGCCCGAATGACAGATCGAGGGCGCGCGTATCCGGCACTTCCTTCGCCAGCGGGATTTCGTCCCAGCGAAAGCGCGGCGCGCCCATATCGACCGTGAACAGATCGCCGTTGCGCCAGCAGGAGACGAGCCCGGCGGCGGTTGCGAATTCGAGCCTCGCCTTGCCGGTCTCCGCGTTGATGATGGAAGCGACGCAACGCATCCCGTTGCCGCAGGCGCCGGCCTCCGAGCCATCGTTGTTGAAGATACGGATCGACGCATCGGTGGCGGTGTTGCCGGGATACAGCGCCATCAGTTGATCGTAAGGCTCCTGGCGCGCGGCAGCGCGCGCTTCGCCGGCGGCGATCGCACCCGGCGAACGGCGCAGATCGACAATCACGATCTCGTTGCCGAGACCGTTCATCTTGACGAAATCTTTGTCCGCCAGCGTGCTCATGATAATGCCCGAATGTGCGGGACTTATATGAGGAGTTGGGGCTCCTGCGCCAGTATCCGTACGGGCGGCGGCCGCGATGGCCGTGCTAGAATCAAACGGGGCGAAGACGCCCAGAGATCGGCGCCAAGCGCCGCCTCGCAACGGGAGAGTCTGAATGTTCCGCCGCTTTGCGCTCGGCATCGCGATCGCCGCCGCGGCCATTTACCGTCGCCGCGCTGCAGCCGTGCTCAAGCGCAAAAACGGCGCCGCCGGCGCCTTCTTCAACCGACAAGCCCGATGCTGCTCCGGCCGCGCCGAATGCGGGCGCCCAGCCGGGCGATCCGTTCGGCGAGGAAACGACGCTCGCGGCCAAGCCGATCGTTTACGTGAAGGGCACCGGCAACTGGGACAACGCCTTCGAAACCATCACCAAATCGCTCAAAACGGTGAAAGCCTATATCGATAAGGAAGGGCTCAAGGTTGACGGCCAGCCGATGACGCATATTCACCGCCACCGACGACACCGGCTTTCAGTATGAGGCCGCCATTCCCCTCGCCGAACCGCCGAAGACTCCGCCACGCGGCGACATCGCGCATCGGCACGTCGCCGGAAGGCCGCGCGCTTAAATTCGTCCATCGCGGGTCGTATGACGGATCTGGACAACACCTACGAGGCGATCACCAACTATCTCGACGAGCGGCGGCTCGAGGCCAAGGACATGTTCATCGAGCAATATCTGACCGATCCGCTGACCACCAACGAGGACCATCTGGTCGTCAATGTGTATCGTGCATGGTGCAAGTAGCGGACCACCGGCGCCGGCAACGATCTACAATTCCCACACTTGGCCGGGCCGCAGCACGCGGAATCGCTCGGCCGGAATTCCGCGGCACTGCTCAACGCCTCGGACAGCGCGACGCGCGGCGCGTCGATTGTTTCGTCGGTGAGCTGGAACGTGCCGTGGTGGTGCGCGAGCGCAAGCTCGGCGCCGCAATCGATGAAGGCCTGCACCGACTCGGCCGGATTCATATGTTGATCGCGCATGAACCAGCGCGGCTCGTAGGCCCCGATCGGCAGAATGGCGAGCCGCAATGGGCCGTGACGTTCGCGGGCGGCGCGGAAATGCCGGCCGTCGCCGTAGCCCGAATCGGCAACGAAATAGATCCGCCCGGCCGGCGTATCGATCACGAACGACGCCCACAGCGACATATTGCGGTCGGACAGACTGCGCGCCGACCAATGCCGCGTCGGCACCAGCGTGACCGCGACGCCGCGCGCCGATCTCGACCCGATCGTGCCAGTCGTGGGCTTCGGCGGCGATGGCGGGATCGTGATTGCGCATGATCGTGTCGTTGCCGAGCGGGGTGATCACGCGCGGATGGTGCGCCGCCGCAAGCCGCGACAAGCGTCGCACGTCCAGATGATCGTAGTGGCCGTGCGACACCAGCACGACGTCGATCGGCGGCAAGGCGGCGAAAGCAATGCCGGGATCGTTGACCCGCTTCGGCCCGACGAAGCGAACCGGCGACGCGCGCGCCGACCACACCGGATCGAGCAGAATGTTGAGACCGGCGGTCTGGATCAGAAAGCTCGCGTGGCCGACATAGGTGATGCGCCATCCCGCGCCGTTATCCGCTCCGGCGGGCGGTCGGTATAGGGCGATGGCGCCCAGGCCGGCCATTTGGCCTTGGTGCCGCGCAAGTACCGATCGGCCATCCAGCGCAACAAATCCGGCCGGCCTTTGCGGCGGCGCCGCCGTTGCGGATCGAAAAACCGCTCGCCATCGAAGTGATCGGAGACCGGACCGTTGTAATAGCGCGACATTTGCGCCGTTCTATACGGCCTGGCGCCCCGGCGGCGAGGTCGCCATCGCCGCGGTTGACGGCGCCGGGCTCTGCACCTATTTTCCGCCCGATCTCGCAAGAGACCTGAAGTTCCTGAACGCCGACCGGCCCGTGAGACCGGAGGCTCCCGTCCGACAGCGCGATGCGCCCTCGGGCGTGTATGTGTTTGGCTAGCAGCCGCAGGGCTTGACCGGTATCAGGCATCGCGCATGGTTCGAAGCCTGCATCCGAAGCGGCTGAATGTTCGATAGTCTTTCCGAAACTAAGCGTCCTCGACCGCTGACCCGGCGCGGCGCGCTGTCGGAGGGCGACGTCGACGCGGCGTTGCAGCGAAGTGCGGCGCGCGCTGGTGGATGCCGACGTCGCCCTCGACGTCGCCCGCGCCTTTACCGACGAAGTGAAAAAGCGCGCGGTCGGCGTCGAAGTGATCAAATCGGTCACGCCCGGCCAGATGGTCGTGAAGATCGTGCACGATCAGCTGGTCGAGACGCTGGGATCGAGCGCCCAGCCGATCGATCTCAATGCGCCGGCGCCGGTCGCCATCATGATGGTCGGGCTGCAAGGCTCGGGCAAAACCACCACCACCGCCAAAGTCGCCAAACGCCTCGCCGACACGCAAAAGCGCAAGGTGCTGATGGCCTCGCTCGACACGCGCCGCCCGGCGGCCATGGAACAGCTCGCCGTGCTCGGCCGGCAGGCCGGCGTCGACACGTTGCCGGTCGTCGCCGGCCAGACGCCGGTGCAGATCGCGGCGCGCGCGCTGCAGGCGGGCCGACTTGGCGGCTATGACATCGTGCTGCTCGATACCGCCGGGCGGCTGACGCTCGACGAGGCGATGATGAGCGAAGCGGCGGAGGTGCGCCGCGCCGCGTCACCGCACGAGGTGCTGCTGGTCGCCGATGCGCTCACCGGCCAGGACGCGGTCAATCTCGCGCGCAGCTTTCGATGAGCGCGTCGGCCTAACCGGCATCGTGCTCACGCGCGTCGACGGCGACGGCCGCGGCGGCGCGGCGCTGTCGATGCGCGCGGTGACCGGCAAGCCGATCAAGCTCCTCGGTACCGGCGAAAAACTCGACGCCATCGAGGATTTCGACCCGGCGCGCGTCGCCGGCCGCATCCTCGGCATGGGCGACATCGTCGCGCTGGTGGAAAAGGCCGCGCGCAACGATCGACGCCGAGCAAGCCGCGCGCGTCGCCGAGAAGATGCGCAAGGGCGCCTTCGATCTCGCCGATCTGCGCGAGCAGCTGGCGCAGATGAAGAATATGGGCGGCATGAGCGGGCTGATGGCCATGCTGCCCGGCGTCGCCAAGATCAAAAATCAGATCGCCGAACAAAATCTCGACGAGAAGGTGCTCAAGCGGCAGATGGCGATCATCGATTCGATGACACCGGCCGGAGCGGCGCAATCCCGATGTACTCAAGGCGAGCCGCAAGCGCCGCATCGCCGCCGGCTCCGGCACCAAGCCGGAGGACATCAACCGGCTGCTGAAAATGCACCGCACCATGGCCGACGTGATGAAGGCGATGGGCGGCGCCAAGCGCGGGCCGATGGCGGGGCTCGCCAACATGCTCGGCCTGGGCGGCGGCATGCCGAGCGCAGACGAAATGGCGAAGCTCGCGGCGAAGATGCCGGGCGGTCTGCCGCCGGGTATGCCGGGCGCCGGCGGCATGCCGCCGAACTTTCCCGGCCTGCCGGGAATCGGCCTGCCGGGGCTCGGCCCCAAATTGCCCGGCGGACTGCCGCCCGGATTTCCCGGACTGGGAAAGAAGAAATGATGCAGACACGGCCGCACGAGCGGTTTTCCGCCGAGGTCACGCTTGAGCCGAACGTCGTCAGCGCGTTTGCGCACGGCGTCGGCGACACCAACCCGGTACATCACGACGCCGACCTGGCGGCAAAATCACGCTTCGGCCGTTTGATCGCAAGCGGGCCGCAGACGACCGCGCATCTGCTGGCGCTGACCGCTTCGCATTTTTCCAAGCGCGGCGCGATGCTCGGCTTGGAATTCTGGGTTCGCTTCTGCCGGCCGGTCTATGCCGACGAGACGATCACGCTCGAATGGCTCGTCGTATCGGTAAAGCCTGATCCCCGGCTCGGCGGCGACGTCGTCGATCTGCGCGGCCGCATCCGCAAGGAAAACGGCGAGACCGCCGTGGGTGCGAAGGGGCGCGTACTCCTCACCGAAAAATTCTGAAACCTCGTCAACAAAAGGAAAACGAAAATGCCCGTAGTGATCCGCATGGCCCGCGCCGGAACCAAGAAGCGGCCGTTTTATCATATCGTCGTCGCCGACAGCCGCGCGCCGCGCGATGGCCGCTTCATCGAGCGCCTCGGCTATTTCAATCCGTTGTTGCCGAAGGACAAGCCCGAGCGGCTGAAGCTCGACCTCGACAAGGTCAAGGCCTGGATGGCCAAGGGCGCGCAGCCGTCCGACCGCGTGATGCGTTTCCTCGATGCCGCCGGCATCGCGAAGCGCGAGAAGCGCAACAATCCGCAGCGCGCCGTTCCGCGCAAAGAGCGCAAAGCCAAGGAAGAAGCTGCCAAGGCCGCGGCCGGCGCCGCGCCGGCTGCCGGCGCTGCTCCGGCCGCCTGGCGCCGCGCCGCCGGCCGCCTGGCGAAACGAGACATGGCGGGCGCACGCATCTGTCTCGGGCAAATCGGCGCCGCCCACGGCGTGCGCGGCGAGGTGCGGCTGCGCTCGTTCACTGCCGACCCGGCGGCGATCGCAGACTACGGCCCGCTCGAAACCGAGGACGGGCGCATGTTCGAGATCGACAGCATGCGGCCGGCCAAGGATCACTTCGTCGCCAAGTTTGCCGGCGTCGCCGACCGCAACGCCGCCGAACGGCTGGCGAACCTCAAGCTCTATGTTCCGCGCGAGCGGCTGCCCGAGCCGGCCGAGGCTGACGAGTTCTATCATGCCGACCTGATCGGGCTGGCGGTCGTCGATCGCGCCGGCAAAATAATCGGCACCGTGATCGCGATCCAGAATTTCGGCGCCGGCGACCTGATCGAAGTGAAGCCGAATACCGGCGGCAAGACCGAACTGGTGCCGTTCGACGCCACAACGTCCCGGCAGTCGATATCGCCGCCGGGCAGGATCGTCGTGATCTTGCCGCGAAAGGACGCTAGCGATGTGGCGCGCCAGCGTCCTCACCATTCTGCCGGATATTTTCCCGGGGCCCTTGGGCGCGAGCCTCGCTGGCAAGGCGCTGGCGGCGAAGGCGTGGTCGCTCGACGTCGTCGACATCCGCAATTTCGCCACCGACAAACATCGCACCGTGGACGACACCCCGGCCGGCGGCGGCCCGGGCATGGTGATGAAGGCCGACGTGCTTGGCCCGCGCCATCGACGCAACCGCGACCGACGTGCGTCCGCGCCTCCTCTTCTCGCCCCGCGGCGCGCCGCTGACTCAAGCGCGGGTCGAAGCGTTGGCGCAAGAGCCTGGCGTCGTGCTGGTTTGCGGCCGCTTCGAAGGCGTCGACGAGCGGGTGATCGCCGGCGCGCGGCCTGGAAGAGGTCTCGATCGGCGATTATGTGCTGTCCGGCGGCGAGATCGCGGCCATGGTGCTGATCGACGCCTGCGTGCGGCTCCTCCCCGGCGTCATGGGCGCAGCAGGCCTCGCGCACCGAGGAGAGCTTCACCGAAGGATTGCTGGAATACCCGCAATATACCCGCCCGCAGATCTGGGAGGGCCGGCCGATCCCCGAGGTGCTGCTGTCGGGCGATCACGCCAAGATCGCCGCCTGGCGGCGGGCCGAGGCGGAACGGCTGACCAAGGAGCGCCGGAGCGACCTTTGGAGCGCCTTTTTGGCCCGGTTTCGCGGTTCGCGGACGGGGTGACGGGAAGGTGACAAAACCGGCGCGGTTGGCGTAGAAGCTCGCGCCAACCCGCTTAGCCCCGGCCGGAATCGCGCGCGCCGATGCGCAGCCGTTGGAGAATTCGCCATGAACTTGCTCAAGGAAATCGAAAACGAACAGGTGGCGAAGCTCACTGCCGGCAAGGAAATCCCCGACTTCCAGCCGGGCGATACGGTGATCGTTAACGTCAAGATCGTCGAAGGCGAGCGCACCCGCGTCCAGGCCTATGAAGGCGTGTGCATCGGCCGTGCCGGCTCGGGCATCAACGAGAACTTCACCGTGCGCAAGATTTCCTACGGCGAGGGCGTCGAGCGCGTGTTCCCGCTTTATTCGCCGATGATCGACTCGATCAAGGTGGTGCGCCGCGGCCAGGTGCGCCGCGCCAAGCTTTATTATCTGCGCGGACGCCGCGGCAAGTCGGCCCGCATCGTCGAGCGTCAGGAACACGGCGCGCAAGGCGAAAGCCGCCGCCGCGGGGGAAAGTCGGCGGAGTAGTCGATGGCGAAGGCGCGTACGCTCTACGACAAAATCTGGGACGATCACCTCGTCGACGAACAGCCGGACGGCACCTGCCTCATCTATATCGACCGGCATCTCGTGCATGAGGTGACGAGCCCGCAGGCCTTCGAAGGCTTGCGGATTGCCGGCCGCATGGTGCATGCGCCGGACAAGACGCTGTGCGTGGTCGATCACAACGTGCCGACCACCGACCGCCGGCAAAAGAACCCCGATCCCGAGAGCGAGGCGCAGATCGCTTATCTGGCCGAGAACGCCAAGTTGTTCGGGCTCGAATATTTCAACGAATTCGACAAGCGCCAGGGCATCGTCCACATCATCGGGCCGGAACAGGGCTTCACGCTGCCCGGCGTGACGCTGGTTTGCGGCGACAGCCACACGGGCACGCACGGCGCGTTCGGCGCGCTCGCCTATGGCATTGGCACCTCCGAGGTCGAGCACGTGCTGGCGACGCAGACGCTGATTCAGAAGAAATCGAAGAACATGCGCGCGAACGTCGACGGCAAGCTGCCGCAGGGCGTCACCGCGAAAGACATCATCCTCGCCATTATCGGCGAAATCGGCACCGCCGGCGGTACCGGCTACGCGCTCGAATATGCCGGCGAAGCGATCGCTGCGCTGTCGATGGAAGGCCGCATGACCATCTGCAACATGTCGGTCGAGGCCGGCGCCAAAGCGGGCGTCATGGCGCCGGACGAGAAGGCTTACGCCTACCTGAAGGACCGTCCCAAGACGCCGAAGGGCAAGGCCTGGGACGAGGCGCGGCGCTATTGGGATACTTTGCGTTCCGACGACGGCGCGCATTTCGACCGCGAAATCCGGCTCGATGCCGCGAAGCTTCCGCCGCTGGTCACCTGGGGCACCAATCCAGAGCAGGTTGTTTCCGTCACCGGCCGCGTGCCGCGCCTCGACGAAATCGCTGACGCCAACAAGCGCGAGGCCGCCGAACGCTCGCTCGCTTACATGGGCTTGCAGGGCGGCGAGAAAATCGCCGACATCGCGCTCGACCGCATCTTCATCGGCTCATGCACCAACGGCCGCATTGAGGATTTGCGCGCGGCCGCGCGCATGGTCGACGGCAAGAAAGTGCATTCCAACATCAAGAACGCGATGATCGTTCCCGGCTCCGGTTTGGTGAAAGAGCAGGCCGAGGCGGAAGGGCTCGACAAGATCTTCGTCAGGGCCGGCTTCGAATGGCGCGAGCCCGGTTGCTCGATGTGTCTCGCCATGAATCCGGACAAGCTTTCGCCGGGGGAGCGTTGCGCCTCGACCTCGAACCGCAATTTCGAGGGGCGGCAGGGCTATAAGGGCCGCACCCATCTGGTCTCGCCGGCGATGGCCGCCGCCGCGGCGATCGCCGGGCATTTCGTCGACGTGCGCGAGTGGCATTGACGAAGCGGCGAAGGTCGCCGACTTCAGCGTCGTCGCGATGTTGAGCCATAGCGTCAGCGTCTGTTGCACCGTTCAAATAGGCGGACCGGAACCGTCATCGTGACGCGCATCACCAGACTTCGGGCGGCCGTTCGCGCCCTTGTCCGTCGCTGGCGCGTGGGTTGGCACTTTCGGTCAGAGTGACGACCGCCGCGCTGGCGGCTCTCGTGTTCGCGCAACTCCTGCATCTTCCGCTGCCGTTATGGGCGGTCCTCACCGCCGTCATCGTGACGCAGATGAGCGTCGGGCGGTCGTTGCAAGCCACGCGGGATTATCTCATCGGGACGCTCGGCGGCGCAGTCTACGGCGGCGCCATTGCCGTGCTCCTGCCGCATGGGAATGAAATCGCGCTGCTCGGGGTTCTCGCCCTTGCGGTGGCCCCGCTTGCCTTCGTCGCGACGCTGAACTCCAGATTTTCCGCTGCGCCGATCACCGCCATCATCGTGCTGTTGCTTCCCGAGATTACCCACGGCAGTCCGATCGGCTCGGCGCTTGACCGCGTCATCGAGGTAGCGCTGGGCGGCATCACCGGTGCAGTTGTTTCGCTGGTGCTGCTGCCGTCG
The DNA here is from genome assembly GCA_963845775.1 of uncultured Alphaproteobacteria bacterium. Lineage (GTDB taxonomy): Bacteria > Pseudomonadota > Alphaproteobacteria > Rhizobiales > Xanthobacteraceae > BOG-931. Next base: position 68,802 of record CAWJTE010000011.1, read on the forward strand.
AACGCACACCCCTTGGTGATCGGGGCGGCGGCGCGGACATTGGCGCAAATGGCGCACGCTCTTGGCGAACTGCTGGCCGGGCTGTCGCACGGTCTCGACGTGGAAGCGCTTCACCGCATTCAGGACGGTATCGGCCGGGCTTTGGTGCAAATGAATGAGGTGGGCGCCGAAGCCGAGCACGAGCGGTCGGCGGGTCTCGCCGTCGGGCCCGACACCGGCCCGTTGCTGCGCACTTTGCTGAGATTGCGCCATGATCTTGTGATGATCGGCAGAGCCGCCGTCGCGCCGCCGCCCGAATCCTTGAGGCCGCGACTTGGACCGCCGCTGGCGCGAGCCGGCGCCGCCATCGCCGATTACTTGCGCGCAAGCGCGGCCGCATTGTTGGCGCACCTGGCTCCGCCGTCGCTCGACCCCGTGCACGAGGCACTTAAGGCCTATGCTGCGGAGATCGAGGCACTTCGTCGCGACGGTCTCACGCGAAGTCTTTCCGGCGAGGAGGCGGAACGAATTTTCGCACTCGGATTTGCGCTCGAGCAGATGCACAACAACTTCAGGGATCTCTCGCGCTGCGTGGCTGATTGGGCTGGAATTTCCGGCAAAGCCCGGCACGCCGGCGCAAAACCCGATTGATGCGGGGTTCGCCGAAGTCCAGCGGTAGTTAATCGCCCCTTAACGTAGCGTTGCTAGCGTTGCGGGCCTCCAACGCAGTGAACGCGCGTGGATATCGAGCCGGGTTTTCAAGTTCGCCTCGGAATTTACGAGATTGATGGCGGCGTCATCGATCTTCGTCCAAAAATTTGGCAATTGCTTGCGCCGCGGCTCGATACAATCATCGCCGAGTATCTGGTCCATGTGATTAAGGTCGCCCCGCTCTATAGGAAGAAGATAGAGGAGGGCCGCAAACCCTTTACCGACGCGACCAAGCACTACACCGAAAAACTTTTCAACGGCCCGTTCGATGAGGCGTGGGTTAAAGACGCGTACGATCGCGCAACCGCCGAGATGAAAGTCGGTCTGGACATGCGGTCGCGTGGCGCCATCTCGATTGCGTTGCTGAACGATCTGAGCAAGTGCCTCTTCAATCATTATCGATACTCCCCGCGCAAGGGTCTTCAGCTCTTGAATGCAGCAACGCGCATTTTCATGCTCGACACAGCCAACGCGGTTGCGTGTCACAACAGCGTGGAGGCCAAACAGGCGAGAGAGCGTACCGATCAAGTCGCAAACGCCATTAAAAACTTCGCCAGCGCCGTCGAAGGCGTGCGTCACACTGTCGGCGAAGTTGTCAATTCCATTACTTCCACGTCCGATCAGCTTGCCGAACTGCCGAAGGCCGCGTCAGGCCACACGGACACGGCGGCCCACGCCGCCGAGGATACGGCCGCCCGGATCGCCGGCATTGCCGGTGCAACCGATGAGCTCAACGCCTCAATCGACCAAATCCATACGCGCGCGATCGGCAGCGTTCAGACCGCCCAAAGCGCCGTGTCGCATGCGGCACAAACCGATGTGAATATTCGTTCTCTTTCGGACGCTGTCGGCAAGATCGGCTCCGTCGTGAATCTCATCTCGGAAATCGCCGCGCAGACGAACCTTTTGGCGCTGAACGCAACGATCGAGGCGGCGCGCGCAGGCGACGCCGGTAAAGGGTTCGCGGTGGTTGCCTCGGAAGTCAAATCGCTTGCCGTACAGACGGCCAAGGCCACTGACAGTGTCGGCAAGCAAATCTCGGTCATTGAAGCGGCCATGCGCCAGTCAATCGACGAAATCACGTCGGCCAACAAATCAATTGCGGCGATTTCGGAGGTTTCGAACCTGCTGACCGAAATGGTGATGCAGCAGGCGCAAGCCACGAACCAAATAGCAAAGAATGCGAACAGCGCGTCTCTCAACGCGGCGACGGTCACCGAAGCCCTGAAAACGACGCATGATACGATTCAATCGACACAGAACGCGGCCGACGTCGTGCCTGGTTTTGTGGCCAATTTGTCGGCGCAGGCGGCGGAGATCGGCGAAGCCATGGATACACTGTTCAAGACGGCGGAACGAAGCTCAACCGTCAGGGACTTTGCCAACCTGGCTGTGCCGTCACGCCGATAAGACTTCCGCCAATGAAAACATTGGCGGCCCTTAGCCCCTCACCCACCAGCAATGTTTCGCCGGATACAGCACCGTCCCGCTCGGGCGGTATTGCAGCTCGTACCAATCGGTGCAGCGGCGGTAGAGCAACCGCGGCGCTGGACTGACTTCGATCTGCGGTCGCGGTGATGGCGGACGTTTCGGCGGATTTTGTGCCGCGGCCGGCAACGCGGCGCCGACAAGCAGCAAAGCTGCGAGCGCGGCGATCGAGGACTTCTCTGACATCGCTGCCTACCTTATCCGATCCACGCTAGACTACGAATATGGCCGAACCGGTATCCGATCCACCGGCGTGGCGCGAAGCCAAGGCGCCCTCGCTGGCCGAGTTCGAAACGCTCGCCGGCGAAGTGTTTGCCCGTCTGCCGCGGCGGTTTTGCGACTTGTGCGCCGATCTTGTCATCCAGATCGACGATTTTCCCACCGAAGAAGTGCTCGACCAGGTGGGCGCGCAGAGCGAATTCGAGCTGCTCGGCCTGTTTCAGGGTGTCGGCCTGCCGTTTCGTTCCGAAAGCGCGCCGGTGCAGATGCCCAACATGATCTGGCTTTACCGCCGCCCGATCCTCGATTACTGGGCGGAGCACGACGAGACGCTCGGCTCCATTGTCAGGCACGTGCTGGTGCACGAGATCGGCCACCATTTCGGCCTCTCCGACGCGGACATGGAAGCGATCGAGCAGGCCGGCACCGCGCATCTGCGCTGACCGCACCGCCCGCGAATTGTGTTAGAAAGCGGAACGATGCGATCACTCCGAGGGGCACGACTATGCTGGTGACCGTGTTTCGCTCCCGTTTGCGGCCGGGTGTGCGCGAGGATTACGTCGCGCTCGTCAAGCGCATGATTGAGCTCGCCAGGACCATGCCGGGCTATATCTCGCACAAGGATTTTTCCGCCGAAGACGGCGAGCGGGTGACCATTGTTGAGTTCGAACACGAGGAAGATCTGCGCGCCTGGCGCACGAACCCGGAGCATCTTGCGGCGCAAAAGCTAGCGCGGGAGAAGTACTACACGGAATACCATATCCAGGTTTGCACGCTCGATCGCGAATTGAAATTCAAAGCAAAACAAGGCGCCGCGACGCAGGGTTGACCCGCCGCCTGCGGCACGCCATTTAGAAGCAATCTTCAGGAAGCAAAGCCGTCATGGAAAAGTTTACGGTGCTGGAAGGCGTCGCCGCGCCATTGAAGATGATCAATGTCGACACCGACATGATCATCCCCAAGCAATTTCTGAAAACCGTCAAGCGCACCGGACTCGGCAAAGGCCTGTTCGCGGAAAAGCGCTTCCGCGACGACGGCAGCGAAAATCCCGATTTCGTGCTCAACAAGCCGGCCTATCGTAAAGCCAAGATTCTGGTCGCCGGCGATAATTTCGGCTGCGGCTCCTCGCGCGAGCACGCGCCCTGGGCGCTCAAGGACTTCGGCATCACCTGCGTGATCTCGACCTCGTTCGGTGATATTTTCTACAACAACTGCTTCAAGAACGGCATTTTGCCGGTGCGGGTCTCCCCGGGGGACCTGGACAAGCTGTTCGACGATGCCGAGCGTGGCGCCAACGCCACGCTGACCGTCGATCTCGACAAGCAGGAAATCCGCGGACCCGACGGCGGCGTAGTCAGGTTCGAGATCGACGCGTACCGCAAGCATTGTCTGCTCCACGGCCTCGACGACATCGGCCTGACCATGGTCAAGAGCGACCGGATCCAGCGCTTCGAGGACAAGTCGAAAGCGGCACGGCCTTGGGTGTGACCGTTTGGTCGTCATTGCCGGACTTGATCCGGCAATCCATCGTTCCCATCGCGCAGCGAAGATGGATCACCGGGTCGAGCCCAGTGATGACGCCAGGAAAGGCGTCATGACCTCTGCCATTTCCGTTTCGCATCTCAATAAGACCTATGCGTCGGGTTTTCCGGCGCTCAAAGACATCAATCTCGAAATCCGCCACGGCGAGATTTTCGCGCTGCTCGGCCCTAATGGAGCCGGCAAGACTACGCTGATCGGCATCATCTGCGGCATCGTCAATCCCACGAGCGGCAGCGTAACGGTAGATGGCCACGACATCATCGCGGACTATCGCGCCGCCCGCTCGCTGATCGGTCTGGTGCCGCAAGAGCTCTCCACCGACATGTTTTCGTCGCCATGGACAACGGTGTCGTTCAGCCGCGGCTTGTTCGCCAAGCCGCCCCATCCCGCCTACCTGCAAAAGGTGCTCAAGGACCTGTCGCTCTGGGACAAGAAGGACGCCAAGATCGCGACTTTGTCCGGGGGCATGAAGCGCCGCCTGATGATCGCCAAGGCGCTGTCGCATGAGCCGCGTATTCTTTTCCTTGACGAGCCCACCGCCGGCGTCGACGTCGAACTGCGCAAGGGTATGTGGGACATGGTGCGTACACTGCGCGAATCCGGCGTCACCATCATCCTGACCACGCACTACATCGAAGAAGCTGAACAGATGGCGGACCGTATCGGCGTGATTAACAAGGGCGAGCTCATCCTGGTTGAGGAAAAAGCCGAGCTGATGCGCAAGCTCGGGCAAAAGCAGCTGACGCTGGAGCTGCGGGAGCCGATTGCGGCGATCCCGCCCGCGCTCGCCAAGCACAAGCTTACGCTCGCCGATGACGGCACCAAGCTGGTCTATACCTATGACACCCGCGCCGAACGGACCGGCATCACCGGCCTGATCGATGACCTGCAAGCGGCTGGCGTGCGCTTCAAGGATCTGTCGACCACCGAACGCTCGCTGGAGGAAATCTTCGTCGGCCTGGTGAGGCAACAACGATGAACCTCCATGCCGTCGGCGCGATCTACCGGTTCGAGATGGCGCGCACCCGGCGCACCTGGATGCAAAGCATCGTCTCGCCGGTGCTTTCCACCTCGCTCTATTTCGTCGTGTTCGGCGCCGCCATCGGGGCGCGCATGACGACGATCGAGGGCGTTGCCTATGGCGCCTTCATCGTGCCCGGGCTGATGATGCTGATGCTGTTGACGCAAAGCGTCAGCAATGCCGCGATCGGCATTTATTTTCCCCGCTTTTCCGGGACCGTCTATGAAATTCTTTCGGCGCCGGCGTCGGCTTTCGAGATCGTGCTCGGCTATGTCGGAGCGGCGGCGAGCAAGTCGATTGGGCTTGGCCTGATCATCCTGGCGACGTCGGCGTTATTTGTGCCGTTGCATATCGCCCACCCGTTCTGGATGCTCGCTTTCCTTGTTCTGACGGCGGTCAGCTTCAGCCTGCTCGGCTTTATTATCGGCATCTGGGCCGACGGCATCGACAAGCTGCAAGTCGTGCCGCTTCTTATCATCACGCCGCTTACCTTCCTCGGCGGCACGTTTTATTCGACCAGCCTCTTGCCGCCGTTCTGGCGCACGGTCACACTGTTCAATCCGCTCGTTTACCTGATCAGCGGATTCCGCTGGAGCTTTTTCGAGCTCGCCGACGTCAATATCGAGATCAGCGTTGCGGTGATCCTGCTCTTTCTGGCGGTTTGTATGGCGATCGTCTGGTGGATTTTCAAAACCGGCTACCGGTTGAAGACGTAGAGAATCGCCGGATTACGCCTGCGCGACGGCGTCGGCGATCGCCACCGTCCGCCGGCCCATATCAGCGTGCAGCCGCTCGACCATGCGGCCGTCAACCGAAATGACGCCTTTGTTGGCATTCTCCGGCAGATCGAAGGCGGCGATGATTTTCCGCGCCCATGCCACCTCCTCCGGGCTCGGCGAGAACGCTTCGTTGCAGGGCGCAATCTGCTGCGGATGGATGAGCGTCTTGCCGTCAAAGCCAAGATCGCGCGCCTGAGCACACTCGGCCGCAAAGCCTTCCGCATTGCCAATGTCGTTGTAGACGCCGTCAAGAATATCGATGCCGTAAGCGCGCGCCGCCGCCACGCAGCTCATCAGCCACGGCAGCATCGGCGCCCGGCCCGGCAGGAGCCGCGCGCGCGTGTCCTTGGCGAGATCGTTGGTGCCCATGACGAAGCCGGCGAGCCGCGCCCCTTTCTCACGCGAGGCTGCCGCGATATCGCGCGCATTGAGCACGGCGAGCGGTGTTTCCATCATCGCCCAGATGCGGATGTCCGCTTCGGCGCGAACCCCGACCAGATGTTTCGCCACCTCGCGCAATTGCTCGGGGGTTGAAATCTTCGGTACCAGCACCGCGTCGGGTTTGGCGGCGGCGACAGCGAGATCGTCGCGCCACCATGCGGTATCGAGCCCGTTGATCCGCACCAGCACTTCGCGGCGGCCAAAGCCGCCCTGCTTGAGCGCCTGCGTGATCAGGTCGCGCGCTTGCGCCTTGGCGTCGGGCGCGACCGCGTCTTCGAGATCGAGAATGACCGCATCGGCTGGCAGTGTGCGCGCCTTCTCCATCGCGCGCGCGTTCGAACCCGGCATGTAAAGGACGCTGCGCCGCGGCCGGATGGTCATAGCTCACTCCCTATTGCAAGGCGGGCAACGTAGCCGCCTTGCAGGCACCATGCCAACCGGACATGATGCCCATACACGCCACGCGACTTTATGGAGGACCACGTGGTCGACAAGATTATCGCCGCCGGGGCGCTGCTAGTTCTGATTGCGCTTCCAGCGCAAGCCGCCCCGCCGGATTTCTGCCGCGACTACGCCAGGGCAGCGATGAACCAGATTCGCGCCGGCCTCGCCAATCCCGGCTGCGTTGGTGGCATTAAAGGACCGCGCTGGGTGCCCGATGAGGGCATCCATTTCCAGTGGTGCCTCGGTCAGCCGTTCCCGATGGTCGAGTCCGAGCGTGGCGCCCGCACCGCCTATTTGCGCGCTTGCCGGGGCTGACGCCGCGCGACGAAAAACGGGAAATTCGCGCAACTAGCCGCCGCCGATCACGCCTGGCGGTTCGCGCCGCGCCGCTAGGTCAAGCCGCTTTCCGCTTGGCGGTGATCAGCTTGCGGTTGATCAGGCATTCGGCGATCTGAATGGCGTTGAGCGCCGCGCCTTTGCGCAGATTGTCGGAGACGACCCAGAACGACAATCCGTTTTCGACCGTCGCATCCTCGCGGATGCGGCTGATATAGGTCGCGTCCTCACCGGCCGCCTCATAGGGAGTGACGTAGCCGCCCGGCTCGTGCTTGTCGATCACGATGCAGCCCGGCGCGTTGCGCAGGATGTTGCGCGCTTCGTCAGGCGTAATCGGATTCTCGAACTCGATATTGACGGCCTCGGAATGGCCGACGAACACCGGCACGCGCACGCAGGTGGCGGCGAGCTTGATTTTCGGGTCGAGAATCTTCTTGGTCTCCACCACCATCTTCCACTCTTCCTTGGTGCTGCCATCCTCCATGAACACGTCGATCTGTGGAATGACGTTGAAGGCGATGCGCTTGGGAAATTTCTTCGGCTCAACTTCGTTGATCTGAAAGACCGCCTTGGTCTGCGAAAACAGTTCGTCCATCGCATCCTTGCCGGCGCCGGAGACCGATTGGTAGGTGGCGACGACGACACGCTTGATCTTGGCGCGGTCGTGCAGCGGCTTGAGCGCGACCACGAGCTGCGCGGTCGAGCAATTCGGATTGGCGATGATGCCCCGCTTGCGGAAGCCCGCGACCGCATCGGCATTGACTTCGGGCACGATCAACGGCACGTCGGAATCGTAGCGCCAGCACGAGGAATTATCGATCACTACCGCACCGGCGGCCGCGATTTTCGGCGCCCATTCCTTCGACACGGCGGAACCCGCCGACATCAGGCAGATATCGACGCCGGAGAAATCGTAATGCTCAAGCGCTTTGACCTTCAGTGTGCGATCGCCATAGGAGACTTCGACGCCCTGACTCCTGCGCGAAGCGATCGCCACAACCTCGTCGGCGGGAAATTCCCGCTCGGCCAGGATGCCTAAGATTTCCCGGCCGACGTTGCCGGTAGCGCCGACCACGGCGACGCTGTAACCCATGGTCAAAACTCCATTGCGGGCCAGCTTCAAGCGAGAAAACCCGCGAACACAATGTCGGGTTATAGGGGCGAAAAGCTCACATTCCGTAGTGCTTCGCTAGATGATCGGCGATTGTTTTGGCGTCGGCGGCGCCGACCGGAACGCCAGGGTCTTGATCATTTTGTTCACTTCGGCGTTCCAACCGGCCGCATCGAGAAACCGCAAATCCATCGGGACGTAGCCGAGGCCGTGACCGACGGCGCATTTGTCCTGGACCACCTCGAACCGTGGACCGGCTTCAATCCAATGTTGGCCGCCAGCGGACAAATCGGCAGCGCCGGATCGACCAAATTCTATCTTTACGATCAATTGGATAGATCATATTGGCTATTGGCGATGACATCGCCGCGCCGGTGGGGATCCTTGAAGCCACTGGAACTTAGGAGGCAGGCGCGGGTTCCCAAAACACTATTGCCGACGGCGCAAGGCGGATACACTGCCAACGATCAAAGCGAGGAGTCATCGCGGATCATTGTTCTGTTTGTAACCGGCGTCATTTTCGGTTTGTCAGCCATGGCCGCCTCCGCACAAACGCCACAGAAGAAGAAACAGCCGCCGGTCGAGCGTTCCGCGGCCGGCACGGTGATCCAGCCGACGCGCACCATCATCCATCACGAGGACGGCACCACCACGGTCATCGTTGTTCCCCGCCGCTCTTATCTCGACGTCGGCAACGAAGTTCCGGTGGGCTATCCGCGGACCAACGATTACGCGTTCCCGCCCGGCGGCGATCCCGGCCGGCCCTATTGGTATTTCGGTCCTGACCTCGCCGGAATTGGCGGCACGCCGTTGGCGCAGCCGGATTTACTCCCCGGATTTGGCGCAACCTATCCGATCCCGTACTGATCGCCGCCGCAGGTCGCAATCATTAGGCCGCGAGCCGCGCGAGTTCGCCGACAATCGCTTCGCCCATTTCGCTGGTGCTGACCGCCTCGGCGCCATCCGACTTGATGTCGGCGGTGCGCAGCCCCTTGCTCAGCACCGCGGCGATCGCTGCGTCGAGCCGGTCGGCTTCCTCGCCCATGTTGAACGAATAGCGCAGCGCCATGCCGAACGACGCGAGCATGGCGATTGGATTGGCAATGCCCTTGCCGGCAATGTCCGGCGCCGATCCATGCACCGGCTCATACAATGCCTTGCGCCGCTTGGTTTTGGGATCGACTTCGCCGAGCGAAGCGGACGGCAGCATGCCAAGCGAGCCGGTCAGCATCGCCGCGATGTCGGACAGCATATCGCCAAACAGATTGTCGGTGACGATAACGTCGAACTGCTTCGGCCAGCGTACCAGCTGCATGCCGCCGGCATCCGCCAGCATGTGCTCGAGTTCCACGTCTTTGTAGCCGCGCGAATGCACGTCGGCGACCACCTCGCGCCAGAGAACGCCGGTTTTCATGACGTTGCGCTTCTCCATCGAGGTAACCTTGTTGCGGCGCGTTCGCGCCAGCTCGAAGCCGACCCGCGCGATGCGCTCGATCTCGTAGGTAACATAGACCTGCGTATCGATGGCGCGCTTCTGACCGTTACCCAGATCGGTGATGGTCTTGGGTTCGCCGAAATAAACACCGCCGGTCAACTCGCGCAGGATGACGATGTCGAGCCCTTCGATCACGTCGCGTTTCAGGCTCGACGATTCCGCCAGCGCTGGATAACAGATCGCCGGACGGATGTTGGCGAACAAGCCGAGATCCTTGCGTAGTCGCAGCAGACCGGCCTCCGGCCGCACGTCGTACGGCACATTGTCCCATTTCGGACCGCCGCAGGCGCCGAAGATGACGGCGTCGGCGGCATGCGCCTTCGCCATCGTCTCCTCGGTGATTGAGACTTTGTGGGCGTCATAGCAACCGCCGCCGACGAGACCTTCTTCAATGGCGAAACTGGCAATGCCCTTCTCGGCATAGAAGCGCAGCAGCCGCTTCACTTCGGCCATGACTTCCGGGCCGATGCCGTCGCCGGGCAGAAGGAGGAGCTTGTGGGTAGCCATGAACGACGCCTCGCTGATTGAGGCGAAGATTGCTAAAGGGCAGCGCTCAGGTTGGCAAGCCGAGCCGGTAGTCCGTCGTCACAGCCCGCTGAACCAGTTATAGCCCTGGTTCTCCCAGTAGCCGCCGGCGTCGTTGTTCTGCACCCACATCGCAGTAACGTATTTCGGATTTTTGAAGCCGAGCTTGGTGGGGATGCGGATCTTGATCGGGAACCCGTAAGCGCGCGGCAGGGTTCGATGATCGAATTTGAGCGTGAGCTGGGTCTGCGGATGCAGTGCGGTCGGCATGTCGATGGTGTTGGAATAGCCCTCGGCGCACTGGAACCAAACATATTTGGCGTGCGTGTCGGCGCCGATCATCTTGAGGAAATCGGAAAGCTTGACGCCCTGCCACGAGCCGATCGCGCTCCACCCTTCGACACAGACGTGGCGGGTGATCTGCGAGACTTCCGGCAGCTTGTTGAGCTCAGGCAAAGTCCACGGCTTCTTGTTGTCGACCAGCCCGCCGATTTCGAGCTGCCACTTGTCGGCGTCGATATCGGGCGCTTCGTCCTCGCTGTAATAGGCGTTGAACGGGAACGGCCGCGTGATCATGCTTTCCGGATATTCCGGCGCCAGCGTATTCGGATTGAACAACAACGCCTGGACACGGTCGTTGAACGTCGAAATCACGCGCAGCGCGTTCTCCGAGGTATCGCCGTCGATGATGTCGCAGCCGGACAGCACGGCAAGCGCGCCGAGGCTGGCGGCGGCACCGCGCAGGAAGAAACGCCGCGACGGCTCGGGCAAAAGCCGCGCCGCATCCTTGATCAGAAGCTTCGGATCGACGCCGGGAATGGGTTTGCGCTCGCGCGGCACCGGTTTCACCTGTTCAGCGGCCGATGATCATGGCGCGCAGGCTCTTCGGCACCAGCACCGCGAGCGTCACATGTACCACCAGAAACGCCACAATCGCCGTCATGGCGGCGAAGTGGACGTAACGCGCGGTGTTGTAGCCGCCGAAGAAGCTCGTCAAATAGTGAACCTGCACCGGCTTCCAGATCGACAGACCGGATAGCACGATCACAACCCCGGTCACCAGAATGCCGAGATAGAGCAGCTTCTGCACCGCGTTATAGACCGAGAGGTCTTCGTGCGAGAGGCTGCCGCTCAGTGCAGCAAAAAGATCGCGTAGCACGTCGCCTGGATGAACCGGGAAAAGCTTGCGGCGAAAACGGCCGGTCAAAATGCCGAGCGTGAGATAGACGATGCCATTGATCACTAACAGCCACATCGCGGCGAAATGCCAAAGCAGCGCGCCGGCAAGCCAGTTGCCGAGCGCAATCTGGCGGGGAAATTCGAAACCAAACAGCGGCGAAGCATCGTAGATCTGCCAGCCCGAGCCGATCATCAGCAGCATCGCCAGCGCATTGATCCAGTGGGTGACCCGCACCCATCGTGGATGAATGACGGCTCCGCCGGCGGCATCGGGCACCACGGATGGATTCGTTGCGGCTTCGAGGGTCATGGCTCGCATCGTTGGCGCTGATCTCTAGCAAAAAGCCGGATCGCGTGCGCCTCACATTGTTGTCAGAAAACCTCTCCCCGCGGGCGGGGAGAGGGCGAGTCTTGCGCAGAAGAGTACGCCTTACGGCAGCAGCACGGTGTCGATGACGTGGATCACGCCGTTCGACTGCAGCACGTCGGGGATCGTGACCATGGCGACATCGCCTTTGGAGTCGGTGATGGTGAGTTTGCCGGGGCCGGCCTGCTTGACCCAGATGTCCTCGCCCGCGACGGTCTTGAGCTTGGCGGTGCCTTCGCCGTCCTTCACCGCTTTCATCAGATTAACGGCGGTCATGCGGCCGGGGACGACGTGATAGGTCAGAACCTTGACCAGCGTCGCCTTGTTCTCCGGCTTGAGCAGGTTATCGACTGTGCCGGCCGGCAGCTTGGCGAAAGCTTCATTGGTCGGCGCGAACACGGTGAACGGACCGGGGCCTTCGCAGCGTGTCGACCAGCCCGGCGGCCTTCACCGCCGCGACCAAGGTCGTGTGGTCCTTCGAATTCACCGCATTCTGGATGATGTTCTTCGACGGATACATCGGCGCACCGCCGACATTGACGGTCTTTTCCGACATCGTCGCGCGGATACCGAAGCGGCCGCGCCGGCGGCGAGGGCGATAGCCGCCGCGGCGGCGATCAAGACGAAACGCTTGGACATAAGGGCTCCATCTTTGCGTGTTGCGATCGAGAGTGCCGGCGATTTGCCGGGGGACGCGAAGTAATCGCTTCACCGCATCGAGATACGGTCGGTCCGCAGGAGGGTTTCAGCCCCCCCCTCACGGTTGCGTGAATTTTGCCGAGGCCGCTTTGCGCTGGAACCGCAGCGGCGCGGCTTGCATCGCCGGATCGCGCGCGATTGCCCGATCGCGATTGTCGCGAGCCCGCTGTTCGCCGATTGCCGAACCGTTGGGGTATGAAACGCGTCCGCGGAGCGCCGGGTGCGCAGATGAGTAGGGTTTGCTAATGTCGAAGACCAGTCCCGGCAATTGTTTCGAGGATTTCCGCATCGGCCAGGTGATCCGGCACGCCACGCCGCGCACGGTCACCACCGGCGACGTCGCCCTCTATAACGGCCTGTTCGGGCCGCGCTTTGCCGCGCAGTCGTCGGACGAATTCGCCAAGGCGATCGGCTATCCGCGCGCGCCGATCGACGATCTGCTCGTCTTCCACATCGTCTTTGGCAAGACCGTTCCGGACGTTTCACTCAACGCGGTGGCCAATCTCGGTTATGCCGGCTGCTATTTCCGCCAGCCGGTGTTCCCGGGCGATACGCTGACCGCGCTGTCCGAGGTCATCGGGCTGAAAGAGAATTCCAGCCACCAGACCGGGATCGTCTACGTGCGCACCACCGGCTACAAGCAGGACGGTACGCCGGTTCTCGAATATGTGCGCTGGGTGATGGTGCGCAAACGCGATGAAGCCACGCCGGCGCCCGGCGATCACGTGCCGCGCCTGCCGACCGTGCTCGATCCCAAGGTTTTGGGTGAAGCGTGTCCGCCGATCGACAACGCGGGCTACAACGTGGCGCTGGCAGGCAGCGTGTATCGCTACGACGATTATCAAATCGGCGAACGCATCGATCATGTCGACGGCATCACGGTCGAAGAAGCCGAGCATATGATCGCTACGCGTCTCTACCAGAACACCGCGCGCATCCACTTCGATCTGTTCAGCGCCAAGCAGGGCCGTTTCGGCCACCGGCTGATCTATGGCGGGCATGTCATTTCGCTGGCGCGGTCGCTGTCGTTCAACGGACTTGCCAATGCCTTCCACGTCGCCGCCATCAACGGTGGCCGCCATGTCGCGCCGCTGTTCGCCGGCAAGACCGTGTTTGCGTGGTCGGAGGTGCTGGCGAAATCCGACCTGCCGGGCCGTGCAGACGTGGGCGCGCTGCGGCTGCGCACCGTTGCGACGGCCGACCGTCCCTGCGCGGATTTTCCGCTGAAGTCGGGCGACGATTACGACAAGGCCGTGCTGCTGGATCTCGACTACTGGGTGCTGTTGCCGCGCTAGCTCTGCGCGCGCAAATGCTCTACCAACTGCCGCGCATACAGCGGCAATTCCTTGGTGTTGCGGATACAGATGGTTAGCTCGCGCACCGCCCAGGGGTCGGTGAGGGGCACAATCGCGATCGCCATGGTCTTGACGACCCGCTGTGCCGTCGTTTGCGGCACGATGCCGATACCGACTTTGCACTCGACCAGGCGGCAGACCGCATCGAAACTGCGCAACTGCAGGCGCAGCCGCAAGGGCCTGCCGATACGAACTGCCTTGCTGGCAAGAAACCGCTGCAGCGCGCTAGCGCGATCGAGCCCAACGAAGTCGTGGTCGAGCACGTCCTCGAAACCGATCTTCGCCCTTTTCGCCAGCGGGTGGTCGCGCGCGACCACCAACACGAAACGGTCGTGGCGAAACGGATAGGTCTCCAGCGCGCGCGCATCGACGGTTCCGGCGACGATGCCGAGATCGGCAACGCCCTCGGCGATCAAACCGACGATCTCGTCGCTCAGCCGCTCCTCCAGATCCACGTTGACACTCGGATGAGCGGCCAAAAACGACGACAACGCTTCCGGCAGAAACTCCGTCAGCGCGTTGGTGTTGGACAGGACGCGGATTTGACCCGCGAGCCCGCCGCCGTAGGCGCCGAGATCCTCATGCAATCGCTCAGCCTGGCGCAGGATTGCACGCGCGTGCTGCAACAAGGTCCGCCCGGCTTGCGTCGGGGTGACGCCCTGCCGTCCGCGCGTGAGCAACGGCACGCCCAGTGTCTCTTCCATATTGCGGATGCGGGTCGATGCCGCAGCCAACGCAAGGTGCGCGCGCGCTGCACCGTGAGTGATGCTGCCGGCCTCGACCACATGGCGAAATAGGCTGAGATCCGCAAGGTCGAAGCGCACGTTAGAGTTTACCTTCGTATTTGACGAAGTCTCAGTCTGAATAATGCCAATTGTCCAAGAGCTATTCAATGCTAGTGTTTCGCGGAAAGCGAAGCGAGCAGGCTACCCTGCGCGAGCGGCCGTGGGCGATCCGGATTGCGGCATCGCCGCGGATTGGTAGAACGGTTCCAAGCCTGCCGCCCCGCAGGCGAGTTCGGATTGATCGATATGACCGAAATCAAAACTCCCGTCGTACGGCCGCTGTCGCCGCACCTGCAAATCTACCGGCCGATGCTGACGATGATGATGTCAATCGTCCATCGCATCACCGGCTTTGGGCTTTATTTCGGAACGCTGATCCTCGCCTGGTGGCTGTTGGCCGCGGGATCCGGGCCGAACGGCTACGCTAAATTCGAATGGTTCGCCGGCTCGATCATCGGGCGCCTGATCCTGTTCGGCTACACGTGGGCGCTGATCCATCACATGCTCGGCGGCATCCGCCACCTGATCTGGGATACTGGGCGCGGTTTCGGTCCGAGCGAACGCGAGTGGCTCGCCGCCGCCAATCTGATCGGCTCGATCGCAATCACGGTCTTGTTGTGGGTCGTCGGCTTGCTGGCAATGGGAGGCTCGCGATGAGCGGGGCGCCCGCCAAGCACATCCGTACGCCGCTCGCCCGCGTGCTCGGCCGCGGCGCGGCTCGGTCCGGCACCGAGCACTTTTGGCGTCAACGGCTGACCGCTGTCGCCAATATTCCGCTGACCATCGCTGTGGTGATCATCATCATCATGCTGCTCGGTCGCAATCAGGCGGCCGTCGCGCAGATTCTCGGTTCGCCGCTGGTCGCTATCGTCATGCTGTTGTTCATCCTCTCGACCATCGTGCATATGCGCATCGGCATGCAGGTGATCGTCGAGGATTACGTACATGATGAATTTGCCAAGCTCGCCTTGATCATGGCCAACACATTCTTTTGTATCGCCGTAGGGCTCGCTTCCGCCTACGGCATCTTCAAGCTCTCGTTCGGATTGTGAGATGGCAGGAAACGGAGCCAACGAAAAAAGCGCCGCGCCGGCCGTCAACGGCCGCGCCTACCCAATCGAGGACCACGCCTACGATGTGGTAATCATCGGCGCCGGCGGCGCCGGGCTGCGCGCCGTCGTCGGCTGCAGCGAAGCCGGACTGCGCACGGCCTGCATCACCAAGGTGTTCCCGACCCGCTCGCACACCGTGGCGGCGCAAGGGGGCATCGCCGCCGCGCTCGGCAACATGGGCGAGGACGACTGGCGTTGGCACATGTACGACACCGTCAAAGGCTCCGACTGGCTCGGCGACCAGGACGCGATCGAGTATCTGTGCCGTAACGCCCCGCAAGCGGTTTACGAGCTCGAGCATTGGGGCTTGCCGTTCTCGCGCCGCGAGGACGGTAAGATTTATCAGCGCCCGTTTGGCGGCATGACGACGCATTATGGCAAGGGCACCGCGCAACGTACCTGCGCCGCCGCCGACCGCACCGGGCACGCCATGCTGCATACGATGTACGGGCAGGCGCTGCGCCATTCGGCCGAGTTTTTCATCGAGTATTTCGCCATCGATCTGATCATGGACGACGACCGGCGCTGCCGCGGCGTGGTCGCGCTCAATCTCGACAACGGGTCGATCCACCGTTTTTCGGCGCAGATGACCATGCTCGCCACCGGCGGCTACGGTCGCGCCTACGCCTCATGTACCGGCGCGCACACGCAGACTGGCGACGGCAACGCTATGGTACTGCGCGCCGGCCTGCCGCTCGAGGACATGGAATTTGTGCAATTCCATCCGACCGGCATCTACGGCGCCGGCGTTCTGATCACCGAAGGCGCTCGCGGCGAAGGCGCCTATCTGGTCAATTCGGAAGGCGAGCGCTTCATGGAGCGCTACGCGCCGTCGGCCAAGGATCTCGCCTCGCGCGACGTCGTTTCCCGCGCCATGACCATCGAAATCCGCGAAGGACGCGGCGTCGGTCCGAAGAAGGATCACATTTTCCTCCATCTCGACCATCTCGATCCGCAAATCCTGGCCGAGCGGCTGCCGGGCATCACTGAGTCGGCGCGCATCTTCGCGGGTGTCGATCTCACTCGCGAGCCGGTGCCGATCGTGCCGACCGTGCATTACAATATGGGCGGCATTGCCACGAACTATCACGGCGAGGCGCTGACCAGGAAAGACGGCAATCCCGACCACGTCATTCCCGGCATGATGGCGCTCGGCGAAGCGGCCTGCGTGTCCGTGCACGGCGCCAACCGGCTCGGCTCCAACTCGCTCATCGATCTGGTGGTGTTCGGCCGTTCGGCGGCGTTGCGCTGCGCCGATATCCTCACGCCCAACGACAAGCAGCCGGAACTGCCGAAAGATTCGGCCGATCGGGCGCTATCGCGCCTCGACCGCTTCCGTAACGCGTCCGGCGGCACGCCGACCGCGCAACTGCGCACGCGCATGCAGCACGTGATGCAGACGAACTGCGCCGTGTTCCGTACCGGCGAAGTATTGCAGGAAGGCTCCAAGCTCATTCACGAGATCTTCAACGGCGTCGCCGACCTGCACGTCAGCGACCGTTCGCTGATCTGGAATTCCGACCTGATCGAGACGCTCGAATTCGTCAATCTGATCGAGCAGGCCGTCGTTACGGTGGATTCAGCCGTCAATCGCACCGAAAGCCGCGGTGCGCATGCGCGCGAGGATTATCCCGACCGCGACGACAAGGACTGGATGAAGCACTCGCTGTCCTGGCTCGACATCAAGACCGGCAAGGTTACCATCGACTATCGTCCTGTCCACACTTACACGCTGACCAACGACGTCGCCTATATCGAGCCCAAAAAACGTGTGTACTAAACGCGTCCACTAAGCCGGTGCATTGAGGGATCAATGGTCGAATTCACACTGCCCAGAAATTCCAAGATCGGCGAAGGCAAAACCTGGCCGCATCCAGCGAAAGCCAAGGCGGAGCGCGAATTCCGCGTCTACCGCTGGAGCCCCGACGACGGACAGAACCCGCGGGTGGACACCTATCACGTCGACACCGGCGATTGCGGGCCGATGGTTCTCGACGCGCTGATCTGGATCAAGAACAACGTCGATCCGACGCTGACTTTCCGCCGCTCTTGCCGCGAAGGCATTTGTGGCTCCTGCTCGATGAATATCGACGGCACCAACACGCTCGCTTGCACCAAGGCGATGAACGACATGACCGGGACGGTGCGCATCTACCCGCTGCCGCACATGCCGGTAGTGAAGGATCTGGTGCCCGACCTCACCAACTTCTATGCCCAGCACGCTTCGATCAAACCGTGGCTGCAAACTGTTTCGCCGACGCCGCAGAAGGAGTGGAAGCAGAGCCACGACGACCGGCAGAAGCTCGACGGGCTTTACGAGTGCATCCTGTGCGCCTGCTGCTCGACCGCCTGTCCCAGCTATTGGTGGAATTCTGAGCGCTTTCTCGGCCCGGCCGCGCTGCTGCAAGCGCAACGCTGGCTTTCCGACTCGCGCGACGAGGCAACCGGCGAGCGGCTCGACGAACTGGAAGACCCGTTCCGGCTCTATCGCTGCCACACTATCATGAATTGCGCCAAGGCGTGCCCGAAGCACCTCAACCCGGCCAAGGCCATCGCCGATATCAAACGCGCGCTGGTCGAGCGGCAGGTGTAAGCTTCACACCTCTCTCCGCGCCGTGAGGCGGGAGGAGTTCGGAGCCGCAGGTGACCGACGATCCGCACCATAAGCGCATCTGGGACGTCATCGTGCGCGTCAAGTTCGCCATGCTGACCACGCGTTTTGCCGACGGCCTGCGCGCGCGGCCGGTCGAGCCGCGACCGGAGCGCGCCGTTGGCCTGCTCTGGATCGTCACCGATCTGCGCAGCGCCAAGGAACACGAGATCGAAGGCGCCCATGACATCGGTCTGACTTTCATCGACAGAGAGGAAAACGCCTATCTGTCGCTCACCGCGCGCGCCGAAGTGCAGCGCGATCACGCCAAGGCCGCCGAAATCTGGCGGGCGACCGACACCATGTGGTGGCACGGCCCTGATGACCCGAATGTTTGCCTGCTGCGCATCACCCCGGTCACCGCCGAATTATGGGACGGCCCGGCGAGCAAGGCGGTCGCCGCGTACGAGTTTTTGAAGTCGCGCGTGACCGGCAATCCGCCTCATCTCGGCGAGAACCGCAAGATCACGGTCGATCTGCGCTGACGTTACCGCAGCGGCTATTTATCGAGTTTGAGCTTGCGCCTTCGCCGCCCAAGCGTGCGCAGACGGAGTGCGTTAAGCTTGATGAAGCCTTCGGCGTCGCGCTGGTCGTAGGCGACCTTGCCGTCCTCGAACGTCACCAAGTCCTGGTCGTAGAGCGAATATTTGCTCTGCCTTCCGACCACGCCGACGTTGCCCTTGTAGAGCTTGAGCCGGACGCTGCCGGTAACGAATTCCTGACTCTTGTCGATCGCCGCCTGCAGCATCTCGCGCTCGGGCGAGAACCAGAAGCCGTAATAAATCAGCTCGGCGTATTTCGGCATCAGCTCGTTTTTCAGATGTGCCGCGCCGCTATCGAGCGTGATCGATTCGATGCCGCGGCGGGCGGCAAGCAGGATGGTGCCACCCGGCGTCTCATACATGCCGCGCGACTTCATGCCGACGAACCGGTTCTCCACCAGATCGAGCCGGCCGATGCCATGCGTGCGGCCGAGCGCGTTGAGCCGTGCGAGCACCGCCGCGGGTGACATTTTCTCGCCGTCGATCGCGATCGGATCGCCGCGCTCGAAATCAACCGTGACGTGGGCGGCCTGGTCGGGCGCGGATTGCGGATTGTCGGTGCGCGAATAAACATAGTCCGGCACTTCCTCGCCGGGATTTTCCAGCACTTTGCCTTCCGATGAGGTGTGCAAAAGATTGGCATCGGTCGAGAACGGCGCCTCGCCCCTTTTGTCCTTGGCGATCGGAATTTGATTTTGCTCGGCGAAAGCGAGCAGCGCTTCGCGCGACTTGAACTCCCATTCGCGCCACGGCGCGATCACCTTCACGTCGGGCTTGAGTGCGTAATAGGCGAGTTCGAAACGCACCTGATCGTTGCCTTTACCGGTCGCGCCGTGCGCCACCGCATCGGCGCCGACCTTTTCGGCGATCTCGATCTGCTTCTTGGCGATCAACGGCCGCGCAATCGACGTTCCGAGCAGATACTGCCCCTCGTAGAGCGCATTGGCCCGGAACATTGGAAAGACGTAGTCGCGCACGAATTCTTCGCGCAAATCCTCGATGAAGATGTTGTGCGGCTTGATGCCGAGCGTCTGCGCCTTCGCCCGGGCCGGTTCGAGCTCCTCGCCCTGCCCGAGATCGGCGGTAAAGGTGACGACCTCGCAGCCGTAAGCGGTCTGCAACCACTTCAGGATGATCGAGGTGTCGAGCCCGCCGGAATAGGCCAGCACGACCTTTTTGACATCGCCTCTGGGCATTGGACGACTTCCCGCGCCGGGAGCTAGCCCCGAAATCCGCGTGGACTATAGGCGGGCGCGGGGGCGACGCAAGCGTAGCGTCAAAGGCTCTTGCGGCCACCAAGCCGCCGGAAAAACGCGGGCAGTGAGTTACTCACCCGCTCAATGAGCTGCTCGATCGCCTCATCAGACAATCGAGACGGCCGCCAGCGGTAAATCAAGCCGTACATTGTCCAAATAAGCAGGAACATGAAGACGCCCGCGAACACTACGTCGGAGAAAAAATGCGCCCCGCCCGCGATGCGGAGCGCACCCATCGCCGCTCCGAACAACAGCGCGCCGGCATAAGCGAGCGGCCGCCATTGCGGCGGGGCGAGCGCGGCTGGCGCGAGCGTCCAGAACGCGCCGGACGGTTCGCCGGCGATGAATGAGCAGTTCTCCGCACAGAGCCCGCGCGGATCCCACCATGGCGTGAACGGTTTCTTGCCGCCGAGCTGCGGTAATGTCCTCCGGCCGCATCCGCGCCCAATGCTCCTTCAAAATGCCGTTGGCCAAAATGCCCGGGCCAAGCGCCAGCGTGGCGATCAGGAAGATCGCGGCGCGGCCGCCGATCAGCATGCGCCGCCGCGGCATGACCAGCTTGCCGGCGATCGCCAGAAACGCCGGCGCGACGAGGAGCGTAATCAGCAAGGTCGCGGCGTCACGCACATATTCGGTCCCGACCCAGCCCCACGCCCAAAACGAATTCTTCGCCGGGTCGTGAAACAGGGTGGCAAGGTCGATATCGAACTGCGGATGCAGCGCGAAAATACCGCCGACGACGACGGCGACCAAGAGCGCGATCGCGAGCCCGGCCTTGTTCATGCGCTCACTCTCCACGCTCCGGCGCGGCGGCCGGCGAACAGCCAATAGACCAGGCCCCCGGCAATGCCGGCGGCGGCAAGCACTTGGCGCTCGCGGGCAAGAAAACTATCGGGATCGCCGACATAGCCGGCAAAATCAATGCCATAGAACAGCGCCGTAGCCAGCGCGCCGCCGGCTGCCGCGTAGACGAGGAATGAGCGCCAGCCGAAGCCTTCGGCGAGCACGATGACCAGCAAGGCCGGCATCAGCGCGATGGCACCGATGACCGCTGCGCCGGCTATGACGACCACCCATACCGCCGCTGAAGACAGCCCGAGCGCGGCCACGTCGTCCCAATGCGGCGTGAGCGTGCCGATGGTCAACACCGTCGAGGCGGCGATACAGGCCAGCACATAAGCGAGAAATACCGCGACGATGCGCAGGATGACGGCCATGCGAGCGCGTCAATCCGTCATCGCCATAGCGCGCAGCGCCAGCCGTTCGCGCGCGGAAAGCTTTTCGGTTGCGCTCTTGAGCTGGCCGCAGGCGGCGAGAATGTCGCGACCGCGCGGGGTGCGCACCGGAGACGCATAGCCGGCATCGAAGATGATCTCGGAGAATTTCTCGATCTGCTCCCAGTCCGAGCATTCATAGGCGCTTTCCGGCCATGGATTGAACGGGATGAGATTGATCTTGGCCGGAATGCCTTTCACCAGACGGACCAATGCCCGTGCGTCGGCCAGCAAATCGTTGACGCCCTTGAGCATGACATATTCGAACGTGATGCGCCGCGCGTTGGACAGTCCGGGGTAATTCCGGCACGCTTCCATCAGCTCACGCAGCGGGTATTTACGGTTGAGCGGCACCAGATCGTTGCGCAGTTCGTCGGTCACAGCGTGCAGCGACACCGCCAGCATGGCGCCGATCTCGTTTCCCGCACGCGCGATGTTCGGCACCACGCCCGAGGTCGATAGCGTGATCCGCCGCTTGGAAATGCTCAGACCCTCGCCGTCGGCGATCACAGCGAGTCCGTCGCGCACCGCCTCGAAATTATACAGCGGCTCGCCCATGCCCATCATCACGACGTTGGAGACGAGCCGCTTCTCGGGTTCCGCGCCGGCGGACGCAGCGCGCTGCCAATCGCCGAGCCGGTCGCGCGCCAGCACCACCTGACCGGCAATCTCGCCCGGCGTGAGGTTGCGGACCAGACGCTGCGTGCCGGTGTGGCAGAACGAGCAATTGAGCGTGCAGCCGACCTGGCTCGAAATACAGAGCGTGCCGCGATCGGTTTCCGGAATGTAGACGCACTCCACCTCATGCGGCCGGTCGGCCACCTCGCCGGGCAAGCGGATCAGCCACTTGCGGGTGCCATCGACGGAAATCTGCTCGGCGGCGACTTGCGGCCGCTCAAGCGTAAAGCGCGGCGCCAACTCCGCGCGCAACTCCTTCGACAAGGTCGTCATGGCGTCGAAGTCCTGCGCGCCACGCACATAGAGCCAGTGCCAGATCTGCTGAACTCGCATGCGGCGTTGCCGCTCCGGCACGCCAACCGCGCCAAGCGCTTCGGCAAGCTCGGCACGCGGCAGGCCGACGAGCGAAGGCATCGCCGGCGCCACGTAACGCTCCAGCGGCCGCTTCTCGATGGCGGCAGTCGGCGGCGCGTGGGCAACGAGCGGAACAGTCATGGTCGAACCTGGATTGGCGAGCTTACGCCATAGATGGGGCGGATATCGCGCTGCCAACAGCGCGAAGTGCGCAGGCGAAACGACACGCGCCTACTTGCAGTCCTTGTCGGTACGATCGAGAGCCTGCGCGAGACCCTTGAGCGAGAAAATATCGGTCGAGCGCGTGCCTTTAGCCGACGTGCCGCGCACCACCACGCTTTGGGACGCGCGCATGGCCTCTAGAAGATGCTGCTCCTCAGCCGCATCCTTGATCCAGGCGCCGTCCTGCTGGGTATACAAGGCGAACGAAGTGGACCCGACCGCAAGCATCGCGTCGGTGCTCGGCTTGAACGGATAGCCGATGATGACCGATATCTCGTTGCTGACCTTTTCCGCTGGCCGCGACGAAATAAACATGTAAGCCGGATTGCGCGGCCGGTTGGGCGGGCTGGTTTCGGAGGTCGACGGTCTGGCGATTGCGAAACAAATCTTTTTGCCGCCGGGCGAAGCGGTGTAGGCGCCCCAGTCACCATACTGGGCGAGCAAGGTGGGCTTGGCGCCGCCCGCAACCGCGGTTGCGGGCTCGGCGGCAGCAGCGGCGGGCTTTGGCTTCGGTTTGGGCTTGGGCTTCTTGGCGTCGTGCCCGGGCGCAGGCGTGGGCGCCGCCGCCGGTGGCGTGTCAGAAGCCGGCGGCTGCTGGGCGAGCGCCGGAACCGAAAAGGCTCCTGCGGCCAGCAGCAAAGCGAAAAATCCCCAGCGTCGATGGATTTGCATCGGACCCACCCGGTTACGGCAGCAGTTCAAATCCAAGCCCTTCAAGTTTAACCCATTTTGGGCAGGGAGGGAACGAATTTGGCGCCCGCCTAGGGTCGCCAATAGGCATCCCGACATGGCTGCGGCAAAACGTGACGGCCAGCACATCCCGTTACCGGCGAAGCCTCAATACTGCCGGTGAGAATGGGTGAGTGCCATGGACGTCACGTCTTGGATCGACGACCCCTCTTACCGGCGCAAATTCTCCGGGACCAGGACGACCGAACTGGACGACCTCCTGATCGCAGTCGGCCAAAGACAGGACGGGAAAGCGTTCGGCGCATTGTTCGCTCACTTCCGGCCACGCGTGCAGGCACAACTCGTTCGACTTGGGCTTGCTCCGGTTGCGGCCGAGGCTGTGGCTCAGGACGTCATGGAGACGATCTGGCGCAAGGCGCACCTTTACGATCCAGCCAAATCGGGCGCCGCTACCTGGGTGCTGCAAATCGCCCGTAACCGCCGTATCGACGTGAAGCGGCGTACCCGCGAGTTCAGTGTCGCCGCCGAGGACTTCTCTGCCCTTCCCGATCCAGCCGAAGGCAGCGACGATTGCCTCGCCGCTGCCGAGTGCGAACGGCACGTACGCGCCGCACTCAACGCCTTGCCGGGCGAGCAATTCACGCTGGTGCGGCTCGCCTTCTTCGAGGGCCTCTCGCACAGCACCATCGCGCGCCGCCTCGGACTGCCACTCGGCACGGTGAAATCGCGGCTGCGGCTCGCCTTTTGCTGCCTGCGCCGGTTGCTGCTCGACGCCGGCGTCACCGCGTAAATTCGTCTGCGCCGTCTCAGCCGCTACCCACTTCCCACTCCTGCCGGTAGCGACTATGGATTGCGGCTTCGCGCGGCGTTCCAGATCATGAGATTCCCATGAAAGCGGTTCTTTGCACGCATTTCGGCGGTCCCGACGAGCTCGAATTGGCGGACATTCCGGAACCCACCGCCAAAGCCGGCGAAGCAGTGGTAAGCGTCAAGGCCGCCGCGCTAAATTTCTTCGACACCCTGATCATCGCCGGCAAGTATCAGCACAAGCCGCCATTCCCGTTCTCGCCAGCCTCGGAATTCGCCGGCGTGGTCGAAAGTGTCGGCCCGGGCGTGACCGACGTCGCTCCCGGCGACCGGGTGATGGGCTCGACCGGCTGGGGGGCCGCGCGCGAACGCATCGCCGCTCCTGCGGTGCAGCTCATCAAGTTGCCGGATGCGCTCGACTTCGACCGCGCCGCGGAACTCACGGTGATTTACAGCACGACGTTGTACGGCCTGCGCGAACGCGGTCAGCTCAAGCCGGGAGAAACCCTGGTCGTGCTCGGCGCCTCGGGCGGCACCGGGCTTGCCGCGATCGAGATCGGCAAGATCATGGGCGCGCGCGTCATCGCCTGCGCGTCGTCGGAGGAAAAGCTGAAATTTGCCCGCGCGCATGGCGCCGATGAAGCGATCAACTACGCCAGCGACGACCTGCGCGATGCACTCAAGCGGCTCGGCGGCGTGGGCGGGGTCGACGTGGTCTACGATCCCGTCGGCGGCGCCTTTGCCGAACCCGCGGTGCGTTCGCTCGGGTGGGAAGGCCGCTATCTGGTGATCGGGTTCGCCGCCGGCGAGATTCCGAAAATTCCACTTAACCTCGTCCTGCTTAAAAGCTGCGACATTCGCGGCGTGCTGTGGGGCGCCTGGGCGCTACGCGATCCGAAAGGCCAGCGCGCGCTGATGACTGACATCGTTCGCTGGTGCGCGGATGGCAAGCTCAGCGCGCACGTACATGCGGCTTATCCGCTGACCGAGACCGCCAAAGCGCTCAAGGCGATCGCCGATCGTAAAGTCATGGGCAAGATCGTGCTGCACCCTTAAGCGCGCATCCGCAGCAAAGTGCGCCGCGCCGCCTCGCGATGCTCCGGCTTGATGTGCGAGGCGACGGCCTTCATCGCTAAAGCGATGACCGCCGCATCGTCGGCATAGATCAGCGGCAGATTTTTCGGGATCAAGTGGTCGGGAACCACCAAGTAGGCGATTGCGCCGACCAGCACGGCCTTGACGTAGAGCGGCGTGTGCCGATCGAAGATGCAGTAGTGGGCGGTGAGCACATCCTGCAAAAACGGGATGCTGGCGGCCTCGCGCTTGATCGCGCGCCAGAACTTGCGCCGCCAGCCCGCCTCGTCCGACCTGATCTGCCGCGCCAGCGTTGCAAAATCCGCCCATGAAGCGGCCGTGTATCCAAACGGCATGTGTCCCTCACTCTTTGGAATCGAACACTTGCCAGAAATGGCGTCGAAAGGCGGCAGCCGCAAGGCAACCCGACGGTCAACCCGCGAACTTGTCCATCGCTTCGGCAAGCTTCACGTCAAGCTCGGTCAGTCCGCCGGCGTCGTGCGTGGACAGCGTCACCTCGACGGTCTTGTACACGTTGGACCATTCCGGATGGTGGTCCAGCTTTTCGGCGACGAGCGCGGCGCGCGTCATGAAGCCGAAAGCCGCGTTGAAGTCGGCAAATACGAATTTCTTGTGGATGGCGTCGCGGCCGTCGACGTCGCTCCAGCCTTTGAGCCGGGCGAGCGCGCGGCTACGAGCTTCGCCGGAAAGCTTCTGCGCCATTGGGAACTCCGCTTGTGAAATCGGCCTCGACCGAACGAGGCCCCGCTAAATTGACGGCAAGACCAACGCCCCGCAAGCGTCATCCGCATTCGCGCCGATAGCCTGGAAGGCTAAACCGTCCGCCGCGGCCAAATTTTCGCCTCCTGCCGCGATTAACCAAGGCGGGTTGTTGGCCCGGCTCGCCCACAAGATGCCGTAGCGGCAAAACGCCCGGCTCGGTAATATTAACCATGCCTCCACGACTACCAAAGCGGCCGCCTCTCGCCATGAAGCTTTGGCTTGCCCAACGTGTGCGCCGGAAAGCCAAATCCGAAGCGTCGCACGGCCATGGCCGACCGATGAGCGTCGGATCCCTTGAACACCTGGTGCGCAACCGCGTGCGCATGTTTCTGCGCCATACCTGGCTGGTGACCGTTTTAGGCACGCTCGTCATCGGCGGCAGTGTGTGGGTGGCGTTCTATTTGATGACAGCGCCGCACATCATGCGGATTGCCGCCGGACCGGCCGGCAGCGCCAGCGACAAAATCGTGCACGTGCTGATTAATCGGTTCGCCGCCGACAAGGACAAAATCCGGTTCGAACTCGTCTCCACCGGCGGGCCGAAGGAGAGCGCCGAAGCGATGAGCAAGGGCAGCGCCGATCTTGCCGTGCTGCCGAGCACGGTCGGCAACTCGCCGTCTTGGCCGGTGGTGGCGATCATGCGCCAGAACGTAATGGCGCTGATCGTCCCTACGCCGCTGGGCGCCGCCGCTCCGGTGAAGAAAGAAGCACCCGCACCGGCGAAGAAACAAGCGGCCGCGCCCGAGAAGAAAGAAAAACCCACAGCCAAGACCGGCAAAGGCGCCAAGGCGGCCAAAGTTGCCGCCGCCAAAACGGCCAAGGGCGAGAAGAGCGACAAAAGCAGCAAGACCGCCAAAAAAAGCGAGGACACGGGATCTGACGACGACAGCGACGCGAGCGCCGCCAGCAGCGACACCAAAGCCACCGATACCCCCGCCGCCGACAAGCCCGATAAACTCGACAAGGTCACCAAGCTCGCCGGCAAGCGCGTCGGCGTCGTGACCGGCAGTGTCGCCTCGGCCGACTTGCTCAATGTCGTGCTCGATCACTACGGCGTGCCGCGCGACAAGGTGCAGGTTTCGCTGATCGAGCCGAAAAACCTTACGCAAGCCGCCAAGGATAGTCAGATCGACGCCATCTTCGTTGCCGGCTCGCCCACCGGCCGGGCGATAAGCGATTCGGTCAGCGCGGTTTCGCAAAACGGCCAAGCGCCGAGCTTCATCGACATCGATCAGGCGGATGGCATCGTGAAACGCAACCCGGCCTTCAATTCCATCGACATCGACGCCGGCACGTTCGGCGGCAACCCGCCAAGCCCGGACGACAGCCTCAAGACCCTGAGCTTCCCGGAATACCTGGTGGCGCGAAAGGCGTTCAATCACGATGCCATCGGCACGCTGGCGAAGCTGATCTACACGTCTCGCGTGGCACTGGCTGCCGCCCTGCCCGGCGAGATCAAGATTCAAGCGCCGTCGACCGACAAAGATGCCAGCGTCCTGGTGCATCCGGGCGCGCTTGCCTATCTCGGCGACGACCAGAAATCGTTTTTCGACAAATACGGCGACGACATCTTCTACGGTCTGCTGATTTTCCCGATCTTCGGCTCGGCGATCGCCGGCATGGCCGGCTATTTCCACAACAGCGGCCGCACCCGGCGGCTGCGTTTATTGCAAAAGTTGCTCGATCTTGTGCGCAAGGCTCCTCATGCGCCATCGCTGGAGGCACTCGATCAAATTCAGCTCGACGTCGACCATCTGGTGGTCGCCATCATCCATCAGGTCGAGCATGAGGAATATGACCAGAACGTGCAGATGTCGTTCTCGCTGGCGCTCGACCAGGTGCGCTTTGCCATCGCTTCGCGGCGCGCGTTACTACTCGGCCACACCGGCGCGGAGGACAAGAGCGGCGGCAAGTTCGCCGCGGCCTAGAGCGCATTCGCTAATCGATTGACGCTCGAGATTTTCGCGTGGAGCATGATCTTCTCGGACCTTCCTTCGCCCGCCGAAGCGGGCTTCGCGAAGGCGGGAAACTGGCCTCCACTTTTCCGGATCATGCTCTAACCGAGCTTTCGCAGATTTTCGTACGCCGGTTGCGGCGGTTTTTCCATGCTCACGGACCGGCGCGTCTGCGCCGAATAGAACGAGGCGTTTTGTTCGCCGCGCAACGCTTCGCGTGAGAACGTGATCATGTGGTGGCCGACCACGCCCATGCTGAAAGCGGCGTCGATCTGGCCACGCCGCAGCGCCGGCAACACTGCCTTCCAAAACCAGCGGCGATAATCGGCGAAAACGCCAATTCGCCACGCGATGTTGAAGGCGAGCACGAGCGCAAGACTGAGATTGTTCCAGGTGAGCTTTCCGCGCACCGGACCAACCAGCCGGTTGGCGTAAGTGGCCTCGACCTGGTGCAGAAAGCGCGCGAACAGCCGTTCAGGTGCGTAAGCATGCGCAATCGCCCGCCGCCACGTTGCTACCACTTCGTCATACGGCCGCAGGAACACCACGTTGCTTTCGAGGCCGGTGTCGTCGGCGACCACGCGGTTGGAGCGCTTGAGACGATCCCATAACGGCGTCTTCGGCAAAGCCTGCAACAGGTTGATGGTCAGGATCGGCACGTTGGACGCGTCGATGAACGCTTTCAACCGCGCCTCGGTGTCGGCGCTGTCGGTATCGAGCCCAAGAATAATGCCGGACGTAACCTCGAGACCATAGCTGTTAAGCGTGTTGATCGCTTCGAGCATCGGCAAGGTGGCGTTCTGGTCCTTGCGCATGTGCTTGAGCGCATCGACTTCCGGCGTTTCGATGCCGACGAATACGGTCTGGAATTCGGCGGCCCGCATGAGCGAAAGAACTTCGGTTTGCTTGGCAAGATTGAGCGTCGCCTCGCAGCCGAATCGCAACGGGTGCCCATGCTTCTTCTGCCATTCAATCAGATGCGGCAGCATCTCGCGCGCTGCTTTTTTGTTGCCGATAAAGTTGTCGTCAACGAAATAGATGAAAGACGGATGGCGGCCCTGCGACAGCATGGCGTCGAGTTCGGCAGTGAGCTGCTCTGGCGTCTTCAGGCGCGGCTGGCGGCCATAGAGCGCCGGAATATCGCAGAATTCGCAGCGGTAGGGGCAGCCGCTGGAAAATTGCATTGAGCCGAGCAGATAGCGATCGAGCCGGATCAGATGATAGGCCGGCACGGGAAAGTCGCTGAGCGGTAGCCGATCGGCGGTTTCGAATCGCACTTGCGCGGGCGGCGCCGTGCAGCTTTCGTCGAGACAGGCGATCAGCCGATCGGTCGCGTCGCCCAGTTCGCCGATATGCAGGTAGTCGCAATCCGGATACATCTCCGGCGCGCCCGATACCGACGGGCCGCCGAGCGCGACCACCTTGCCGGCGGCCTTGGCGCGGCGAACGATGTCGTAAATCTGCGGCGCCTGGATGTGCATGCCGCTGATAAAAACGGCGTCGGCCCAGGCAAAATCGGCGGCGCTAGCCGGAGCGATATTCTCGTCAATGAAGCGGACCGGCCATTGCGCCGGCATATAGGCCGCCAAAACCAGCAGGCCCTGCGGCGGCATGAAAGCCCGCACCCGGCCGAACAAATGATACGCATGCGAGAACGTGCCGAAGGAGGGTGTATAGGCCGGGAATACGCAAAGGATCCGGCGTGTGTTGCTGGTGGACAGTGGAAAACGCAAAGGGTCCCTCTTCGATTTGCCGCAGCTGCGCCCCCCGAACTCGGCAGCGGCCGAAACGTCACCAATCCGACGTTACTAACTCTAGCATGTTCATTCGCGGCGGCATGCATTGCTAACCGCCGGTAGCTGACTATATTCCGAACAATTCTGCGGGCCCTTTGGGGCCCGCAACAATTTAACACGGGCCCGATGAACCTGCGCAACATCGCCATCATTGCTCACGTCGACCACGGCAAAACCACGCTTGTCGACCGGCTTCTGCAACAATCGGGCGCGTTCCGCGAGAATCAGCGCGTCGCCGAGCGCGCGCTCGATTCCAACGACCTCGAACGCGAACGCGGCATCACCATACTCTCCAAGGTCACGTCGATTCTGTGGCAGGATATCCGGATCAACATCGTCGATACCCCGGGGCACGCCGATTTCGGTGGCGAGGTCGAGCGCATCCTCGGCATGGTTGACGGTGCGCTGGTGTTGGTCGATGCCGCCGAGGGCCCGCTGCCGCAGACCAAATTCGTGGTCACCAAGGCGCTCAAAGTCGGATTAAGACCGATCGTCATCATCAATAAGGTCGATCGGCCGGACGCGCGCCCGCGCGAAGTCGCCAACGAGGTGTTCGACCTGTTCGCCGCGCTCGACGCGAGCGAAGAGCAGCTCGATTTTCCGATCCTCTACGGTTCCGCCAAGCAGGGCTGGATGGCCGCTGACGCCGCCGGGCCGAAAGAGCCGGGGATGGCGCCGCTTTTCGATCTTATCGTTCGACACGTTGCGCCGCCCGCGGTCGAGGACGGTCCGTTCCGCATGCTGGGAACAATCCTCGAAGCCAATCCCTATCTCGGCCGCATCGTCACCGGCCGGATCTTTTCGGGCGTGATCAAGTCTAACCAGACCATCAAAGTGCTCGATCGCCACGGTACCCTGATCGAGGAAGACCGCGCGACCAAGATACTGGCTTTTCGCGGCTTGGAGCGGACGCCAATCGACGAAGGCTTCGCCGGCGACATCATCTCCATTGCCGGCCTGCCGGAAGCGACCGTCTCACATACCTTGTGCGCGCTGGAGGTGACCGAGCCGCTGCCGGCGCAGCCGATCGATCCGCCGACACTGGCGATGACTTTCCGCATCAATGATTCGCCGCTGGCCGGCACCGAGGGCGACAAGGTGCAGAGCCGGGTCATCCGGGAGCGCTTGCTGCGCGAAGCGGAGGGCAACGTCGCGTTGCGCATTTCCGAATCGACGGAAAAAGATTCCATGGAAGTCGCCGGCCGCGGCGAATTGCAACTCGGCATCTTGATCGAGACCATGCGGCGAGAGGGATTTGAGCTCTCGGTTTCGCGGCCCAAAGTCCTGTTTCAGCACTCGCCAAACGGCGAATTGCTTGAGCCGATCGAGGAGGTCGTCATCGACGTCGACGAGCAGCACGCCGGCGTGGTCGTGCAGAAGCTCGCCGAGCGCAAAGGCGAGATGGTCGAGATGCGCCCCTCCGGCGGCGCGCGCGTGCGCCTGATCTTTTACGCGCCGACGCGCGGACTGATCGGCTACCACGGGGAGCTTTTGACCGACACGCGCGGCACCGCGGTGATGAATCGCGTGTTCCATGCTTATGGGCCGCACCGCGGTGACATCGTCGGACGGCGCAACGGCGTACTACTTTCAACCGATCAGGGCGATGCGGTCGCCTACGCCATGTGGAATCTGGAGGATCGCGGCCCGATGATGATCGAGCCGGGCTGGAAGGTTTATCGCGGGATGATCGTGGGCGAACATACCCGGGGCAACGACCTCGAAGTCAACGTTCTCAAGGGCAAGAAGCTGACCAACATCCGTACCCACGCCAAGGATGAGGCGATCCGCCTCACTCCGCCGATTAGAATGACCCTGGAAAAAGCGCTCGCCTATATCGAGGATGACGAATTGGTCGAGGTCACCCCGAAATCGATTCGGCTGCGCAAGAAGCTACTCGATCCAAACGAGCGCAAGAAAAACGAACGGCGCAAGGAAGCCGAACGGGTCTCGTGATTCCCTGCACTGGAACGGCGGACAAGCCGTCGCGCTGCCGCGCCCTTCGATAGCCGACAATCCGGGTAATTATCCGCCAACCGTGTCGCTTGTGCAACAGCCGCACAGATTGTGGTTGGCGGTGTCTTTTTTGCCGTCAATGGGTTGGACCGGCGGCATCGTTCCGTGAATAATCCACATCGTCAGTGTGCCGTGAATTTCAAGACTTGAAGGCCGAGGAACCACTTGCTTTGATCTCGCCATGAGCACCGTCCTCATCGAAATTCGCCGCGCCAAGCCGCACGATGCTGGCATGGTCGCGGACGCGCATGATGAGGCCTGGCGGACGGCCTACCAAGGCATTATTCCGGGCGCGGAGCTTGAGCGGCTGATCAACCGGCGCGGACCGGCGTGGTGGGATCGGCGCATCCGCAAGGGCAGCCGCATTGCTCTTCTTCAGTTCGGTGAAAAAGTCGCCGGTTATGCCAATTACGGCCGCAATCGCGCGCGCAGCCTGCATTACGACGGCGAAATCTACGAGCTTTATCTGCGGCCGGAATATCAAGGGTTGGGCTTTGGCCGCCGGCTGTTTACCGCCACGCGCCGCGATCTCGCGCAAAGCGGATTGAAATCGCTGATCGTGTGGGCGCTGTCGGAAAACGACACTGCGGTCGAGTTCTACCGCGCGCTCAGCGGCAAGACCGTGGCTCGTTCGTCGGAGAAGTTCGGCACGCGGGTGCTGGACAAGGTCGCCTTCGGCTGGAATAGCTGACGCCGTCGCTTCGTCGCCTGGCTAGACGCCTCTGATCAAGTCGGCGAGAAACGGCAAGATCACCCACTGAATGAAAAGAATGATGATCCACGCCACGATCGGCGAGATGTCGATTCCGCCGAGATTGGGTAGCCGGTTCCGGATTGGCCGCAATACCGGTTCAGTGATCCGGTACAGAAATTCGACAATGCCATGCACGACCGGGTGGCGCGTGTTGACGATGTTGAATGCAAGCAGCCAGCTCAGCACCGCCCAGGCGATGAGCACATAGATGTAAAGCGTCAGCAGGAAGTTGATGAAGCCCAGGATACTGAGCAGAAGGGAAGCCATTCTTCGTGTCCCGCGCTAGCGTGCAGCCTGCGCACGTTTAACGGGCTTGCCTGCGGCAAACAAGCCGCGAACCGGTCCTATCACCCACGAAGCCAACGCAGCACAGAGTGAAAGTTGCCCATAGCCTTGGCCTGCCGAACTGTAGACCGCGCAGCCGGCAAGGCTGGTGGAGCCGAGGGGAGTTGAACCCCTGACCTCCTCATTGCGAACGAGGCGCTCTCCCAACTGAGCTACGGCCCCGCCGGCGTCAAACCGGCTGGAATTAGGGCCGGCTTCTGGCGAGCGTCGGCCATTTAGGGCCGCCGTTTCGGGGTGTCAATGGTCGGAAGGTCAAGCCGCCTGCGGCGTTTACAAATGTCGCGTCCGACCGCTGCACCGTACAATGGGCTTTCCCGCTTTGGCCGATCCGTCCATCATATTCGCGACCCAATGCGCTTGTTCAGTGCCGGTGAAAGGAACCGTCGGGCATGCGTCTGATCCCGTTAGCCGTCGCTTTTTCGCTGTTGTCGTTTGTCGCCGTTGAGCCCGCTTTGGCAGAGCCCGCCACGGCGGCGAACGTGCCGTGCGGCGGCGACTTTGGCGCTTGGCTCGAAGGCTTCAGGCAGGAAGCAGCCACGCAGGGAGTCTCGCAGCGGACGATCCAGTCGGCGCTCGGCGGGGTGACCTACGATCCAGACATCATCGCACGGGACCATGCGCAAGGTGTTTTCCGCCAGAGTTTCGAGCAATTCTCGGGCCGCATGGTGCCGCCGCGGCTGGCCGCGGCGAAAAGCTCCTCAAGCAATACGCGCCCGTGTTCGCCCGCATCGAGCAGCAATTCGGCGTACCTGGTCAGGTCATCGTCGCCATCTGGGGACTCGAGACCGACTTCGGCGCCAATTCAGGCAAATTCCCGACAATCCGCTCGCTGGCATCACTGGCTTACGACTGCCGCCGCCCGGAGAAATTTCGCGGCGAGGTGCTCGCCGCGTTGCGTATCGTCGATCGCGGCGACATGAGCCCGGCCGACATGCGCGGCGCCTGGGCGGGCGAGATCGGCCAGACGCAGTTCCTGCCGTCTTCCTATCTCAAATATGCCGTCGACTATGACGGCAACGGGCGCCGCGACCTCATCCACAGCGTGGCGGACGTGCTCGCCTCCACCGCCAATTATCTTAAAGGCTACGGCTGGCAGCGCGGCCAGCCTTGGGGCGAGGGCACCGCCAATTTCCAGGTACTGCTGCAATGGAACGCGTCGCAGGTCTATACCAAGACGGTCGCTTATTTCGCTCAACAGCTTGCCAACGGCCAATAGCGTAGAGCGCTATTTTGTGCAGCACCGCCGGATAGCTATCCTCGTCTCGATAGCATCAAGCGGTCACACGACTGCCGATCCATTGGCTCAGAAATCCGCCAAGCCAAGTGCGCGCGCTGTAGTCGTAGACCGCCCTGTCGGCAAAGTGCTCGGCGCGCGGTTTTGCTCCCGGCATTTGCAGGCGAACATGGCCGACCGTCGTCCAGCGATGCATCATGGCGTGGGTCACGTCGGGATGAAATTGCAGGGCGTAGCTGCGGCGGTAGCGGAACGCCTGCACCTCGAACATGTCGCCTTCGGCCAAAAGTTCGGCGCAATCGGGCAGATCGAAACCTTCGCGGTGCCACTGATAGACCTGTTTCGGCCAGGGATCGACGACAGCTAAGCCCGGCCGGCGTCGGCCGGATCGGATAATAGCCGATCTCCGCGTGGCCCTCGGGATGAGGAAACACTTTGCGCCCAGCGCCCGCGCGCACATCTGCGCGCCGAGGCAAATGCCGAGCAAAGGTTTGTCGTCCCTGAGCGGGACAGCGATCCAATCGATCTCGCGCCGGATGAAATCGTCCGTCGTCGTTGGCGCTCATGGGGCCGCCGAAAATGACCGCAGCGGCGTGGTCGCGCATGGTTTCCGGCAAGGGATCGCCGAAGCGCGGCCGGCGCACGTCGATACGGTATCCAAGCTGCTGCAGGGCATGGCCGACCCTTCCGGGTGTGGAGTGCTCCTGGTGCAGAACGATCAGGATCGGCTGTGGCATAGCTGGAAGAATGAAAAGCGGTGAAGCGAAAGTGGTACCGCGTTGTCCGCAATTTCAAAGCGTGGAAGCGCGCAGCCGTTATCCACCGCCATTGCCCGCTTGCTTGGCGATGCGCTGCCGCAGCCCAATACGCTCCTGCGCCGACACGCCGAGAAGTCGGCGGCGCGCCAGAGCAAGTTATCCTCGAGCTCGTCGCGCCGGCCGTCGGCGTAGACGATCTCCCACATCATTTCGACGACACGGGCGCGACCTTCCTCGTCGAGGACGCGGTTGAGCAGACTGGTAAAGTGATAAAGATCGACGGATTCGTGCTCCGCCTGCGTCGCCTTATCGATCAATTCATCGGCAAGCTTATCGTCGAGGGCAAAGCGCCGCTTGATGACGGAGTGAAGCTTGTCGCGTTCGCTCTGCGACAAATCGCCGTCGATTGCCGCGGCGTGCACGAGCAGCGCCGCAGCCGCGAGGCGGTAGTCGTCTTCCGCGAACTGGCTTGGATGTTTCTCGCCCTCGACGAAATCGGCGACAAAATTCATGAACGATTTAAACATGACCCTTGCCGCTACCCCGGGTGCTCATTTCCACGTTCATATGCGAGGATTAAGGCGCTTCACGCAAGCCCGCGCCTTGGTGTAGGCACCAGCGTGTCGCCTGTGACGTTATTCCGCCGCCGTCGCCTTGGCCGCCGCCTGCTCGCGACGAATTTCTGCAGCGCCACCAGATCGGGCTTGCCGGAGCCGAGCAGCGGCAGCTTGTCGAGCACGATGACTTCGGACGGGAACATCAGCTCGGAGGCGTGCTTTGCCTGCGCGCATAGGCCTGGAAATCGGCCCGCGTTGCGCCGTGCTTGTCGGTCACGAGCACCAGCCGCTCGCCCTTGCGCGCATCGGGCATGGCCACCACCGCCGAGACGTAATTCGGCCACAGCTCGGCGGCGAGCATCTCTACGGCGGCGAGCGAGATCATCTCGCCGCCGATCTTGGCGAAGCGCTTGGCGCGGCCCTTGATGGCGATGTAGCCCTGGTCGTCGATGGTGACGATATCGCCGGTGTCGTACCAGCCGTCCGGCGGCGGCTCGAGCACGCCCGGTTTGTCGGCGCGCAAATAGCCGAGCATCACGTTCGGGCCCTTGACGAACAGCCGCCCGCCCTCGTCGACGCCCTCGAACTGGCTCCAGCCGCGCCTGCATGCCGGGCAGGAGCCGGCCGACGGTGCCGAACTTGTTGAACATCGGCGTGTTGAGCGCCAGCACCGGCGAGGTTTCGGTCACGCCGTAGCCTTCAAGAATGCGCAGGCCGAATTTTTCCAGATAGATCCGGCGCGTCGTTTCCTTGATCGGCTCGGCGCCGGCGATGATGTAGCGCAGCGAGCGGAAGTCGTAAGGGTTGGCCATGCGCGCATAGCCGGCGAGGAAGGTATCGGTGCCGAACATGTAGGTGGCGCAGATGCCGTAGATCAATTCCGGCACGGTGCGGTAATGCAGCGGCGAAGGATAAAAATAGGTCGGCACGCCGGAGATGAGCGGCAGCACGATGCCGCCCATGAAGCCGAACGAATGGAACGGCGGCAGCGCCATGAACAGCTTGTCGTCGCGCCCGAAATCGATGCGGGCTTCCGCCTGCGCGACGTTCGCCAGGATGTTGCGGTGGGACAGAACGACGCCCTTGGGCGTGCCTTCCGTTCCGGAGGTGAACAGGATGACGGCCCAGTCGTCCGGCTTGCGCGTCGACGAGCGGCCTTTTCGCCCGCAGCGCGCCGCGCAGCTTGTCGGCGAAGCTCACCGTCTTGCGCACGTCCTCCAGGTAAACGATGCGCACCTGCTTCTCGATCGCGGCGACGAGCTTTTCCAGCCGCGCCTTCTCGACGAAGGCGTGCGCGGTGAGGATGGTGTCGACCTGCGCGGCGCGGCAGGCGCCGAGGATGTTGGCGGCTCCCGAGCGTGAAATTGATCATGGCCGGCACGCGTCCGCCGGACATCAGCGCCAGCGACGGTCACCGCGGCGCCATTGGACGTCGGCAGCATGACCCCGATCGCGTCGCCCTTCGGGCGCGAGCGGCATCAGCTTGGCGCCGAGGATGCGCGTCGCCTGCAAGCAGCCGCTTGTAGGTCAGCCGGCCGCTGGTCGGGTCCTCGATGGCGAGCCATTTGCCGCCGTGGATCTTCGCCGCCTCGATCACCGCTTCGACGACGGTGCGATCGGTCGAGGTGGTGCGGAACATCAGGTTGGACATGACGTCGTAGAGCGCGGCGCCGGCCGCCAGCCGCCGCTTTCGCCCCTTGAGCGCCGGATCGACGTTGAGCTTCACCGGCTCGAGAATCGTCACCTTGATCTTCGGGAACAGGCGGCGGCGCACCTGGGTGCGGTCAAGCGGCTGAAATCGTCTGCTCCGGTCCCTCGATGCGCACCGGCACCACCATGGCGTCCGACTTGTCGGCGATCATCGCGGCGCCGTCGTAGATCTTCATCAGGCTGCCGGTGACCGTGATGCGGCCTTCGGGAAAGATCACCAGCATGTTGCCGTCCCGCACGGCGTTGATGATGGTGCGCATCGCCATCGGCTTGAGCGGATCAAGCGCCATGGTGCGCACGAACTGCAGGAACGGCTTGATCCACCATAGCTGCGCGATGCCGACGTCGACCGCGAATACCGGGCGCTTGGGCAGAAGCGACATCGCCACCGGCGGCATCGAGGAAGCTCACATGGTTCATCGCGATGATGGCGTTGTGGCCGGCCTTGGCGACGTTCTCCAGGCCGTTGACCTCGAGGCGGTAGAAGGCGCGGAAAACGATCGAGAGAAGATCATTCAGCCAGCTCGCCGGCATGGTGCGGGCGATGATGACGGCGACGACGAGGTTGGCGACGCCGATGAGCGCGAACAGGAGCGGCGTACCGAGAGCCGAGCTTCTGCAGCACGGCAAGGACGATCGCGCCGGCGACCATGAAGGCGGCATTGAGCACGTTGACGGCGGCGACGACGCGGGCGCGGTGGTCGGCGCCGGCCCAGGCCTGCACCGCCGTGAACGTCGGCACGATGAACAGGCCGCCCGCGATCGCGAGGCCGGCAAGGTCGATGGCGACGTGGATGCTGTGCGCGCGACGCGAAAAACTCGCCGATGCCGAGCGGGCTGTGTCGGCGGCCACGATGACTGACGTGGTCCAGCCGAGATCGAGCGAGAACAGGCCGAGCAGCACGCCGCCGATCAGCGTCGGCAGCAGGACGATGCGCCCGTGGGCAAGCCATGCGGCGAGGCCCGAGCCGACCGCGATCGCGACCGAGAAGATCGTGAGGAAGACGGTGACGACGCTCTTCGCTGCCGCCGATGTTGAACGTCACCAGCGGCGGCAACAGCGACATCACCAGCGCGCCGACGAGCCAGAACCAGCTCGCCACCAGCCCGCCCCACCACAACCGCGGTTCGGCGCGGATGTATTTGATCAGCGCGCCCGGTGGAAGCGAAAATGTTGCGATCTGATCGACAAGGTCGGCGCGCCCTCGCCGGTCGGCGGGATGAACCGGCTGGCGACCCAGCACGCCACCGACGACACCATCATCAGCCAGGCGAAGTGGATCGGGTCGCCGCCGTCGCTTGCCGGCAAGTCCGGCGACGATGGTGCCGAGAGGATGGCAAGGAAGGTGCCGCCCTCGACCAGCGCGTTGCCGGCCGGCAATTCCGAACGCGCGAGGTGGTCGGGCAGGATGCCGTATTTGATCGGTCCGAACAGCGACGCGATGGTGCCGTACAGGAACCACGGCGACGAACAGCAGCACGATCGAATGGACGGCGAAGCCGGCGACCGCAAGCGCGGCGACGGCGATCTCGACAAGCTTCAGCCGCCGCGCCACCAGCGCCTTGTCGTAACGGTCGGCGAGTTCGCCGCCGAGCGCCGGAAAGGAGGAAGAACGGAAAGATCAGCGTGGCGCCGGCGAGCGTGATCAACGCTGCGGAATTGGCGCCGCCGATCTGAAACAGAATCAGGAAGACGAGCGCGGTCTTGAGGAAGTTGTCGCCGAACGCCGAGAAGAACTGGCACCAGAACAGGGGCGCGAAACCGTCGCGTCGTCATCAGGGACGTGGACATGGCTCTCTTACCGTTACGTTGCCGGTTTTGCGCTTGCTGCCGCACTGTTAGTTTAGACTGGCGGACGCGACTTGGCGACGTGGTTTAAACGGCTGGCGTGGCACGCTTGCGCCGTTGGTCGCTACCGGCATATTTCAAAATCTAGCCTAAAATCAAATAGATAAATAAGGCGCGCCAGACGCGCCAGACTTTATTTGCGCGGTGGACGCGCCGCCAAAAGGCGGCGGATACGGTCGTGCCCGCGTTGCGGTTCGTACAGCTTCGGCAACCGGCTCTTCTTCGCACAAAATGGTTGCGGCATTGACGGCGTGCCGCAAGCTGCCGGTCAAAATCACCTCCAGGCCGGGATGCCTTTATTCGGCGATCACCCGGCCCTTTGCAGTCTGCTCGTGATATTCGCCGATGAAATCGTAATTGCCGGGGCTGAGCGGGCTGATGTGGACCACGCCCTCCGATTTGCCGGCGATCACTTTCTCGACTTTCAGCGCCGCCGAATCGAACTCCTCCGACAACGGATCGGTGTTGACGACCGTCAACGCGATCCGCTTGCCGGCCGGAACGTGTATCTCCGTCGGTTCGAAACGATGATCGCGGATGGTGATCGTGGCCGCAAAGACGTCTTCGGCGCGCGTACTCGCGCATGAGGCCGCAACTGCCAGCGCGACAAACAGCAAGAAAATAGTCTTTCGCATGTTTAGCCGGCGTCAGTCGGACGCCGCTTTGCTCGGGAAGTGGAAGGTCCAGCTCTGCGAGAAAGGCTGCCACCAATCCGGCACGCCGGTTTCCTTGTCGACGTGCCGATAAAAGCCGGCCTTCGACGGTGGCTCGAAGTGGAACGTCAGTTTGTAGTCGCCGTCCCCCATCAGTGCGACGTTGTTGGCATAGTGCGGACCATCACCCGCGGTCATCGGCAAAAGCGCGCCGGTCTTTTTGAGATGGGTTCCGACTTTCTCGATCGTGTAGGAAATCGTCAGATATGGAATCCACTCGTTTTCCTTGAACCCGCGTTTGTCGTCCTTGGTCGCGTGCACGTCGATTTCAATGTGGACGGCGTGCGGACCCATGGCCATGCCCCTGGCCATCGGCGCCATCTCGATACCGAGCAGATAATGCGGCACGAGCTGCATGTCGTTCTTAACGACCGGCTCGCCGACATAAAATTCCCCGGAACGCGCCGGTTGCGCGGCCAGCAAACCGATGACCCCGGCGGCCAAGGCCGCATGCAAAAGATGCTTCATCGTTTTTCTCCCGAACGATAGCCCCTCGCAGTTTTTCTTTAGAATAAAGAAAAACTGTAATGTTTACAGTACGTTGCACTAA
This sequence comes from uncultured Alphaproteobacteria bacterium, assembly GCA_963845775.1. Taxonomy (GTDB): domain Bacteria; phylum Pseudomonadota; class Alphaproteobacteria; order Rhizobiales; family Xanthobacteraceae; genus BOG-931. The sequence continues at coordinate 108,957 of CAWJTE010000011.1, forward strand.
CAGTAAACGGGTGCCCGGGCAAATGCATCCTAACGTGTGGCGTGTCTGAATTTACGCGGACCGGAGTCGGTCACGCCGAGACGCGTCTCCAGAGCAACGCGATCGGCGAGCAAGGTCGCGCTTTGCGCGGCATGAACGACGGCGCCGCGCTCGACGATGACGGCGTGGTCGGTAACGCCGAAGATTTTTTTTGCGTTCTGTTCGACCAAAATGGCCGACACGCCTTCGTCGCGGATGATGCTGCGCAGAGCGCCGAGCAATTCATCGACGATGATCGGCGCCAGACCTTCCAGCGGTTCGTCGAGCAGCATGACGCGCGGATTGAGCACCGATGCGCGCCCGACCGCGAGCATCTGCTGCTCGCCGCCGAGACCGCGCGCCACGCGCCGGTCGTCGACCGCGGCGCGCAGGCGGCTGCCGAAGCGGGTCTTGGCGATGATCAATTGCAGCCCGATGGTCAGCAGTCCGCATATCAAAATAATCAGCAGGCGATATTTGCTCATGCCGATCCCGAACACGATGAACTGGCCCTGCAACGCCTGCGGAATGAGGACGAATTGCTGCGATGAGCCCATCGTGTAATCGACCGCCGCCACCGACATGAACACGAGACCGATGGTGAACAGCACCTGGTCGAGGTGGCTCCTCGCATAGACGTGGAATAAAGCGTACGCTCGAACAACGCGCCGATCGCCGCCGTCACCAGGAACGCAATCGGCAGCCCGAGCGCGAACGGCATACCCAGCCGATTGACCAAGATCACCGCGCAATAGCCGCCCGCCATGGCGAACGCGCCGTGCGCCAGATTGATGAAGTTCATCAGGCCGAGCGTGACCGAAAGCCCGCATGCCAGCACGAACAGCAGCATGCCGTAGGCGACGCCGTCGAAGAGGATGGTCAGCATGATCGGCGCTCTCCCTCTCCCCGCATGCGAGGAGAGGGCCGGGGTGAGGGGGCATCACCGTTTGGCTGGACGGCGAGCCCCCTCACCCGCTCGCTTCGCTCGCGACCTCTCCCCGCGTACGGGCAAAGGCGATTCTTACTTCTGCTCTGCCGCCTTCACCGGATCCTTGACCGCCTGGAAGGTGGCAAACTCCACATTGTAGAGCTCGCCGTTCTTCTTCTCGACCTTGCGGATATAGACGTTTTGAACGATGTCGCGCGTCTGCGGGTCGATCGAGATCGGACCTCGCGGGCTTTCCCACGCCATGCCCTTGATGGCCGCGATCAGCGAGTCGCCATCGGTCTTGCCGCCAGTCTTTTTCAGCGCCTCGTAGATCAGATGCATGCCGTCGTATCCGCCGACCGCCATGAAATTCGGCCGCATGCCGTTGTTGGCCTTTTCGAACGCGGCGACGAACTCCTTGTTGGTCGGAGAATTGTGATCGGCCGAATAGATGTGCGCGGTCACGGTGCCGATCACCGCATCGCCCATGCCGTTGACCAGATCGTCGTCCATGACGTCACCCGGGCCGATGATCCTGATGCCGGCTTTATCGAGGCCGCGCTCGACGAATTGCTTGACGAAGGTGCCGCCCTGTCCGGAAGGAACGAACACAAAAATAGCGTCCGGTTTGGCGTCGGCCGCGCGCTGCAGGAACGGCGCGAAGTCCGGGTTGGCGAGCGGGAAGCGGACCGCATCGAGGACGTCGCCGCCCTCCTTCTTGAATTCGACGGCGAAGGATTTCTCGGCGTCAACGCCAGGCGCGTAGTCGGAGATCATGGTGACGACTTTCTTGATCCCGTTTTGCGCCGCCCAGTCGGCCATCGGCACCACCGATTGCGCCAGCGTAAAGCTGGTGCGCGCGATGTAGGGCGATTTTTCGGTGATGATCGACGTGCCGGCCGCAGTGACGATTTCAGCAGTCTTCGATTCAGCCGAGAGCGGGGCAACAGCAAGCGCGGCCGGGGTAACGCCGAAGCCGGCAAGGAATGCCACCTTGTCGCTGACAATAAGTTCCTGCGCGATGCGTTTGGTGTTGTCCGGAACGGCGCCATCGTCCCTGATGATGAGCTCGATTTTCTTGCTGGCGACCGTGTCGCCGTGCTGCGCCATGTAAAGCTTGATTGCCGCCGATTCCTGTTTGCCGGTCGACTGCTGCTGCCCGGTCATCGGCAGGATGAAGCCGATCTTGACCGTGTCCTGGGCGAAAGCCGTATTGACCCCCACAATCCCGAGCGCCGCGACAGCGGCAATGAGGCAATAGCTACGCACCATGGTTTCTCCCCAAAATAAAACGTTTTTGGACCGGCGATGGCATAGCCACACCGGCAGGCCCTTGTCCAGATCATCACCACCGAGGCCCGATGCTCCGGGCTGTCTCAGGTGCTGGGCGCTGGCGTGGCGGGTCATGCAACAAAAACAACAGGCCCCGACTTCCGCCGGGGCCTGAGCCGATAACACCGCGATCAGGAAGATCGCGGATCTGCGTCTACTGGATCATTTCTCCGTGCAATGCGAGGTCGAGGCCTTCGCGCTCGACGTCCACGCTCACTCGCAGGCCGATGACCATGTCGACGATCTTCAGAATGATCAGCGTCACCACCACGTCGTAGATGAAAACGGTGCCGACGCCGATCAGCTGGTTGAGCACTTGGCCGGGATTGCCCTCGATCAGGCCGGCGGTGCCGCCATACGCCTCGACGGCGAACACGCCGGTAAGGATCGCGCCGGCCGCACCGCCCACCGCATGCACGCCGAAAGCGTCGAGCGCATCGTCGTAACCGAAAAAATGCTTGAGGCCGGTACAGCCCCAATAGCAGACGATGCCAGCCGCGATGCCAATGGCAAATGCGCCCATTGGGCCGACGAAGCCAGAGGCCGGCGTGATGGCAACAAGACCCGCCACCGCCCCCGAGCAGATACCGATGACAGTCGGTTTGCCGCGCATGATCCACTCGACGATCATCCACGTGAACCCGGCGGTCGCCGTTGCGAGGTGCGTGACCGTCATCGCCATGCCGGCCTGCATGCCGGCGCTCACGGCAGAGCCGGCGTTAAAGCCGAACCAGCCGACCCACAACAGCGAGGCACCGATCATGGTCAACACCATGTTGTGCGGCGGCGCGGTATCGTTGCGCTTGCCGAGCATCAGCGCCGCCATCAAGCCGGCGGTGCCGGAGTTGACGTGCACCACGGTGCCGCCGGCGAAATCGAGCACATGCACCTTGGCGTCGGGATTGGCGCTATTGAAAATGCCGTCCGGTCCCCACACCCAGTGCGCGATCGGCGAATAGACGAAAATCGCCCACAGGCCGATAAACCAAAGCATGGCCGAGAACTTCATCCGCTCGGCGAACGATCCGGCGATCAGCGCCGCGGTGATGATCGCGAAGGTCAACTGGAACATCGAATAGACGGTTTCGGGGATTGTCGGCGCCAGCGGATTGGGGTTGCCGATATTCTTGGATATGTCGCTGACGATCCCCTGCAGGAACGCCCGATCGAGCCCGCCGATGAACGGCGTGCCGGCACGAAATGCGAGGCTGTAGGTAAAGAACAGCCAGAGAATACTGATCAGGCAGGTGATGGCGAAAGTCGTCATCACCGTGTCGCCGACGTTCTTTTTGCGCACCAGCCCGCCATAAAACAGCGCCAGCCCCGGGATGGTCATCATCAGTACGATCGCCATCGAGGTGAGCATCCAGGCGGTATCGCCTGAATTGGGCGAGCAGTTGGTCAGTATCTTGGCATCGCAAGCCGGCGGCGCTTCGGCGGCGGCCGGCGGCGCGGCCGCGGTTGCTGCCGGCGCTGCTGGAGTTTGCGCGTAGGAAGCGTGGAAGCTTGGCGCACTTAGCAGAATTGCCAACGCAATGGCTCCGGCGAGCGCGAGCAGTCCCGCACGCGAGAATTTCTTCAACGTCATGATCTCACTCCTGTCCGTATCGATTCGAGGTGCGGGTTGCTAAAGCGCTGCGGCATCGGTCTCGCCGGTGCGAATACGCACGGCGTGATCAAGAGCGAACACGAATATCTTGCCATCGCCGATCTGTCCGGTCTTCGCCGCAGCGGTGATCGTTTCGATGACCTTGTCCAGTTGACTGGCCGCGCAGGCGATCTCCAGCTTGATTTTCGGTAGGAAACTCACGGCATATTCGGCGCCGCGATAGATTTCGGTGTGGCCCTTCTGGCGACCATAACCCTTCACCTCGGTGACGGTGAGGCCCTGGATGCCGATTTTGGTAAGCGCGTCGCGGACCTCGTCGAGCTTGAACGGCTTGATGATGGCCATAACAATTTTCATTGATTCAATCTCCCGTCGCCCCCTCGCGCGTCACATCGAGTGGGGGGACCAAGCTGGCGATGACCGCGTTGGAAAATTGCCCCCCGCGCGGTGTGGCCCTGCCCATGCAATCAAGCGCCGTGCCAATTGCGGCTAAACCGAGCTTAATGCCTGGAATCAATGGTCGATCCCCTTCCCGTTCCGCTTTTCGCAACGCCACCATCCGACCGGCCGCAATTCGTCCTGCATAATAAGTAGGCTCGGCAGCAGGCATCCGGTTGGTTAGCGTGGCCGATCAGATTTCGGACGTTTGGCAGGCTGTCGAAGCTTAGAGCGCGTCGGCGTCGACCTCGCCGGTGCGGATGCGCATCGCGGCCTCGATCGGGGCAACAAAAATCTTGCCGTCGCCGATCTGTCCGGTCTTGGCGGCGGCGCTGATGGCCTCGACCACCCGGTTGGCCATCTCCGAGGAGACGGCGATCTCGATCCGCACCTTCGGTAAGAAATTCACCGCGTATTCGGAGCCGCGATAGATCTCCATATGACCCTTCTGCCGGCCGTAACCCTTCACCTCGGTGACGGTCATGCCGTGAACGCCAATGGCGGTGAGCGCGTCGCGCACTTCTTCGAGCTTGAAAGGCTTGATGACGGCGATGACGAGCTTCATGGGCGGGGCCCGATCCTTGGCTGACATGCAAAATCAGTGCACATATTATTGGCATCACGGTCAAGAATTAAGCGCGGCCCCCGCCGAAACGACAGCCGGCCGTTCAAATGCGGTGCATAACCCGCAAAAAGGGAACTCAAGCTGGATTTAATTGCGCTGCCGCAACAAGCCCTCCTGTGCGACCGAGGCGACCAAAGTCCCGTCGCTGGCGAAGATCAGACCCCGGGCGAAACCGCGCGCGCCCCCGAGATTGGGGCTGTCCTCCGCATACAACAGCCACTCGTCGGCGCGGAACGGCCGGTGAAACCACAAAGCGTGGTCGAGGCTCGCTGCCATAATGTCCTCATTGAACACGGTTTTGCCGAGCGGCACGAGGGCGGTGTCGAGTAATGTCATGTCGGAGGCATAGGCGAGAACGCATTGGTGGATCGCCGGCTCGTCCGGCAGGCGGCCGGTCGCGCGGAACCAGATATGGAAGCGGTTGCCCGGAATTTTCTCGCCGAGATAGCGGCCATATTCCACCGGCCGCAATTCGATCGGCCGCTCGCGCTCATAATAGCGCCGCACCGGCTCGGACATGCGCGGCAAGAGCTTGTCTCTGACCTCGGCCTCGCTTGGCAATTGGTCGGGCGTCGGCACGTTCGGCATCTCGAATTGGTGGGACCATCCCTCTTCGGCGATATGGAAGGATACCGACATGGAGTAGATCGCGCGGCCGTGCTGAATCGCCACCACGCGCCGGGTAGTGAAGCTCCTGCCATCGCGAATGCGGTCGACTTCGTAGATGATCGGCACCTTCGGATCGCCACCGAGCAGGAAATAGGCGTGCAGCGAATGCGGCGGGCGCGTTGCCACCTCCTCGACCGTCCGGCAAGCCGCGACCAGCGCCTGGCCGATGACCTGTCCACCGAAGACTCGCTGCCAGCGCGACTGCGGCGAGCGGCCGCGGAACAGATTCACCTCGAGCGGCTCGAGATCGAGAATGGAAAGGACGTCCTGGATGGCAGCGGACATGTCGCGAGTTCCGTTTGGCGCCCGGGGGAAGCGGCCGGCGACGGCCGCGATGACGAATTCGCAGGCTTACCTGGCGATGCTACACTAGCTGCGGTTCAGGAACACGTACTCGTAAAGCGTTGCGTAATATGGCCGGACGGGACGACCAGATCGACGTGCTAATTGCCGGCGGCGGCTTTGCCGGCCTCCCGCTGGCGATTGCGCTTCGGCAAGCGCTGGGGTCCGCTTTTTCCGTCGCTGTCGCCGATCCGGCGCTCGGCAACAGCAACGCCGGCGATGAACGCGCTTCTGCGATTGTCGCCGCCGCGCGGCGACTGTTTGAGACGCTCGACGTCTGGCGGGACGTAGCCGAACAGGCCCAGCCGATTCTCGACATGGTCGTTACCGACAGCCGGCTCGCGGATACGGTGCGTCCGACGTTTCTGACCTTCGCCGGCGAGATCGAGGCGGGAGAGCCGTTCGCCCATATGATCGAGAACCGTTTTCTGATCGACGCTCTGCAAGCAAAAGCCAAAGCCGCCGGCGTGATGCTGCGTGCTTGCGCCGTCGGCCAGGCGAGTCCGCGGGGCGAGCGCGTCGATGCCGGACTGCGTGACGGCGGAACGCTCAATGCGCGGCTGGTCGTGGCCGCCGACGGTGCCCGCTCTTCATTGCGTGAGAACGCCGGCATTGCCGTGCACGGCTGGGACTACGGCCAGTCGGCCATTGTCATCAATGTCGGCCATGAACGCGACCATGGCGGCCGTGCCGAGGAGCATTTCCTTCCGAGCGGCCCGTTCGCGATTTTGCCGCTCAAGGGACGCCGCTCATCGATCGTCTGGACCGAGACAACAGCGGACGCGGAGCGCATCGTAGCGCTGCCCGACGATGCGTTTCATGCCGAGCTCGAACAGCGCTTTAAGCTGCAGCTTGGCGAAATCAACACCCTCGGCGCGCGGCGCATCCACCCGCTCGGATTTTTCGTCGCGCGCGCGTTCATCGCCGAACGCCTCGCGCTGGTCGGCGACGCCGCGCATCTCATTCATCCGATCGCTGGACAGGGACTGAATATGGGACTCAAGGACGTCGCCGCGCTCGCTGAAGTGATCGTTGACGCCGCGCGCCTTGGCCTCGATCCAGGCGCCGCCACGGTGCTCGAGCGCTATCAGCGCTGGCGGCGGTTCGACACGATGACCATGGGGCTTGCCACCGACGGGCTCAACCGCCTGTTCTCGAACCGCTCCGCGACGCTGCGGCTTGCGCGCGATGTAGGGCTTGGTCTGGTCGACCGCCTGCCCGGACTCAAACGTCTGTTTATCCGCGAAGCGGCGGGCCTGGTTGGCGAGGTTCCGAAATTGCTGCGCGGCGAGGCGCTTTAACCCTGCGCGATCCAAAACTTTCAACACAGGGCTTGCAACACATGACTTTCAATACATGGCTTTCAAGCACATTGCGGTGATCGGCGGTGGTGCCTGGGGCAGCGCGCTCGCTTTGACCTGTGTGCGCGCCGGCCGGCAAGTCACCTTGTGGGAGCCGGAGGCCGGCAACGCCGCCCAGCTGATGAAGACCCGCGAAAGCCCATTCCTGCCGGGGTTGAAGATCGATGAAAGTATTTTGCTGACCGGCAACGTCGCTGACGCGGTGCGCGCGTCGGCCATACTGCTGGTCGTACCCGCTCAGGCCATGCGCGCAGTGACGACGATAGTCGCGCCGTACCTGACCCGCGGCACGCCGCTGATCGTTTGCGCCAAGGGGATCGAGCGCGCCACCAAGAAATTCATGAGCGAAGTGGTCGCCGAATGCGCTCCGAACGCCGTGCCGGCGATCTTGTCGGGGCCGAGCTTTGCCGCCGATGTCGCACGCGGACTGCCCACGGCGGTCACGTTAGCGGCAAGCGACGGCGAACTTGCCGGCGAGCTTGCGCGCGCGATCGGCTCGACCACCTTTCGGCCCTATCATTCGACCGATGTGCGCGGCGTTGAACTCGGCGGCGCGGCGAAGAACGTGTTGGCCATAGCCGCCGGCGCGGTCGCCGGCCGCGGGTTCGGCGCCAGCGCTACCGCAGCCCTGATTACCCGCGGCTTCGCGGAACTGGTTCGCTTCGGCAAAGCCTACGGCGCGAAGACGGAGACGATGACCGGCCTGTCCGGGCTCGGCGACCTGTTGCTCACCTGTTCGAGCCCGCAGTCGCGCAACTTCACCTTTGGCGTCAAACTCGGCCGCGGCCAAAAGCCGAAAGAGATCCGCGGCGGTTTGGCCGAGGGCGTCTTCACCGCGCCAGTTCTGCTGGAGATGGCGCACGAACGCTCAGTCGATACGCCGATCGCGTCCGCGGTCGGCGCGCTGCTCGACGGCAAGATAAGCGTGGATGCGGCGATCGAGTCTTTGCTGTCGCGTCCGTTCAAAGCGGAGGGATGAACATGGCGTATTGGCTGTTGAAGACCGAGCCGGAGGAATTCTCCTGGAACGAGCAGGTCAAGCGCGGCGCCAAGGGCGAAATCTGGAGCGGCGTGCGCAATTTCATCGCCCGCAAAAACCTGAAAGAGATGAAGAAGGACGAGAAGTTCTTCTTCTATCACACCGGCGACGAGAAGCAGGTGGTCGGCATCGGCGAAGTAATCCGCGAGTTCTATCCCGACCCGACCGCGGCAAAAGGTGAACCCTGGGTTGCCGTCACCACGGCCGCGGTCGAACCTTTGCCGAAGCCGGTGACGCTTGCGGCCGTCAAGGCGGAGCCGAAGCTCAAAGACATGGCGCTGGTGAAATACGCCCGCCTGTCTGTGCAACCGGTGACGCCGGAGCAGTGGAAAATCGTCTGCAAGATGGGCGGGAGGTCAGCGAAATAGCCGCCACGCGGCCTGTCGTGCCCTGCGCGAGTAAAGGACGCCCTTCGGCTGCGCGACCTTACGACAACTTGACGGCTTGTCCGCCAAAAGGCGGATGTCAATAATGGCGCCAAAGCGAGAGAATAGCGTCTGTTGCGTGACGTGGAGGTTGGAATGCCGGACAAAGTCTACGAAGTACCCGCCGATTGGGCCAAGCGTGCTTTCATCACCGCCGCCGAATACAAGAAAGTGTACGCGCGCTCATTGGCCGATCCGAACGGTTTCTGGGCCGAGCACGGCAAGCGGATTCACTGGTACCGGCATTTCAGCAAGGTCAAGAACACCTCGTTCGCCAAAAACAACATCTCGATCAAATGGTTCGAGGACGGCATCACCAATGCCGCCTACAATTGCATCGACCGGCACCTGGAAAAGCGTGGCAATCAGCCCGCCATCATCTGGGAAGGCGACGATCCCAAAGACTCGAAGACGATCACCTACCGGGAGCTGCACGACGAGGTCTGCCGCTTCGCCAACGTATTGCGCAACCGCAACGTCAAGAAAGGCGACCGCGTCACTATTTACCTGCCGATGATTCCGGAGGCGGCCTACGCCATGCTTGCCTGTGCGCGCATCGGCGCGATCCATTCGGTGGTGTTCGGCGGCTTCTCGCCGGATTCGCTCGCCGGCCGCATCGAGGACTGCAAGTCGAACGTCGTCATCACCGCCGACGAAGGCCTACGCGGCGGCCGCAAGGTGCCGCTCAAAGCCAACACCGATGCGGCGATCGACAAAGTCGGCGGCGTCGATCACGTGATTGTCGTGCGGCGCACCGGCGCGCAATGTCGACATGCAGCCCGGCCGCGACGTCTGGTATCACGAAGCGGCCAAGCAGGTGACGGCGGAGTGTCCGTGCGCGGACATGAACGCGGAGGACCCGCTGTTCATCCTGTATACCTCGGGCTCGACCGGAAAGCCGAAGGGCGTACTGCACACGACCGCCGGTTACCTTGTATACGTCGCGATGACCCACCAATACGTGTTCGACTATCACGACGGTGAAATTTACTGGTGCACCGCCGACGTCGGCTGGGTCACCGGCCACAGCTACATCGTCTACGGGCCGCTCGCCAACGGCGCGACCACGCTGATGTTCGAGGGCGTGCCGAACTATCCGACCTCATCGCGCTTCTGGGAGGTGATCGACAAGCACAAGGTCAACATCTTCTACACCGCGCCGACCGCAATCCGCGCCCTGATGCAGTCGGGCGACGGGCCGGTAAAGAAGACCTCGCGCGCATCGTTGCGGCTGCTCGGCTCGGTCGGCGAGCCGATCAATCCGGAAGCTTGGGAGTGGTATCACCGCGTGGTCGGCGACGGCCGCTGCCCGATCGTCGATACCTGGTGGCAGACGGAAACCGGCGGCATCCTGATCACGCCGCTGCCCGGTGCGACCGCGCTCAAGCCCGGTTCGGCGACACTGCCGTTCTTCGGCATCGTTCCGCAAATCGTCGATGCCGAGGGCAAAGTGCTGGAAGGCGCCGCGACCGGCAATCTTTGCATCGCCGATTCCTGGCCGGGCCAGATGCGTACGGTCTATGGCGACCATCAGCGCTTCATCGACACCTATTTCAGCGCCTATCCGGGAAAATATTTTACCGGCGACGGCTGCCGGCGCGACGACTGACGGCTATTACTGGATCACCGGCCGCGTCGATGACGTGATCAACGTCGCCGGTCATCGCATGGGCACCGCCGAAGTCGAATCCGCGCTGGTCGCCCATCCCAAAGTTTCTGAAGCTGCCGTCGTCGGCTATCCGCACGACATCAAGGGTCAGGGAATCTATGCCTACGTCACGCTGATGGCCGGCGAGCAGCCGAGCGAGGAGCTACGCAAGGAGCTGACCGGCTGGGTGCGCAAGGAGATCGGGCCGATCGCTTCGCCCGACTTGATCCAGTTCGCGCCCAATCTGCCGAAAACCCGCTCCGGCAAGATCATGCGCCGGATCCTGCGCAAGATCGCCGAGGACGAATTCGGCAATCTTGGCGACACCTCGACGCTGGCCGATCCGGCGGTGGTCGACGACCTCGTCAATAACCGGCAGAACCGCAGAAGCGCGTAGCCTTGTTAGCCGTCATCTTGAGGTGCCCGCGCGCAAAAGGATGCTCGCCAGGTACCGGGGCCGTCGCCCCGACCGAAATCGGCCTTTTCCGATGCTCGCTCCCAAGGTAACGGAACAAGGATGTGGTGCGCGCGAGCCACGCCCGGCAAAAAAATCGCGAAATCCTCACAATGTTGCTCCGGCGATACTGAGCGAACCGGCGCCTTCGACTAAGATCGACTCGCGGCTGCCGGTGCTCCCATCATCGGACGATTGCGCTCGAAAGGACTTCGGCAATGCGAGGGAAAATTCTGCTGGCGGCATTGATTGCGGCCGTCGCCTTTCCGGTGGCGCCGCGGTCGGCGCAGGCCCGTGGCGATGTGGTCACGATGAAAGAGGCGTTCACACCCGGTACGATTGTCGTGCGCACCAGCGAGCGGCGGCTCTATTACGTTACTGGCTTCGGCGGCGAGGCCATCCGCTATCCGGTCGGCGTCGGCCGCGCCGGCAAACAATGGTCGGGCACGGCCTATATCAACGGCAAATACATTAAGCCGGATTGGGCACCGCCCGCGGTCGTCCGGCACGATCATCCCAATTTGCCGAAAATCATTCCCGGCGGCTCGCCACGCAATCCGATGGGAGTCGCGGCGATGTCGCTGTCGGTCGGCGAATACGCCATCCACGGCACCAACCAGCCGGGCTCGGTCGGCAACTTTGTGTCCTACGGCTGCATCCGCATGTACAACGAGGACATCAGGGACCTGTACAGCCGGGTGAGCGTCGGCACGCAGGTGGTGGTTCAGTAATTGAATCGGGGTCAGGCGGCCGAACATGGCGCCTGAGTTCGGGGATCGGGGTCGGGCAACCGGGGCAAACCCGGTGCCCGACCTCTGATTTTTCAGCACCAGCTTCCCCGCCGGCCACCGTCATAACTGCGGGCGAAGCCGCCATTGAGAAGGGCGCGGAAACGTGGACGGTGTCGCGCGTCGCCACCGGGGCATCGATACGCCCGCCGTATTTGTCGATACCGACCTGCGAGATCGTCACCCCGCCGACCGCGAGCATGGTCTCGAGCGCGGCGCGCGCTCGCGTCGGCCTGTCGGCCATGGCCTATCTCTAGAGATTTGTGGTGTCCACTACGTATTTCATCTCTACTCTAGATTGCAAGATTATATTCTCTTATCTGCGGAATTAAAGTCGAGACTCGGCGCCGCCAACTAGAAATCCGAGATAAGCCCGTCCTTTTCCCAATCGCCATAGCGCGTCGGGTCAGGTCCGTCGCGGCCATCAAGCTCCTTCGGCTGCATGATAGTTTTGCCTTCGCGTGCGGCGCGGCGTGCCGCGGCTTCGGCGAGCGCACGCTCCGCCGCCGGGCTGAGCTTGCGCTCGGTGCCGGCGGAATTTGACGCCGTGTCCTTGGCTAGCGGCTGCGGCGGCTGATCGGTTGGCATCGCCTCTGACTTGGCGTAGCCCTGCCCGGCACGCAAGGGGGAATTTTCGCACGTGAAAGGCGCGCGCCGGCGCAAAGCTCGTCACGCCGACCCCGCCGCCGCGCCGGGATTTGCCGTGCGTGCGCTCGCCGCCGACATTCTCGAAAGCGTGCTGCGGCGGCGCCGGGCGTTCGATGACGAGATCAACAGCGGCACTGCGCAGGCGGCCCTTGCGGAGCTGGAAGAACGCGACCGCGCGCTGACTCGCGCGCTGGCGGCGACCGTATTGCGCCGGCTCGGCACCCTGCGTCATCTCATCGGCGCCCTGGTCGAGCGCGGGCTGCCGGCAAAGGCGCCGCGCGTGGAGACTGCGCTGCTTCTCGGCGCGGCGCAAATTCTTTTCCTCGACGTGCCGAACCATGCGGCCGTCGATCTTGCAGTCCAGCTCGCGCGCGCGGACAAGCAGGCGGCGCATTATGCCGCTTTGGTGAACGCGGTGCTCCGTCGCGTTACGCGCGAAGGCGCTGAACGGCTTGCCGCACTCGACACCGTCATGCTCGACACGCCGCCGTGGCTGATGGCGCGTTGGATCGCGATTTACGGCGAGGCGACGGCGCGCGCCATCGCCGCCGCCAATGGCCGCGAGCCGGCGCTCGATCTAACGGTGAAGAGCGACCCGGAACACTGGGCCGCGCTGCTCGCCGGTCGTGTGCTGCAGACCGGCTCGATGCGCACGGTCGCGTCCGGCGCGGTTACCGCGCTCCCCGGCTTTGCCGAAGGCGCCTGGTGGGTGCAGGACGCCGCCGCCGCCCTGCCAGCGCGCCTGTTCGGCAATGTCGCCGGATTGCGCGTCGCCGATCTGTGTGCGGCGCCGGGCGGCAAAACGGCGCAACTCGCCGCCGCCGGCGCCCACGTCACCGCGGTCGATCGCGCGCCCGCGCGCGTTGCCCGCCTGCGTGAGAATCTAAGCCAACTCGGTCTCGCCGCCGAAATCGTCTGCGCCGAGATCGAAAAGTGGGACGCCGAACCGTTCGATGCCGTGCTGCTTGACCCGCCCTGTTCTTCGACCGGCACTATCCGCCGCCATCCTGACGTGCCGTGGCTGAAAAGCGCCGCCGACATCGAGAAGCTCGCGGCCTTGCAGCACCGGCTGATCGAACGTGCGGTCGCGCTCACCAAGCCGGGCGGCACGATCGTCTATTGCACGTGCTCGCTCGAACCGGAGGAAGGCGAGAATATCGTTGCCGCCTTGCTCGCATACACTGACCATGTGCGGCGTGCGCCGATTGCCGCCGCCGAGGTGTTCGGCCGGGACGAGTTCATCACCACGGACGGCGACCTGCGCACCCTGCCCTGCCATTTCCCCGATGCCGATTCGCGCTTTGCCGGCCTCGATGGCTTCTATGCGGCACGGCTGATAAAGCTTTAGACTATCAGCAGAAAAACGCCTCTTATTGGCCGTCGCCGCGCCATTCCGTTATGGTTCCCAATTCGGCGAAGCGGCCCGGGAAACCCCGCCGCAGGAGGGGGCAAGCGCGGTAATGGCGCGCGTTTCACTCGCGAACCAGGCGAAGCTCACTTGGCTTCTGCTGCGCGGCGCGCTGCGGCAGCTTGCCGGCCGGATTAACGGCCATCCGGTGCTGCGCTGGCCGATCGTGCCGCTCAAGGCCGACCGGCTGTTGATTGCGCCGCAGGAGCTTCGCACTGCCGACGCTACGCGCGCCGCTGAAATTTACTCCGGCCGCTTTGCTTTCGTCGGCAAGGTCGTGGTCTGCGACGATCGCTCGATCTTCGAAATGGCGCCGCCGTCGGACGAATGGGCGGCCTCGCTCTTAGGCTTTTCCTGGCTTCGCCATTTGCGCGCCGCCGATTCCGCCATCACCCGCGCCAATGCGCGCGCACTGGTCGACGAATGGATTACCCATCAGGGCGCATGGCATCCGCTCGGCTGGCGGCAGGACGTGCTGTCGCGCCGGATCATTTCCTGGCTCAGCCAGGCGCCGATGCTATTGCAAGACGCCGACATGCGCTTCTATCGGCGGTTCGTCAGGAGCCTCGTGCGCCAGGTGCGCTATCTGCGCCATACCGCGGGCGACGCGCATCGCGGCGTCGCGCGTATGCAGGCGACGATCGCGCTCAGCTACGCCGTGCTCTGCATCGCCGGTCAAAACCGCCATATTAAATCCACCACCCCTCGGCTGGTTGCTGAGATCGAGCGGCAAATTCTGCCGGACGGCGGGCATATCAGCCGCGATCCCGGCGCCATCGTCGAAGTGCTGCTCGAATTGCTGCCGCTGCGCCAGGCATTCGCCGCGCGCAACATTGCGCCACCACAGGCGCTGCTGGCCGCCGCCGAGCGCATGATGCCGATGCTGCGCTTCTTCCGCCATTCGGAAGGCACGCTCGCGCGTTTCAACGGCATGGGCCCGACGCCGGCCGAGCTGTTGCTGACGCTGCTGGCCTATGACGAGACGCGTGGCGCGCCGCTGTCGAACGCACCTTATTCCGCCTATCAGCGGCTGGAAGCCGGCGGCGGCGCTTTGATCATGGACACGGGGCGCGCGCCGCCGATCGAGATGAGCCTCGACGCGCATGCCGGTTGCTTGTCGTTCGAATTTTCCTCACCCAAGCAAAATCTCATCGTCGTCAATTGCGGAATGCCGGCCATGGCGCGCGACGAATGGCGGCGGCACGCACGCGCCACAGCCGCGCATTCGACTGTGACGTTCAACGAAACGTCGTCGGCGCAGTTCGTCGAAACGGCTGTGTTGCGGCGGGTGCTCGGCGGCTCGCCCATGCTGGGCGGCCCGAGGCACGTATCCACAGCGCGTGAGGAGCGGCCCGGTGCGGTCGTGCTGCGCGCCGGTCATGACGGCTACGCGGCGGCTTACGGCGTGGTGCACCAGCGCACGCTCACGCTCGCGGCCGATGGAACGCGGCTTGAAGGCGAAGACCTGTTCCTTGCCGCCGACGGCGGCCCGCAGCTACGCAGCAGCCAGGACCAGTATACGGTCCGCTTCCATCTGCATCCCCTGGTGAAGGCGACCCGGCTTACTGACGGGCATGGCGTCCTTTTGGTGATGCCCAACAGGGAAGTGTGGACGTTCAGCGCTGGCGATCACCACATCCAGATCGAGGACGGCGTATATCTTGCCGGCAATGACGGGCCGCGCCGCGCGGTGCAACTGCTCATCAAGGGTCAGGCGCGTTCGGCGCCGCGCGTGACCTGGAGTTTTCAGCAATCTAGCCAGGGCGCGGCCGCAACCGCCGCTGCCGCGCGGCGTACGCGCGAGAAGGAGCCGAGGCTGCCGCTGTGAATGACGAAACGCGGAAGCGAGTGTAAAGAGAGCCCATGAGCGAGCATTTGCGCCGCGCCTCACGCGCCCTCATTTCCGTCTCCGATAAAACCGGGGTGATCGAATTTGCCCGTGCGCTAGCGGGCTACGGCATCGAACTCGTTTCCACCGGCGGGACACGCAAGGCGCTGGGCGACGCCGGGCTCAAAGTGCTCGACATTTCCGATGTCACCGGCTTTCCCGAAATGATGGACGGCCGGGTCAAGACGCTGCATCCGGCCGTGCATGGTGCGCTACTCGGTATCCGGGCCAATCCCACCCACGCCGAAGCGATGCGCACGCACAACATTCGTCCGATCGATCTCATCGTGGTCAACCTCTATCCGTTCGAGGAGACCGTGGCCCGCGGCGCAAACTTTGAGGATTGCATCGAGAATATCGACATCGGCGGCCCGGCGATGATCCGCTCCGCCGCCAAGAATCACGGCGATGTCGTAGTCCTGGTCGAACCGGCCGATTACGGCGCGGTGCTTGACGAATACGCGCAGCACAGCGGTATGACCACGCTAAAGCTGCGCCGGCGGCTCGCCGCCAAGGCCTATGCCCGCACGGCCGCCTACGACACCGCTATCGCCAACTGGTTCGCCGGCGAGCTTGGCGAAACGGCGCCGGATTATCGCACCGTCGGCGGGCGGCTGATCGAGGCGCTCCGCTACGGCGAAAACCCGCATCAAACGGCGGCGTTCTATCGCACCGGTGTAGCACGTTTCGGCATCGCCACCGCGCGGCAGGTGCAGGGCAAGCAGCTCTCCTACAACAACATCAACGACACCGACGCGGCCTATGAATGCGTCGCCGAGTTCGATCCGTCGCGCACCGCGGCCTGCGCCATCATCAAGCACGCCAATCCGTGCGGCGTCGCCGAAGCCGGTAGCCTCGCCGCCGCTTACCGCCAAGCGCTCGCTTGCGATCCGGTCTCCGCCTTCGGCGGCATTGTCGCGCTCAACCGAACGCTCGACGCCGAAGCGGCGCGCGCCATCACCGAAATCTTCACCGAGGTGATCATAGCGCCGGACGCAACCGAAGAGGCGATTGCCATTGTCGGCGCGAAGAAGAATCTGCGGCTTCTGCTTGCCGGCGGCTTGCCCGATCCGCGCGCCGGCGGGCTCACCGCCAAGACCGTGGCCGGCGGGCTCCTGGCGCAATCGCGCGACAATACCGTGATCGAGGACATGGAATTGAAGGCGGTGACCAAACGCGCGCCGACCAACGCGGAGCTGCGCGATCTGCGGTTCGCCTTCCGCGTCGCCAAGCACGTCAAATCGAACACCATCGTCTACGCCAAGGATTCCGCGACGGTCGGTATCGGCGCCGGGCAGATGAGCCGGATCGATTCCGCGCGCATTGCCGCGCGTAAAGCCGAGGACGCCGCCAAGGAAGCCAAACGCCAGGAGCCGGCCACCAAGGGCTCAGTGGTCGCCTCCGACGCGTTCTTTCCGTTTGCCGACGGATTGCTCGTCGCCATCGAGGCCGGCGCCACCGCCGTCATTCAGCCCGGCGGCTCAGTGCGCGACGACGAGGTGATCAAGGCCGCCGATGACCATGGCATCGCCATGGTGTTCACCGGCATCCGCCACTTTCGGCATTAGGAGCATGATCAAAAAAGATCATGCTGTGCCAAAATCATAGACAATTTCGGCGCCGCCCTTAACTCGCGCCAATCCACGATTCGCGAATTCGGCGCCGCTGCGGTCGTGAAGACCCATCTCAGCCTTGGCTGGGAGTTTTGTCTTAGGAGTTTTGGCCGGACCGCGTGGAGCCGGACTGCGCAGGCAATCGCGCGTTCCGCGCAGTTCACCTCAGTGACGATCAAGATGGACAAATTGATGTTCAAAGTGCTGGCACGATGTGCGCTTTTCTCATTTACGCTGTTGCCGTCGATGGCGGCCGCCGGGCCGATCGAGCTGAAGTTTTCCTTCTTCACCTCCGACCGCTCCAACATTTACCAGACCACGATCAAGCCGTTCGTCGATGCCGTCAATGACGAAGGCAAGGGCCTGATCGAGATAAAAGTATTTTTCAGCGGCACTATCAGCGCGGTGCTGGCCCAACAGCCGCAGCTGGTAGCCAATGACACCGCTGATATGGCGCTGCTGGTGCCGGCGTTATCACCTGACCGATTTGGCAACTCCGCAGTCATGGAGCTGCCGGGCATCTATCGCGATACCCGCGAGGCCAGCCTGGTCTTCATGCGGCTGATCGAAGCCGATGCTCTGGAAGGCTACGGAGAATTCTTCGTGATCGGCGCGTTCCTGTCCGGGCCGGAGAACATCAACAGCCGCAAACCAATTGCCACAAACGAAGACCTGAAGGGCCTGACCATTCGCTCGAACAATGAAATCCAATCGGCCGTGCTGCAAAAGCTCGACGCCATCCCCGTCCTTTTGCCCATCAATCAAGCCACGGACGCCATCAACCGCGACAAAATCGATGCCGCCGACTTTCCGCCCTCGATGCTGTTCGAGTTCGGCATTGGGCGTGTCACCAATTATCATTACATGATTCAGTTGGGCAGCGTTCCGATTGCATTGGTCATGAACCGGAGCAAGTTTGAGAGCTTGTCGCCGCGGGCCCAGGCCATCATCCGCAAATATAGCGGCGAATGGATGTCCGAACGCGCCGCGGTGGGTTTGCACGCACTGGACATGCAAACTCTCGAACAGCTGAAGGCCGATCCGAGACGAAAGGTGATCGACCCCTCGCCCGCAGACCTGGAAAGCACGCAGCGCATCTTCGCCTCGGTGGTCAAAGATTGGGCCGCGATGAGCCCGCATAATCGCCAGCTATTGACGATGGTCGAAGCGGAGATCGCCAAGCTGCGGTCTGCCGACTAAATGCTGTCGCTCGCAAAAATGACTTTTCGACGCAACATCGGCATTTTTATCGTCGTTCTTTGCATCTTGATCGGTGGCACCTGGGCAACCGTCAAAATCACGATCGATCACCTGCTCTATCAGAATGCGACCCAGGCTGCACGTAACTGGGCGCAATATCTGAGTGAAAGCGCGACCGATCTCGAGCAAATCGCCGCCGGCGAACAGCCGTCGGCGGCCAGCATGTTGTTTTTTCACGCTGCGAGAAATTCCGGTCCCGTTTTTCGCTACGAAATTTTCAATCGCGAAGGATATTCGCAGCTTATATCCGAGCACGACAAAATCGCGCTCGTCGATGTATCGGAGTTCAACGCCGACGCGGCGCGCTCAATCAAAAGCGGGCAGCCGATCGTCGATGTGCAGCAATCCCATGCAGCCGACTTGCCGCCGTTTTTTCGCTCGCGCATACATTCCCCTCATCGTCAATCAGCGGCCGATCGCCGTCGTCGCGGCCTTCGTCGATCAAACCGAACAGCGCAATGATTTTTTTCGGACGTTCGTGCTGGCGGCGGTGTCGCTCTGCACACTGATTGGCATTGTCGTTCGGCATTCCCGCCATTGCGTGGTACCGGCGCACCAAAGAGAAGCACAGTGCCGAACGGCGCATCCGCTTCCTTGCCCACCATGATGTGCTGACCGGTTTGGCAAATCGCGCAAGCCTGATCGACCGATTGAGCGCCGTACTCACGGCGTCGGTGGAGCAACGCGGCCACCTCGCCGTGCATTTCATCGACCTCGACCACTTCAAGGAGATCAACGATAGATTCGGGCACGATGGCGGCGACTTTCTGCTCAAGACCATCGCCGAACGCCTTCGAGCGGTTACCCGCACCGATGACATTGTGGCGCGGCTCGGGGGCGACGAGTTCGTCCTGGTTCAACCCAACATCAGCGGCAGGGAACAGGCCGAGGAATTCGCGCACCGGCTCAGTTCTGCCCTGGCCGAGCCCATGCGGCTAAAGGAGCACGAGTTGTTCACGACCGTGAGCATCGGCGTGGCGCTCGCGCCGGCCGATGGCGACACGCCCGAGCGGCTGCTGAAAAGTGCGGATCTCGCCGTCTACAAAGGCAAGGCGCGAGGGCCGAAATTGCGTCCGGTTCTTTCGTGCCGAAAATGGATGCTGAACTGCAAGGCCGTATCGAGCTCGAAGAAATCATCCGCAATGCCGTTCTCCATGACGGTTTTGAATTGCATTATCAGCCGATCTTCCAAATGTCGGACCGGCGCCTGCATTGGTTTTGAAGCGTTGATACGCTTGCCAAAGGAGGACGGGACACTCATCCCGCCATTGGTCTTCATTCCTGTCGCGGAAGAAATGCGGCTCATCGACAAAATCGGAACATGGGTGCTGAGGGAAGCGTGCAAGACGGCGGCCGGCTGGCCGAAACACTTGACGGTGGCAGTCAACCTTTCGCCGGCCCAGTTCCTTGCGGGCAGCGTCAGCGAAATAGTCGCGGCCGCGCTTAAGGACGCCGATCTGGAGCCGTCCCGGCTTGAGCTGGAGATCACCGAGACCCTGCTACTTGGCGACAGCGAAGCCGTGATGGCCGAGCTACGGGCGCTCAAGGAACTCGGCGTAGCGATCGTCATGGACGATTTCGGCACGGGATATTCCAGCCTGAGCTATTTGTGGCGATTCCCGTTTGACAAGATCAAGATCGATCGCAGCTTCATGCAGGGCTTCGACGGCTCCGACCGCGATGCCGAGACAGTGGTGAAGACGATCATCACCTTGGGGCGCGAACTGCACATGCATGTGACCATCGAGGGTGTCGAGACAGCAAAACAGGCGGCCTTCCTCGACAGCGCCAACGGCGAGCAAGCGCAGGGATTTTATTTCGGCCGTCCGGTGCCGGAATCCGAGCTTGCCGCCAGCATCCTCGCGGACTTTCAGAAGGGACTCCCGACGCCATCGTCCACGACCGCACAAAAGGCCGATCTGCATTTCGTCAGGGCGTGATGCGGTGGCCGATCCGGCGAGTGTGCGCCGTAAAGCTCATCAAGAATTAGGGACGTGAGACGATAACTTCGCCCTTATCGGAACAGCTCACGTCCGAGGACGTTTTCCGTTATCACGACAACACATGAGGAACGAACATGAGCGCCCGCTCAGATATTCAGCACGACATGAACGTGTTATACAAATGGTTTCACAAATCGTTCGGAACGAACCGAGGCACGCACTGGAGCATTGCCGGCGCCGTCGCAGTCATCATTTTCGGTAGTTATCTCATCTACAGCAGCCGCGGCAGCAATCTCGCGACCGCTACGACCGCTTCTGCGGCTCAAGAAACTCCGGTCCGATGACGCCTGGAGCGCACACATTGACAAAGTAATTACGTATCGAGGCCGTTGAGTAAACCCAACGGGTAAGCGCAGGGCCTCATCCGAGGCCAAAAGGAGTTTGCAATGAAGAACCGCATGAAGAACCACATGTCTTCCTTTCTAAAGGACGAAACGGGTGCAACCGCCATCGAATACGGACTCATCGCCGCCGGCATCTCGGTCGCGATCATCGCTGTCGTAAACGGTCTTGGTTCGAAATTGACCTCGACCTTCTCGACGATTTCAAGCCAGCTCAAGTAAGCGAGCTGGAGATGCGGGAGCTTCGGCGGTTGGCTGAAGCCTCATCGTCGATTTCAGAATCGATGCAGGTTTCGCGGGCGGCATGGAGAGCTTAACGGGAACATTCGCCCGGAACAGCACCGGCCTTCACGCTGGTGCGGAATGACAATAGCGTTTCCTGGTTTCAATCAAACCAAAGAGATACAAAATGTCCAGGGCAAATCTAAACGACACAACGGCTGATGCAATTCACAGCCGTTATCGGACATTGTTCGCCAATGCCTTTGCGCCGAACGTTCGATACGAGCAAATGCCGGGTGCAGACGAACGTACCGCCTATGCGGCGGAGTTCGCTGCGTATCGGCTTGGACGGATCGACGATAAACTGGGGCAACTCATTGAAATAATGGGACGAGGAACCGGTCAATCCGCGTAGGCGCGGAAAGGCGGGCGCTCGTGGCAACTATGCAAAAAATCAGCAAGGCCGACACCTGCATGAGCTGTCCGGCGTGTTCTTGCGAAATTCTCGTGCAAAATACGTCGCGCTTGCCACGAGAGTTTTCCGTGCTGTGTCCGAGCTGCGGGCGGCGAAAAGTTCACCAGCTGTCCGAGCTTCACGATCCGCCGCTGGACGCGGAAACGATTCAGATATCCGGAAGACTCCAATTTGGGATGAAGACGTTGATGCAACCGAAATCCCGGGTGACCGAATGGGCATCGTGGCTGCTGCAATAGACTTCATGAGGTAACGAGGCCGACCGTGGCATCGCAACAGTGTTCACCGGCATCCGCCACTTCGGCATTAGCGCACTGATCCTTAAGGGCTTTGGAAAGTTCAATCGGCACAGCCGGCCGCGGCTGCGGTAACGGCGGCCAGAACACCACGTGCACCCGGCCGACGCCGGAGAAATGCAACGCCTTAACCACCCCGCGGCTGAGATCGATGTCGCGGCCGCGAACGAATGGACCGCGGTCGTTAACGACGACCTCCGCAAAGTTTTCGCCGTAGGACACGACGAGGCGGGTGCCAAACGGAAGCGTCTTGTGCGCAACCGTCATCCCATCTGGATCGAATTTCCTACCGGTCGCGACGCGTTTTCCATCCCAATAGACGGAGGCGACCATGCGGTCCGGGTGGGCTTCGGCTTCGCCTTGGCCGCGTGGTGGGTCGAAGGCTTGCCCTACGCCGGAGAGAGCGCAAGGCATAGCACCGCCGCTGCAAGCGTGCGCGTCAAATACATCGGATTGTCAGAAAGCCGTTTGCCCGATCACGGGGCTACGGACCGGCCAAAAGCGCGGAAATCGAGGCGGAAAGCAGACTGACGCATGACACTCCCCCGTGCTGACGTTCCAGCCGATCCGAAACCACCCGGCTGCCGGCAGCCTCACAACGCTGCAAAGCGCCGGAACGGCGGATTACGGAATTTACGTTAGGAGCGGAGCCAACCCGCAGCGAGTTCCAGTGTCACACCGAAGAGGTGATCCACTGCTCAAGCTTCTGCTTGGGTGCGGCGCCGACCTGCCGGGAGGCAAGCTGGCCGTCCTTGAACAGCATCAGCGTCGGGATCGACATGATGCCGAACTTGGCCGCGGTGCCCGGATTCTCGTCGACATTGAGCTTGACGATCTTGACCTTGCCGTCGAGCGAATTGGAAATTTCCTCCAGCGCCGGCGCGATCATCCGGCAGGGCCCGCACCATTCCGCCCAAAAATCCACCACCACCGGGCCGCTCGCCTTGAGCACGTCCTGATCGAACGTCGCATCGGTTACTTTGTCGACCATGGAAACCTCGCTGTGCCGGATGGAAGGAAAGCCAGGGCGCTGAAACGTATGAAGGGCCTCGCAAGCGTCAAGGGAGCTTCACCGAGCATGACGACCTGCGCCTTTGCCTCGGATTTCGGCCAGTGCCGCCTCCATCGCCGCGCCGGGAACGTCGATGACGTTCGGACCTTCGGTAAATACCAGTGCGGCGCGAATCGTTTTTTCCGGGTAAATGCTGCTTCAAGACCGCGCGGTAGAGCGCAAGCTGGCCGATATAGGCTTGCGGAACTTCGTCAGGCTGGCGCGGAGCGGCCCGGTCGGTTTTGTAGTCGGCGATCAGGACGAATTCGCGCGTGACCGCCAGGCGGTCCACCTGTCCCGATACTCCGATCGGCGTCGCACCGTCCGCGCGGCGCGGCCGACGATCGGCACTTCGGCGCGGCTTCCCGGCGCAAACACTTCGGCAAAGATCAAATCGTTGAGGATGGTGAGCACCTGCCGCGCGATATCGGCTTGCTCGGCGGCGAAGAAATCTGCGGCGGCTTTTTTCAGATAGCGCGCGACGGCGTCCTTGCGGCCGGCTTCGCGGAATTTCGGGCAGAGACTGCATCAGCCGGTGCACGATGCGGCCGCGCGGCCAGCGCCTTGCGGCGATCGGCGGCAGAACCGGCCGCGTGCGCAAATGCGCGGCCGATCTCTTCGTCGAACGCCGAAGACGGCGAGAGCCCGCACCGCGCGGCGCTTCGAGAGGAGCGCGCTCGCGCAGCCACGCCGGAAGTTCATGCCGCCTCGCCGTCTCCGCCGGCATCGGCGGTCTGCGCCGGCGCAAGTGCCGTCGTTCGGGCGCGTCCGCGATAGAGCAGACTTTCCTCACCCCTCCCCTTCGTCGACGAGCAACGGATCGAGCGCGTTGCGAGATCAGCTCGTACCAGCAGCCTTTCGGCCGCCCCGTTCATGCCGTCGGCGCCGCAAACGATCAGCCGGTCGGCGGCGCGCGTCATGGCGACATAAAGGAGCCGGCGATATTCGTGTTCGGCCTCGGCATGCGCGCAGCGGCGCGCGCCGCGGCAACGCTTCGGCACGTCGTCGGCCTTGCGCCCGACCCAGATCGTTGCGCCGTCGGCAAGTTGCAGCAGCCGCGGCGGCCGCGGACCTGCGGGCGGCGTCATGGTGTCGGCAAGGATCACGACCGGCGCCTCGAGACCCTTGGCGCCGTGCACCGTCATGACGCGCACTTCGTCGCGGCGAATTTCCATGTCGCGCTTGACCTCGGCGCGCGCGTCCCGCAGCCAGGTCAAGAAAGCCCTGCAACGACGGCGTTTCGCGCCGCTCATAGTCGAAGCGCGACGATTGAGAAATTCGTCGATGCGCATCGTTTGCTTCCAAGCCGAGCCGCGCGAGAAACCGCCGCCGCGCGCCGCCTTCGCCGAGGAGCAGCGCGTAGAACGCAAACGGCGTTTCGCGCCGCGCCGCCTGCGCAAGCTGCATCAAGCCGCGCCGCGGCCTCGGCGAATATCTGCTGCTCGGCGGCCTTGCGCGCGAGCGCCGCGCGCAGCGAGGAGCGACCGCGGCCCCATGCGATCTCAAACAAATCATCGTCGCGAAAGCCGAACAGCGGACTGCGCAACACGGTCGCCAGCGCCAGATCGTCCTCCGGCAACAGCAGCGCGTCGGCGAGCGCCATCAGATCCATCACCGCGATATGCTCGGTGAGCATCAGGCGGTCGGCGCCGGCGACATCGAACCTCTGGTTCTTGAGCGCGCGGATGATCGCCTCGAACAATTCGCCGCGCTGGCGCACCAGGATCAGAACGTCGCCGTAATGTGCCGTGCCATCGTCGACCATCTTGCGCACCGTGCGCGCGATGCGGCGCGCGAGCTTCACGCGCGGGCTGGTTTCGCTCACGGTATCGAACGGCGCGTCCCAGCCTTCCATTGTCCTCGTCGCGCGGGTCCGGCTTTTCCGGCTCCCAGATTTCGACCATGCCGGGCGGCGCA
Source organism: uncultured Alphaproteobacteria bacterium (assembly GCA_963845775.1). Lineage (GTDB taxonomy): Bacteria > Pseudomonadota > Alphaproteobacteria > Rhizobiales > Xanthobacteraceae > BOG-931. The sequence goes on from CAWJTE010000011.1 coordinate 133,755, forward strand.
TTCGGCAGCGCGATGTGCGGCGGGAAGCCGTCCTGATCCGAAGTGACGCTCACCGCGATCTCCTCGGGCTTGAACACCTCGTCGACGGCGCCGAGGATGGCCTCGCCCGAGCGGAACGAGTGCTCGAACTTGCTGGCCACGAAGGCAAGTCCGCTCTTCGTCATGCGCGCTTTTGAAGTAGCGCTGCATCTCGGCGAATTCCTTGGGCGCTGCGTTCTGGAACGAATAGATCGACTGCTTTTCATCGCCGACCGCGAACATGGTGCGCCCCAGGCCGCGCGCGCCCTCGCCGGCGGTGAACTCCGCGGTCAGCCGACGGACGATCTCCCATTGTTTGCTGGCTGGTATCCTGCGCCTCGTCGACCAGGACATGATCGATGCCGAGATCGAGCTTGTAATGCACCCAGGCCGCGTCGAAGTTGGAAAGGAGCGCCAGCGTCTTGTCGATCAGATCGTCGTAGTCGAGGAGGCCGCGCCGCTCTTTCTCCTTGTCGTAGCGCGTCAGCACCTCGTGCGCGACAGTGAGCAATGCGGCGCTGCGGTCGCGGCTGAACACGGCGCGGCGGCGCGCGAGCAAGACGCCCACCCGCCGTTGCTCCGCAGCGAGGCGCTCGGCCAGACGCCACGTCCTTGATTGCGCTTGTCACGATCGACACGCGCGGGTTGCGTCCACTGTTGACGCCGGTGCAAAAGATATCGAGATAGGTTTCGATGCGCTCGGGGCCGGATAGCGTCGCAAGGCTCGTCAGACGCGCGGCTTGCTCGCAATCGCTCTTTCGACCGAGCGCCAGAACTCTTGCAATTGCCGGCCATTCACCAGGCGCGATGATCTCGCCGGCAAAAATACGTCGCTTCGATATCGTCGATGCTGTCGTATGCCTCCACACCGAGCAAGACGGAGAGATCGGCGACGGCTTCTTGCAAGTCGCCCGCGCGCGCGACCCAGGCATCGATTGCATCGCGCCTGCCGATCGCTTCGCGCACCACGTCACGGAAGGTTTGATCGGCCGCCGCCGTCATCGCCGTGTCGAGCGCGTCGGCAAGCGCACTGCCGGGGTTGCGGGCGCCATCCAGCAGCACGCCGAGCGTCAGCCGCTCCAAGAGCTGCGATCGCTCGGCCTCATCCAGCACCGAAAACCGCGCGGCGACGTTGGCTTCGAACGGGAACTGATGCAGAAGCTGCGTGCAGAAGCCGTGAATGGTCTGAACTTTCAGGCCGCCGGGCGTTTCCAGCGCCCGCGCGAACAAGCGCCGCGCCAGCGCCCGCCGGCGGCGATCGGGCGTTATCTCCGAACTTGCCCGAATGGCCGCATCAAGGTCAGCGTCACCATAGGTCGTCCATTCGGCCGAGCGTGTCGAACACGCGCTTGGCCATATTGGCGGCGGCCGCCTTGGTGAAGGTAATGCAAAGAATTTTTTCAGGCTCGACGCCGTTAAGCAGCAGGTTGATCACGCGCCGCACCAGCACATGGGTCTTGCCGGCTCCGGCATTGGCGGCAACCCATGCCGACACGGCGGGATCGGATGCTTCGTTCTGCTTGCGCCTCACATCGTTTGGAATTGAGTTCGGCGTTCTCATTCGCCACCCCAGTAGTCGTCGACCTCGCCGCCGGTCGCCGACCATTCCTTGACGCGCGCGAGATGATCGTAATCGCCGTAATGGCGCGTCCACATCGGATGAACGAGCGAGCGGTACGGCGTGCTCGCTTCGGCGAAGCGCCCGGCGAGACCCGTTAGTCTTCGCAACGCGTAATCGGCTTGCTCGTCGGTCGTACCCTTGGCGAAATCGATGAGTTTCGGTTCGCCGGGCCGGGCGCCGCCTTTGAGCAGCACGTAGCCGACCTGGGCGACCGAACTGCCGGCGGCAATCCCCGCAAATCCACCTCGCCGCAGGATCGCGGCTTCGAGCGTGAGCTGCGGTGCGAGCCCCGTCCGCACCTGTTTCTCGCTGCGCGCCGAGCCGGTCTTGTAGTCGAGGATAACGTGGCTGCCATCGGCGTGACGCTCGATCCGATCGGCGCGGCCGGATAGCGTGAAAGCGCCGTCAGCGAGCGGGATCTCGATCTTGCCGCCGATCTCGGCGGCGATGCTCGCGATGTCGGGGCGCCGCTGCGCCTCCCAATCGGCAAACCAGCGGGCGATGCGCACAAAGCGCGGCCACCAGAACGCGCTGGTTTCCGGAAAATCCTCCAGCGGAGCAAAATGCGGGCGCCCGATCTCGATCAGGACCCGCGCCGGATCGGGCGGCAAGGCGTCGGCGTAACGCTGAGTGAATTCGCCGACGGCGGCATGGATGATGGTGCCGCGCTCGGCCGCGCCGGGCGCCAGATCGACCGGATCGAGCGGCATCAGCCGTAAAATATATTTGGCGTAGATCGTATAGGGATCGCGCAACCAATCCTCGATGGCGGTGACCGATAGCTGCGACGGCCGCGCGGCGCGCGGCGGCTTCGGGGCGGGCTGCGGCGCCGCCGCGACTTTCTCCGGCCGATCGAGTTCGCGCGCCCAGGCGAGATAATTGCGGCCGCGTGCAAGCACCGGCTGCCAACGCGGGCCGGCGATGGCCGCCAATCGCTGGACAAAACGCGAGGGCACCGTCGGCGCGCCGGCGATCTTGGCGGCGTAACTGAGGATCACTTCGCGCGCGCCGAGCGCCTGCGCGAAATCATGGGCGGCGAGCCCGACGCGGCGCTCCGGCAGATCGAGCCCGAGCTGCGAGCCGCATCGGACGACTGAGCCAGGCGTCGTTGCGGCTCTCGGGCGGCCATCCCCCCTCAACCAAGCCGCCGAGCACGACACGATCGCTGTCGGTCAGGCGCGCTTCGATAGTGCCTAGAATGCGCACACGCGCTCCGATTCGTGGCGGCCGCCGTATCATTCGATCGGCGACGGCAGCGGCAAAAAATTCGGCGTAATCCGACGTCTCGAGCGAAACCGCCGCCGCCGTCCCGCTCGTCGCCAATTCTTCCAGCGCTTCGGCAAGCTTGGCGCCTTCGGAACCGGCGAAAGCTGCCTCCTCACCGCCGCCTTGCCGCGACAGGCCACCGACGACATCGCGATGACGCTCGGCAAGGTCGTTCAGCGGATGCGATCGATTGGCGATGGTTTCGAGCGGCGAAAGCGCAGCCGCGAGCCAGTCGACCAGCTCGGCGGCCTCAGACAACTCGATCGGCGTCAGCTTGAGCCGGGGATCGGAGCGGTGCAGATCGCTCGGTTCCTCTCGCCACGACTTTCCGATCTCGGCGCGAAAGTTTATCAGCGCGTGCGCCAGTCCCGCGCTGCCGGCACGCGGCCGCGGCCCGCGCAAGACCGCCCGTTCGAGAGCGGCGGCCGCGCGCTGGTGATGCGGGAAACCCGGTCGGATAAGCGAATGTTTGAGCAGCGCGAGCAAAGCGACCGGATCGAGCCCGCCGAGTGCCACCTCGGTCACGAGTCGCGCAAAGATGCCGGACGGCGTATCGGCGAGTGCAATGCCGCTTGAATCTTCCGCATCGATGTTCCAACGCTTGAGCGCCGCCAATACGCGCCGGCCAAGCGCGCGGTCGGGCGTTACCAAAGCCGCCGTCTTGCCGTCCTGCACCGCTTCCCGCAGCGCGACCGCGATCGCCAGCGATTCATCTTCGGCGTTAGCTGCTTCGATGACGCTGATATTTTCCAGCGCCGCATCGGCGTCCGCGCTGAAGCCGGTATCGGCGGCAAGTTTCGACCACACGTCCGCCGTGGCTGCCGGCCGCAGTACTTCCGAGATGACGCGCGCGCGGCCCCCTGGCGCTGCCAAATTTTGCACCGCGTCGCGGCCAATGCCGATTCGCGCCAGCAGCGCCTGCATGGCGAATTGCGGATGGCCGGGCGCCGGCGCAATCGCTTTGGCCGCATCGCCGCCGATCAGCTGCCAGGACTCTTCGTCGAGATCGGTATCGAGGCCGGGCAGAACGACCGCACCGTGCGGCAGGTGCGCGATGGTGGCGATCAATTCAGCGGTGGCCGGGATCGAGCCGGTCGAGCCGGCGGCGATCACCGGACCGTCGGTCTTGCGCTTAAGCCGCGCGGCCTCCGCCTTGATCAAGCGGTCGCGGCGTTCGGCGGATTCGATCCGGTCGCGCTCCTTGAGCATCTCCGGCCAATGCCGGCGCGCAATCTCGAGAAATCTCAGCGACAGTTGCCAGTAAGGATCGAGAAAGTCGGGCACCAGACCGTCAAGCTTGTCCCACGTCACGCCGCGCGTGGTCACATCGTCGATCAGCCGGGCGAGATCATCGGCGAGCGCAAAAGCTGCCGCCGGCGTCTGCGCCACGAGTGGGGCGCCGCTGGCGCCGTGCAATTCCGGCGAGGCCGCCCATTTGCCGATCAGCTGTGCGAGTATCAGACGGCGCTCGAGGCCGCCGAGCGCCGGCGGCAGCGACAATGCATCGGCGGCGATGCCGCCCGCGGCCGCCTCGGCAAAGGCAATCTCGTCCTCGTCGATGTCGCCCAGAGCGACGATGCGCGGAAGGATCGCCGCATCCTTGCCCGGCATGTCCAGGAATGCCTCGCGCATCAGCCGACAGGCGCGCCGCGTCGGTAGATAGAGCGTGACCGCGGCGAGCGCCAGCGGATCGTCGGCGAGGCGAAAGCCGAGCCGCCCGCCGATCAACACCTCAATCAGCGTCGGCAGAAACGGCGCCGACGGCGGTATGGTGAAAACGCGAGCGGACATTACGATGTTTCGAATCACGGTTTGCCGACATGCCCGCGTCTGCGGGCATCAGCAAGACGGCACGACCGATTTGTGCAGCGTTCTAATGCGTGGCGGCGAGCGCCGCTTCCGCGGCCGCGACCGCCTCCGGCGTGCCCACATGCATCCAAACGCCTTCGAGCCGCAAGCCGAACAACCGGCCGGCCGCGCCAGCGCGGTCGAACAGGGCCGTGAGCGGAAAGGCGCCGTCCGGCGCGCCGCCGAACAGCGTGGGCGTGAGGATTGCGGCACCCGCATAGACGAAAGGCACCACTTCGCCTTCGGCGCGGCGGCGCAGGCGGCCGTCGCCCAGCATGGCGAAGTCGCCGCGCCCGAAATAGCCGATCAAGTCGGCGGTCGGCGCCAGCAGCAACAGCGCATCCACGGCTTGGGGATCGAAGGCTTCAGTCAATCGCACGACGTTCGGTTTAACGCCGTCGAGCCAGACGGTGTCGCTGTTGACCAGAAAGAACGGCGCGTCGCCCAACAATGGCAGCGCCTTTTTGATGCCGCCGCCAGTGCCCAGCAGCACCGACCGCTCGTCGGAAATAACGATCCGCGGGCGACGGCGGCCGGCAAGATGCCGCTCGATCGCATCGGCGAGGTGATGCACGTTGACTACAGCACGCTCAACGCCGGCATCCGCCAGCCGGTCCAGGCAATAATCGATCAGCGATTTGCCGCCGATTTGCACCAGCGGTTTGGGGATATGGCCGTTGTGGGGCCGCATCCGCGTGCCAAGACCGGCCGCGAGCACGATCGCGCTTTTCGGCATCATGACGTCCCCCAGCCGACCCTCAGTACCTACCGATTCGCCCTATCATAAAGCATCTCGTGGCAGCACGTTGGCGGCGTACCAAGCTGCCAAAGGCTCGAGCGCGGGATGCGCCAGCGACCGCTGCAAATAGCCCAATAAGCGGGGGACATGACGCAGGTATTGCGGCTTGCCATCGCGCCGGTTGAGCCGCGCGAAAATGCCGAGAATCTTGGTCGCGCGCTGCGCTGCCAGCGTCGCGTAGAGCAAGGCAAAGGTTGCGGCGTCAAAACGCCGGTCGTCGGCGCGTCGGGCATTGACGTAACGGCCAAGCAGCATGACCTCCAGTTCCTCCGGGATATCGACGCGCGCATCCTGCAACAGCGAGGCCACGTCGTAGGCCGGCGGTCCAATCAGCGCATCCTGGAAATCGAGCACGCCGATGCGAGCGACGCTTTCGCGGTCGGCGAGCCACAAAAGATTGGGCGAATGGTAATCGCGCAGCACCCAGGTTGCCGGCGCGGTGACCGCCGGCTCAAGCGCGGCGCTCCATAGCGCGATGAATTCCTCGCGCATGAGATCGGTCGGTGCCGCGTCGCCGGTAAGATACCAGTCGAGCAAAAGCTCGGCTTCGATCAGGAACGCGCCGATGTCGTAATGCGGCAGCCGGTGGTCGAGATGCGGCGCGACCGGTAGCGTGTCGGGCAGTTTCCGCCGGTGCAGCGACACCAGGAGATCGACCGCGGCCTCGTAGCGTACCTCGATCGGCGCTGGCGGATCGCCTTCGACGATCAAATCGTTGCCGAGATCTTCCATGATGAGGAAGCCACGATCGAGGTCGGCATGCATGATCGTGGGCGCCGACAGATTGCGACCGCGCAGGCCGGCGGCCATGGCGACGTAGGGAACGATGTCCTCGGCCAGATGAGCGATGGCGCTATAGGGCATGCCGTCGCGCACCGGCGGGCCGTCCGGCCGCCGCGGCGCGTTCATCAGGATTGCGGTCCGGTCGCCGAGCTGCAGGCGCTCGAAAATACGCGTCGAGGCATCGCCGACCATGCGCCAGCGCGGCGCTTCGGCAAATCCGCTTTCTTCGAGGAATGCGCGCAGCTGCGCCATGCGCTCGACCCGCGCGCTGAACGCGCCATAGCCGACCACCCGCACATTGCGTGCTTGGGGATCGAGCTGCGGCGCCAGCGTAAACGTAATGTCGAGCCGATCGGGCGGTAGGAAACCGGCGGCGCGATCCGGCCATTCCAGCAGCACGACGGAACGCTCGGGCAGATCGTCGAAGCCGAGCTCGGCGAGTTCGGCCGCGCCCGAGAGCCGATAGAAATCGGCATGCACGAGCGCAAAACGCGGCAGCTCGTAAGTTTGCACAAGGGTGAAGGTCGGGCTCGGTACCTCAATCGTATCGTCGCCGGCGAGATGGCGGATAAGCGCGCGCACGAAGGCAGTCTTTCCGGCGCCGAGGTCGCCCGACAACGTCACCAGATCGCCGGGCTCGAGCGCGGCGGCGATGGCGATGGCGAAACGCGCCATCGCCTGCTCGTTCGGCAGACTGAGCGAGAAACTGGCGCCGCCGGCGGCCGCTGGAAACATCACGCGCTCAGCCGTGCATAGCGACGACGACGCAACAAATGCCCCAGAACAGGCAGTATTCGAAGCCGCCGAGTTGCCAGAGCCATTTGCCTTTGCTGAAACGCCACACCGCCCAGGCCGCGACAAACAAAAATACCGCTTCCAGCAGCGCGACATAGCGGGTGTAGATCGCAAACACCATGCCGATCGCGCAAATGGCCTCAATCACGCTGCAAGAGAAAACCCACAGTTTGACGGGGTAGAGCCGAAAGTCGTCGTAGATCTTGTAGGTCAATTCGAGATTGCTCACCTTGGCGAAAAAATGCGGCAGCAGGAACAGACCGCAAATGAGCCGCAGGATGTTGAACTCGTTGGTCAGGTCGAAAGTCTGATGAAGGCTCATGCCCGATTATTCTACTAGGCCGCCGTCTGTTTGACAGCGGCGCCAAGCGGGAAGCTGACCGTCACCGTGGTGCCCTCACCGACCGCCGAGGCAATCTCGACGGTGCCACCGTGCAACTCGACGAACGAACGCACCAGCGACAGACCGATGCCGGTACCGCGATGGTGCGCGCCGAGCGAATTGGTCTCGAACCAGTCGAAAACTTTTTCCAGCATGTCCTGGGGGATGCCGGGCCCGCGGTCGGTGACAGAAAAGATCAGTGCGTCGCCTCGCCGCGCCGCTGCAAAAGTGACGGTGGCCCCTGGCGGCGAGAAGTTCGCCGCATTGGCCAGCAGGTTGAACAATATCTGGCGAAGGCGCCGTTCATCGGCGGTGAAGCCGCCAATGTCACTTGGCACCACGATGTCGAGCATCAGGCCAGCGTTGACCACGCGATCCTGGATGCCCTCCGCCGCCACCATCATGACGTTGCGGATATCGACCGGTCCGAGATTGAGGTGCATGCGGCCAGCGTCGATGGTGGCGAGGTCGAGGATGTTGTCGATCAGCGCCAGCAACGTGTTGGTGGAGACGGTGATGTAATCCAGATAGTCGCGCTGCTTCGGCTGCAGCGGCCCGACGCTCGGGTCGCCGAGTAGATGCACGAAGCCGATGATGTTGGTCAGCGGCGAGCGTAGCTCGTAGGAGACATGATGGACGAAATCGATCTTGATCTTGTCGGCGTCTTCCAGTGCCTCGTTGCGTTCGCGCAGCGCCCGCTCGACATTCACCGAATCCGACACGTCGTGGAACGTCGCCAGCGTGGCGCCGCCCGGCAACGGTACGGTGGTGCAGTCGATGACGCTGCCGTCGCGCCGCTCGAGCCGTCCGGCAATGGCTTCGCGGCTGTCGATCGCGGTCACCACCTGGCGTAGTGCCTGCCAGGTCGGGTCATCGCCGTGCAGCGGTTGGCAGGCGATCGAGACGGTCTCGACGTGCGGGCACTCGGCCAGCATTTGCGGCTGTAGCCCCCACATGCGGGCGAATGCGGAATTAAACAGACGGATGCGGCCATCGCTGGCAAATACGGCAACTCCCTCGGCGAGATTGTCGAGGGTCTCGCCCTGCACGCGGATCAACTCCTCAAATCGCCGCTCGAGATCGAGCCGCTCGGTTACATCGTCGAACAGGTAAGTCACCCCACCATCCGGATTGGGCGTGGTGACCACGCGCAAGGTGCGCCCGTCGGGCAGATGCCAGGTTTGCTCGGTCGCTTCCAGCGCGCGATAGGCCGCATGCAGTTGCGCCTTCCACTGCCGGAAATCCCGCTCCTCAGGGAGCTTGTTCGCCGCCCGCAGCTCCTCAAGCAGGCTTAAATCGGTCGGGCGCTGCTCGAGCTGGGACGCGGCGAAATTCCACAGCGACCGATAAGCGGCATTGTAGAAAATCAGCTTCTGATCGACATCGAACATGGCGACACCGGTCGACAGCCGGTCAAGCGTACGCCGGTGCGCGTCGACCAGGCGGGCGAGCGCGTTGCGCATGCTCTCGGCTTCGGTGGCATCGATGCCCAGGCCGGCGCTGCCGGTTTCGGTTTGGAAGTCGAGCACGTCGAAGCTGCGCCGGGCGCCGGCGACCACGGCGGGAAGCCGGCCGGAATAGGCGCCGCCGGCAATGCGAGCGTGCGCGATATTCTCACGCGCCGCGCTGTCAAGAAGTTCAAGTCCGCGCTCGACCGCGTCGGTGGCATCGCGCGCTTCGACCGCCCGCGCATAGGCGGCATTGACGAAGGTGAGCCGGCCTGCCGTGTCGCGCGTCCAGACCGGCGACGACAGCCGCTCGATCAAGGCGCGCAGCGACGCGACTTCGCGCAACAGCGTCTCATGCCGCCCGGCGAGATCGAGGAGTTCGCGCTTGACGCCGCTTGCATCCTTGAGGCGAAGCACGGCGCGTCCGGCGATGGCGCGGCCCAATGCCTCGATCGGACGGCCGTTGAGCGCCGTGAACGCCATAGAGAACGGTTCGCCGTGACCGCGCAGTGCTTCGACAGCGTGCTCCATCGCGGCCGCCCTGCCAGCATCGAGCCATGAGCCAAAAGCAAGCACGCGATGCGGCGCGCGGGCGCCGACGACTGCTGGATCGCCGTCGATGATCGGCTCATCCGAGCCCGCCGGCCAGTCCACCATCACCTGCGGTTCGGTCAGAAGGAGCGCGTTGGCGCGGTCGAGGCCGGCACGCAACGCGGCAATCTCGTCGTGTGAGGAAATCTCCAACCGCTGTAGCCGCGTGCGCGTGCGCAACAGCAGGATTGAGGTGACGACCGCGAACAGCAAAAGCCCGACCAGCAGCACGAGCACTGCAATTTCGTGGTTGTCGATGCGGCGCGACGCGCCGACCACCAATTCGTGCAGCGCGAGCCGGGGCGCATCTTCGGCGACCGCCGGCAGCGGCGCGAACGCACCAACGGCTAGAGTGAATCCGCCGAACCACGGACGAGCAAAGCTCCCGCTGCTCCGGATCGTGTCCGGCATGCCCCTTCGCCTCTGCTGGCTTTATCCGCCTTCGCCAGCGGGTGCATCGCGGGCGAGCCCGCAAATCGTGCCGACTTTACCCTCAAGCGGAATCGCGCCGAAAGAGTCCAGATCGTGAACGCCGGCCGCCGCCAAACGCCACTAGTTCTGCGGTTCGCGGCCGGCGCGCTGGTTAAGACTTTCCACCTGACGGGCCATGTCCGCGAGATTGATCCGAACTCAGCGCCGAGCCGAATTCCGCCTCGGCAACCGACAAGGCCGGCAGCACGACCCGGTCCATGATTTCGGAGCCGAACTCGTCGGCGAGGCCGTCGACCGTACCCGCCGCGCGCAGAATATCGTTGGCCGTCACGCGCGCACGGTCGCGCGCCAACTCGTAGCCGCCGCGCGGACCGCGAATACCTTTGAGGATACCGTCGCGCACCAGCGACTGCAGCACACTCTCAAGGTGACGTGGCGGCAGGCCGTGGCGCGCCGCTAGCGTCTTGGCCGAAACCGGCCGCCCTTCAGCTTGCAGCGCCACGTCGATGACTGCGGCGATAGCAAGCAGTCCTTTGCGCGGAAGCAGCGACATGCACGAGGAGTAAACGTCGCACGCCGCGAATGGTTCGCGCCGAGATATGCGATTGCTGCTTATGCGCCCGTATTGTCAACGATTTTTGTTCTTGTTCCAGTCGAACCAAAGCCGCCGGTTGCCCGCCCGGTCGGATCGAGGCTTGCTGCTTCGACAACCGCGACCTGGGCGAAAGCTGCAATCACCAATTGCGCGATCCGCATGCCCCGCCGCACCAGGAACGGCTCAGAACCGAGATTGACGAGGATAACCTGTACTTCCCCGCGGTAATCGGCATCGATGGTTCCGGGCGCATTCAACACGGTAACACCGTGTTGCAGCGCCAGGCCGGAGCGCGGCCGCACTTGGCCCTCGTGACCTTGCGGAAGTGCTACCGCGATGCCGGTCGGGATGGACGCGCGCCTGCCGGGCGCGATCTCGACCGACGCATTGTCGGGCACCGCAGCAACAAGATCGAGGCCGGCGGCCTGCGCGCTGTGATATTCAGGCATCGGTAAATCGGCGCCGTGCGGCAGCCGCATGATGCGCAATTCGATGCGCGCGACGGTGCTCATGTCTTGACGTCCGCAAGCGCCGCGGCCACCCGTTCGATCAAGGTGTGGGCGACATCGTCCTTCGATTGCGGCGGCCACAATTCGACGCCGGTGGCGGTGACCAGATGCACGGTGTTGCGGTCGCCGCCCATAATTCCGGTCGCCGGGGAAACGTCATTGGCGAGGATCCAGTCGCAGCCTTTCTTCTTCAGCTTGGCCTTGGCGTTGGCGACGACGTCGTCGGTTTCGGCGGCAAATCCGATCACCAGACGCGGCCGGCCGGATTTCTTGTGCGCGATCGTGGCCAGAATGTCCGGGTTTTCGGTCAGCGCGATGGTCGGCGGACGGCCGTGTTTCTTGATCTTGCTTGCGCTGATCTGCTGCGGACGCCAGTCGGCCACGGCGGCGGCGAAAATGGCGACATCGGCCGGCAGCGCTTTTTCCACCGCGGTCAGCATTTGTTGTGCGGTCTCGACATGCACGACCGTAATTCCGGGCGGATCGGGCAACCTCACCGGGCCGCTGACCAGCAGCACGTCGGCGCCGGCCGTGGCCGCCGCCGCGGCGATGGCGTAGCCCTGCTTGCCGGATGAGCGATTGGCGAGCACCCGCACTGGATCGAGCGGCTCGCTGGTCGGTCCCGACGTGACCAGCACCCGCCGGCCGGCCAGCGCGCCGGTGGCGTGCAGCATCGCAACGGCGGCAGCCGCAATCTCCAGCGGTTCGGCCATGCGCCCGGTGCCGGCCTCGCCGCGTTCGGCCATCTCGCCCTCATTCGGACCGACGAGACGGACGCCGTCGGCCTTGAGTTGCGCCAGATTGCGCTGCGTCGCCTTTGCCGCCCACATGCGCGGATTCATCGCTGGCGCAATGAGGATCGGCCGGTCGGTCGCAAGCAAGACGGCGGTGGCGAGGTCGTCGGCGTGACCATTCGCCATCTTGGCGATCAGATCGGCGGTCGCCGGCGCGACGACGATGAGGTCGGCGTCACGCGCAAGCCGGACGTGGCCGACGTCGAACTCGCTCTGCGGATCGAACAGATCGGTGTAGGCCCGCTCGCCGGACAGCGCGCCGGCGGCAAGCGGCGTTACGAAATGCTGCGCCGCGCGGGTGAGGACGCAGCGGACATGCGCGCCGCGATCCTGCAAGCGGCGAACGAGATCGAGCGATTTATAGGCGGCGATGCCGCCGCCGATGATCAGGAGGACGCGCATGGCGGCTGTCTTTCGCACCGGCTCGCCTTGCACATCGGCAGTGCGAGCGGGCTCGCCGATACCGGCAAAGCTGTCCGCGTCGGCCGCCGCGCTGCGTAGGATGTTGCGCACCTCGTCCTCGACCGAGCGGCCGTTCTTCGCCGCGCGCAGACGCAGCCGCTGCTTGAGCTTTTCGTCGAGCTGGCGGACGGTGAGACTGGCCATCGGCTTCTACCCGCAAACGGGGAGGTTAGCAGCCCTGTGATTGCATTGCAATCAATGCGATCACCGCAGCAGCAGCGCGATCCACAATAGCAGGGCGGCGATCACCCACAGCGCGGCAATGGTCCAGCGGCCGCGCCGCGCTTCTTCCTTGTCGATATGCGCGATGGTCTGCCGCGACAGCACCAGCCCGTCGCGGGTAACCTCATCGAGCTGATCGAGCACGCGCGCCCCGCGGGTGAGGAACCCGGGCGCCTTGCCGATGAAGCGGCCCAGTTCACCCGCGCCCTCGACCGCACCTTCGAGCTTGCCGACCGGCCCGAGGTGGCGTGTCATCCATTCGCGCACCACGGGTTCCGAAGTCGACCAGATGTCGAGCTTGGGATCGAGCGACCGCGCCACGCCTTCGACCACCACCATGGTTTTCTGCAACAGCAGCAGTTCCGGCCGTGTGCGCATGTCGAACAAGCCGGTCACCTCGAACAACAGCGTCAGCAGCCGCGCCATCGAGATATCTTCCGCGGTGCGATTGTGGATCGGCTCGCCGATGGCGCGGATCGCCTGCGCGAAGCTTTCGACCGAATGGCTCGGCGGCACATAGCCCGCCTCGAAATGCACCTCGGCGGTGCGGTGATAATCGCGGGTGATGAAGCCGTGCAGGATTTCGGCGAGAAACAGCCGTTCCTTGACGCCGAGCCGGCCCATAATGCCGAAGTCGACCGCAACGAGCCGGCGCTCGTCGTCGACGAACAGATTCCCCGGATGCATGTCGGCATGAAAAAATCCGTCGCGCAGAGCGTGGCGGAGAAAGGTCTGGATCACCGCGCGTGCCAGCTCACGTAGGTCGAAACCTTTGGCGACCATTTGCGCGCGATCCGATAGTGGCGTGGCGTCGATCCATTCCAGCGTCAGGACTTCCCTGCTGGTGCGGTCCCAATCCACCGTCGGCACGCGAAAATCCGGATCGTCCTTGGTGTTGTCGGCCATTTCCGACAGCGCCGCCGCTTCCAGGCGGAAATCCATCTCGACCGTGACCGAACGCCGCAAGGTATCGACCACCTCGATCAGCCGAAGCCGGCGCGCCTCGGCGGAAAGATCTTCCGCACGTTGCGCGACAAACATGAAAGCGCGCAAATCGGCGTGGAAGCGCCGCTCAATGCCCGGCCGGAGCACCTTGACGGCAACGGCGCGTGGACCATTCACGGTGGGGACTTCGGCGCGATGCACCTGCGCAATCGACGCAGCGGCGACCGGCGGGCCGAAGCTGAAGAACACCGCGTTGACGGGGCGGCCGAACGAGGCGGCGACCACCGCTTCCGCTTCCTTCTGCGGGAAGGGCGGCATCCGATCCTGCAAATGCTCGAGGTCGCGGGCGAGCGCGGTGCCCACTACGTCCGGACGGGTGGCGAGAAACTGGCCGAGCTTGACGTAGCTCGGGCCGAGCCGCGTCAGCGCGGCAGACAGGCGCGCTTCGGCGGGGCCGCTCGACGGCCGTTCTAACAGCCGCGCGATGCGCACCAGCGGACGCGCCGCCGGCGGAATGATCGCCGGATCGATCGCGCCGAAAACGCCCTCACGGGCGAAAATGAAGCCGGCGCGACCAAACCGCAGCAGATGCGCGGGAGCGGAAATCACAAATGCCAGCCGGAATGCAGCGTGACGATGCCGCCGCTCATCGGTCGAAATGAAACGCGGGCGAAGCCGGCGGCGCGCATCATAGCCGCAAATTGCTCCGGCTTCGGAAACCGGCGGATCAATTCCACCAGATAGCGGTAGGATTCCGCATCGCCGACCACGGCACGGCCGAGCGCCGGAATGACGTTGAACGAATAGAAATCGTAGATCCGGTCGAGGCCAGGCGTGGTGACGGCGGAGAATTCAAGGCAAACGAAACGGCCGCCGGGCCGCAGCACGCGATACGCCTCCGCCAGCGCCTGCTCGATCCGCGGCACGTTGCGGATGCCGAACGCGACGGTCGCGGCATCGAAGCTGCGGTCGGGAAACGGCAGCGATTCGGCGTTGGCTTCGGTGAAGGTGAGGAATTCTCCGCGCGGACGGCGCGCCGCGCGTTCGCGCCCGACCGTCAGCATATCGGCATTGATGTCGCACACCACCGCCCGCGTGCCTTCACCGCCGGCTTCGACGACGCGCAAGGCCACGTCGCCGGTGCCACCGGCAATGTCGATCAGCGCAAACGGCCGGGTTTTGGGCGGATTGACCGCGGTGACCAGCGCGTCCTTCCAGGCGCGATGCAGTCCGAACGACATCAAGTCGTTCATCAGATCGTAGCGGCGCGCCACGCTGTGGAACACGCCGTCGACCAGCGCCTGCTTGTCCGCAAGCAGCACCTGCCGCGCGCCGAACGGGGCTGTTTCCGTCATCGCACTCTACTACGCTGCCCTATCGGCCAAACCATAGCGCGCCGACGCAAGCGACGCTATGTCTTGTCGCATTAACCATTTAGTTCGCCGATGCCCGAGCTTCCCGAAGTCGAAACCGTACGCCGCGGACTTGAACCTGCGATGCAGGGCGCGCGCTTCACCAAGGTGGAGATGCGCCGCGCCGACCTGCGCTGGCCACTGCCGAAGGATTTCACCCAGCGCTTGGCCGGCAAGACCGTTACCGGCCTCGGCCGGCGCGCGAAATATCTACTCGCTGACCTTTCCTCCGGCGACGTGCTCTTGATGCATCTTGGCATGTCCGGCTCGTTTCACGTTTTTCAGAAGGCCGGGGGCAAGAAGCTGGCGCGCTATTATCACGAGCGCGCGCAGCATGCGGCCCATGACCACGTCGTGTTTCACATGTCGTCAGGCGCAATCGTCACCTTCAACGACCCGCGCCGCTTCGGCTCGATGAAGATCGTGCCGCGGGCAAAGCTCGGCACCGAGCCGCTGCTTAATCGGCTTGGGCCGGAGCCACTCGGCAACGCCTTCGACGCCGCCATGCTGGCGCAAGCCTGCCGCGACAAGAAGACGAGCCTCAAGGCGGCGTTGCTGGACCAGCAAGTCGTCGCCGGCCTGGGCAATATTTATGTTTGCGAAGCGCTGCATCGCGCTCAGCTTTCGCCCAAGCGGATCGTGTCCACGATCGGCGGCCGCGGCGGCTTGCCCAACGAGCGGGCCGAGCGGCTGGTGGACGCCATCAAGGCGGTTCTCAATGACGCGATCAATGACGGCGGCTCATCGCTGCGCGACCACCGGCTGACCGACGGCGAACTCGGCATGTTTCAGCATCGTTTCCGGGTCTACGATCGCGCAGGCGGCAAATGCCGCACGCCGGGCTGCGGCGGCACTGTCAGGCGAATCGTGCAAAGCGGCCGCTCGACCTTCTATTGTCCGGTATGTCAAAAATGACTTAGGGAAGCGAAACGCCGAGAGCAGGACATGGCTTACGAGACCATCATCATCGAAACGCGCGGCAAAGTCGGATTGATCAAGCTCAATCGGCCGGCCGCGCTCAACGCGCTCAATCGCACGCTGATGCGCGAATTGACGCAAGCGCTCGATCAGTTCGAGTCCGATCCCGCCATCGGCTGCTTAGTGATCACCGGCTCGGACAAGGCGTTCGCCGCCGGCGCCGACATCAAGGAAATGGCCGACAAGACCTTCGACGATGCCTTTCTCGGCGACTTTGCGGCCGACTGGCACCGGATCGCGACATTGCGCAAGCCGGTGATTGCGGCGGTGGCCGGCTTCGCGCTCGGCGGCGGCTGCGAATTGGCGATGCAATGCGATCTCATCGTCGCCGCCGACAATGCCAAATTCGGCCAGCCGGAGATCAAGCTCGGCGTTATTCCCGGCATCGGCGGCACGCAGCGTTTTACCCGCGCGGTCGGCAAGGCCAAGGCGATGGACATCATGCTCACCGGGCGGATGATGGACGTGCAGGAGGCCGAGCGTTCGGGCTTGGTCGCCCGCGTCGTGCCGCTGGCCAACCTGCTCGACGAAGCGATGAAAGTCGCCGAAACGATCGCCTCGATGTCGCTGCCCTCGGTGCTAGCGGCGAAGGAGGCGGTCAACACCGCCTTCGAGACGACACTGGCCGAGGGCGTGCGGTTCGAGCGGCGCGTGTTTCATTCGCTGTTCGCCACCGCCGACCAGAAGGAAGGCATGGCCGCGTTCATCGCCAAGCGGCCGCCGAAGTTCGAGAACAAATAACCGACGGAGGTCGGCTCCGCGCTCACGGAGCATGCGAGGCGACGTCAGTGCTTCGCTTCCGCCTCGGCTTCTGCCGCCACGGAATATCGAGTAAAGAACAGATTGACCCGCTGCTGCCACATCGCCACGAATGCGGCCGAGGTCATGCGCTCGACCGACTTCCAGGCGTGCTTGACGTCCGGAAGGGTATTGCCCCACACCGCACGCTTGCACCATTTCTCGCCTTTTTCCCGACCCTCGTCGGTGGCGCACATCGACATCCAGGCGATGCGTTCCGGATGCGCGACGTGCTCGGCGGCGCCCTGCCAACCCTGCTGGTGAATCAAATAAAGGTCGCTGAAAGTCGGCTTTTTGTGGGTATCCCATTCAAACAGGTCGGCCTCGGTGAGAAATTTGTAGGCCGCAGCAATCGCGTTGTCGCGGGCGTCGAGGATGTCGCCGGAGCCATACTTATTGAACTCATAGTGGCTGAGCTGAAACAGGCCGATATACGATCCGGTCCGCTGGGTCGGAGAGAAATCGGATTCGATCTTGGCGACGGCTTTCATGAAGCTGAAATTCATGCCGAAAGCTGCGGCGGCGCGCTTGATCTCCTCGACCGGCGTGCCGACCGGAACGTTTTTCAGCGACGCGAGCACAAGATCGGCCGGATTTTCGGCAAGCGGTATTTCGGCATACGGATAGTATTTGATATAGGAAAGCTTCGACGGGTCCGGCTCGGCTGAAGCCTGCGGCGCCAAGCGATCGTCCTCCAATCGAGCCTGATCCTTGCTGTGATCGATGGCCGCCTGTGCGGGCGGCACAGACGACGGTTCACTTCGATCGAGTACGGCCGACGCAGCCGGCGGTGGCAGCGAGGCGGTGAACTCCGCGCCCCCCGTCACCTGCGCGGCATTCGGCACTATCGCGAACGGTGGTGTCTCGACAATCGCCTGGCGCGTCGCTGCAAAGCCGATGACTACCACCATCGCGCTGGCAACGATGATGCTGCTTAGCTGAAAGACGTTTAGCACGTCCCCGCCGCCGAGGGTTTGCGCGTGTTTTCGGGTGCCGCGGAAAACGACTGTGGTCATTGGCGCACGCAAATGATCCGCAGCACCGATTGCTCGGCCGCGGCATGTTCGGTTTCGGCTGCGCCCGGTGCGATGCCTTGCGCTTGCAGGAAAGCGCGAATGGTAGCGGCGGGTACCAGAGCCGCGGTGGGCGCGGCGGCGGCGTTAGCGGCGACGACCGCCGGCTTAACATCCACCATTCCGGCTAGAACCCCGCGCGGATCGACCGCTGCCGCACCTGAGAATCCGGATTTCGGCGCCGGATCGACGCCTTGCGCCGTCACGTGCGCGACGCTGCTGGTCGCGGTGGCCGCACCGGCCTGCGCAAGCGGATCGGCGACACCGATCACGGTAACGTCGCCGCTTTGGTTCGCGTCGCCGAACTGCACCGGCGTGAGGTTGCGCACGCCGTAGAGGCGGATGAGCGCAAGATCGCTCGCCTTGTCCGCAGCGAGACGGGCGGCGTGCCCGAACGGTGGCACGCTAATTGTCCGGCAGTCCTCGGTGACGTGTGCCGGGGCAATCAGGTCACCGCCGGAATCGACGACTATCGCGTTGCCGTATTCGACAGCGCGCCGTATCCCTGGCGGCGGCGGCGCGTTCGGATCGGGGAAGGCGGTGAAGGCGGCGGCCATCGCGTGCGCCAGGGGTTCCATAGTGCCTTCCGTGGCCTGATCGTAAAGAACGGTAATGCCGCGCACCTCGCTGCCCCGAGCGGCGGCGCGCACCAGGAAATACTTCAATCCCTGTACACCGCTAATGACGAAGGAATCGGATTTCAGATCGCTCGACGCGGTCTGCCGCCGGGATGCCTTCTTTTCTTCCTCGAACAAAGCGGGCAGCGAAGCTTCGGCGAGCCGGAAAGTTTCGATCTGAATTTGTCCCTGCGCCGATGTCCAGCGGCTGCCGCTGCGGGTGGTGCTCGCACGCGGCACGAGCTTTTCCGGCAGGCCGAGGCGCGCGCCGGTCATCCGATCTTCGGTCAGCCGCCAACCGACGCTCTCGGAAAAATGCGGCGGTGCTTCGGCGGAACTGTCTTCTTGCCGGGCTACGCTTGCTTCGACGCTGGCGTGCTTGCGGGCAGCCTTGAGCGGCCGGTGCCGGCGCGCATCGTTGGCCGGGTCGGCAGCTGAGCCGATCGGATTTTGCAGCGCCGCCACGTCGGTGCGCGGCTCGCGCGCACGCGTCTCCAGCGCAAGCGCCGGTGCGCACGCCGCCACCAGGCCGACAATGACGGCCGTTGCCCTGACGTCCATGATCCCCCTCACCCAAAACTATCCGAAATTGGGCGGAAACGCCAATCGTGGCTGCAACAACGGTATCGGTGGTTCCACAGGCGGTTCAAGCCTATGTTTGCGGCATGCTTAGCGCCGATGAGCTTGAACGTTACGCACGCCACATCGTTTTGCCGGAGGTGGGCGGGCCCGGCCAGGCGGCGTTGCAGCGTGCGCGGGTACTAGTGATCGGCGCCGGCGGGCTCGGCACGCCACTCCTGCTCTATCTCGCGGCGGCCGGCGTCGGCACGCTGGGCGTCGTCGACGATGACGTCGTATCGCTGTCGAACCTCCAGCGCCAAGTCGTTCACGCCACGCCCGACGTCGGCAAACCGAAGGTCGAGAGCGCCGCCGCCGCCATCCACCGCCTCAATCCGCGTGTGGCGGTCAAGCCACATCAGGCGCGACTCTCGGCGCAAAACGCCCTCGACCTGATAGGCTCCTACGACGTCGTCGCCGACGGCTCGGACAATTTCGCCACCCGCTACCTAGTGTCCGATGCCTGCTATCTCGCGAAGAGAGCGCTGGTCACCGCAGCGCTCGGCCCGTTCGACGGCACGCTGACCACCATCCGCGCGCATCAGCGTGGCGCCGACGGCAAACCAAATCCTACTTACCGTTGTCTGTTTCCGGAACCGCCGCCACCCGGCACGGTGCCGGCCTGCGCCGAGGCTGGCATCCTCGGCGCGCTTGCCGGCGTCGTCGGCGCCATGGCGGCACTCGAAGTCATTCGCGAAATCGTCGGTTTCGGCGAAGGTCTGGTCGGGCGGCTCGTCATGCTCGACGCGCGCGCCATGCGCTTCGAGACTCTGAGCTACGCGTGGGACCCGAAGAACCCGCTCTCCGGCGAACATCCGACCATCAAGGATTTATCGGCGTACGGGTAGGATCACCGCGCCTGGCCGTGATAGACGCTGTTCGGCCGCATGTCGGTCGCCGAGGCCACGCGGTTCGACATATTGAAGAAGCCGGCGACTGAGGCGATGTCCCAGATGTCGCGATCGGTGAAGCCGGCAGCGCGCAAGCGCTTGCCGATCCGCATCCTCGACCTGCCACGGCTCGGCGGTGAGCTTGACCGCGAAGTCGAGCATGGCGCGCTCGCGCTTCGATAGACGCGCCGCGCGGTAATTCATCGCCATCAATTCGCCGAGCGCGGAATCGCCGGACAGCTCCGCACGGCGGCGCCATGCGCGACCAGACAGTAATAGCAGCGATTGTGCGCAGAGACCGCGACCGCGATCATCTCGCGCTCGAGCTTGCTCAAGCCCGACGGCGCCAGCATCAGATCGTTGTACATGGCGACGAAGCCGGAAAGCTTCGCCAGGTCGAAGGCATAGGCCTTGAGCACGTTCGGCACGAAACCGAGCTTCTCCTCGCACTTGGCGAAATAGGCTCGCCATCTCCGGCGACAAGCGGCGCCGGCGGCAGCTTGAGCGCGGTGATGATGGTGTCATCGCCGTCGGTTGCGGGCGCGCGCCTTGTTTGGCGCTGCCGATCTTTGCGGGCGGTCGTGCTGCTGCGCTTTCGCATCTGATCCGTTCTTTCCTTGTCATGCCGCTGTCGGAAGCGGTGGATAGGGTGACATTAAGGTGTTGATAGATTGTTGCGCTGGCGGATGTGCGCGTTACGCAGGTAGTATCGGCCAATCCCGCCGGACGAGCGAGGGGGACCATGGCCGTGCAGAACATTCCCCGACGCGGTGGATGAGGGTGCAAGTGAGCCGCCGCCTCGGCGCGGTCGCCGCACTGTTGCGCGGGCGCTGGCGCGAAATGTCCGCCGGATTTCATCGCCGAGCTTTATGCCCGCGCGACCGCCGACGATCTCGAACGCTACACGCCGGAGGAACTTGCCGCTATCGGCGAGCGATCGTGGTCGTTTCTGCTCGAGCGCAAACCCGGTGACGCCGAAGATCGCTTTTACGCCGGCGCGGCTGACGCCCGGCGTGACGGTGCTCGAAATCCTCAATGACGACATGCCGTTCCTGGTCGATTCGGTGCTCGGCGAACTCACCGAGCGCGGTCTCGATATTCGGCTCGTGGCGCATCCCGGTTTTCACCGTCGAGCGCGACGCGGCGGACGGCTCGTTCAGCTTCCGGGGCGACACGCAAAGGCGACGGCCAGCGCGAAAGCTTCATCCACATTCATGTCGCCGGCATCGAGGACGCGGCGCAGCGCGCCGAAGTCGTCCGCGCGCTCGAAGGCGTGCTTGCCGACGTGCGCGTCAGCGTCCAGGACTGGCGGGCGATGCTGGCGCGCGCCAGCGAGGTCGTCGGCCGAACTGCGGGCCAATCCGCCGCCGCTGCCGGCCGACGAAATCGCCGAAGCGATCCAGTTTCTGCAATGGATCGCGGCGGACAATTTCACCCTGCTCGGCGCCCGCGACTACGCCTACACCGATGAGCGAGCACGCGCTGGAGCCGATATTCGAAACCGGGCTCGGCTTGCTTGCGCTCGCGCGACATGCGGCTGCTTCGCCGCGGCAACCAGCTCGTGACCATCACGCCGGAAATCCGCGAATTCCTGAAAGAGCCGAAGCTGCTTATCGTCACCAAGGCGGCGGTGCGCTCGCGCGTCCACCGGCGCGTGCATCTCGACTATATCGGGGTCAAACGTTTCGACGCGCGACGGCAATCTGGTCGGCGAACGCCGATTCTGCGGCCTGTTCACCTCGACCGCTTACACGCGTTCGGTGCGCGCCATTCCCTATCTGCGCCGCAAAGTCGACCACATCATTCAGTCGCGCCGGTTTCGATCCGTCGAGCCATTCCGGCAAAGCGCTGGTCAACGTGCTCGAGACACTATCCGCGCGACGAATTGTTCCAGATCGACGAAGACACTCTCTATCAGTTCGCGCTCGCGATCCTGCAGCTCGACGAGCGCCCGCGCGTGCGCGTGCTGCCGCGACGCGACCGTTTCGACCGCTTCGTGTCGGTCCTCGTCTACATTCCGCGCGACCGTTACGACAGCCAGATCCGGGCCGCGGATCGGCGAGTATCTCGCCGCGGCCTTCAAAGGACGCGTGCGCGCCTTCTATCCGTTCTTCCCGGAAGGCCCGCTGGTGCGCGTCCACTTCATCATCGGGCGCTACGAGGGCGAAACGCCGAACATCGACCGCGCCGTGCTCGACCGCGCGGTCGAAGCAGATCGTGCGCAGCTGGATCGACGGCTTGGGAGAAGCGCTCGCTGCGGCACGCGCAGCCGGCAGCAGGCGCATACGCTGTTCGCGCGTTACCGCGACGCCTTTCCGGTCGACTATCGCGAAGTCTATGCGCCGGCGACTGCCGTCGCCGATATCGCAGTCGGTCGAGGCGCTGACCGCCGAGCATCCGCTCGGCGTCGAGCTTTACCGCGAGGCTGGCGACGAAGCCGACGAGCGCCGGCCTGAAGGTTTTCAGCCACAGCCGCCCGATCCCGCTCTCCGAGCGCGTGCCGGTTCTGGAAAATATGGGCTTCCGCGTCGTCGACGAGCGCACCTATCACATCGAGCCGGCAGACGCGGCCGACGTCTGGTTTCACGACATGGTGCTGGAAAGCGCCTCCGGCGCAGCCGATCGAGCTCGCCGCGCTCAAGGAAAAGCTCGAGGACTGCTTCCTCGCGGTGATGGGCGGGCGACGCCGAGAATGACGGCTACAACGCGCTCGTGCTCGCCGACCGGGCTGGTTTGGCGCGACGTCGCGCTGATCCGCACGCATATCGCGCTTTCTGCGCCAGGTCCGCGTGCCCTATTCGCAGGATTACATGTGGGCGACGCTGCGCAAGCACGCCGCACATCGCCGCGCAGATCGTCGCGTTGTTTCATACGCGCTTCGATCCGCAGCTCGGCGCTACGCCGGACGAGCGCGCGGCGCGCGAAGCCGGCATTGCTGCCGCGATCGAAACCGCGCTTGCAGGCGGTCGACAGCCTCGACGAGGACCGCATCCTGCGCCGCTTCGTCAATGCGGTGACCGGTCGGCGATCCGCACCAATTTCTATCAGCTCGGACGCCGACGGGCAGCCCGAAAGACGCTGATCGCGGTCAAGTTCGCCAGCCGCAAGCTCGACGGCATGCCGTTGCCGCGGCCGCTCTACGAGATTTTCGTCTATTCGCCGCGCGTCGAGGGCGTGCATCTGCGCTTCGGCAAGGTCGCCCGCGGCGGCATTCGCTGGTCCGACCGGCCGCAGGATTTCCGCACCGAAATCCTCGGCCTGGTCAAGGCGCAGAACGTCAAGAACGCCGTGATCGTGCCGGTCGGCGCCAAAGGCGGCTTCGTGCCGAAGCAGCTGCCGCGCGGCGGCCCGCGCGAGGCCATCCAGGCCGAAGGCATCGCCTCCTACAAGCTGTTCATTTCGACGCTGCTCGACATCACCGACAATATCGGGACCGGAACGGTCGGCGTCGTGCCGCCGCCCGACGTCGTGCGCCACGAGGGCGACGATCCCTATCTCGTGGTCGCCGCCGACAAGGGCACGGCGACGTTCTCCGATATCGCCAACGACATCGCCATCGCGCACGATTTCTGGCTCGGCGACGCTTTCGCGTCCGGCGGCTCGGCCGGCTACGACCATAAGAAAATGGGCATCACCGCCCGCGGCGCCTGGGAATCGGTCAAGCGCCATTTCCGCGAGATGGACGTCGACATCGGCAAGACGCCGTTCACGCGTGGTCGGCGTCGGCGACATGTCGGGCGACGTGTTCGGCAACGGCATGCTGCGCGAGACGACGACGCAGGCTCGTCGCCGCGTTCGATCACCGCGACATTTTCATCGATCCCGATCCCGATCCGCGAACGCACCTTCGCCGAACGCAAGCGGTTGTTCGATCTGCCGCGTTCGAGCTGGCAGGATTTCGACAAAGCGCTGATCTCGCACGGGCGGCGGCGTCTACTCGCGCGCCGCCAAGGAAATCAAGCTTTCGCCGGAAGCGCAAAGCCTATTGGGCGTCGGCGAAAAGGTCACGCCGCAGGAATTGATGCGCGCCATCCTCAAAGCGCAGGTCGATCTCCTGTTCTTCGGCGGCATCGGCACCTATATCCGCGCCGCGCGACGAAAGCGACGAGGCGGCCGGCGACCGCGCCAACGATTCCATCCGCATCACCGGCGTGGAGCTTGCGCTGCAAGGTGATCGGCGAAGGCGCCAATCTCGGCATGACCCAGCGCGGCCGCATCGAGGCGGCGTTGCGCGGCGTGCGGCTCAACACCGACGCCATCGACAATTCCGCCGGCGTCAACACCTCCGACATGGAGGTGAACATCAAGATCGCACTGTCAGCATTCCGGTACGCGACGGCCGCCTGGCGATGGACGCGCGCAACGCGCTGCTGGCCGAGATGACCGACGAAGTCGCCGGCGCTGGTGCTGCGCAACAATTACCTGCAGACGCTGGCGCTATCGCTTGTCGCAACGGCGCGGCATGGAGGATTTCGGCTTCCTGCAGCGTCTGATGCAAACGCTGGAAGCGCGCGGGTTGCTCGATCGGGCGGTCGAGTTTCTGCCCGACGACATGGCGCTGACCGAGCGCCGCCGCCGCTCGCAGCCGTTCACGCGGCCGGAACTGTCGGTGCTGCTCGCCTATGCCAAGCTCAGCGCTGTACGACGATCTCTTGGAATCGACCGTGCCGGACGATCCCTATCTCGCCCGCGAGCTCGGCCGCTATTTCCCCAAGGAGATCGCCGCGCAATTCCCCGACGCGCTTGAACACCACCGGCTGCGCCGCGAAATCATCGCCACCCAACTCGCCAACTCGATGATCAACCGCGGCGGCCCGTCGCTGATCGTGCGCATCGCCGATCAGACCGGCGCGGCGCCGGCCGCCGTTGCGTCGGCCTTCGCCGCGGTTCGCGACAGCTACGGCATGACCGCGCTCAACGGCGAGATTGACAGCCTCGACAATCGCATTGCCGGCAAGCTGCAGCTCGATCTCTATGCGGCAGTGCAGGATCTTCTGCTCGACCGCATCATCTGGTTCCTGCGCAACGTGGATTTGACCAAGGGGCTCGCCGACGTGGTGACGCACTACCGCGACGGCATCGCTGCGGTCGCGGCCGCGCTCGACGACGCGTTGTCCGACGACGGCTTGCGGGCGCGCGCCACCCGCCGGCAGGAATTGCGCGAGGCCGGCGTCCCTGACGAACTTGCCGGTTTAATCGCCAATCTCGGTCCGCTGGCGTGCGGCGCCCGACATCGTGCTGGTCGCCGACCGTACCGGCAGGAAAGTCGCCGAAGTCGCGGCTACTTATTTCGCCGCCGGCGCCTTCTTCCGGCTCGATCGCATCGCCGGCGCGGCGAGCAACATCCCGATATCCGATTATTTCGATCGGCTGGCGCTCGACCGGGCGCGCGATTCGATAGGCGACGCTGAACGCCGGCTGACCGCTGCAATGGTGGCCGCCGGCGCCGGGACTGGCGCGGTCGAAGCTTGGGTCGCCCCGCGCAAGGCCGAGGTCGAGCGGATTCGCGGCGCCATCCACGAGATCGCTAATTCCGGCCTCACGCTGTCGAAGCTTGCCGTTGCCGCGAGCCTGCTTGGCGATCTGGTGAAAGATTGATCGGCCTTCACAAAAAAGAACCCCAAGCAGGATACGCGCTTGGGGTTCTTAGTCGTTGCCTCAAACTTAGGCTTATTGGACCGGGCGGCGGGGTGTCGGGGGATGGGGAGCCGTCCGGCCGGCCTAATGGGCGGCAGATAAGTGCCCGCTTACGGGTTGCAACACGGATCACGCCTTAGTGTTAGGCGGGTGCGTCAAATTGGACCGTCCGAACGGCGAAGTTCAAACATATCAGCGGCTAACCCCCGGTAGCAGGCCGCTCACGAATGTTCAGCGTCGCCGCAGCGCGGCGCCGCTCACCAGACTTAAGTTCGCCCCCGAGGGCGTAAGCGGAGAAAGTCCTTTTACTTCAATGCCTACAAGCGCGTGTTACAGTTTTATTGCACACGCCGCTCTCCCCGTTTATGCGCGCCTCTGAAATATCCGCTAAACTAAGCGCCAGCTGAATGCGCGATATCTGGCCATCAAAGCCCATTGGTCTGAAATATCCGCTAAACTAAGCGCCAGCTGAATGCGCGATATCTGGCCATCAAAGCCCATTGGGATGACGGCGGGGAAAAGGTGAGCGCGATTCACTCCACTGATTTCCTCTACACGATCTCCGGCTTCGCGGTCGGATTGCTGGTTGGAATCACCGGCGTTGGCGGCGGTGCTTTGATGACGCCGTTGCTTATCTTGTTGTTCGGAATCAATCCGGCGGCCGCAGTGGGCACCGACCTTTTCTACGCGGCGGTGACAAAGTCAGCCGGCGGCATCGTGCACGGCATCAACCGCACGGTCGATTGGCGGGTTGTGCGGCGGCTCGCGACCGGCAGCGTGCCGATGACGGTTGTTACGATCGCCGCGTTGAGCTTGTTCGACATCAACGGCCCGACGACCCGGCAGCTGATCGGCGCAGCGCTGGCTTTCGCGCTGTTCCTGACCGCTGCGACGCTCGTTTTTCGCAACGCGATTGCCGCGCGCTACGCCGCCCGAATCGGCGGCCTGCCAGAAGACCGGATTGCGCTTCTAACCGTCGTCGTCGGCGGCGTTTTGGGAGTTCTGGTCTCGATCTCATCGGTCGGCGCCGGTGCGATCGGCGTGACCGCTCTTGTTCTGCTCTATCCGAGACTTCGAACGGCGCGGATCGTCGGAACCGACATCGTGCACGCCGTGCCACTCGCGCTCGCCGCCGGCATCGGTCATTGGTTTCTCGGTTCGATCGACTGGCGGATTTTCCTGGCTCTGATTTTGGGATCCATCCCGGGCATTCTGATCGGCAGTTATGCCGCCATTCGCGTTCCCGAAACCGCGCTGCGGATCGTACTGGCAGTGACGCTCATCGCGGTGGCGATCAAGCTGACGTTCGGCTTGCTGCCGCCGCGGCTCCAACATGGTGGCATCGAAATCACTCCATTAATGCGCCGTAGCGGTGCAGATCACTGCCGTGCACGTCAAGCCAGGCCTTGGCGCGTTCGTGATCCGGGGAGACCCGCGCGACCAGCCGCCAGAACCGCGCCGAGTGATTCATTTCGACAAGATGCGCCACTTCGTGCGCCGCGAGGTAGTCAAGCACAAAGGTCGGCGCAAGAATGAGCCGCCACGAATACGACAGCGCACCGGCAGTCGAACACGAGCCCCAGCGGCTGGCCTGATCGCGCACCCTGACGCGCCGGGCCCTCACCCCGAGTTCGGCGGCAAACCTCCGGCTTGCCGCTTCGAGGTCGCGTCTTGCTTCGCGCCGCAGGAAATCGCCGACGCGGCGGGCGACATGCGGAGCGTCGCCGGCGACGCAGAGGCGCGGCCCACCGTCGGCATCCGCCTCGATCCACGCCGTGCCGCGCATGCCGCTCCGGTGTGTAATCCGGTGCGGTACGCCGCGCAGCGGAAACACCATGCCGTCGGCGAACGCCACTGCCTCCGGCAGCCGATGCAGCCGCGTCGCGATCCAGGCGCCGTTTTTCTGCGCGAAAGCGCGCGCCTCCTTGAGCGTACCGCGCGGCGGCATGGTGAGGATCACGTCACGGGTCGCCGCCGTAATGCGCAGCGTATAGCGGCGTGCCTGCCGATGCCGGCGCAAGCGCACGAGATAAACCGTTTTGTCAAAAGCGATTTCGATCGTCCGAGGCTCGCTCGGACGACGATAGAGCAGCGCGCGGAGCGGCATGGCCGACAACCCCGAACCAGGTCCGATTCGGATCATGCCAGATTCGAGGGGGTTTGACTGGAGCCTTTGCAGGCCCGCCGCGGGCTTAAGCCGATTGCCGTCCGATGCGCGGCACGATGCTGATGTCGGCCGGATGCGGCTCGTCGTGGCCCGCGCCCTTGTGCCGCGAGCGCGGCGCGAAGCCGTTGCGCTTGCCGCGAGCGCTGTGCGCCATCGACAGCACAAAGTCGGAAATGCGCGGCGCGATCTCGGCGCGAAAGCGCGAGCCATTGAATACGCCGTAATGCCCGACGCCTGGCTGCAGCCAGTGCGCTTGCTGGTCGGCCGGAATATTGACGCATAGCCGGTGCGCCGCTTCGGTCTGGCCGACGCCGGATATGTCGTCGTGCTCGCCCTCGACGGTCAACAGCGCGACGCGCCGGATGGCGCGCAGATCGACCGGCCGGTCGCGATGCATCATCTCGCCCTTCGGCAGCGCATAGCGCACGAACACGGTGTCAACCGTTTGCAGATAATATTCGGCCGCCAGGTCCATGACCGCGAGATACTCGTCGTAGAATTCCTTGTGTTTGTGGGCAGAGTCGCCGTCGCCCTTCACCAGATTGAGGAACAGATCCCGGTGTGCCTCGATATGTCGGTCGAGGTTCATGCTGACGAAGCCGTGCAGTTGCAAAAATCCCGGGTATACGTCGCGCATGTAACCGGGATTCGGAAACGGTACTTTGCTGATGACATTCTGCTTGAACCAGCCGACGCCGCGCCGTGCGGCAAGCTTGTTCACGCCGGTCGGGTTGACGCGGGTGTCGATCGGCCCGCCCATCAGCGTCATGGAAATCGGCAGGCAGGGATCGTCATCGGCGTCCATCAGCGCGGCAGCCGCCATCACCGGCACCGCTGGCTGGCAAACTGCAATCACGTGCGTCTCGCCGCCGAGCACGTGCAGAATTGAAATAACGTAATCGATGTAATCGTCGAGATCGAACGGCCCTTCCGACAGCGATACCGTGCGCGCGTCGTTCCATTCGGTGATGTATACGTCGTGGTTCGGCAAAAACGCTTCCACCGTGCCGCGCAGCAAGGTCGCGAAGTGCCCGGACATCGGCGCAACGATCAGAAGCTGCGGCTGCGGCCGACGCGGCCGATGTTCGAACACGCGCTCGAAGTGCAACAGACGGCAGAACGGCCGTTCCCAAACGCTCTTGATATTCACCGGCACGCGCTCGCCGCCGACCAGCGTCGAGGCGATGCGCCATTCGGGGCGGTCGTAGCGACGCGTCGAACGCTCGAACACCTCGGCTGCGGCGGCGATCGATTTTCCGAAAGTCGTGTAATAAAGCGGATTGAGCGGATTCTTGAACGCAAGCCGCGTGGCATCGGCCAAAACGCGTGAGGGACCGAGCGCCGCATGACCCATTTCGTAGAAGCCGTAAAGCGGCGTCGAAGCCAGAAGGCCGCCCGCCGGCCAGGCAGGCGCGCCGCCAAATTCGCCAATGGCCATCGATGATTCCTGACCGGCCTGCTGCAATGCAGCAATGTGTGGGTCATATGTCATGCCCGCATCATAAAAGCAATTTTCTCCTTATTCGTTACATAGGGACAGCGCAGCGTTTTCCCCAATGTTTCCAAGGAAAATGTGTCAAATTCGCCGCTGCTCACTCGCCGGTTTGCATCAGCGAGCCGTACCGGCGCGCGCTTTTCAGCAGAGTCAGAAACCCGACCACGCCGCCGGCAAACAGCACTAAGTTCAGACCCAACGCATCCAGCATCAGGTCGGCACGGAAGGTTTGGTCGATCAGCAGCGCGCGCATACCTTCAAACACGTAAGTGGGCGGCAGAATCCACGCCGCCGGCTGCAACCACGCCGGCAGCGTCGTGACCGGATAGTAAACGCACGCGAGCGGCATGAATACGAACATGATCGACCAAGCGAAATTCTCCGCGCCGAGACCGTTGCGCAGCACCAGGCCGGACACGAAAATCCCCACCGCCCAGCTGGTCAGCATCAGGTTTAAGAAAAACGCCACCAGAGCGAGACCTAGCGCGTAGAGATTGAAACCGAAGAACGCGATCGCCAGCAGCGACACCGGTACTGCGCCGATTGACAACCGCACGACGCTCATAACCATCAGCGCGACGATGAACTCGAACGGGCGCAGCGGCGACATCATCAGATTGCCAATGTTGCGCGCCCACATTTCCTCCAGAAACGCGATCGAGAAGCCGAGCTGCCCGCGAAACAGAATGTCCCAGAGCAACAAAGCGCCGATCAGCGTGCCACCGGCACGGGCGAAGAAGCCGGCATTCTGCATGACGTAAACCTGGATAAATCCCCAGGTGACCATCTGCACCAGTGGCCAGTACATCAGATCGAGCAGTCGCGGCCACGATGAGCGCAACAAGTACCAATAACGCAGCATCATCGCCGCGACGCGCCGCGTGGAAAAACTCAGCGTGTTGTCGGCCTGCTCGCTCATTGCGCCGCCTCGCGCGGTTCGTCGCGCCGGCGCACGACGTCGAGGAAGACTTCCTCGAGCGTGCGGCGACCATAACGGGCAAGCAACCGCGCCGGCGTGTCTTGGTCCTCGATGCGCCCCCGCTTCATGATGATGACGTGCTCGCACATCCGCTCAACCTCGGCCATGTTGTGCGAGGCAAGCAGCACGGTCGCGTTGCGATCTCGGCAATAACGTTCCAGCCGCGCCCGCACCCAGTCGGCGGTGTCGGGGTCGAGCGAAGCCGTCGGCTCATCCAGCAGCAGAAGCTCGGGCGAGTTGATCAGCGCCTTGGCAAGCGAGACACGCGTCTTCTGTCCGGAGGACAGCTTTCCCGTGGGCCGGTCGAGCAAATCGGTAAGATCGAGCTCTTCGGCAAGTTCCTCGATCCGGCCGGCAAGGTCGGGCACGCCATAGAGCATGCCGAACACCGTCAGATTCTGCCGGATGGTGAGCCGCATCGGCATATCGACGTACGGACTTTCGAAATTCATCCGGTGCAGTACGCGATAGCGCTCGCGCGGCATCGCGGCGCCGAGGACCGTAACGCGTCCGGATGTCGGCATGGTCAAGCCCATGATCATCGCGATAGTGGTGGTCTTGCCGGCGCCGTTACCGCCGAGCAACGCCGTCATGGCGCCAGGCGCGATTTCGAACGAAACGTCGTCGACGGCCGGCATCTTCCTGTAGGTTTTGATAAGCCGTTC
Source organism: uncultured Alphaproteobacteria bacterium (assembly GCA_963845775.1). Taxonomy (GTDB): domain Bacteria; phylum Pseudomonadota; class Alphaproteobacteria; order Rhizobiales; family Xanthobacteraceae; genus BOG-931. The sequence goes on from CAWJTE010000011.1 coordinate 164,594, forward strand.
GACTTTGATGGCGGGTGCGGTGCGCATGATCCGCGCAGATGTGGCGTGTGCCGCGGGTGAAGGCAAGGGAGACAGAGATAGGAAGGCCGAGACAGAGAGCCACGACTCGGCCGCGAGTTATTGCGCCAACGATTTGCTCCGCTTCGTTTCGGCCCGGAATCGATCGGGTTGCAGGCGCAGCCCATCGATGAAGACGTCAACCAGCCGCAGAACGCTGGTCTGCCAGCCGGGCTGATCGTTCATGTAGCACATGCTTATCAAGGCACGCAGCAGATCTTCCGGGCTGACGTCGTCGCGGATCTCGCCGGCCGCGATCGCGCGATCCAATAGCCCCCCGACGGCGCGCGTGAGCTGATCGGCCGAAGACGAGACGAGTTTAGAGTTCTTGTCGACGGCAAGAGCCAGCGCCGCCGACATGCCCTTTTTCGTTGCCACGAACCTCACATTCGAGCGCATCCATTGGCGAAGCGCGTCGACCGGTCGCGTGCCGCGCTTCAACTGTTCGGCCAGATCGGCCAGATGTTGAACCTCGCGGCGATACACCGCTTCGAACAACGCTTCGCGCGTGGGGAAATGCCGGTAGAGCGTGCCGATCCCTACACCCGCGGTCCGGGCGACGGCTTCGAGACTTGCGCCCGCGCCCCCGGCACTGAACACCGCTTTGGCTGCTTCGAGCACACGCTCGCGGTTGCGCGCGGCGTCGGCGCGCGGCCTTCGCGGGCGCCGCCCGGGCTGTCTGCTGGCCTTGGCCTGTCTCATGCCGATGTTCCGCCGTAAGGGGTCCTTGAAAAGCGGAGGACCCCTCCGTATCTCCCTTATCAGGCCACGCTCGCACATTCCATGCGCCGAGCAAACGCCTGCGAACCGAAGGCTACAAGGACTTAATACCTCCACCCCTGGCACTCAACCATCGCTGCTGCGGAGCCCTGCATGAGCATAGCGACAACTCTGACCGTGAACGGCGTGAAGCGAACGATCGAGCTCGACGACCCGCGCGTAACGCTCCTCGATCTGCTGCGCGAACGCCTGAATTTGACCGGGACGAAGAAGGGCTGCGATCGCGGCCAATGCGGCGCCTGCACGGTGATCGTCAACGGACGACGGATCAATTCCTGCCTCGCGCTTGCCGTCAGCCACGACGGCGCCGACGTCCTCACCATCGAAGGCGTGGCGCAGGGCAATCGGCTGCATCCGGTGCAGGAGGCCTTTATTGCCCACGACGGCTTGCAGTGCGGGTTCTGTACGCCTGGCCAGATCATCAGCGCGATCGGTTTGATCGCGGAAGGTCAAGCTGGCGACGACCCGGAACGCGTGCGCGAAGGCATGAGCGGAAATCTCTGCCGCTGCGGCGCTTATCAAGGCATCACCGAGGCGGTGCTGGAGGCGCAGAAGTCTCTTGGCGCGCAGAAGTCTCTTGCCGCGGCGAAACAAAGGAAAGTCGCATGAAGCCCTTCGACTATGTGAGACCGGCATCGATCCCGGACGCCGTTGCGGCCGCTTCGGCGCCGGGCGCCGCCTATCTGGCCGCCGGCACCAACCTGCTCGATCTGATGAAGGGCGGCATCAGCCGCCCGGATCGGGTCGTCGATATCAGCCACCTTCCCAACCTCGACCGTATCGACGATCTCGCCGACGGCAGCATTCGCGTCGGAGCGCTGGTCCGCAATGCCGACCTTGCCCACGATGCACGCTTTGCCCAACGCTTCCCGATGGTCGCCGAGGCGCTCTTGTCCGGCGCGTCGGCACAGCTGCGCAATGCCGCGACAGTCGGCGGCAATCTCCTGCAGCGGACGCGCTGCGCTTACTTCTACGACACCGCCAGCGCCTGCAATAAGCGCACGCCCGGTTTGGGCTGCGATGCCCGCGGCGGCGACAACCGGCTACACGCGATCATCGGATGGAGCGAGAGCTGCATCGCGACGCATCCGTCAGATTTCTGCGTGCCTCTGGTGGCGCTAGACGCCGTCGCCGAGATCGAAGGCAAAGCCGGACGTCGCGACATTCCGCTGGAAAAGTTTCATCGGCTGCCGGCAGACGCGCCAGACCGCGAAACCCTGCTGGAGCCGGGCGAGATGATCGTTGCCGTGCGCTTGCCCGCGGCGGCGAAAGATTTCTCGGCTCATGCCCGTTACCTGAAAGTCCGCGAGCGCACCTCCTATGCATTTGCGGTTGTCTCCGCGGCGGCTGCGCTGCGCCTGCAGAACGGTACGATTGCAGAAGCGCGGCTGGCGCTCGGCGGCGTCGCCGCAAAACCGTGGCGCGCGCGGGAAGCGGAGCGGATCCTGGCCGGCGAGCCAGCCGATGCCGCGCAATTTCACCGCGCCGCCGCAGCGGCGCTCGCCGACGCAAAACCTTCCGGGGACAACGGCTTCAAGATCGAACTCGCGCGACGGATCGTCATGCGCGCTCTTACGCTCGCCGCAGCCGGCACGCCGGAGCGCATGCCCGCGCTGCCGGCTTCCCCCTTCGCCGCCATTCCCGGAGTTGTCACCCATGCCTGAGATCGCACCGACGAGGGCACCCGCCCATATCCGGCACGGTTCGAGTATCGGTCAGCCACTCACCCGCCGCGATGGAATTCTCAAAGTTACGGGCGCCGCCCGCTACGCAGCCGACAACCATCCGCCCGAGATGCTGTATGCGGTGCTCGCGGTCAGCAGCATCGCGCGCGGTCGCGTGGCCTTTCTCGATGTTGCCGCCGCGAAAGCCCATGCTGGCGTCGTCGAGGTGATGACGCCCGCCAACAGGCCCGCGCTGGCACAGGATCCGGACGAGAAAAACAATCCGTTCATGTTCCGGCTCGATTTGTTGCAGAATGACCAGGTCCGTTACGCCAATCAGCCGATCGCGGTCGTCATCGCCAGAACGCTCGAAGCGGCAACGGAAGGCGCGGCGCTGCTGTCGCCGCGTTACGAGGCTGATCCGGCACGTGTCGGCCTGGACGCGACTGAGAGCTTCGTTCCGCCGGTCGTCGGCCCCGGCCATCCCGCGCTGGCGCATCGAGGCGATATAGCGGCGGGTATCGCCGCAGCCGCCAAGCGCATCGAAGCGACCTATGAGACCGCTCCGCAGTATCACAATGCGATGGAGCCGCATGCGATCGTCGCGGCATGGGACGGCGATACGCTGTCGGTCGATACCCCGAGCCAGGGTCTCGCCATGGCGCAGGGTCGCATCGCAGGACTTTTCGGCATCGCGTCCAACAAAATTCGTATCCGCAGCCCGTTCCTGGGCGGCGGCTTCGGCTCCAAAGGCATGATCTCCGGTCCGCAGGTGCTTGGGATCATGGCGGCGCGCATGGTCGGCAAGCCGGTCAAGCTGGTACTTCGGCGCGAGCAGATGTTCGGTCCGGTGGGACACCGGGCACCGACACGGCAGACCTTGCGCCTCGGCACCGACGACAGCGGCAACCTGACCGCGCTCGATCATCGAACGAAGACCACGTCCAGCACCTTCGACGATTTCTTCGAGCCGGCGTCCGACGCTTCGCACACGCTTTATGCGAGCCCGGCCATCGCCACGTCGCATGAAGCCGTTCGGCTCGACACCGGAACGCCGCTGTTCATGCGCGCACCTGGCGAGGCGACGGGCTCGATCGCGCTCGAAAGCGCGGTCGACGAGATGGCGGCGGCTTGCGGCATGGACCCGTTGGCCTTTCGGCTCAGAAACTATGCCGAGGTCGAGCCGATGTCCGGCAAGCCGTTTTCCTCGAAGGCGCTGCGCGAGTGCTACGCCCAAGGCGCCGAGCGTTTCGGCTGGCACCGCCGTCCCCTCGCGCCCCGGCAGATGCGCGACCGCGACGGTTTGCTCATCGGCTGGGGCGTCGGCACCGCGACATTTCCGGCGATCATGTTCCAGGGCCATGCCAGGGCGATTTTGCGCCAGGACGGCAGCGGCGTCATGGAGATCGGGGCGCACGACATGGGCCAGGGCGCGTGGACCGCGCTCGCCCAGATCGCGGCGGATGGCCTTGGCCTCGACCTCGATCAGGTTGAGTTCAGATCGGGAAGCTCCGACCTCCCGGACGCCGGTATTGCTGGCGGTTCGGGCCACACCGCGACCGCCGGCATGGCAATTCACAACGCCGGCGCCGACGTCATCGCCCGGCTTGCTGATCTCGCAACCAACGACAATCGCTCGCCGCTGTTCGGCGCCGGCAACGCCGGCGTGATTGCGCGCGGCGGCCGCCTGTTCCGCCGCGATGATGTAAGCCGCAGCGAGAGCTACGCCGATATCCTCTACCGCGCCGCCCTGCCGCAGATCGAGGGCAGCGGTGCGGGCGCGGCCGATCCGGCGGCGCAAACAGCATACGCCATGCATGCGCATGGCGCGGTGTTCGCCGAGGTCAAAGTCGATCCCGATCTCGGGCAGATGCGCGTTTCCCGCGTGGTCGGCGCGTTTGCTGCAGGACGCATCATCAACCCTCGCCTGGTGCGCAGTCAGCTGTGCGGTGGAATGATCTGGGGCGTGTCGTTTGCATTGCACGAGCATGCGGTGATGGACGCGCGGTCCGGCCGGACGATGAACGCCAATTTGGCCGAATACCACATTCCGGTAAACGCCGATGTCCCCGCCATCGAGGCCATCATGGTCGAGGAGGACGACCCGCACGTGAACGCGCTCGGCATCAAAGGCGTTGGTGAAATCGGCATCACTGGCACGGCGGGCGCGGTCGCGAATGCAGTCTGGCATGCCACCGGCGTGCGTGTGCGCAACTTCCCGATCACGCTCGATCGGTTGATCGAACCCCGGTAGGGAAACGATAAGGATCGGTTTCTTGATTTGGGCCGCCCGGCCTGAGACAAGGCAGACAATACAACTGCCTAGGGGACCGGGACCGCACCATGAAAGTAGGACTTTTCGACCATATCGAGCACGGCGAGCGGCCGTTGGCGCAGCTCTACGACGAGCGGCTGCAATTCGCCCAAGCGGCCGAAGCGGCCGGCATCTATTGCCTGCACCTCGCCGAGCACCACGCCACGCCGCTGAGCCTCATTCCGGTGCCGGGCGTCTTTCTCGGCGCGCTGACGCAAGTGACGAAAGCGATGCGCATCGGCCCGTTGGTCTATCTGCTGCCGGTCTATACGCCGCTGCGGCTGATCGAAGAGGTCTCCATGCTCGATCACCTCAGCCACGGCCGTCTCGAGGTCGGCGTCGGCCGCGGCGTGTCCCCGCACGAGCTTCGCTTCCACAAAGTTGCGTTCGACTATTCGCGCGAAATTTTCGTCGACGCGTTCAAATGCATCAGCGCCGGGCTCACGACCGATTGGCTCACCTACAAGAGCGAACACTTCAATTACGACAACGTGCCGATCGCGTTGCGGCCATTGCAGGAGCCGCATCCGCCGTTCTGGTATGCCTCCACCAACGCCGAAGGCGCGACCTGGGCCGGCGAGAACGGCGCCCACTTCGTGACCTTGGGACCGGTGAAGATGGCGAAGGTTGCGATCGACGCCTACAAAGCAGCGCTCGGCAAGCGCGGCGGCCCCGCGCAGCCGAAGCCAGAATTTTCCGGCGGCGCGGCTATCGGCATTTCCCGTATCATCGTCGTAGCCGAAAGCGACGCGGAGGCGCGTCGTTTCGGCAAGCCGGCGCTCGACCGCCACGTCGCCCATCTGACCTGGCTGCGCGACAAGCTCGGCAACACCCCGGGCCTGCATCTGCCGTTCGGCGCCGATTACGATGCCTGGCTCGCCAATACCACCGCGATCGCCGGCACGCCGCACCAGGTGCGTGCCGAGATCGAGCGGCAGATGAAGGAGCTCGGCGCCAATTATCTGTTGAGCTACATGTTCTTCGGCAACATGCCGCTTGCCGACGCGCTGCGATCCCTCGAATTATTCAAGACCGAGGTGATGCCGCATCTGGCGAAGCTGTAGTTCGCTTGCTGCTGCCGCTATTCATCGCTACCCGCGCGATCGGCGCGTAGCGCAACCGGATGCGGCATGGCGATGGCGTTGTAGCCGGAATCGACGAAGTGGATTTCGCCGGTGACGCCGGTCGAGAGGTCGGAGAGAAGATAGAGTCCGGCGCCGCCAAGTTCCACGAGCGTCACGCCGCGATGCAACGGTGAGTGCCGCTGCTGAAAGGCGAACATGTAGCGCGCGTCGCCGATGCCGGCACCGGCGAGCGTGCGGATCGGCCCGGAGGAGATGGCGTTAACGCGGATGTTCTGCGGACCGAGGTCGACCGCGAGATAGCGCACCGAGGCTTCCAGCGCCGCCTTAGCCGGCCCCATGGCATTGTAGTTCGGCATCGCGCGGTCGCCGCCGTTATAGGTGAGCGTGAGCATAGCGCCGCCATCCGGCATCAGCGCCGCCGCGCGCTTGGCCGCCTCGACGAAGGCAAAGCAGGAGATCAGCATGGTGTGCAGGAAGTTCTCGCGCGTCGTGTCGGCGAAGCGGCCGGTCAGCTGGGTCTTGTCGGAGAAGGCGATGGCGTGCACCAGAAAATCGATTTTGCCCCACACCCGCTTGATGTTGGCGAAAACGGCATCGACCGAAGCAATATCCTCGACGTCGCAGGGCAGCACGAGATCGGCGTTGACCGAAGCCGCCAGCGGTTTCACCCGCTTGCCAAGCGCGTCGCCCTGGTAGGTGAAGGCAAGCTTTGCGCCATGAGCGCCAAGCGTCTTCGCAATCCCCCAGGCGATGGAATGGTCGTTGGCGACCCCCATGACCAGGCCGCGCTTGCCCTGCATCAAATCGGGCATGCGTTACGCATCCAGCCGCTTAAAGACGATGGAGGCGTTGGTGCCGCCGAAACCGAAGGAGTTGGACAGCACGCAATTGAGCGTCACGCCGTCGCGGCGCTCGCGCACGATCGGCATATCGGCGAAGGCGGGATCGAGATTCTCGATGTTGGCGCTCTCGCAGATGAAGCCGTTATTCATCATCAAAAGCGAATAGATCGCCTCGTGCACGCCGGTTGCGCCCTGCGAGTGGCCGGTCAGCGACTTGGTGGCGGAGATCGGTGGGCATTTGTCGCCGGAGCCGAACACTTCGCGGATCGCCTCCATCTCCTTGAGGTCGCCGATCGGCGTCGAGGTGGCGTGCGGATTGACGTAGTCGACCCTCTGCTTGACGTCCTTGAGCGCCATGCGCATGCAGCGTGCCGCGCCCTCGCCCGATGGCGCTACCATGTCGACGCCGTCCGACGTCGCGCCATAACCGGCGACCTCGGCGTAGATACGTCCGCCGCGTGCTTTCGCATGCTCGAGCTCTTCGAGCACCAGTACGCCGGCGCCCGCCGAGATGACGAAGCCGTCGCGATCGGCGTCGTAAGCGCGCGAGGCCTTGGCCGGCGTGTCGTTGAATTTCGAGGACAACGCGCCCATGCCGTCGAACAGCACGGTGAGCGTCCAGTCGAGCTCCTCGCAGCCGCCGGCGAACACCATGTCCTGCTTGCCGTACTGGATCAGCTCATACGCATTGCCGATGCAATGGTTGGAGGTCGCGCAGGCCGAGGAGATCGAATAGCTGACAGCCCTTGATCTTGAACCAGGTGGAGAGCGTAGCGGACGCGGTGGACGACATCGCTTTCGGCACTGCGAACGGACCGACCCGCTTCGGGCCTTTCGCTCCGCGCGGTGTCGGCCGCCTCGACGATGGCGCGCGTCGAAGGCCCGCCCGAACCCATGACGATGCCGGTGCGCTCGTTGGAAATTTCGCTCTCTTGCAAGGCCGGCGTCGCGGATCGCCTGTTCCATGGCGACATGGTTCCAGGCGGCGCCGCCGCCGAGAAAGCGCATGGCGCGGCGATCGACGGATTCGCTGGCGTCGAGCGTCGGGGCGCCGTGCACCTGCGAGCGGAACCCCATCTCGGCGTATTTTTCTGCGCGTACGATGCCGGATTTCGCCTCGCGCAGCGAAGCAAGCACTTCCTGCGTGTTGTTGCCGATGGACGAGACGATGCCCATTCCGGTGACGACCACGCGTCTCATCTAAGACCTCGTCAACCTGCATCTTGCTCCGGGCGGTTGCCGTTCGAGGCGCCGCTCGCCTGCGGCGCCGCATCAAGGAATAATCCGACTTTGAGATCGAGCGCCTTGATAAATCACCGAACCGTCGGCGGACAGCCAGCCGTCGGCGATGCCGAGCACGAGCTTGGAGCGCATCACCCGCTTGATGTCGAGGCCGTAGACCACGTTCTTCATGGTCGGCAGCACTTGGCCGGAGAACTTGACCTCGCCCATGCCGAGCGCGCGGCCTTTACCCGGCGAGCCGAGCCAGCCGAGGAAGAAGCCGAGCAACTGCCACAGCGCGTCAAGGCCGAGACAGCCCGGCATCACCGGATCGCCCTTGAAATGACAGGGGAAGAACCAAAGGTCGGGCTTCAGATCGAGCACGGCGCGGACCAGCCCTTTGCCGTATTCGCCGCCGACTTCGGCGATTTCGGAGATGCGGTCGAACATCAGCATCGGGCGGCAGCGGCAGTTGCGGACCCTTGACAAAAAGTTCGCCCCGCCCGCAAGCCAGCAGATCCTCATACTCGAAGTTTGAACGCCGCTCCTGCATGCTTCGTCTCCGCCCCCGGCCGTTGCGCGGCATCCCTAACACATGGGGGCATAGCGGCAAAGCCGCACCCGCAAGCCTGGTCTTCTGCCGCAGGGCAAATCCGCCTTGCCTGCGGCAATCTGGCCGCTCTCGGCCTTGGGAGTTGCGGCCACCGCGCGGCGGCGTATAATGATTACAGTTGCAACGATCTCGTTTTGATGCCCGCAACCGTCGAACAGTCAGGTGAGGCAATGACCCAGCCGCGTCCATTTGATTCCGGTGCTGCGGCTGCTGGCCGCGCCGATAGCGGCTCCGGGCCGGCGACCTCACCGGCTGCCCCTGGCATGACGTCAAGACGAAGCTGCGCGACGTCGGCTTGCGCCCGACCCGCCAACGCATGGCGCTCGGCTGGATCCTGTTCGCCAAAGGCGACCGGCATGTGACCGCGGAAATGCTGTACGAGGAAGCCAACCACGCCAAAGTGCCGGTGTCGCTCGCCACCGTCTACAACACGCTGCACCAATTCACCGAAGTCGGGCTGCTGCGCCAGGTCGCCGTCGACGGCTCGAAAGCCTATTTCGACACCAACAACTCCGAGCACCACCACTTCTTCATCGAAGATCGGAACGATCTGATGGACATTCCGTCGTCCGACGTGGTGGTCGGCAAAGCGCCGGTGCCGCCGGAAGGCTACGAGATCGCCCGCATCGACGTGGTGGTGCGGCTACGCGCAAGCGGCGCTGATTTCGTTCCGCCACCCGAAGTAGCCACCGAACATCACTCGATCTTCTCGTCCGGATAGACGCCCCACAGCCGGTTCTGCTCGATCCAGCCGTCGAAACCGTCGCCGGCAAAGCGGCACCAGCCACCGGTGCAGCGTTTGACCGCGCCAAGCACGCCGGACTGCAATCGCGCCGTCACCGGGCTCTGCGCGTCCGGCTTGGCGTGGAGGAGCCGCGAGGTCGGTCTTCGGATTTGAGCTGCACCGCCGCCGTCCGCTTGCCCGACAGCAGCGAGTGATAGACCCAGCCCTCCGGTGCCGTCGTAGTCGCGGATGCGCCGCCAATTCTCGAATCGGCGGTGATTTCGACCGGCCAGCCGACGCGCGTGTAGATCCAGGCGACGTCGTGGTCCTTGTCCGGGCCGCCGCGCACATTGACCCGGTCGGTCTTGAGGCTGACGAAGCGCGGCACCGGCAACCCGCTCGTGGCGCTGTCGCTGCCCGCACGTGCCGGCGCACGGTCGCACAGCGACAGCGCGAACAGGGCCGCCAAGCGCGGCCCGCGATCCATGAACCGTCAAACACCTGTTATGCCGCAATGTCACAGCGATCAAGCTCGCGATAACGCCGCGGAATCCGGCGCGCTTTGTGGGAGCGCAGCCATCTGCTAGAGAGGATCGATGTACCACCGCCCGGCTTCCAGTGTCGGCGAGGGCGGTTAACGAGACCTGAACGACGGTCTCGGATGCGCATCGTTAAGGGTCGGCGTAACCAAGGGGCAGCGTCAATGGCATCGGGCAAAAAGCCGCTGGTGGTGGTGACCCGCAAGTTGCCGGACAGCGTCGAAACGCGTATGCGCGAATTGTTCGACGCCCGGCTCAATCTCGACGACAAGCCGATGAGCCAGGCGCGAACTGGCGGAGGCCGCCAAGGCCGCCGACGTCATCGTGCCGACGGTGACCGATCAGATCGACCGTTCAGTGCTCAGCCACTCCGGCGAGCAGCTCAAGCTGATCGCCAATTTCGGCAACGGCGTCGACCATATCGACGTCGCGACCGCGCTCCAGCGCGGCATCACCGTGACCAATACGCCCGGCGTGCTGACCGAAGACACCGCCGACATGACGATGGCGCTGATCCTCGCGGTGCCGCGGCGGCTGGCCGAAGGCGCCCAGGTGCTGATCGGCGATAAGGAATGGACGGGCTGGAGCCCGACCTGGATGCTCGGCCATCGCATCTGGGGCAAGCGGCTCGGCATCGTCGGCATGGGTCGCATCGGCCAGGCGGTCGCGCGCCGCGCCAAGGCCTTCGGCTTGCAGATCCACTATCACAATCGCCGCCGCGTGGCGCCGCGCATCGAGGAAGAGCTCGACGCCACCTATTGGGAAAGCCTCGACCAGATGCTGGCGCGCATGGACATCATCTCGATCAATTGTCCGCATACGCCCGCGACCTATCATCTGCTCTCGGCGCGGCGGCTGAAGTTGGTCCGGCCCGAGGCTTATATCGTCAACACCGCGCGCGGCGAGGTGATCGACGAGAACGCACTGGCGCGGCTGATCGAGGCGGACGAGATCGCCGGCGCCGGCCTCGACGTGTTCGAACACGAGCCGGCGGTAAGCCCGAAGCTGGTCAAACTCGCCAAAGCCGGCAAAGTGGTGTTGTTGCCGCATCTCGGCTCGGCCACGCTCGAAGGCCGCGTCGATATGGGCGAGAAGGTCATCGTCAATATCAAGACCTTCATGGACGGCCACCGGCCGCCCGACCGCGTCCTGCCGTCGATGCTCTAGTGCGCCGCGCGGCGCAGCCATGACTCTGATCACCGAAGAATTCATGGTGCCAGCGCGCGATGCCGGTATCGAGCTTTTCGCGCGCAACAAACGCCCCGCGGACATGGCCGCGTTCACACCCGCGCGCACCATCCTGTTCGTGCACGGCGCGACCTATCCGGCGCACACCGCATTCGATCTGCCGCTTGGCGGCGTGTCCTGGATGGAATACATCGCCGCGCGCGGTTACGACGTGTGGCTGCTCGACCTGCGCGGCTACGGCAAGTCGACGCGTCCGAAGGAAATGGACGAGCCGCCGAACCTCAATCCGCCGATCGTGCGCACCGAGACCGCGGTGAAGGATATTGCCGCCGTCGCCGATTTCATCCGCCAGCGACGCAATCTGCCGCGCCTCGTTCTACTCGGCTGGTCATGGGGAACATTCTCCTCCCCGGCCTATACCGTGCAAAATCCGGACAACGTCGAAAGCCTCCTGCTTTACGCGCCGATCTGGATCGGCATGACCGGCTGGCTCGCTACGGCGGCACCGGGGACGCGGTTGCCCGCCTACCGCACGGTCACGCGCGAACAGGCCTACGCGCGCTGGATGAACGGCGTCGCCGAAGACAAGAAGGCAACGCTCATCCCCAAAGACTTTTTCGAGACCTGGGCCAACGCGACCTTCGCCACCGATCCGGATGGCGCCAAAATGCATCCGCCGGTGATCCGCGCTCCCAACGGAGTGATGGCCGATGTCGCCGAAACCTTTTGGGCCGGCAAGGGCTATTACGATCCGGCGAAGATCACCGTGCCGGCATTTCTGATCACTGCCGCCTGGGACTCCGACGTGCCGCCGGCCATGGCGCGCGCCTTGTTTCCGCTGTTGGTCAATTCGCACGCTAAGCGCCTGGTCGAGCTCGATCGCGGCACCCACAGCGTGATGATGGAAGATAACCGCTTCGAACTATTCCAGGCGGTGCAGAAGTTTTTGGACGAGCGCGCCAATCCTTAAGGCGCCGCGCCCATCGCCTTTGCGATTGACTGAAAATCCGCCGCGCTGATTGGAAACAACCCGAAACGAAACTTGTAGCCCCAAGTTCTTGTTGCCCGCGGTGAATTCCAGATCATCAAGCAGGGGATGGATTGGCGCTTCTTTCGCCTTCGCCCAGTTCACGTCGCGGCGATAAGGTTTAAAGCCTTTGCCCATATCGGCCACGTAAGGCTCGCCAGCTTTCACCGTGCCGATTGCGGTGAACGCTTGCAGGCCGTCCTTCTTGCCAAGAACGACCGTCGGCGAATAATAGACGATGCGGTCGCCGGGCTTGACGCGTTTCAACGGCGCGGCCTCGCCGTGGCCGAGCTGCATAAAGCCGCCGCTGCGGCCACGCCGCACATGCTCAGCACTGGCGACGCCGATCCAGTGGTTGGTCATGGGTACAAGTTAGCTTCTTCCTACCGCTGCGGCGGTAGTCGCTCGAAGGACGGCAAGCCGTCCGGGATATGATGGAACGCCTGCTTGTCGATGGTGAAGATCGCCATTTTCGGACTACCGTAGAGAGTTGGATCGTCGAGCGTGCCGGCTTTCAAAATCACCGCCGGCAAGCCCGGCCGCCGGGTGACGAGATGGGTGCCGCATTCGGCGCAAAATTCCCGCGTCACCGCATTTTCGAGGTCGCTGCGCTTGAACTGCTTCGGCGTCCCCTTGGTGTAACGAAAACCGTCGGGCGGCATGAGCATGAACATATTCGGCGCGCCGCCGGAGATATATTGGCACTGGCGACAGTGACATTGGGCTTTGAGCATCGGCTCGCCCTCGGCCACGTAGCGCACCTTGCCGCAATAACATCCGCCTTCCAGAGTCATGTCAGTCTCCCGGTCGTTACCCTTCCGTGGATCCGATTAGCTTCGATTGGCGGAACATGCGGCCGGAAATCTGCACGGCCCCCAACTGCTACAGGAGGCGCAATCTTATGGGTTCTGCTTCGATCTTTTCACCTTACATACGTGACTGAGCCTCGCGGGGTTGGCGCGCAATGCAAAGCGACAAGGCCACAGCCGTCAGCCGGCGCGATCTGCTTGCGCTGATCGGCACCGTCGCCGGCAGCGCGGCGATGTATCAGGCGATGTCGAGCCTCGGCTTTGCCGCGAATTCGGCCTACACAGGCCCGATCACGCTGTCCGGCGATGTCCGGGGCGCCTCGGTCCTGATCCTTGGCGCTGGGCTTGCCGGTATGACGGCGGCGCTGGAACTGCGCAAAGCCGGCTACAGGGTTCAGGTCCTGGAATTCAATCGCGTCCGGGCGGACGCAACTGGACTTTGCGGGGCGGCGACACATTCACCGAGCTCGGCGGCTTCACGCAGGCTATGCGCATTCGAGCCGGGGCTTTATTTCAATCCGGGGCCGTGGCGGATTCCCTATCACCATCGCGCCATCCTCGATTACTGCAAGCGGCTCGACGTCGCGCTCGAGCCGTTCGTCGAGCTCAATTACAACGCGTATCTGCATGCGCCAGATGCATTCGGCGGCCGGCCGCAGCGAATCCGCGAGATCAACGCCGATTTTCAGGGCCACGTCGTCCGAGCTGCTGGCGAAAGTGACGGCGCAGGGCAAGCTCGATGAAGCGGTTTCGACCGAAGACAAAGAGATTCTGCTGCAAGCGCTCAAAGCTTGGGGCGCGCTCGACAAAGACTACGCTTACAAGGCCAATCTGATTTCCGCCCGCGTCCGCGGCTACGCCAAGGGTCCCGGTGGCGGGCCTAATGCGGCGCCGGTCGCCGGCGAGCCGATCGGGCTGTCTGACATCCTCAAATCCGAGCTTTGGCGAATATCTGCGGAGTTTCTCGCTGATTGAATTGCAGACCACCATGTTCCAGCCGGTCGGCGGCATGGACATGATCGGCAAGGCGTTCGCGCGCGAGGTCGGCGATCTCATCCGTTACGACGCCAAGGTGACCCGGATCGCGCAGGACGACAGCGGCGTCACCGTCACTTACGTCGACGCCAAAGCGCTTGCGACCACGCATGCCGCAAGGGCCGACTGGTGCGTCTGCACCATTCCGCTCTCCATCCTCAGCCAGATCCCGATGAATGTCGGTGCGCCGCATGCAGGCGGCAATCGATGCAGTGCCTTATGCGTCGGCGGTCAAGATCGGCCTGCAATTCAAGCGTCGGTTCTGGGAGGAAGACGAGGCGATTTACGGCGGCATCAGCTACACCGATCTGCCGATCCGGCAGATCGCCTATCCCAGCAGCGGCCTTAATCGCGGCGGCCGCGGCGTGCTCTTAGGCGGTTACATCTTCGAGGGATCGAACGCCTACGAGTTCGCCTCGATGCCGCCCGAGGAAAGGATCGCCCGCGCCGTCACGCTCGGCTCCCAGATCCACCCGCAATACCCGGCCGAATTCGAGAACGGCGTTGCGGTGGCCTGGCATCGCGTGCCGTTCACGCTTGGCTGCGCCGGTTACTGGACCGAAAAAACGCGGGCGGAGCATTACAGCGATTTGTGCCACATCGACGGTCGGATCGTGCTCTCCGGCGAACACGCGTCATACCTGCCGGCCTGGCAGGAGGGCGCGATCCTCTCCTCGCTGGACGCGGTCACACGGCTGCACCACCGCGTCGTGAAAACGTGAAGCAAATGTCACTGAAACGATTGGATACACCGACCCTCGTTGCACTGCTGGCGCTGATCGCGCCGGCGGCCGTGGCGCAGGACGCCGCACACGATCGGCCCGAACACATCCTGAGCAATGGCTTCAAATTTGCCGAACAAAGCGGCGCAGCGCTGTACGCGAATGTCTGCCAGGCCTGCCACATGCCGGACGGCGAAGGCGCCATCGGCGCCGGGGCCTATCCGGCGTTGGCAGGCAACAGCAATCTCGCAGTCGGCGGTCATCCGGTCGCCGTCGTCGTCAACGGCCAGCGCGGCATGCCGCCGGTCGGCTTCCTGATGAGCGACGAGCAAGTTGCCGCCGTGGTGAATTATGTGCGCACGCACTTCGACAACACTTATCGCGACGCGGTCACCGCCGCGGATGTGAAGGCGAGCCGCCGCTAAATGTTTTACAAACCGTTTGACGCGTGACGATTTAATTGCACGATGCCCAGCAATGATGCCGAATAAACTGACACCGGTTCACTTTTGTCGCTTGTTCGCGCCGTGCCTGCTCGCTGCCGTTCTGCTCGCGCCGGCCGCGCGCGCGCAAACCCTGCCGCTGCCGGACAATCTGACCGATCTCAATTCCCCCGTCGGCGAAAAGTACTTTGCCGAAAGCGGCGCGCTCGCGACTTATTTCTCGATCGCTGACAATTTCGTGACGCAGAAAACGGGAGCCTATTGCGGCGTCGCCTCGATTGTCATGGTGCTCAACGCGGCCGGCGTGCCGGCGCCGACCGCGCCGGAATACCAACCCTATCATGTCTTCACCCAGGACAATCTGCTCGACGAGCGCACCGAGGCGGTGTTGCCGCAGGCTGTCCTCGCCCGGCAGGGCATGACGCTCGATCAGCTCGGCGCCCTACTAGCGCTGCATCCGCTGACGATTGAGGTTCATCACGCCGCCGACGGCGGGCTCGAAGCCTTCCGCGCCGCCGCGCGCGACTATCTCGCGACCAAGGGCCATTTCGTGGTCGTGAACTATCTACGCAAGGCGATCGGCCAGCAGATCGGCGGCCATATTTCGCCGCTTGCGGCCTACGATGCGAAGGAGGATCGCTTCCTCATTCTCGACGTCGCGCGTTACAAATATCCGCCGTTTTGGGTGAGCGCCTCCGATCTGTTCGGCGCGATGAACACGACCGACGCATCGAACGACAACAAGACGCGCGGCTATGTGCTGGTCGCCAAAACTGGCGGCACCGCGACGCCGGCGCCGGTGCAGTGACCACCCTGCAATCGAACCGACTGATGTTGCGGTGTGCGGCAGTCGCGCTTCTCGGCGCTCTCCTGCTGCCGCCACCTGCGCGCGCGCAGGCACCGGAGATCGGGCAGGCGCAGGCGGTCACCGCCAAGCACGGCATGGTGGTCGCGCAGGAAGCGATCGCCGTGCGCGTCGGCGTGGAGGTCCTGCAAAAGGGCGGCAACGCCATCGACGCGGCGGTGGCCACCGGTTTCGCCATGGCCGTGACCTATCCCCGCGCCGGCAATATCGGCGGCGGCGGTTTCATGGTGATCCATCGCGCCAGCGGCGAGGATACCGCCATCGATTATCGCGAGACCGCACCGGCGGCGATCAACGCCAAATCCTTTCTCGATGCGCAAGGCAATGCCGACCCTCAGAAATCGCGCGAAGTCCGCGCTCGCCGTCGGTGTGCCTGGCACGGTCGCCGGGCTGGCGCTGGCGGAGGCGAAATACGGCTCCGGCAAATTCACGCTCGCCGAGCTGATCGCGCCCGCGATCGCGCTTGCCCGCAACGGCTTTAAGATCGCCGACGACACCGCGGATACACTGCCGCTCGATTGGTCGCGGCTGTCGCGCTGGCGATCGACAACGAAAATCTTCGGCAGGGCTGACGTCATGCCGTTGGCAGAAGGCGAAAAGCTGGTGCAGTCCGAACTTGCCGACACGCTGCAAGCCATCGCCACGAATGGGCCGGCGGCGTTCTACCTGGGTCTGATCGCGGAAAAGATCGCTGCCGGCGTGCAGGCCGCGGGCGGCGTGATGACTGCTGATGATCTCAAAAGCTACCACGCGATCGAGCGCGCGCCGATCCGCGGCAGCTATCGCGGTTACGACGTTGTCTCGATGCCACCGCCGTCGTCCGGCGGTATCGCGCTAATAGAGATGCTCAACATTCTCGAGGGCTACGATCTCGCCCATGACAGCGAGGCGCAGGCACTGTTCCTGATGATCGAAGCGATGAAACGTGCTTATGCCGACCGCGCCTGGTTTCTCGGCGATCCCGACGTCGTGCAGGCGCCCGTCGAGCGTCTTACTTCCAAAAGCTATGCCGCGGATTGGCGCGCGACCATCGACCCGGCGCACGCGACACCGGCATCGGCCATCCGCGCCGGCGGAGAAATCCGGCCCGAAGGCCGCAACACCACGCACATTTCCGTGGTCGACCGCTTCGGCAACGCCGTCTCCAACACCTATACGCTCAATTTCAGTTATGGGGTCGGCCTGATCGCCGATGGCACCGGCGTTTTGCTCAACAACGAGCTCGACGATTTCGCCGCCAAAGCCGATGCGCCGAACGCTTACGGGCTCCTTGGCGATAAGGCCAACGCGCCGGGACCGGGCAAGCGGCCGCTGTCGTCGATGACGCCGACCATCGTGCTCAAGGACGGCAAGCCGTACCTCGTCACCGGTACGCCGGGCGGCAGCCGCATCATCACCGCCGTGCTGCAGGTCGTGACCGACGTCATCGACCGCGGCATGGACGTGGCGAGCGCCGTGTCGAAGCCGCGGCTGCACAATCAATGGATGCCCGATCAGGTGCTGGCCGAGGCGGGTTTCCCGCCCGACGTGCTCGCCACGCTGCAAGCGCGCGGTGATAACGTCGTCGTGCAAAAGCTGACGACTTCGGCCAACTCGATCATGGCGACGCCGGCGGGCTTCGTCGGCGCCGCCGATCCGCGCACCCGCGGCTCGCTCGCGGCGGGGTATTGAGTATGATCGGATTACGTCAGTTCCCGCTCATTCCCGCGCAAGCGGGAATCTAGCCGGCAAAATAACTGGGTCCCCGCTTTCGCGAGGACAAGCTGAAGAGAAGAGCAGGGGGAGGAGATGAACGGGAACGCGCCCATCGCCAATTTGCGGATCGGCCTGATCGGCTCTGGCTTCATCGCCAGATTTCACCTGCAGGCGCTGCAATCGGTCCGGCACGTGAGCGTGACCGGCGTCTACAGCCCGACCGCCGCCAACCGCGAGACGCTGGCGAAACAGGCGAACGCAATGGAGCTCGGACCGTGCCGGGCGTTTTCGTCGCTCGAAGCGCTGTTGATTTCCGGCGAGGTCGACGCGGTGTGGATCGGCGCGCCAAATTTCGCCCGGCTCGACACAATGCGCGAGATTCACCGGCTGGTGAAAAACGGCTGGGCCAAGCTGGTCGGCGTCGCCTGCGAAAAGCCGCTCGGCCGCACGCTCGGCGAAGCGCGCGAGATGCTGCGGCTGGCCGAAGACGCCAAGCTGTTTCACGGCTATCTGGAGAACCAAGTGTTCTCCAGCGCGGTACAGCGCGGCAAGGACATCGTCTGGCGGCGCGCAGTGCCGGTGTGCGGGCGGCCGTATCTGGCGCGCGCGGCCGAGGAGCATAGCGGACCGCACATGCCGTGGTTCTGGCAGGCGCACCGCCAGGGCGGCGGCGTCCTCTCCGACATGACCTGCCACAGCGTCGAGGTCGGGCGGTTCCTGCTGAGCAAGCCCGGCGCGCCGCGCACAGATCTGAAATCTTATCAGCGCCAGCGCCACCGTCGCCAACTTGAAATGGACCCGGCCGGAATATGTTGCGCGCTTGAAAAACATGATGGGCGCCGACGTCGACTATGCTAAGCGCCCGGCCGAGGATTTCGCGCGCGGCGCGCTTACGTTCCGCGACGGCGAAGGCCATGAGGTTATCGTCGAAGCCACTAATTCATGGGCCTATGTCGGCGCCGGCCTGCGCATCCTGATCGAGCTGTTGGGCCCGGAATATTCGATGGAGTTTTCGTCGCTCAATACCGGTCTGAAAGTTTTTCTGTCGCGCGCCGTCGCAGGCGGACAAGGCGAGGATTTGGTCGAGAAGCAGAACGCAGAACAGGGCCTGATGCCGGTGGTGGAGAACGAAGCCGACATCTACGGCTATATCGGCGAGGACCGCCACATGGTCGAGGCTTTCCGCCACCGCCGCATGCCGATGGAGACGTTCCACGACGGCGTCGCCGTGGCCGAAATGCTGATGGCGCTCTACCGCTCGGCCGAGATCGGGCAAGTGGTAAAGCTGCCGTCGCCGGAGCTTGAGACTTACGTGCCACTGGTCGCGCGCGCTTGAGTGGCGCCTAGTGCAGATCGGCCATGTTCGGCCGGATTAAGGCGCGGCGATCCTTGACCACGCCGATGACCACGCCAAGCCGCGTAATCGTGGCGATCACGCGTCCGTCGAGCGCCAGATCGCAATTCATGTGGGTCGGCGCGATGAAGAATTCGGCGTGGGTCCAATCGCGCGTCCACTCCAGCCGCACATCGGCTTCCTTTTCAAACGGCAGCCGCTCGCCGCAGACGCCGACTAGATAACGGCGCGAGCTGCCGGGTGCCGTTCCGGTGCGATCGAGGAAATGTTCGAGGTCCGCTACCGCTTCCGGCATGATGTTGACCCAATAATCGGTGGCATAGCGGCGCGATGCACCGGCAAGGCCGCCGACCAATGGGTTGAAGAACAAGTACTCGTCGGGATGCAGCCGATAGAGCGTCGCCGTGTCGAAGCCAAGACCAAGCAACACAAGCGCCGCCGCGCCTGTCGCAGCCACGCGGTTGATCGTTACGAGCTGGTCGAGCAGACGGTCAAGGCCGAGGCCGGCCAACACCGCAAGCGGCGGCACGGTGAAGAGGAAATGCCGCAACCCGGTGTCAGCCGGTCCATCCACAATCACCTGGCACAGCAGCGGGAACAGCGCGCTAAACGCGACCAAAGCGGTTTCCCTGCGCCAACTCTCGCTGCGCGGCGTGATGGGAATTTGCTGAACGCGCTGCGGCAGCACTGCAAAGGCAAGCGCCAGCATCGCTCCGACCAGAAGCAGCAGCGTGAGCTTGATCACAAAGTAGACCGGGACGTAGGAGCGCGGCACATCGCCCATGTGATAGACGTGGCCGTCGAGGATGGTCCGGATCGGATAATCAAACGCCGCAAACGCGGTGAGCGCGCGCAACGGATTAAGCGGTTCCAAAGCGGCCCACGGCCACGCCGCGATCATGATCGCGTAGGCAAGAACAAAAGCCGGGATCAGGTGGAGCAAAGAAAGCCCGCCGAAGGTCAGCACCTCGCGCCATTTCATGCGACGGCCGATCGGCGCCTGCATGACGATGGCGAGCACCACGGAAACACCGAGAAAAACGCCAAGGATGCGGATGCCGAGCGCGCAGCCAGAAAGAAGACCGAACATCGCGACCAGATGCCAGCGTGGACGCCGCAATTGCCGTGCGATCAGCACCAGCAGATAGGTCGCGCCCATCATGGCGGCGGCAAACGGAATATCTTTGGTGTGGTTGAACATCGCGCCATACCAGGCACCGCACGCCGAAAGCGCCGCCGCGGCCAAGAGGCCCGCGCGCGGGCCGGCAATCGCGCGCGCCGTTGCCCACGCCGCGCCGATCCCGCCGATACCGGTTAGCGCCGTCAACAAATGCCGGACATCGTAGGGATCAAGCGGCAGCAATTTCTCTACGCCGACCGCGACGATGTCGAACAGGCCGCCGTAGAGATAAAGATTCCTGAAATGAAACAGCGCCTGATCGACAAAGCCGCTAGCGTAATAGGCGATAATCATTTCGCCGTAGCGCTGCTGCACCTCCTCGTCGTTGGAGATGGCGTAGTCGCGGAAGGTGTATGCCACCAGAACGAGCAGCACGGCAAACAGAAGCGCCGCCGCCAGATCGTAGCCGTCGAGGCGCGACGGCAAACGCCAGCCGGCTTTGCGGCCCGCTCCGACGATCGATCGGTTCAAGCTTGTGGCTGCGTCCGCGTGCACGGTTGGCCTGCTTCCCCGATACCGGCTTTATCGCGAGAAAACCCACCCATGCCGTTCCCGCCCTGCGGCACCGAAACCACTTATCAAATCGGGACTTAGCTGAAAAGCCGGACCGTGGCGGCTGCGTCAACTCGCCGGGGTCCCGATGGAGGTTTTTAGGCCGAGCAGCTTGACCGCGTTTTCTTTAAGAATGAGCGGCCGCACCTCGGGCTTGATGTCGAGCTTGTCGAAATCGCCTAGCCAGCGGTCCGGCTGGATGACCGGCCAATCGGAGCCGAACAGCATTTTGTGCTTCAGCAGAGTGTTGCGTATTTGACCAGAATCGGCGGAAAATATTTCGGCGACCAGCCGGAAAGGTCGATGTAGACATTGGGTTTGTGCTGCGCGACCGACAGCGCCTCCTCCTGCCAGGGAAACGACGGGATGCGCGAGGATGATCGGCATGTCGGGAAAATCGACGGCGACATCGTCGAGATACATCGGATTGGAGTATTTCAGCCGGATGCCGGCGCCGCCCTTCATGCCGGAACCGACGCCGGTTTGTCCGGTATGGAACAGCGCCGGGAGCTTGCTTCCGCAATCGCCTCATAGAGCACATAGGCGCTGCGATCGTTCGGGTAAAATCCTTGCATGGAAGGGTGGAACTTGAAACCGCGAATGCCGAAATCGCGAATGAGCCGCCGCGCTTCGCTCGCTCCGGTTTTGCCTTTTGCCGGATCGATGCTGGCGAACGGGATCAGCACGTCGCTGTTGGCGGCGGCTTTCTCGGCGACCTCTTCGTTTGAGTAGCGGCGATAGCCGGTCTCGCGCTCGGCATCGACCGGAAAGATCACCGCACCGATCTTGCGCGCCCGATAATAGACTCGCGGTTTCTTCGACGGTGGGACGATTGTTGCGGCTGGTTGAAATAGACCGCCATCTGCGGACTGCAAGCTCATCATAGCCATCATCGGGATGCGTGCCGCACGGTTCTTCCGCGTGCGTATGGACATCGATGGCCACCAACTCGTCAACGTTCACGCAAAGTCCTCGCGTGCTCGACGCATTTTGATATTGCGTCAGATCGCGGCGACAGCGTAGAGCGGATATCGCATGCAACGGGCCTCAGCCGGGACATTGCCCACGGGCGCGGGCGGTCGCGGCGCGTACCGGCGCAGGCTTGCGATAACCGCTGTGCTGGCGGCTCGCTCGTGCGTCATCGACAATCAAACAACAAATAAATTGCGCAGGGGAGGAGCTATCATGCTGGAGGTACATCTCGATCCGGCCACCATCAACAGCCGCAAAGTGCTGGCCGGACTGGAATTGCTCGGGGATGCCGTACAAGATCAATCACGTGAATTATTTCGCCGGCGCCCACAAGCAGCCGCACTATACTCGATCTCAATCCGAACGGCGATGCTGCCAGCGGCCAAGGACGGCGACTATCACGCTCTGGGAATCCGACGCGATTCTGCAATATGCGGCCGACATCAGCGGCACCGACAAATATTACCCCAAGGACTCAAGAAGCGCGTCGACATCAACCGCTGGCTGTTGTGGGAAGCCGCGCATTGGCAGCCGAGCTGCTACGTGTTCTTCATTGAAAATGCCATCAAGCCGCTCATGAAGGCACCGACGGACCAGGCGCTGCTGACAGGGTGAGGCCAACGGCGGCGGCCGCTGCCGTGCTCGACGGGCGGCTGGCAAAATCGAAATGGATGGCCGGCGACACCGTGACCATCGCCGACATCGCGGCCGCAGCGCCGATGCACATGCACGAGAGGCAACGCTTACCGCTCGACGATTTTCCCGAACATCCGGCGCTGGATTGCGGAGGTCGAAAAACTGCCGTGCTGGCAGAAGACACAAGGCCCGGTCGAAGCGGCGTTGCAGCCGCATTGATCGGCATCGCGCCTGCCACTGAGCATCGCGTCGGGCGACATGACCGCGGGGATTGGGACCAAAAGAACCGGCCAGGTGACGTTAAATCGACTTTCAGATACACGCGCGATACCGGCGTCGCTCCAGAGGTTTATTTCTACGAGCCTCCGGCAGGCACCAAATGGCGCGAGTCCGGCGACGACCCCGCGAAATGACCGTGCACAACGGATGGAGCCGGGCCAAATCGTTTTCGCTCGACCGCGAGGGTTTTGCGATGCGCGAATTTCACACGCCTTTCACGGAATGGGATGACGACAACGCCATCCGCGCGCGGCTCTACGGCGATGTCGAGGAATTCATCAAGCGTGATAGTTGGCGCTAAACGCGTCATCATTTTCGACCACACCATCCGTGCCAGACAACCTGGCGCAAAACCGGTCCGAGCACTCTACGTCGCGGCGCGCGCCGGTGATGAACATCCATTGCGATTACACGGCGAATTCCGGACCGCTACGCGTTCGCCAGCTCCTGCCGAACGAGGCCGACGAACTGTTGAAACGCAGGGTTGCGTTTTACAATTTCTGGAAGCCGTTGCGGCAGACGGTCGAGGAGCGGCCGCTGGCGATGTGCGACGTCACCACGTCGACGCAGAATGATTTCATTACCATGAAGCTGCGCTACCGCGACCGCGACGGCGAGATTTTCGTCATGCGGTACTCCCCGCAGCACCGCTGGTGGTACTTTCCCGCGCATGACGCCGGACCACGCGATCCTGCTCAAGACCTACGATTCGGAAACCGATGGGCGCGCCCGATTCGTCGGCCATAGCGCGTTCGAAGATCCGACCTCGCCGCCCGGACGCGCCGATGCGCGAAAGCATCGAAATCAGGACGATGGCGTTCTTCTGAGCGCCGCTCACGCCCGTAGCGCTGCGAGCACCTCGTCGGGACGTTCGCTCATCAGCATGTGACCGGCGCCCTCAATCATGGCGACACGACAGCCTGGGATGGCCGCGGCAATCGCTCTGCCGCTTTTCGCCGGAGTCATCAGGTCGCGGGTGCCTTGGATCACGATTGACGGGACGGCGACTTTGGCGGCGGCAGCAAGCGCTTCGCGATAATCGTTGCAGGCGGAGAGATCGGCGTAGATGACGCCCTGGCGCGCGCGCTCCAGCAACCGCTCGTTGCCGCCCAGCATCCACAGGCCGGGAGCCAGTGAACCCCCCAGCGTGGCGCGATAACCATGGCCCCAGATCGCAATCATGTCGATCGCCGCGTGACCGTTGGACTTCGCGGCATTGAGCAAATCGTCGGAAACGCGCATCGGCGCTGCCGTGGAGATCAGGCCAAGTGCCGTCACCTTGTCCGGATGACGCGCGGCGGTCTCCAGCACCACGAGCGAGCCCATCGAGTGACCGACAAGCCGCGCCGCGGGTATTCCGGCGGCGGCGATCAGCGCTGCCGTCCAGTCGGCAAGCGCGGCAATGGACGCAAGCGGCGCGCCGGCCGAGCGGCCATGCCCCGGAAGATCGGGCGCCAGAACGCCAAATCCGTGATGCGCGAAGGCGCGGGCAAGCAGCGCCCACACGGAATGGTCGAGGCCGGCGCCGTGCAGAAAAACCACGCATGGCAGAGTCGGATCGAAATCGCGCCCACCGGTGGCGACGAAAGTCTCGATGCCGTCCACCCGGATGCGCATGCTTAAGCCCTCTGCGAGGCGCGCAACGCCTGCCCGAGATCTTCGACGATGTCGCCCGCAGCCTCGAGGCCTACCGAGATGCGAATAGCTCTTCGCCGACGCCAGCAGCGGCGAGCGCAGCGGCGTCCATCTGCTGGTGCGTCGTGCTGGCCGGATGAATCACCAGTGTCTTGGCATCGCCGACATTGGCGAGATGGCTCGCGAGCCGCACCGCCTCGATGAATTTGCGTCCGGCGGCGCGGCCGCCCTTGATGCCGAAGCTGACAATCGAGCCTGCGCCTTTCGGCAACAGCTTTTGCGCCAGCGCGTGATCGGGATGGGTCTCCAGCGAAGGATGCAGCACCCAATCGACCGCCGGATTCTGGCTTAAGAATGCGAGCACCGCCGCCGTGTTCGCCATGTGCCGCTCCATGCGCAACGGCAGCGTTTCCACGCCTTGCAGCAACTGGAATGCATTGGTTGGCGACAAGCAAGCGCCGAAGTCGCGCAAGCCTTCGGCACGCGCCCGCATGATGAAAGCGGCTGGGCCGAACTCGTCGGCAAAGACGATGCCGTGATAACCGGCATAAGGCTTGGTGATGCGTCGGGAATTTCCCGAAGCGAGCCAGTCGAAGCGGCCGCCGTCGACAATCACGCCGCCGATGGCGACGCCGTGTCCGCCGAGCCATTTGGTGACGGAGTGCATGACGATATCGGCGCCGAGCGCGAGCGGCCGGCACAGATAAGGCGTGGCGAAAGTGTTGTCGACGAGGAGCGGAATGCCGGCCGCATGCGCGATCTCGGCCACTGCTCGGGATGTCGAGCACTTCCAGTCCCGGATTGCCGAGCGTCTCGGCGATGGCGAGCCGCGTGTTCGCGCATGATGGCGGCGCGAAGACCGTCGAGGTCGCGCGGCTTGACGAAAGTCGTGGTGATGCCGAAGCGCGGCAGCGTGTGGGTAAGCAGATTGACGTGCCGCCATAGAGCGAGGCGGACGCGACGATATGATCGCCGGCGCCGACCAGCGTCGCGATGGCAAGATGCATCGCCGCCATGCCGCTTGCGGTACACACCGCGCCGACGCCGTCTTCGAGCGCCGCGAGCCGCTCTTCCAGCACCGCATTCGTCGGATTTGAAATCCGCGTGTAGATGTGGCCGGCGCGCTCCAGATTGAACAGCCCCGCGGCATGATCGGCGTCATCGAACACATACGAGGTGGTTTGGTAGATTGGGACGGCGCGCGCGCGCGTGACCGGATCGGGATGCTGACCCGCATGCAGGCTCAAGGTCTCGAAGGCGGGCGGTTTCGGGGCGGGCATGCGTCCTCGTTAAAAATGAAAGTAAGGAGCTACACTACTTGGCGGGACGGCGGGAGATGGCACGGCGGATGATCAGCGCGACGCGTCCTTGCGGCTGAGCGCGTCGCCGACAGCTTTGACTTGTGTTGCGGTCACCGCGCTGGCGCCGTTGCCCCAGTTGGTGCGCACGAAGGTCGCCAGCGTGGCGATATCCTCGTCGTTGTACCGCCAGCCGAAGGGCGGCATGGCGAGCGCCGATGGCGCATCCGCGGTCGACGGCAGTCGTAAACGCTGACCTCTCGATGTCAAGCGTAGAGTCGAAACGCGCCCAGTATTGTAGCTTGTTGCCGGAATTTGCTCAACGCGCTTTGAGCCGGAGAATTTTGGAGCGGGCGAAGGGATTCGAACCCTCGACCCCAACCTTGGCAAGGTCGTTCTTAGGCTTTGCGGCGGTTCGCGGCAAGTTGCTTTCCTCCGCAAAATGCAAGTATTTCAGTAGTTTTTGATTGCTGCCGTTTACCGTCTTTTGCGAAAATCTGCGCCAAGCCGCTTGCTAGCTGCTTGCTAGCAGCCACCTTCCTGTAGCGAGCAACAGTCGGTGATTTTCAAAGGCAGATATGTCCGAAAAGAAGATTGGCTTACGCGAGGTGCGTGCGCTCGCATCAGGTGAGATCGTCTGGGACGGCGCGGTGGCTGGCTTCGGTGTGCGGCGCCAGCGGAGCACGCGTGCTTCCTACTTTTTGTATTACCGGACAAGTGAAGGCCGACAGCGGTGGCAAACGATCGGCCGACACGGTTCCCCTTGGACCCCCCAGACCGCTCGAGCCGAGGCGCAACGCCTGCTTGGGGAGGTCGCCAAGGGTGCGGATCCCGCGGCCGCGAAGCGGGCAAGACGTCAGGCCAAAGACGTCGCTGAGTTGTGTGATCTTTATCTCGGCGACGCCGAAGCGGGGCGCCTCCTGACCCGTCGCAAAAAGCCGAAGAAGCAGAGCACGCTAGAAATCGATAAGGGCCGCATCGAGCGCCACATTAAGCCTCTCCTGGGCGGGCTGAAGGTGACCGCCGTTACAACCGACGACGTCGATAATTTCATGCACGACGTCGCCGAGGGAAAAACCGCGGGCAAAACGAAGAGCGGAAAAAAGCGTGGACTGGCTCGCGTGCGTGGCGGCAAAACAGCCGCCACCCGCGCGGTTGGGCTTCTCGGTGGGATCTTCAGCTATGCGGTCCAGCATCGCATGCGCCAAGATAATCCCGTGCGAGGCGTCATCCGCTTCGAGGACGGCAAGCGGGAGAGGCGCCTCACCGACGAAGAATATAAGGCGTTTGGTGACGCGCTACTGGAGGCCAGAGAGAAAACATCTGGCCGGCAGCGGTAGCAGCGTGTCGATTTCTCGTACTCACTGGCTGGCGCAGCGGCGAAGCGCTGGGACTGCGCTCGGAAGAGGTAGACCTTCCGCGGCGTACTGCAATTCTCGGCGATACCAAGACTGGACGCTCAATGCGGCCGCTGTCCCGCGTCGCATGTGATGTACTGCGAAGCGCCCTGCAATCGGGCTCACTGGTGTTCCCAGCCACGCGCGGTGACGGTCCTATGAAAGGCTTCCGAAAACTGTGGAATAGGATCCTGAAGTTGGGTGAGTTGCCCTCCGATGTTACTCCGAACGTACTGCGACACTCATTTACATCGCTCGGTGCAGATATCGGCTACAGCGACGTCACCATCGGCGCGATCGTTGGCCACAAGGGCCGCACGACCACATCGCGTTATATCCATTCCGCAGATGCCGTCCTGTTGAGCGCGGCTGACGCGATCGCGGATCAGACGGCCGCGCTCATGGCTGGATGCAAGCGCGCGATAAAGGTCATCCCTTTCAGGCGCGAATCTACATGAGCTCTTCGGTTGATACCGCAGATCGTCTGCCTCGATTAGAGGTGCCGCAGTGGGTACCCCCACTTGTGGCGGATGAAGCAAGATTTCTCTACGATTCGGCTAGCACGCCCAATGAAACGGTCGAGCGACCCGTCTTCGAACCTGAGCAAATCTTCACGCTAAAATCGACTGGAGAAGTATCTCGGGTACATGGTCGGGGAATTATCTTCAACTCGCGGATGCAAGCTGTATGTCGGACAATGGAAGCCAACACGCTCCGCTCTTTGACCTGCGGGCAAATTGAACTCTTGTGTCGTCTTGCATCAGATGAGCGGATGAAAAACGTTTGGCGTGAGCTCTATCGACAGACGCGAGGAAGCAAGCAGTTTTTAAATCCTGCAAAAGGAATTCAAGACCCGCAAAATCAGAATTTGGCAGCTTGCGAATTTTTTAGCAGGGCGTTTGGCCACGCTGCCTGGCCCGCTCCCTTATTGATGTATAACGATTTCAAGTCAAAGCGGAAGTCACATGTAACCATCGCCGCACGGTTGCGGGAGGAGGCGCACAAGCTCTCGTCACTCGGTTCGGACGAGCTCGCTTCGGAGCTAGAAGCTATAGCAGCGACTTGTGAAGAGCGCGCCTCTGCAATATGGCCGGTTCATCTCCCGCCAGCTGCTCGATCTCGTGGCGACCAAGTCCTGCGCGGCTACATTCTTAGAATGACATTCGTTTGTCAGAGGTTGTTTGATAAAGAGCTCCACGGCACGGTGGCGACGACGGCTGGAGTGGCTTTCTCGAAAGAAATTTCCGGAAATCAAGTCAGAGACATGGTGCGGGCCCACTACTCCCAGTCCTCCCGCTGACACCTGGTTAACAACGGCCCAGGCCGCCGAAGGTAAGGGCTCGTTGGTTAACATGACCGAGGGATGACCCTGGGTCTAATAGTGCCTTCGAGCCTGAAATAAAACCGGTCTACTCAAACAAAAACGATCCGATATTTTCGCGTCACTGCAATCAAACGGGCTTGCCCGCAAGACTTGACGGTGACGCGAGATGACAAACATTCCTCAAACTCCAGATTCGCTGCTGACGCGCGACAGAACAGCCGCAGCACTTACAGAGGCTGGTTTCCCCGTCAAGGCGAAGACGCTCGCAACCAAAGCGACGCGAGGCGGCGGTCCGCCCTACCGCAGGTTCGGCCTTCGCGTCCTTTATCGCTGGGGCGATGCATTGGCGTGGGCAGAGCGACGCCTGAGTACAGCATACAGCAGCACCTCCGAACGAGACGCTACACCGCAACATGTCGAGACGACTACGCGCAACTCAACGACCTCGACCGGACGTCGAGAGGCCGCGCAGTAGCCATGCCGCAAGCCAACACCTCAACAGTTTCAGATAGCGCGATCATCCGAAGCGTCGCCTTCAGAGCCGGCGTTGACGATGCGCGCTCCGGTGTGCCCGCGCGCTTCGACGACTTTCCCAGCGACTGGCTTTACGAGTGGGGCAGACAGTTCGCGTTCATCGCACCGATGTCTCAACCACTCATGGACGGGCGCCGCGTTCACCGCGCGGCGCTGTACTACCTCCGCCGCGCATTCGCTCGCGGAGAGCTCATTAACGTACCCGAGACGAGGTAAATCATGTCGAAGAAGAAAACGGACGCCGATCGCGCCGTCCCCAAGCTGGTAAAGATCACTGGCGAGCTCCACGCCATTTTTAGACGTGGAGCCGAGGATGTGATTCAGGTCGGCCGATTGTTGACTTCGGCGAAAAAGGAAGTCGGGCACGGCGAGTTCCTGCCATGGCTCGAAAAAGAATTTTCGCTTTCAGAAAAATCGGCACAGCGGTACATGGCGGCTCACAAGTTCATGACGACCGTCGCCGCGCCGTTGCTCAAATCCGACAAATTGGCGGATTTGCGAATGCGCCCGTCCGCCCTCTATGAGCTCACCGAGATGCACTCGCGTGGCGCGATCACGCAAGCGGACATCGAAGCCGTCTTGAAAGAGGCCGCCAAAAACTGGGTCGGCAGCAAGCGGCTCGAGGAAATCCTTAAGAGCCGTCATCCCGTCGAAATAACCCCGGAAGCCACTAGGGAGGCCGAGCCGGAAAACGCCGGAGCCCCTGGCGAAGTCCCGGGCGAGGCGACGACCGGGGAGACCATTGATACGGCCCGGTCGACAGAAATCGCTGGCGAAGCGACTGGCGGCGCCGGCGTCGGCACGGGCGAGCAACCGACCGAAACGCCGCCGAACACTCCGCCTAAGCCGAAGTCGGCGCCATCGGCGAAAGATGAGAACAACCTCAAGAGTTTCACTGCCAACATCTTGAATCTGAAACGGCTCGCAGCCGGATCCGCCAAAAAGTACCTAGCGACAGCCGTGCAAACCGCCGATCTGGAAACGGTCGCGGACTTCGTGCGCGCGGTGGCGGACCTAAAAAACAAACAAAGTGCAGAGGCTATCACGCCAGCCGAAGCAACGGCGGAGTCTCGCAAGGGACATTATGCGGACGCCGAAGCTGCATGCAGCCAGGCGTCATCGCAGTGCTTCACCGTCGCAACCCAATGAAGGTATAAACCATGAGGAAGCTTTATCAGAACTTGTCTATCGACGAACCACTGCCTCGCGACCCAGAACTTGAGGTCATGGCCGCTGGAATAACGCCCGAGCAAATCGAGGCATCATTCGAGCCCGTGTGGTTCTCCAATCCCGGCGGTCATTTCAGGCGGCGTATTCTCGAGAAGCTCGAGCGCGCCGGCGTCATGAATTCATCAAGGCGCCCGACGGCCGAGAGCTGATGCAATTCTCGGACGACCCGCGGAATCCGCCGGGACTACAACGAGCCCTCAAGCTTGTTGTCGATCTCGTCAAGGCTGTTGATGGCGCACTCGACGATCCATACGACCCGAAGCGAACACGCGCTGACTACGACCCGTACGGACACGCTGGTCCGAATCAAAGCTGTCCATAACTAGGAAAGACCCCACCATGTCAAAGCCCAAGTTCAAGATTCACGATCTAAACAAAGCCGGCGAGCGACGCGACATCGCTCTGCATAGGCTCCACGAATACTACACCGCACCGGCAGCGAAGCGCGACAGGATCGACGCCGCGCACCCGGATGGCGATGCATACAACAGTCTAATCGACGAAGTTTGCCTCGCGCACATCACTTACATGTTTGCTCGGGGATGACTGTCGCACGGGTTGCGCCTATTGCCGGCGCGTCATCCTGCCGGCAGTGGGGGCAATCATGCCCCTAGAAGGAATGCGAACCATGACGAGACCTGAAATCGGTTGGGTTGATTTTCCGACGCTCACGGAGGAGCTCAAAAAAATGCTTCGGCACCGACTAAAGAAAACGCCCGCTGCGAAGCGGGC
Organism: uncultured Alphaproteobacteria bacterium; assembly: GCA_963845775.1. Lineage (GTDB taxonomy): Bacteria > Pseudomonadota > Alphaproteobacteria > Rhizobiales > Xanthobacteraceae > BOG-931. The sequence continues at coordinate 195,340 of CAWJTE010000011.1, forward strand.
AAAGGTGCGGGCAGCGGTAGACCGCGTGATCGAGTGCGCCGAAATCATCGAGTACGCCGAAAATGTAGATTCCGTTCCCGACAAAGTTTGGGAGCAAACGGTGATCCCGTTTTGGCAGGCGTATCGAGCGATGACCGAAGGCGAGTACGCCTACTTGTTCCGTGAGCTTGGCGACAAGAGCACGGCAACACTCAAACGCGACGATGAGACGGCCAACAACGTTGTCCAGACTATCGAGAAAGCGATGCGACAGTTTCAAGATCACATCCGCCGGAAATGGAAGGAGCACAATACGAGTCACAAGGTAGGCTGAATGCGCCTATTGCTGTCGCGCAGCGCTGCGCCGGCAGTGGGGGCGATCACGCCCGATATGAGGAGAAAACAAATGAACGAGCTCAGCGATGAGTTGAACGAGACAGTGCTTAAGCCCCAATTCCGCCAACGCGGAAGGATCAGGCAACTCGCCGGTGCCATTGAGGCGATTCCTGTCGCCTATGTCGGCAGTCCTCAACAAACTGAATTCGTCGCCATGTGCGAGCGACACGAACTTGCTCAGCAACGCTGCGCCGCCTTCCGCGTGATCGACAGGGGCCAGCCATGACCCGCGCCGTGATGAACGACGACAAGGGCCGTGTCTCGCAAGAGGCCGCCGCCGTCGACGCGTCCCGCCTTCAACCGATTGCGAAGCGCCCGGGCCGGAGAGAAAGTGTCATGAAATTTTCACCGAAAGAACGAGAACGCCGAACCGACGCCGCGCTTGCGGAAGGACGTTACCGAATAGCAAGCCACTACTCCGCAACGGTCGTCGAGGTAGTGAATTTGTTTTTTTGCAATTTCGTCAATGGGCGTTGCGAGGTGTGCGGTGCCAAGCAGCACGGGCCGCTGCGCAGCGGCCCGGAGCCGAAACAGTTGCCGGGCGAAGATGACGCCACATACTGGAAGAGGTTCTGGGGATGGAACCGAGAGTCCATTGAAGAACTTGAGCGCCTCGGGCCCGAGATCGAGGGCTGCTTTTCGATGACGCTCAGCGGCCCTCCAGGGTTGTTGGTCGTTCTGGAAGATCGGGCCAACGCGGCGAAGGCCACATAAACGACGGCGCGGGCGGGAGCTTAGCGAGCGCGTCGCTGCCGGCGAGGAGAATCCGCGATGGTTATGAGTCAGGCACCCGGCGGCTCCGACGCCGGCACGCAAGCGGAAGCCGAAGGCCGATCACTTGGACGAATGGTTGGACGGGCAGCCATTCCGCGAGTTAACGTCACGACCGCGCCGGCACCATTGCCCTTGCTTCGCGCTGCACTCGCCTATGGGCGTGCCGGGTTGTACGTGTTTCCCATTTTGGAATTGACCAAAGACGAACCATTGGTGAAGTGGGGGACTCGCGCCACGTGCGACGCAAAGCAAATCGCCGCATGGTGGCAGCAGTGGCCTCACGCCAACATCGGATGCGCCACCGGACCGTCCGGCCTCGCCGTTATCGACACCGACAACAAGCCGGAAGGCAATGGCGAAAATACGCTGCGCGGTCTGCCGGGGCTGACGCCGACGCGCATGGCGCGAACTCGCGGCGGTGGCATTCATCGGTTCTATTGGGACGACTTCGGTGAAGTCGGCAACACGGCCGGCAAGATCGGGCCGCATGTCGATACGCGCGGCGTCGGCGGCTATGTCGTGCTACCGCCGTCCCGCACATCGAACGGCCGCTATGCTTGGCTTAACCGCGCCAAGCTGGCCCGGATCGATCCATGGGTTATCGAGGCGTGCGCGGCGGGCAAGATCGATCCGGCTCCGCAAAATCCGATGGTCGAGTGGGACCTGCCCTTGAACGTCGAATGGGCGCGCCACTGGCTCGCCAATGATGCGCCAGTTTCAATCGAGGGGCGGGGCGGCGACGACACCATCGTCAAGCGCGTGGTGCCGGTCCTGAAAGATCATGCCATCAGCGAGGAAACGGCCGGCGAGCTTATGGCCGATGTTTGGAACGACAGATGTCAACCGCCGTGGCTGTTAGGCGATTGTGATGCCCGCGACAACCTCTATACGAAAATTCACAACGCCTATCTGTACTGCCGCGATCGGCAGCCCGGTATCGACACGCCGCAAGCAGACTTCTCCGACGCGCCGTTGCCGAGCGACGAGGAATTGAAGCAGCTCGATGCCTGGTGGAAAGAGCACGACGCACCGCGCCGTGAAAAACGACTTCGCCGTGCGCGCGCGTATCTCAGTTGGCGTAGACAGTTCCCCGCGACGGCGAGGATAAGAGTGCCGGGGAGCGGAACATGAAAGCGAAAAAATTAGTCCTCGATCCGCAGAATGTCGTGGAGTGCGCCGAGAAATTCCGCGAGCATCGCCGCTCACAGGTTTGGTCGCCGCAGGTCAGATGGTGGTGGGATTACGATGACCGGCTGCACTGCTACAAAGAAGTGATGCAAGCGACGATGCAACACGACATGCAGGACTTTTTGGTGCGTGCCGACAAGCGCGTTAGAACGCCGGATGGATGGGCGACCGAGCCATTCAATCCGTTCCCATCCGACGTGCGCACTATTTTGGAATCCCTGCAGAACGAAGTGCACCGCACCCCGGAGCAAGCAAAGCCGCCGGCGTGGCTCGACGACAAGCACGGCGACATCGACCCGCACTCGATCTTGCCAGTGCAGAACGGGCTCCTCAATATCAAGACCCGCGAATTGCTGGACCACACGCCGCTGTTCTTCTGCAACTATTGTCTGCCGCTCGGCTACTATCCAGATCAAGAGGCCCCTGAACTATGGCTGCGCTGTCTGAACGAATGGTTCGGCGGACGCCAACACCTGACCGATGCCTTGCAGGAGGCCTTCGGCTACACGCTATCGACCAACCGCAACATGCAACGAATTTTCTTTCTGCGCGGCGTCAAAGGGTCCGGCAAGGGAACTGTGATGCGCGTGTTGTCAGCACTGTGCGGTCAAAGCCAAACCGCGTCAGTGCCAATCTCGATTCTCGGCGAGAAGTATGGCCTGGAAAATTGTCTCGACAAGTTGCTGTTGCTGATTACCGACATGACTCTGAGCGACCGCAAGACGACTGATCTGGCAGCCGAACGGTTGAAGGCAATATCGGGGCAGGACTTGTGCGGCGTTCGCCGCGTCGGCATTACAAGCGTTCCCAGCGTCTACCTGCCGGGGCAGTTCTGGATCGGCGCTAACATCCTGCCGAATTTCGGCGACAGCGCCGACGCTCTTAACCGGCGACTGTTGGTCTGGCCGTTCGACTACTCGTTCGAGGGTATCGAGGATTTTGACCTGAGCGAAAGATTGACGGGCCCGGACATGCTCGCCGGGATTCTCAATTGGTCCCTTGTCGGGCTCGATCGGTTGTTGGAACGCGGCAAGTTCGCGGAATGGGAAGAAAGCCGCGAGGCCAAGCGCGCGCTGCTTGCCTTGAGCAATCCAGTGGCGGCCTTCATTGAAGCGTGCTGCGATCTCCGCGGCGATGCTGAAGTAGAAAAACTGGTCCTCTATCGAGCGTTCTCAGATTTCAGCACCGAACGCGGCATGACGCACATGCCAGACAACACGTTCGCCGAGAAGCTTCGCGAGGCCGTCGGCGCAATGGGGCGCATGCTCGGCGAGCGCCGGCCGCGGACCGCCGATCCAAAGCGGAGCCGTCCGACCTTGTGGCGGGGCATCGCCCTCAACGCCGACTGCTGCGCGCGCTACTACCAGCAGGACGAGGAACTGGTGGGCTTGGGCATAGAGGGTCTTGAGGCCGTTTTGAGGGACGCCAACGGCTTCCCGATCCCCAAGGTGGCGGCGGGTTCCGACTTTGAGGAATGACGCGAGTGGTCAGCATGGTCAGCTTGGTCGGCACGGCTCAGCCAGTACACCACGCGTGCGCGCGAGAGACTGAGGGGTACGCTGACCACGCTGACCATGCTGACCATGCCTTGCCGGCCGCTACCGAATCGACCGAGCTGCGGCGGGGTGTGTACCAAAGGTTCGCGCCGCTCGCTGTGGACATTCTGAACTTCCATTTTTGCTTGTTTGAATTCGGTTTGAGCTCAAAACCTTGACTTTTGGCATGTTTTCTGCCATAAGGCCGACGTTCCCCCTCACCAGATCGACCGAACGCGGCGTCCAAAAGACCCCGCTTGTGGTTAACGCTTCACTGCGTTTATTCACGACCCTTCGCGGGTCGCGGCCAATTCCGTCCGGCACCGACAATGTTAGTGAGCCGAGTAACCGCGATGCCCGCGCAGAAGCACAATCCCGATCTCCTGGTGGCGATCCTCAATCGGCTGGTCACGCATCCGCATTGCGAGATCAAATCCACCGCGCGCGAGTTCAAGATCAGCCCGGTGACGATCTTCAATTGGCGCGCGGCGTCGGCGCGCGACGAGCAGGCCGACCGGAAAGACGCTTCGCCATTCTGGGTGCTGTGGATGGATCAGGCGTCTTACTGGCACCGCCATCTCATCCTCGCGCGCAAGCTCTCAATCTTGCGCATCGATGAACGGCTGCGTGACCTGGCAGTCAATGGCACGAAGGAATTTCTGTTCCGACAGGGCGGCGAACCGATCTGGCAGGTCGACCCTCAGCTGGCCGCCGACGCGCTCGATGCCAAGACCTGGCAGGAGCGCCACGGCGATCGCCCCGTCACCGACGTGTACAAGCGCGGGCCCGACGGCGAACTTCTCCAAGCCTATCGGGAAGTGCCACCGAACCCGCAGCTGCTGATCAAAGCGGTCTCGGCATTGCTGCCCGAAATCTATGGTGAGCGCGTGCAGCACGACGTCACTGTCGGCGGCGTGTTGAGGCTCGGGGCGCCTGCGGCGGCGCCGAAGCCGATCGCGGAGGCCGACTTCACGGTGCTCGCCGAAGCGCCCGACGAGATCAAACCCCCGAGCAACGTGCTTGCCGTCGCGGCGCGACCGGCGAGCGTCGCGGACTACGAGCGACAGTTCGGCGGCAAACGTCTCGTCGAGGCGACGCTGTTCTATGACGCCGACGGCAGGCTACTGCCGCCGCAGCCTGACATCGTCATCGTCGATGATTCGGAGCTTGACCGCGCCTACAACGCGGCGGGTATTCCGCATCGCGTCACCTCGGCGCCATACCTGATCAAACAGGGCTACTGTAATCCGTTTCTGTTTAAGTTGGCGACGCCGGCGGAGTGCGACCTTGCCCGCGACTTGAACGCCAAGCTTGCCGCAGGTGTTGAGCTTCCAAAGGCCAGCGCTCCGGTGCCGGTGTCTCGGCCAGAAGATGCACGCCGCGCGACGCCGACAACCACCGGGACACCGACCGTTCCGCGCGGTCGTGCCTCCGGTCGCTATGACGCCGAGGGCATCGGGCGCGGCGAGGTCGCGCCCGGCGGCTACAAGGTGGGGTGAGGGTCATGGGCTTGAACAACGCTTTAGCGCCGCGCTTAGCTCATCCAGCAGCCACCGCAGCATGTGTACAATTTGAATTAAACAAATCGCGCGCGTTCATCTGTTCCATAACACGCATTACGCGTTCGCCGCGGGAGTGAGCCATTGACGGGAATTTCCGATGCGTGTTCTTGCGTTCATTTCTTCGCCGCGCGCGCCATCGTTAATTCGCTGCTTCATTGCTGGGGTTTATGTGGTCAATGGAGCTGGTTGTGAAAAGCGCTGTGTGCTCGCACTAACGGATCATCAACCAATGCGGCCGACGCATGCAAGAGCCACTGGATCGAGTCGTCGGGAAAAATCTTCTCCGCGATTTTGTTTGTGGTGACAGAGACCAGCAATGCCGCGCAGGCACATGAGAACGGTGAGCAATTAGAGCTGCGAGCTACGGGGACCCCTCAAAGTGGAGGGGGGTAGTGCAAATGGCCGTAGGGTCTTTCGTAATTCTCAAGCTACGGAATCGAACCCGACCCTGAAAAAATAAAAAAGGGAAAAAGTGAGGACCCTGAAATGCGAGTTCGCGTGCATCATTACGAGCTGCAAGACAACGAGTACGTTCCGTTCATCGAAACCGATGCAGCGGACCAGTACCGTCAAGTCGCGCTCGTCGCCCAGCCCGGTTCTCAGGAAGCTTTTTTGGCCGCCCCCGAGCGCGAGGTTCTGCTCGCCGGCCCGCGCGGCACCGGAAAGACGCTGAAGCTGCTGACAGACTTCTTCGCCGAAGTCGGCGCCGGATGGGGAGCGAACTGGAAAGGTGTTCTGATCCGGCAGTCGATGACCGGCTTCCCCGAGATCAAATCGCTTTGCAGCAAGGTGATCCCCCGGATATGGCCGAACGCCCGCTTCAACCAGAACCAAAATGTGTGGACCTGGCCGACGGGCGAGACGCTCAAGTTCGCCTACTTCGATGAGACGTCCGACTATCGCACCTATATCGGACAATCGTTCACCTGGATCGGCTTCGAAGAGCTGACCCAATATAAGAACGACCAGCCGTACAAACAGATGCTCGCCTGCCTGCGCTCGGCGGTGCCGAATATACCCATGCGCGTGCGCGCTACGACCAACCCCGATGGACCAGGCCATAACTGGGTGCGGCGCCGCTTCAAGACCCTCGACCCCAACGACTGCATCATCGGACCGCGCATCGAAGACGAGCAAGGATTACCGCGCCGGGCGATCTACTCGACGCTCGCGGAAAACCAACTCCTCCTCGCCACCCAGCCCGACTATCTCGCCAACATTGTCGCCTCGGCAATCCGCCCCGGACAGCTCGAGGCCTGGACGAAGGGATCGTGGACAATCTCGTCGGGCGGCATGTTCGACGGCGATTGGCCGGAAGCCTCCAAGCACTGCGTGCTACCGCCAATCCCGCCCCAGGCGATCCCGTCGTCGTGGCGGATCACCGCCGCCTTCGACTGGGGCGATTCAAAACCTTTCGCGTTGATTTGGGCGGCAATCAGCGACGGCTCCTCGATCGTCCTGCCCAGCGGCGGCGTACTGCATTTCATCCGCGGCGATTACGTCATCTTCGACGAACTCTACGGCTGTCATCCCAACCAGCCCGATACCGGCGTGCGCTGGTCCATCGATCAGATCAAACGCGCTGGCATTCAAAGAGAAATCGATAGCGGACTGCGCTATCAGGATCCAATGACCGGCCGCTGGATCAGGAGGGTGCGAACTGGCGTCGCCGACAACATGATCTTCAATCCCAAGCCGGGCAGCGCCACCGGCCTCGCCGACAGCATGGCCGACGAGTTTGCCGAGCCTGTCATCATCGGCCGTGTTCGCCAGCCCGGCATGCAGTGGGATCCGGCCGACAAGAGTCCCGGCAGCCGCGTGCAGGGCTGGCAAGCGATGCGCGGCATGCTGCTCGCCACCATCCCGAACAAGAACGGCGCCCGGGAGAATCCCGGCCTCTATGTCACATCGAACTGCATTCACTGGAACCAGACCGTGCCTGTTCTTCCCCGTGATTTGGACGTCAATCCCGAGGACATCCCGGATCGCGTCGAGGATCACCTTGCCGACGCCACCCGCTACTTGATCCGCCGAAGCAACAAGCCGACGGTCAGGTTCGGTCGCCTGGCATGACGCGTGTGATTTCGATCGCCAATATGGTTTGGATTCGTGGAAGCCGCATTCCGGAATATGCCTGCCCTACGCGTGGTCATCTTCGCAGCGCGCAAAGCTCCTGAGTCTCTGACAATTTCTCCTTTTTAGTTGCGCGCCTTTTTCAGAGGCTTCTCGGATATGTACCGGAACGTCTCGACCCTCTGCGACGGCTAGTTCCACGCCCGCGTACCAGCGTTGGATGACATTCTTAATGCTGGACGCTGAGGACTACGCCACCAACCCCGCGAACATCCCGTCGTACTCGTCGTCAAGGAGTGGTGGAAGATCGCGGACATCGTTCGGATAGGAAGCACGTCTTCCCACGCTTTCCGCCGTGATGAACCGGCCACCCCTCATTAACCATAGAGCAAATCCGGCTCGCACCCCCCTAAACTCCGGTATGCGGACCTCCTACGTACGGCAAAGCGTGAGAGCGATCTCCAGATACTTGAAGGTCTGAGGGTCGTTCTGTGAAGAAGCGAAGCAGCTAGTCGGTTTCAAGCTTCGCGCCAAGACCCCGCGCCAATTCCTTCTTCGGCGAGTGGGCAGTGGATACCGACGACACGCGCCGACGCCATAAGGCGGCGGCAGCCGGAAGAAGGAAGTCCCCAATGCGCGCCGCGCACAAGCCGACCGTTGACAAACACGCAGCTCTATTTGAGCACTGCGATATCTTCATTGACACCGATGACGATGCATGGACGTTCATCGTCGCCAATCCAAAGGCTCGCGCCGTCGTCGATGCGCTAATCGACACACCGATTAATTGGAACTTCGGCACGCCGCTGCAAGAGTGGTGGACGTGCGCGCCGCCGGATTGGCGCGCCGTTGATTTGAACTTTCGTCAGCTGGAACAAGAAGGTCGCCTGAGCCGCTTGCCGAAACTGGGCAAGGTCGGAACGGACACTCATCGGTTTACCTTACAGGTCGCCATCGCCGCAAAAGCGGCTGGTCTCCGCGTCGTCACACACGATGACAAGACAGGATGGCAGACCATCGATCTACAAGTCGAAAACAACGTGATCGACTTTGCGTGTGCGCGCGAGGCCATCACGCGGCATCGGGCCAAAAGCCCCGGCCATGTGTTCCAAAACGGCGAAACGCAATCGTTGCAATTCGATGTGAGCAGCAAGTTGACGGACCAAAAGTTCACCTTGCCCGGCCTGCCCGGCGGTCCGCCGCTTGTGCCGTCCTTGCCGGCGGTCTCGTTCGAAAACGGTCGTCTCAGCGGCGGCGCGGACGTGCTCGAGCGGATCATTCGCAACGACAAAGCCGAAGTTGTGTGCATAAACGTCGGCGGCAAGGAGCCGCCCGCGTTCGCGCCGAAGCCCAAGCCCGAATTCCCGTCCGGCTTGCCGCTGTTCGAGTTGTCGCCGAGCGTGTGCCGCACGTTGTCGAGTGACGACCGCGCAAAGATGATCGCCGACATGATCGAATGCGATTGTCTGCAACTGCCGTTCCCCGATGGCATTGCGGTGCGCTTTTGGGCGCCGGACGTGCGGCCCGAGGCTCCGCAAAACTTCATGACGTTTGCTTGTGGTGGCAAACTGACGACGCACCCGCTCCACCCTGGCGTCGTGAAACCCGACTGGATGCACAGTTTTGTCGAGATTAAATCCGCTCGCGGTCGCCCGCAAATGCACGAACTGCACCACGGCAGGGAAGAGGAAAACGGCTCTATGCTAACAACGCCTCCCGTCGAGGCCCGCAGCATAAACGGCACGGACGGCCTTTCCCCTGTCGATTGCATTGATGCGCTGACCACACTTTTAATTTCGCTCGCGACCCGCAACGAAATCAAGACGACCGAAACTAACACCCGGTTCAGGAACAAGCACAAGCAGTCCAAGCCGCAATTCCTTGGACCGCTTGGCGCGATATACATTTCGACCACTCGCGTTGAGCGTCCGGCCATCGAGGACATGGAACAGCAAGAGCGCCTACCGGGAACGCACGCTAGTCCGCGTCCGCATCGGCGGCGTGGTCATAAGCATACTGTCCGCTACGGTGTCGGACGGCGTGAGAACCGCGTGCAATGGTTCCCGGCAGTGTGGGTCAACGGCGATCCGGCATTCGTTGCGGACGCCCGCAAATATGTCGTCACACAGTGAACTCCAAAGCGAGCAAAGGCCGGAACCCACTCCGCCGCTCTGCCGTAGGAGATCACGCCTCGCCAATTCTGGTGCCTACGGACACGCGGGCACCGACGTTTGGCGATCACCTTGTGCATTTGGCTGAGCATGCTGGCACCATTCCCGCAAGGCTCGACGAATTCGGCCGCTGCATTTACTGCGTGCGCCGCGGCTGGTTTAAGTTCGACGCCTAAGCTATCCGATGACGTTGCCGAAGATCAGTGCTACGCTCGCCCATGTCCGACAATGACCAGCTCGCGCGCCCGTTCCCGATTGAGGTATTGGTCAACAACGTGAAAGTGACGGTCACGTTGCTGTTAAAGCCGGGGGTGACCGTCGAGGTTTCAACCTCCGAGCAACCCGAGGATGCGGCGCGAGATAGCGACTTGCCCAGCGCGGAAGCCGGGACCGCCACTGACGACAAGCCGCGTTAGACCCCTCGGACGTGCCGATAGCGCCCGGTGTCGTTGTCGGCCTGCAATAGCTTAAGCTTCTTTTTTGCCATGCGTCGCTGCATAGTGGACGTTTTCACCAATATCGCAGCACGGAAACGATGGGGCGCGGTGAACTCACATTTGATGCGGTGGACGACCTCGTTACCGCTCACACGCGCGGCAAGCTGGCCGGCGCGCAGACAGCCCCGGCCTTTGCGCCGTCGAGCGTCGGCCCTTTCGTCGAGCTTCTATTTGGGTCCATCACCGGCCGGTATGGAACGCTTCTCGAAAGCCCGTGGCTGGACTCGGTCACGCAGGCCGATTTACGCTCGGCGCTTCGCGGCGCCAAGAACATCTGGCTCGACGGAATGCAGCACCGCGGTTTCCTGCGGACGGTCTTCGATCCGTTGAAAGTCAGAGACGATCCCGCGCGTACGCAATTTCTGATGGCGGCGCGCAAATCGGCCGAAGCGGCTGGATTTCCCGCCGCGACGGCGCAAAGTCTCGCGGCGGCGATCCGCGAGATGGAATCCAACGTGCATGAACATTCGGAAAGAGCGGCTACCGGCATTATCGTATTTCAGGCCCGGCCGTCCGATTTCGAGTTCGTGGTCGCTGATGGCGGCGTCGGCATTCTAGCGACTTTGCGCGAGGCACCGGAATTCAAGCACCTGATGGATCATGGACGTGCGTTGTATGCGGCACTTCAGGAAGGCGTCTCCCGCTACGGACGTTCCGCGGATCACGGCAACGGTTTCCGCGACCTGTTCCGCGGCCTTACCGATCTAAAAGCCGATTTGCGGTTCCGCTCCGGCGATCACGCTTTGACGATCAGCGGACGGCCCGACCTAAGGCAGGCGGTTCTGGCGCAGAAGGCGCCGTTTCGGGGGTTTCTTGCCTCGGTGCGTTGCCGCCTGCCGGCGGCGCTTGGCGTGATGCATTGATGAGACGTTCGACATAGGCCCACATGGTTTCGATATTGTGGGCAAGCAAGCTGTCCACGGGTACGCCGGGATCGGTGGGATCGGTCACGCCCAGGACATTGCCCTCATTGCCGATAACGAGGCGCTGCCGGTACATCGCCTTCATAAAGGCGGTCGTGTCTATGAAGGTCAGTTTTGCGTAAGCCGGGGCAAGGGTCGGTATCGCCGGCAATCCGCCCACCATCAGCATGCGCAATGGTTTCACGGCGCGACGGGCGACATCCGCAAGCTGATGGTAGTGAAAGGCTCGCCGGCCCGGCCAGGCACCCCCGGTCTTGAACTCGAACGCAACATCGGTCGTTTCAGCGCGCTGCCTTATGAACCGCGTCAAGCGCTCGTAGTCGCGCGAGGTACGCGCGTTGAGATGCAGAGCGCACGGCAGTTGCAAATCGACGGCCTCATACCATGCGATGCCGATACGTTTAATGTTGTACAAATTGTCGTGGCGCGGAATGTCGGTAAAGAGGCTGTAATTGGGAGAGGTGATCAATTCAATACCAAGGTTCGTTAAGGCCTTGAGGATCATGCGGCGCTGCGAACTTAATCCCCACCAGGCTTCGATGGGCTTATCGCGCCCGCAACCGATGAGAATGATGCGGGCCTTCTTGTTCACGTTGAAGGCGGCTTCGATGTCGGCGCAGAGTCTTGTACCTCAGACTGCCGTCGCGGCGGCTGTAGAACTTATGAAGCGGCAAGGCCACCGCTGGCACATCCAGCAACCCGGCGCGGCGGTTTGGATGGAAGATAAGGGGAATATAGGAGGGCAAATCAGGCGGCAAGAGCGGTGTGGCGCGCGGGATATTGTCGAGACCGAAGCCGTCGACCTCGCGGTAACGATCAACATAGGTCTCGAAGTTGCGGGGGCAAACATTGTCGCAGGATGACGGGTCGCCACAACAATCGCCTAAGCAATAGTAATCGAGCTGCTTCTTGTGAATGCCGCCGCAGAGTTCGCGGTCGGCGCACTGAACGCAGCCGAGTGGCAAAATGTGAATATCGGGATCGTCCCAGCGGCGGCGCTCACGCCGGAGATTGCGCCCCTCCTTGTGTTCGGGAATGGGTTTAGCTAGTCGCAAAACCCGATCTCCACAGTTTGGCTGAGGTCGTGCACCACCTTGACCACACCTCTTTCGATGCCGGCGCCGGATTGAACCCGATTGAAAAATTCTGCAGGCGGCGCGGGAAACTCAGCCACCACGATATTGTCGCGCTGTACGATGAGTTTGTTGTTGAAGATGCGGAGGTGCACTTTTTCGCCCGGCGTGAAAATAGACCCCTTACAGATTTCGGCGGACGCGGAGCGCGCGACGGAAGGAATATCTCGATTGAAAAGCGTGGGCGTACGAAGTTCGACCGCGCGCCGATCGAGCGCTTTATGAAATGTCGGCGCAGCTTTCTTGATGAAATCGAGTCCCATTACGCCATCTCCAAAACAGACTGATATTTTTTCGTACGGCCTTGAGCAATCTCCATCACAAAACTCTTGCTTGTGAGGACGCTCAATCGGTTGTTCCAGGCCGTGGGGCCGATGCCGTCTGATTCGCGCAACTCGGCATGCAGTTCTACCGCGCTGGCTGTCCCCTTTTGTCGAATCAAATTGAAGGTTTCCAGAAGTTTTTCTTCGAGCTTTCCCACCAAGCGGACGTGGGCGATGTCGCCGTTTGCGCGGATATCGCAGGCGAGAATGGCGTCGCTGGTGCGGATTAAAAGCTCGTCGAACTCCTCGGCGACCTTGTCGGCAAGATTGGCGACGACGACATAGGCGGGCGGACGGCGGAAGCGCAGGTGGTCGCGCAACGGCAAGACCGCTTCGCTGAGAAAACTGGACGTCGCCAGCTCCACGCCGCGAAAATCAAGGATAAGGAGGGTTGGCGCGGTGAAGGATGGAATCTCCTCCAGAACGCGCAGAAAGGTGCGCTTGCCGCTAAGCCGACCCGCGAGAATAGGCTCTTCATTCGGTGCCCGTAGTGGCACTGTCACTTTGTTCATTTATCTCACCTTATTAAGTGAGATATAATTTATTGCCGAGCAAACTGCAAGGGGCAATTGATTTCTGCGGTGGTACGTATTAAGTTACGTATCGAAAAAAGAGGACGACAATGCCGATGGCCCGGACTGAAACGATACCCGAGGCGCGCAAGGCAACGAGATCGGAGACTTCCGTAGCCTATGCCGGGACGATCACTACCACGGGAAAGTCGGAAGCGATCCGGCTTGAAAAGTCGCTTTTTAGGTCGCATCCCGAGTTTCGGCAGAAAGGCAAGGTTCAGGCCCATGTCATCGGGCATGGGACGATGCTGCTCTCGGTGACCGATGACGAAACAAGTGAAGGCGAAGTGGATCCGATCATGGCGGCATTTTTGAAGTTTCTCGATCGCGAGATCGCGCAGTCGCCCGATCGCATCAAGGCGCTTTCGGCGACGCGTATCGCCGAAGCGCGCGAGCTGACGAAGAACGTCGAGGTAAGCGACGAGGAGATGCTTCCGGATGATGTGATTCTGTGACGAAGAAAGAGCCTCCAAAGTCTGCCTGGAGGCTCTTTGTCCATCCGGCTTTCAGCGAGCCTTTCGACGCTTTGGTGGCGGAAGTAGCACGCTTGCAGAAAAGCGATCCCCGCGAATACGTCCAACATCCGAAGACAAAGCTGCTAAAGCGCATTGTCGATCTCGTGGAAACGGAAATTCCGCGCGAACCAGGTGCCGCGGAATACAATCTCGGCAACACGCTTGGGCCTGCGCACCGCCATTGGCGCCGCGCGAAGTTTCTTGGCCGCTTTCGCCTGTTCTTCCGTTACAATTCGAAGGCGGCGGTCATCATCTATGCCTGGGTCAATGACGAGAACACGCTGCGCAAAGCTGGCAGCGGCAAAGATCCCTATCATCTGTTTGGCGGCATGCTGCGAAAGGGTCGGCCTCCGGATGATTGGGCGGCCCTGGTGAAGGAAGCGACCGCTTACAGACGGTCCAAGCCGGAGGAGCGCGCCTAAGGCTACCTGTTGCGTCGTTGAAGGTAGCGAGACTTGGCCGCTGATCAGAGCGCCGACGCATAGACCGGCTCACTCAGCAAAAAGGTGTCGTCGACAGAACGTACGGCTAGTCTCAGACGATGCGGATGGCACAGTCAGGCCGCTGACAAAAGCTTCTCTTAGATGACCCCATCGACCGGGACGCGATGCCTCGCGGCGGCCATCTCCAGGCGAGTCCTCGTGCCGGAATCGACCGGGGAGATCATGTAGCCGGATGTTAGATCGCCGATCATGATTGACTCTGCGCGCGGCTTCGTGCGCCAATGGTAACCGATTAGACCGCACAGGACGGCGTCGAGCTGGTCTTGGTCGGCTTTGCGTGGCGGTCTACGCGCGGCGAGTTCTCGCGTCCAAGCTTCAATCCCCTCGATTCGGGCGGTACGTGCATAGCTTGCGACTGTGTCGATCACGGCCTCCCAATCGTGTAACCGAAACGTCTTTCTCGCTGGATTATATTTCGGGCCCTGGCGATATGCGTTGAAAGCAACCTCGAAAACTGGAAGCGCCAGTGCCGGAAACACTTCGATGATGAAAATGCCGTGTTGGGCCGTCCGACCGACTTCCGGGTCTTCTGTGGCGTCCAGTTCCCTTTTGAAACTCCGAATTGGCGCACCTTTGTCGAACATACCCACTCTCGACCGGTTTGCCGGTTGGACGCCTCCCCCTATGAAACCGATCAGCGAACCCGCGACCCGATCGACCGGCCGACTACCTGTTGTGTTCGGGACGATTGTTGGCTGATCGATTGCGACGAGGCAGTAGTCGCACGTGCGGCGTTCACCCTGGATGAACTCAAGCGCTTCTTTGAAGGAGGCCTGACAGGGTGGCTTGAATCTAACAGCGCTCGAATGAAATTTTTGTCGGCTATCGAGAAAATGTTTTTGAGGCGCAAGGGGCGGGAATAACGCGCATCCATCCGCTCGGCTGCCCTATGGGCGATCAAGACCGGTAATGGAAGGCACTTCCCTATGTCTAAGTTCCACAGGTCGAAATCGAAAGTGAAGTCTAAATCGTTCACGATGAAGTTGGGCGAACTTCCGAAAATGGTCGATGCGGTGTTTGACGGCCACCACAAGATACCCGGTTGGGTCCACATGTTCGCCAACGCCAAGGGCTGCAGTCACGTCGATGCTCTGTTCCCGCAGCGGGTATCGAGTGGCGCGAACTGCTGCTGCCGGGCTTGCCGGACGATTGGCGCGGCATGCAGGTCAACTTGCCGGAAGTCGTCTCGGTAACAACAACAAACTTGCCGCTTGAAGTCATCCCGGCTGGAGGCACCATCGACGATTGCACCCCGGATCAGCTTGCACTGCTTCTCGCCTTTGGCGTGAGGCGTGACGGCGGTCGGGCGGCAATCCTCCGCCAGAAGAACGGCGCTGTGAGTGTGGAACTTTTCATACCGCGAGAAAATTGAGCTCCGCCCAACGCGGGGCCGGAGAAGGTGACATGAGACTACACGCACACCCGGTGTTCGACGAACCCGAAGTACGCGCCCTGGCGGTTGAAGCCATGACGGCTACGTCGCGTCTCTTCAATCATTTGCTAGAATACCACCCCGCGCTCATCCAGGTGGCAAATCGCGACGGTCTTGAAGTGTTTCGCACGCTCGTTATCCGGCATGATTACGAGTGCTGGGATTTTACGCTTGAGGAGCAGCCCGGCGATCATGCCCATCTGGAGGTCGTCTCCCGAGCGAGTATTGGCTCGACATAGACCTAACGATAATCAATCCCTCCAGAATCCTTTGAAACGATCCGACGCCAATGCGGTGTATCCAACCGTGTGCTGGATATTTTTATGCCCGAGATAATGCTGGATTGCGCGGGTGTCGCGTCCATCGTTGGCGAGCTTGTAGCCGCAGGCATGGCGCAGCATGTGCGGATGAACCTGGAACGTGAAGTCGGCCTTGACGCCCAGCCGTGTGACCATCCGACGAAAGCCGCCGACGGTGAACGGCGCGCCACGTTCCGACAGGAACACATTGCGAGATTGCGGCGCCTCGTGTTTGAGCCGGCGTAAGGCCCGCAGCTCGGCGTCGGTCAATGGATGGACCGATGCGGCGCCGTTCTTGCGCCGACTGCAGTGAACCTTGCCCTGTTCGAGGTCGATCGCGTCCCAGCGCAAGGTCACGAGCTCGGACGCCCGCAGCCCGTGCCGGAAGGCGATCAGGATCATGGTCTCGTCGCGGTGACCATTGCGGTTGCCGGCGCGGGCCGCCTCACGCAGCCGCTCGACCTCGGCCTCGGTCAGGTATTCCCGCGGTCGCAACTCGGCATTGGGTTTGCGCCGCGGCGTGGCGACGGTCCCAAAAACCGGACTTGGAGCTACCAGGTGTAAATGCGCATTTGCCACGGGGCGTTGGCCTTTATTTCTTTCGACTGTCCCTTAAATGGCCTTTTTGCGCACAGTTTTTTAGCATCAGCGATTTGTTTGATGGCGATCGTGATTAACGGGTCGTTCACGGGATCGATCGAATTCGCAGGATTGCTACCGATCTGGCCGAGCGTGACCTATCGGGTACCTGCATTGCGCAGCGTAGCGCTTCCTGGCCGTAACGACGCAAATCCCCGAAAATCAGGGACGGTGACCGGCCTGCATCGAGCTACGGGGTCGCAAATGGTGCACGGGGGCCTCGCGCGAAAACGCCATCTGCCCCTACGCGTGTCCTCTCTCCGGAAAAAGCTAAAAAGAATTCCAGAAAACGAAAACGTAAAAACGAAAAACAAAAAGGGAAATCCAAAAAAGAAAAAATCCTTTTTTAAAACAATCATCGTCCCCAACGGCCACCTGAACCAGCCTGATATCGGTGCGCTCTGGTCCCTCGATCAAATCAGACGCTCACTTCAGGATCCGCTGCCCTTCACACCAGCCGTTGCGGCGACTGCCGGGCACGGATTATCTATGGCGGCATGAGCACTGCTCTCAGCACGATCAAGAACCGGATCCGCATTTCCGACGATGCTCGTTACTTGACCGCTGGCCAGATTCGCGAGCGGTTCGGCGTGTCCAACATGTGGATCTACCGATACATAAAACAGCACGGCTTTCCGCGCCCGATAAGGTTCGGCGGCCCGACATCCGCGCGCCATTGGCTGCGATCCGACATTGAGGAATGGGAGCGCGAGCGTGTGAGAAGGAATGCGTGATGTTCTCAGGGGCTCCGGGCGTTGGTGTCAGCGGCGACAAGACCGCGACCCGTACGAAGTGGGGAGGAGCGCCGAGCCCAGCCGACCTTAGAAACCGGATCGGTGGCTCTCTAGGCGGGGCGGGTCTTCGTACGGCGACGCAGCTTTCTGGGCAGCAGACTGACGCCACAACTCGACTTGAGCGAAGCTGGCGACGGCGACATCGAGACACAATATGGGGAGCGACACAACAAGCCAGAAAAAGAGATCACTCTTGGCGCGAACGAACAAGTTGAGCGGCAACAAGGCCCCGCAAGAGCCGGTCGAGAAACTGCTTGAGACCATCATCGAGGACGTGATCAAAGCCGCTGCTATGTCCTTCGAGGACTGGTCGGCCCTGAGTCAGTTTCCCCTAATTCCGCTGGCGATCCCGATCGGCTCGGGGCGTGAATATCGCGTCACTCAGGCCGGTGTAGATGCCGCACATAAGCTTACAGAACAGACATGGCGGGCACGGGGGGACTTCCGACAGACGATCTCGCGCGCCGAGTTCGACAAGCTGTCATTTACGGCCATCGGCAAAACGATCCTGAACTGCGGCAGTCATCTTCCCAGCGATGCGAAAGACCGCGAGGCAGCATCGCCAGATCAAGCCTTTTACGTGGCCCTGGCCGGCGATTATGCGGTCAACCTTGATCGGCTTGCCGGTAGCGCACGGCCCGACGTCGATCGCCACATCCCCTGCCAACTCTTCCACTCGGATCAAGGTGTTGCTTCTTTCTCGGTCGGCCCTGTCGAATTTTTGCCGCGTGCCGATTGGCTGATCCGCTATGTCAAGGATCCCGCCTCGCTCAATCACATCCAGCAGGTCGAGAGCGGCGCGGTGACCGCCGACGAATTCCGCCGGCGCGCATTGGCCTCGGGCGGGGGCGAAGACCTACGCACGGCGTGGAGCGTCTTGACCTCGCTTCGAAACTTCGGGTGGGTCGCCACGATCCGGATGAGCGGCCACGAGCTCCGTCAGTCGCACCATAAGGCGTCGATCATCATCGGCCTCGCCGTGGACGCGGTCGGTCTTCGCTTTCATGTGGAGGATGCCCGGCGTTTCACAAAAGCCGGGAGGCAGCATCTGTACTTCGAAAATCGCCTGGCAACCTCACCGGAAGGCGCGTTGCTGGGCGGCTCAAGCGTGCAGATGCCGGGGCTTGGCGGCAAGCCGGGCGCACTTGCCGCGAAGATGGCCGCTGAGCGGCCGTTCCTCGACGCAGCCGGCAAAGTGCTCGACGCGTATGTGAAGGGTCGCCAGACCGGTCGCGCAGCCCACCTCGTCGAGCGATGGGCGAACGCTCTGTACTGGGTCGGCGAGGCCCGTCGGGAAGCATCGGACTTCATGGCCGTAGTGGACTACGGCTGCGCCGCTGACGGGTTATCGGGAGCCGGGGGTGACGCGGCGGCAATGACGGCCTTCGCCGAGGCGGCGCTCAATCCCCAGGGTCTCCCGACGCCGCCAGGATCGCGCAGCATCGCCGATGCGGTCACCACGGTGTATCGCGAGGGGCGCAACAAGCTGGCACACGGCGAGACAGCGGGGTTGCTGGAGGATCTCTCCGAGGCTCGGGCCATCGGTGACGCGCTCCTCGCGAACCTATTCGACAGGGTCACGTTGGAACTTGCCGAGGTGATCACGAATCGGCCTCAGATTCTCACACTAGACGAGAAGCATGCATACCTCGCCTTCGAGGCGAGGCTGCGACAGCGGACTTAATCGAGGTGATTGAGAACGGAAGAGACGGCGCTACCTGGGCAACCCCGTGGATGCGCTCACCTTATCAACGGGCTGTCAGGCTCACTCCGAGAACGGACTCGCTCAGGGGTTACTGCTTTTTGCGATTGAACGGTCGGCAAACCCGAGACTGTGTTGAATGCCTGTCTCCCATGCTGCAAGGAGGCGATCGCCGATATCGCGGTGCGCTGCCGTATTCTTGAAATACGTCATGACATCCGGCGCGATCTTTGAAAGAGCGTCCGCAGTCTCCTCGAGGATGCGTTTAATGGTCTCCGATGAGAGATCGCACCGCGTCTGGCCGAGAAGCGTCAGCGCCTTGCGATCCGGCCAATTGGTCGAACCGTTCAAAGTAAGCGCCATCGGATCCTTTGGGATATACGGTTGAGTGCTAACTAGATCATAGACCGGCGCCAGGTCTGTAGGCCCTATAACATCGGCATAAACGATTCCGAAGTTTTTGAGGTGCGCGTCGCCGTTGCGAATGGCGCAGTTGAGCACGAACAACTTGAACAAATCCTCGAGCGCATGCTTGTGCTGAACGGTATCGATGAACTCGCGGGCGCGCTTGAACAACCGCGTTTCATAGCTGCCCTTGTATTTGTCGGCGGTAGGTAGACCGTTGATGACGCAGAAGTCCTCGTAGCCGAGGTAGGATCCGTCGGATTTCAGGTCGAAGCGTTTCACGACGAGCGCGAGGCCATCGTCGGAAAGCTCGAATTCGGGAACGGTCAAACCCAGCGCTTTCGCTGCAGACAGGCAGAAATACTCATTGGCCGCGAGTTCGGGGTATTCGGTCGGTTCCCAGAATTTCACGATGTGCGTGGCGCTCTTGAAGCTGGGTGATTGTCGGTCCGCAGTGGCCAATGATTGGGGCTCGTTGATGCCGCGGATCATGACTTTCGGTTGGACGCCAGACAGCCCGGAATGAACGGCGAATTTGTCGAGCAGGTACTTGAATAGCTCGCCCCCTCGTCGTGCCCGAAGTATCTCATCGACGGATTGGAAAGGGACTTCTTCGGTGAGGTCTGCCTCGGGATCAGAATAGCGGAGCCGGCCGATCTGGGTTCTTCCGACAACACCGAGAAGATCGAAGTCGTCGAAGGTACCGGTGGCCTTGGCAAAGCTTCGCATCAGGTGCGCACGCAGCGCGCCTTCGGGAAGGTTCATGTCGAAGATCGGTGCGAGCCCGTATGGAGTGTTCCAGGATGCGGTTCGGACCGGCATGGTGACGGAAACCGCACGAGCGCTCGCGACCTTCGGATCGTAGACGAAGGTGGTGCCACGCGGGCCGTGTCGATCGAGCAGGCCGGATCGTTGGCTATCGGTCCAGACGCGGAGCATCCTGTATCGCTTCCTCCGCAGCGAGGTCCTCTAGAGTCGGACGGCCGCGGTTGAGTTGGGTGATGCGCAAATCGAGGTCGAGCGAGTGCATGACCCGCATCAGATGCTTGAACCCGATCTCGGCAATGCGGGCGTTTTCGAGCGCTTCGATCCTTGCCCGGCTAACGCCGGATTTTTCGGCCAGCTTCGTCTGAGACCAACCTTTCGCCTTGCGGGTCGCCTTGACGCGCTCGCCGAGTTCAATGAGATCCACGGTCTGCCTCGTATAGTAGGCAATCTGCCATCTTTTGGTTCGATCACCTTTTATATGAGGCTATCAACGGGAGCGCAATGCCTTATGAATTAGTCAGTTAGCGAGTATTATACAGATATGCCTAATATGTGAGGCAATTGCCGAGCGGCGGACTCAAACCAGCTAATTTACAAGACGGGGTGACACCTTCGACGCTTGCAAACCCGGTTCCCAGAAGGGGTTTGACCGGGTACCTCCTAAGATCAAGTCGCACCAAAAGGTCGTAGGGGAATGGACGTAGAACAGGGGGATTTCGTCGAGGTCCGCGGGCGCCAGTGGTTGGTCGAAGCCATCAATGACGTTCAGCCTGATCTGACCACGGTCAAGCTATCCTGCATCGCCGATGACGCGCAGGGCGAGCAGATCGAGGTCCTATGGGACGCCGAAATCGGCGCCAGTGTGCTCGAGGAGGACGCGTGGTCGCACGTCGGCCGCGGCGCGCCGGATAGCCCCGAGGTACTGGCAGCCTACGTGAAGGCGATTCGCTGGCGTTCCGCGACCGCCGCCGACCGCGATCTGCTGCAGGCGCCGTTCCGCGCCGGTATCCGGCTCGACGCCTATCAGCTGCTACCGCTGCGCAAAGCCTTGCGGCTTCCGCGGGTCAATCTCCTGATCGCTGACGACGTCGGGCTTGGTAAGACGGTTGAAGCAGGGCTGGTGGCCCGCGAGCTGCTGCTGCGCCGGCGTATTGATTACATCGTCATTTCCGCCCCGGCCGCCATGACGGTGCAGTGGAAGGATGAGTTGGAGAGCAAGTTCGGCCTGACCTTCGATATCATCGATCGCGAGCGCATCCACGAGCTCCGGCGCCTTCGCGGCTTCTCGGTCAATCCCTGGACCACCGGCTCCCGTTTTATCCTTTCGCACAGCCTTCTCGCCGAAGAGGATTATGTCGCCGGTCTGCGCGACGTTCTCGGTGATTTTCGCTCGCGCGCGCTGTTCATTCTCGATGAAGCGCATCATGCCGCGCCGTCCGGTGGCGCCCGCTATGCCATCTCCAGCCAGCTCACACGGGCAGTGCGAGAGCTATCTGCATGCTTTGAGCACCGGCTATTTCTCACGGCCACCCCGCACAATGGGCACTCAAATAGCTTCTCTGCGCTTCTTGAAATGCTCGACCCGCAACGCTTCACGCGTGGAGTTGAGACGCGCCCGAAGGATCTCGAGCCAGTAATGGTGCGTCGCCTAAAGGCGGACTTGCGTCGCCTCGGTGAGGCATTTCCGGAACGCAAGGTCGAAGCCGCCAAGATCGCCGGCCTTCCAAATGATGCGCCCGAACTTATCCTGTGGAATCGCCTCGCGGCCTACGGTGAGCTGCGCGCGCGCCGCATTGCTACGCTACCCCCGCATAAGAGAGCGCTGGCGAAACTGGCCTTCGTCGGCCTGCAGCAGCGTCTCTTGTCCTCGATCGCTGCATTTTTGCGCACCTTAAAAGCGCACCGGAAAACTTTGCAGCGGCTAATCGACGGCGAAGACGCTCAGGGTATTTCGGCCGCCGCGGAGGGATTTGTCGACGGCAGCACAACTGACAAAACCGAGGACCTTGGTCTGGAAGATCAAAGCGCTGAAGCTGCGATCGAGGCGGACGAAGAGGCAACCGCCGAGGCCGCATCTATCGTGGGCGCCGTCGATGCATCTCCGAGCGACCTGCGGAAGGAGCTTGCGGCAGTCGACGAAATGTTGGCATTCGCCGAGCACGCCGCTCTCAAGCCTGACGCGCGGGTGCATTGGCTGTTGCAGTGGGTACAAAAGAACTTATTGGCCGGCCCGACTTGGAACAATCGACGGCTGATAATTTTCACCGAATGGGAAGATACCCGGCGATGGTTGCAACGGCGACTGTTGGAAGCTCTAGCTGAAACTGATCAAGTCGACGATCGCATCGCTGTATTCACCGGGACCACTAACCAAGATCGGCGTGAGGAGGTGAAGGCGGCATTCAATACTGATCCGGTGAAAGAGCCGCTCCGCATCCTCATCTGCACGGACGCGGCGCGCGAAGGTATCAATCTTCAAACCTATTGCTCAGATCTCATCCATTTCGATTTGCCCTGGAACCCTTCTCGCCTTGAGCAGCGCAACGGTCGGATCGATCGAAAACTGCAGCCGGCCAAGCAGGTATTCTGCCGTTATTTCCGTTACGAGCAGCGCGAAGCCGACATTGTCCTCGAGGCTTTGGTGCGAAAGACCGAGGTAATCCAGCGCCAGCTCGGCTCTGCTGGGCAGGTGATAGAGAAGAGGATCACCGATCGTCTCGCGCAAGGTGGCATTGATCGCGGAGCGGCCACCGCGCTTGCGAAAGCGATCGAGGAAGAAACCGACGCGGAGCGACTGGCACGAGCTCGCGCCGAGATGGATGACGAGGAGCGCGCACGATATGCGCGTGTCGCGGAGGAGCAACAGGAGCTACGAAACGCACTCGAGCGCTCGCGAGAGCGAGTGGGCGTCAGTCCGGACGATCTCCAGCGCGTGGTGAGTGCCGCCCTGGCGCGGGCTGGCGTCGATCTCGATGGCGAGCGGGCGGAAACCGTCGGCGCTACCGCGACCTTCCGCCTCGATCCAAACGATCCGGCCTTTGCTAAGGAACCAGGGTGGCAGGACACATTCGACGATCTGCGTGAGCGTCCGAGGAAGCGTGGCGAGCGGATCGGCGAATGGCGCAAGCGCGTGCCAATCCGGGCCATAGCGTTTGAACCACCGCGCCTGCCGGACGGCCGCGACACCCCGGAAATTGTGCAGGTGCATCTCGAGCACCGTTTGGTGCGTCGGCTGCTGTCGCGCTTCCTTTCTCAGGGTTTCCAAGCAGGATTGTCCCGCATCTCTGTGATTGAGGGGCCCGGCGCGCAGCCCCGGGTGGTGCTGATGGGACGGCTTTCCGTCTATGGAGCTGGCGCCGCACGGTTGCACGAAGAAATCATCCCGGTCACTGCGATCTGGAGCGAGGCTGACCGCGAACACAAACCCCTTCAATCGCTCGGAGAGAGCGGTGAGGAGCGCACACTCAACCAGCTCGAAGACGCACTGCGGCAGGCCAGAGCCGCACCGAAAATGGCGGTCGCACACATTCAGGCCGTGGTCGAGCGCGACATCGCCGATTTGGCGCCTTCATTCGAAAGGATCGCCGAGGAGCGTCTAGCCCAAGTCAAGGTCGACCTTGTCAAACGCGGCGAGAGCGAAGCGAAATTATTGACTGAATTGCTGGATCAGCAGCGCAAAAGGATCGCCAAGGCCAACGCCGAATTCGATCCGAACCAGCTGACGCTGCCGGGCATCGCGGAAGAGGAGCGCCGCGAACAACAAGCCGACCGTCGCCATTGGCAAAATCGGCTGCTGCGCCTCGAAAACGAAATCCGCGACGAGCCTGAGCGCATTCGCGCTTCCTACAATGTCCACGCCCATCGGCTCGAGCCGGTGGGTCTTGTCTACCTCTGGCCGTCGTCCGGGTGACGCATGGCGGCTGAAATCAAGCGGGACCTTGATCTCGAGTGGATCGATTTTGTCAGACCGGTCGGCTTAGTCGTCGCGCCCGTTCTGCTCAAGGAGCTCGGCCTCGCACCCTTGCGCCAGACCCAAGCCGACACGGCGGTCATTGCGGCGCATGTCGGCGGGGATTCGTCGAAGCCGGGGTTTGGGAAGCCCTGGAAGTTCTTTGAAGAGGTGCTTGGTTGGAAGGCGCAGCACGTCGCCGGCAGTCCAGGTGGACCCCCACTGCCGGATGACTTTCACGTCCGTTTGCCGGATCACGACACGACCCTCAGCCCGACCTGGGCCGTCCGCGAGTTGGGCGCGGGCGCCGCAAACTGGCAGCTCCTCGTGCGGATTGAAGCGCCTGGCATCGATCCGGACGGGCGCAGTGCGCTTGAGGGCTGGGAGGCGACGCCGCATCAGCGCTTCGAGCGGCTGCTGCGTGAAACCGGCATTTTCGCCGGGCTGCTGATCACCGAGAAAAAAGAAGTAAAGGACGGCGAAGACCATTTCGCGCCGGAACTGCGAGTAATCTACGCGCCCTCGGGCGAGACGTCGGGCCATCTGACATTCCCCTTACGTGCACTCGCCACTGTTGCCGGCCGACCGATGCTTGGCGGGCTAAAGCTGCTTCTCAATTCGGTGCGCCTGTTCACCGATGCCGATGAACACCGTCTGCCGGCGCTCCTCCGGAAGAGCCGCGAGGCCCAGGCCGCGGTTTCAACCGCGTTGGCGGAACAGGTGCTCGGCGCGTTGCACGAATTGCTGCGGGGATTCGACGCTGCGGAACCGAAGTTGATCCGGGATTTGGCGCGAACCCGACCTGGGCATCTCTACGAGGGCCTCCTCACAGTTCTGCTGCGCCTCGTCTTTGCTCTCTATGCGGAAGATCGCGATCTTTTGCCATCACGTCAGGATGGTCGGGCGCGTGAAATCTACGAGACGAGCTATTCCGCACGGGGGCTTTACGCGAGACTGGTTGAAGATGCGGCAATCAATCCCGACACGATGGATGAGCGGCGCGGCGGCTGGGGCCGGCTGCTCGCGCTATTTCGGCTGATCCACAAGGGCCATCCAAGTCATTTCGTGCAGGCGCGCGGCGGCAAACTGTTCAATCACGATGAGTTTCTCTTCCTGGAAGGCCGGATCGACACTGTCGATCCGGCGCGCATCCCCACCATTTCCGACGGCTGCATCCTACGCATCCTTGAAGGGCTCATGACTTTGAAGATTGGCGCCACGCGCGAGCGCGTGTCCTACCGCGCACTCGATGTCCAACAGATTGGCTCGGTTTATGAGACAGTAATGGGCTTCACCGTCGAGACAGCCGCTGGGCGCGGTCTCGCGATCAAAGCGGGCAAGCATAATCGGACGCCGGTTTTCGTTGATCTCGAAAAACTCGTCGCCGCCAAGGGCAAGGACCGCATCAAATTCTTGAAAGAGGAGGCCGACCGCGGCCAACTTTCGGCGAATGTCAGCAAGGCGGTTGAGGCCGCCAAAACAGCTGCGGACCTCGCCGCCGCGCTCGATCCGATCGTCGATGAGCGCGGATCGCCGAAGAAGCACGAGATTGCATCCGGCACGCCCATCTTGCAGCCGACCGACGAGCGGCGGCGCACCGGCAGCCATTACACGCCTCGTAGTCTCACCGAGCCCATTGTGCGCTATGCACTGGAGCCGGCTTTCGAGCGGCTGGGGCCAGACGCGACGCCGGAGCAGATTCTGGATCTCAAAGTATGCGATCCGGCCATGGGCTCCGGCGCCTTTCTGGTCGAGGCCTGCCGCACGCTCGCGGTGCGGTTGGTTGCAGCGTGGAATGTTCACAAAGCCAAAAAGCCGACCATTCCGCCAGACGAGGACGAGGAACTGCACGCGCGCCGCCTGGTAGCTCAGCGCTGCCTCTACGGTGTCGACAGGAACCCGCTCGCCACCGATCTCGCCAAGCTGTCGCTATGGCTCGCGACGCTCGCGCGCGACCACGAGTTTACGTTTCTCGATCACGCGCTCAAGTCAGGCGACAGCCTGGTGGGACTAACGCAGGCGCAGATCGCGGCGGCGCATTGGGATACGTCGAAGCCCGGCCTGCCGCTGTTCCGGCAACTGGTGAAGGACCGTGTCGCCGAGGCGATGAAAAGCCGCGCCGAAATCCAGGCCGCGCCCGACGACACCGCGCGCGCCATTCAGGAAGAGCGGCATCGCTCGTTGGAAGCGCGGCTGAAGGAAATCCGCCTAATTGGTGACGCCGTGATCGCGGCGTTCTTCGCCGAGGACAAGCCGAAGGCGCGTGAGATGAAGCGCGCCGAGGTCGAGAGCTGGCTCGGCGGGTCGCCAGTGGCGTGGGACAAGCTCACGGCAACGGCGGCGAGCTTGAAGCATGGTGCGCATCCGCTCACGCCGCTTCATTGGGAGGTCGAGTTTCCGGAGGTATTCGCACGGGAGAATGGCGGATTTGATGCGATCGTTGGGAATCCCCCCTTCGCTGGAAAGAACTCAATCATCGCTGGTAATCGTGCGCGCTACTTGCCTTGGTTACAAACGATCCATGAAGAGGCACATGGCAACTCTGATCTGGTCGCCCACTTCTTCCGTCGCGCATTCGATCTACTAAGCAACCGAGGAGTTTTCGGTCTAATCGCGACAAACACGATAGGCCAGGGTGATACGCGGGCGACTGGCCTCGCCCACATACTTCATCGAGGAGGTGTTATTCGCCGAGCGATGCGGCGCTTGAAGTGGCCCGGGGACGCAGCAGTCGTGGTGTCGGTCGTCCATATCGGAAAAATAGCCGCCGAACGGCCCGTTATTGAAGGTCGAGCAGTCAGGCGAATTTCTGCCTATCTCGTAGAGGGCGATCTTGACGGCTCTCCGTCACATCTTTCCGCAAATCGAGGAAAATCGTTTCAGGGGTCAATTGTACTTGGATTGGGCTTCATCTTTGACGATGAGGGAGCAGCAAAGGGTAAGTCATCTTCGCTACATGAAATGAGGCAACTTATCGAAAGGTGTTCTGTCAACGCCAATCGGATTTTCCCGTTTGTCGGTGGCGATGAGCTCAGCAACCATCCGCGACACGCGAACCACCGGTACGTCATCGACTTCGCGGATTTTCCCTTGCGACGGGAAGCCATGGATGTTCCCTGGTCAGCTATGACCTCGGAGAAGCGAGACGAATGTTTGCGAAACGGAATTGTTCCCGACGATTATGACGATCCGGTTGCGGCCGATTGGCCAGATTTACTTGGGATCGTTGAAACTCGGGTTAAGCCAGAGCGCCTCCAACAAAAGGATAAAGCCGGTCAGAAAATCTGGTGGAGATTTCTGCGGCGACGAGATCAGCTTTACACGGCGGTTTCAGGCCTACCGCAAGTCCTCGCATTGAGCCGTGTTGCTAAGCATCTTAGCCCGAGTTTTCTCCCAGCTGGCATGGTCTATTCGCTCGATTTGATATTATTTCCATTTGCATCGTTTGCACCGTTCTCGACGCTTCACTCGCGCGTACACGAGACATGGGCGAGATTTTTCGCTTCATCGCTTGAGGACAGGTTGCGTTACACGCCGACCGATTGCTTTCGCACGTTTCCATTCCCGCTCGAAATGCAAGTATCCGCCCTAGAGCGCGCAGGAAGTGTATATCATGAACACCGTGCTGCTCTCATGATAGCTCGAAACGAGGGTATGACCAAGACTTACAATCGTTTCCACGATTCCGCCGATACCGGCGCAGACATCCAGCGCCTGCGCGAGCTGCACGCCGCCATGGATCGCGTTGTGCTCGAAGCCTATGGATGGCACGACCTCGCCGCGCGCGCCGACCCAATCTTCCGCGACGAGACCAACGAAGACGACCACGCCTACCAAGGTCGCCTGTTTTGGCCCTCGGACTTCCGCGACGAACTTCTCGCCCGCCTCCTCGCGCTGAACGCCGAACGCCACGCCGAAGAAGTCCGCCTCGGCATCGCGCCGGGAATGAAGGGGAAGGCCGACGATGGTGACGAGGAAGAGTCGGAAGATTCCGGTCCAGACTAAAGTTCGGGTTTTATGGGGGAAACAGAATGGATGCCCACGATGTCCGCATTACGGAAATGATCGATGGACAGAAACAATACATAGTTCCGGTATTTCAGCGGGATTATTCGTGGGGCACGAAGCAATGTCTGCAGCTTTGGCAAGACATCGTTCGCGTCGGCAAGGACACGAAGGCCAAGGGACATTTCATTGGGTCGGTCGTTTACATTGAAGCCGAGGAAACGTCCGCCAGCACTACCCGATGGCTCCTGATAGACGGTCAGCAACGCCTCACCACGCTGTTGCTCATTTTTGCTGCCTTGCGCCGACGGATGCGTGCCGACGGCGAAGCGGATTCTGATTCCGAAGCCGATGATCTACCCACCCCTGAAGCTATCGAAGATTCTTATCTGATCAATCGACATGTCAGAGGGGAGCGTCGATACAAATTGCACCTGCGCCGCACCGACCACGAGACCCTTGCGGCCCTGCTGGATGACAAACCGTGGCCGGCGACCCCATCGGAGCGAATCACCGAGAATTTCAGATTCTTCGAAGAGGCGATGAAAGAAGCCGATCCCTTGCTCGTCTATCGGGGGCTGCGCAAGCTGGTGGCGGTCGATGTCCACCTCACGCGCGGTCAAGACGATCCGCAAATGATCTTCGAGAGTTTGAATTCGACCGGGCTTGACCTCACGCAGGCCGACCTTATTCGCAACTTCGTGCTGATGAGACAAAGCGAGGAGCAGCAGACTCGTCTGTACGAAAACTATTGGCGGCCTATCGAAACAGCCTTTGGCGTCAAATATCGTACCGAGTTCGACAAATTTGTCCGTGACTATCTCACAATCAAGCTAAGGCCTAGTAAGCAGTTAAAATCCGACGAGATTTACCAGCAATTCCGTGCTTTCTTCCAATCGACTGCGGCTGAGCAATCGGTCGAAGCTTTGTTGGACGACCTGAAGCGCTTCAGTACGTACTACGTCGGCTTCAGCCTGGGACAAGAACAGGATAAGCGCCTCGGCGAGGCGATGAGGCGCCTCAGAGTACTCGTCGAGGTCGCTTCTCCTCTCATGTTGCAGTTATATGATTGTTATTCGCGCGCCCGAACACTTGGTCTGGACGACTTCCTGGAATCTATAACTCTGATTGAAAGTTACGTATTTCGTCGAGCAGTCTGCGATATGCAGACACGCAGCCTTTATCAAATCTTCGCTTCACTTGCTTATTACATTAGAGAGAGGGAGCCGCTGGATAGCCTCAAAGCTAGTCTGTACCGGCAGGGCAGGAAACGAAGATACCCGACGGATACCGAGTTTCGAGAAGCGCTTGAGACCCGCGACGTATATGACATGCGGACTTGCTCTTATCTTCTGGGTCGCCTCGAAAATAACAGCAAAGAAAGGATCGACACTGCCAATCTGACGATCGAGCATGTCCTGCCGCAGAATGAGGACCTGAAGCCAGAATGGCGGCAGATGCTTGGCCCGAACTGGCGTGAAATTCAAGAGACCTGGCGAGATCGCTTGGGGAATTTGACGCTGACCGGATATAACCCGGAGTATGGCGATCTTCCTTTCGATAAGAAGAAATCACTGGTCGATAAGGAGGGCCGGCAGGTCGGTTTCGATTTCAGCCCACTTCGCCTCAATCGCTTCATTCGCGAGCAACAGGTCTGGACGCAGACGCAGATTGAAGAGCGGGGCAAGCGGCTTGCAAGTCAGGCGATCAAGATTTGGCCGTCGCTTTTGGTCGAAATGACTGTGGTTCGCGCAGCCGAACTCGAGGAGCGAAAGACCTACGCTGAGCGATTTAAAATTGACGATCTAGAATTTGGGCCCGAAACTCGCGTGTTATTCGACGAATTGCGTAAGCAAATTTGCGCGTTAGGTACCGACATTATTGAGCTTCCGGGCCCGAACACGGTGACTTATCGCGTGTTTGATTTCTTCGTCGAGATCATCCCGCGACGGAGATACCTAACTCTCAATCTCAACCTGGATTTCGAAGAGGCTGACGACCCAACAGGGCGGGCCATAGATGCAACCGAGCAAGCTTTCATTGTACACGCGACCGAGTTGGGAGGCGTGCTGTTCAGAGTAAGGGAAGCTGGTCATGTTGCCCCGGCGCTGCACCTGATCCGCCAAGCTTATGAAAAAGCTTCTGAGTAAACTGGACCGCGCAACCAACCGTTGAAGACAAAGCAAAATTGTGTTGGATTGCCCGCCGGTGGGTACGGGTTAGCCGATGCCAATCTGCAGTCGTTGCGGCGGTGAGATTGAGTTTCGTTATATAGACGGGCGCTGCATACCGTTACATTTCAGCGGTGGTTGCGGCGGGGCCGCGCGCTCGGCGGTCTACGATTACGCCGGCTACAACCGTAGCAAGGAAGGCTGCTGTTTTCTCACTAAATGCCCAGAGTGCAGAGAGCCGGTCTACTTCATCCGCCACAACGGCGGCAGCGTCTGGATCGACCCACCGCTCGGCCCACCCTGGTACAAACATGGTTGCATGGACAATGGTTACGTGGCGGCGAGAGGCGAGCGCTCGCCAGTCCTGACAGAATCCGCGCTTGCGAAATTCAAACAACGCGACGGCCTCATCATCGGGATCGTCAAAGAAGTGGAGACGTCTGACTCAAAGCGCTGCTCATTGATCAACATCGAGGCGGGAAGAGACAGGAACATTGTGCTCCTGATCAAGAACAATGCGGGCTTTCTCGCCGGGTGCCTTGTCCTTTATGACCAGCGCTCCAGCGCCGTTTCGTGCGTCGAGAACGATAGCTACACATTCCGTGTCGTCGCCCGGCTCAAACCAAGGCCCGTTCGGTCGGATACGCTTGGGCTGCAAATCGCATGCCCGGAATGCTTAGGCAAAGTCAGGACGGGTGACCTTTCAGAGCACCTCAAGCGACAGCACCGGTTTCCTTGGGCAATTGCGCTGGACCAGATACCCGATCGGTTCCCTGCACCGGCGCCTGCGCCCGGGGTCGACCGGGGCGCCGCAGAAAAGACCAGGGGCTCGCAGCGCGTCTGTCCTCAACCGTCGCGTTGGAATGACGTGTTCATGAAATTGGTCGAATACGCCGAAAAGCATTCTTGCAAGCCGAGGCAGCCGCCGGTCCCGCTTGTTCTCGCCGGCTGGGCTTACAGCAACGACGTCGAGAAGATGCAGAGATGGACGGAAACGGTGCGGTGGGCCTCTACGAATGGCTGCGCGGCGATTGTTCAAGACGTTGCGGACATTGATTTCCATCGTAGCGAAAAACCTGACGGTCGCCCTGTCGGTCCTTTGGGCGGCCCGTGCCATCGGCCGTGGGATTTTGAATCCAAGGTGAGGCCAACAACAGAAGAGTTGGCAACGCATCTTGAACATCTTTTGGCTCATTGGGCCGACATTGCGGGGCCGGATCTTGCAGCTGTTACACGGCCGGTGACGTTCACTGGAAAGAAAGCGCGTCGATTGTTGGCGCAGGCGGAGAAAGCGGCTAGCCCACCATGGGGAGGCTGGTCGCACCGGTTGCCGGAAGAAACGAAGCGGCGCACGTTCACCCGCTTTCGCTCCGCCGTTAACGAAGCAATTGCTCCGCACGAGGTGGATCATATCGAATTCGTCGAGGTGGAAAATTCATTGGTTCCCAAATCAAACTCACCGACCTGATCGAACGCGTGCCGCGGACGGTGGAGGAGAAAGTTCGCCGAGTCCGCGATCAAGTGCAACCTGCGGTCCGGGAGGCGCTCCGGGCAGAGCGCCGCCTGATGTTCAGAACGCCCGCGGAATCCGAACAAAGGCGTCCGGGCGCGCAAGTACCGGTCGAAGTGGCGCCAGGCCATTAGGCCTTGGTCTAACACCGACGCGGGTCGGGGAAGCCACCTCCGGTGCGAGCCATAAACCATTCAGAACTCAATAGAATCCCTTCACACAAAGTAACGCGGTCCATTTATTATACTTGGTATAATGCAAGAAAATCTTGCATCTTGTGATTCGCAAGAGTATCTCTAGTTCATGAGTAACATCATCGGGACCCGCCTCAAGGCCCTGCGCGAGGAACGCAAACTCTCACAAGACGAGGTTGCGAGCGTTTTCGGCTTTAAAGACCGGCAAACCGTTTCCGCCATTGAAACCGGCGAGCGGCGGCTCTCGGCAGCTGAGCTTTTGACCGCAGTTCAGAAGCTCGGGGCAACCCTCGACTTCTTCACGAACCCCTTCTTACTTGTTGGCGAGGGCAAGTTTTCGTGGCGCCAATCAAACGTGGCCCTCGAGCGGCTGAGCGCGTTTGAGCGCGTCGCGGCGCGCTGGATCGCGGCCAATCGCGCCCTAGCACCTGAGGTCGGACGACCAGCCCCTAATTTGCGGCAGGCTCTGAAGCTCACGTCGAAAAGCAGCTTCGAGGAGGCGATGGCCGCAGGGGAGCGCTTTGCGGCTGATTTCGAGCTCGGACCTGTTCCAGCCGAGCGGCTCGCTGAGGTGATGGAGCGCCGCCTCGGTGTTCTCGTGCTCATGGTTGACGCGATCGAGGGAATATCGGGCGCTGCGTGCCGGCTGCCGGATCTAGACGCCGTTCTGATCAACCGCGACGAAGTGGTGGGCCGTCGGCATTTCGATCTCGCCCACGAGCTGTTCCATATCCTCACCTGGGATACGATGCCGCCCGAGCATGTCGAGGATGCTTCCGAGCGCAGCAAGATTCGCGTCGAGCAGCTTGCCAATAACTTCGCGTCGGCGGTGCTAATGCCGACCGAAGTTTTAAGTCGGTTCGAACCAGCAAAAGTCGATGACGTTCACTGGCTCAACGATACCGCAGAAGCCCTGCAGGTGACAGCCACAGCCTTGAAATGGCGCCTGGTGGCGTTAGGTCGCCTCAACGCAGCTCAGGCAAATAAGATCTCCGACGCTGCCTTGAGGCATAATGGCCGAGACGTCTCGAACCGAAAACCACCGGCGCTTTACTCCGAGGCCTTCATGGAAGTGATCGCGCTGGCGATCGAAGAGGGACATATGTCGGCGCGCAAGGCCGCTGATCTCCTGGATATGACGCTCGACGATTTGGCTGAACTTGCCGCAACTCATAGCGTCAAACTGGCGATTGACCTTTGAGGGACCGATGGCGCGTCACCGCGGTCCGGTGTTGGTTGACACCAATGTCATCCTGGAGTGCTGGCGGATCGGGGCCTGGCGCGCACTTACCGGCGGCTATCGCGTGGAGACCGTGGAGGACTGCGTGATCGAGACACAGACCGGCTTCCAGCGCCGCTCGGCCGAACAACAGATAGACAATGCGGCGCTGCGGGCCTCCTTGGCAGCGGTCCATCCAGTTACTGACGCGGAACGCGCCACGGCCATCGTGCGCGAGGCCATGTTTTCCTTTCTCGATCTTGGAGAGCAATCATTATGGGCGCACGCGCTGACCCGGAAAGATGAGTGGATACTGTGCGGTCCCGACAAAGCAAGCATGCGCTTCGGCATTCGTCTTGGTTTGCGCGAACGTCTCCTAGCACTCGAAGAGTTGTTGCAGGCTGTGGGGCACAAGGCATCTGGATTGAGGTCTGCTTACACATTGGCGTGGCTTTCTAAGACGCTTGGGGAAATCGTGATCATGGAAGGACCGAAAAGACCATGAGCGCACCCCGCCAATCGGTCGCCATTCGCTCTTCAATCGTTGAGACATTCCGTCGCGATCTAGTTGGCCCGGCGCCTCAAGATGCTGATCTTGCACGAGAACGCCTGAACGAGAGTCCGTCGCGCTGGTATCTCACTGGATTTCTCGCTCCCGCGGACAATCCTTTGGCTCAGAATGGTGCGCGAGGCGCGGAGGATGATCCGTCCACTCAGGAAGAGATGGAGACCGACGTCGAGGAGGCGGATGATTTCGGCGCCGGCGGCGCGGCCGGAGATACAGAGTTACCGGAGGCGCCGACCACCAAACGGAAATTCTTGCCATCGTCTATTGGCTTGACTGTCCTATTGCCGCCCGACGTCAAGGAAATAGAGGCTCTCATCTCCTGGGGCGATTACCTAACGGAGCCGCCATTGCCCGAAATTATCCTGCTTCCTGATGAGGCAGGTGAGAAGGATGAGGAGGGGAGACCTAAAAAGAAGCGCCCCCAAGTCGACTGGGTTCGTACTCCACGGCAGCAGAGTGTGCGGGTCATCGTGCCCGAAGGCCGCGGCGAGCAGATCGTCATTCCGGAAAGCGCAGCGGCGCAAAGGCCGGGCGGTGGATTGGTGTTGGAGTCGCATGCGCGCATGTTCACTTATCCGACACCGAGCGGTGGCGAGCAGGTGCGTGCGCTTACAGTGTTTCTAGTAAACCGGCGCGCAGCGGTTCACCGTTTCTATGCTGATGTAGCTTTTGTTTTTCAGGCACGGCTCGAGCTTAATTGCCCTGAGGGCTTCCGACCGCGACGTGACCTCTCGGGCTACAATTCCAATGAATTCGACCTGCGTGTCGCTGACCTGCACTATCGCGATGTCTGCGAATGGGCCGTTGGGCGCAATGCCGCCGCTGCGTGGAAACCTGAAGAGGAAGAGGCGGAGCGCGTGACGCGCGTCTGGACTGATCCCCTGCCGTTAGCCGAAGTCGAGCGGGTGGCGCCGAACGAGGACATCGATTTGAAATCGCGCGTGGTGTTCGGCATGGAATCTCTCGCTGAACACGCGGCCGGCGACGGCGCGAGCTTGACCAATGCACTTTCGCAATTGCCGGTACTTTATGCGGCTTGGATCGATACGGAACGCAAGAAGATCGGGTCCCTGGCGGCGCGCCGGCGTGAGCTCGCCGAGCAACTCATTGACGATATGAAGACGGCACGCCAACGAATCCTCGATGGCATCGAGATTCTGTCTAACGATGATATCGCCCGAACCGCATTCCGTTTCATGAATCTCGCGGTGGCCACAGCAGCGCGGCGGCGCAATGCGGGCTCCACGGGCGATCCGGCCGCGCAGTCGGCACCCGAGTGGCGACCTTTCCAGCTCGCATTCATTCTACTCAACCTGGCAGGCCTTTCCGACCGCAAGGATGCAGACCGTGAGACTGCGGACTTGCTGTTCTTTCCCACCGGTGGTGGCAAGACAGAGGCGTATCTCGGCCTTGCGGCGTTCGTGATCGCCTATCGGCGGCTCACCGGCCCTGGCCTCCTCGGTGCCGGAGTTGCCGTGATTATGCGCTACACTTTGCGTCTCCTAACGCTTGATCAGCTCAGTCGCGCCGCGGGTGTTGTTTGTGCACTCGAGCTGATGCGCACAGATCCAAAGAATGTCGACCAAAAAGCTAGGCGCCTGCTCGGTGATTGGCCAATCGAGATCGGACTATGGGTTGGCTCGGATGCCTCGCCCAACCGGCTAGGGGGCAAAGGTGACGCCGACCAAACGACCGCCGTTGGGCGGGTGCGGCGCTACAAGACTGGACAGGACAAGCGCGCGCCGGCGCCGCTCAAGGCGTGTCCCTGGTGCGGCACCCCCTTCACGCCCCAGTCGTTTGCCTGCGTGCCGAACAATCTCGCACCGATCAACATGCAAATTCGCTGCGTCAACACGGCTTGCGATTTCATCGGCGGCAGGTCGCTGCCGATATTGACCGTCGACGAACCAATCTATCGGCGTCTGCCGGCCTTTCTTATTGCGACCGTCGATAAGTTTGCGAGTTTGCCGTGGGTCAGTGAGACCGGAGCATTCTTTGGCCATGTCGATAGATTCGAAAAGGACGTTGGCTTCTATGGATCGGCCGAGCCGAAGCAGGGTCATAAGCTTGACAATAATTGGTCTCTCGACCCGCCCGATCTGATTATTCAGGACGAACTGCATTTAATCTCCGGGCCGCTTGGTACCGTTGCCGGCCTTTACGAGGCGGCGATCGATCAGCTGGCGTCACGTCGGATCGGCGAAAAACGAATTCGGCCCAAGATCATTGCATCAACCGCAACCGTGCGACGCGCGAGCGATCAGATAGCAGCATTATTTGATCGGTCTCAAACTAGCATCTTCCCGCCGCCCGGAATCGACAGGACAGATAGTTTTTTCGCGAGAACCGTACCATCTTCGCAGGATCCCGCGCGGCTCTACCTGGGCATCGCCGCCCAAGGTCGTGGTCCCAAGCTCGTGTTCTTGCGAGCGCTCACGACGTTGCTAGCTGCCGCAAAGGCGGAATTTGATGCAGAAGCTGCAACGTCGCCGCCGGGCAAAAATCCGGCAGACCCCTATATGACTGCGCTTTGTTACTTCAACGCGCTTCGCGAGCTTGGCGGTGCTCGCCGAATTGTCGAGGACGAGGTCCGCGATCGCGCCGCAAGGTATGGATCCCAGAGGCGAAGGGTCGATCCAAACGACGCTCCATTTGTAGATCGCCTTATTAAGGAACCATTGGAAATTACATCGCGTGTCTCGACCGATGACGTAGCCCGAGCAAAACAGCGCCTTGATTTTGTCTTCGGCCAAGATTCCGATCAGGTCGACGTCGCTCTTGCGACCAACATGATCTCTGTTGGACTTGACATCCTGCGCCTGGGATTAATGGTGGTCCAAGGGCAACCGAAAACGGCAGCAGAGTATATCCAAGCCACGAGTCGCATCGGTCGCGATCACAATCGTCCTGGTCTCGTGGTAGTGGTGCTCAACTTACATAAGCCGCGCGATCGTACGCATTTCGAGCAGTTTGGCCATTTTCACCGCAGCTTCTATCGTGCGGTTGAGGCGACGAGCGTCACGCCTTGGGCGGCACGGGCACTGGATCGTGCGTTAGCAGCAATCGTGGTAGCCGCCGCGCGCCATATTGATCCAGGTCTGACGCCCGATACGGCCGTCAAGGAATTGAAGAACCGCCCAGCAACTCGCGCAACCGTGCGTGATGCTATTGTTGCTCGCGCGCCGCAAAATGCCGTCCCTGGTGGCAAGGCGGCCCTAGCGGCTCTAATAGATGGGCTGCTCGATGCTTGGATCGAAACGGCCGACGAACAGGCTCAGGGCGGCAACGTGTTCGGCTATGCGGGTCGGCCAAGCCCGCATCGGCTTCTGCACATGCCTTTGGCGCGAGAGATTCCGAATTTGAGCGCAAAGCACCAGCGTTTCGTAGCTGGGCGTTCCATGCGCGACGTAGAGCCGAGCGTGGCGCTCAATCCGCGCGATCCAAAGGGCGATAAAATCGCCAATGCGGCCGATCTCGCATGAGCAAGAACGCCCAGCGGCTCAGTCAGGTTGTCTCCACATTCGGGCCAGGAGCGATGATCGATTTGCCGACACGCTCCGTCGTAGTCGGTGGGCTAGACCTTTGGGAAATGAAAGGTGACGCCTTCACCACGATTTCTGAGCCGCGGCTTGTCACACGAATTGAAAAATTGCTCAAAGACCAAGATCGATTGGAACAATCAAAAAGCCTTTCGCTTCGCACTCCACCTGTAAGCGATGGCCGACCGGGTCAACTCCCGAGTTATATTATTGCGCCGGTGTTTCCAGCTTATTTTGTTTGCGAACAAGTGGAGATCAGCGCCAGTGGCGGCAAAACTGCGCGACGACGTCGGCTCGTGCGTTGGCAGGATCTGGACGCGGGAGGCGGCCGCCGAAGGTTTGTTTTTGACGATGGCAAGAAATCAGACGTGACGCCGATTCGGTTCGTATGCGCCTGCGAGAAAGGGCATCTGCAGGACATCGACTGGAAATGGGTCGTGCACCGTAATCAAGCCTGCCACGAGCCAATGTGGGTCGAAGAAAAGGGCACGAGCGCCGATCCGGCGGATATGACGATCGTATGCGGCTGCGGACAACAGCTGTCGTTGCAAACTCTCTTTCAGCCGGGCCTCCTGGGTAATTGCCGCGGCGAGCGGCCATGGCTGCTCGATCGAGATCCGAGCGGGTGCGACCAGAAGCTTAAGCTGCTGACTCGGACCGCGACAAACACTTACTTTCCGCAGGTCTACACCGTGATTTCGCTGCCGACCGCAGAGGACGAGTTAATGCGCCTCGTCGAAAGTCTCACCGGGGAATTGGGTAACGTACAATCGGTTCAAGACATCGCAACGGCAAAGCGCTTCAATACGAAACTAGCCGCCGCGCTCGGCACGTACCCCGACGAGGAAGTCTTCGCGCGGCTTGCCCGCATTCGCGAAGGAGCGATCGCGGATTCGGGACGGTCGCCAAAGCTTTCCGAGTTTGATGTCTTCGCTAGCGGTCGATCCGAGATTGGGCAAAATCATCCGACGGCTAAGCTCTACGCGCAAACGCTTCCGCGCGACGCCTGGACTGATACTGCCTCTGGCTTAGACCTGTCCGCTATCAAAAACATCGTTGCTGTGCATCGGTTGCGGGAGGTGTCGTGCCTGTACGGCTTTACGCGCTTTGAAGCGGCGCCGACATCTGCGGATGGAGAGCTCGAGGATATGCAGCTTGCGGTCCGAGGCGCACCGATTTCTCGTGACGCCGACTGGCTGCCAGCAATCGAGCAGTTTGGCGAGGGAATTTTCATACAATTTGACGAGGAGGCGATAGGGCGGTGGCTGGCGAGTGACGCGACTAAATCGCGCCACGATCGGTTAGTGGGCGGGTATCTGCATTGGACGAAGCGGTTCGCGGGGACGCCGCCTAATTATCCTGGGACGGCTTACGTGCTTCTGCACAGCCTGTCACATGCGCTTATGGCTGAAATCGCGCTCGACTGCGGCTATCCGGCGAGTTCATTAAAAGAACGCATTTATTCTCTGTCGAGTACGACTGGGGGCCCTCCCGATAGGTGTGGAATTTTGATTTATACGGCGACAGCGGGGGCGCAGGGCACCCTTGGTGGCCTTGTTGGGACGGCGCCACGCTTTGCCGGCATTCTTCGCAGCGCTCTCGAGCGCGCGACCATCTGCTCGAACGATCCGGTGTGCGCCGACCACGAACCGGATGACCGAAGTGGCGATCGTGCGACGCATGGCGCGGCATGCCACGGCTGCCTGCTCATTGCCGAGACGAGTTGCGAAATGCGCAACTTGTTTCTGGACCGCAATTTATTGGTTCCGACTATGGCGATGGACGGAGCGGCGTTTTTTGATGTCTTTGCACGTGGCTAGTAGGTCGGCGTTATTTGTCCTGTTGTGCCGCCCTCAAAAGATTGCAAGGCGGTCGCCCGCATAATTCCAGGTTATGGTTTGCGAATTGGAGAAACACATGACTCTGCTAAAAGTTCTAGTCAACGCTGGAACAGTCGTCGCCGCGCTCCTGTCGGGCGTGTTCTGGATTAGGGCTGCTTATGCCAAGGTAGCTGCATCGAGCGAGAGCGTCGGTGTCGGATACGGCGGCAGTCCGATCAACGTGAGAGATCACACTGGGGAGATCGTGGATTTCCTCCAAACATACGCACTTCAATCGAAATGGAATTCAAGGGCTGCATTGACGTCTGGAATCGCCGGCCTATTCGGCGCGATTGCCTTTTTGCTGCGTCAATGACGTTGGGGCGCGTTGTTTTTCGACTGATGACAGGCAGCGCCGCCGACCCCGCACGAGCAGTTCGAACTTAGTGCAGACGGCGGCGACGCACTGCGAATTGCGTGTCGGCGATCAGACTGTGGGCGGCGTCTTGCGGCGCGACCGCGACATTCAAGATTGCCAGGTTCTTGCGGCTGCCGGCATGGATGACGGCCATTGCTGCGAGTCTCAGAGCGTCGAGATTGGCTCGCGCGGAGAGCCAACGTCCGATAACCTCCATCAAATGCTCGGCCGCGACACCAGTCTCCATGATGTCTTCAATTCGACGATCTACCCAATAAACGTGGTCATTTTTGATCATGTCGTCGAGGACGGCCATGATCTGGTCGTCATCGAAATCGCGCCGCCCGTATTTCTTATCCAGGCGCGCATCGAAATGCCTGCGCCGCAACTCATACCAGCCGCGGCGATTGCATACGTCCCAAAAGTTATAAACCGCGTGCTCGTTCAGGTGGTCAAGGTATGGAATTAAGGCTTCGATCTGGGCGGGTCGGGTGACACCTGCCCGCCCTTGCACACGAATGCCGTAGTGGATTCCTATGTGATTGAACATTTCGGGCGGCTTTGGGCAACTCTCAATCGTTTGTTTGACAAGCTCAAGCAGGCGCGGCGTGGCAACATACAGAGCGGTCTGCACGAACAAAGGGCAAAAATGAAGATGGTCCCAATGCTTGACAAGCAGCGCTTCGGCTTGTCCAGGAGGGAGCTGCATTACCACTTCGTAGATCGGATAGTCGGTCTCATAGGTCGCGCTCCAATCCCTCGCGGTCGAGGTGGCGCGTCGCTCCAATTCCCTTTCCAGCGCGCGGCTGAGTTCGTCCGACCAGGTGTAATGCGCCAATCGCCACCAGTGAGCGCGCTCGTCGCCGTTAAGCTTGACCAGTAGCCCGGCGATCGCGGTGTGATCGTTCCGCCGCAAGCGCTGCCAGAGCACGGAATCCGCCAACTCGTCGGCAGGATCGACAGCCCGCAAAATCTCCAAATCTTGGCTTCTCTCGACGGTCGCCCAAAAACGGAACGCTTGCTTGCGAACATATTTGTCGTTGGCGACATTCTGCCAAAGGGCCAGAAGCCTGTCGCGCGTCGGCTGCGACATCGGGCGACCCACGTCTTCCTCGCTGCGCCGCCATTCGTCGGCCGCCGTCGCGGAAAATGGGGAGAACCGATCAGTTCCATCTAGTGTCCGATCTTTTTCAGCAAGCTCTCTGACCACGAACTCGACGGCGTCGGGGTGATCGAGGCCGTGAAGCATATAGGTTATGGGCCAGCGCAAATCCTCTGCAGCGGCTCGCCTCGTGAAATAGCCGACGGCCGATACCGGAACGTTTTTCCGAAACGCAAAGCGGACCGTATCGGCCGCAAGATCGTCGCGCGGGGACGGAGCGTTGTTGCCCGTCTTGTCGCTTGGAAGCGCAGCCCAGGCATCGCAAATCGGGCTAAGAAAGCGATCAGGATCATTTCCACACGATTGCGCCGCGGCCCAAAGGTAGTCGGCAAGATGGCGATCTTTGTTGGGGTCCAAATTCCACGAAGTCTCGACCGCTTCGGCTAACTGTGGATCGGTCATGAAACCTGCGAGGCGCAACGCGCCAACGCGCGCGCCTTGTTCAAGATTCGGCCGGCGCAGAATTTCTCCGAGCGCCTTGCGGAGCCCGGCGCCGAAGCGAGCTTTGGCGTGCTCGACCTGCCGGTCGCGCCAAGGGGCTCCGACCCCCGGCTCCACGTCCAGACAGAGCTGCAAGCCGCCCGTGAGGTCGCCGTTGCGGAAAAGCGCCTGCCATGCGGTCCAAGTATAATCCTTGAATTGGCGGACGATGGCGACCGCCTTGGTGGATTCTGTCTCCGACAGCGCCGCCAGGGCTTCCCTTCGCAAGTGCGTGTTTTCGGAAGTATGAGTTTTGGGATCCGCGAGCCAGCGTTCGATCGCGGAAAGGATGGCGTTGTGAATGGCGGTGCTGGGTTCGCGAAAAAGCCGCAGCGCGTGCAGGAGAGCGAGAGGATTGGTCGCGCGGACGCGCTCGACGATCGTCTCGGGGATGGCGTCGCGAAGCAGAGCCGCGCCAATGATCTCGGCGAAGTAAGGCTCCGCGAGCGCATCGTCGCCAACGGAGTCGCCCCGGATCATTTCGGCGATAGCATCCGCAAAGAGCGTATCACGAACGCGGTCATGCCGAAACATAAGCACTTCGTCTGCTGGGCCGCCGGCGAGATGGATGACCTCGCCGAAATTAACAAGACGGCGAAGCGCAGCTACGGCATCCCCGTCTCCGGCGAGCCAAGCGGGGACGGATTGCCAGCGCGGATTCAGATCAAGGTGGGTGAGTAACGCACGCGCAAGTGCGCGAAGAGCGGCGCGATAGTCGCCAGGCGTGTGCTCGCCGCGATCTTGCGCCAAGCGCGCAACGCTGCCGTCGATAAATTCGTCGATGACGCGGTCGGGGCGCGGGATCCGGCCCGGCTCATGCAGGGCGATGAGGAGCGGATCATGGCCGAGCGCATCGGACATGCCGTCGGCCTCAAGATCGCTCAGATAAAGGCCCTTCGCTTTCGCACGCCGCTGGACGGCTTCGCGCCCTTCCGGCGGGGTGAAGGCATTTCCGATCACAGCCAGCCGCTGCACACCCTTTCGCGCGTCGTCGTCTAGCGAAGCCACCACGCTCGGCCACAGTGGGCAAAGCAGTCGCCATTTTTTCCGGCCCGAACTTGCCGTGGGTGAATTGCCCGACGTAGCGGTTTCGCTGTCGGCATTCGCCCATTTCGCCAGTTTCTCGGTGAGGAACCGGGTTTGTCCTGACCTGTTGATATCTTCTACGACAGCAAGGAAAGGCCGGTCCGCGGAACACAAATTCAACGCGTCAAGTCCCGCGCTCTGAACCAAGTGCGGATGGAGCTGACGTAAGGCGGTGTCGATGGCTTGTTCGACCGAGAGCGAGGAATCAATCGTTTGATGCGGGAGGATGAGGCCAAACCCGCCTGAGGCAAAGTGTTGTTCCAGCTTCTTGAAGCAGGCGACGCTTTTTCCAAGCCCGGATTCGGCGATGACGAAGAGGACGTCCCGGTGTTCTGCCTCCGCGATTACGCGATCGAGCTCGCGCGAAACCCAGATTTTCGGTTCGCTCTTCGGGCGCTGAAGCTCAAGGCTGTCGCGTGATAATTTTGCGAGCAGTTCCCTGGAAAGACGTTGTTGTTCGATCCCGAGATGCTGATGTCGCAGCCACTGGCCCGACGGATCGTTATCAAGAAAATGGGCAAGGCGGGACACCGACCAGATATCGACTTGAAGGCGACGCGCCGCTCCGTAAGCGTGCGCTTCACGGACGAGTTCCTGGGAAGGTTCTTGATTGGTCGTCAAGGCGAGTGTGCTGCGCATTAGCGGCACGCGTGCTCTTTCTTCGTCAAGCAATTCGGCGG
Organism: uncultured Alphaproteobacteria bacterium; assembly: GCA_963845775.1. Classification (GTDB taxonomy): domain Bacteria; phylum Pseudomonadota; class Alphaproteobacteria; order Rhizobiales; family Xanthobacteraceae; genus BOG-931. The sequence goes on from CAWJTE010000011.1 coordinate 238,324, forward strand.
TCTTGAGAATATCGCCGGCAGGCTGGGTTGGTTGTGTGCCCTGCCGGGTCTTCACGGTTGCCGGATCATGGAGCCACTTTTTTTGAAGATCCCCGCGGGCAGCCGTGGTGTGATGTGCCATCACCATGTGCGGCGGCTCCGCGCCCAATATGAAACTGATGCCGTCGACCGGGGACTTGACGGTCTTGCCCGTCGGATTGACTCCCGGATGGAGTAGCGACGCGTATTCAGGCGCCGCTTCGCGCAGGATCGCGGTGGCGAGGCGCTCGAAGTCGGCCTCGTCGGTCATCTCTGACAGTTTGCGGATCGTGTCCTTAGGTTCCATGCGCGTGAAGTTATCGAGTTTGGACCTTAATCAAAGTCATTTGCAAAAATGTCACCAAGCGCTCGTCGGTCGGACTGCCGCCGCTAGGCGCTTAGCCGAATGCTCGGCTTATATTTGGGCGATTTCTTGTGCCTATACTCATAAAGCTGGACCGCTGGATACATGGTCGGATTAAGCTGCTGCCCGATGGAGACCGCGAGCGGTGCCGGACCGGCATAGAAGAGATGCCACTCGAATGCTTGGGGCACCAATTGCATGGTGCGCTCAAACGCACGGCGCGCTTCAAGCGCGGTCCAGGTGATCTGGTCGGGATGCTGAAGCCAGCCGGTCGAAGGCTGAGGCACTCGGAAATCGACACGGAAATCAAGCGGGGCGCCGGCTTCGACGAGTACCTCATCGGTGATGGGCGCGCTGCAATGGAACACAAATGTTGCGGCTCGACAGAGCCGCGGGCTCCCGTCGAGGCCCGACACGACGATGTCCTGAGCAGGCGCAAGGCGCCGCGGCCACGCCCAGGTGCGTTCGTCGCGATGGAGCTGGAACAGGCGGACGTGGGGACGGCTAGTAAGATGGTATCCGAGTGAAATGCAGGCGCTCACGGGCGCCAGGGGAAAGACCGCGATGCGGCGATCGAAGGCGTCGTCGCCCTCAAGGAGTCGCGACGCGGCATCGGCGATCGTTCTGTCAACGACCTGCCAATGGCTGGCGTCGGTGGGGACTTGCAGAACCTGCGGCGTGTCGAGAATGAAGTCGGGCGCGAGGGCCTCCGTGGCAGTGGCCAAATCCAGAGGATGATCGCCGCGCAAAGCAAGCACCGTCCAGCCGGCGCGCGAGCGGCCGCGTTCTGGCAGAGAGGCGCGGACCCAAGCCTCATGGGCCTGCTTGATGTCCTTGAGCTTGGCGACCGAGTAGAACCCGGGTTGCCCGTCAATGCGGGAATGGCAGTTCTGGCAAAGCAAAATGAGATTCTGATAGTCGTTTCGCTGGGCCGTTCCGAGTTCGGACGCGGCACGCGGTCCGGCATCGGCTGCGCCGGCGACATGAGCTATCTCGCCAATGACGACGATGGGATCGTAGTCGGTGGCTTCGGCGAAGAGTTCGACGCGGCATTCCGGTACCGCACACCGGCCCGCCGCTCGTCCCCAAAGGAGCTTGAGGGTTCGATCCGTGTAGCTGCGCGAGGTTTTCGCGCGTGGTTTGGTCGAAACGTTCATTGCCGCGACCCGGCGCGGCCATCCATCATCGGCGACGGCTCGGTTTCGGCAATGGCGGCCTTCAGCGCAGCAACACCAAAAGGCTGATTGCTTTTCCAGGCCCGACGCAAGGCAAGGCGGGCAATGCGATCGGTCAGGTCGGAATAGGTATAGGGGATGTTGTGCTGCGTCAGCCTTGCCAGCTCGTGAATTTGCGCTTGGGTGGCATTTGTTCCCTGCAGAATGCGGTCGAAAACGGCGAAGCGGGCCTTTTCGTTCGGCCGTTCAAACGACAAACGGAGGGCAGCGCGGCGAATCACGGCCGGGTCGAGCACGTCGGCACGGTTGGTGATCATGATGAGCGCAATAGGCGCGGTGCTGGTCGAGAGTTGGTTGATCTGCTTGACGAGGACGTTGACGCCGGCGCGATCCTCGTGGTGCGCCTGCATTTGGCTGCGGCCGGTGGCGAGATCGTCGGCTTCATCAATCACGAGAATCGCCCGCCCGACCGCGGCCGCGCGGCTCTTGGCTTGCGAGAACGCGTCGGTAACTCGCGACGACAGCTCGCCCACGTGGCCGCCGCCGCGAATATCCGAGGGCGTTTCGAGGCACACAATGCGCTGATCGATGGTGCGGGCTACCGGCGTCGCGATGCAGGAGGCGAGTGCGGTCTTGCCGCAACCGACATCGCCGGAAAGAAGAATCAGCGGCAAAGTGCTTTTGGCGATATTGAGGATCCCGAGGCCGCCACTGTGATGTCGCTTACTCCAGCCATCGAGGCGCTTGGGGTCAAGGATCAACGTGAGTTCATCGCTCAGCAACTCCTTGATTGCGTCGATGCCGAGCAGCCCTTCGAAGTCTTGCATACCTTCCTTGGTCGGATGGATCGTCTCCTGTAGCCGCAATTCACTCATGGCCAGACGCCGACCTTGCCGCGCACGATACCGTAGCCATCCTTGGAATAGGCGCGGTCTCGCACCGGATCGCCCGGCACCGCCTGCCCGTTCGTCCCCCAACCGCGTTCCGCGATATAGGCTCGCACTCTTGCGGCGTGCGGCGCCCTATCGTCGAGGGTAACAACCAAACCGGCGTGCGTGCCCGCAGGAAGGGCAAAATAGTCGATGCCGCCGCCCGTGCCGCTCTCATGCACGGTGCCGTCACTCCGGACCTGGTATTCGAGCGCGATTGTTGCGCGGTTGGAGCAATGGAATTGAACCTGAAAGCGCTGCGCACCTCGGAGTTTGAGGATGAACGTAAGCTCCTCGGTCCAGTTCTGCGCGGTCGCCAGCGTGATCACGCCGGCGCTCGCCATGCCATAAAAGTCCGCGCCAACCTCCGGCATCACCGCCGCGAGCCGCGCCTCGGTGAAGGTGTCGGTCTGGCTGCGGGTGGCTGTCATCACATCGCTCATCAGAGCGCACCATGGATAAGGATTGGATTGCCGAACTGCTCCGCCAGAATCGCGTCGGCGGTGCTGTCGTTTCCGGCATTTTCATGGGCGATCAGCCGGGCGAAGGCATCGCGCGCAGCAGCGAACCAGGAAGCGAATTCCTGCAACTCGATATTGCCCCAGTCACTGTGGACCACATTGTTGTTGACGTTGACCGGGTCGATAACTCGCCAGTGAGGATTGCCGGGCGCGTTCTCGCGGAGGGCTTCAACCGTGGGGTAGTCGCTGAACGCGACCTGCGTGCGCTGCGCCGTTACCGACGCCAAGAAACTGAACCAATGAAACAGCGTCTCGGTGTAGGTGTACTGGACCTTGAGGCGATCGAAGGCAAAGGCGCAGAGCAGTTCGATCAGCATCGTGCGCACCTCGTCGATCGCGCCGGATTCGCCGAGGCGGATGCAGCGCCACCACTTCAGCAGGCGGACGCACTCGTTAAATTTCACGCGGCCTTCGAGAGCGTCGCTGGCATGGGTGCGGCGACGGACGAACTCGGTGTGCTTGGCGACCGAGGTCAAGCGGCGGCTGCCGTCCTTCTTGAGAATAATCTGATGATCCGCGATCGGGGCCACCAGCATCGGGACGAGGTCGTAGTTGAGCTTCGTGGCGACGAACTGCAACTCGACCGAGCTCGCGGTGGCGCGACGCGGAGTATTGGGATAGCTCGCTTTCGCATAGCCGTCGAAGCGCTGAAGCAATTCGGCGATCCGCTCGCCTTCCGCCGTGGTTAGCTTCAACACGAAGGGCAGATCGACATCGAGGCCCTCGACTTCGAGGTTGCCGCGCATGTGACGGCGTAGGCCGGTGTGCTTGGCGAACGAACCGCTATCGGGAGTTGCCAGAATTGACAACCCGTCCGCGACTGCCTGGGCGGAAATCACCCGGCGGATGTCGGCGGCCTGCTTTTGGATGGTTTCCCGGGTCCCCTGCGCCGGCTTTATCCAGTCGACAAAGGCAGCAAGCCGGCGATGGGAGCGGCTGCGCTGGGTGACGGGATCAGCCCGCCGGCGCTCCTGGATGGGTGTGTCGTAGGCGTCCAAAACCTACCTCTTGGGTCAGGGGCCGCAGGCCCCAGGAATCGTGGCCGCCAGTAAACACATCCGACAGGCCGGAGTTTAGCGTATCATTGACCTACACATCTTAAATATTGTTTTTTGTTTGCTACACAAACATATTATTGTTTGCCCCATTGACAAATTCAGTAAGGTCGATTCTTCTCGCGCTTAATGAGCGACATGGACGTCTATAAGCTCTTGGGATCGCGCGCCGCCAAACGTCGCGAAGACCTGGGGCTGACGCAGGCGGAGGTCGCCAGTCAGATTGGTCTGAGCCGCGCATCGTTGGCCAATCTGGAAACCGGAAGACAAAAAATCCTGTTACATCACGTGTACAAGCTCGCCGCGGCGCTCAAGGTCGATTCCGTCCTCGATCTGATACCGAGGACGTTCGCGTTCGAAGCTGCACCCGTCAACTTCGTTCGAAGCGATGTGAACGACCGACAGAAAGCGGTAATCGAGGATTTCGTACGGCGCGCGGGGAAGAGAAAATCATGACCGACAAAAGCCGCGCGCGCGCCGAGGCGCGCAAGTTGATCCGGGATTTTGGCATCAAATCACCCCCCGTCCCGGTAGAGCGCATCGCGAGATTGCTGGGGGTGAAGGTCGAATACGCGCCGTTCGACGACGAACTGTCCGGGATGGCGTTCATCAAGAACGGCACACCGATGATCGGCATAAATTCGTTGCACCATCCCAATAGACAGCGCTTCACGCTTGCCCACGAACTCGCGCATATCCAACTACACCGTGCTGAGCTTGTTGAAACCGCAGTGCACGTCGACAAGGGTTCGCTTCGAGTGGATCAAACCTCTCTTCGCCGAGATCAGGTTTCCGCGACCGGGACGGATTTTGCCGAAGTAGAAGCCAACGCATTCGCAGCCGAGCTTTTGATGCCTGAAGCCTTCCTATCTGCGGCGGTCGGTGACAGGAAGCTCGACCTTGAGGACGCTGATGTCTTGATGCCGCTGACGAAGAAGTTTCGCGTAAGCCTGATGGCACTACAGCATCGGCTAAATAACGACTAAGCTGCGCGAGGGTCAGTTGAGTTTTGTTATCTACGACGTAGAAACCACCGGCCTTAACAAACGATTCGATCAGATTTTGCACTTCGGCGCCGTGCGGACCGATGAAGACCTAGTACCGACAGCGCGGATCGAGCTCCAATCACGACTGCTGCCCTATATTGTACCATCGCCGAAGGCGCTGCTGCTCACCGGTGTCTCGCTCAAGGTGATCACCGATAATGCGCGACCCTCCCACTATGAAATGGTGTGCGAAATTCAAAAGGCGTTGTCGGGTTGGTCGCCGACGGTTTTTCTTGGCTACAATTCGATCAGATTTGATGAAGAGTTTCTCCGTCAGGCCTTCTACCAATGCCTCCATCCGATATTTCTGACCAACACCAATCGCAACGCCAGGGCGGACGTGTTGAACCTAATGCGCGCGGTTGCCGTGTTGCGTCCGGGCGTCCTCGTTGTGCCTCGGGATGGCGAAGGTAGGCCGATCTTCCGGCTAGCCGACTTAGCCGCCGCCAACGGGTTGGCGATCACACAGGCGCACGATGCCGTGCACGACGTCGATCTTACCCTGCAACTCTGTCAGCGCGTGCGCAATGGTGCACCGGACCTTTGGTCGAGCTTCATGCGTTTCGCGTCGAAGGCGGCGGTCGTCGATTTCGTCGCCGAAGAATTGGCATTCGGCTACTTCGACAACTTCGGCGGTACACGGTGCGTCAGGCCGCTCACGCGGGTCGCAGTCAGTCCGACGGACCAAAACCTGCACTACTGCTTTGACCTTACAAACGATATCGGGGCTCTGCGCGCACTTTCTGATGACGAACTCGCGGAGATCGTTGGGGGGTACGACTCCCCTATCAGAAAACTGAAAGTAAACACTTCACCGTTTCTGTGCCCGCTCTGGGAACTTGATCCCGATCATCTGTCTCCTTCGGACGAAGTCGAACTCACGCGTCTAGCGAAAAGTATCCAAGCCGATGAAGACTTCATCGCGCGGCTTACCACAGCCGCCGTGTCGAGTGAAAGAATTGACGGTCCATCTGAGCATGTCGAACTACAGATCTACGGAAAGGGCTGGCCTTCGGACGAGGACATCAAGCTCTGCAAAGACTTTCACGCTTCGCCCTGGGAACACAGGCTCGAAATTGCGATGCACCTATCGGACACTCGCCTCCGTCGGTTGGGGCGCCGCCTAGTCTATTTCGAGCGTCCTGACCTGTTGCGAGGTACCGACCGAGAAGATTTCGACGCGGAAGTCTCCAGGCGTATCCGGGGTGGCGAAGGCGACTTTCCCTGGATGACCGTGCCCCGGGCGCTTGCTGAACTTGATCAGCTGATGGCAGCAGCGCCGGCCGTGCAGCACGGAACCATTCAGGCGCTGCGAGACGAACTTCTCGCGCGGTAGGGCATAAGCGTTATGCTGCTAGCTATGTGCTAGCTAGTGCTTTTGCACGCCGCCACACTAGCTTCTTAAGTCATTGAAAAATCTGGAGCGGGCGAAGGGATTCGAACCCTCGACCCCAACCTTGGCAAGGTTGTGCTCTACCCCTGAGCTACACCCGCATCCGTAATAGGGTAACGCAACGGCCCATGAGCCGCGCGGGCAAGCTATGCCAAAGACCTAAACGCTTTGCAACCGCGCTTGCCCGGCCTAGAAGGCGGCGATGCCTGCCTCGCCGGACGAGCTTTTCGCTTATTTGGACAACCTCGGCATTGCCCACCAGACCGTCACCCATCCGCCGGTGTTCACGGTCGAGGAAGCGCGCGCGTTGCGCGGCAAAGTCGCCGGCGGCCACACCAAGAACCTGTTCCTCCGCGACAAGAGGGGCGCACTGTTCCTGATTGTGGCGCCGGAAGACGCGACCATCGAGCTCAAATCGCTGCACCGGCTGTTGGGCGCGTCGGGGCGGTTCTCGTTGGGCTTGGCTGAACTCCTGCGTGAAACGCTCGGCGTCGAGCCGGGCTCGGTCACGCCGTTTGCGGCAATCAACGACAAGGCCGGCCGGGTCACCGTCATTCTCGACGCGGCGATGATGGCGAACGAGGTACTGAATTTTCATCCGCTGACCAACACCGGAACCACGACGATTTCGCGCGAAGGCCTGCTCAAATTCCTCGAAGCGACCGGACATCCGCCCCGGATCGCGCCAGTCTCCGCTCAACCGGCCTGAACGAGCCGATTGCATTCGGGCCGCATATGCCCATTTAATCAGGCGAAACGGCAATTGCGGCTCGCAAGGGCCCAAACGGGAAGGCGTATCAAGGAGATGTTGCAGCCAAACCAACCTGCCGCGGTGGATGCGCTGGTCAAAGACACGACCACGCAGACCTTCGTCCAGGACGTCATCGAGGAATTGAAGCGGCAGCCGGTTCTGGTCGATTTCTGGGCGCCGTGGTGCGGCCCCTGCAAGCAGCTCACGCCGATCCTGGAAAAGGCGGTGCGCGCCGCCAAGGGCAAGGTGAAGCTCGTCAAAATGAATATCGACGAGCATCCGCAAATTCCCGGCCAGTTGGGCATCCAGTCGATCCCGGCGGTGTTTGCCTTCGTCAACGGCCAGCCGGCCGACGGCTTTATGGGCGCCTTGCCAGAGAGCCAGGTAATGGCGTTTCTGGAACGCCTCACCAAGGGCAGCATCGGCGGCGAGGCCAAGGATTTGCTCAACGCCGCCGAGGCGGCTTTGGCCAACGGCGACGCCGCCGGCGCAGCTGGACTTTACGCGCAGCTTCTCGCCGAGGACAACACCAACGTGGCGGCGCTCGCCGGATTGGCGCGCTCGCACGTCGAGGTCGGCGCGCTCGATCAGGCGCGGCAGACGCTGGCGATGATCCCGGAAGGAAAGCGCAACGACCCCGCGGTCGCCGCGGCACAGGCGGCGCTGCAGCTTGCCGAGCAGGCGAAAGCAGTCGGCCCGCTCGCCGAGCTGGAACAGAAGGTCGCGGCCAATCCAGCCGATCACCAAGCGCGGTTCGACCTCGCGCTGGCGCTCAACGGCAAGGGCCGGCGGCTCGATGCTCTCGAACAGCTCATGACCATCGTCAAGCGCGACCGCAAATGGAACGACGACGGCGCCCGCAAACAGCTGGTGCAGTTTTTCGATGCATGGGGTCCGACCGACGAAGCCACGACCGAGGGTCGCAAGCGGCTGTCCTCGATCCTGTTCGCTTAAGCGCCGCTTTCGCGAAGACGCCCGGCGGGTGCCGCGTGCGGAGTAAGGCATGTCAATTAATGCGATCTACAAGGGGCCCGACGACCTCCCCGGCGTGATCGCGATCTTTCCGCTGCCGGGTGCGTTGCTGCTGCCGCGCGGACAAATGCCGCTCAACATCTTCGAGCCGCGCTATCTGACGATGATTGACGACGCCATGCGGTCCGGCATCCGCGTGATCGGGATGATTCAGCCCGAGCCGGTCAACGCCGGACCCGATCCGAACAAGCCGCGCTTATTCCAGGTGGGCTGTGTCGGGCGCATCACCCAGCTCGCTGAAAGCGGCGACGGCCGTTACCTGATCCAGCTTACCGGCATTTCCCGCTTCCGCGTCAAGGAGGAACTAGCCATCGGCACGCCATACCGGCAATGCCGCGTGACCTATGCGCCCTTCATCGCCGACTTCACTGCGCGCAAGGGCGAGAACGAGGTCGACCGCAAGACGCTGCTGCGCACGCTCGCCGAATTCCTTAGGGTCAACGATCTCAAGGCCGATTGGGAAGGTATCGAAAACGCCCCGAACGAAGCCTTGGTCAATGCGCTGGCGATGATGTCGCCCTACGGCGCCGCCGAGAAGCAGGCGCTGCTCGAAGCGCCGGATTTGAAAACCCGCGCCGAGATTCTCGTCGCCGTCACCGAGATTGAACTTGCCAAAGGTGAAAGCGGCGAGACGCCGCTGCAATGATCAGCACGCCGGATTTGTGCTAAACGAGGCCGCAAGTGGTGGTCCCTCAGGAAACTCATCATGTCATCCGATCATCCCGCCGACACCATCGACCCCAAGCTTCTGGAAATCCTGGTCTGCCCGGTGACCAAGACCCCGCTCGAATATGACGCCGCCAAGCAGGAATTGATCTCGCGCGCGGCTAAGCTCGCTTATCCGATCCGCGACGGCATCCCGATCATGCTGCCGGAGGAAGCGCGCCGGATCGATTGACCATGATTAAAATCTGGGGGCGCAACACGTCGGCGAACGTGCAGAAGGTGATGTGGGCGATCGGCGAGATCGGCCTGCCGCACGAGCGCATCGATATCGGCGGGCCGTTCGGCGGCAATCGCGAGGCCGCCTATCTCGCCATGAATCCGAACGGTCTGGTGCCGACGCTGGAGGAGGAAGACGGCTTCCTGCTGTGGGAATCCAACACGATCGTGCGCTACCTCGCGGCCAAGCATCGCGCCGCGGTGCTTGAGCCTGCTGATCTGCGGACGCGCGGGCGCGCCAGCGCGTGGATGGATTGGCAGCTTAGCGTGCTCGGGCCGGCGATCTTCCAGTGCTTCTGGGGCCTCATCCGGACGCCGCCGGAAAAGCGCAACTATGCGGCGATTGAAGAATTGAAAAAGCGCACGACGGACGCAATCGCGCTTCTCGACGCTCAACTCGGCCAGTCGGCGTTCGTTGCCGGCGACGCATTTTCCTACGGCGACATCCCGCCGGCGGTGATGGCCAACCGCTACCGCCAACTGGTGCCGGAACGGCCCGCATTTCCGAATTTCGAGCGCTGGTATGCGGCGATAGCCGCGCGGCCGCCGTTTCGGGATCAGGTCGCCGCCGTGAAGCTGGCGTAGTCGTTCATTCCGGGGCCGAGCGAAAGCGAGGAGCTCGGAATCCATCTCCACGAACGCCGGGGTTATGGATCCGGACTTGCCGCTTCGCGGCAATCCGGAATGACGTTACTCCGCCGCCGCGCGCGCGGTGCTGCCCTGGCTCGATACGAGTAATCCATCGCCGCCTGGACGCCGCCTTTCTTGTGCGGCACGCCCGCAAGCGCCAACGTCATCTCGGTCGCCCCGAGCGCGCCGATCAGCGTCGCATCGTTGATGTCGCCGAGATGGCCGATGCGGAAATATTTTTTTACGTAGGGGCCGAAGCTCGCGCCGTAGGAAATGTTGAACGTGTTGAGCGCGACGCCGCGGAACTGATCGGCGTCGTGCCCTTCCGGCAGCAGCACGGCGGTGATGGTCGGCGAATAATACTTCGGATCGCGGCAGAGGATTTCCAAACTCCAGGCGCGCACGGCGCGCCGCGTTGCCTCGGCCAGCCGGTCATGGCGGGCGAAGACGTTGTCGAGACCCTCCTCGTGCAGCATGGCGATCGAAGTATCGAGGCCATACAGCATCTGCGTCGCCGGGGTGTACGGAAAGAAACCCTGCTCGTACATCGTCAGCATGTCGTCCCACTGGAAGAAAGAGCGCGGCAGCTTGGCGGTCTTCGACGCGCGCAAGGCCTTCTCGCTCACCGCGTTGAACGACATGCCCGGCGGCAGCATCAATCCCTTTTGCGCGCCGCCGACGCTGACATCGACGCCCCACTCGTCGTGGCGGTAGTCGGTCGAGGCGAGCGACGAAATCGTGTCGACCAGCAACAGCGCCGGATGACCGGCGGCGTCGATCGCCATGCGGATCTCCCTGATCGGCGACAGGCAGCCCGTCGCGGTCTCGTTGTGCAGCACGCAGACCGCCTTGATCTCGTGCGCCTTGTCCTTGCGCAGATGCTCCTCGATGATCTTCGGATCGGCGCCGACGCGCCAATCGGTCTTGATGAATTCCGGCTTTAGTCCCAACCGCTCGGCCATGACCTTCCACAGCACCGCGAACTGGCCGGTCTCGACCATCAGCACGCGGTCGCCGGGCGACAGCGTATTGATCAACGCGGCTTCCCACGCGCCAGTGCCGGTCGCGGTGTAGATGATGACCGGTTGCGTCGTCTTGAAGATCGTTTTGATGCCTTCGAGCACCCGCTTGCCGAGCTTGGCGAATTCCGGACCGCGCTGATCAATCAGTGGCATGTCCATGGCCCGCATGATGCGATCGGGCAGCGGCGTTGGCCCGGGGATTTGCAAAAAATGTCGCCCGGGCGGACGCGAAGCATTCTGCGGCATTTGTCGAAACTCCTTCGAACGTGCTTACGATCCCGGCGGCGCCCGTCCGAAGGCGCGGCTGGGCTTTGATCCCCGAATGGCTCACGCGGGTCAAGTGCTCTTGTTGTCGCCTTATCTTTCCGCCCTCGGCATGCTTTCATGCATCGACGGTGCGGACGATCGGTGATCGGGAAGAAATAAAACGACACCGCTGGCGGCCGTGTTCCGCGCAGACGATGTGATCGCTCGGGGAGGCAGACACGTCAGCGACCCAACACACACCCGAGCCGCGCGTTTCGACCAAGGCGATGCTTGGCGCTCCGGCCGTCGTGCTCGGTCTGCTCTGCGCGATGTATTTCATCACCTATGTCGACCGGGTGAACATTGCGACCGCGGCGACCGCGATCAAGAGCGAATTTGCCCTCAACAATACCGAGCTTGGGCGCGTGCTCGGCGCCTTCGGCCTTGCCTACGCGCTGTTCCAGATTGTCGGCGGCTGGATCGGCGACAAATTCGGACCGCGACGTACGCTGTTCGCTTGCGCCGTGGTGTGGTCGACGGCGACCATGGCGACTGGTCTGGTCGGCGGATTTCGTATCGCTTGTCGTCGTGCGCTTCGTCCTGGGCATCGGTGAGGGGCGACGTTTCCGACCGCGACCCGCGCGATGTCGACGTGGTTCAGCCAAGAGAAGCGTGGTTTCGCCCAAGGCCTGACCCACAGCTTTGCCCGCGCCGGCAATGCGGTGACGCCGCCCATCGTGGCCGGCCTCATGCTGGTGATGGGCTGGCGTGGGGGGTTTGTCATTTTGGGTGGCATCAGTCTGATTTGGGCTGTCGTCTGGTTCTGGTACTTTCGCGACAATCCGCGCGAGCACAGGGCCATCGTCGAAACCGATTTCGCTGACTTGCCGGCCTATCGCAGCGGCACGGGTCCCGATGCGCCGGCGATGCCGTGGGCCCGGCTCCTGGTGCGGATGCTGCCGACGATGTTCGTGTATTTCTGTTACGCCTGGACGCTCTGGCTTTACCTCACCTGGCTGCCCTCGTTGTTTCAACAAGGCTACAGTCTCAATCTCAAGGACACCGCGTTCTTTTCGTTCGGCGTGCTGTTGGCCGGCGTCATCGGCGATACCGCAGGCGGCGTGCTCAGCGACTGGCTGTTCCGCCGCACCGGAAGTTTTCTGGTGGCGCGCCGCAACCTAATCGTGGTGAGCCTGATCGGCTCGTCGCTGTTCCTGTTGCGCGTGCTGACGTTCACGGACCTGGTGCTGATCGCGATCTGCTTGAGCGGCGCCTTCTTCTGCCTCGAAGTGACAATAGGCCCGATCTGGTCGGTGCCGATGGACGTGGCGCCGAAATTCTCCGGAACCGCGAGCGGCATCATGAACACCGGGTCGGCGATCGCGGGCTTTGCGTCGCCGGTCATTTTCGGCTGGCTGGTCGATCTTACCGGCGACTGGCATTGGCCGTTCGCGGGGTCGATCGGGCTCCTGCTTCTCGGCGCTGTGTTGGCTTTCTGGATGCACCCCGACAAGCAACTGAGCGCCTGACGAGGACGAGCACCCTCACCGCTCATGCTCCAACGCACTTTCGTGCCAACGCCGCAGCGCCAAATAATTCACCAGCGAGAGCAGATAGAAGATCACGATTCCGGCGGCCGAGAGCAACAGCAGCGCCGCGAACATTCGCGGGATGTTGAGCCGGTAGCCGGATTCAGCGATCCGATAGGCAAGACCCGAGCCGGCGCCGGCCGAGCCGGCGGCAATTTCGGCGACCACGGCGCCGATCAGCGACAGGCCGCCGGCGATGCGCAGGCCGCCGAGAATGTAAGGCAGCGCCGACGGCAGTTTCAGGCGCCACAACAGTCTGCGCTGCGTGAGGCGCCGTAAAGCGCGAACAGGTCGGCAAGATTGCGGTCGACCGAATTGCAGCCCGAGCGTAGTGTTGGCCAGAACCGGAAAGAATGCGACGATCCAGGCGCAGGCCAGCACGGCCGAGGGTTGCGGCAGGTAGATCAACAACAGCGGCGCGATCGCGACGACCGGCGTGACCTGCAGGATGACCGCATAGGGATAGAGCGAATATTCGAGTCAGCCGCGACTGATTGAACAACACCGCGAGCCCGACGCCGCCCACGGCCGCGAGCACAAAACCTTCGAAAGTCGTCGCAAGCGTGACCAGCAGCGAATGCGCGAGCAAGGACCAATCGGCGACGAGCGTCTGCGCGATCAGGCCCGGCGCCGGCAGCACGTAGGGCGGGATGTCCGCCAGCCGCACGACCAATTCCCATATCGCGAGCGCCAAGCAGCGAGTACGACGATCGGCAAGGCGATGCGCAGCGCTTGCTCGCGGTGCGCCGTGATCGGATGCGCGCCCACTCATGCGGCTCCCGCCGCCATGGCCCGCGCCAGCGCGTCCGAGACGCTGCGGCAATAGCCGGCATATTCGGCCGAGGTGCGAAAGATTCTGGTCGCGCGGATAGGGCGCATCGATCGCCGACTTCGGCAGAAAACGCGGCCCGGGCCGCGGCGCCATCACCACCATGCGGCTCGACAGATAGACCGACTTCGAACACCGAATGGGTGACGAAGACGACGGTCGTGCGCAAGGCCTGCCACAACCGCAGCAGATCGTCGTTGAGCTTGAAGCGGGTGATCTCGTCGAGCGCCGCGAACGGCTCGTCCATCAGCAGCAGCTGCGGCTCGGTAACCAGCGCGCGCGCGATCGAGACGCGCATCCGCATGCCGCCGGACAATTCGCGCGGATAGGCGCTACGCGAATTGGCGCAAGCCGACGCGGTCGAGCGCCGTCGGCGACGCGCTTCAGCGCTTGGCGCCGCGCGCGACGCGCTTCGAGCTCCAGCGGCAGCATGACGTTGTCGAGCACCGTCGCCCACGGCATCAGCGTCGGCTCCTGGAACACAAAGCCGATCCGAGCTCCGCTGCGGCGGCCGCGCCCGCTCGGCCGGCCATGCGACCGTGCCGCTGGTCGGCTCGCTCAGGCCCGCGATGAGCCGCAGCGCGGTCGATTTGCCGCAGCCCGACGGCCCGAGCAGGGCGACGAACTCGCCGCTGCGGACGTGCAAGATCGAGCCCGGCGAGCGCCAGCGTGCCGTTGCGGAAACGTCTTGCCGACGCCGCGCAGCGCAACCAGGGGAGTCGGCCGAAATCGCGGCCGACCTCAGGCGATGTCGATCGCTGATGCTTCGGCCGCAGGTCGAGTCCGACCTTCTTGTCGACGAAGCGCAGCGTGTAGGACTTGCGATAATCGAGACCGGCTTGACGACGCCCGCGCGCACCATCTTGTCGAAGAAATCCTTCATCCGCGCATCGGTCATGGCGCCGATGCCGAGCGTCAATGCGATCGCCGGAATCGACGATGCCGTATTCCTTCATCTTGGCGACCGAATAGGCGAGCAGCTCGTCGGTCATTTCCGGGTTCTGCTGCTTGATCATCGCGTTCGCGGGCGCGTTGTCGCCGTAGATATAATTGTACCAGCCGATGATCGAGGCATCGACGAAACGCTGCACCAGATCGGGCTTGTTCTCGACGAGGTCGCGGCGCGTCTCGATCAGCGTCGAATAGGCGGAAAAGCCGTAATCGGCGAGCAGGAAGATTTTGGGCTTGAATCCGCGCCTGCTTCTCGATGGCGTAAGGCTCGGACGTGACATAGCCCTGCATCGCGCTGTGCTTGTCGGCCAGGAACGGCTGCGGATTGAAGGTGTAGGGCTTGACTCTGGCTGTCCTTGAAATCCGTAATCGGCCTGCAGCCACTGGAAATAGCTCGCCATGCCCTCCTTGGAGACAAACAGCGTGAGCTTCTTGAGATCCTTGAATTTGTCGATGCCCGGGTCGGGATGCGCGATGCAGAACCTGCGGGTCCTTCTGGAACATGCGCCGCGACCTCGAGCGTCGGCACGTTCGTGCGCGACCGCATCGAAGGACTGCAGCGTATTGGCGCTCAGGAAGAAGTCGATCTTGCCGACCGTCAGCAGGATGCGGTTGTTCGCGTTGGGACCGCCCGGCACGATGGTGACGTCGAGGCCGTATTGCTGATAAGTGCCGTCGGCGAGCGCCTGATAGAAGCCGCCATGCTCGGCCTCGGCGACCCAATTGGTGCCGAAACTGACCTTGTCGAGCGCCTGCGCGGGCGCTGGCCGCAATGCGGCGGCCACAGCGCAGCGAGCCAGACAAGACACATGCGGCGAAAGCCTCGGCGCATGTCTGGCATGCGCATGCTGCCTTTCCGGTCTGGCACTCAGTGAGAGATACGAGCCCGCCGACCGATGCGAGCGAGAGCCCCGATGAGCTGCCGAAACGCGACTGGACGGAGATGACGTGGCGCGAGGCGATGTGCCGGCGCCGCCACCGCGCGCTGGATCGCCGTGCTGCCGCTGGCGGCGGTCGAGCAGCATGGGCCGCATCTGCCGCTTGGCGTCGATACCTTCATTGCCGAGGCGTATCTGGCGCGGGTGCACGACATCCTGCCCCAGCGCTTGCCGGTAACCTTTCTGCCGGTGCAGAAAATCGGCCTGTCGGACGAGCACCTCGCCTATCCCGGCACGCTGTCGTTCTCGGCCGCAACCGCATCGCGGACCTGGACGGAGATCGGCGAAAGTCTTCGTCGCTGCGGCGTGCGCAAGCTCGTGATCGTCACCAGCCACGGCGGCAACGTCGCGGCCATGGAATTGGTGGCGCGCGATTTGCGCGCGCGGCTCGAGCATGCTAGCGGTGACCGTCGGCTGGCATCGTTTCGGCTATCCGGCCGGCACGTTCTCGCGCGAGGAGAAGCGCCACGGCATCCACGGCGGCGATATCGAGACGTCGCTGATGCTCGCGGCCAAGCCGGCACACGGTGCACATGGAACAACGCGGCGAGCGCCGCCCGGCGACGGTGATATGGCGCAGGAATTCAAATGGCTCGAGCGCCTACCGGCCGGCGGGCTTCGCCTGGATGACCCAGGACCTGCATCCGAGCGGGGCGCTCGGCGACGCGACCCTCGCAACCGCCGCCAAGGGTGAAGCGGCGCTGCCCACGGCGCGCGGGCGTTCGTGGAACTGCTGCGCGAGATCGACCGTTTCGATCTCGCGCGGTTGCCGACGGACCGCTGCGCGACCAGCGTTTGAGCGTCACGTCGCGTTCGTCGAAAAAAACCTATAATGGGCTGGAATTTTGCCGATCACAATTTTTGCGGGAGTAGCGTCATGTACATTAAGACCAAGGACGGCATTGAGATTATCTACAAGGACTGGGGCAAGGGTCAGCCCATCGTGTTCAGCCATGGCTGGCCGCTGTCGGCCGATGACTGGGACGCGCAGATGCTGTTCTTCCTCAATCACGGCTATCGCGTCATCGCCCATGACCGCCGCGGCCATGGCCGCTCCAGCCAGGTCGGCCGACGGCCACGACATGGATCACTATGCCGACGATCTGGCCGCGGTGACGGCGCATCTCGATCTGAAGAACGCCATCCACGTCGGCCATTCCACCGGCGGCGGCGAGGTCGTGCATTATCTGGCGCGGCACGGCGAGAGCCGGGTGGCGAAGGCCGCCATCATCAGCGCAGTGCCGCCGCTGATGGTGAAGACGCCGGCCAATCCAAATGGCCTTCCCAAGAAGGTCTTCGACGATTTTCAGGCGCAGCTCGCGGCCAATCGCTCGCAATTCTATCGCGACGTCGCCGGCGGGTCCGTTCTACGGCTACAACCGGCCGGGCGCAAAGCCTCCGAGGCGATCATCCAGAACTGGTGGCGGCAGGGCATGATGGGCGGCGCCAAGGCGCATTACGACGGCATCGTCGCCTTCTCGCAGACCGATTTCACCGAGGACCTGAAGAAGATCAGTGTCCCGGTGCTGGTGATGCACAGCGAGGACGATCAGATCGTTCCTTACGTCGCCGCCGGGCCATTGTCGGCAAAGCTTTTGAAGAACGGACGCTAAAGACCTACAAGGGTTTTCCGCACGGCATGCCGACGACGGAGGCCGCCACCATCAACGCCGGCCTGCTTGCTTTTCTAAAACAGTGACTTGTCATTGCAGCGCATGATGCCTAAATCCGTGCAATTCCCTGAGCAATTGTAAAGGAACCCGATATGAGTGCTGACCCGAAATCAGTGCGAGCTCCGCTTGCCACGCCCACCGACCTGAAATCGAACGCGATCAAGGACATTTCGGGCGCGCTCAATGCGCTACTCGCGGACGTGTTCGCGCTGTACCTCAAAACCAAGAACTTCCACTGGCATATGTCCGGCCCGCATTTCCGCGACTACCATCTGATGCTGGACGAGCAGAGCGACCAGATTTTCGCCATGACCGACGATATTGCCGAGCGGGTCCGCAAGATCGGCGGCACCACGATCCGCTCGATCGGCCATATCGAACGCCTCAAGCGCATCCTGGACAACGATGCCGACTACGTGACCGCCGACGACATGCTGGCCGAGCTGCGCGACGACAACAAGCAACTGACGGCCGCCATGCGCGAGGCGCACGATTTGTGCGACGAGCACGGCGATGTCGCCACCACCAGCCTGCTGGAAAACTGGATCGACGAAACCGAGCGCCGCACTTGGTTCCTGTTCGAGGCGACGCGCAAGCGGGGCTAACGCGAACCGAAGAGGCAACCGGTGTTTCCTGGCAAAAGCGCAGTGCTAGGTAGTCCGTTGATGCGCGCCAAAGCCGTCGCTGTTGTCGCCATTGTTCTCGGGCCATATATGGCTGCCGGCGCGGTGATGGCCCACGACGAGCCCGCGGCCGAGGCGCCTTTAGTCGCAGTCGGCCCCCAGTACGATTTGACTCACGTTTATCTCGCGCCGGAGGACTTGGACCGCTTCACCACAAGTATTGTGGCGACGTTCGGCGGAACCAAGTCTCAGCCGGTGGCGCTGACCATCACGCCCACGCCGAGCGAGACCGCGTTTGAATTCGTTTTCACGCCGGTCGGTATCTTTTCAGTGTTCGGCTTCAAGACGCCGGTCCCGTTTCCCTTTGGCATCGAGCGGACCGGCTATCTGGTGACTGATCTGGACACTGCCGTTCGGTCGGCGAAGGCTCATCACGCCGACATTGTCGTCGCGCCATTCAGCGATCCGATCGGCCGGGATGTCATCATCAGATGGCCGGGCGGCGTGCATATGCAGCTTTATTGGCATACGACTGCACCACACTACGCGCCGCTGCAAACCATTCCGGAAAACAGGGTCTACGTGTCTCCCGGGGACGCGGACGAATTCTTGAGTGACTTTGTGGGTTTCTCGCGCGGAAAGGTGACGTCTGACGACAGCCATGCACCGGGCGTGGAGATCGGGAGGCCGAGCGATGTCTATCGCCGCGTTCGGATCGACTCCGCGTTCGGCAAGGTCACCGTGCTGGTCACCGATGGACATCTCCCCTACCCGTATGGACGTGAAACGACCGGCTATGAGGTCGCCGATCTTCCCGGGACGCTGACCAAAGCGAAGGCGTCAGGCGCGAGCGTTCTCGTCGAACCTTACGACGCCGACCATCGCCACGCCGCGATGGTCGAGTTCCCTGGCGGCTTTATCGGTGAGATTCACGCCGCGCGCAGCGACTAGCCACGCCCGGCGCGTGCCGCACACGGATCGGGCAATGACGCTACGCCGCGATCTTCACATATTCGAAATCGCCGGGCTTATTGTCGATGCCAAGCCGCGGCGGCGCGATCCAACTGGCGAACTTGCCCGGTTCGGTCACCGGGCTCATCAGGCTGACGATGAAATCGCCGTCGTCCTTCGACGGCAGCCATTTGCCGATCGCGCGGTTCCAGGTCGCGTCGTCGATGAGCACGCCCGCCGGCGATACTTTCACATCCTTGAATTCGCCGATCTGGCGGTGGAAGCCGACATGCGGCAGCGCGAATTGGAAGGCGACGCCGATCTTGCCGATCACTTTGTTCCAGCGGTCGATGCCGCGCTGGCAGTCGGCGGTGTAGTCGTCACGCAGCCGCATATTGACGGCGGTGAGCGCCGGCTCGTCGATCCGCTTGATCTCGCCGTCGACGCAGCTTGAGCACCGGATAGGTCGAATTCTCCAGTCGGTGATCGTCGTCGATCTTGGTTTCCTGGAAGCGGCCCTTGAGGCCCGCATTGAACGAGTTGGCCGCGTTGGTCGAGACCTCCGAACCGAACAAATCGAGCGACAACGAGTAGTGCAGATTGAGCTTCTTCTGAATGGTCGGCAGGTCGATGACGCCGAGCTTGCGCACTTTGTCGATTTCGTTGGGGTCTTCGATGCCGGCCGCTTGCATCGCCTCGCAGGTGCGCTGGATGGTGCGCCCGACGCCGGTCTCGCCAACGAACATGTGGTGCGCCTCTTCCGTCAGCATGAAGCGGCAGGTGCGCGACAGCGGATCGAAGCCCGATTGCGCCAGGCTTTCGAGCTGCATCTTGCCGTCACGGTCGGTGAAGAACGTGAACATGAAGAACGACAGCCAGTCGGGCGTCGCCTCATTGAAAGCGCCGAGCATGCGCGGTTTGTCGGCGAGCCGGAGCGGCGCTGCAGCAATTCGGCCGCTTCCTCGCGGCCGTCGCGGCCGAAATATTTTTGCAGGATGTAGACCATCGCCCAGAGATGGCGGCCTTCCTCGACGTTGACCTGGAAGACATTGCGCAGGTCGTAGAGCGACGGCGCGGTCTTGCCGAGATGGCGCTGCTGCTCGACCGAGGCCGGCTCGGTGTCGCCCTGGATGACGATCAGGCGGCGCAGCATGGCGCGATATTCGCCCGGCACGTCCTGCCAGGCCGGCTCGCCATAATGATGGCCGAACGGAATTGTCCGGTCTCTCTTCCTTCGGCGCCAGCAGGATGCCCCAGCGGTATTCGGGCATCTTCACGTAGTCGAACTTGGCCCAGCCCTTCGGATCGACCGAAACCGCGGTGCGCAGATAGACCAGCGCCTGCTGGAAGCCTTCCGGCCCCATGTCCATCCACCAGTCGATGTAGCCCGGATGCCAGCTTTCGAGCGCGCGCAACACCGTGCGGTCGTCGGCGAGATTGACGTTGTTCGGGATCTTGGTCGTGTAATCGACGTTCTCGATGTTCATGGCTGGCTCCTGATCCGCTTTACACTCTGCGCGTGTCGAAATACCGGCTGCTGACCGGTGCCGTAGCGTTTGAGCGCCCCTTCCTCGCCGACCGCGTTGGGACGCTGGAAGATCCAGTTCTGCCATGCGGTCAGCCGGGCGAAGATTTTCGATTCCATGGTCTCCGGTCCGGCGAAGCGCAGATTGGCTTCCAGGCCGGTGAGGCCGTCGGGCGAAAAGCTCGCGCGCTCTTCGAGGAACACGCGCACCTCGTCGTCCCAGTCGATATCGTCGAGCGTAAAGGTGACGAGACCCAGCTTCTGCGCGCGCGGCGGCGTCGAGCGTTTTGCCGATTTCGGATTTGGCCGCTTCGAGATCGGCCGGATTGGCAAGGAAACGGCTGGCGAGCCGGGTGAGCCCGTTCGACATCGGATAGGCGCCGAAATTGGCGGCGCTCAGCACCATCGCCGCCGGCGGTTTGTTGTCGCCATCGCGCTGGCCGAGGAACATGTACGAGCGATCGCTGGCGAACGGCAATTCCGCCAGCGTGCCGGCAAAGCATGAGCCCGGCTCGATCAAGGCGACCAGCGAGCGTGAGGTGAGGTCGACGCGCTTGAGCACCCGCTTCCACAGGTGACGGATTTCGCGCGTGAGCCAGTGATCCTTGTTGGCGTCGAGGAATGTCTCGTATGCGATCACTTCCGCGGGATCGCCGGCGGACTTGAACACGATCGCCGCGACGTCGAATTCGTTGAGCCGGATATTGAGGATTGCATCGTCGAGTTCGCGCGCCAGCCGAAGCGGCCAGAATTCCGCTCCGAGCGCCGCCGTGGCGTCGGCCGATGCCGGTGGCGGCGCGGTGGGGCCGCGCAGCGTGATGGTGGCGATGCGGGCGGACCGTTCGAACTCTACTGCGACCGAGCTGTAATCGACGCCGTTGGCGGAGAACGTGCGCGCGAGCGGCCCGAGCTTGATCCCCTGCCCGGTCCCGCCGCGGCGTGATTTAGCGGCAAACTCTTTTGCCCGCGCTGTAACCGTGTCCTCGAATTTGGAACCCGGCACCACCTCGTCGACCAGCCGCCAGTCGCGTGCGCGCTTTCCCTTCACGCCTTCCTCGGTGGTGCAGAAAAAGTCGGCGTGGTCGCGGCGCACTTTGCGCTTGTCGGCGACGCGCGTGAGTCCGCCGGTGCCGGGCAACACGGCGAGCAGCGGCAATTCCGGCAGCGCGACCGAGGACGAGCCGTCGTCCACCAGCATGATGTAATCGGCGGCAAGCGCCAGCTCGTAGCCGCCGCCGGCGGCGGTGCCGCTGATTGCGCAGATGGTCGGCAACCCGGAATGCTCGCTCAGATCCTCGATCCCGTTGCGCGTCTCGTTGGTGAATTTGCAGAAATTGACTTTGTGCGCGTGGCTCGCGCCGGCGAGCATGCGGATGTTGGCGCCGGCGCAGAACACCCGCGGCTTGCCGGAGCGCAGCACCACGGCGCGCACCTGCGGATGCTCGAAGCGCAGCCGCTCGATTGCGTCGGCAAGTTCGATATCGACGCCGAGGTCGTAGGAGTTGAGCTTGAGCTCGTAGCCTTCGAACAGCGCGCCCTTCTCGTCGACGTCCATGAACAGCGTGGCGACGTCGCCGTCGACCGCGAGCTTCCAATGGCGATAGCGCGGCGGCGCGGTCTGAAAATCGATGCGGCTCAGACCGTTGGCCAGCGGGCGCTCGGGGGCGTGCGCGTCGGCCATCAACAACCTACCTCGAATGTATTATAATGCATGAAACCTGGATCAAATATGCACTATAATGCATTAGACTGCAATGGCTGAATCGCGATTGCTATCACCCTCGTGATGGTCGCGTAACAGCCGGTTGATGAAGGCGGCGCTGGCGTTGAGAGTTGCTTCCGGGGCATCGCGATAGGGCGAATGCCCGGCACCGGGCACGATCAGCGTCTCCACCGGGCAAAAGCATTCCTGCTCGGCCGCTTCGACTTGCCTGAGCGTCCCGTATTCATCGGTGGCGCCCTGAATGACCAGGATCGGCACGCGGATGTAGCCAAGCGCATCGGTGATGTCCCAGGTCTTAATGTCGGGATTGAGCCAGGGCTCCGCCCAGGACAGGAACGCACCGTCGACATCGGCATGCCAGCGTTTGAGCTTTTCGCGCAGGCCACCGTTGGCGAATTCGTCGCGTGTGCGGCGGACGGCGTCTAGCCCCATCTCCTCGGTGAAGAAATGCGCCGCCATCAGCACGAGGCCGCGCATCCGATGATCCTGCACGCTGCCGGCATAAATGGTCGCGATCGAGCCGCCGTCGCTGTGGCCAAACAGGATGCCGCGCTTAAAGCCGATTGCATCCAGCACGCGCGGCAGTACGTCGAGCGCCTCCTCGTGCATGAAGTTGACGCCGCGCGGCATTGTTCCCGGGCTCGATTGGCCGTAGCCGGCGCGCGAATAGACGAACACGCCGGCGCCGGTCGCCGAGGCAAGCTGTTCCGGAAACGCGCGCCATAAACCGGCGCTGCCAAGACCCTCATGCAGCATGACGATGGTTGGCGCTTCATGCGGGCGCGGCCCGATCATGCGGTATTCAAGCCGCAACGGCGGCAAGTTCGAGAAAGCCTCGGTCGGCGAGCGTCACAGCACGCTTTCCCCAACCCAGGGCGTGACCAGGCGTAAAAGCTTCGCGTAGCTTTGCTCGACCGCGTCGCCAGACGTGTCGATTTCCGCTTCGCGCGCGCGCATAATCGGCGCGGCGGGCTTCGAGGATGGCGACCAGATCCGCCATGGCGGCGCGGTTCTGCGCCATCGGCCGAAAATCGCCCTGCGCCATCACCCGGCTCATATGCTCTTCCGGCCGCGCCTTGATCCACACGGTGTGGGCGTGACGTAGCAGCAGCGCGTAGGTTTCCGGATTGGACACGATGCCGCCGGCAGTGGTGATCACCGCCGCTTCATGCTCGGCAATCAGGCGATCGAGCGCGCCGCGCTCGTGCCGGCGGAAGGTCGCCGTGCCCGCCATTTCGATCAGATCGGGAACGCTGGCGCCGTATTCTTCCTCGACCCGGCGGTCGAGTTCGATGAACGGCCAGCCGAGATGCTGTGCCAGCATGCGGCCGAGCGTGGATTTGCCGGCGCCGCGCAAGCCGACCAGCGCGATGCGCCGGGCGCGATCGGCGCCGGCGCGCTGCGCCACCCGCGCGGCGATGTCTTTGGTCAGCGCCGGAAGCTCCTTCTCCGGCACCTGCGCCAACAGATCGAAAATAGCGCCAAGCTCGGCGGTGCGTGTGCCGGTCTCCGGCAGCAGCGCGGAAGCCGGCAAATCGAGCGCCTGCGCGATGGCGCGGAGCACGCTTGCCGACGGATTGCCGGCGCCGCTTTCGATCTGCGCCAGATAACGTTCGGACGTTTCCGACGCTTGTGCCAGTTGCCGGCGCGTCATGCCGCGCTTGGCGCGATGCCGCCGCACTTCGCGGCCGATGGCGGCGAGGAACTCCGTGGCGGCCACAAGCCCGGGCGCGACGGCGGCTTGCAGCGGCATGGGTTTAGCAGTCGGCTTGGTCATAACTCTCGGGCGTAATGCATTATAGTTCATGCGGTATAATGCACACAGCGCCGGCTTTGGCAAGCGAAGGCGAGCCTTACTCGACCATCTTCCGCCAGCCGCCCGCCTGCGCTTCGACGCGGGCGACGGCCTCCTCGATCGACTCGGCTTCGGGGCCGGGATCGTCGGGCGCATGCACCAGCGGGATAACCGGTTCAGGCTTTGCCGGTTCGGCCGCGATCGCACCGGCGCGACGGCGGGGCGGATCTTCGACTTCGCCAAGTCGGCGTTGCGGTTTTTTGCTCAAGCACGCGGCACCGCGCGCAACAGGCGACCTCAGGCTCGATCGCCGGCGTGCTTCGCGATGCCGGCGAGCGGCACGCGCCATTCGAAGGCATCGAGCCGGCCGCTGGGCGAAGCCGGCAGCCAGCGATCGGACACGTGGCCGTCGGCGGTCCAGGTTGGATCGGGCGCGGCGTGTGACCGCGCGCGCGATCCATTCGCGGGCGCGGCCTTCGTCGTTGTGCTCGGCGCGCTCAAGCTCGGCCATCAACAACGCCACTCGTTTGGTCGGCGCGGCGAGATAGCGCGGCCAGCGCGTCGCGCGCTTTGGCGAATTCCTGCGCGTCGATCGCGGCGCGCGCCAACGCCAGCGCGCCTTCGATATGGCCGGGCGCTTTCTTGGCCAGACGCTTCGATCCGTTTCAGGCGATCGCGCGCGGCATCGCCGAAACGCAGATCGGAGAACACCTGCGCCAGATCGGGATGCGGATTGCGCTTGCCACGCCTTGTGGACGATGCGCGGCGGCTTTGCGCAGTTCGCCGCCTTCGGCGAGCATGCGGCCGGCAAGCGCCGCCGCCGGCACGAAAGTCGGCGCGAGCTTTGCCGCTTCGAGCGCAAACGCCTTTGGCGTGTCGCGATCGGTCTCCTCGGTGGCGTGCGCGCGCGCCGTGAGCATCACCGCGCGTTGGCGGCGATAGCTTTCCTTGTCGAGCGTGCGCTTGTTGCGCTTCGAGCAGCGCCAGCGCGCCGGCCCAGTCGCCGGTGACACAGACGCAATTCCAGCACCGCCTTGCCGGCCCAGCCGAGCGAGGGATTTTCGCGCGCCGCTTCCTCGGCGAAAGCATGCGCGCTGGCGTGATCGCCGCGGCGCTGCGCCTCGATGAACAGGCCGTGCAGCCCAAGCGCCTTGGTGTCGGCGCGGCTCGCCATAGCGCGGAAGGCATCTGTCGGCCGCCGCACGGTCGCCGCCGAGCTGCGCGTGCTGCGCGCTCAGCAAAAGCGCGAGCGGTTCGGCCGGCGCGATGCGTTTGGCTTCGGCGGCATGCTTGCGCGCCGCCGCGAGATCGCCGGAGCCGACGGCGATCAGCCCGCGCGAGATCGCCTCATAGGCGCGCTCGCCGCGGCGGCGATGCAGATGCCGCCGCAGCATGAACGGCGAGCGCAGGATGGCGCGGACAGAGCTCCACAATGACGAGCAAGGACGACCATCGCCGCCAGCACCGCGGCGCCAAGCACCATCAGCGAGGTCTCGATGCGCCAGCCTTGCCAGATGACGACCACGTCGCCGGGACGATCGGCGAGCCACGCGACACCGAGCGCCAGCGCGCCGACAACGATCAGGAAGATAACGATGCGGATCATTGCGACGCCGGTTTGCCGAGCGCGGCGAGCGCCTCGGCGGCGATGCGGCGGCTTGCCGCGACCGCGGCTTCGCGCGCCTGCGCCTTCTTGACCCAGTCCGTCGGCCGAGCGTGCGCGCAGCCTCCGGCAATTGGGCGATATCGGCGAGCGCGGCGGCAATGTCGCCGCGCACCGCGTCGGCATTGATCCGCGCGATAATGAGCGACGAAGCGATCATCGCCCGCGGGCGCCGCGGCGGTATCGATCGGCGTAATGCGGACGAGCCGTTGCGCGCGTGTTTTCCAGCCGGCCGAGCAGCGAGCCGGTCGGCGTTCTCCGAGATTCGCCGCGCGCTGCAGAGCCGGCGTGAGCGCGGCGAGTTCACGGCCAAGCGCTATCGGCGCTCGGAACGCCGCCGGCGGCAAACGGTTCAAGCGCCGCGGTCGCATCCTGATCGGCGCCGAACGACTTCACCGCCGCAAGCTCGGCCTGAAAGGGTGCACCGCGCTCGACCGCGGCGCGCAAAGCCTCGGCCGCAACAGTCGCGCGCGCCGCGCGGTCGTCGGCGCTGGACGCTCCGCTGCGCGATCTCGGCGGAGAGCGACTTGACCGCGCTTTCGAGCGCGGCGACGCGGATCGTCAGCGCATCGAGGTCGCTGCGCTGAACGACCTGTTGCGGCGGCGCTCTTTGCCGCGTCCGCCGCAGCGGACGCGGCTTTGGCTTGCGGCGAGCGCGCTTTGCGAGGCCGCCGCGACCTCGTCGACGCGGCGGGTCAGGGCGTGCAGCGCGTCGCCGAGTGCTTTGTCCTGCGCTTCCACCGCCGTCATGCGGCCGGCGAGCGCCTCATCGGGCGCGGCGTCGCAGCGCCTGCTGAATCTTGTCGGGCCGGGCCGAAATCTCTGCTGCATCGGCGGCCGTTTGCGCCCGCCGACGCGGGCGACCGGCATCGGCGCGTCACGTGGCGGAATGCAAGCCCGCGAGCCCAAAGTCCGGCTGCGGCAGCGCCGACGACGACCGCGCCAATGCACAGTACCCATGGCATAGGCGCCGAGCGCGAGTTAGCCTGGCGCGGCGGCCGGCGGCTTTCCGGGCGAAGCGCCTTCGCTGGCGGTCGCCGCAGCCATATGACTCGGCGCCGGACAGGTTCGCTCGGCTGCCGACTTCCTCCGCCGTCAGATCGATGGTCGGCGGCCGTCGGCGCGGCGTACTGTCAGGCTCGCTCATTACGCTCCACGGCAAGCGGCTAATCGATGCATGACCGGCTCGCGTCCCGGCATAGTACGAGAGCCATGACGGCGGCAACATACGTCGGCCGATCTGCCTCAGGGCGCCCGAAATCAGTGTGATCAATGCCGGTTCGTCCGGCCTAGCGGCAATCCGGATGTTGGCGGCGCCGGCGTGCGCGAGCGATTCCGCCACCTGGGCGGACAGACAAAAATGCGTGGGCTTGTTGAGCGCGTTGTCGGCTATTCCGGCGGCCGTGCACCGCCCTCACGTAAGCTTCCGCGCTGCGGCGTGAGAAATGCAGCACGCCATCGATGCCGCGGGCCAAGGCGTCGGCCGCAGCCGGCGGCAGGGCCGTCGGCGGCAACGGCACGGTAAATCACCGCGGTGCGCACGACGAAATCTTGCGCGGCAAGACCGCCGGCAAGGTCGCCGGAGCGATCCGCGCCGGCAAGATAGAGGAGCGGGGCCCCGCTTTTGACCCGTTGGGCGGCAAGCCGCGCAAGGTCGACGGCGTCGCCGTCGGCGGAGCTGACGTCGGCAAAGCCCGCAGCGCGCATCGCCTGCGCGGTGCGCTCGCCGACCGCAAATACCGGTAATGACCGTTAAGCTCGCGCAAAGTGCTGGTGCCGCGCGATCGCCGACGCCGCATTGGCGCTGGTGACCAGGATCGCCGCCCACGGTCCGCTGCCGATCTCGGCATCCGTCCACCGGCTCGATGCGCAAGAGCGGCGCAACGATCACCGCGTGGCCGCGCGCGCGCAACGCGGCCGCCGTGCGCTCGGCGTCGGGTTGCGGGCCGGGTCACCAGAAACCGCACGTCAAACCCGCACGAAAAAATCGGCGCCAGCACGATCGCGCAATTCGCGGCCGGCGTCGGCGCCAAGCGCTGCCGCTTGCTTGCGGCGGCCTTCGCGCAAGACCTCAAACGCCTCGCTGCCGTCGGGCTTGACGATGATGCCGCGGAAACGGACGGCCGCCGGCAACTCTCGCATGGCCGCCGATCGGCGTGCGGCAGGAGCCGTCGAGCACGGCAAGGAAGGCGCGCTCGGCGGCAAGCGCGGTCGCCGTATCGGCATCGTCGATCGTCGGCGACCAGCGCGCGCGTCTTCGCGTCGTCGGCGCGCGTTTCGATCCCGATCGCGCCCTGCCCGACCGCCGGCAGGAACTCGTCGATGTCGAGGATTGCGGTCGCCGCCGACAAAAGACCAAGCCGCTTCAGTCCAGCGACGGCGAGAAGCGTCGCGTCCACTTCGCCGGCCTCGAGCTTGCGCAGCCGCGTTTCGACGTTGCCGCGCAGCGTCATGACCGTCAACGTCCGGCCGCAACCGCTTGACCAGCGCTTGCCGCCGCGGCGACGCCGTGCCTACCACCGCGCCGGCGGCAGTTCGTGCAACGTCTTGGCCTTGCGGCTGATGAAGGCGTCACGCGCATCCTCGCGCGGCAGAAAGCCTGCAAGACGAGGCCGGCCGGCAATATGGTCGGCAAATCTTTCGACGAATGCACGGCGAGGTCGATGGCGACCCGCGAGCAACGCCTCCTCGATTTCTTTGGTGAACAGCCCCTTGCCGCCGGCGTCGGCGAGCGGCCGATCCTGGACCATGTCGCCGGTTGTGCGGATGACATTGATCTCGATCCGCCCGGCATCGACATGGCCGCCGCGGCCAGGCGGCTCTGCACTTCACGCGCCTGAACGAGCGCCAGCGGGGAGCCGCGCGAACCGATGCGTAGAAGGGGTGCCTCGGTTGCCGATTGTGTATTGCCATTGTGTCCTGCGACCTTCAAGTGATAGGCCGCGCTCAGCGCGACGCTTCATGTCATAATACACCGATGATCATCCTGGGCATCGAAACCACCTGCGACGAAACGGCCGCCGCCGTAGTCGAGCGGACCGACGACGGACAGGGCCGCATCCTGTCCAACGTCGTCCTTTCGCAAATCAGCGAACATGCCGAGTTCGGCGGCGTAGTACCGGAAATCGCCGCCCGCGCCCATGTCGAGGCACTCGATTCCATCATCGCCAAGGCGATGAACGAGGCGCGGGTTTCTTTCGCCGCCCTCGACGGCATCGCCGCGGCCGCCGGGCCGGGCCTGATCGGCGGCGTCATCGTCGGCCTGACCATGGCCAAGGCGATCGCGCTCGTGCACGGCAAGCCACTGATCGCGGTCAACCATCTGGAGGCGCACGCGCTGACCGCGCGGCTCACCGACGCCACCCCATTCCCGTATTGCCTGTTTCCTCGCGTCCGGCGGCCATACGCAAATACTCGGCGTGCGCGGCGTCGGCGACTATCTCCGCCTTGGCGGCACGCTCGACGACGCCATCGGCGAAGCCTTCGACAAAACCGCCAAGCTCCTCGGCCTCGGTTATCCGGGCGGACCACTGGTCGAAAAGGAGGCGGCGCATGGCGATCCCGCAGCGGTTTGCGCTGCCGCGTCCGATGACCGGGCGCCAGGACGCGAACTTCTCGCTGTCCGGCCTGAAAACCGCGCTGCGTCTTGAAGCGGAAAAAATCGCGCCGCTGAGCGACGGCGACGTCGCCGATCTCTGCGCGTCGTTTCAGCAAGCGGTCGGCGAGGTGGTGCTGGACCGGCTGCGCATGGGGCTGCACATGTTCCGCGACCAGATCGGCACGCCCACAGCACTCGTTTGCGCCGGCGGCGTCGCCGCCAACCAGGCGATCCGCAAGGTGCTGCATCGCGTCGCCTTCGAGGTCGGCATATCGCTCGTCGCGCCGCCGCCGGCTTTGTGCACCGACAACGGTGCGATGATCGCCTGGGCCGGCGCCGAGCGGCTGGCGCTCGGCCTGACCGATACGCTCGCCGCCGCGCCGCGCGCGCGTTGGCCGCTCGCGGAGGTGACAAGGCGAACCGGCGGCGGCAGCTGAGCAGTTAATTCCGCTCATTCCCGCACAGGCGGGAATCAGCACGAACCGCCGCTGATTATTGACTGGGTGCCGCTTGCGCGACGACGAGCGGCTGAATTCTCGATTCTGCGCCAAAATCGATTCCAGCCGCTCCAAGCCGGTCGGCTTCGCCCGGCGGCTTGTCCCAGCGCAGGCGGTTGATGCGCGGAAACCGCATCGCCAGGCCGGATTTATGCCGGGTCGAGCGCTGCAATCCCTCGAACGCGACTTCCAGCACCAGACCTTCATCCGCCTCATGCACCACTTCGCGCACCGGACCGAACCGGTCGATGGTGTTCCGGCGCACGAAACGGTCGATCTGCAGGAGTTCCTCGTCGGTGAAGCCGAAATAGGCCTTGCCGACCGGAACCAATTCGTCGCCATCGACGCCGCGCGTCCAAACACCAAAGGTATAGTCGGAATAAAACGACGAGCGCTTGCCGTGGCCGCGCTGGGCGTACATCAGCACGGCATCGACGATGAACGGATCGCGCTTCCATTTCCACCACGGGCCCTTCGGCCGGCCCGGCACGTAAAGCGCGTCGCGCCGCTTGAGCATGATGCCTTCGACCGCGTCGGCATCCGTCGGCGCCCGCCGACGCCGGATTGTTTCGCGCGGCGCTGAGATCGTCCCAGGTCGCGAAAGAAACAAGCGGCGAGAGATCGATCGCGCGGCTCGTCGAGCCGCGCGATGAATTGCTTCGAGCCGCTGCGCGCCGCTTCGGCGAACGGCAGCTCGCGCAAATCCTCCGCGCCGTCGGCAAGCAGATCGTAAGCGCGCAGATGCGCGGGAAATTCGCGCCATCAGCTTTGCCGTGACGGTCTTGCGGTTGAGCCGCTGCTGCAAGCACGTTGAACGACTGCACGCGCCCCTCGCGCATCGATCAAAAGTTCGCCATCGATCGCGCCCGGAAGCCGCAGCGCGTCGACGAGATCGGGAAAGCTTTTGGAAATGTTTTCGCCGGTGCGCGAATAAAGCCGCGCCGATGATGCCGCCGTCGTGCTTGGCGGCGACGGCCTGTACGCGAATGCCGTCCCATTTCCATTCGGCCATGAATTCGGCCGGATCGAGCGCGGCGAGGTCGGGCTCATCGAGCGCATGCGCCAGCATCGGCGGCCGGAACGGCGCCGGATCGCTGCTCGCCGGTTTTTCGCCGCGGCCTTCGAGCCAGGCGAACAAGCTCAACGTAGGGCGGCGACAGACCCGGCCAGAGCAGCTCGATGTCCTGCGCGTCGGCGGCGCCGAGCGCGGCGACCGCGGCTTTGGCAAGCCGCGCCGAAACGCCGATGCGCAAGCCGCCGGTGACGAGCTTGATCAGCGCCCAGCGTCCGGTCTCGTCGAGCGCATCGAGCCAGCGCGCCAGCCGCGCCGGCAATTCCGCTTTGCCGAGAGTCGCGAGGGTTTCGACGACAGTGGTGAGCGACAATTTCCCCTCCCACTTGTGGGGAGGGGTTAGGGGTGGGGTTTTCGCCTCGTTGCGCGCTGGCGAAAGCCGGCCACATCAGCGCCACGGTTTCGGAGAGATCGCCGACATAATCGTAGGACAGTTCGAACAGCACCGGGTCGGTGCGCTCGGCGATCAGACTGCGGATCAGGCCGGCCTTGGCATGAGGAAAGCTTCAGCGCGCCGGTAAGCGCGGCGAGCGCCCAGCCGCGCTCGGGATCGGGCGTCGAGCGAAAGTAATCCGTCATCAGCCGCAGTTTGGCGTTGCGCGCGGGCTCGTAGGTGAGACGGTCAAGCAGTTCGGCGAAGCGGTTCATGCTTGCGTCCTCGCCGCCTTCCGCTCGCCGCCTCGCGTACTCGCCTCTCGTCCTCATCGCCATAGCCGACGATATCGAGCGGGCGCGCTTTCAGTCCGCGCGTCCCGCACCAATGCACCAGCGCGTCCTCCTGGCCGTGCGTGACCCAGACTTCCGCTGGCGCCGGTCGCGGCGATCGTCGCGGTCAGCCCGTCCCAGTCGGCGTGATCGGAAATCACCAGCGGCAACGCGACGCCATACTGGCGCGCCCGGGCGCGAATGCGCATCCAGCCCGACGCGAAACGCGGTCACCGGATCGGGAAAGCGCCGCGTCCATAGATCGCTCAGCGCCGACGGCGGGCAGAGCGTGATGGTGCCGGCGAGTTCCGCCTTGTCGGCGCCGCGCACCGCGCGCAATTCGCCAAGCGCGATGCCGCGGCTTGCATAATAGCGGGTGATGCTCTCCATCGCGCCGTGCAGATAGATCGGCGCGCCGTAGCCGGCTTGGCGCAAAAGCGCGATCACGCGTTGCGCCTTGCCGAGCGAATAGGCGCCGACGAGATGCGCGCGCTCCGGAAACAGCGCGACTGAAGCGAGCAGATTGCCGATCTCTCCGTCCGGGTCGCCGTGGCGGAACACCGGCAGCGCGAACGTCGCCTCGGTGATGAACACGTCGCACGGCACCAGCTCGAACGGCGCGCAGGTCGGATCGGGCACGTTCTTGTAGTCGCCGGAGGCAACGACGCGCAGGCCGTCGGCTTCGACCGCGATCTGCGCCGAGCCGAGCACATGACCCGCGGGATGGAACGTCACCTTCGCGCCGCCGAGATTGACGCTTTCGCCGTAGCGGATCGCCTGCGTCGAGCCGGCGAAATTTTCGCCGTAGCGCAGCCGCATCAGGTCGAGCGTTTCCTGCGTCGCCAGCACCGCGCCGTGGCCGGCGCGCGCATGGTCGGAATGGGCATGCGTGATCAGCGCCCGCTCGACCGGCCGCGTCGGATCGATATGGAAGCCGCCGAGCTTGCAGCACATGCCGGCCGGCGTCGGCACCAGGATGTCTTCAGGACGCATAGACAAGTCATAAATAATCACTTCCGGTTCGAGGCGCGAGCGCCAATGACTAAGACCGGCCCCGCTGTTTGTCTCCTCCGGCGATCTGATCGCCGACCGGCGCTACAAATGGGCGCTCGACCAGGCCGCGCGCGGCGATTTTGCCGGCGCCGCCGACATTCTCGTGCAGACCGTCGAGCTGGCACCCGCTTTCGCCACCGCCTGGTTCGCGCTCGGCGCCATCCGCGACCGGCTCGGCGACCGGGACGGCGCGGTCGCCGCATTCGAACAAGCCCGCGCCACCGACCCGGACGATTATCATGGCGCGCGGCTGCAGCTGGCGCGGCTCGGCTCCGGCGACGCAATCCAGCCATGAGCGAAACCTACGTGCGGCGGCTGTTCGACCAATATGCCGGCCGTTACGACGTTGCGCTGACCGAGCGACTTGCCTATCGCGGGCCGGCGTTGCTGCGCGAAGCCGTCGAGATGGCGATGAACGCGGCCGGGCGGCCGCTGCGTTTCGGCAGCATGCTCGATCTCGGCTGCGGCACCGGGCTCGCTGGTGCCGCCTTTCGTTCCGACGTGGACCGGCTGGTCGGCGTCGATATTGCGCCGGCAATGATCGCGCAGGCGGCAGCAAAAGGTCTTTATGACCGCCTCGTCACCGCCGGCATTGCCGGATTTCTCGCGCGACGCCGCCAATAAGCCGCCCGATCATGACTTGGTCCTCGCCGCCGATGTCTTTGTCTATGTGAACGATCTCGCTCCGATCATGGAGGCGGTTGCGCGCGTTCTCGCGCCGGAGGGCATATTCGCCTTCACCGTCGAAACCCATTCCGGCGACGGCATAAAGCTATTGCC
Organism: uncultured Alphaproteobacteria bacterium; assembly: GCA_963845775.1. Lineage (GTDB taxonomy): Bacteria > Pseudomonadota > Alphaproteobacteria > Rhizobiales > Xanthobacteraceae > BOG-931. The sequence continues at coordinate 271,413 of CAWJTE010000011.1, forward strand.
GACGCTGCGCTACGCCCACGCGGCGCCCTACATCCGCCGCACGCTCGCCGGCGCCGGCCTTGTGCCCGTCTCCGTCGCCGAAGCCGCGGTGCGCAGCGAAAAGGATGTGCCGGTCGACAGCCTCGTCGTGGTCGCGCAACCTGCTTGAACGACTGAATCTGCGAATGACAGTTCTCGAACGCCCAGCGACGTTGCCGGAACCATTCGCGCGCTGGTTCGCCAGCCGCGGCTGGGCGCCGCGTGCGCATCAGCTCGAACTTCTGGCCAAGGCGCGCGCCGGCCGCTCGGTGCTGCTGATTGCGCCGACCGGCGGCGGCAAGACGCTGGCCGGATTTCTGCCGAGCCTGGTCGAGTTGAGCGGCGCCGCCGCCACGGCAAGCGGAACCGCGGAAAAACGCAAGCTCGTCTCGGTCGGCCGCAACGTTCAGCCGCGAGGGCGGCCTGCACACGCTCTACATTTCGCCGCTGAAAGCGCTCGCTGTCGACATCGCGCGTAACCTTGAAACGCCGGTCGCCGAAATGCGGCTGCCGATCCGGATCGAGACACGCACCGGCGATACGCCGACCTCGAAACGGCAACGCCAGCGCCGCGATCCGCCGGAAATTTTGCTGACCACGCCGGAGCAGCTCGCTCTGCTGCTTGCGTCAGCCGACGCGCCGTATCTGTTCGGCTCGCTCAAGCGCGTGATCCTCGACGAATTGCACGCGCTGGTCACCTCGAGACGCGGCGACCTGCTTTCGCTCGGGCTGGCGCGGCTGTTTCGCCTCGCACCGCCGCTCACCAGCGTCGGCCTGTCCGCCACCGTCGCCGAGCCGCAAGACCTCGCCCGTTTCATGGTGCCGCAGCACGCGGGTGCTACCAACGACGCACGCGCCGATCTGGTCATCGCCGAAGGCGGCGTGGTGCCGCACGTCACCATGCTCGATACGCGCGAGCGGCTGCCTTGGGCCGGTCATTCGGCGCGGCACGCGCTTGACGAAATCTACCGGCTGATCAAGGCGCATCGGACCACGCTCGTTTTCGTCAATACCCGCAGCCAGGCGGAAGCCATCTTCCAGACGCTGTGGCACTCAACGACGACAATCTCGCCATCGCACTGCATCACGGCTCGCTCGACGTGGCGCAGCGGCGCAAAGTCGAGGAGGCGATGGCGGGCGGACGGCTGCGCGCCGTGGTCTGCACCTCCTCGCTCGATCTTGGCGTCGACTGGGGCGACGTCGATCTCGTCATCAATGTCGGCGCGCCCAAGGGCGCCTCGCGCATGCTGCAGCGCATCGGCCGCGCCAATCACCGCATGGACGAACCATCCGAAGGGCGTGCTGGTGCCGGCCAACCGGTTCGAGGTGCTGGAATGCCGCGCGGCGCTCGACGCCATCGCCGAAAATGCGCAGGACACGCTGGCGGCGCGGGTCGGCGCGCTCGACGTGCTGGCGCAGCACGTGCTCGGCTGCGCCTGCGGCGAGCCGTTCGTCGCCAATGAGCTGTATGCCGAGGTGACGACGGCCGCGCCTTACGCGGCGCTGACGCGCGCCGATTTCGACGCTGTGGTCGATTTCGTCGCCACCGGCGGCTATGCGCTCAAAGCCTATGAGCGCTTCGCCCGCATCCGGCTCGGCAAGGATGGCCGCTGGCGCATCGCCCACCCGAACGTGGCGCAGCGCTACCGGCTCAACGTCGGCACCATCGTCGAGGCCGATATGCTCAAAGTCCGGCTCGTTCGCTCGCGCGCCTCGAAGCTGATTCCGCGCGGCGGCCGGCTGCTCGGCAAGGTCGAGGAATATTTCGTCGAGACCATGGTGCCGGGCGACACCTTCGTGTTCGCCGGCGAGATCCTCAAATACGAAGCCCTGGTCGAGGACGAGGTCTATGTCTCGCGCTCCGACGCCGAGGGCCCGAAAGTGCCGGCTTACGAGGGCGGCAAATTTCCGCTCTCGACCTATCTCGCCGCACGCGTGCGAGCCATCATCGCTCATCCGCGGGAATGGCGCGACCTGCCGGCGCAGGTGCGCGAATGGTTGGAAATCCAGCAATGGCGCTCGCAGATGCCGGGCATACGCGAGCTTCTGGTCGAGACATTTCCGCGCGGCAACAAGCATTATCTGATCTGCTATCCGTTCGAAGGCCGCCTCGCCCACCAGACGCTCGGCATGCTGCTGACGCGCCGGCTCGAACGCGCGCGGCTGCGTCCGATGGGCTTCGTCGCCAACGAATATGCGCTCGCGGTCTGGGGACTCGGCGACGTGGCCCAGCGGCTTAGTCGCGGCGAACTGTCGCTCGACGCGCTATTCGACGAGGACATGCTCGGCGACGACCTCGAAGCGTGGCTCGCCGAATCGGCGCTGATGAAGCGCACCTTCCGCAACTGCGCGATCATCGCCGGCCTGATCGAGCGCCGTTTCCCGGGACAGGAGAAATCGCGCCGCCAAGTCACCATCTCGACCGATCTGGTTTACGACGTATTGCGCAGCCACCAGCCCGACCATGTGCTGCTGCGCGCCGCCCGCGCGGACGCCGCGACCGGCCTCCTCGACGTACGGCGTGTCGCCGAAATGCTCTCGCGCATCCGGGGGCGAATCGTTCATAAAGCGCTCGACCATGTGTCGCCGCTCGCCGTGCCGGTCATGCTGGAGATCGGGCGCGAGACGGTTTACGGCGAAGCGGCCGATTCGCTGCTCGCCGAGGCGGCGGACGAATTGGTGAAGGAGGCGATGCAGTGAGGGTTGGCGCTTTCGCCGCTCATTCCCGCGAAAGCGGGAATCCAGAAGAAGCCGCCGGGTCCCCGCCTTCGCGGGGACGAGCGGATCATGCGGTTACCGTTGCCGGCGTCACGCTGGTCGCCGATCCGGCCGGGGCGCTGTATTGGCCGGACGAAGGACTTCTCGTCGTCGCCGATCTGCATCTGGAAAAAGGCTCTGCCTTCGCCGGCCCGCGGCGTGCTGCTGCCGCCCTACGATACTGCGGCGACACTGGCGCGGCTCGGCGCGGCTCATCGAACGCTACGCGCCGCGTCTTGATCGCGCTCGGCGACAGCTTTCATGACGATGACGGGCCTTTGCGCATGGCATCCACCGACCGCGGCGTGCTCAAAGCGCTGCAACAGGGACGCGATTGGGTCTGGATCGCCGGCAATCACGATGCCGATCTGCCCGACGGTGTCGGCGGCCGCTTCGCTGATGAGTTCTGCGCTTCGGTCCGCTGACTTTGCGTCACGAACCTTCGCGAACAGGTCGCCGACGGCGAGATCGCCGGCCATCTGCATCCGGTCGCGCGCGTGGCGCAGCGCGGGACGCGCGGTGAGCCGGCGCTGCTTTGCCGTCGACGGCCGACGCCTCGTCATGCCGGCTTTCGGCGCCTATGCCGGCGGCCTCAATGTGCGCGACCGAGCGATCTTCGGACTGTTCGGAACGCTTGCCTTCACCGCGCACATGCTCGGCGAGCGACGGCTTTACGCCATCGCCGCGGAACGTTGTTTGCCGGATTGAGGTTGGATTGGAGCATGATCTTTTTGTGAAAACCGGCTTCGACCCGGATCAAGTCCGGGGCAGGTTTTTTGGGGATCATGCTCAATCCCTCCGGAACGCGACACTCGCGATCCAGCCGGTCAAGAGCGCCATCAGCGCGGTGGCAAGCCCGTAGAGCAGGCCGTGCTCGAGCGCGGCATCGACCACGAACTGCTCGAAGCCGACCTTGACGATCTCGAATGCGGAATCGGTATGCGCGATCAGATCGCCGTCAGCGAACAATTTTACATCGACGGTGATAATTGCCGATCGGCACCTGTGCCGGAAGCGATATCGCGGCGCGGAATAGCGTGGGCGTCAGGAATGTCACCCCGTTCGCCTCCTCGCTGTAGAGGCCGCGTTCGCGCATCAGCCGACCAAGCGCGGCGCGAAACGGGTCGTTGGCCGACTTCGCCGATGTCGTTGTTGATCAGTTCGGGAAGCGGCGTATCGGCGATCCCGAGCTTGAGCCGCCGCCGGGTCTCGGCGCTGGCGATGGCGTCGAGCGGCCGGTTTGCCAGGACGGCGAGGTAAGAGGGCGGATCGACAAACGTGCGTGACGCGGTATTCACCCAAATGCCGAGCACGCGCTGTTTGCGCCGCGTGCGCAACGTCTGCCGCGGCCCGATAACGGTCGCGACGATATCGTATGGGCCGCTCGCGCGCCGGGCTCGCCGCGTCGCGTTCGACCGAGCCGAACAGGACCAGCTCCACGCCGGTATAGTTCGACGTGATCAGCACCCGATGATTGGTCAGCGAGGCGACCAGCCGCTCGGCCGCGCCGACCGGGCCGGCGCCGGCGAGGAACGCGCCAGCACCGAGCGCGGCGGCGAGCGCGCAGCTCACGGTGCGCTCCCCGATGAGCCGGATCGAGTACAGATCATCCGGCCGCAGCACGAGCTCGAAGGCAAAGCGCAAGCCGACCGCGAGCACCAGGAGTCCGAGCAGCAGGCGAAGCCATTCGCCGCGGATGCGTTGTCCGGCATGCGCGCCGAACTGCGCGCCGATCACGCCGCCGACCATCAGGATCAGCGCCAGCACGGCATCGACAAGGTGATTGGTCGCTGCGTGCAGTACGGTCGCCGAAACCATGGTGAGGAAAGTGAGCACCATCGACGTGCCGATCACGGTCGCGGTCGGCACCCGCATCAGATAAATGAGCATCGGCACCAGCAGAAAGCCGCCGCCGATGCCCATGATCGCGCCGAGAAAGCCGATAATGAAGCCGATCGCCAGTACCGGAATGGCGGAGAGCGTAGATTTTCGATCGCTTGAAGCGGAGCTTCAGCGGCAGCCCGTGGAACCAGGCGTGGCTGCCCGGCCGGCGCACGACCACCGGTGCCGCCGGCGTGCTGCGGACGATGGCGCGCGCGCTCTCGCCGACCAACAGCACGCCGACGATGCTCAGCAGCGTGACGTAGGACAGGCCGATCATGAGATCGAGCTGATCGAGCGCGCGCAGCCACGTGAACAGCGCGACACCGCCGACGGTGCCGACGATGCCGCCGGCGAGCAGCATCAGCGCCAGCGTGACATCGAGCGCGTTGCGCCGCCAATAGGCGATCGCGCCGGAGAACGAGGAGGCCGCCACGTGGGTGGTGACGCTCGCCACCGCCACCGCCGGCTGCACGCCGATGAAGATCAGCAGCGGCGTCATCAGAAATCCGCCGCCGATACCGAACATGCCGGAAATGAAGCCAACCGCGAGCCCCATCGCGAGCACGAGGAAAACATTGACGGGAATGTCGGCGATCGGAAGGATAGATCTCCACGGATCAGGCTGCCGGCGCTGGCTACGCGGTTGGACCGTTCTACTCGCGCGATGCTGCGCGGCATACCGTCAACGGCGGACCGGCGCGCAGATTTGATCGAGCGCGGTACGCGGCTAGCAATCAGGTCAGTTGACCTCGGCGGCGTCCGGCGCGGAGCGCTTGGCGCTTGCGTGCGCCTTCGGCTTGGCCGCCGGCGCGCCGTTCCCGGGCACGTCCCAGGCGCCTTTGACCGTGATCGCATCCGCGGCTGCGGCAGCGGCGTCCACTTCTCGGCTGCCGCGCGCGCCATTTCCAGCGAGTGCTGATCGAGATGGGTAGCGATCTCGTCACGCTTCTGGGCAGCGTCCTGTCGCCCTCCTTGGCCGCGAGGAAGAACCATTTGTAGGAATTCGCCGAAGATTCTGCTCCACGCCAACACCGCGCGCATAAAGGATGGCGAGGTTGTATTGGCTGTCGGCGATGCCGCGATCGGCGGCCTTGCGGAACCATTGCGCGGCGGTTCGGTAATCCGGTTTGCCGTCGACGCCTTCGGCGTAAAGGACAGCCAGATTGTGCATGGCCTTGCCATGACCCTTGTCCGCAGCGGCGCGATAGAGATCGCGCGCGGTCGCAAGGTCTTTCTTCACACCCAGGCCCTTTTCGTAGAACGTGCCGAGCCGAAACTGCGCCGGCGCAAACCCCTTCTTCGCCGCGATATCAAACCAGCGCGCGGCTTCCTCATTGTTAGCCGCAACCCCGCGGCCCTCGGCGAAGCGAACGGCCACTTCGTAAGCTGCGGCGGGTCGCCAGCGAGGGCGGCCAAGCGCAGCGCCGGGCCGCCGATCGCGAGCGGCAGTTTGTCGCCGGCCGTCGGTTGCGGACCGCAGGCACGCGCTGCGCCAGGCAGCGAGCCGGTGATATTCGGCGGCGCTCCCGGCACCAGACCGTCGGCGAACCACTGGCGCCGCGGCTTGTCGGTCGAGGGAATCTGACCGTCATCGTGAGCCGACGGGACGAGCGAAGATTGTTGGTGCGGATGCTCCGGAGCGGCAGTCGGCGTCGTGCCGGGCGGCGACGACGGCTGACTTTGCGGAGCGTGCAACGTCGCGACAGGCGGCGCCATCGAGCGGTTGTGGGTTCGCCGTCGGGGCCGTTAGCGGTGCCGGCGCCGCTGCCGCGGCGTGCTGCGGTTCTTTTTCTGCCGGCGGTCCGGCCGGACATGGCGGCTTGGTTTGCGTCGGCTGCGGCTGCGGCGGCGGCTCGCTGTTTGCACTGCGGCGCTGTGCTGGCGAGCGCGCCCGACCGCTCGAACAACCGCGAAAAATATGATAGCCGCCGACGACGATGACGACGACCGCCGCGGCAACGGCCAGCGTGCGCAGCCGGTCAGCTTAGTTTTTTGCCGCCGCGGGGGCACTCGCCGCGATTGGCCGCCGGCCTTGCTTTCGGCGGCGGTGACGGCGGCGGCTTGCGCCGCGCGACGAGCCGCCGCGATGAAGTCGGTCTTGCCACTGCCGGGGTCGGCAATGACGGGAGGCTTCGATCCGATCGCCGCTTCCGATGCGGCGATACGGTCGGCCGCGGACGGCGGTGGCGTGAACGGCCCGCGGCCGAGCCGGGTTCCAGAGGATGATCGGGCGGCAGGCTGGGATCGATCGGCATTCGCGCCGCGCCGGACCGGGCGGCGATGCGGGTTCGTGGCTGCGGCTGGGGTTCGGCGTGGCGCATCAGAGTCGGTCGAGCCGCCACTCCGCAGGAGCGCCCGCTCGGTTTGTTCCGCAACGCCGGCGGCTCCGGCGCGTCTGCAACGTCGAGGCGCAGCGCTCCGCGGCGACAGCCTGCATTTGTCGGTCCGCATGTCGCTCTCGATCATGGCAAGGCGATCAACGACATGTTCTACCGTGCCCTGCATGTCTTCGAGGGAATCCCGGGTGCGGCGTTCGGTTTGCTTGATCTCGGCGACTCGTGCTCGATCGCGTCAACGGCGACCGGAGCGGTGGCCGAACTCATGACGCCGGGCACGGCGCGCATGGGCGCCGCGCAATTGTTCGATATACACCAAGCAGATCGGCGAGCCCGCGTTCGACACCTTCGAGCAGACCGAGGCGCGCATCGGAAGCATCGAGCCGCTTGACCAATGTCGCGATGCGATCCTCGAGATGGGTAAGCGCCGTGCGATCGGTGTGAGTGAGCTGCACCCATTCGAGTTTCTCGATCAGCCCGGACAACAGCTTCTCGAGCTCGCGCGGCACAGAGTGGCCCGCCTCAGCCGAAGCATTCAGCGCAGCCGCGAGAACATCGATGCGATTCTCCAGCGCCGAAAGTGTGGGCGAGCCCGCACCACTGGCGGCAAGGCCATCGACTTTGGCGGAGAGCTGCGCGCACATCTTCCGCGACCTTGGTGAGCGTTTCGTTCGAGGCGACGTGTGAAACGATGCCGCGCAATGCGCCAATCGCCGTTTCGAGTTGTTGCAACGCGGCCGGATCGTCTTTGGTGGCGATCGCGTCGACTTTCTTCGCCAAACCCTTCACCGCCTCGTCGAAGCCGACCAGGCCCTCGGCAGGCGTCAGTCCGCGCAACGCCTCGCACACCTCCGCCAATCCACGCTCAATGCCGGCAAGAGCCGTTGCATCGACGCCTGATTGGCGGCCGTGATCGATACGCTGGCCCAGCGCCTTGACCTCGATTTCCAAAGATTCCAGTGCGCGCCGCGGCAGCGCTTCTGTAAGCGATCGGCCGATCTCCGAAAGGTCGCTACGCAGTCCATTGATCGCCTTTCCCAGGTCGCCAGACGGACGCAACGACTCGATCTGCGCTGTCATCTGGCGCAGTTGCTGCTCGAGGCCGCTGATATCGACCGCCCCTTCGTCGACCTTCCGCCCATGTTCGCTGTCGGTCCAAGCCGCAACATCTTTCGGGCTCTGGCGGAGGCCGAAACGGTTGCGGCTGTTCGCCCGGCGCGGGAGCCGCGGCAGCTTCACCGTCGAGTACGCGTTGCCGCGCCATAATTTCGGCGACGGCCTTATCGATCGAGGCGTCGCGGATGTCTTCCGCTGCCGCGTTCGCGGCGCCCGGCTCCAATCGGTCCCGCTCCGCGCGAGCGCGATCGGCTCGTTGCTGCTCGCTGCGATAAGAACCGCCTTGCCCTTGCGGCTCGCGAAATGGACGTGCATCGCGCTGAACCGGTCTCTCGTCGGCGTCGTCGTTATGGTGCGACCGGGGGATCGGGTTACCGTTGCCGCGGTCCCGATCGTCATCGCGGAAATTAAGGTGAAATTGATCCTCCGGCTCGCGGTAGCGGCGGTCGGGCGGCTCGCGGTAGCGGTCGCGCTCCCGATCATCGTCGCGGAAACTCCGCCGGCTCTCCTCCACCGGCTCACGGTCACGGCGGCGCGCGGGCGAACCGCCATACCGGCCGCGCTCCCGATCGTCGTCGCGGAAACTCCACCGCCGTTCATCCTCCGGCTCGACATCGCGGCGGCGCCTGGGCGGCGGATCGCGGTAGCGGGTGCGCTCCCGATCGTCGTTGCGCAAGCTCTGTCGCCGCTCTTCCTCCGGTTCGCGGCGGCGGCTGGGTGGCGGATCGCGCAACCGCGGATTCTCCCGATCTTCTTCGCGGGGACGTGGCCTCCAGCGATCGTTCGGCTCGTGGTCGAAATCGGCCGACCACCATGCCTCGTCACCGTCCTCGTTAGCGGGTTGGATGACATTGTTGAGCCACTCACCGACCGATATACCGGATGCGCGCGCGGCCTCGCGCGCGGCCGCTCGCGTTTCAGGACGGAGACCTCTGAGATTCCACGGACCGCCCGATTTCATTCTCACGTCCAAGTCACATGAGGAGCAGGATGTGATGTGCAGGCTGTTTCGAGCCGTTGCTCGTGAACAAACGACGCGGGCGCGGATTTCTGTCCTCGGGACCGAATGTTCAGGATTACGGTAAAGAAGCCGTTAAAACGCCGGGCTCGCGGTGCTTCCCGCACGGCCGGGAGGACGCCTTTTGAGGGCCAGCAACCGTTACAGGACAGGCAAGGCCTTCCGTTTCCAATGGCCAATCAATAGCGAATGCGACAAGAGGGCGCCGTGGTGGCTAACGCGACAGATCGGGCCCGAGCCACAAAGGCGAGATCGTGCGCGGCGGAGACGCGGCAGTTTAGCGGCCGTGTATGGACCACCGCTCGGGGATCGGGCGGTGCTGCACGCATCGGCCATCGGCGCGGGCCTCAAACAGGCAAAATGTGATCGCGCCGCGCGTCACGGCGCCAAGAGGCTCTACCGCCACGCCATTGTAGCGATGGCGCCTTATTTTGACCGGCCGGCGGCTCGGTTTCACGCTCGCCGAGATCGGCGCCTTGCTAAACCGGCCGATCGAGGCTTGCTCTCTCCGGATGCTTCAGCGCAGGTCGTAAGCGCCTTCCTGCTGGTCGTCTTACCGTTGACGCAAATCGTTTACGTTATACCTTCCGTCCGGCCGGCGGCCAATGGGCGCTGACGACCGCAACGGCAGGGGGGGCGACATGCCGACTTATAAGGCTCCGGTTGGGGACGTGATGTTCCTGTTAGCGATGTGTTCCACATCGATCGTTACAACAATCTTCCCGGCTTTGCCGACGCCACGCCTGATCTCGTCGAAGCGGTGCTCGAAGAGGCGGCAAAATTCTGCGAGGACGTGCTGACGCCGCTCAATCGCGTCGGCGACAAGGAAGGTTGTAAACGCCACGACGGACGGCGCGTGACCACGCCGACCGGATTCAAGGATGCCTACAAGCGGCTGACCGAAGGCGGCTGGATCGGCGCCTCGGCTCCGGCGGAATTCGGCGGCCAGGGCCTGCCGATGGTACTCACCCAGGCCGTCAGCGAATTTCTGTGTCTCGGCGAACATGGCCTTTGCCATGTATCCGGGCCTCACGCAGGGCGCAGCCGCGGCGATCTTCTGCCCACGGCTCCGCCGGAACAGAAGGCGCTCTACCTGCCTAAGCTCATCAGCGGTGAGTGGACCGGCACGATGAACCTGACCGAGCCGCAATGCGGCACCGATCTCGGACTGATGCGCACGCGCGCGGTGCCGCAGGCGGACGGCACCTACAAGATCACCGGCACGAAGATTTTCATCTCCGCGGGCGAGCACGATCTCGCCGAGAACATCGTCCATCTGGTGCTCGCCCGCATCGAGGGTGCGCCGGAGGGCGTCAAGGGAATTTCGCTTTTCATCGTCCCGAAATTCCTGCCGACACGGACGGCGCCGTCGGCTCGCGCAACGGCGTGTCCTGCGGCTCGATCGAAGAGAAGATGGGCATCCACGGCAATTCCACCTGCGTGATGAATTTCGACAACGCGACTGGCTGGCTCGTCGGTGAGCCGAACAGCGGCTTGAACGCGATGTTCGTGATGATGAACGAAGCGCGGCTGGGCGTCGGCGTGCAGGGCCTGGCGCTGTCCGAGGTCGCCTACCAGAACGCTGCCGCGTACGCCAAGAGAGCGGCTTGCAGGACGCGCGCTGACCGGCCCGAAGTTCAAGGAAAAACCGGCCGATCCGATCATCGTGCATCCGGACGTGCGCCGCATGCTGATGACGATACGCGCCTTCAACGAAGCCGCGCGCGCGCTCGTGCTTGTGGACCGCGCTGCGAAGCGATGTCGCGCACCGCTCGGGCGACGCCAAGGAGCGGCAGGCCGCCGACGACCATATGGGCCTGATGACGCCGGTCATCAAAGGCGTGCTCACCGACCAGGGCTTCGCCAACACCGTCATGGCGCAGCAGGTATTCGGCGGCCACGGTTATATCGCCGAGCACGGAATGGAGCAGTTCGTGCGCGATGCGCGTATCGCCATGATCTACGAGGGCGCCAACGGCATCCAGGCGCTCGATCTGGTCGGCCGCAAGCTGCCCAAGGACGGCGGCCGTGCCTTGCAAGCGTTTTTCGCCGAAGTGTCGGGCTACATCAAAGAGCACAGCGCCGATGCCGAGCTCGCGCCCTACGTCAAACCGCTTGCGCAAGCGCTTGGTGAGCTGCAACAGGCGACGATGTGGTTCATGCAAAACGCGCTTGGCAACCCGGAGAATGCCGGCGCTGGTTCGACCGATTACATGCAGCTGTTCGGGCTGGTGGCGCTCGGCTACATGTGGTGCATGATCGTCCAGGCCGCAAAAGCGAAGGCTGCTTCCGGCAATGGGGCAAATGACCGCGTGGCGGCGAAGCTTGCCACCGGCCGTTTCTTCGCCGAGCGGATGCTGCCGGGCGCAAGCCTGCACCTGGCGCGCATCAAGGCCGGCGCCGCAAGCACCATGGCCTTGCCGGCAGAGGCTTTTTAGGCCGCGGCTGCAATTCCGGAGAAGTTGGATTATATCAGTGGTCCGGTTTAGCGGACGACCATTCGCTTTGCGGCAATTCTGCCCGCTTGCCGCCCTCGCCCAGAGGGTTCAGGAGGAAACGCCATGCCCGACGCCTTTATCTACGATCACGTGCGCACTCCCCGCGGCCGCGGCAAGGTGGATGGTTCGCTGCATGAAGTGACCGCGCTCAATCTCGCCGGCCAGGCGCTCGGCGCCATCAAGGACCGCAACGAACTCGATCCCACGCTGGTCGACGACGTGGTGATGGGCGTGGTCGATCCGGTCGGCGAGGCCGGCGGCGACATCGCGCGCGTTGCCGCATTGCATGCCGGTTACGGCGACACCGTGGCCGGCGTGCAACTCAACCGATTTTGCGCCTCCGGCCTCGACGCCGTCAATTTTGCCGCCGCGCAAATCATGTCCGGCCAGCAGGACATGGCGATCGGCGGCGGCGTCGAATCGATGAGCCGCGTCGGTATCGGCGCGTCCGGCGGCGCCTGGGCGGTCGACCCCAGCAGCGCAGTTGCCGAATATTTCATGCCGCAAGGCATCTCGGCCGATCTCATCGCCACCAAATACGGATTCTCGCGCGACGACGTCGATGCTTACGCTGTCGAAAGCCAGAAGCGCGCGGCAGCGGCGTGGGGCGAAGGCCGCTTCAACCGCTCAGTGATGAAGGTCAAGGACGTCAACGGCCTGACCATCCTCGACCGCGACGAGCACATGCGGCCGGACACCACCATGCAGTCGCTGGGTTCGCTCAAGGCTTCCTTCGTGCAAATGGGGGAAATGGGCGGGTTCGACGCGGTGGCGGTGCAGAAGCATCCCGAGGTCGAGTTCGTCAATCACGTGCACCATGCCGGCAACTCGTCCGGGATCGTCGACGGCGCCGCCGCGGTTCTCCTCGGCAACGGCAAGGCCGGCAAGAAAGCCGATCTAAAACCGCGGGCGCGGGTGAAGGCGTTCGCCAATATCGGCAGCGAGCCGGCGATCATGCTCACCGGGCCTGTCGATGTGACCAAGAAAGTGTTGAAGCGCGCTGGCATGACGCTTAACGACATCGATCTGTTCGAGCTCAACGAAGCGTTCGCGTCGGTGGTGCTGCGCTATATGCAAGCCTTCGGCATCGATCACGGCAAGATCAACGTCAACGGCGGCGCCATCGCCATGGGCCATCCGCTCGGCGCGACCGGCGCCATGATCCTCGGCACCGTGCTCGATGAGCTGGAGCGGCGCAATCTTTCGACCGCACTGATCACGCTCTGCATCGGCGCCGGGATGGGAACCGCGACCATCATCGAGCGGGTGTAAATTCTCTCCGCACGCCGGGCGTAAAGAGGGAGTGCGTGCCGCATGCCGAAGATCGACATCGCCAAAGTGCCGGTCGATACCCGCACGGGCTATCCGGCGCCGTTTAATCAGGTGGTCGAGGGCCGCTTGCGCAAGCGGCTCGGCAACGCCGTCGGCCTCGATCAATTCGGCGTCAATCTCACGACGCTCAGGCCTGGCGCGGCAACGGCACTGCGGCATTGGCACGAAAAGGAAGACGAGCTGGTTTACATCCTCGAGGGAGAGGTGGCGCTGATTGAGGACGCGGGTGAGACGGTGCTCAAACCTGGCGATGCCGCTGGCTTCAAGGCCAATGTGAAGAACGGCCATCATCTGGTGAACAAATCGACCCGCGATGTTGTCTTGCTCGAAATCGGCACACGCTCGAAACACGAGCGCGCCGAATATCCCGACATCGACATGCAGGTGATCCGCGACGACAGTGGCTTTCGCTACCTGCACAAGGACGGCAAGCCATATCCGAAATGATTTTTCCTCTCCCGCCGGGCGAGGCAACAAAATGCACGGGAGCTGCGTATGACGTATCAGAATTTCACCTTCGACATCGATGGCGATGGTATTGCGCTGGTGACCTGGAACATGCCGGGACGTTCGATGAACGTCATCGACGCCAAGGTGATGGAGGAGCTTGCCGCGATCGTCGAGCGCGTCGCCAGCGAAGCCGGCATCAAAGGCGCGGTGCTGACCTCGGGCAAAGACGCCTTCTGCGCCGGCGCCGATTTGACCATGCTGGAAGCCCAAAGCCTGACCTTTGCCGACTCGTTGAAGTCGCAGGGCGAGGAAGCAGCCAACCGGCGGCTGTTCGAGGATAGCCGCAAGCTCTCGCAGATCGCCCGCCGCATCGAGACCTGCGGCAAGCCATGGGTTGCGGCGCTTAACGGCACCGCCATGGGCGGCGGCTTCGAGCTGGCGCTCGCCTGTCATCACCGCATTGCTTCGGAGAACGACAAGACCCGGCTTGGGTTGCCCGAGATCAAAGTCGGGCTGTTCCCCGGCGGCGGCGGCACGCAACGGGTTGCCCGCATTCTGGCGCCCGCCGATGCCCTGCAATTCCTGCTCAAGGGCGACCAGCTTCGGCTTGGCCGCGCCAAGGCGATGAAGCTGGTCGACGAAATCGTGCCGCAGGCCGAGCTGGTGCCGAAATCCAAAGCCTGGATCAAGGCCGGCGGCACGGCGAAAGCGCCGTGGGATGTCGACGGTTTCAAGCTGCCGGGCGGATTGGTCTATTCAAAAGCCGGCATGATGGTGTTTCCGCCGGCCAACGCGTTGTACCGGCGCGAGACCTACGACAATTATCCGGCCGCCCGCGCCATCATGCAGGTCGTCTATGAGGGCCTGCAGTTGCCGATGGATCAGGCGCTGCGCGTCGAGTCGCGTTACTTCGCTAAGATCCTACGCTCGCCGGAGGCCGCCGCGATGATCCGCTCGCTGTTCGTCTCGATGCAGGAGCTGAACAAAGGAGCCCGCCGGCCCGCCGACGTGCCGCCTAAGCCGATCAAGAAGATCGGCGTTCTAGGCGCCGGCTTCATGGGCGCCGGCGTCGCCTACGTCAGCGCACAGGCCGGCATCGACGTCGTTCTCATCGACCGCGACCAGGCAAGCGCCGACAAGGGCAAAGCCCATTCGGAAAAATTGATCACCGATCAGATCAATCGCGGCCGCGCCACCGCCGCCGACCGCGACGCGCTGCTAGCGCGCATCACAGCCACGCCCGACTATTCGGCGCTGAAAGAGGTCGACCTCATTATCGAAGCGGTATTCGAGGACCGCGCGGTTAAGGAAGAAGCGATCGCCAAGGCGCAAGCCGTGATCGGCAAGGACACCATCTTCGGCTCCAACACTTCGACGCTGCCGATCACCTCGCTTGCCAAATCGTTCCGGGATCCGAAAAAGTTCGTCGGCGTGCATTTCTTCTCGCCGGTCGACCGGATGATGCTGGTCGAGGTTATTTTGGGCAAGAAGACCGGCGACGTGGCGGTCGCGGTTGCGCTCGATTATGTGCGCGCCATCCGCAAGACGCCAATCGTGGTCAACGACTCGCGCGGCTTCTACACCTCGCGCGTGGTCGGCACCTATATCCGCGAAGGCCATGTGATGCTGGCCGAAGGCGTGCCGGCGGCGATGATCGAGAATGTCGGACGGATGGCCGGCATGCCGGTTGGTCCGCTGTCGCTCAATGACGAGGTTGCCGTCGATCTCGCCTGGAAGATTCTCAAAGCCACCGAAGCCGATCTCGGGCCGAAGGCGATCGACGAGCGGCAGAAGGCGCTGCTGCAGGAAATGGTGGAGAAGCGCGGCCGCTACGGCCGCAAGAACGGCAAGGGCTTTTACGACTATCCGCAGAACGGGCCAAAGCGGTTGTGGCCCGGCCTTGCCGACCTGCAAGCGACCAAACTCGATTCTGACACCATCGACATCGCCGAACTTAAGGCGCGATTCCTGGCGATGCAGGCGCTTGAAACCGCGCGCTGCGTTGAAGAAGACGTCATCACCGACATGCGCGAGGCCGACGTCGGCTCGATCCTCGGCTTCGGCTATGCGCCGTTTACCGGAGGCACCGTCTCTTACATCGACGGGATGGGGACCAAGGCCTTCGTCGATCTGTGCAGCAAGCTGGCGAAGAAGTACGGCGACCGCTTCAAGCCGAACAAGCTTTTGCGCGACATGGCCAAAACCGGCGACAGCTTCTATCACCGCTTCCCGCCGGAAAAGCGCAAGGCCGCGTGACGCCGACCGACGTTTGCCGCAGCTTCCGGCGCACACAATCCCATGGCGCGTGACCAAGTCGATCTGACGCCGATCGAGCGGCGCGACGAGCTTGCTGCCTGGCTTGAGCAGGGCAGCAAGCCGAAGGCGCAATTCCGCATCGGCACCGAACACGAGAAATTCGCGTTCACGCGCAAAGGCCATCAGCCGGTGCCGTACGAAGGCCACCGCGGCATCCGCGCCTTGCTTGAGGGCATGGAACACTTGCTCGGCTGGCAACCGATTACCGAGGGCGGCAACGTCATCGGGTTATTCGACGTGCCCGGCGGCGGCGCCATTTCGCTCGAGCCCGGTGGCCAGTTCGAATTGTCCGGCGCGCAAGTCGAGACCGTGCACCAGACCTCGAGCGAGCTGATGGCGCACCTCGCCCAGGTGCGCGAGGTCGCGCAACCTCTGCATATCGGCTTTATCGGCATCGGCATGACGCCGAGCTGGACGCGGCTGCAAATGCCGAAGATGCCGAAGGGCCGCTATAAGATCATGACCGCTTACATGCCGAAGGTCGGCAAGCTCGGCCTCGACATGATGTATCGCACCTGCACGGTGCAGACTAATCTCGACTTCTCGTCCGAAGCAGACATGGTCAAGAAGCTGCGCGTGTCGATCGCGCTGCAGCCGGTGGCAACCGCGTTGTTTGCCAATTCTCCGTTCACCGAAGAGCGTCCGAACGGCTTTCTCTCCTTTCGCGCGGAAATCTGGCGTGACACCGACCCGAACCGCACCGGCATGCTGCCCTGGGTGTTCGAGCCCGGCATGGGTTTCGAGCGCTGGGTGGACTATGCGCTCGACGTGCCGATGTATTTCGTCAAGCACGGCGACGAATATGTCGACGTCGCCGGGCAATCGTTCCGCGATCTGATGGCCGGCAAGCTGCCCGGCATGCCGGGCGAGCTCGCCAGCATCTCCGACTGGACGAACCACATCTCGACGATTTTCCCCGAGGTCCGGCTCAAGCGTTACCTGGAAATGCGCGGCGCCGATTCCGGACCGACCGGCAACCTCCTGGCGCTGCCGGCATTGTGGGCCGGCCTCCTCTACGACGATGTCAGTCTCGACGCCGCCTGGGACCTGGTGAAAGGCTGGAGTGCAGCCGATCGGCAACAGCTCCGCGACGACGTGCCGAAATTGGCGCTCGCCGCCTCCGTACGCGGCCGCAGCCTGTTCGAGATCGCGATCG
Source organism: uncultured Alphaproteobacteria bacterium (assembly GCA_963845775.1). Lineage (GTDB taxonomy): Bacteria > Pseudomonadota > Alphaproteobacteria > Rhizobiales > Xanthobacteraceae > BOG-931. The sequence goes on from CAWJTE010000011.1 coordinate 288,294, forward strand.
AGATGCTCAAGCTTGCGCGCGCCGGGCTCACTCGGCGCCAGCGCTTCGATATCGAGGGCCGCGACGAGACGCGCTATCTCGAAGTGCTGGAGGACCGGCTGGCGCGCGGCACCACGCCGGCGCAGGAGCTGTTGGAGAAATTCAATGGACCGTGGGCTGGCTCGGTCGAGCCGATCTATACGCAAGAGGCGTATTGAAAGGCCGCATCCCTAGAATCCGTAGAGTTCCTTGGCATCTGCAAGCGCCCGCGCGCATCGTGCCGCGTCGCCGGCAGCGTCGGCGCTACGCGCCCGCTCGAGCGCGGCCGCAGCCAAATCACGCGCCTGCACCTCGGCGTTTTCCACCGAACCCGGCGTTGGCTGGTGGTGCAGTTGCGCGCCGAGCGATTGCGGCGCACTCGGCTCGCCGGCCCCGCCCGGCTTGGCCGCGGCTTGCGCCTGGTGGATTTGCTGCTCGGTCTGCGCGATCTGCTCAGTACAAGGCCCGGCCCGCGCGATGGCCAAACCGGCCGACAAGGCAACCGCCGTCATCGCAAAAGTCATAAAATATCGGCTCATGACCGGCTCCGATCAAAAACCCAAATATAAACATAATCCGCCGCCGATCCGCAAAGAAGGGGCCGGCGTTCTCGCGGCGCGGCTTAACCGCCGCCCTAAAATTCACGTTTTCTGGACGAATATTTGGCTCCGTTGCGTAGTGGGCCGACTTTGGCCGACTTTGGTGCCGGTATGAAAGTTCTCACAATGGTCGCGATTGCAGCGGCGCTCGCGCTCGCACTCACCGCCTGCACCGGCACCTTCATGGCCGCGGACGAGCAGCCCCAAGGACCCGATCCGGCTTTTGTGCGTAGGGTGGTGACCTACCCTTCGCCGGAACCCGCCGGGACCATCATCGTCGATCCGGGGAGCCACTACCTCTATCGGATCCAGGGCGACGGGACCGCGATCCGTTACGGCGTCGGCGTCGGCGCCGAGGGTTTTGTATGGAACGGGCTTGCGGTCATCCACACCAAGCAGGAATGGCCCGACTGGTATCCGCCGGCAGATATGCTGGCGCGCAAGCCGGAGCTGCGCGAGCACATGGTGCAGCTGCAAAGCGGACTCGGCATGAAGGGCGGCCCGGAAAATCCGCTCGGCGCGCGCGCCATGTATCTGTGGCAGGGCAACAGGGACACGCTCTACCGCCTGCACGGCACCAATGAACCGTCGACCATCGGCCACAACGTCTCCTCCGGCTGCATCCGCTTGACCAACGACGACATCACCGACCTCTACGACCGCACGCCCATTGGCACCAAGGTCATCGTTCTGGCCACCGCCGGCCCGGCTCCCGCCGCCACGCAATAGCGTCCCAATCGACATCGCCGGCCGATTCGGGCACGGACGGGCCATGGCGTCACCATTTACCGCCGCGCTGTGCGCGCTGATCGCGACCGCGTTCTGGGGTTTGCTCGGTTATGCGCTCGCCAGGCATTTGTTGCCGCGTGCGCTGGCGCTCGGCGCCGCCATGGTCACCGGCTGGGCGGCGCACAGCGCCGTGGCGCTGCCGGTCTATCTGCTGCTGGGATTTTCCCCGATCGAAGTGGTCGGCGTCACCGCCATCTGCATCCTGGTCGCCGGCGTTTCGCTATCGCAGCGCGCGCCGGCGAGCGAAATCGACTCCGACCTTACCATCCCGCCTTGGGCGTTCGCCGCGGCTGCCGTCCTGGCGTTGATCCCGGCCGCCGCCATCCTGCCGAAATTTTCCGGCGACGCGGTGTCGCTTGCCGAGCCGGTTTTCGATCATTCCAAGAGCGCGATCATCGACGCGATTACGCGGCTCGGCCTGCCGCCGGTCGATCCGGTGTTCGGCGAATTCGGCACGCCCGGAAGACTGGTCTATTATTATCTCTGGCACTTCAGCGCCGCCGAGCTTGCGCTCCTCACCCGCGCGAGCGGCTGGGAAGCCGATGTCGGGCTGACCTGGTTCACCGCGCTTGCATCGCTCGGCCTGATGATGGGGCTTGCGGTCTGGCTCAGCAAAAAATCCGCTGCGGCGTTCTGGACGGTGGCGCTCTCCGCCGCCGGCTCGCTGTGGGTGACACTCTATTTCTTCGTCAGCGCCGAGCGTCTTACGCCGGTACTGCGGCCGTCGATCGGCATGGCCGGCTGGCTGTTCCAGGCCACCTGGGTGCCGCAGCACCTGATGGCGGCGGGCTGCACAGTGACTGTCATGCTGTTGATCGCGCGTTACGCGGTGCGGCCGAGTCTGATGTTGGTGCTGACGATTGCGCTGCTCATAGTTGCCGGCTTTCAAAGCTCGACCTTCGTGGGCGGCGTCACCTTCGCGCTCGCCGCCATCATCGCCGCGCCGCTGGTTTTCAGCGCGGTCGACCCGGCGCGGCGGTGGCGTTTTGTCGGCGGGATGGTGGTCGCGGCCGTATTGGCGATCTGCCTGATCGCGCCATTCGTGCTCGACCAGATCGCCACCGTGCGGGCGCGCGGCGGCGGCGGCCCGATCGTGGTCAGCCACTACAGCGTGTTCGGGGAACAGCTACCGCATACGCTGCGCCGCATTCTCGATATCCCGGGCTACTGGCTCATCATTCTGCCGGCTGAATTGCCGGCCGCTTACGTCGCCGGCACCATAGCGTTCGTCGTGATCCTGCGCGCCGCCATGCCGCGGGCGGAGAAACTCGCCGCCGCGATGCTCGCTTGTCTCGCCGGCACCGGCCTCGTCGTCTCCTGGCTGCTGGTTTCGACGCTCGGCCAGAACAACGATCTTGGGCTGCGCGCGATAATTCCGGCGGCGGTGGTGCTAATCGCCGCCGCCGCCGCGGTGGCGGCCGGCTTGCCGAGCGTGGCGCGGCGCGCCCCGGTGATCACCGCTGCGGTGATCGGGCTTTTGCTCAGCTTGCCGGACGTCGCCGAGACGATTCACGACAACGTTCTTGCCAACCATGCGCGCGACGGCAAAGTTTTCGCGCAAACCCCGGAATTATGGGCGGCCGTGCGCCGCCACGCGCCGCCGACGGCGCGCATCGGCAATAATCCGCAATTCCTGCAAGACTTGACGCCCTGGCCCGCGAATATCTCCTGGGCATTGCTGGCCAACCGCTCGTCGTGTTTTGCCGGCCGGGAACTGGCGCTCGCCTTCGCGCCGCTGACGGCGGCGCGGCGCGAGGCGCTCAGCGATCAGTTCGCGCGCGTTTTCGGCGGACAGGGCACGCCGGAAGATTTGCACGACATGGCGACGAAATACGGCTGCGACGTCGTCGTGGTCGTACCGCAGGACAAAATCTGGACGAGCGACCCGTTCGCAGCCAGCCCCGATTATCGTCTCGCCGAGGAGCGCGACGGGCGTTGGCGGATTTACGTGAAGGTGAAGTGATGCGTGTGCATCACTGAAAGCGAACTCTGATCTTGTACGGTGCTTTTCTGACCACGACGCAGCGATGCGGCCTCACTTCTCCGGCAATCGTCAGCTCGAACGACTCCGGGATCCCGAGCTGGCTTACGACAACGAGAGTCGCGCCGCTCTCCGAAATCTCCGTCGCCGTGCAGCCCATCGGAGGAAATCCGGCAACGTTGATCTTGGCCGCCAACCGGGGCGATAGTTTAGTTTGCTCGCCGATTTCCATTTGTGCCTCCTCGCGCCGTTGAGCTGAAGGCCGCGAGAACCGACATCTTCGACGCAGCCGCGCAGACCGGGCGTGCGTGCTTTAATTTCTGCGCCAAAGGATTTGCAATTATGTCAAAACCAACACGAAAATTTACGGGAACGTTTCGTCATCCTTTAACGATGTTGGCGGGCTCGGAAACCGAACCGTGAACCCGTTAATCCGCTTTAACAGAACCGCAATTGCTCCGCGGTAGGTACCTGGATCATGGACAAATCTTTGGCTCCCGATCCAAACGCGGCGCGGCCGTCGCGGCCTGAATCGATCGGTCGCGTGGTCGGCATCAGCGGCTCGCAAGCCAGCGTCGAGCTTGGGGCGCGCGCGGGCGGCGACGATCAACCGACCGTCGGCAAATTCATGGGGCTGAAAACGAGCAAGGCGGTGATCATCGGGCTGATCACCCACGTTGCCGAGGAGACCTTGGCGGCCGGAACCGGCTCGCCGACGTACCGCAAAGTGGCGCGGCTCGACTTAATCGGCGAGATTCGTTCAAACGACAAAGCGGCTTTGTTTTTTCAGCGCGGCTTTTCCGAATATCCAAACATCGGCGACGCCACCATCATGCTCACCGAGAGCATGTTGCGGGTGGTGTACGGAACCGCCGACGCCAATCGCGCCCATATCGGCGAATTACAGCAAAATCCGAATATCCACGTCCACATCGACATCGACCATCTCGTCAGCCGGCATTTTGCGGTCCTTGGCGCGACCGGCGTTGGCAAGTCGAGCGGCGTTGCCGTCATTCTCAGAAAGATTCTCGACACCCGGCCGAATCTGCGCATTTTTCTGATCGACCCGCACAACGAATACGGCAATTGCTTCGGCGATAAGGCGGAAGTGCTCACGCCGCGAAACTTGAGGCTGCCGTTTTGGCTGTTCAATTTCGAAGAAATCGTCGACGTGCTTTTCGGCGAGCGGTCAGGCGTGCTCGAGGAGGTCGAGATACTCTCCGAGGTCATTCCGCTGGCCAAGGCGGCTTATCTGCAATATCGCGCCGGCGGCGATCGCGCGATCACCAGGAAACGCGATGCGCGCGACGCCGGATTTACCGCCGACACGCCGGTGCCCTATCGCATCGAGGATCTGGTCGGCCTGCTCGACGAGCGCATGGGCAAGCTGGAGAACCGCTCCTCGCGCATGCTCTATCACAAGCTGATCTCGCGCATTCAGACCTTCCGCAACAATCCGCGCTACGGCTTCATGTTCGAGAACGCCAATATCGGCGGCGACACCATGGCCGAGATTCTCAGTCAGCTGTTCCGGCTGCCGCCGCAAGGCAAGCCGATGACGGTGATGGGTCTCGCCGGTTTCCCGGCGGAAGTGGTCGAACTCGGTGGTGTCGGTGCTCTGCCGCATGGCGTTCGACTTCGGCCTGTGGAGCGACGGCGTGGCGCCGTTGTTGTTCGTCTGCGAGGAAGCGCACCGCTACGCCGCCGCCGACCGCAATATCGGCTTCGGCCCGACCCGGCGCGCGATCTCCCGCATCGCCAAGGAAGGCCGCAAATACGGCGTTTATCTCGGGTTGGTCTCGCAGCGGCCGGCCGAAATCGACTCCACCATCCTTTCGCAATGCTCGACGTTATTTGTGATGCGGCTGTCGAACGATCGCGATCAGGAGCTGATCCGCTCGGCGGTGTCGGAAGCCGCCGCCAACCTGCTGTCGTTCATTCCTTCCCTTGGCATCCGCGAGGCTTTCACCTTTGGCGCCGGCGTGGCGCTGCCGACCTGCATGCGCTTCCAGGAATTGTCGGTGGCGCAGCGGCCCAACAGCGAGGCCGCCGGCAATGCCCGCTCGGATGCCGGAGCCAGCATCAGCCGCGACATGATCGCGTCCGTGATCGGCCGCTGGCGCAGCGCCAGCATGAGCTACCGAATGAGCGAGACCGACGCGGCCGACTATGACGCGCCACCCGACCCGCCGCCGCTGCAACCGGCCGCGCCGACCTCGCCGCTGCATTCGCCGTCGCGCACCGAATTGCTGCGTGCGACTTCGACGATTTTGAAGAAGCCGCTGGTTGCCGATACGGCGGCCGGTGCGCACGACACGACCCACCGGCCGGTCCGCTAAGCGGGTCAGAGACCCCTCGTCGCTAAATCCCGGCGTACCAGTTGAAGCCCTGTTTGCTCCAGAACGTCTCGGTGAAGGCGTTGCTCACCTCAATGGCGCGGATCCATTTCGCGTTCTTGTAGCCAAGCTTGGTCGCGGTGCGCAACCGCAGCGGAAAGCCGAACGGATCGGTGATAACTTCGCCCGCGTAGCGGCTAGCGAGAATGGTCTGCGGATGCAGCGCCGTCGTCATGTCGATACTTTCGGTATAGTCGTCGTTGCAGTGGAAGTAGACGTATTTCGCGGTCAGATCGGCGCCGACGCGCTGAAGAAAATTTTTCAAATTCGGACCGGACCACTGGCCGATATAGTCCCAACCCTCTACGCAGATATGGCGGATGATGACTTCCTGCTCGGGCAGCGCATAGATCTCCGGCGCGTTCCACGACCGTTTGTCTGCAATGTGGCCGGATAATTCCAGTCGCCACGTCGCGCCGTCGATCGGCTTGACGTCCTCGACGCCGTAATAGGCGTTAAAGCGCGGCGGCTTGACCACCTGCGCCGGCGAAAATGTCGGCGCCAGGTGATCGGGGCGGAAGATCGCGCCTTGCACGCGGTCGTTCCACGCCGACACCGTGCGCAAAAAGTACTGCACCGGCGCTTCCTCGGTCACGTCGCAGCCCGACAGCAGGGTCAGCGCGCCGAGGCTGAGCGTGCCGCGCAGCACGTTGCGGCGGTTGATGGCGTCGATGAGCTTTTTGTTCTCGGTCAGCACGCTCTGATCGGGCGGCGCTTTCGGCCGGAACAGCGACGGCGTGCGTTTGGTTAAGGCCATGGCCCTTTACCGTGCCGGTTTGGCTTCGGCACCGGCCGCGCCGTCAGGCGCCAACACCGGCCCGCCGGTGAGCATGGCGAGGATGGTTTGCGGCACCAACAGCGCCAACGCGATATGCACCACGAGGAAGGCGACGATCGCCGCCATGCAGAGGAAATGCACGATGCGGATGGTCTGGAAGCTGCCGAACAGCAACGCCAGTTCGGAGAACTGCACCGGCTTCCATAAGGCCAGTCCCGAGATCACGATCAAGATCCCGACCAGCATGACGCCGAGATACATGATTTTTTGCACGGCGTTGTAATGGGTGAGATCGTCGTGCGCGAGACGAAGGCGGAGCGCGTCGCCGACGGTTTTCCACAATTCGCGCGGCGAGATCGGAAACAGCTTGCGCCGGAACCGGCCGGTGGCGATACCGTAGCTCAGATAAGCCAACCCGTTGAGCACGAAGATCCACATGCCGAAGAAATGCCACTGCAAACCGTGCTGCGCCCATTTGCCGATGATCAGGAAATCGGGGAAGTGCAACCAGCCGAGAAGCACGTCGTCGTTATAGATCTTCCAGCCGCTGCCGATCATGATGAAAATGGCGACGGCGTTGATCCAGTGCATCACCCGCACCGGCAGCGGATGCAGGCGCCGCTCCTGACGCGCAAACTTCTTACATCTAAGTGATTTGACGGGCGGCGACGGCATCAACGATGGTTCCTTGCGCTGCCGATTCATGCGCGGCGTGGCGAGACTATGGTCGCGGGGGTTGGTTCGCAAATAAACCCGCTTCACGAAACCGCGGGGCGAGTTTGATCGGCACTTCAGGCAAAATGGTCCGTCTCACGGTCATCGGTTTGCTGGTCGCGCTGCTTGCGGCCGGTGCCGTCGCGGCGCAAGCCGATGACGCCAAGCCGCCGCCGACCCCGGAGCAGCGTATGCAAGCGCGCTTCCCGCAGAAAGTGCGCGTCGGCGATCTGATCGGCCTGCCGCTTCTCGACGACAGCCACTCCACGCTCGGCTTCGTCCGCGAGGTCGCGCGCGGCACGGACGGCAAGCTGGAACTTGTCATCGGCTACGGCGGAATCCTAAGCTATCTCGGCTGGGACATCCGTCCGGTGGCCGCGCCTATCGAAGTGGTCTGCATCCGCGGCCGCGAACTTGGCTCGCTCGACATGCCACGCAGCGAATACGCGGCGGCGCTGACCTGGCGGCAAGACGGCTCCGCCAAGCTTCCACCGGACGCCACCATCCTCGTCGCGCTGTGCCGGGGCTACTGAACAATCACGACTTTGTGAGCCTTATAACTTTTTGGTGTCTGCTGACTTGTTGGCAGTGAGCCGGAATTGATTGGCGCCGCGCGGCGTTTTGCGAACACTGCCACTTATTCGCGCTACCGATTTGACGTTGGCGGCTCTTTGGGGGTGGCATCGCATGGACGATGCAACGGATTTCAACGGCATCGCGATTTCCGAACCAGCATCCTGCGGCATCGCCATCATGGCCAAGGCCTCGGCGCCCGGCCGCACCAAAACGCGTCTAGTACCTCCGCTCACATTCGACCAAGCCGCCGCGCTCAACACCGCCTTCCTGCAGGATATCGCCGGCAATCTGATGACCGCCGGCCGCCATGCTTCGATCGCCGGCTACGCGGCATTCGCGCCGGCTGGATCGGAAGGCTTTTTCCAGACGATCCTGCCGCCGGCAATCGGCCGGATCGACGCCGGCCTGCCGACTTTCGGCGAATGTTTTTCGCACACCATCGAGCGCATCCTCGCGCGCGGGCACCGGTCGGCGGTGGTGTTGAATTCCGACTCACCGACGCTACCGACCGCGCTTTTGATCGAAACCGCCGAAGCGCTGGCGCGGCCGGGCGAGCGCGCCTTGCTCGGGCCGGCGACCGACGGCGGCTATTATCTGCTTGGATTGAAGACCGCGCATCGCCGCCTGTTCGAAGATATCGCCTGGAGCACCGAGCGCGTGTTCGAGCAGACGCTTGAGCGGGCGCGCGAACTCGCGCTCGACGTTGATACGCTGCCGGTCTGGTACGACGTGGACGACGTCGAGGGATTGCGCCGGTTGCAGCGCGACCTGCGCCGATCGCCCGCCGTCGGCCGGCGGCCGACGCCGCACACGCCGCATTTTCCGACCGCCACCGCCGCGCTGATGCGGAAGCTCTTTGCCGGCGATGAGGCCCGCCACGGTGAAACCGTCGCGCACGCGGCCGCCGGAGGCGCCTGATGGAAGTCACCGCAACCAAACCGGCGGCGGACCCGCGGCGCTATTTCGAGAGCGTCCATCCCGACAGTGACGCACCGACGCAATTGCCGGTCTGCCTTTATCTGGAAACCACCAACCGCTGCAATCTTCTCTGCACCACCTGCCCGCGCACTTACGAGGAGCTCGAACCGCCGGCCGACATGAGCTGGCAGTTGTTCACCTCGATCGTCGACCAAATTCCCAGTCTGTCGCGAGCAGTGCTGCACGGGGTCGGCGAGCCGATGCTGGTGAAGAATTTGCCGCGCATGGTGCGCTACCTCAAGGACCGCGGCACGTACGTCCTGTTCAACACCAATGGCACCGTGCTCAACGACAAGAACGGCCGCGCGCTGATCGTGGCCGGGCTCGACGAGCTGCGGGTCTCGTTCGATGCCGCCGACGCCAAGTCCTACCGCGCTATCCGCGGCAAAAATTATTTCCACCGCATCCTGAAGAATGTGCGCGCTTTCCGCGAGCTGCAGGAGCGCGAGGGGCACGACAGGCCGCGCGTGTCGGCCTGGTTGACCGGCATGCGCGAAACCGTCGAGCAATTGCCGGACTTCGTGCGCGTCGCCGCCGAGACCGGCGTCAAGGAAGTCTATCTGCAGCGGCTGGTTTTCTTTGCCGAAAATGCCATCGGCAAAGCGCGGCCGGACCAGGCGCTGTACGAGCAGATGTCCACCGATGAGGCGGCTTATATCGACCGCGCGGCCGAGCTTGCCGCGTCGCTCGGCATGACCTTCTCCGCGTCGGGCGCGGCGTCGGAGCCGGGCATGAGCCTCAAACGCAGCAACTCCGGTTCACCGTGGTCGCTGTGCCGGCGGCCCTGGACGGTGATGTACATCACCGCCAACGGCCGCGCGCTGCCCTGCTGCATCGCGCCGTTCTCGCAGCGCGGCTACGAGAATTACACGCTCGGAGACGCGACCCAGCAGAGCCTCCGCGAAATCTGGAGCGGCGAGGCCTACCGCGATTTCCGCCGCGGCCTGATGTCGGACCAACCGCCGGACGCCTGCGCGAATTGCGGGCTGCGTTGGAGCCTTTGACGCCGGTGGGCGTTGTCGTCGTCATTCCGACCTTGAACGAGGCCGCGTCGATCGGCGCGGTCGTCGCCTCGATCCCGCGCGATGTCGTCAATCGGATCATCGTCGCCGATGGCGGCAGCACCGATGGCACGGCGGAGGTGGCGCACAGAGCGGGCGCCGACATGATCGCTGCCGGCCGCGGTTATGGCCGCGCCTGTCTCGCCGGCGCGCAGGCAGCCGCAGCGACCGACATCATCGTCTTTATGGACGGCGACGGCGCCGACGATCCGTCCGCCATCGCCGGCCTGACCGCGCCGATCCGCTCCGGCGCCTACGATTTCGTCATCGGCTCGCGCGCGCGGGGCGAACGCGAGCCGGGCAGCATGGCCGGCCATCAGTTGTTCGCCGGGCTCGCCGCCGGCGCGCTGATCAAGCTTCTCTACGGCGTGCGTTATACCGACATGTGCGCATTGCGCGCCATTCGCCGCGACACCTTGCTCCAGCTCGGCATGCGCGAACTCACTTGCGGCTGGAATCTGGAAATGCAGATGCGCGCGGCGCGGACGGGACTGCGCGTGCTGGAGGTTCCGGTCGTCTACCGGCGGCGGAGTGGCGGGCAATCCAAGGTCGCCGGCAATTTGCGCGGCAGCATAACCGCCGGTTCGCGCATCGTCGCAACGTTCGCCCGCGTCGCGCTGGAGTAAGTTTAAATCGCGACCTTGTGCAGGAAGCCGTCCACGCTGATGCGCAGGCTTTCGGCGGCTTTCTCGACCGCCTGCGACGCCGCCAGCACCGTGCCGGCGGACGCATGCATGTCCGCGATGGTTCCGGACACGCGTTGCAGCACCGTCACCACCGACTTTGTTCCCGTCGCCGCCGCGGCGACGTTGGTCGCGATCTCGCGGGTCGCCGCGTTTTGCTCCTCGACCGAAGTGGCGATGGCGCCGGTGAATTGCCGGATTTCCCGCATGCGCGCGGTGATGTTGCCGATGGCGCCGACCGCGCTCTGGGTCGAAGACTGCACCGCCGCGATTTGCGCCGCGATGTCGTCGGTCGCCTTGCCGGTCTGCACCGCCAGCGCCTTGACCTCGGAGGCGACAATCGCGAAACCCTTGCCGGCCGCGCCGGCGCGCGCCGCCTCGATGGTGGCGTTGAGCGCCAGCAGATTGGTCTGCCTGGCCACGCTTTGAATGAGCTTCACCACGTCGTCGATTTTCTTCGCGGCGCGTGCCAGGCCGGCGATGTCTTCGTTGGTCGATTGGGTTTCGCCGGCGACCGCATGCACCACTTCGGTAGCCCGCAACAGCTGTTGATTGATCTCGGCGATCGAACTTCCCAGTTGCTCCGCGGCGGTGGCGGCAACCTCCACGCTGCCGAACGCCGCGTTCGAGGTCTCGACCGCGCCGGCGGTATGCGCCGTGGTTTCCCGCGAGGTGGCGGACAGCGCGGTCGCCGTCGCCTTCATCGCGGCAACACTGTCGCCGACGGTCTGCAAAACGCCTTCGAGGCTTTGGCGGAACCAGGCGATCGCCTCCTCGACCACGGCGCGGCGGGCTTCCTGATTGTTGAGCAGCGCGTTCTTTCGTTCCGCCGCGCGGCGCTCAGTAATGTCATCGTGGGTGCCGACCCAATAGTGCGAGCCGGGGATGGCGCGGTTGACCACCGAGATAGCGCGGCCGTCGGACGCCTCGGTCACGAAGTGCGCGATCTTGCCGGCCGCCATGTTGGCGAGAAGCTCGGCGCAATATTCCGCCGGATCGCGCTCGAGGCTGCCGGTCTTGGTGCGCTCGCGGATGATGTCGATGAGGTTTGCGCCGGGCTTTACCACCGCCGGCGACAATTCGTACATACTTAAATACTGATAGTTGCAAACAACCAAGCGGCCCGAGGCGTTGAACATCCGCCCTGGGTCATGTTGTTGAGAGCGAGTTCCAGCAAATGGCGATTGCCGCGGTGCCGGCCCGCCGCCCATTGCCCCAAGCTCTTGAGGACGCACCATCGTGACCCGTGCCTGGCCGCGTTCCCCCGTCTATGGTGGTATCCAACTACGATTTACGTTTCGTTAATCAACGTCAAATGCTGATCCCGCCGTCCACCATCAGCAGGCTGCCGGTGGTGAAACTCGACGCGTCGGAAGCGAGGAACAGCACCGAACGCGCCACTTCGTCCGGCCGCACATGCCGATGCATTGGAATGATGTCGTTGAAGAATTGTGTGCCGTCGCGGCCGATCACCTCTCCCAGTTTCTGTTCCACGTTGAGCTGGAACTGATTGTCGACCGGGCCAGGATGCAGTGTATTGACTCGGATGTTGCGGCCGGCGAGCTCCTTGGCGAGCACGCGCATCAGTCCGACTTGGGCGTGCTTGGCGGTGATGTAACCGTAAACGCCCGGATCGCCGGTCACACCGGCGACGCTCGAGGTGATGATGATCGAGCCGCCGTCGTTCATTTGCGGCACCGCGTGCTTGGCGCAGAGAAACGCGCCCTTGACGTGCACGGCCAGTACCGCGTCGAAGACGTCTTCTGGATACTCGGTGACCGGCGCTACCGCACCGAAATTACCAGCGTTGCTGAACAGCACGTCTATCTTGCCGAAGCTTTGCACGGTGCGGGCGACGAGGTTCTTGACCTGATCCGATTTGGTGACGTCGGCCGCGCACCAGGCGAGCCGCGTGCCGTCGGCGCCGGCGGCGGTTTTCTTCAACGCCGCCTCATCGAGATCGGTGATCATCACTTTTGCCCCCTCCTGGAGCAAAAGTTTCGCCGAAGCCGCGCCAATCGAGCCGGCCCCGCCGGTGATCACGCAGACTTTGCCCTGCATCTGGTTTGGCATCATGCCCCTCCCCGTGGTGGCGGAACCTAGCATGGCCCGCACATTGCGGGGCAAGGCGCAGGAGCACGCTTGGAGTCAGTTTTGTGCCGATGCTATGAATGAGGAAAGCGCGGCGCAACGCGGCGCCGCCGGAAGGACATCATGCACAAGATCGCCATCGACGAGAGCATCGTTGCGCAGGTTAAGGCGCAGCGCGGCAAGCTCAACCGTTACGACAATCTGGTCGGGCCGAAGACCGCGCTGGTGGTGATCGATATGCAAAACGCCTTCATGCTGCCGGGCATGCCGGTCGAAGTGCCGGCCGCGCGCGAAATCGTTCCGAACGTGAACAAGCTCGCCGCCGCCACCCGCACCGCCGGCGGCAAGGTAGTCTGGGTCAAGATGTGCCTCGAAGGCCAAGCGGAAACCTGGCGCGTGTTCTTCGACGGCGATCCGCGGCGCGCGACTTTATCGGAACTCACGCCCGGCGCACGCGGCTTCGAGCTGCATGCCGAGCTCGACGTGCGGCCCGAGGATGCGATCGTTGTCAAACGCCGCTACAGCGCATTCATTCAGGGCTCGTCCGACATCGATCGGCAGCTGCGCGCGGCCGGTATCGACACCGTCATTATCGTCGGCACGCTCACCAATGTTTGCTGCGAGTCGTCGGCCCGCGACGCCATGATGCTCAATTATCGGCTGCTGTTCGTCTCCGACGGCAATGCGGCGCTGAGTGACGCCGAGCACAACGCGACGCTGGGCTCGATCCTGCGCGTGTTCGGCGATGTAGCGACCACGACCGAAGCGGTCGCGCTGCTTTCGGCGAAAAGCCGCGAGCAGGCGGCCTAATCATGGCGAAACCGGAACGGGGAATCGGCAATGGCCAAATGGCAATACACCAAGGGGCTGCATGACATCGGGCGCGGCTGCTTTGCCTATTTGCAGCCGGACGGTTCGTGGGGCTGGAGCAATGCCGGACTGATCACTGACGGCGAACAGACCCTGCTGGTCGACACGCTGTTCGATTTGCCGCTGACCGCCGCCATGCTCAAGACCATGCGCGACGCGGTGCCGGCCGCGCGCAGCATCAAGAAGCTGATCAATACCCATGCCAACGGCGACCACACTTTCGGCAATCAGCTGGTCGAGGGCGCCGAGATCATCGCCTGCCGTGAGTGCGCCGAGGAATTCGCCGAAGCACCGCCCGCCAATCTGATCGCTTTCGAGGCCAACTGGAAAAATCTTGGCGAGGGTGGCGCATTCTTTCATGAAGTCATGGGCGGCGTTTTCGACTGGCGCGGCATCGTCGGTACACCACCGAAAACGGTATTCGACACCGGCATGGAAGTGACGATCGGCAGCAAGCGCGTGGTGCTGACCCATCTCGGCCGCGCGCATACCCGTGGTGACATTCTGGTGCATGTGCCGGCCGACCGCATCCTCTATACCGGCGATCTTCTGTTTGTCGGCGGCCACCCGGTGATCTGGGAAGGCCCGATCGGCAACTGGATCAAGATCTGCGACTACATTATGTCGCTCGATGTCGATGTCATCGTGCCCGGCCACGGGCCGATCTCGGAAAAGCCGCAGGTGCGCGAGCTGAAAGACTATTTCGAGTACATCGCCAGGGAAGCGCGGCGCCATTTCGACAACGGGCTGTCGGCCGAGAACGCCGCCCAGAAAATATCGCTCGACCGTTTCGCCCAATGGCTCGATCCGGAACGCATGATCATCAATGTCGCGTCGCTCTTTCGCGAATTTTCCGGATCAAAAGCACCGCTCAACCGCATGGAATTGTTCGCTGGCATGAAGCGCTGGCGCGACCGTGCCGCGCAAAATCACGCCGGCCACGCGCACTGAAAGCCCTGCGCCGAAGCGCCGGCGCAATTTCAGTTCGAGCTGAATACTCTGCGCGAATTCGCTGCGGCGGATGGGAACGGTGGTGCCCAGGGGCGGAATTGAACCACCGACACCTGCATTTTCAGTGCAGTGCTCTACCAACTGAGCTACCTGGGCCCACGCGTCTTAAGCTTTGCGAAGCCGCTCGACGGCCTGCATCGAGCGCGCGCGTTATAGAGTTGCTCGATTTCCCGCTGTCCAGAATGCGCGCGCATCGATGAACGACCGTTTTCAGGCTTCGCCAGTCTTCTTCGCGCCGCTCGTCCTCTTCCTCGTCTTCTGTTACCGGCACGACATAGACACCGGAAAGCCAGCGGTTTAGGTCGACGTCGGCGCAGCGCCGCGAGCAGAACGGGCGCGAACTCTTCGGCGGCGGGTTTGCCGCAGATCGGGCAGGCGTCCGCGTTTAGCTTCTGGCATAAACGCAATATGGGGCGCGCAGCCGGATCGCGCCAACGTCCTTACAACGCATTGAGCCAGCCGAAATGGACCGGATAGCCCTCGCCGCCAAGCAGCGATACCGTCTCGTAGAGCGGCAAGCCGACGACGTTGGAGTAGGAACCGACGATCTTGACAATAAAGGTTCCGGCGATGCCTTGCGCGGCGTAGCCGCCGGCCTTGCCGCGCCATTCGCCGGAGGCGAGATAGGCCTCGATGTCTTCGTCCGACAGCCGCTTGAAGCGAACGCGCGTCTCCACATGGCGCTGCCGAAACGTTTCCTTCGGCGTTACCAAGCATACCGCGGTATGGACGCGATGATTGCGGCCGGAGAGATGCCGCAAGCATTGCGCCGCCTCGTCGAGCAGTTCCGCTTTCGGCAGGATGCGGCGTCCGACGGCGACCACAGTGTCGGCAGCGAGCGATGAACGAGCCTTTGAGCTCTTCATCGAGCCGGAGCATCGCCAGGGCGGCTTCGGCTTTGCTGCGGGCAAGCCGCGTGGCGCAGGCCCGCGGCAATTCGCCCCGCTTCGGCGTCTCGTCGATGTCGGCGGGTCGCAACGCGTCGGGCTCGATGCCGGCCTGGTTGATCAGCGCCAGCCGGCGCGGTGAGCCGGAGGCGAGAACGAGTTTTGGCTCGGCCGATCATTTGAACCGGTAAGTAATCCGGCCTTTGGTCAGATCGTAAGGCGTCATCTCTACCAGTACCTTGTCGCCCGCAAGCACGCGGATGCGGTTCTTGCGCATGCGGCCCGCGGTGTGCGCGATGATCTCGTGCTCGTTCTCGAGTTTGACGCGGAACGTGGCGTTCGGAAGCAATTCCGTCACCACACCGGGAAATTCCAGCAGTTCTTCCTTCGCCATTCGCTGTCCGGACTTGTTGATAGGCGGTCGCGACGTGCCCGACATCGCGGCCGAAATTCGCGGCCGAAATTCGCGCGGAACCTAGCGGATGGCGCGCCGTTCTACAACTGGCGTGGAGCGGGTGATCGCCGCTCACTCGTTACCGGGTCTCCGACCAACGAAGCGCTCCCGTATTCTTTTCAAAAGTTGGTCGCGAACCGCCCGATAGGCGTCGAGCCGCTGCTCGCGGCTGCCTTCGGCGTCGGTCGGATCCACCGTCGGCCAATATTCGATATCGACCGCGCTGGTGCGGGTGAGTTCGAGCGCCCGGTGATGCGCCTCGGGCGAAAGGGTGACGATGAGGTCGAAATTGAGACCCTCAAGCTCGTCGAGCGCCTCGAAGGTGATCGGCTTGTGCCGCGAGATATCGAGACCGATCTCCGCCATGACGGCAACGGCGAACGCATCGAGCTCGCCTTTACGCACGCCGGCCGAACCGACATAGATCGCGCGGCCGAACAGCTGCGCAAATAGCCCGGCAGCGATGGGCGAGCGTACGGAGTTGAGCCCGCAGGCAAACAGCACTGCCAACGGTTGTGTCGCGACCGGCATTGCGGGTCCTCACCCCTTCCAGTGCAATACCGTGACCAGCGTGAACAACCGCCGCGCCGTGTCGAAATCCAGTTCGACCTTGTGCTTGAGCCGTTCCATGAGAATGTGCGAGCCCTCGTCGTGCAGCGAGCGGCGCGCCATATCGAGAGCTTCGATCCGGTCCGGCGTCGCCCCGCGGATCGCCGCGTAATAGCTGTCGCAGACCACGAAATAGTCCTTCACGATGCGGCTGAACGGCGCCAGCGAGAGAAGGTGCGCGATCACCGGCGCGCCGTCGGCG
This sequence comes from uncultured Alphaproteobacteria bacterium, assembly GCA_963845775.1. Lineage (GTDB taxonomy): Bacteria > Pseudomonadota > Alphaproteobacteria > Rhizobiales > Xanthobacteraceae > BOG-931. The sequence continues at coordinate 304,991 of CAWJTE010000011.1, forward strand.
AGGCGGATGTCGAAGACGAGGCGGTTGCCGTCGATGCGGAGATTGAGGGCATAAGGCCCGCCGTCATGGCCGTGGGGCCGAAACGAGTTTTCTTCGATGAGATCATAGATCGCGACCGCGCGTTCATGCTCGACGTCGCGGCTCGGCGCGGCCGATCGAAGATCTCGTCAAGCGTTACCGCGACGAGGCGGCCGGTTTTGCTCTGGTTGCTGTCGTTGCGCACCATCAGCGGTTGAGCCGGATGGCGACGGAGCGGGCGTGGGCGTCGAGCCCCTCGGCGTTGCCGAGCGTGATCGCGGCATCGGCAAGCGCGCGCAATTGCTCCGGTCCGCATTTGAGGATCGAGGTGCGCTTCATGAAATCGATCACGCCGAGCCCGGACGAGAAACGCGCCGAGCGCGCCGTGGGCAGCACGTGGTTCGAGCCGGCGACGTAATCGCCGATCGCCTCCGGCGTATATGCGCCGACGAAGATCGCGCCGGCATTGCGGATGCGCCGCGCGATCCCTTCGGCGTCGGCCGCCGCGATTTCAAGATGCTCCGGAGCAATCGCATCGACAAGCGGCAGCGCGTCGTTAAGGCTCTTCACCACAAAAACCGCGCCAAAGTCGCGCCAAGAGGCGCCGGCGATCTTGCCGCGAGCAAGCAGCTTAAGTTCGCTTTCGACCGCGCGCTCGACCGCGCCGGCGAGCTTCTCGTCGTCGGTGATGAGGATCGCCTGTGCGCTGGCATCATGTTCGGCTTGCGCCAAAAGATCGGCGGCGATCCAATCCGCATTGCCGGTCCGGTCGGCGAGGATCAGAACCTCGGAAGGTCCGGCGATCATGTCGATACCGACCTTGCCGAAAACGATGCGCTTGGCCGCGGCGACGTAGGCATTGCCCGGGCCGACGATCTTGGCGACCGGAGCGATGGTCGCGGTGCCATAGGCCAGCGCCGCGATCGCCTGGGCGCCGCCCACGCGATAGATTTCGTCGACGCCGGCGAGCTTTGCCGCTGCCAGTACAAGCGGCGGCAGAAAGCCGACCGGGTGCCGGCACCACCATGACGAGGCGCGGCACGCCGGCGACCTTCGCCGGCACCGCGTTCATCAGCACGGAAGACGGATAGGCGGCCGTTCCCCCCGGCACATACAGTCCGACCGCCTCGATCGCCGTCCAGCGCGCGCCGAGTTCGACGCCAAGTGAATCGGTAAAGCGATCGTCCTGCGGCACCTGCCGGCGATGAAATGCCTCGATGCGCGCGCGTGCGAGCGCCAGCGCATCGAGCGCCCGAGGCTCGCAAGCCGCGGCGGCCGCGGCGAGGTCCTCCGGTGTCACCCGCAGCCGGGGCAGCATCAATCGCGAACTGATCGAACTTTTGCGTGTATTGGCACAACGCCGGATCGCCGCGCGCGGCGACGTCGGCCACGATCGCGCGGACGGTCGTCTCGACGTCGGCCGATATTTCGCGCTTGGTGTCGAGAAAGGCACGAAATTTTTCGGCGAAATCGGCGGCGCGCGTGTCCAGACGGATGGCCATTTGGTCCTGGTAGGTTGGTGCCTTGTGCGTATGTCTTTGCGCGATGCGGCGACGCCTATCAGTTCTCTTTTATTATAACAATTCTAATCTTCTCAGCTGCGGGCTTTCTGATTGACAAAGTGCCCGCCATTCACCAATTCCTCGTATATCTCATGCTACCTGAAACAACAGCGATAAGCCTGTGCCGGCCATGACAAGAAACGCGCGTACAACATTCGGCTCAATGCTGCTTGCGTCGATGTTTGTTTTGAGCGCCGGACCTGGACGCGCCGATGAGCCGGTGACGGTGTCGATCACGATCAAGGATCACCGGTTCGAACCCGCCGAAGTGCACGCGCCGGCGGGGAAGCCGATTGCCGTCGCCGTCAAGAACCTGGGTTCGATTGCGGCGGAGTTCGAAAGCGATACGCTGCACGTGGAGAAGGTGATCCCACCCGGCCGTGAAGCGATCGTGCACGTGCGGCCGCTCGAGCCCGGGCGCTATAATTTCTTCGATGACTTTCACCGCGCGACGCAAGGCTTTCTGGTCGTGCCATGAATCGTCTGCCACGACCGTCCAACAAAACAATAGACGTCGTACAATGAGGTTGCCGTGCTGCCTTCGCTTGGTGATCGTCTTTCGCGAGGTGTTCGAAGCCGGCTTGATCATCGGCATCGTCATGGCGGTCACGTCGGGCGTTGCCGGCCGCGAGCGCTGGGTCGCGGGCGGCGTCATCGCCGGCGTGCTCGGGGCTTGCGTCGTTGCGATGTTTACCGGCGGGTTGTCGCAACTGTTCCACGGCAGCGGCCAGGAACTATTCAACGCCTGCATCCTCGGTTTCGCCGTGCTCATGCTCGGCTGGCACAATGTGTGGATGGCGCGCCATGGCCGCGAGCTCGCCGCGGAGATGCGCGCCGCTGGCGAGGCGGTGCGTTGAGGGGTCGAAGTCGCTCGCCGCGCTCGCCGCCGTGGTGACGATCGCGGTGCTGCGCGAGGGTTCCGAGGTCGTGCTGTTTCTCTACGGCGTTGCCGCTGCGGAAGGCGGCGCCAGCGTCGGCATGCTGGTCGGCGGGTTGATCGGGCTCGTTCTCGGCGCGATCGTCTGTGTCCTGACCTATTTCGGCCTTGTCACCATTCCGACGCGTTATCTGTTCGGCGTTACCAGTACGCTGATCGCATTGTTGGCCGCGGGCATGGCGGCGCAGGCAATCGCCTTCCTCAACAGGCTGACATTCTCACCGCACTTCGATCAGACGGTGTGGGACACGTCCTGGCTTCTGAGCGATGAAAGCTTCCTCGGCCGGGCGTTGCATACGCTGATCGGCTATGTGGATCAGCCGACCGCGATGCAACTCATCGCCTACGCAGCGACGCTTGAGCGTCATCGCTGTGCTGATGAAACTGTTCGCCGCGCCGCCGGCGCACGGCCGCACAGCCGAACGGCGTGATCCGACCTACGCCGTCTTGGTCTCGGCGCGAAATGATCCGGGCAGGCCGCCGCTGAAAAAACTTCGCCCAGATCGGCAGCTCGGCCTCCAGGCACTCGACCTCGAGCCGAATGGCGCCGCCGCCGGAGAAGGTGAGCGTGACGGTGCCCGCCGGCGCGTCGCGCTCGGCGAATTCGACCGCGAGGAGATTGAGCGGCGCCTCCTTGTTGTCTGATCGAGACCGCGGCACTTGCAGGCAATCACGCGTTCGAACCGCAGCGCGGTGCGGCAGCGACGGTAGTCGGGGATCTGCCTTGAATTGTTCTTGGGGTCGTCGGCATGTCTGCATTCATCCAGTCAAAGCGATTGAGCGCCATCACAAAGCGATGCTCGCTTGCGGCTGCCAGAAAATGTCACCGACCTTGACGAGAGCATCCTGCACATGGGCGGAAACAACCTCAATATCGTCCTTGTCGAGGGCGACGAGTTTGAGTTCCTCCATGACCGCGTCCCGTTCCGGTCTTGATCTGACCGGAAGTTAGGAAGGGTGTTGCGCGGCTGCAAGAGCCCGGAACCATCAGATCATTGTCTATATGATCCATATGGTGCGCCGCACGCCCAACATTTGCTTACATGGTGCGCAAAACGATGCCGATGATAATGCAAAGTTGGAATTGCACCATGATCGATAGGTTGCTAAGAACCGTCCAACAATACTGATTGTTAACTTGCTCCACCGTTTCGGCGGGCGCGTCTGCGGACAGTTGCTACGATCCTCATGACCTCAACCGCATCTGTTGAGTTTTACTTCGACCTTGCTAAGGGACACCATTGGCTTGCATTGAAAGGGAGGATTTATGGCTAAGAGAGCAAAGAAGCGGCGCGCATGGACGGCCACAGAGGTTCGTGAACTAAAGACATTGGCGAAAAAGAAAACCACCGCCGCAAAGATTGCCAAGCGATTGCGTAGGACGGAGGGCGCTACGCGCCAAAAGGCGTTCAGCATCGGGCTGTCGCTCGATTCCCGTTCCTGATTTTTTCAGCAACGAAACATTTGACGGTGCGATCGTACGGGTCTGGACGCAGACCCGGCGCGGTCGCTTGCCCGTCCGACCGCTTAACGATCAGGGCCGCGCTGGATGGAAGCGGACCCCGCAGAGTCCGCCTTTCCCTCTGATCTTACGGCGGAAATCGGCCATTTGCGGCGTAAACCAAGCCATGATGATGCCGTTTCGCCGAGTCATCATGCGACCCGGATCGTGATAATACGGCCGGGACGGTGACAGGCGCCATTGAATGATCCAGGTTCCCCGCCCGCCGCGGCAGCAGCCGGCGAGTTCCGAACTCGCGGCAGCGCTTAACGCCTGCCGCCGGGCGTTCCTCGCCATTGCGCTGTTTTCCGGCATGAGCAACGTGCTGATGCTCACCGGCGCGCTGTTCATGCTGGAAATCTATGATCGCGTGCTGCCGAGCCGGAGCGTGCCGACGCTCGTTGCGCTGTTGTTCCTTGCGGCCGGCTTGTACGCGGCGCAGGGCTTTATCGACGCGATCCGCAGCCGCATCCTGGTGCGCGTCGGCCAAAGCCTCGACGAGTCGCTCAGTCTGCGCGTCTACGACGCAATCGTCCGGTTGCCGCTCAAGATCGGCACCAGGGGCGATGGCACGCAACCGGTGCGCGACCTCGACACCGTGCGCGGCTTTCTGTCCGGCTCTGGCCCGTTGGCGTTGTTCGACCTGCCGTGGATGCCGGTCTATCTCGCCATCTGCTTTTTGTTTCACACCTATATCGGGCTGACGGCGCTGCTTGGCGCGATCGTGCTGGTCACGCTGACGGTGGCGACCGAGGTGAAGACCCGCGACCCGACGCGCAGCGCCACGCAATTCGCCATGGCGCGCAACACGCTGCTGGAAGCCAGCCGCCGCAATGCGGAGGCAATCACCGCGATGGGCATGACCGGCCGCATCGCCCGGCGCTGGAACGAACTGAACCGCAATTACATCGCCGCGAGCGGACGCGCCGGCGACGTCGCCGGTGGGCTGGGCGCAGCATCTAAGGTTTTGCGGCTGTTGCTGCAATCGGCCATCCTCGCGGTCGGCGCGTGGCTCGTCATCCATCAGGAATCGACGCCCGGCATCATCATCGCCGGCTCGATTCTGGGCGCTCGCGCGCTGGCTCCAGTCGATCTTGCTATCGCCAATTGGCGCGGCTTCGTCGGCGCGCGGCAAAGCTGGCAGCGGCTGGAGCGTTTGCTCGGCCACTTGCCGCCGCACAGCGAGCCGATGCCGCTGCAAGCGCCGGTCAAGACGCTGGTCGTGCAGAACGCCGCCGTCACTCCGCCTGGCGAGCACAAGGTCGTCTGCCAGGACGCGAATTTCACGCTCACCGCCGGCAAGGCGCTCGGCGTCATCGGTCCGACCGCGTCCGGCAAGTCGTCGCTCGCGCGCATGCTGGTCGGGGTCTGGACGCCGGTGCGCGGCAGCGTGCGGCTCGACGGCGCCACCCTCGATCAATGGTCGCCGGAGGCTCTCGGCCGCCACGTCGGCTATCTGCCGCAGGACGTCGAATTGTTCCCCGGTAACGTGGCACAGAACATCGCGCGGTTCGAAGACCCGCCCAATCCCGCAGCGGTGCTCGCCGCCGCCGAAGCCGCCGGCGTGCACGACATGATCGTCAATCTACCGGACGGTTATGACACCAATGTCGGTGAGAGCGGCAGCGCATTGTCGGCCGGCCAGGCACAACGCATCGCACTCGCGCGTGCACTCTACCGCGACCCGTTCCTCGTGGTGCTGGACGAGCCCAATTCCAATCTCGATGCCGAAGGCGACGAAGCGCTGACCCGCGCCGTTCTCGGGTTGCGGGCGCGCGGCGCCATTGTCGTCGTGGTGGCGCACCGTCCGAGCGCCATCGCCGGCGTCGACTACATTCTGGTCATGGGCAAGGGCCGCCAGCAACAATTCGGATCGAAGGAGGAAGTGCTCAACCGCGTGGCGGCGCCGAGCACGCCGCCGCGTGCGCTCAAGGTCGTGCCGGGCGAAGGAGGCGCAGGATGACCGCCAAGCTGCCGCTCGCAGACGCGCAAGCTTCGATCCGCCGGCACATCATTATCGGCTGCGCGGTGGTCGCGTTCATCGCCATTGGCTTGGGCGGTTGGGCCTCGACCGCCGAGATCGCCGGCGCCCTGATCGCGCAAGGCTCGCTGGTGGTCGATTCCAACGTCAAGAAGGTGCAGCACCCGACCGGCGGTGTCGTCGGCGAAGTCCGCGCCCACGACGGCGACCGTGTGAAAGCCGGCGACATCCTCATTCGCCTGGACGAGACCGTCACCCGCGCCAATCTGGCGATCGTCACCAAAGGTCTTACCGAGCTTTACGCCCGCAAGGCTCGGCTTGGCGCCGAACGCGACGGTGTGGAATCCGTCGCGGTTCCGCGCGAGCTTGCCGACCGGGTCAACAATGCGGACGTGGAAGAGGCGCTGGGGAGCGAGCGCAAACTGTTCGAGCTGCGCCGCAACGCGCGGGCGGGCCAGAAGGACCAGCTACGCCAGCGCGTCAAGCAATTGCAGGAGCAAATCGTCGGACTGACCGCCCAGCAGGACGCCAAGACCAAGGAGATGGCGCTGATCGACAAGGAGCTCGAAGGCGTGCGCGAGCTGTTTGCAAAGAACCTGGTCCAGATCAACCGCCTCACCTCGCTCGAGCGCGAGGAGGCACGGCTCCAGGGCGAGCGCGGTCAGCTCATCGCCAGCGCCGCCGAAGCCAAGGGAAAGATCGCTGAGACCCAGTTGCAAATCCTCAACGTCGACCAGGAATTCACCAGCGACGTCGCGAAGGAGCTGCGCGAGACCGACGGCAAGATCGGTGAATTTGTCGAGCGCAAGATCACAGCGGAAGATCAGCTCAAGCGCACCGACATCCGCGCTCCTCAGGACGGCGTTGTGTTCCAGTCGACCGCCAACACCGTCGGCGGCGTTGTCACCGCCGGCGACCCGATCATGCTGATCGTACCGGAGAGCGACAATCTTCTGGTCGAGGCCAAGGTCGATCCGAAAGACATCGATCAGGTGCAGTATGGCCAGCCGGTGGTGCTGCGCTTTTCCGCTTTCAGCATGCGCACCACGCCGGAGATCAACGGCACGGTCACCCGGGTCGCAGCCGATACCTCGACCGATCAGCGCACCGGGCAGGCCTATTATCTGGTCCGCATCTCGATGACCGCCGATGAAATCAAGCGGCTCGGCGACGTCAAGCTCACGCCTGGCATGCCGGTCGAAGCGTTCATTCAGACCGGCGAGCGCACCATGATGTCCTACCTGGTCAAGCCGCTGCGCGATCAGCTCACCCGCGCGTTCCGGGAGAGATAAAAATCCCTCATCCCCAGCCGCGGGGCGGGATAAGACCGGTCGCGCTTGCTATAATGGAATCCGTCCGGAGCGGGGATCGTTAGATCATGAAGCGCATCGTCCGCTGGGCGCGGTGGTTCGGCGTCGCACGCGCGGTGTGCATCCTGCTCCTGTTGGCGCTGGTGCCGTTGCGGATCGCCGATCCGCGACCGCTGGAAGAAGTGCATCTGCGCACTTTCGATCTCTTTCAGGTGTTGCGCCCGCGGGTGCAGACGGTGCATCCGGTCGTCATCGCCGATATCGACGAGGCGAGCCTGAAGGAAATCGGCCAATGGCCGTGGCCGCGGACTATCGTCGCCGATCTTGTCACCAAGCTCCGCGAAATGGGCGCGGTCGCCGTCGGCCTCGACATCGTGTTTGCCGAGCCCGATCGCATGTCGCCGGCCGTAGCCGCCGCCGGTTTCCGTGGCATCGACCCGGAGACGCGAGAGAAACTCGACGGCCTTCCCAGCAACGACGTGGTGCTCGCCGACGCGATCAAGCGCGCCGGCGTAATCGTCGTCGGCGAAGCCGGCTCGGCGATCGTCGCGCCGCGATCGGATGCCGAGGCGGCGTTGCAGACCGGCTTCGCCATTCGCGGCCCCGATCCGCGGCCGTTTCTGGTGACCTTTCCCGGACTGCTGCGCAACGTGCCGCCGATCGAGCAGGCTGCCGCCGGACGCGGACTGTTCTCCATCAACCCGGAACGCGACGGCATCGTGCGCCGCGTACCGGTGGTCATGCAGGCGCAAGATATGCTGGTGCCTTCGCTGACCATGGAGATGCTGCGGCTCGTCACCCACGCCGGCGCCATCCTGGTCCGCACCGACGAAGCAGGCGTGCGCGCGGTGGCGGTCCGCGGACTGGAAGTGCCGACCGACCGCAACGGCCAGTTCTGGGTGCATTTCAACAAGCATGATCCGGCCCGTTACGTCTCGGCGGCGGACGTGCTCAATGGGCGGGTCGCCGCCGACCGTTTTAGCGGCCGGCTGGTGCTGATCGGCACGTCAGCGGTCGGGCTTCTCGACATCAAGACCACGCCGGTCGAGCCGGCGATGCCCGGCGTCGAGGTGCACGCGCAAATTCTCGAAAACGTGCTGACCAAGTCGTTCTTGAGCAATCCCAATTACGCCATCGGCGCCGAGATCATCCTGGCTGTCGTGCTCGGGCTCGCGATCATCGTTGCCGCGCCGATATTGCCGGCCGCGATCGTGCTCGCGCTGGGCGCGCTGTTGATCGTCGGGCTCGCCGGCATGTCGTGGTATTTCTTCGTCGCGCACAATCTGCTGATCGATTTCACCTATCCGCTGATGTCGAGCTGGCTGATCTATCTGGTGCTCACCTTCGTCAATTATTTCCGCGAGCAGCGCCAGCGCCAGCAGATCCGCTCCGCGTTCGGCTTTTACCTGTCGCCGCGCGCTGGTCGAGCAGCTGGCGAAATCGCCGGAGAAGCTCGTGCTCGGCGGCGAGGAGCGCCGCATGACCATCCTGTTCTCCGACGTGCGCGGCTTCACCACCATCTCGGAGCATTACAAGGACGATCCGCAGGGGCTCACGCACCTGATGAACCGCTTCCTCACGCCGCTGACCAACGCCATCATCGAGCGCAAAGGCACGATCGACAAATATATCGGCGACGCCATCATGGCGTTCTGGAACGCGCCGGTCGACGACGACGAGCACGAAGCCAACGCCTGCGAGGCGGCGCTGGAAATGCTGGCGCGCGCCGAGGCGCTCAATGTCGAGCTCAAGCGCGAGGCGGAGGCCAACGGCGGCGTCTACATGCCGCTGCGCATCGGCATCGGTCTCAATTCCGGCCCGTGCGTCGTCGGCAACATGGGCTCCGACTTCCGCTTCAACTATTCGGTGCTCGGCGACACCGTCAATCTCGCGTCGCGGCTGGAGTCCCGCACCAAGGATTATCGTCTCTCGATGGTGATCGGCTCGCGGACCGCGGAAAGGGCGCAGGCGAAGTTCGCCACGATGGAAATCGACTTGATCCAGGTCAAGGGCAAGAAGCAGCCGGAGGTGGTATATACCGTGCTCGGCCCCGCCGAAATCGACGCTGATCCGCGCTGCCGCGAATTGCAGGATCTCAACGCGCAGATGCTCGCGGCGTATCGCAAGCAGCAATGGGACGACGCGCTCGGCTTGATCGATCGTTGCCGTAAACTCGCCAACGGCTTCGCCGTCGATGGGCTCTACGACATGTATGCCGAGCGCATCGACGCCTACCGCGCCGATCCGCCGGGGGCGGACTGGAACGGCGTCTACGAAGCGGAATTGAAGTGACGGGAGTTACGCCGGCACGCCGTCATTTTGGCGCGCGCTTGGCCAGGATACGCTGCAACGTGCGCCGGTGCATATTGAGCCGGCGCGCGGTTTCCGAAACGTTGCGATTGCACAACTCGTAAATCCGCTGGATGTGCTCCCAGCGCACGCGATCCGCCGACATCGGGTTCTCCGGCGGGTCGATTTCTTGTTGTCCGCGGCGAGCAGCGCCGCCACGACATCGTCAGCGTCGACCGGCTTGGCCAGATAATCGACCGCGCCAAGCTTCACTGCATTCACCGCGGTGGCGATATTGCCGTAGCCGGTGAGGATGATGGCGCGCGCCTCCGGCCGGCGTTTCTTCATTGCCGAAATTACGTCGAGCCCGTTACCGTCGCCGAGCCGCATGTCGACCACGGCGAAGGCGGGCGCCGCCTTTTCGACCTGCAACAGGCCGTCGGCGACCGACTCGGCGATGGTCACAACGAAGCCGCGGCCCTCCATCGCACGGGCAAGCCGCTGCAGAAACGACTTGTCGTCCTCGACGATGAGGAGCGATGCGCTCGCTGGGCACTGGACCGGTTAATGGAGACGGCATCGGGGTTGGGCTGCTGCGTTGAGGGGTAAACATGACAATCTTACTCCCGCGGAGTGAACCGAGCGCGCCCCACAGATATCTGCACTAATTATGACACCGCAGCAGCGTGCTCAAGAAGGGCCGCAACCAGCGGTCGCTCGAAATCGGCACGGCGCCAGACGACCGTCACCTCGGCGCCGTGCAGTGGCGGAACCTGGTTCTTCAGCGAAAGCCGGGCGCCGTTGCGCTCCAGCAGCGTCTTGGCGATGAACAGCCCGAGCCCGAGGCCGAACACCGGATCTTCCGCAACGTCGCCGTCGGTCTCAGCGCAATCCGGGCGGCCGATGCGTGACATAGGGCGCGCCGATGCGGTCCAGCCACTTCCGGCGCGAAGCCCGGGCCGTCGTCGCGAATGGTGATACTCACATCGTCGGCATTCCAGTCTGCGAAAATCTCCACCCGCCTTGTTGGCGAAATCGACGGCGTTCTCGATCAGATTGCCAAGCCCGTAGCGGATCGCCGGATTGCGCGCGCCGACCGGTTCGCTGGAGCGATCGGACGGCAACGTCACGCCCAGCGAGACGCCGAAATGCCGATGCGGTGCAACCGCCTCCTCGATCAGCGCCGAGAGCGGGACGCGGTCGAACGGCTCGCCGGTCGGCAATTCGGTGATCTTGGAAAGGATCTCGCGGCAGCGTTGCGCCTGCTCGCGCAGCAACTTCATGTCGTCGGCGTACGGCGACTCCGCTTCCAGCGCGCGCTCGATCTCGCGCACCACGACGGTGATGGTGGCGAGCGGCGTGCCGAGCTCGTGCGCCGCCGCGGCGGCCAGTCCGTCGAGCTGCGAAAGGTGCTGCTCGCGCGCCAGCACCAGTTCGGTCGCGGCCAGCGCGTCGGAAAGCTGCCGCGCTTCCTCCGCCACCTGCCACGTGTAGACGCCGATATAGCCGATCGCGAGCAGGATCGAGAGCCAGACGCCGACCACATAGGTCTCCGGGAATACCAATGGCTCCTCAGGCTCCCATGGCAGCTGGAAATGGAAGAAGATCAGCACGGTCGCGCACAGCACCGCGAATATACCGATCAGCAGCGTCATGCGCGGCGGCAGCGCGGTGGCCGAGATCAAGACCGGTCCAAGCAACAGAAACGAAAACGGATTTTCCAGCCCGCCGGTCAGATACAGCAGCGCCGCGAGTTCGGCGATGTCGAAGCCGAGAATATACGCGGCGCGGTCGGGCTCGAGCCATTGCGTATGCGGGAAACCGATGCGCAGCGCGACGTTGAGCAGCGCGGCAAGTCCGATCACGATGAAGCAGGGCAGGATCGCAACGTCGAATTCGAGGCCGAAATGCACGACCAGCACGGCCGCGAACTGACCTAACACGGCGAGCCAGCGCAGCTGCACCAGCGTATCGAGCCGCACATTCCGCGACCGATGATGTATCCGCGGCAGGCCTAACATGCCCGGTAATGTAGCGATTGGCGGCGGCTAGTTGGAGGTAAATCGGCGCGGGCCTTCCGGCGGCGCAGGTGAGCGCCGGCCGCGCTCGGTTTTCGGTCGACCTCGCCGCGCGCTTGTTCGATCACCGTGATGAGCGCGCGCAGCACCTCCGGCACGCCCTGCCCGCTCACGGCCGAAATCACCAGCGGCGATTTTTTCGCCGCGCGTTTGAGGCGCGCCGCTTGCTGCCTTGATCTCGGCGCCGCCGAGCGCATCCGCCTTATTGAGCGCGACGATTTCCGGTTTGTCGGCGAGCCCCTGCCCATAGGCCGAAAGCTCGGCGCGAACGGTTTTGTAGGCGGCGCCGGCATCGCCGTCAGTGCCATCGATCAGATGCAGCAGCACGCGGCAGCGCTCGACATGGCCGAGGAAGCGGTCGCCGAGGCCGACGCCTTCATGCGCGCCTTCGATCAGGCCAGGAATATCGGCCAGCACGAATTCGCGCCCGTCGATCTCCACCACGCCGAGCTGCGGCGTGAGCGTGGTAAAGGGATAGTCGGCGATCTTTGGCCTGCGCGGCGCTCACCGCGGCGAGGAAGGTCGATTTGCCGGCGTTCGGCAGACCGATAATGCCGGCATCGGCAATTAGCTTGAGCCGCAATCGGATGGTTTGCCGTTCGCCCGGCTGGCCGGGATTGGCGCGACGCGGCGCGCGGTTGGTCGAGGACTTGAAATGCGCGTTGCCGAACCCGCCATTGCCGCCCTTGGCGATCACTATGCGCTGGCCGCGTTCGGTGAGATCGGCGAGCAGAGTCTCGCCGTCTTCCTCGATAGATTTGCGTTCCGACCGGAACCTTGAGCACCGCGTCGGCGCCGTTGGCGCCATGGCGGTCCTTGCCCATGCCGGCGCGGCCGTTCTTGGCAAAAAAATGCTGCTGATAGCGAAAATCGATCAGCGTGTTCAGGCCGTCGACCGCTTCGCGCGACCACATCGCCGCCCTTGCCGCCGTCGCCGCCATTCGGCCCGCCGAACTCGATGAATTTTTCGCGCCGGAACGACACGCAGCCGTTGCCGCCGTCGCCGGAGCGGATATAGACCTTGGCCTCGTCGAGGAACTTCATTTGCAGGTACCGGTAACAATGGTCCGGGCGTCAAATCCACCCATGCGCAAATGCCGTCAGCCCCGCCTGATATAATGCCGGACTCGAGATTGCGGCACTCGGCGATTGCGGCGGTTTCGGGTAGCAAATGCTAAGCGTGTGGTCGGTGTTCAAGATTACGTTGTGCGCCCTTGTGTGGCGGCCGACACGCACGTTGCAATTCGTCGGCTTGCCGAGCCTGCTCGATCTGTGCCGTCGCGCTCACCGCCGTTCGCGTCGGCTTTCAATTTCTCGCCGCCGGTCCCAGCGGCGGCTTTAACCCTTATGGGCTCAACGCCGTCGTGGCCTGGGTCGCGCTGGAAGTCGCGGTCGCGGCGCTGTTCGTGCGGCCGGCCGTCCGCGCGACGGCGCTGTCCGCCATGCTGTTGCTGCTGATTGCCGCCGAGCTGCTCTGCGAGGCCGCAGATCGTGTCCGCATGTTCCAGCGATTACGCGGCGCGTCCTTTGCACGGCGCACGTTGCTCCGATCGCGATTTTCGCTGTCGGTATCGCTGTGGTGGATCGGCGCAATGGTCGCGGTGCTGCGCACGTTCACCCTGCATCCGCGGCTTCGCGGTGCCGCCCGTGCCGTCGGCCTTGTGGGTGGCGCTTCTCGCGGTCAGCGCACTCCTGCCGCACGGCGCCGGTTTTTATCGCGCGCGATTTCGATATCCGCGGCGCCAATTGGTGGGAAATCTTGCACGCGCGGCTTGCGGTCCGGAAAACGAACGAGCAGCGTCGCTGGCGCGAAGCGACGCCGCGCGAGCAGACGCAAGCGGCGCTTCTTGCAGGCGCAGACCGCCGCGCTTGCTCCGCCGACGAAAGGCGCGGCCGACATCTATGCGCTCGGTATCGCCGGCTGGGCGGAACAGGATGTTTTCTCAAGGAGCTCGACGGCGGATTGGCCGCGATCGGCAGCGTCCTGCCGATCCGCGGACGCACCGTGCGTCTCGGTAATAACAGCGAAAACGCGCAGAGCATACCGCTCGCAAACCAGCGCAATTTTGCCGCCGCAGTGCACGAGATCGCCGCGGTGATGAACAAGGACGATGAGTCTTCATTCTTCTCATGACGTCGCACGGGCAGCCGACGGGCTTTGCCCTTTACGCCTGCCGAACGAGGGTTGAGTCGAATTGACGCCGCAAGAAGTGGCAGCGACGCTCAACAACGAGGGTATCAAGAACCGGGTCGTCATCGTGTCGGCTTGCTATGCGGGCATCTTCGTCCCGCCGCTCGCGAACGACAACACCATCGTGCTCGCCGCCGCCGATGCCCAGCAGTACGTCATTCGGCTGTGCGCCCGAGCGCGACTGGACTTATTTCGGCGATGCATTTTTTCGGCAGAGCGTGCGTCCCGGCCGGGATCTACAGCATGCGTTCGAAAATGCGCGTATGCTAATCCAGCGGCTGGGAACTGATGGACCATGCCACGCCCTCGAACCCGCAAGGCCATTTCGGGCCGGCGCTGGTCGCGAGACTGGCGCCGTTCTTCGCATCCCCGCGCAGAGCTGCCGGACAATAAAGAGATTCACGCGACGCGGCGGACGCGGCCCCAGGACTTGAGCGACTGCCACAGCCCGCGATCGAGCCGGAAGCGGTCGATCGGCGCGGCCGAATTGATGGCGCGGATGCGGGTCAAGCGCACGCCGGTCCACTGGAAGCGCGCACTTCTCCAGCACCCGGCGCGAAGCCGGATTGCTGACGCGCGCGCCGGCTTGCAGCGCCTCGTGTTGCAAGATCGCCGAAAGCATGATCGATGACCGCGCGCACCGCCTCGGTGGCGAAGCCGCGGCCCCAATAGCGCGCGCCGAGCCAATAGCCGAGCTCGGTAGCGTTACGTCCCCGCGCGGATCGAGCCCGCAGGCGCCAACCGCCACGCCGTCAGGCAAATGATGAAATGGCTTCGCCCTCGCGCTTGTTGACCGACGCAACGAAATGTTCGGCGTCGGCGACGCCGTAGGGATGCGGGATGCGCGCGGTATTGTCTGCAATGCGGCGATCGTTGGCGAGAGCTGCGATCCCGCCGATGTCGGCGCCGCACGCGGCGCGCGCAGAACGAGCCGTTCGGTCGCCAGGACGGGAAACTTCCGCGCGCGTTGCATCGGCGCACGGACGTTTTCGGCCAGTGTCATCGCACGGGCTCCTGCGATCAAAAACCGAAAAGGGGAGCCGGCAATCCGGTCTCCCCTTTTCGAAGCCCATTTTGGGCCCGCCGGTTCGACTGGATGCCGGCGGACCTCATATGATCCACCGTATTACTCGGCCGCGGCCTCCGCCATCGGACGTACGGATACGAAGATGCGGCCTTTGGTTTTGGCGCGGAACTCGACACGGCCGTTGACCAGGGCAAAAAGCGTGTGGTCATTGCCGACGCCGACATTGCGGCCGGGATGCCATTTGGTGCCGCGCTGGCGCGCAATAATGTTGCCGGCAAGCACTTCTTCGCCGCCAAAAATCTTGAGTCCCAGGCGCTGACCGCCGGAATCGCGACCGTTGCGCGAGGAACCGCCTGCTTTCTTGTGAGCCATCGCTCGAAAACCTTTCTGCCCGCTACCTATACCGGATTCGTGACAAAATCATCACCGCTTCCGCTCATTTCTTTTTCTTGCCCTTGGGCGCCGGGCTTTTTGCCTTGGCCGCCGGCTTCTTGGCCTTGCCGGCCGCCTTGGCTTTCGGCTTACCGCCCTTTTTCGCCGCGGCCGCGCGCGGCGCGGCATAGGCTTCGCCACCGACAGCGCCTTCCGCATCGGTAGCAACCGGCTTCGGCGGAACCGCCCGTTTCGGCCGCGGCGGCGCGGTCTTGCTCGGCTTCTCGCCGTCGGTGAGGATCTCGGTAATTCGGATCAGCGTGAATTCCTGGCGATGTCCGCGCTTGCGGCGCGAGTTTTTTCGCCGGCGCTTCTTGAACGCGATGATCTTGGCGCCGCGCGACTGATCCAGCACCTCCGCCGCGACCGTTGCGCCGGCGACGATCGGCGCGCCAAGCGACACAGCGTCGCCGCCGACGACCAGGACTTCGCCAAATTCAACGATCTCGCCGGGCTCGCCCTTGACCTTATCGACCTTAAGCACGTCCTCGGCGGCAACCCGATATTGCTTGCCGCCAGTCTTGAAGACCGCGAACATCTTTTTGTCCTCGTGTTCGATCCTGATACGTCGGATGGCTATATCCGGATCGGCTTTTTCCAGTCAATGTTGTGCTGGCTAAAGGCGCGTGCCCGGCAAACCTTAACGGCCGCCCGGCCAGCGCCCGCGTCCTTATGACGGGGCGATAATTCGCTGTCAAGAAAACGCGATGCCGCCGCCGGGAACGGGGCAGCGCCATGTGCCGCGCACGGACAGGGTTTCGGCTCGTGTGCTAAGAGACCCGCGGGAAACGGTTGGTTGGCAAGGAGCCTGGAAATGCCCAGCAATGGTAAGGGACACCCACAAAAGATCGGTTGGATCGGCGCGGGCCGCATGGGGATTCCCATGGCCGAGAAGCTGATCAAGGCCGGCTACGACGTCAGCGTCTGGAATCGCACGCGCGCCAAGGCCGAACCGCTGGCGAAAGTCGGCGGCAAGGTGGTGGATCACCTCTCGGATCTAAAGAACGTCGACATCCTGTTCTCGATCGTCTCGACCGGCAAAGATGTACAAGAGGTCCTGTACGGCAAGACCGGCGTGTGCAGCCAGGGCGGCAAGGCGCCGCCGATCGTGGTCGATTGCTCGACAATTTCGGTCGAAGATTCCGCAGCCGATACGCGAGAAGCTCAGGCAACTCGGCGCCGAGTTCGTCGCCGCGCCGATGAGCGGCAACGCGAAGGTGATCAAAGCGGGCAAGGCCTCGGCGGTCGTATCGGGCAACGAGGAAGTCTGCAAAGCGGTGATGCCGATCATTGAGGTGTTCGCCCAGCGCGGCGCGTCCTATGTGGGCGAGGGCGAGCTCGCCCGTGTCTGCAAGATCGCCCACAACGTCATGCTCGGCGTGGTGATCGAGAACCTGATCGAGATCACCTTGCTCACCAACAAAATGGGCGTGCCGCGGCATGCTTTTCTGTGCCTTCCTCAACAACAGCGCGATGGGCTCGATGTTCACCCGCTACAAATCGGCGGCGCTGGTCAATCTCGATTGGACGACGACGTTCACGCCGGAATTGCTGCGCAAGGACCTCGATCTCGGCTTGGAGCTTGGGCGCGAGATTGACGTGCCGATGCCGGTGACCGCGGCTGCGCGTGAAATTCTGCAAAACCATTTCGGCGCCGCCACCTTGCAAAAAAATCCGGAGGAATATCTGCAGAAGGATTTCGCGGCGCTGGCTGAAACCATGGCGCTGCTGCCGGCATGAAACTAAGCAGTGAGAACAAGAACGTGCCGACCGGGCTGGAGAGCTGAATGTCGCTTTTACGTCGGTCTGCACACTGATCGCCAACAGCCATTGGCCGCCGCGCTTCACCCACAGGCGCGCGCGGCAGGCGGCCCGATCGACGGCGAATTCGCTCGGCGACACGCGCTCCGTCGACTATAGACGTAGCCGCATGTCTCACCCGCCGACGGACCGCGGGCTTTTCGTTCGCCTGGATCGCCGCGATCGACCTCCTGCTACGGAGCGGGCCGGTGCGTAAACCACGAACTCGTCAGCGACGTGATTTGCCCATTTGCCGGCATCATGGCAACGACGGCCTTCTCGTCGCCTGAAAGCGTTGACGACATCCTGCTCTGCCGGGGAGCGCACGCGATACGGTATTGTCTGGCAGGGATTCTGCACTGAGGCTGGGGCGGAAGCACGGCGCGACGCACCGCGGCGTCGCCACTCATGGCTCACCAGCTCGCGCCAAGCGCCTTTCTGCCTCGCCCAAATATCGAGAAAGAAAACCTCACCGTTTTGCAGCGATAAGCGCCGCCCGGTGATCGACGTCACGAGGCCGAAGCTGCGCACATTGACGTCGGTTGCCGGCGACGCCGCGACGTTTTCAGATCGTCCAGAAAATCCTTGCGCGCATAAAACTTGCCGGCGGCGTCAACAAAGGAGAATTGCAACGCGAGCAGTCGGCGCGCAACCGATTTGTCGCCGACACGCACGGCGTTAGCGAGCGCGGTGTCGGCGGCGAGGACGGCCGCTTCATCGGCGGCAGCTGGCGTTGTCTTAGGCTCAGCCTTCGGAACGGCAAAAGCGGCAATCAGTACGGCGGCGATGAGCGCGACGAACCACAGCCAATGTCCCGCCGGGCGCAACGCGGCGGCGATGGCCGCCTGCTTCCCCTCCAGACTGGCCCCCGGAACTGCGGACTTTTGCAAACTCTACCCCCGCCGCGACCGGCGATCCGGTCGCCGCGCGCGCACCATGACATTTTCAGGCGAGACGACTCAAGGCGTGAACTATGCGCGCGACGCCACGCCGCGGTATCGACGCTTGCCGCTCAACCTTGTTGGGATGCGCGGTGCCGATAAGCGCGGTACCGGTAATGCCGGTGCGCATGCGCGATCGCCAGGCGGCATTCCTTGCTCAGCTGCGCGTGCTTGGCGGTCATGCATCTGGTTATTTTCGGCACGTCCGGAACGAAATCGGAGCAAAGCCGCATCGCGTCGGGCGTGCACGCCTGGCGCTCCTCGGGCGTGCCCTTGAGCGGCGGCTGCGTGAAGGCCGATCAGCAGCAGACCGGCGGGCAGCGCCGATCGGGAGAGAAGACGCACAATCCGCATATTGGTTAATTCCTCGAGTTCCGCGCGGGTTAATCTGAGGAAACAACCTAACGGTCAAGCGCGACGGCGTCGATGGGGCTGGGTGCGGAACCCGACACGGCACACAAATTTTCGGATTGGAACCATAATCCGAGGCGTTAACGCGCACCCCAGGCAAAACCCTTGGCGGCGGCGGTATTCGCTTTCGACACATCCGGCTCGCAAGGCTCAACCGCGCCCTCGGTAATCTCCGCAGTCTCATTGTCGAATGCCAGATGCCGGCACAGCAATCCGCCGCGCATGCTGAATACGATATCGCCCGTGCGATGCGCTTCACGCCGCTCGGCCGCTTTTTGCAACAATGGATTGATGACGGCGTGGCCGCCGATCAACAACCCGGCCGCCAGCACGACCAGGAACAACGACAGGACCACGGCAACCCGTGCGGTCTTGGCACGAATCTCGTTGTGCCTCGCCCGCCGATAACGATGGACCAGAGGCTGCCGGCCGCCGGGATAAACCGGCGCGATGACGGCAGCCGCCTTGCTGCCGGCAGGTTGCGCGATGCGCATACCGGCATAAAACAGGGAATCCGTTCATACGCCGATAAAAAATCCGGGTCGATTTAAATCAAATTTCGCGACGCCCGTTTCGGGCCGCGCGGGCAATGATATGACGGGCCATGCGCACCCAAGTCGCTATCATCGGCGCCGGTCCGGCGGGATTGCTGCTCGGTCAGCTCCTGCACAAGCATGGCATCGATAACGTCATTCTTGAGCGGCAAACCGGCGAATATGTACTCGGCCGCGTCCGCGCTGGCGTGATCGAACAGGTAACTATCGATCTGCTCGACGAGGCCGGCGTCGGCACGCATATGCATGCGGACGGCTTAGTACATGAAGGCGTCCAGATTTGCGTCGACGGCGTGCGTCACCGCATCTCCTTCAAGGAGATGACCGGCAAGGCGGTGATGGTTTACGGCCAGACGGAGATCACCAAGGATCTGATGGATGGCCGCGCGGCGGCTGGCGCTCCGACTATCTATGCGGCGTATGAAGTACGCTGCACGGTATTTTCACCGAAAAACCGCAGGTCACCTATCTGCCGATGGTAACAACGCAGCGAAATCACTTGTGACTTCATCGCCGGCTGCGACGGCTTTCACGGCGTCAGCCGCCAAAGCGTGCCGCCGAGCGCGGTTACGGCACATGAGCGCGTCTATCCGCTCGGGTGGCTCGGCATTCTCGCCGACACTCCGCCGGTGTCCGATGAGTTGATTTACGTCCACCACCCGCTCGGCTTTGCGCTCTGCTCGATGCGGTCGCCGACCAGGAGCCGCTATTACCTGCAATGCAGCCTGGCCGAGGACATCGACGCCTGGCCGGACGAACGCTTTTGGGAGGAGCTAAAGCCGCGGCTCGACGACGAAGCGCGCGAGCGGCTCGTGACCGGCCCCTCGATCGAGAAAAGCATCGCGCCGCTGCGCAGTTTTGTCGCCGAGCCGATGCGGTTCGGACGGCTTTTCCTCGCCGGCGACGCCGCCCATATCGTGCCGCCAACCGGCGCCAAGGGGCTTAATCTTGCAGCCAGCGACGTGCGCTATCTCTCGCAGGCGCTGATCGAGCATTACCAAGAAAAGTCCGACGCCGGCCTCGATCATTATTCCGAGCAGGCGCTGGCGCGGGTCTGGAAAGCCGAGCGCTTCTCGTGGTGGATGACCACCATGCTGCACCAGATTTCCGAAAATCCTTTCGACCGGAAAATTCAACTCGCCGAACTCGATTATCTTTTCCGCTCGAAAGCCGCCGCCACGGTGTTCGCTGAGAATTACGTCGGGCTGCCGTATTAGATTTGAAACGAAGCCTCAAGCGGCCTGGCGACCCCACAATTCCTGCGAGGCAAGCCGCGCACCTTCCGCCAGCGCTTCAAGCTTCGCCCACACGATCGAGGGATGCACGCGCCGCACATGAGGCGATTGCGCGAAACCGCAGTCGGTTCCACCCAAGACATTCTCCCGCCCGACCAGCCTTGCGATGCGGGTCAGCCGTTCGGCGACGAGCTCCGGATGCTCGACAACATTAGTCGAATGGCTGATCACGCCGGGAATGAGTTTGCTGCCTGGCGGCAGCTTCGTCTTTTCCCAGACCCGCCATTCATGCTCATGGCGCGGATTGCCCATCTCGATGCAGTAGGCGCCGGCTTTTACTTCGAGTACGAGGTCAATGATGTCCTTGAGCGGCACGTCGGTGACATGCGGAGTGTTAAAGCTACCCCAGCAGATGTGATAGCGGATACGGTCTTCCGGTAACCCGTCAATGGCGTGATTGAGCGCGTCGATCCGTATCGCCGCCCATTTTCGATAATGTGGCAGATCCTCGGCGGCGAACGCCACATCATACATGTAGGGCAGGAAAGCGTCGTCGATCTGGACCATCAGCCCAGAATTGACGATCGCCTTGTATTCCTCGCGCAACGCTTCCGCGAGCTTGAACAGAAATTCCTCGTCGTCCTTGTAGTACTCATTCTGGTGTCGCGGCACGGCGCTCGCGGGCGCTACGACCGGCAGGAAGGCGTCAGCGACGGCAGCGCCCTTTAATGCCGACTTGAAGATCGGCAATATCTTTTTGCAGCGCAGCGTGGCCTTTGTAGGCGATCGGGCCGACGCAAACGGCCGTGCCTCGTTTCGGCAGTTTCTGCGTCGGGAAATATTCGGCGTAGAAATCGGCAAACAAAAGTTGATCTCGTCCCGCTCCTCGCGCCGCTTCGACCGCGCGTTCCTCGATGCCGCCAAGGCGGTCGAGCACATAGAAAGACCAGCTGCGGAATTTGCCGTATTCACCGTCACTAACAACGTCGACACCGGCCCGTTGTTGACGCCTGACCACCGCGTCCACGGATTCGGAGAGACAGCGATCGAAGCGCCGATCGGTACCAGACGCCGTTATCGATCGCCTCGATATATTTGCTCAGTTCGGGCGGGCGCACAAGACTTCCGACATGCGTGGTCAGGATGCGATCGTGACTTACCGGCATGACTTGATCTTCCGTGCTGCGATGCGGAACTACCATGAGTTTAGCACGTTAAACAATCGGCTCGATCCGCAAAGGAGGCTCGCATGCCTGTACTGATGTGGATCGCGTTCTGGTCGAATTTAGCGGGGATCGCGATGGGTTGGCAGGAAACTGTGCTACCGATCCGCGTGCGGGAAAAAGACCGTCGCGATCGCCCGACCGATTAAAGATATCGGCTGACAAGCTGGGTTCGGCGGGCGCCAGGTTGCAGGGCGTTCATCGCACCGGTATCAATACGCGCCTTTTCTGGGAAAGCGCGCGTTATGGCTCGTCTGGTGATGAAATTCGGCGGCACCTCGGTCGCCGATATCGATCGCATCCGCAACGTCGCGCGCCACGTCAAGCGCGAGGTCGATGCCGGCCATGACGTCGCCGTCGTGGTATCGGCAATGGCGGGAACGACCGACCGGCTGGTCGCCTGGTGCGAGGCGGCCTTGAAGACCCGACCGGATATTCGATGCGCGCGAATACGACGCCGTATTTGCGACCGGCGAACAGGTCACCGCCGGTTTGCTTGCGATCGCTTTGCAGGACATGGACATCAACGCCCGCTCGTGGCTAGGTTGGCAGTTGCCGATCCTGACGACGAACGTGCACACCTCCGCGCGCATCGTCGACATCAACGGTGCCGAACTTATCAAGCGTTTCACCGAACGCAAAGAGGTGGCGGTCATCGCCGGCTTCCAGGGCGTCCACGAAGAGACCGGCCGCATCACCACGCTCGGCCGCGGCGGATCGGACACGTCGGCGGTGGCGATGGCGGCGGCCATCCGCGCCGACCGTTGCGACATCTACACCGACGTCGACGGCGTCTATACTTCGGACCCGCGCGTCGTGCCGCGCGCGCAAACGGCTCGATAAGATTGCGTTTCGAGGAAATGCTGGAGCTTGCGTCGCTCGGCGCCAAGGTGATGCAGGTGCGCTCGGTCGAACTCGGCATGGTGCACAATGTCCGAATCTTCGTGCGCTCGAGCTTCGATCGGCCCGAGGACATCGATCCGCACGGCACTCCGCCCGGAACACTGATTTGCGACGAGGAGGAGATCATGGAGCAGCAAACTGTCACCGGCATCGCCTTCTCGCGCGACGAGGCGCAAATCTCCGTGCGCGAGGTCGACGATAAGCCCGGCGTCGCCGCAGCAATTTTCATGCCGCTGGCGGAAGCCAACATCAACGTCGACATGATCGTGCAGAACGTCTCTGCCGACGGAAAGACCACCGACCTCACCTTCACCGTGCCGGCCGCCGACTATCAGCGGGCGCTCGACGTCATCGCCAAAGCGAAGAAGCAGATCGGCTATAAGCGGCTCGACAGCGCCACCGACGTCGCCAAGATCTCGGTCATCGGTATCGGCATGCGCAGCCATGCCGGCGTCGCCGCGCAGGCGTTCCAGGCGCTGGCCGAACGCGCGGTCAATATCCGCGCCATCACCACCTCGGAGATCAAGTTTTCGCTGCTGATCGACGCCGAATTTCACCGAACTGGCGGTGCGCACGCTGCATTCGCTTTACGGACTCTCGAGCTCAGCGCGATCGCGCGTAGGTCGCCGACAGTTCTTCCGCCTGCGGTCGCGAACGACGAATTTCGCTGCGACGCACAATCCACTCTTCGCTGTCTTTGGCTTGCGGTTTGCATGCCGCATTCGATATAGCCTTAAGGATGTTCGCCGCGGGCCTGGGCTCCGGCGTAATTCCTCTTCGATGCAGGCCGGGGCGACACGGGCGGCACCCCGGTTCATAGCAAAGCCCGAGGGACCTCACGCCATGCGTGGCGCGCTCGGCGGTCCGCGCGTGCTGTTGCGCCGACTCCGCGAAGTCATGGCGGAGCCGGTCAGCGCGCAGGAACGCCTTGACAAGATCGTCGTGCTGATCGCCGCCAACATGGTGGCGGAGGTCTGCTCCGTCTACGTGCTGCGCGTCGATTCCACGCTCGAACTCTACGCCACTGAAGGTCTCAATCGCGACGCGGTGCATCGCACCGTGCTGCGCGCGGACGAGGGCCTGGTCGGACTGGTCGCCAGCCAGGCGAGCGCCATCAACCTCTCCAACGCGCAGTCGCATCCGGCCTTTTCCTTCCGGCCGGAAACCGGCGAAGAAATCTACCATTCGTTCCTCGGCGTGCCGGTCCTGCGCGCCGGCAACACGCTCGGCGTGCTGGTGGTGCAGAACCGCGCCCGGCGCACCTATTCGGAGGAAGAAGTCGAAGCGCTGCAGACGACGGCAATGGTGCTCGCGGAGATGATCGCCTCCGGCGAGTTGTCGGCGTTGGCGCTTCCCGGCGCCGAGCCTGCCGCGCGGCGGTCGCTGCATCTCACGGGCATCGCGCTCTCGGAAGGCATCGCGCTCGGTCACGTCGTGCTGCACGAGCCACGCGTCGTCGTCACCAATTACATCGCCGACGACATTCCGAAGGAACTGAAGCACCTGCAAGCCGCGGTCGAGACCTTGCGCACCGATCTCGACCAGCTACTCGAACACGGCGACGTCGTGGAAGGCGGCGAGCATCGCGACGTGCTCGAAGCCTATCGCATGTTCGCCTACGACCGCGGCTGGGCGCACAAGCTCGAAGAAGCGGTCATGACCGGGCTGACCGCCGAAGCCGCGGTCGAGCGCGTCCAGTCGGACACCCGCGCGCGCATGCTGCGGCAGACCGATCCGTATCTGCGCGAGCGGCTGCACGATCTCGACGACCTCGCCAACCGCCTGATGCGCCAGCTCACCGGCCGCGATCACGCGCCCGTCGCGCGAGAACCTGCCGGAGAATGCCATCCTGGTTGCCCGCTCGATGGGGCCGGCGGCGCTACTCGATTACGACCGCAAGCGGTTGCGCGGGCTGGTTCTCGAGGAAGGCGGCCCGCATTCGCATGTCGCGATTGTTGCCCGCGCGCTCGGCATTGCCGCAGTCGGCGAGATCGACAACGCCACCGGCATCGCCGACCCTGGCGATGCCATCATCGTCGACGGCTCGGCCGGCGATGTGCACTTGCGGCCGCTGCCGGACATGGAGGCCGCCTACGCCGAGCGGGTGCGGTTGCGGGCGCGGCGGCAGCAACAATATCAGGCGCTGCGCGATCAGCCGTGCGTGACCAAGGACGGCGAAGAAATGACGTTGCTGATCAATGCCGGCCTGAGCGTCGACCTGCCGCACATCGCCGATACCGGCGCCGCCGGCATCGGCCTGTTCCGCACCGAACTGCAATTCATGGTGGCGCCGAATTTTCCGCGCTCCAGCGAGCAATATACGCTCTATCGCGCCGTCCTCGACGCCGCCGACGACAAGCCGGTGACCTTCCGCACCCTCGATATCGGCGGCGACAAGGTGCTGCCCTATATGCGCAATATCGACGAGGAGAATCCGGCGCTCGGCTGGCGCGCGATCCGGCTCGGGCTCGACCGGCCGGCATTGTTGCGCACGCAATTGCGCGCGCTGTCTGCGCGCCGGCCGGCGGCCGCGTCGTTGAAAATCATGTTCCCGATGATCGCGACCGTCGCTGAATTCGAGCAGGCCAAGGATCTTGGTCGAGCGCGAGCTGACGCATCTTGCGCCGCCACGGCCACAAGCTGCCCGATCAGGTCGAGGTCGGCAGCATGGTCGAGGTCCCGTCGCTGCTTTATCAGCTCGACGAATTGCTGGATCACGCCGATTTCCTTTCGGTCGGCTCGAACGACCTCGTGCAATTCCTCTATGCGGTCGATCGCGGCAATCCGCGGGTCTCCGGCCGCTTCGATCCGCTGTCGGCGCCGGTGTTGCGCGCGCTCAAGGACATCGCCGACAAATGCCGTGAGCACGGCAAGCCGGTGACGGTGTGCGGCGAGCTTGCCTCGCAGCCGCATTGGCGCGTTGGCGCTCGCGGCCATCGGCTATCGCTCGCTGTCGCTCACGCCATCCGCGGTCGGTCCGGTCAAGGCGATGCTGCTCGATCTCGACAGCCGCAAGGCGGCCGCGTTTCTCTGCCAACTGATCGAGAAACCGAACGGCGCGATGTCGATCCGCGCCCAACTGGAAAAGTTCGCCGCCGACAATCGCTGATCAGGACGCCGGCCGTGGCCGGGCTTGTCCCGCCCGCGGGGTCATAGTAGTCGCGTCCGTCCGATGCATGAGCGATCGGCTCGGCGATCCTTGCCTTCTCATTAGCCTAGACCATCTAAGCGATGCTTGCCCGATCAGAAACTCAACGCGCTTATCGCCCGCCACGCGGCGCTCGAACGCGATCTGCCGCCGCCGTAGCCGCCGGAGACCTACGTGAAGCTCTCGCGCGAATTCGCCGAGCTCGCGCCGGTCGTCGAAGCGGTGAAGTCCTATCGGGCGGCGCAACGCGAACTCGAAGGGGTCGCCAGCCTGATCGAAGATCCCGCGACCGATAGCGAGATGCGCTCCATCGCCGAGGCGGAACAGCCGCCAGCTTGAAGCGCGGCGCGTCGGCGCTCGAACAGCAATTGCGGCTGGCGCTCATTCCCAAGGACGCCATGGACGAGCGCAACGTCATTCTCGAAATCCGCGCCGGCACCGGCGGCGACGAGGCGTCGTTGTTCGCCGGCGATCTGTTCCGCATGTACGAGCGCTACGCCGCCAAGCAGGGATGGAAGGTCGAGGTCATGACCGCGAGCGAAGGCGCGATGGGCGGCTTCAAGGAAATCATCGCCGAAATCCGCGGCCGCGGCGCTTTCGCCAAACTCAAATACGAATCCGGCGTGCATCGCGTTCAGCGCGTGCCCGACACCGAAGGCTCCGGCCGCATCCACACCTCGACCGCAACCGTCGCCGTGCTGCCCGAAGCGCAGGATCTCGATGTCGCCATCAACGACACCGATCTCGAGATCGACACGCTGCGCTCGGGCGGCGCCGGCGGCCAGCACGTCAACAAGACCAAATCGGCCGTGCGCGATAACGCACATTCCGACCGGCATCGTCGTCATGATGCAGGAGGACCGCTCGCAGCACCGCAACCGCGCCAAGGCGCTCGCCGTGCTGCGCACGCGGCTCTACGATTTCGAGCGGCAGAAGCAGGACGCCGCGCGCGCCGCCGAACGGCGCGGCCAGGTCGGCACCGGCGACCGCTCGGAACGCATCCGCACCTACAATTTTCCGCAAGGCCGCGTGTCGGACCATCGCATCAATCTCACGCTCTACAAGCTGCCGCAGATCATGGAGGGCGAGGCGCTGGGCGAAATCATCGACGCGCTGGTCGCCGAGCATCAGGCGGCGCTGCTCGCCGCCGAGGAGGCGGTGATGACGGCTGCGCTGTTGCAGTGCGTACGCCAGGCAGAGCGAGCGGCCGTCGGTCACATTGCCGCGTCGGCGCGCTGGCGGAAAAATTTCGCGCCGCCGGGCTCGATTCGCCCGAGCTCGATGCTCGCATTCTCGTCGGTCACGCGCTCGGTCTCGATCACGCCGCGTTGGCGGCTGCGGCTATCGCGTTCACTAGGCAACAGCGAGCGAAGCGCCATCGCCGCGCTGGCGCACGCCGGCTGGCGCGCGAACCGGTGGCGCGCATCGTCGGCAACAAGGAATTCTGGAGCCTGACGCTTGTGCATCGATGCGACGACACTGGTGCCGCGGCCGGAAACGGAAACCGTCGTCGAAACGGCGCTCGCGGCGGTCGATGCCGACGGCCTGCGCGCGCGAGCGCTGCGGATCGCCGATCTTGGCACCGGCTCGGGCGCGCTGCTGCTGGCGCTTGCTGACCGAATTGCCCAACGCCTTCGGCATCGGCACCGATATCGAGCCTCGGAGCGCTGCGGCTGGCGCGCGCGCAACGCCCAACGTCTCGGATCGACGCGGGCGGCATTCGTTGCCTGCGACATGGCGGCGGCGCTCGGCGGACCGTTCGATCTGATTGTCTCCAATCCGCCCTATATCGCCTCCGCCGATATCGGCGCGCTGGCTCCGGAAGTGCGCGATTTCGACCGCGCATCTGCGCTCGACGGCGGACACGACGGGCTGGATTGTTATCGCGCGATTGCCGCCGACGGTGCCGGTGCTGTTGCGACCGGGCGGCTCTCTTGTCGTCGAATTTGGCGACCGGCCAGGCGCAGGCCGTCGCCGCCTTGTTCGCGGCCGCGGGGCTTGCGCCGCTCGCCGCCGCGCGCCGACCTAAGCGGCAGCGCCGCGAGCGCTCATTGCGAAAAAGTACGGGAAAAGCCGGCCATGAGCATGCGACATTGGTCCTCGGCAAAAAAGCGGCAAAAAAGCACTTGGAATATCGGCCGGAACCGACTAGCTTTGCCGCTACGGAATCGGCCCGAGATGAATAGTGCCGCGCCGCCTACGAACGCCCTGAGAGGTCGACCCTCCGAGAGGTTGGCAGCGCAGGCTAGGTGAAACGAAAGCCGGAACAGCGAAAGCCGGATCGGACGGCAAACGGGATCGCCAGATTCAGACCGAGAAGCTTCATCGGTTCGGCGCGCATTCGATGAGATGTCGCGCAATGACGGGAGTTCGCAACACCGCGGCGAAACCGCTCCGGTGAGGGCTGCATTGCTGAGACTAATCGCGTGATGGAATTTTATGCAGGACTAAGACAGTGAAACGGCGGCGTCGCGTGCCGCCGCAAATGAGGGGGTTGGCGGAACAGCAACCATGAGAAACGGTCAGAACAAGCGCATGCGGGGTCGCAACCGCAAGGGTGGTGGTCACCATCATCACCAAAATCCATTGTCGCGCATGTACGAGTCCAATGGACCGGACGTGAAAATTCGCGGAACGGCGTCGCACGTCGCCGAAAAATATCTCCAGCTTGCCCGCGATGCGCAAAGTTCCGGCGACCCGGTCGCAGCGGAAAATTATTATCAGCATGCCGAACATTATTTTCGCCTGATCGCCGCGGCGCAGGAGCAGTTTCGTCAGAGCCAGCCCTATTACCAGCAGCAGCCGCGGGCGGCAGGTCACCGGCAGCAATCGGTCCCGATGACGGTTACGACGATGGCGACGGCGACCAGCCGCCATCGAGCGGCGAGCCGTTCGCGCCGCGCGAACCGCAGCACGTTTTATCCGCAGCAAAACCAGCAGCCGAATCAGCACCAGCCGCAGCAGCACCAATACAGCCAGCACAATCAGCAGAATCAGCATAACCAAAACAACCAAAGCAACGCAGCACAATCAGCAAAACCACCAGCGCCCGCAGCAAATGCAGCCGGGCAGCGAGCAGACGTGGACCGGCTTCCGTCATTCATCACCGGCGGCCAGCCGCAGCCGCCGCAGCAGGGCCCGGGCGGCAACGGCCCCAACGGACCGGAATGGCCCCAACGGCTACGACGGTTCCGACCGCTTTCCGCTGCATCGCCGCCGGCGGCGGCATCGCGGCCCGCGCGACCACTCCATGCAGGGCGATAACACATGCCGGGCGACAATGATCCGCCGATGCCGCCGGGCGGTCCGCAGGAGGACTAGCCTTCAGGCTGATGCGAATAAAAAGGCCGGGCCCCAGCCCGGCCTTTTTGATTGCCGGTGTGCGGGGCTTACCCGCCGCGCGGCGCTTTGGCAAGCCGCACCAGAAACCAGATCGGCACGACGATCACGGCGCCGAGCAGGAAATAGCGCCAGAGCCAACGCACGACATCGAAGCCCATCCGTCCAGATATGCACGATGCAGCGCCCGAACCGATTCCATGATGTTCCAGGGATCGAGGCCGATGGCGGCAAGGATCACGCCCACCAGGATCGACAGCAGGACCAGCCGCCCGAGCACCGCCAACGGCGGCCCGCCGAGGAAGCGGTGAACGTATTCACGGCTCTGCTCGCTTGGTCGCGGTGGTCTTCGGTTCTGGGTCAATTGTACAATCTCCGCTTGCGCCACTTAGCTAAGTTGATGGTACGCCGAGCGCAAGCGGGACATGCGTCATTCGCGCCGCTGCCCACCGCGGGCGAGCCCGGGGCCGTTGCCTCGCTTTCGCAAGTGGCGCTAAGTTGCGGCCGCGCCACTCGATCATATCGGGCGCTGCAAAGGATATTTCATGGCCAAGATCGAGGATCGCGCGCCCGCTTCGAAGGCAAGCCTCAACGACGACATCGGCGAGGAAAAGCGGCTCGCTATGTATCGCACCCAGGTCGTGATCCGCGAGGCCGAGCAGCGCGCCTACGATCTGTTCCTGCAAAACCTGGTGAAGGGCACGAGCCATCTTTCGCTCGGCCAGGAGGCCGTCGCCGCCGGCTTCGCCGCCGCGATGCGCCCGGCGATCTGTCGTTCTGCACCTATCGCGGCCACGCTCATACGCTGGCGCGCGGCGTTCCGATCGCCAAGGTGCTCGGCGAACTGATGCAGCGCGACATCGGCCTGATGCGCGGCAAGGGCGGCTCGATGCACCTGACGTCGGTCGATCACGGCGTCATGGGTTCCTACGCGATCATCGGCGCGCATCTGCCGATCGCCTGCGGCGCCGCCTGGCGCGCGCAGTATAAGGGCGCAGAAGGACGTGTCGGTCTGCTTCTTCGGCGACGGCACGACCAATATCGGCGCCTTTCACGAGGCGCTGAACTTCGCCGCGGTATGGAAGTTGCCGGTGGTCTTCGTCTGCGAGAACAATCTTTACATGGAATACACGCCGATCGGCGAGGTCACCGCCGTGGAGCATCCGGCTGCCGATCGCGCCGCGAGCTACGGGCTGCCGCGCATCGTCGTCGACGGCAATGACGCCGACGTCGTCTACCGCACCGCGATGACTGCCTACGAGAAAGCGCGCGCCGGCGGCGGCCCGTCGCTGATCGAATGCATGACCTATCGCTACAGCGGGCATTCGCGCGCCGATCCGGCCAAATACCGGCCCGATGGCGAACTGGAAAAGTGGAAAGAGCGCGATCCGATCAAGATCTATCGCGAGCGGCTCAAGCAATTCGGCATCGAGCGAGGAAACCATCCTGCGCATCGAGACCGACGTGAAGCGCGAAGTCGACGAGGCGACCGAGCTGTGCAAGGCGGCGCCGCCGCCGGCGCTCGATATCCTCACCACCGACGTCTATGCCGACGGAGGTTTCGCATGGCGGAACTGACCTATCGCGATGCCGTCATCCGCGGCATCGCGCAGGAAATGACGCGCGATCCCGACGTGGTGTTTCTCGGCGAGGACATCGGCAAGGCCGGCGGCGTGTTCAAGGCGACCGTCGGGCTCTACGAGCAGTTCGGTCCGGTGCGCGTGCGCGACACGCCGATTTCCGAGCAGGCGATCCTCGGCGCCGCCATGGGCGCGGCGATGACCGGGTCTAAAGCCGATCGCCGAGATCATGTTCTCGGACTTCATCGCGGTGTGCTTCGACTATATCGCCAACGAATTCCCCAAGAGCCGCTACATGTCGAACGGCCAGGTCAAGTGTCCGCTGGTCGTGCGCACCGGCAACGGCGGCGGCGCGCGCTTCGGCGCGCAGCATTCGCAGAGCGTCGAGAACTGGTGCATGATGATCCCGGGACTCAAGGTCGTGGCGCCATCGTCGCCGCGCGATGTGATCGGGCTGATGGCGGCGGCCGTGCGCGATCCCGATCCGGTGATTTTCTTCGAGCACAAATCGCTCTATGCGACCAAGGGCGAGGTGCCGGACGGCGAGATCGTCGACACGCTCGGCACGCGCGAAGATCGTGCGGCCGGGCAAGGACGCCACCATTCTCGCGCTGGCGTTGATGGTGCCGCGCGCGCTCGCGGCCGCGGAGAAGCTCAAGAGCGAGCACGGCATCGATTGCGAAGTGGTCGATGTGCGCTCGCTGGTGCCGCTCGACACCCAGACCATTCTCGGCTCGGTGGCGCGCACCCACCGCCTGTTCACGGTCGAGGAAAATCCGCGGCTGTGCGGCTGGGGCGCGGAGCTTGTCTCCATCGTCGCCGACGAGGCGTTCTACGATCTCGACGGGCCGCCGGTGCGGATCACGACGCCGCACATCCCGCTGCCGGCCGCCGATATTCTCGAAGATCTGGCTCTGCCGAGCGTCGATCGCATCGCCGAGCGGGTGCAGCGCAGCCTCGAACGCGTAACGGAGGATGATCATGGCGGACGAACCGACCCGCGAAAATCCGAGCGGCCCGATCGGCACCGAGGTGTCTGTTCGAGAACGAGCAGGTGCGGGTGTGGGACATGAAGGTTCCGCCGGGCGGCAAAAAGGCGTGGCATCACCACAAGCTCGATTACGTCATCATCAACGTCACCGGCGGCAAGATCGAGCTTGAGAACGTTGACGGCCATTCCATCATCGCCGACGACAAGGTCGGCGGCGTGATCTGGCACGATGCCGGCCAGAAGCACGAACTGCGCAATTTGAGCGGCAAACTCTATCAGAACATCCTCGTCGAGCTGAAGAACGGCAAATAAAGCCTCAAGTGAGTGCGCAAGATGACTGCGATGATACGACAATCTCCTCGCCAACGTCCCGACCGATCTGTGGATCGGCGGCAAGTGGCGCAAATCCTCAGACGGCGGCCGCTTCGACGTGATCGATCCGGCGACCGAGAACAAGGTCGCCTCGGTCGCCAGCGCGACGGTGGAAGACGCCAAAGCCGCGCTCGACGCCGCGGCGCCGCGTTCCCCGGCTGGGCCGCGAAGAAGCCGCGCGAACGCGGCGAAATCTTGCGCAAGGCGTTCGAGCTGATCATGCGCGATGCCGAGCGGCTGGCGAAGCTGATCACCATCGAGAACGGCAAGGCGCTGTCGGATTCGCGCGGCGAAGTCGCCTATTCCGCGGAGTTCTTCCGCTGGTTCGCCGAGGAGGCGGTGCGCAATATCGGCCAGAATTCGGTCGCGCCGGCAACCGGCGCGCGCATCTTGGTGCACCACAAGCCGGCGGGCATCGCGGTCTTGGTCACGCCGTGGAATTTCCCGGCCGCGATGGCGACGCGCAAGATCGGCCCGGCGCTGGCCGCCGGCTGCTCGGTGGTGCTCAAGCCCGCCTCCGATACGCCGCTCACCATGCTGGCGCTGATGCCGATCCTGGAGGAGGCCGGCGTGCCCGCCGGCGTGGTCAACGTCATTCCGTCGCGCTCGTCCGGCAAGGTGGTCGGCGCCATGCTGCACGATCCGCGCGTGCGCGTGGTGTCGTTCACCGGCTCGACCGAAGTCGGCCGAAAGCTCCTGCACGAAGCCGCCGACAACATCATCCGGCCGGCGATGGAGCTCGGCGGCAACGCGCCGTTCATCGTGTTCGACGACGCCGACATCGACGCCGCCATCGACGGCGCCATGATCGCCAAGATGCGCAACATGGGCGAGGCCTGCACGGCGGCCAACCGCTTCTACGTGCACGAGAAGGTCCACGACGAGTTTGCCAAGAAGCTCACGGCCAAGATGGCTGGGCTGAAAATGGGCAACGGCCTCGATGACGGCGTCGCGCTGGGTCCGCTGGTCAACAAGGACGGACGCGACAAGGTGATCGAGCTGGTCGACGACGCGGTGAAGAAAGGCGCCAAGGTGCTCACCGGCGGCAAGGCGCCGGGCGGACCGGGATTTTTCTATCCGGCTACCGTGCTCACCAACGTCTCCGACGACGCCAAAATGCTGAACGAGGAGATTTTCGGCCCGGTTGCCTCGCTGCAAACCTTCAAATCCGAGGACGAGGTGGTCACCCGCGCCAACGACACCGAATACGGTCTCGTCGCCTACCTCTACACCAAGGATCTGAGCAAAGGCTTGCGCGTCTCCGAAAAACTCGACTTCGGCATGATCGGATTGAACCGCGGCATCGTCTCCGATCCGGCGGCGCCGTTCGGCGGCATGAAGCAGTCCGGCCTCGGCCGCGAAGGCGCCCATGAAGGACTGATGGAATTTTTGGAGACCCAATACGTGTCGGTGACGTGGTAGCCGCCGTCGGGAATTGAAATGAACATTCTGATGCCTCAGCTCGGCGAAACGGTCGCCGAGGGAAAAATCACACAGTGGTTCAAGTCGGCCGGCGACACGGTGAAGCCGGGCGACAATCTGTTCGAGATCGAGACCGACAAGGTGTCAATGGAAGTGCCGGCGACCGAAGCCGGCGTGCTCAGTGAAATCCGCGTGGCGGCCGGCGAAGTGGCGCCGGTCGGCGCCGTTGTCGGCGTGATTGGCGCGGCGGGTGCGGCGGTGCCGACGCGCTGCCGCGGCGAAGCCCGCGGCTGCGCCCACTGCGGCACCGGCGCCGAAAGCGGCGGCCCCGGCCGCGCCGCCGACCGGTAACGAAAGCGAGCCCGCCCCGGCACCAGCCGCAAAGGCGCAGCGGCCGATCAAGCTCGATCCGTTTTTCGAGGTGCGCACGCCGGAACGCAATTTCGGCCCGGCGCGGTTGTCTGGCGGCACAGCGGTCACGCCGCTGGCGCGCCGGCTCGCCGGCGAAGCTGGCATCGATCTTTCCGCGCTGCGCGGCTCCGGCCCGCACGGCCGCATCGTCGCGCGCGACGTGGAACCCGCCGCGGCCGAGTGCGCGCGCGCCGCTCACAGAAGGCCTGAGCGCCGATCAGGTCAAGGCGCTGTACGATCCGGCCGGCTACGAGGAAGTGCCGCTTGACGCGCATGCGTAAGACCATGGCCGCGCGCATGGCGCGGGCAAAGCAGACCATCCCGCATTTCTACCTGACCGCCGATATCACCATCGATCGCCTGATTGGCGGTGCGCGAAGAGGCCAACGCTGCCGCACCGAAGGACCGCGACGGTAAGCCGGCGTTCAAGCTCTCGCTCAACGATTTCATCATCCGGGCGCTGGCGCTGGCTTTGCAGCGCGTGCCGGCGGCAAATGCGGCGTGGGCGGGCGACTGTATTCTGCGATTCAAGCATTCCGACATCGGCGTTGCGGTTGCGCTCGACGGCGGATTGGTCGCGCCGATCATTCGCAACGCCGAAACCAAATCGCTAACCGCCATCTCCGCGGAAATGAAGGACCTGGCGGCGCGCGCCCGCGACAAAAAGCTCAAGCCCGCCGATTATCAAGGCGGCTCGTCGGCGATCTCCAATCTCGGCATGTATGGCGTGCGCGAATTCTCGGCCATCATCAATCCGCCGCAGGCGACGATCCTTGCGGTCGGCGCCGCGCGCCGTCAGGCGGTCGAGAAAGCAGACGGCGGCATAGCCTTCGCCAGCATGCTCACCGCGACGCTGTCTTGCGACCATCGCGTGGTCGACGGCGCGCTCGGCGCCGAGCTCTTGGCAGCGATCAAGGCGCTGATGGAGACGCCGGTAACATGCTGGTGTGAGTGGAGGTGGCGATGGCTGCGACAAGCCGGGCGTGTTGCTGATCGGGCCCTTGCGGCCGGTCTTGGCCAAGGGCTTGACCGACTTCACCGTCCACAATCGCCCGCCGCGAACCGCGACGCATTTTTCGCCGCCAATGCCGATCTGCACGCGGTGGCGGTGAGCGCGCCGGTCGAACCGGTCAACGACGCCTTATTCACCGTTTGCCCAAACTGGAAATCATTTCTAGCTTCGGCGTCGGTTACGACCACATCGATGCGGCCGCTGCGGCGAAACGCGGCATCGTCGTCACCCATACGCCCGACGTGCTGACCGAAGAAGTCGCCGATACCGCGATCGGCCTGTTGCTCTGCACTGTGCGCGAATTTCCGCAAGCCGAACGTTATCTGCGCGCCGGCAAATGGCCGCAGGGCAACTATCCGCTGAGCCGAGCGACGTT
The DNA here is from genome assembly GCA_963845775.1 of uncultured Alphaproteobacteria bacterium. GTDB lineage: Bacteria > Pseudomonadota > Alphaproteobacteria > Rhizobiales > Xanthobacteraceae > BOG-931. Next base: position 340,035 of record CAWJTE010000011.1, read on the forward strand.
GCGCAACCGCACAGTCGGCCTGGTAGGCATGGGCCGCGATCGGCCTGGCGATTGCGCGGCGGCTCGAAGCCTTCGGCGTGCCGATCGTCTATCACGCGCGGCGGCCGCGGCCCGAGCTTGCCTACCGCCACTATGCCCAGCTGATCGACATGGCGCGAGACGTCGACACGCTGATTGCCATCGTGCCGGGCGGCGCCGCGACGCGGAACATGATCGATGCCGAACGTGCTCGAAGCACTCGGCCCCGACGGCATCGTCTGATCAACGTCGCGCGCGGCTCGGTGATCGACGAGCCGGCGCTGATCGCGGCGTTAAAGCGAGCGAAAGATCATTGCCGCCGGACTCGACGTATTCGTCGAAGAGCCGGAGGTGCCGGCGGAATTGCTGGCAATGGACAACGTCGTGCTGTTGCCGCATCTCGGCTCGGCGTCGGTATTCACCCGCGCGAAGATGGATCAGCTTCTGGTCGACAATATTCTAGCCTGGGCCGCAGGCAAGCCGCCGCTGACGCCGGTGCCGGAAACGCCGTGGCGAGGGTGGAGCTGAAAGATGCAGCTCGCCGCTACTCGGCGGCGAGCGCACTTCCGGCGCCGCCGCGCGCACGTCGGCCTCGACGTGATCTTCGAACTGGACGAAGTTCTTCTGAAACATATCGACCAGCTTGCGCGCGGTCTGGTCGAATTCGAGCTTGTTCTGCCAGGTCTTCTGCGGATAGAGCAGATGCGGCTCGACGCCGGCGAGCTCGGTGGGCACCGAGAAACCGAAATACGGGTCGGTGCGGAATTTCACGTTCTTGAGCGAGCCGTCGAGCGCAGCGGTCAGCAGCGTGCGCGTCACCTTGATCGGCATGCGGCGGCCGACGCCGTAGACGCCGCCGGTCCAGCCGGTATTGACCAGCCAGCAATCGACGTCGTGCGCGCTGATCAGCTCACGCAGCAGGTTGCCGTATACCGAAGGGTGGCGCGGCAGGAACGGCGCGGCGAAGCAGGTGGAGAATTCAGGCTGCACGCCGACCAGACCCTTCTCGGTGCCGGCGACCTTGGCGGTGTAACCGGACAGGAAATGGTACATCGCCTGCGCCGGCGTCAGCTTGGCGATCGGCGGCATGACGCCGAACGCGTCGGCGGTTAACAGTACGATGTTCTTCGGCATGCCGGCACGGCCCGTGCGCGAAGCATTGGGGATGAAATCGAGCGGATAAGCGGCGCGGGTGTTTTCCGTCTTCGAGTCGTCGTCGAAATCGCAGATTCGGGTATCCGGATCGAACACCACGTTTTCCAGCACCGTGCCGAAGCGTTGCGTGGTGGCGTAAATCTCCGGTTCGGCTTCCGCCGAAAGCTTAATGCATTTGGCGTAGCAGCCGCCTTCGAAGTTGAACACGCCCTGCGGGCCCCAGCCGTGCTCGTCGTCGCCGATCAGCGTGCGGCTGAGGATCGGCCGACAACGTCGTCTTGCCGGTGCCGGATAAGCCAAAGAACAGCGCGACGTCGCCATTGCGCCCGACATTCGCCGAACAATGCATCGGCATCACGCTCTCCGCCGGCAGATAATAATTGAGCGTGGTGAACACCGATTTCTTCATTTCGCCGGCATAAGAAGTGCCGCCGATCAGGATGATGCGCCGAGTGAAGTCGAGCGCGATGATGGTTTCGCTGCGCACGCCGTGGCGCTTGGGATCGGCCTTGAACGACGGCAGCGAGAGGATGGTGAAATCGGGAACGTAGTGCGAAAGCTCGGCGCGCTCGGGCCTGATCAGCAGCGCGCGGATGAACATCGAATGCCAGGCGATCTCGTTATAGACGCGGACCTTGATGCGATATTTGGGATCGGCGCCGCCATAAAGATCTTGCGCATAAAGCGTCTTGCCTTTGGCGTGGGCGATGAAATCGTCGAATAGCAGCTGGAATTTTTCCGGCGAAAGCCGGCCGATTTTCTCCCACCACACCGACTTCTCGGTCTGGGCGTCGACGACGACGAATTTGTCCTTCGGGCTGCGGCCGGTGTGCGCGCCGGTTTCGGCGCAGAACGCGCCGCCGTGCGACGAGCGAGCCCTCGCCATTGGCGATCGCATGCTCGGTAAGGACGGTGTCGGGCAAATTCCAGCGGATCGCGGCGAGATCTTTCAGGCCGAATTTATCGGCGCCGTAGGCGCTGTTGCGCAGACCCGTTTCTTTCAAGCTCGCCTCCGCACACTCGTCCGGCAAGTGAAGCTGCCGGTGGTCTTTTTCAGCCTCTAGGAAGACCGATGTCGCCCGTAGCTGGGGCGTGCGACCCTATATCGGGCATCCTAGCATCTGCCAAGACCGACTCCCATTACAAGGCTAACCGGGGAAACCCAGTGCGTTCCGCGCGCTGCAATGCAGCAAGACACGCGGGGCGGGCTATTTCGGCGCGTGCCGCCGTCGCCAAATCGACGACCATCGCGCGCAATTGCTCGGCGTTGATGACGCGTTTGGTAAACGGCAAACGCAAAGTAGCATCGCCGAGAGCGAGGTCGAGCCCGTCCGGATCGAGGCCGATAAGCCGCCACGGCCCGTCTGTTGCACCCAGATAGCTTGGTCGCGTAGAGCCGAATCGCTTCGGCATGATCGTCATTCATGTGCGCGAGCGCGCTCTCTTCCGCCGCGATCAAATTCTCTGCGCCGGTAATGTCGGTGACCAGGTCGGCAGCTTTCAGATCGGCGGCGCGCGCAAAGCCGGCATTGAGGTGCGCCGCTGCAATGGTCAATCGCCAGAACGAGAAATCGGCAAAGCCGGCATACAACTCCGACTTCGGATGACGCGCGAGGAAGCGCCGGCGCAAGCGCGGCTCATCGCGATGATCGCGCCCAACCGGTACAAACACACCAAGCACGGTCAGACGCGGATGCGCGAGCGGATCGCCGCGGCCGCCGGATGAAAGCAGCAGCGACGCACGGCCGTCCTTTTCAAGATTGGCGGTATGGGTGGCAAGCCGTGAGACCAGAATGAGCGGCGACGCGTCGACGTCGGTGGCGACGTTAACCAATGACGCGAAAGGGTGACCGGTGTTGCGGTCGATGGTCGCAAGCGCGCCTATGCGCGCCGTGCGCAGCAGCGCCCTGGCGAGCGCCGTGGCGTCAAAGTCGGCTGCCGGCGCGCCTTCCGGCAGCCGATCGGGCATGACGCCCGGCAAAAGCCCGGCCTTGTTGGTTTCGGCCTTATCCTTGCTCATTCCAGGCTCCCGTCTGTCGGTCGCAGTATTTGCCCCGATTTTGCCTTGTCTGGTCACACTTCCGCCCCTACATGAGGCTTCAAAGGCGATGGGGCCGGGGCTGATGATGCTTGCGGCCAACTCATGTTAGAAGGCCGCCATGCCGACAATTGCTCTCGTCGATGACGACCGCAATATCCTAACCTCGGTGTCCATTGCACTCGAGGCCGAGGGCTATCGTATAACGACCTATACCGATGGCGCTTCGGCGCTCGACGGCTTCAAGTCGGCGCCGCCCGATCTCGCTATTCTCGATATCAAGATGCCGCGCATGGACGGCATGGAGACATTGCGCCGGCTGCGGCAGAAATCCGATCTGCCGGTGATCTTCCTCACTTCGAAGGATGAGGAGATCGACGAATTGTTCGGCCTGAAAATGGGTGCCGACGATTTCATCCGCAAACCGTTTTCGCAGCGGCTGTTAGTCGAGCGGGTCAAGGCCGTGCTGCGGCGCGTGTCGCCGAAGGACGGCACCGTGACGAAAGAGGCCGACAGCAAGGTACTCGAGCGTGGACTGCTGCGCATGGATCCCGAGCGCCATACTTGCACCTGGAAGAACGAGCCGGTGACGCTCACCGTCACTGAGTTTCTGATCTTGCAGGCGCTGGCCAGTCGCCCGGGCGTGGTGAAAAGCCGCAACGCCCTGATGGACGCCGCGTACGACGATCAGGTCTATGTCGACGATCGCACCATCGACAGCCACATCAAGCGGCTGCGCAAGAAGTTCAAAGCGAGCGACAACGAATTCGATATGATCGAAACGCTGTATGGCGTTGGTTATCGTTTTAAGGAATAAGCGCCAGAGCATGATCCGGAAAAGTGGAAATCCGGCTGGTCTATAAGATCATGCTCCAAATAATAGCCATTTTACGCGTGGGCCGCGGACAACCGAATTTGATCGATGGCTCAAAATGGCCCCTGACTGGGACGGCTGACGTGCGGTAGTAATGGCGTCCATGCCCGTGTGAAGCGGACATGATCGGAACCCCGGCAGACGACGTGCTCGATCGAACCGCGGAAATGGCAGGGGCCCCTGAGGCCCAATCGCCCGAGATTGCGCCGCAGATCGCGGCCGACGGCCTCGATGAGGCCGCGGCGCAGCCGCGTCCGCGTGGCTTCGCGCGCATCGGCAGCTGGGTGCAGCGCGCCTGGCAATTCTTCATTACGCAAAGTTTTTCCAGTCTCACCCGTCGCATCCTGTTTCTGAACCTTACCGGTCTGGTGGCGCTTTCCATCGGCTTCACTTTTCTTTCGCAGTTCCGTGCCGGCCTGATCGACGCGCGCATTCAGAGCCTTTTGGTGCAGGGACAAATCATCGCCGCCGCCATCGCTGCGCAAGCGACCGTCGAAACTGGCTCAGCGATTACCGTCGATCCCGACAAATTGCTCGATCTGCGCCCGGGCGAAAGTTACGGTCCGTCCGAGGACGCGCTCTACGGCATCGATTTTCCGATCAATCCGGAACGTATCGCGCCGGTGCTGCGGCGGCTCGTCTCGCCGACCAAGACGCGCGCACGCATTTATGACCGCGACGGCGTGCTGCTGGTCGATAGCCGCAATCTGTTCGGTCGCGGTGACGTGCTGCGCTACGATCTGCCGCCGCCTAATGCCGAGAAGCCCGGCGTGTTCGAGCGCGCTTATATCGCCGTCCGCCGTTGGCTGGGACGCGGCGATCTCCCGCTCTATCAGGAACTCGGCGCGTTGAGCGGACGCGGCTATCCCGAAGTGGCGCAAGCGCTTGCCGGCCAGAACGCCAGCATTGTGCGCATCAACAATCGCGGCGACGTCATCGTGTCGGTGGCCGTGCCGGTGCAGCGCTTCCGCGCCGTGCGCGGTGCGCTCATGCTTTCCACACAAGGCGCTGACATCGACGACATGGTCGAGGCCGAGCGGCTCGCCATCCTGAAAGTCTTTTTGGTCGCCGCCGGCGTGATGGTGGTGCTGTCGATCCTGCTCGCCGGAACGATTGCCGAGCCGGTCAGGCGGCTGGCGGATGCCGCGGAAAGCGTGCGGCGGCGCATTCGCTCGCGCGTCGAGATCCCGGACTTCACCCGCCGGCGCGATGAGATCGGCCACCTCTCCGGCACACTTCGCGACATGACAAGCGCGCTCTACAGCCGCATCGAAGCGATCGAGAGCTTCGCGGCCGATGTCGCGCACGAACTGAAAAATCCGCTGACCTCGCTGCGCTCGGCGGTCGAGACCTTGCCGGTCGCCAAGACCGAGGAGAGCCGCGCGCGGCTGCTCAATATCATCCAGCACGACGTCAGGCGGCTGGACCGACTGATTTCCGACATTTCCGATGCAAGCCGGCTCGACGCCGAGCTGCAGCGGCAGGAGACGGCGCCGGTCGACCTGGCGAAGCTCCTCAACACGCTGGTCGGCGTCGCCAATGAGGTCAAGCGCGACAACGGCGTAAGCGTCACTCTGCGCTTCGAAGGCGGTGGCGGCCGCACATTCCAGGTACCGGGACACGATTCCCGGCTCGGCCAGGTGGTCGACAATCTGATCGAGAACGCCCGCTCGTTCTCGCCGCCGGGACGCACGGTACGCGTCACCTGCCGGCAGCTGAAAAGCCATGTCGACATTCTGGTCGACGACGACGGCCCGGGCGTGCGGCCGGATGCGGTCGATAAGGTATTCGAACGCTTCTACACCGATCGCCCGCATCAGGGCTTCGGACAGAATTCCGGCCTCGGGCTGTCGATCTCCAAGCAGATCGTCGAGGCCCATGGCGGCGCCGTCTGGGTGGAAAACCGGACCGCGACAGGCGCCGATGGAAGCCTGACGGTCACCGGCGCCCGCTTTGTTGTGCGTCTGCCCGCAAGCTGATGCCCCCGCCATCGACGGTGCACGCTTCGGCAGTGCTGGTCGGCGCGCGTGCCGTGCTGATCCGCGGACCCTCGGGATCGGGCAAGTCGCGGCTGGCGCTCGAACTGATCGAAGCCGGCCGCGCCGGCAGATTGCGGTTCGCCCGGCTGGTCGCCGACGATCGCGTTCATCTTGAATCGGCCGGCGGAAGATTATTGGCGCGTCCGGCCGAGACGTTAGCCGGCCTGATCGAAGTGCGCGGAGCCGGACTTTTGCGGGTGCTACACGAGGCCAGCGCCGTGGTCGGTCTCGTGGTCGATCTCGCCGCCGCGGCCCCAAGCCGCCTCCCCGATCCGGCCCAGCGCAAGACGGAAATCGAAGGTATTTCGCTGCCGCGACTTGCCGTCGCGGCAGATGCAGCGGCCTTGCCGACGCTGCTGGTCGTGCTCAATTCATCGGTGGAAAGCTGGGTTTAACGTCGACCGTGGGGCGGTTGGAGATTGGTTAACCGCGGCCGCCTAGATTCCAGGGAAAACCGCCCTGTCTTCGTTGGACCAAGGTTTACTCGGTCCCGTCGCGGCCTCCGCCACCGGCTTTCGGCCCCCTGCTACCGCAATGCAGCAGCCCCTGGATTTACGCGAAAATGCCCCTTGCGCTGGGGCTTCGGATGGTCAAGATGAGCACCCTTTCGTGCGGTGCAACCGGGACGCGCCGGCGAGGAGTTCCATGATCGGTCTTGTGCTTGTGACCCACGGGCGGCTGGCTGTCGAGTTCCGCTCGGCCCTGGAGCACGTCGTCGGTCCCCAGCACCAGATCGAGGCGGTCACCATCGGACCGGACGACGATGTCGAGGCCCGCCGCAAGGACATCATCGACGCCGTGAAACGGGTGGATAGCGGCGATGGCGTCGCCATCTTGACCGACATGTTCGGGGGCACCCCGTCCAATCTGGCGATCTCGGTGATGAGCCGGCCGAAAGTCGAAGTGCTGGCCGGCATCAATCTGCCGATGTTGGTCAAGCTCGCCAAAGTGCGCGATGAATGCCCGCTCGCCGAAGCGGTGGCCGCCGCACAGGATGCCGGACGGAAATACGTCACCATCGCCAGCCGCGTGCTCACCGGCAAATGAGCGCTCCAGCTCCCCGCGGCGAGGAATGTGCGGCTGACGCGCAACGTTTCCGCGAAGGCGCCGTGGTTCGCAAGCTATCCATCTGCAACCGTAAAGGCCTGCACGCACGCGCGTCCGCTAAATTCGTGCAGACCGTGGAAAAATTCGACGCCGATGTGCGCGTCATGCGTGGCAACGAAACGGTCGGCGGCACTTCGATCATGGGATTGATGATGCTCGCTGCCTCGCCCGGTTGTTCGATCACCGTCGAAGCGACCGGCAAACAGGCGACGGAAGTCGTTGAAGCGTTGACCAAACTGATTGATTCTCGATTTGGCGAAGATGACTAGACGCAAGCGTGCAATCACGCGTCGGAGGAGAAAATCGATGGCTTCCGAAAAGGATGCAACGTCCGCAGCGAAAGAACCTTCCACGCCGGCGGCCCAGCGGCCGCAGGCGACGATCCGCTACGTCGATCGTCCGGATGTCACCGAGACTTTCGCCGACGCTATCAGTGGTCTGGTCTTCGACGGGCAAACCCTGCGCGTTGAATTCGCGGTCACACGGCTCGATGAGGTCAAGCCGGGCACGACGATCACCGGCCGGCGTTACCCGATTTGCCGGCTGGCGCTGCCGCCCGCCGCCGCGATCGATCTGATCAACCGGATGCAGCAGATCGGCGCCGCGCTTGGCCAGGCCGGCGTGGTGCGCCAGGCGACGCCGGCCAAAAGTTAGCTCACTTTCGTTGTCCGGTTCGCCCATAGACATAAAGGTATCTTTATGTCTTTAGTGCGGCCGCGCCGGCCTGCAACGAGGCCGGCCGGGACCTTCCAACATGCCCGCTGTATAAGGACCCGCCAGGGAGCGCCGAAAGATTGTCATGAGCACGTCGACCAAGCCGAAAGCTTCGCCCGCCGATTATGTCGTCAAGGACATCACGCTTGCCGAGTGGGGGCGCAAAGAACTCGCCATCGCTGAAACGGAAATGCCCGGCCTGATGGCGACGCAGGAGGAGTACGGGCCGGAGCAGCCGCTGCGCGGCGCTCGTATCGCCGGCTCGCTGCATATGACCATTCAGACTGCCGTGCTGATCGAGACGCTCAAGGCGCTCGGCGCCGACGTGCGCTGGGCCTCATGTAACATTTATTCGACACAGGACCATGCCGCTGCCGCAGTCGCCGCCGGCGGCACGCCGGTCTTCGCCGTCAAAGGTGAGTCCCTGGAGGAATATTGGGAATACACCCACCGCATCTTCGAATGGTCCGACGGCGGCGGCCCAAACATGATCCTCGACGACGGCGGCGACGCGACGCTGCTGATGCACCTTGGCTCGCAGGCGGAAATGACTCCCAATGTGCTGCACCACCCGAGCAATGAAGAAGAAGAGGTGCTGTTCGCCGCGATCAAGAAGCGGCTGGTCCACCAGCCTGGCTGGTATTCAAAAACCGCCAAACCGATCCGCGGCGTGACCGAGGAAACTACCACCGGCGTGCACCGCCTCTATCAGATGGAGAAGGATGGCAAGCTGCTATTCCCCGCCATCAACGTCAACGACAGCGTCACCAAGTCGAAGTTCGACAACCTCTATGGCTGCCGCGAGTCGCTCGTTGACGGCATCCGCCGCGGCACCGACGTAATGATGGCCGGCAAGGTGGCGATGGTCGCCGGTTTCGGCGACGTCGGCAAAGGCTCGGCGGCGTCGCTGCGCCAGGCCGGTTGCCGCGTCTTGGTTTCGGAGATCGACCCGATCTGCGCGTTGCAGGCGGCGATGGAGGGCTACGAGGTGGTGACGATGGAAGATGCGGCGCCACGCGCCGACATCTTCGTCACTGCCACCGGCAACGTCGATGTCATTACCATCGAGCACATGCGCAAGATGAAGCACCGCGCCATTGTCTGCAACATCGGCCATTTCGACTCGGAGATCCAGGTCGCGGCGCTGAAGAACTTCACGTGGCAAAACGTCAAGCCGCAGGTCGACGAGATCGAATTCCCCGACAAGAAGCGCATCATCCTGTTGTCGGAAGGCCGGCTGGTCAACCTCGGCAACGCCATGGGTCACCCAAGTTTCGTGATGTCGTCGTCGTTCACCAACCAGACGCTGGCGCAGATCGAGTTGTGGACCAATCCAGGCAAGTATCAGAAGAAGGTCTACACGCTGCCGAAACAGCTCGATGAAAAAGTGGCGCGGCTGCATCTCGACAAGATCGGCGTTAGGCTGACCAAGCTGTCGGACAAGCAGTCGACCTATATTGGTATTCCGGTCAACGGCCCGTTCAAGACCGACCAATACCGGTACTGAGCGGTCGCTGCCCGCCAAAGCCGCCGACGCCGGCGGGCTCCAAAGGGGAAGGCGAAGTGCCGTTTCGATTGCCTCTGCAGCGCCTACACGTCACGCTGCTGGGCCTGCTGGAAAAATTCCCCTGGTTCGGTTGGGCGATTTGGATCGTCATCGTCGTCATCGTCCTGCTGCGGATGCATCCGCGCCGCTACGACGCCGCGTTCGGATATTACTTCGATTTCGCGCTTAATCTGTGGGCCGAGCAACCGGTGTACGATCCATCGAAGCTCGCCGGTGTCAGCTATTGGCCGTCTTCGGTGCTGATGTTTATTCCACTGGCGCGGTTCGGCGAAACGCCGGCGGCGGCCATCTCATTCGCGATCTTCGCCGCGCTCTTGACCTGGGGCGCCATCGCGCTCATCCGCGCGCTGCTCGACGACCGGCCGGACGCAATTTGGATTGCGGGCCTGTTGCTCGCCGTCAATGTCTGGCCGGGCTGGTACCATTTCAAACACGTGCAGTTGCAGATTCCGATGATCGCAGCCATGATGCTGGCGACCGCGGCATTGATGCGCGAGCGCTACAACCTCTCGGCCCTTTGGCTGACCATCGCGCTGATCTTAAAGCCGATATCGCTGGTGATGCTGTTGCTCACGGCGGCGACGGTCCCGCGCATGCGCGTACAACTAATTGTCGGCATTTTGATAGCCGCCGCCTTGCCGTTTGCCTTTCTGCATTGGCACTACCTGATCGAGCAATACCAGGACCTCGGCACGAAGCTCTGGACGGTGACGACGGCACCGCCCGGCGAGTGGATTTATCAAGCCGACTTCACCACGCTCCTTCGCGCCGTCGGCGTCGTGTTGCCGGGTAAAGTGTCGTTTGCAATCCGGCTCCTCGTCGCGCTCGGCACGCTCTTGCTGGCTTGCAGGGTGAGGAATACCGGCAATCACAAAGCGTTCGCAATGGCGCTGCTGTTGCTGTCTGGGCTCTACATCACGCTGTTCGGCCCCCGCAATGAAAACGTGTCCTATCTTGCGGTGACGCCGGCCATCTCCGCGGTGGGGTTTCTCATGGTGCTGCGCAACGGCGCCGATTTGCGCGGCTGGGCGTTGATCGTGGCCTGTCAGTTTCTCGGCTACGTCGTCAGCGTGCCGGTGGACGTCATAACCAAGCCGGCAATTACCGTCGTTATTTATGTCTGGATGGCTGCACTTATGATTCAACCGCGCCGCTGGTGCGCGCTGATGCCCGGTGCATCCCCGCCGTCGCGGGCCGACCGCGTGCCGGCAACTGCGGCTAGGCCCTCGTCGTAACCAACCGCGCCGGCAAACGCATCAGCTTCCTTTGCCGGCCGCTTCCGGCGGCACTGCGACGATTTGAACATCGAGAGGCGGACCGGCGAATCCCAGAAAGCTGCGCGTCAGCGCGGCGGTGGCCGTTGCCGTTCCGGGCGTTGCCATCGTCTCGGCGATTTTCCGGCAGGACAGATCGCTGATCAGACAGACAATCACCAATCCTTTCGCGTTCACCGCGGCGCGGCCCTCGGACGAAAGCGGATCGGGCAAGTCCTGCGCCTGCTGCAAGTACGCTTGCATGCCGCCGACAATCTCGGCCGATCCCCAATAGAACCGTACCGGTTGCGGGGAGAGCTTGCTTGCCAAATCGGCGGCTTGCCGGAAATGCGGCCGGAACTGATCAGGTTCGCTGACAATCCGAACGCAGGCAATCACCGGAGAGGCGACCACGATCGCCAGCACGATCGCGAGCCCTACAAGCCCCGCCCGCGCCGTAGCACGCGTGTCGATGGTGAGACAGGACGATCCGTAAAGTACGACCGGCAACAGCGCCCAATTTGGGAACGTCCAGTCCGGCGTGATCCGGTACGGAACGATCAGATTGACCAGCGCCGGCAGGATGAGCGGCACGATCAGCAACACCAGCGCTTGACGGCGGTCGTCTTCGGCGGGCCAGGCGATATCGGCCAACGCCGCCTTGCTCGGACGCAAGGCAGCGAGAAAGATAAGCGGCATGGCGATATACATTACGGCACCGACCAGGTAGCTGACGGTCTTCACAAGCGTTTCGCTGAACGAGCCGCGGGTGGCGACGCTTTCGGCAAACTGGATGGCGCCGCCGCCGCGTTCGCTCACCAGCCACCAGACGTGCGGGGCTATGAAAATGATCGCGCCTGCCGCCATGACGTAGGGCGCGGGCGAGCGCCAGAAGCGCCGCGCACCCGGCCCGGTGACGGCGGCGACCGCCATGCCGGCAAGGAGAAAGACCGCCCAATATTTGCCGAGCACGGTAAGACTGGCGAATGCGCCGGCGAGGAAAGCATCCAACATGCCAAGCCCGCGCCGCGCCCGCAGATAGAATAAGAGCGTCACCGCCCAGAGCGGCATCATCACCGTGTTGGCGTTGAGGACTTCCGCTTTGACTGTGTAGAGCGGAATGAGAATGAGCGCGATCAGGCCGAGCAACGCGCGGTTCTTATCGAGATGATCGCGCAACAGCCGCCAGGTGACGGCGAGAGCGACGGCGTCCGACACCACGATCTGAAGATCGACTGCCCATTTCTGCTGCGGGAAGACGGCAAACCACAGTGCAAACAGCCAGGCCGTCACCGGCGGATGCTTGTAGCCGAACGCAAAATGCCGCGCCCAGATCATCGCCTCGTCGGCGTCGATATGGATGTCGATCGGTGCGGTCGAGACCGTCCAGAAAATCATCCACAGCACGACGAAACCGATGAGGATGAGGAGCACGATGAGGAGCTCGGAGGTTTCGTCGATGAAGCGCGCGGTGGCGCGGCTGAGCCGACCGAAAAAATCGCCCATTCGCGAGCGCGCGCGATTCGCCGCATCCTGCCTGGCTATCGACATCATTGTTTTCCCGGCTTGGCCGCCGCCGATTGCGCAAATCTCTGAGGATTTTCCAAGACTTGAGAATGCTCTAGCCTGCGCGTGCGGATAGAGCAATAAGGGTGCCGCAGAGGAGGCAGCGGCTTGTCTCAATCGGCGATCGATATTCCGGCGGCGAGTTCCGCCGCCACATTTGCACCCGCCGATACTCCAGGCGTGCGTCCGGCGCCGGAACTCAGCATCATCGTGCCTACCTTCAACGAGCGAGCCAACATTCCGATTCTGGTGGAGCGGCTATCCCGCCTGCTCGGGTCGTGCGACTGGGAAGTAATTTTCGTCGATGACAATTCGCCCGACGGCACCGCTACGGCCGCGCGCGATATCGGCGAGGGCGACAGCCGGGTGCGCTGCATTCGGCGTATCGGCCGCCGCGGACTCGCCGGAGCGTGCCTTGAAGGCATGCTCGCGAGCCAGGCTCGTTACGTGGCCGTCATGGACGCGGACTTGCAACACGACGAGGCCGCGCTTGTCCCGATGCTGGAAAATCTGCGCGCCGGACGTGCCGATCTGGTGGTGGCAAGCCGCTATCTGGACGGCGGAACGGCCACGGGCCTGTCGGCGCAACGCTCACGGGTGAGCCGCTGGTCCAACCTGCTGGTGCGTTATCTGCTCGGCATCGAGCTGACCGACCCGATGAGCGGACATTTCATGATCCGGCGCGATGCTTTCGAGGCACTGGCGCCAGCGATCTCCTCGCAAGGCTTTAAAATTTTGCTCGACATGCTTGCCACCGCCGGCGGCAAGTTGCGCACCATCGAGCTGCCGTCGGATTTTCGCCGCCGCCAGCATGGCGAGAGCAAGCTCAATTCCAAGATCGCGCTCGACTTCGCCGCCCTGGTAACAGCGAAGCTCACCAATGACACGGTGTCGGCGCGGTTTCTCCTGTTTTGCCTGGTCGGCCTGACCGGCATCGCCGTGCATCTGAGCATCTTGAGCGTGCTGGTAGCCGCCGCGTTGTCGTTCGGCGTGGCGCAGGCGCTCGCCACGGTCGGAGCTATCGCCTGGAATTTCGTACTCAACAACTTGTTCACCTACCGCGACCAACGGCTCACCGGCTGGCATTTCATCACCGGCCTGATCCGTTTTCAGGTGATCTGCGCCATAGGCGCGATCTCCAATGTCGGCATCGCCACCTGGATTTATGACTACGACAGCACCTGGTGGATCGCCGGCCTCGGCGGAGCTGCGATCGGCACGGTGTGGAATTTCGTGGTCAGCGCCGCCTTGGTCTGGCGGCAGCGGTAATCCTGCGCCCGGACCGCTTGCCGCTTCAGGGTGCGGATGTTATCTGCGCGGCATGACTGCGGTTCCGATCGCAAACATTCGCAATTTCGCGATTATTGCCCACATCGACCACGGCAAATCGACGCTCGCCGACCGGCTGATCCAGCTTACCGGCGGGCTCGAGGCGCGCGAAATGGTCGAGCAGGTGCTCAATTCGATGGATATTGAGCGCGAGCGCGGCATCACCATCAAGGCGCAGACCGTGCGGCTGAATTACCGCGCGCGCGACGGCAAGGACTACGTGCTCAACCTGATCGACACGCCCGGCCATGTCGACTTTGCCTATGAAGTGAACCGGAGTCTCGCCGCCTGCGAGGGCTCGCTCCTGGTGGTCGACGCCAGCCAGGGCGTGGAAGCCCAGACACTTGCCAACGTCTACCAGGCGATCGACAACAATCATGAGATCGTGCCGGTGCTCAACAAGGTCGATCTGCCCGCCGCCGAGCCGGAAAAGGTCAAGCAGCAGATCGAGGACGTGATCGGGCTCGATGCGTCCAATGCCATCCTGATTTCGGCCAAGACCGGACAGAACGTGCCCGAGGTTCTTGAAGCGATCGTGCATCGCTTGCCGCCGCCTAACGGCGACGCCGCGGCGCCGTTGAAGGCGTTACTGGTCGACAGCTGGTACGATTCCTATCTCGGCGTGGTAGTGTTGTTCCGCGTCGTCGATGGCGTGCTGAAGAAGGGCCAGCGCATCCTCATGATGGGCACCAATGCCGCCTACGAGGTGGACCGCGTCGGCGTATTCACGCCCAAACGCGTCGAGCTCGATGATCTTGGCCCCGGCGAGATCGGCTTCCTCACCGCCTCGATCAAGGAAGTGGCCGACACCCGAGTCGGCGACACCATCGCCGACGAGAAGAAACCGGTGGCGGCGCCCCTGCCCGGTTTCCGGCCGGCGATCCCGGTGGTGTTCTGCGGCTTGTTCCCGGTCGATGCCGCGGATTTCGAAAACCTGCGCGCCGCTATGGGCAGGCTCCGGCTCAACGACGCAAGCTTCACCTACGAAATGGAAACCTCGGCCGCGCTCGGCTTTGGATTTCGCTGTGGTTTCCTCGGGCTGTTGCATCTGGAAATCATTCAGGAGCGGCTGCAGCGTGAATTCAACCTGAACCTGATCGCAACCGCGCCGTCGGTCATCTACAAGATAAAATTGCGCAACGGACAGCAGCTCGAGATTCACAATCCGGTCGATATGCCGGACGCGAACCATATCGAGGAAATGCAGGAGCCGTGGATCGAGGCGACGGTTCTGACGCCGGACGAATATCTCGGCTCCGTGCTCAAACTGTGTCAGGACCGCCGCGGCGAGCAAAAAGAGCTCACCTATGTCGGCAACCGTGCGCTGGTGAAGTACAATCTTCCGCTGAACGAGGTGGTGTTCGATTTCTACGACC
The DNA here is from genome assembly GCA_963845775.1 of uncultured Alphaproteobacteria bacterium. Lineage (GTDB taxonomy): Bacteria > Pseudomonadota > Alphaproteobacteria > Rhizobiales > Xanthobacteraceae > BOG-931. The sequence goes on from CAWJTE010000011.1 coordinate 355,071, forward strand.
GGCTGAAATCGGTGTCGCGCGGCTACGCGTCGTTCGATTATCACCTCACCGATTACCGACCGGCCGATCTGGTCAAGCTCCAAATGCTGGTCAATGGCGACCCGGTCGATGCGCTGGCCATGCTGGTGCATCGGACGCGCGCCGAACAGCGCGGCCGCGCCATGGCGGAGAAGCTCAAAGAGCTTATTCCGCCGCACATGTTCCAGGTGCCGATCCAGGCCGCCATCGGCGGCAAAATCATCGCGCGCGAGACCGTGCGCGCCTTTAGCAAGGACGTGACGGCCAAATGCTACGGCGGCGACGTCACCCGCAAGCGCAAGCTTTTGGACAAGCAGAAGGAAGGCAAGAAGCGGATGCGGCAGTTCGGCAAGGTCGATATTCCGCAGGAAGCGTTCATCGCCGCGCTGAAGGTCGATGTATGAAGGGCGCTACTGCACCACGATGGTGGTGTTGCTTTTGCCTTGTTTCTCGACAAGACCGAACAGCACCGCGGCGTCGGCAGGCGCGAGACGAATGCAGCCGTGCGACGCCGGACGGCCGAGCCGGGCAATATCGGTGGTGCCGTGGATGGCAAACGGGCCGCTATAGAAGATCGAATGCGGCATCGGCGCGTTGTTGAAGATTCGCGAGTACCAATGGACGGCCATAAATTGCGGATGGAAAACGCCCGGTGGCGTCGGCCAGCCCTCCCGGCCAGTGGACACCCGCCACGTGTAAACGTGCTCGCCGTCGACGATCACGTCCATGGTCTGGCTGGCGCGAGATACTTCGACACGGATGCCGTCCTGCGCGCACGCCGCCGCAGCCAGGAACGTCAATGACAGCGCGGCCGATAAAGCCGCAACAACGACCCGCCACATGATGAGCCCCAGCCCAGTGCAGACATTATTGTAGTGGCGGCAGTGGGTGTAAAGCCACCCGCGCAAAGACGAGGTTAACAATGCCGACGTTCGATCTGTTCAGCATCGGCCATTCGAACATCCCGGCCGAACGCTTCCTCGGCCTGCTGCATGACGCCGGCGTGAACGCCGTCGCCGACGTCCGTTCGGCACCGTTCTCGCGCTTCTTTCACTGGTTTTCGCAAAAGCCTTTGGCGGCGCGGCTTAAGGAGGCGCGCATGACCTACACATTCATGGGCGCCTCCTTGGGCGGCCGTCCGCGTGACGAACGCTTTTATTGCGACGGCATTGCCGATTACGAGGTGATTGCGACGCGGCCGAAGGCTTGCAATGGCCTTCAACACCTGATCGACGCCGTGGCGCAATCGCGCATCTGCCTTCTTTGCGCCGAACGCGAGCCGCTCGACTGCCACCGCTGCCTGTTGGTGGCGCGGCATCTCGCCGAGCGCGGTCTCACAATCGGTCACATTTTGCACGACAGCACCATCGAGCCGCACGCCGCAACGGAACGGCGTCTGCTGGCGCTCGACGGCGGCGACGGCGACCTGTTCGACGCTGGACAGGCCTCCCAACTCGCGGCAGCGTACCGGCGTCGCGCCAACGCCGTGGCGTTCCGGCAAAAAGTTCCCGCGTCGCGCCGCGCGGCGGAGAATCGATGATGCGGCGCCCCATTCGTCCTGCTCTCGGCTCTGCTCCTCGCCGGCCTCACTGCCGCCGCCGCGCAGGATCGCGGCACGTTCGACCCGAAAACACTGCCCCCACTCGACCATCCGGCTTCAGCGTCAACGCCGGCGCAAGAACTTTTCGGACGCGAGCGTGAGCCGGTTCCGCTCGCCGCTCGCGCGATCGGCTTTTACTCCCCGGCTGTCTCGCCGGCGCCGATCGCGCTGCCGATCAACGGGCCGACCTGGCAGGTGATGCGGCTGTCGCGCAATCGCAATTGGGGGCACCCGAAGCTCGTCGCTTTCCTCGAGCGGTTGGCGAACAAGGCCAAGAAAGTCGGCTGGAACGGTTTGATGGTCGGCGACATGTCGCAGCCGCGCGGCGGCCCGATGCTGACCGGCCATGCCAGCCATCAGGTCGGGCTCGACGCCGACATCTGGCTCACGCCGATGCCCGACCGCACGCTCTCACGCCGAAGAGCGCGAATTGATGTCGGCGACGAAGTGGTGCGGGACGGACCGGCTCGACGTCGATCCCAAAGTGTGGACACACGAGCACACCGAGCTGATCCGCACCGCGTCGGAGGACCCGGACGTCGAGCGCATCTTCGTCAACGCAGCGATCAAGAAAGCGCTTATGCCGCGAAGCCGGAGCGGATCGCGCCTGGCTTGCCAAGGTTCGGCCATGGTGGGGGCACGACTATCATTTTCACGTCCGCATCTATTGTCCGGCCGACAGCCCGCAATGCGAGCCGCAGCCGCCGCCGGAGGCGGGTGAAGGCTGCGGCCACGAACTCGATTACTGGTTCTCGCCGCGGTGCTGCATCCGAAGCCGGCGACAGAGCCGGCGAAACCAAGACCGGGGATGACGATGGCGCCGTTACCGGCCGCTTGCCGTCAGGTGCTGATGGCGCCGTGACGGCAGATCAGAACGGCCCAAGCCGAACAGCCGATGCTGAGCGGCGGCGAGCGAGGAGCATGAGCGCGCCGGCGCAGACGACGATTAGCGCGGCGTAAGACGGCACACCGGCTGCTGGCGCTTTCATCATCGGCGTCAGCCCTGCCACAGCAGATATAGGCGCCGTAAAAGGCCAACGAGCGCCAGGAAGCGAAACCCGGCGCCAGCAGAAAAATTCCGGCCAGCCAGACCGGAGTATAGGAATAGACCGCGAGCTTGAATGCGCTGTCGAAATTCCGCCGCCCGCCGAATATCGGCGCCAGCGCCTCGATGAAGAGCCCCAGCACCAGCACCGTGGCGCAGCTCATCACGTAGCCGAGGATCGCGCCGAACAATCCGTCGAAAATCGGGGCGCGCACCACGCCGCTGCCCGGCACGACCACGCCGACGAGGCAGGCGCCGACAAAGCCAAATACCGCCGGAATGAGCGCGAGCCGCGCCACGTAGTCGTCAGCAGATGCTCGAGTCACTGAATTCAGCATTGGATTCCTGGGCGATCTTCGCCCATTCGGCGGAAGGATCGGCGAGGATCGCGATGCGCGCGGGCAGCCGCGGTCATGCGCGCGCTTCGGCGTCGGCGCGAACGAAGGCGGCGCCTTTTTCCGCAATCATCATGGTCGGCGCGTTGGTGTTGCCCGAGGTAATGGTCGGCATGACCGAAGCATCGATCACGCGCAGCCGCTCGACGCCAGCGACGCGCAGCCGCCCGTCGACCACTATCAGCGGGTCGCTCGGCAGCCCCATCTTGGCCGTGCCGACTGGATGAAAAATCGTAGTGCCAATATCGCCCGCCGCCTTGGCGAGCGCCTGCTCGTCGTCGTTGCGCACCCCATCGCCAGGCAAATATTCGGCGGGATGAAACGGCGCCAGCGCCGGCTGCGCGACAATGCGGCGGGTGAGCCGAATGGCGCTGACCGCGATGCGTCGATCTTCATCGGTCGACAGATAATTGGGCTTGATCGACGGCGCCGCGGCAGGATCAGCGCGAGCGCAGCCGCACCTGCCCGCGGCTCGTCGGCTGGATATTGGCGACGCTGGCGGTGAAAGCGGGAAACTTATGCAATGGCTCGCCAAAGCGGTCGAGCGACAATGGCTGAATATGGTACTGCAAATTCGCCCGCGCCCGATCGGGATCGGACCGGGTGAACAAGCCAAGCTGCGACGGCGCCATGGTCAGCGGACCGCGCCGAAACAACGCATATTCGAGCAGCATACCGGCTAGTCCGAGCGGCGCGTGATAACGCTCGTTGAGCGTGGTGATGCCGTCGACTTTGTAGATCAGGCGCAGTTGCAAATGATCCTGCAAATTGGCGCCGACACCGGACCGGTCGGCGATCACCGGAATGCCGAATTGCTGCAACAGCTCACCCGGCCCGACGCCGGACAGCTGAAGGATTTGCACCGAGCCGATCGCGCCGGCGGCGAGAATAACTTCGCCGCGCGCCCGCGCCGTTTTGGTTTGGCCGTTCTGACGCCAGCGCACCCCGACCGCGCGCCGGCCGTCGAACGTAACGGCCTCAACCAGGCAGCCGGTTTCCAGCCGCAGATTGGAGCGATTGAGCACCGGTTTGAGAAAAGCCGTCGCTGCCGACCAGCGCCGGCCGCGCTTCTGATTGACGTGAAAGGCGCAACAGCCCTCGTTGTCGCCGGTGTTGAAATCGACCACCGATTTGACGCCAGCCTCCCCGGCGGCGGCACGGAACGCTTCGAGCAGATCCCAATGCACGCGTGGCGCCTCGATGCGCAATTCACCGCGGGTGCCGTGCAGATCGCTCTCACCTAAAAAATGATTTTCGTGCTGCTTGAAAAACGGCAGCACGTCGTCCCAGCCCCAGCCGGTAAGTCCGAGCTGCCGCCAATGATCGTAGTCGGCCGCTTGCCCGCGCATATAAATCATCGCGTTGATCGCCGACGAGCCGCCGACCGCTTTGCCACGCGGATAATTCAGGCTGCGGCCGTTCAAGCCCGCTTCCGGCTCGGTCTTGAAGCACCAGTCCGAGCGCGGATTGCCGATGGCAAATAGGTAACCGACCGGAATGTGGAACCAGATCCAGTTGTCGCGGCCACCGGCTTCGAGAACGAGCACGCGCCGGCCGGAATCGGCTGAAAGCCGGTTGGCGAGCAGGCAGCCGGCCGAGCCGGCACCGACAATAATGTAGTCGAAGTCGCCATCGATCGCTTCGGCCCCGGCCATGCCGCACTCCACCTAAGTATCTAAGTTTTCGCAATTATAGCGCCTCAATCGTGCTTTGCCACGCTATTGACCGACTGCTATTCTTAGAAACGTGATGCGCGGTGCGCTGGGCGCGTGCCGGGCGAGCCTGGAACGATGGTTCCGCAAGGCGTTCGTAATCCTGCTCTTGTTCGGAGAACCGTCGTGCTTTGTGTAACCCGCATCTTGGCGGCTTTTACCGCGTTCATACTGTTCGCGTTGGCCGTGCCGCAAGTTGCAGCTGCTCAGCAAAAATCCATCACCGTCTTCGCCGCCGCGTCGATGAAGAACGCGCTCGACGATGTCGACGACGCCTATTCCAAACAAAGCGGCGTGAAAATCGTCGCCAGCTATTTGGCGAGTTCGGTGCTGATGAAGCAGATCGAGCAAGGCGCGCCCGCCGACGTGTTTCTCTCCGCCGATCTGAAATGGATGGACTACGGCGCCGAGCGCAACCTCATCAACACCTCGACCCGGCTCGATCTGCTGGGCAACCGGCTGGTGTTGATCGCGCCCGCGGACTCAAAGATCAACGCGGTGACGATTGCGCCCGGTTTCGATCTCGCGGCGCTCGCCGGTAACGGACGCATCGCCGTCGGCGACGTACGCGCGGTGCCGGCCGGACTTTATGCCAAGGCGGCGCTGGAAAAGCTCGGCGTCTGGCCGGCCGTGGAGCCGAAATTGGCGATGGCCGAGAATGTACGCGCCGCGCTGGCGCTGGTCGCGCGCGGCGAGGCGCCATTCGGCATCGTTTATGAAACCGACGCCAAGATCGATCCGGGCGTCAAGATCGTCGGCGTTTTTCCCGGGGACTCGCATCCGCCGATCATCTATCCAGTAGCCATGACGGCCGTCGCCAAACCGGATGCAGTGCCCTACCTGGACTTCCTGCGCACCGCGGCCGCCAAAGCGATTTTCGAGCACTATGGCTTCACTGTTTTGGTAAAGCCGGCGCCGTGACGGATTCCTGCGTTTCAGTCTCCCCGTTCCGGGAGGGCTAGGACACCCGCCGTGTTCGATCTTTCCCCGGCTGAATGGACCGCCGTCGCGCTGTCGCTGCGTGTTTCCATTATCGCCACGCTGGTTGCCCTGCCGTTCGGCATTGCCATCGGTTGGCTGCTGGCGCGCAAGGACTTCTGGGGCAAGATCATTGTCGACGGCATTGTCTATCTGCCGCTGGTGCTGCCGCCGGTGGTTACCGGCTATTTGCTGCTCATCTCGTTCGGACGGCGGGGCCCGATCGGAGCGTTTCTTGCAGATTATTTCGGCATCGTGTTTTCGTTCCGCTGGACCGGCGCGGCTTTGTCGTGCGGCATCATGGGCTTTCCGCTCATGGTCCGCCCGATCCGGCTGGCACTTGAAGCGATCGACCGCCGGCTCGAAGACGCAGCGGCAACGCTCGGCGCCGGCGGCTTCCTGGTATTTCTCACCGTCACCTTGCCGCTGGCGCTGCCCGGCATCATCGCCGGCGCTGTGATGTGCTTTGCCCGCGCACTCGGCGAATTCGGCGCTACCATCACCTTCGTCTCCAACATTCCCGGCGAAACGCAAACTATTTCGGCGGCGATTTACACCTTGTTGCAGGTGCCGGGCGGCGAGGCGCCGGCCGGACGGCTGGTTTTGGTCGCGATCGCGCTGGCGCTGGCCGCTCTCATCGTTTCGGAATGGTTCGCCCGCCGCGCCGGCATGCGCTTTCGGGGCGAATGAGCATGTTGGCCGTCGACGTCGAGAAACGGCTCGGCGCGTTCGCGCTCGCCGTGCGCTTTACGGCTTCCGGCGGCGTCACCGCGCTGTTCGGACCGTCGGGCGCCGGCAAGACCACGATCGCCAACATGATCGCCGGTTTGATCGTCCCCGACCGCGGCATGATCGCGCTCGACGACACCGTTCTGTTCGATGCCGCCGCCGGGATCAACGTGCCACCGCACCGGCGGCGGATCGGCTATGTGTTCCAGGGAGGCCGGCTGTTTCCACATCTCAGCGTCCGCAAGAATCTCGATTACGGTCGGCGGATGAGTGGACACGCGCTCGACCCGAAAGAGTTCGCGCGCATCGCGCAATTGCTCGATGTCGGCCATCTGCTCGACCGCCGGCCTCGCGCGCTCTCCGGTGGCGAGCGTCAGCGTATAGCCGTCGGGCGTGCGCTGCTGATGCGCCCGCGCCTGCTGCTGCTCGACGAGCCGCTCGCTTCCCTCGACAGTGCGCGCAAGCACGAGATCCTGCCATATCTGGTCCGGCTGCGCGACGAGGCCCGCGTGCCCATGGTCTATGTCAGTCATGACTCCGCGGAACTTCGCCAGATCGCCACCAACGTGGTGCGGCTCGACGCCGGACGCGTTGTCGCCACCGGTGGGATCGAGCTTCTCGACTAGGCGAAAGCTCGCTTCGGCCATAGCGCGCTTATCATTGCGACCGCCTGGGACTATCATCGACGCAATGCGTGGTTTCCATTCGTGGATATTGAACCGGCACGCAATTGTGGTCGCGGTTGCGCTGCTTTTGGCCGTCGCCGGATCGCTTGCCGGTTCCATCGCCGAAAGCGCCGACAATACCGTCCGCCTTACCGTCGATTACGGCGATGGCGTCGGTAAGACCATCAACGGCCTTGCCTGGGCGAAAGGCTACACCGTCCTCGACGTCATGAAGGAAGCGACCGCGCGGCCGCACGGAATTTCGTTCAGCTTTGCCGGCACGGGCGATGCAGCCATGCTGACCAAGATCGACGATGTCGCAAGTGAGGGTGGCGGCGCCGGCAAGAAGAGCTGGCAATACTGGGTCAACGGCGCCTACGGTGACCGGAGCTTTGCCATATTCGCACTGCAGGCGCAGGACGACATCGTTTGGCGCTTTACCACAGAACAAGGACAATAATGCCGATGCCTTCTCTCTCCGCCAACCGTGCGCGAGCTCTGCCTTTCGACCTTCTCATTGTGGCAGGCCTGATCGGCCTCGACGTGGTCGCACGGATCGCCCCGCACGCGCCCAATTTCACGCCGGTGGCGGCGAGCGCGCTGTTTGCCGCAGCAATGCTGCAGCGGCGCGCGCTGGCCGCTCTGGTGCCGCTTCTCGGCTTGGCGATCGGCGACCGGATTGTCGGTGGCTACGACACAAAAATCATGGTGGTGGTCTACGCGGCACTCGCCTGGCCGGCTTGCGCAGCAGCTTGGTCGCATGCGCTGCGCACACCGCGGATGATCGCGACGGTTCTGGTCTCGTCGTCGCTTTTATTCTTCGTCGCGACAAACTTTGCCGTTTGGGCATTCAGCCCGATGTACGCGGCGAACCTCGCCGGCCTGAGCAAGTGCTACATCGCCGCGCTGCCGTTCCTGCGCATCATGCTCGAAGGCGATCTGTTCTGGGGCCTGGTTCTGTTCGGCGGCTATTGGCTGGTGCAAACGCCGCGGTCGGCGGCCAACCGGTCGATCGGTACGCGCGTCCGCGCCTAAGCGCCGCCGCGTCTGTACGCTGATGGATTCGCAATCACCGCCGGTAAAATCCTCTACCGCGCTCGGCCTGTTGTGCGGCATTGGCGCCGCTGTCTGCTGGGCGCTCGGCTTCGTCGCCGCCAGGCACGGCGTCACCGCCGGCATGTCGCCGATCGTGATCGCGTTGCACCGCTTCATCTGGCCGGGATTGGTACTGCTGCCATTTGCCGCGCGCGACGGCTTTACCGATATTCGCCGGCTCGGCTGGGGGTGCAGCTTCATTCTCACACTCTTTGGCGGTCTGCCGCTCGCCATTCTCAGCTACGCTGGCTTTCTGTTCGTGCCGCTCGGCCACGGTGGCGTCATCCAGCCCTCGTGTGCGTCGCTCGGCGGATTGCTGTTGGCGTGGCTGGTGCTGCGGGAGCCATTGCCGGCACGCCGCATTGCCGGAGCGCTTGCCATCGTCGCCGGGCTCGTTGTCATCGGCGCCGAGGCGGTGCGCACGATCGGCGCGCACGGATTGGCCGGCGATCTCATGTTCGTGGCCGCCGGTTGTTCGTTCGCGACTTTCGGCATGCTGCTGCGGCTGTGGCGGATCGAGCCGATGCCGGCGGTAGCGGTGACCAGCGTCGTTTCGCTGCTCGGTCTGCCGCTGGTGGCGGTTTACTGGGACAATATTTCGGCCGCAGGATTCCTCGAAAATCTCCTGCAAGCCGTTGTGCAGGGCGGATTTGCGTCGGCTGGCGCTATCTACCTCTTTGCCCGCGGTGCGCTGCTGCTCGGTGCCAGCCGTGCCGCAGTGTTTCCTTCACTGGTGCCGCCGTCCACGTTATTGATCGGATACCTGGCGCTCGGCATTGTGCCGAGCATCTCGCAGCTCGTCGGTCTCGTGGTTGTCGTCTTCGGCTTCCGGCTGACGCAGAGGGGTTGAACATCACGCCGCTTTGCGCGTGCTCAGGAACTCGCCGATGCGCTCGAGCGCGCGCAAAATGTTTTCCGTCGAATTGGCGTAGGACACCCGCACATAGCCCTCGCCGAGCACGCCGAAATCCGGCCCGCCGATCAGCGCGACGCCGGAATCTTCCAGCAGCGCCGTGGCAAGCGGTTTTGCCTTCCAGCCGGTGCGCTTGATGTTCGGGAAAGCGTAGAACGCACCCTTCGGCGTCGTGCATGACATGCCGGGCAGCCGGTTGAGGCCCGCGACCACGACTTTTCGGCGCTTGGTCGAATTCGGCGACCATCTTCGTCACTGTCGTCCTGCGGGCCGGTGAGCGCGGCGAGGCCGGCAAATTGCGTGGCGGCGTTGACGCAGGAATGCAGATTGACTGCGAGCTTGCGCGCGTAGTCGTAAAGCTTGCCCGGCCATACCGCATAGCCGATGCCGCCAGCCGGTCATGGCGTAGGTCTTCGACCAGCCATTGAGCAGGATCAGCCGATCGCGGATCGAGGGATATTGCAGCAGGCACACATGGGTCTCGCCGTCGTAGAGCATGTGGTCGTAGATTTCGTCCGACATCACCGCGACGTCCGGGAAGCCTGCCAGCCCGGCGACGAGTTTGTCGACTTCCGCCTTCGGCGTCACGCCGCCAGTCGGATTGGCCGGCGAATTGACAATGAGCAGCCGCGTTTGCGGCGTGATCAAGCTCGAGCGTTTCCGTCGGCGGAGAAGGCGAAGTTGTTCTCTTCGCGGATCGGCACCGGCACCGGCCGCGCGCCGGTGAACTCGATCATCGAGCGGTAAATCGGAAAGCCGGGATCGGGATAAAGAATGTCGGCGCCCGGCTCGCCGAACATCAGGATCGACATGAACATGGTCGGCTTGCCGCCGGGAAAGATCATCACCTCGTCCGGCGAAACCTTGACCTTGAAACGCTCGTGCAGATCGGCGGCGACCGCTTCGCGCAGCGGCAGGATGCCGACCGCCGGCGTGTAGCCGTGGTGGCCGTCGCGCAGCGCCTTGACCGCCGCCTCGACGATGAAATCCGGGGTGCGGAAATCGGGCTGGCCGATGCCGAGATTGATGATGTCGCGGCCTGCCGCGGCAAGCTGCGTGGCGCGCGCGAGCACGGCGAAAGCGTTCTCCTCGCCGATGCGATCGAAGGCGGCAATGGTCTTCAGCATGGCCGGCAATTGAGCGCAATTGCCGCGCAAAGGCAAACAACCCGCGCCGTCATGCTGCACTGCAACATCGACGGTTGATTTGGTTCCGCACACGCATGGCATCCGGGGTTCGCGCCTGCGCTAAATCGGCCTATCTATAGCGTTGCGGGTGAGCGCGTGCGGAGACGGTGATGACTAAGAGTAACGGTTCGCAAGGGCGCAACAAAACCGCGGCTGCGCTCGCAATTGTGGTTCGACAATCCCGACAATCCGGGCATGACCGCGCTCTATCTCGAGCGCTATCTCAATTACGGCCTGACCCGCGAGGAACTGACATCCGGCAAGCCGATCATCGGCATCGCCCAGACCGGCTCCGACCTGAGCCCCTGCAATCGCCATCACCTCGAGCTGGCCAAGCGCGTGCGCGAGGGCATCCGCGACGCCGGCGGCGTCGCTTTCGAATTTCCCGTCCATCCGATTCAGGAAACCGGCAAGCGGCCGACCGCGGCGCTCGACCGCAATCTCGCCTATCTCGGTCTGGTCGAGGTGCTTTACGGCTATCCGCTCGACGGCGTGGTGCTGACGACCGGGTGCGACAAGACCACACCCGCCTGCCTGATGGCGGCGGCCACCGTCAACACGCCGGCGATCGTGCTCTCCGGCGGGCCGATGCTCAACGGCTACGTCTACAATGGCAAGCTCATGGGTTCGGGCACGCTGATCTGGCAGGCGCGCCAGGATCATCGCCGCCGGCAAGATCGACTACCAGGAATTCATCGACATCGTCGCCGCCTCCGCGCCGTCGATCGGCCATTGCAACACCATGGGGACGGCCTCGACCATGAACGCCATGGCCGAAGCGCTCGGCATGTCGCTGCCCGGCTGCGCCGCGATCCCGGCGCCGTATCGCGAGCGCGGCGCAGATCGCCTACGCAGACCGGCGTGCGCGCGGTGGAGATCGTGCGCGAGGACCTAAAGCCCTCCGATATCCTCACCCGCGCCGCGTTCGAGAACGCCATCGTCGCCTGCTCGGCGATCGGCGGCTCGACCAATGCGCCGATCCATCTCATCGCCATCGCGCGGCACGTCGGCGTCGAGCTTTCGATCGAGGATTGGGAGACGATCGGCTACGACGTGCCGCTGCTCGTCAATATGCAGCCGGCCGGCGAATATCTCGGCGAAGATTATTACCGCGCCGGCGGCCTGCCGGCGGTGATGCATGAATTGCTCGAGGCCGGCCGCATGCACGGCGACGCGCTCACGATCAACGGCAAGACGATGGCCGAGAATGTCGCGCGGCACCAAAGCCGACAATGCCGACGTCATTCGGCCTTACGACGAACCGCTGAAGGCGCAAGCCGGCTTCAAGGTGCTGCACGGCAACCTGTTCGATTCCGCGATCATGAAAACGAGCGTGATCTCCGAAGAGTTTCGCCAGCGCTATCTGTCCGATCCCGAAGGACCCGAACGCGTTCGAAGGGCCGCGCCGTGGTGTTCGACGGGCCGGAGGATTATCACCGCCGCATCGACGATCCGGCGCTGCGATATCGACGAACATACCATTCTGTTCATGCGCGGCGCCGGCCCGATCGGCTATCCGGGCTCGGCCGAGGTCGTCAACATGCAGCCGCCGGCGGCATTGATCAAACGCGGCATCACCTCGCTGCCCTGCATTGGTGACGGCCGGCAATCGGGCACGTCGGGCTCGCCGTCGATCCTCAACGCTTCGCCGGAAGCGGCGGACGGCGGCGGGCTTGCGCTGCTTGAAGACCGGCGACCGCGTGCGCATCGATCTCAATAAGGGCACCGCCGATATGCTGATCGCCGCCGACGGAACTGGCGCGAACGGCGCGACGGCGCTGAAGCAGAGCGGCGGCTATCGCTATCCACCGAGCCAAACGCCGTGGCAGGAAATCCAGCGCGCTATGGTCGATCAGCTCGCCGAAGGCATGGTGCTCGAGCCGGCGGTCAAATATCAGCGGGTTGCGCAGAAATTCGTGCCGCGCGACAGTCATTGACGCTCCTTTTTCCGTTGCTCCGCCGGGGTTCGATATGAGTAGCGCGCTTCCGTCCGTTGCCGACAAACGCAAGACTTTCCGCCAGCCTGCACGAGGCCGGCTGCTTCGTCATTCCCAATCCGTGGAACATCGGCACCGCGCGCTATCTGCAAAGCCTCGGCTTTCCGGCGCTGGCGACGACCAGCTCCGGGCATGCCCATTCGCTCGGCCTGCCCGACGGCGGGCAGCAGCTTGACGATGTGCTCGCGCATTATCGCGAAATAGCGGCGGCGACCGACGTGCCGCTCAACGCCGATTTCGAAAACGGCTTTGCCGACGATCCAGACATAGTGGCGGAAAACGTCACCCGCTGCATCGCCACCGGAATTGCCGGCGTTTCGGTCGAGGATTCGCCAAAGAGCGCACAACCGCTCTACGACTTCGACCTGTCGGTGGCGCGGGTCAAGGCGGCGCGCGGGGCGATCGACCGCGCCGGCGGCGACGTCGTGTTCACCGCGCGGGCGGAGAATTTCATCCGTGGCGTGAACAACCTCGACGACGCCATCCGCCGGCTTAAGGCCTACAAGGACGCCGGCGCCGATTGCCTTTATGCGCCCGGCATCAAAACGCGCGAGCAGATCGAGGCGGTGGTCAAGGCAGTGGCGCCGAAGCCTGTGAATTTTCTCGGCGGCGGCGCCTTCGGCTTCACCGTCAGTGACCTCGCGGCAATGGGGGTGCGCCGGATCAGCGTCGGCGGCTCGCTGGCGCGGGTGGCGATGCATGCATTCATCCGCACCGCCACCGAGATCGCCAAAGAGGGCAAGTTCGACGGCTTTGCCGGGCTGGTCACCAACGCCGACCTGAACAAATTCTTCAACGAAGACCGCAAGCGACCCTCGTGAGCACGCCTTCGGAACCACATCCGAAGACCGGCCAGCCGATCGGCCTGTTGGTCGGAAATCCGACGCCAGCGCCACGGCCCGGCCCGGTGACGCTGCAAGGCCGCTACGGCCGGATCGAAAAGCTCACGCCGGAGCACGCGACGGATTTATGGAAGGTCTTCGCCGGGCAGGATCAGGTCTGGACCTATATTTCGTTCGGCGGACCGTTTGCGAACTTTGCCGACTTCTCGGCGTTTATTGCCATGCGCGCGACGGCGGACGATCCCTACGCCTATGCCATTATCGATACCGCCGGGCGCGCCGTTGGTTATTTTACGCTGCTGCGCATCGTGCCGCATAACCGTGTAATTGAGGTCGGTCACGTGTTGTATTCACCAGCGCTGCAGCGCACGCCGCTTGGAACCGAAGCGCAATATTTGCTGGCGCGTTACGTGTTCGAGACGCTCAGCTACCGGCGCTATGAATGGAAATGCAACTCGCTCAACGCTGCGTCGCGCCGCGCTGCGTTGCGCTATGGTTTCGCCTACGAAGGAACATTCCGGCAGCACATGATTAGCAAGGATGGCCGCAACCGCGACGACGCCTGGTTCTCCATGCTTGACAGCGAATGGCCGGCGCGCAAACGCAACTTCGAACGCTGGCTCGATCCGGAGAATTTCGACCAGGACGGCCGGCAGAAGCTCAGCCTGGCGGAGATGAATGCATCGAAAGCTTCGAGGCAGTCATGAGTAACAGACTGGACGGCAAAGTCGCGCTGGTCACCGCCGCCGGTCAGGGCATCGGACGCGCCGTCGCGGAAAAGTTCGCCGCCGAGGGCGCTCGGTTGATCGCTACCGATCTCAATCCCAACAAGCTCACCGGTCTGCGCGGCAAATTGCGCAAGCTCGACGTCCGCGCGCAAGACGATATCGATGCGTTCAGCCGCGACATCGTCCGCGAATTCGGTCCGCTCGATATTCTGGTCAATTGCGCCGGCTACGTGCACCAGGGCACTGTGTTCGATTGCTCCGACAAAGAGTGGGATTTTTCCTTTGACATCAACGTCAAATCCATGCACCGGATGATCAAGACTTTCCTGCCCGGCATGCTGGAGAAGAAAAAGGGCTCAATTGTCAACATCGCTTCCGCGGTGTCGTCGATCCGCGGCGTGCCGAACCGCTATGTCTATGGCACCACCAAAGCCGCGGTGATCGGGCTGACCAAGGCGGTTGCCGCCGATTTCATCAAACAAGGCATCCGCTGCAACGCCGTTTGCCCGGGCACGATCGAATCGCCGTCGCTCGGCGATCGCATCACCGCGGTGTCGCACGAAACCGGCAAGACGCTCGACGCGGTGCGGGCGGACTTCGTCGCGCGCCAGCCGATGGGCCGCCTCGGCACGCCGGATGAAGTCGCCTTGCTTGCGCTGTTTCTGGCCAGCGACGAGTCGAGCTACATCACCGGCCACACCCATCTCGTCGACGGCGGCATGGCGTTGTAGAAACTCGGCCCATGCATATCCTGATTACCGGCGCCGCAGGCATGATCGGGCGCAAGCTCGCCGCGCAGCTTGTCGCCGATGGCACACTCGCCGGCAGGCCAATCGAAAAACTCACGCTGCTCGACGTGGCGGCACCACAATGGTCGGAAAAATTCGCCGGCAAATTCGATGCTATCGCCGGCGATCTCGCCAATTCGACCGTTGCTCGCAACGCCGTTGCCGAGCAGCCGGACGTCATCTTCCACCTCGCTGCAATCGTCTCCGGCGAAGCCGAACTTGATTTCGACAAAGGCATGCACGTCAACTTCGGCGGTTCGCGCGCGCTGTTTGACGCGATCCGCGCAGGCGGCGGCGGTTACCAGCCGCGTGTCGTCTTCTCTTCGTCGATCGCGGTGTTCGGTGCGCCGTTTCCCGACGCGATCCCTGACGAATTCTTTTTGACGCCGCTCACCTCCTACGGCACGCAGAAGGCGATGACCGAGCTGCTGCTCGCCGACTATACGCGGCGCGGCTTCCTCGATGGCATCGGCATCCGGCTGCCGAATATCGTGGTGCGGCCCGGCGAGCCGAACAAAGCGGCATCCGGTTTTTTCTCGTCGATCATCCGCGAGCCGCTTGCCGGCGAGCAAGCGGTGCTGCCGGTCGATGAAAGCGTGCGCAGCTGGCATGCCAGCCCGCGCGCCGCGGTCGGCTTTCTCATCCATGCGGCCACACTCGACACGAAGGCACTCGGCACACGAGTTAGCCTCACCATGCCCGGGCTTTGCTGCACAGTCGCCGAGCAGATCGCCGCGTTGCGGCGGATTGCCGGCGATAAAGTAGCAGCGCGCATCCGGCGCGCGCCGGACCCGCTGATTGCCCGCATTGTCGCCGGTTGGCCGGCTCGCTTCGACGCCGGTCGGGCGCTTGCGCTCGGCTTCAAAGCCGAACATTCCTTCGATGACATTATTCGCGTCCATATCGACGACGACCTCGGCGGCGCTTCCCACGGCGAAACGCACAAAATGTGTTTCCCGTGCTAAATGGCGGTCATGCGATTTAACTCGACGCTCATTGAGGCGACTCTCGCCCGCCGCTATAAGCGCTTCCTCGCCGATGTGGTGCTCCCCTCCGGCGAGGTGATGACCGTTCACGTCGCTAATCCCGGAGCCATGACCGGCCTCGACCGGCCGCTGTCGCGGGTATGGTTGTCCGATTCCGCCAACGCGCTTCGCAAATATCCGCATACCTGGGAACTGGTCGAAACCGATCTGGGCAGCGGGCCGGAAATTGTTGGCGTGAATACCACCCAGCCGCACCAGCTGGTTGCCGACGCGCTCGCCGCCGGCCTGATCCCGGAATTGCGCAATTACCCGACCGTCCGGCGCGAGGTGAAATATGGCGGGAACTCGCGGGTCGATTTCCTGCTCGACGATCCAACGCGGCGGCCTTGCTATCTCGAGATCAAGAACGTCCACCTGATGCGCAAGCCACAGCTGGCCGAATTTCCCGACAGCGTGACCGTGCGCGGCGCCAAGCATATGCGTGAGCTTACCGGCGTGCTCGCCAACGGCGCCCGCGCTGTGCTGCTGTTCGTCATCCAAATTCCGTCGGCGGAGCGTTTTGCCATCGCCCGCGACATCGATCCCGGCTATGCGGCGGCTTTCGACCGTGCTCGCGCGTTCGGGCTCGAGGTGCTGGCATGGCGCTGCAAGGTCACGCTGGACGGCATCGAGATCGCGGCCCCGGTTCCAATCGTCGGCGGCTAGGTGGTGATGCCCGGCGACGCAGATTGCTTGCGTTGCGCGTGCCCATGCTTACATTGTTGCCGGCGGCTTCCGGCCGCTCTCATTGCGGCTGAAGCTCAAACGCCATGACCTACGTCGACGCGGCCGTCGCGCCGCTACGCAAAACCGGACAGATTAAGGTCTACGGCCCCGCCGCCTTCGCAGGCATGCGCAAGGCCGGGCGGCTAGCGGCCGAATGTCTCGACATGCTGGCGGATGAGA
Organism: uncultured Alphaproteobacteria bacterium; assembly: GCA_963845775.1. Classification (GTDB taxonomy): domain Bacteria; phylum Pseudomonadota; class Alphaproteobacteria; order Rhizobiales; family Xanthobacteraceae; genus BOG-931. Next base: position 371,694 of record CAWJTE010000011.1, read on the forward strand.
TCCGGCCCGGCGTCACCACCGAGCGCATCGACCGGCTGGTCTACGAGTTCGGCAACGACCACGGCGCCGCGCCGGCGACACTGATGTATCGCGGTTATCGCAAGGCAACCTGCACCTCGGTCAATCACGTGGTCTGTCACGGCATTCCATCGGAGAAGCCGCTGCGCGAGGGCGACATCGTCAATGTTGACGTGACGCTCATTCTCGACGGCTGGCACGGCAATTCCAGCCGCATGTATGCGATCGGCGAAATCCCGCGCCGCGCCGAGCGCCTGATCGACGTCACCTACGAGGCGATGATGCGCGGCATCGCCGTCATCAAGCCCGGCGCCACCACCGGCGACATCGGCCACGCCATCCAGACTTTTGTCGAAGCGCAGCATATGAGCGTGGTGCGCGATTTCTGCGGTCACGGGCTTGGGCCGGCTTTTCCACGACGAGCCGAACATCGTGCATGTCGGCCGACCCGGCGAAGGGATCGTACTCAAATCCGGGATGTTCTTCACGGTCGAACCGATGATCAATCTCGGCCGCCCGCACGTGAAAGTTCTGTCCGACGGCTGGACGGCGGTGACCCGCGACCGCTCGCTATCGGCGCAATTCGAGCATTCGGTCGGCGTGACCGAAACCGGCGTCGAGGTTTTCACACTCTCGCCAAAAGGCTTGACCAAGCCGCCTAATCGGGCGTGAGCGCGTCCGCTTCACCACGCGGCTTCGAGAATTTGCATCACGTCTTCCGGCGAGCGGATCGGCTGCGGGTTAGTGCGTACCCATATATTGTGCATCGCCGCTTCGGCGATTTTCGGCAATTGCTCGCGCTTGACGCCGACGCGCGCGCAGCGTAGCCGGCTGGTTGAGCGACCGCGATCAATTCGGCGATGGCGTCGGCCGCCGGAGCACAGTAGGTGTCCCCAAAGCTTCGGCGATCAGCCGCTGCTTTGCCGCGGTCGCACGCTCGTTGTAGCGCATCACATGTGGCAGCATCACGCACGAGGTATGGCCATGCGGTACGTCGGCGAATGCGCCAAGCACGTGGCCGATGCCGTGGCTCGCGCCGTAAGTGACCCGCGCGATCGACGAGGCGGCAAGCCAAGACGCCTGCTGGCAGAGTAAGCCGCGCCGCGAGATCGTCGGGATAGCGGCAGCGCTTGCGCGAACAGCCGCAAAGCATGCAAAGCCAGGCCGTCGCAATAAGGATGCGCGTCGATCGAGCAAAGGGTTTCGACCGCATGATCGACGCCGCGCACGCCGGTCGATAGCCAGAGCCATTCGGGCGTGTGCACCGTCATCTCCGGATCGAGGATGACGGAACGCGCGCCGACATCCGGACCGATGAAGGAATGTTTTTGGCGGATACGTTCGTCGGTGATGCCGGCAAGATTTGAGAACTCGGCGCCGGACAACGTGGTCGGCACGACCACCTGGCGCACCGGCGACGGGCTGATATCCGGCACATGCCTTTTGCCGTCGGCTGCGACCGAAACGTGCAGGCCGTCGAGCCCTTCGGCGCGTTTCGACGCCATGCGCGAGGCAGATTTGCAGGACTTTGACAGTATCGATCGCGGTGCCGCCGCCGACCGTCAGAATGAGGTCCGGCGCGGCCGCGCGCACCGCCTGCGCCGCTGCGATGACAGCTCGCGCGCGGACTGTGCTGCACGCAGCCGTCGAACAAGCCGACATAGCGGGAGCCGAGCGCATCGGCGATGGTGCGGACGACCGGCGTGTTACCCGCCAGGCTCTTCGACGCGACGATGAAAACGCGCGCTCGCGCCGATGCGCGCCGTCTCCTCGACCGCGGCCTCGGCGGCCGGACGGCCGAAGACGACGCGTTCGAGCGGAAGGTAGGCATAGCTGCCGGCTTTGCCATGGCGTTCTCCCGCCCTTCCGATTGCAAAATACCGCAATCCGGTCATCCTTGTGGCCGCCGGTAACGGCCGAGAGCCGCCAGTGGAGTTGCGTGAAAATTCCGATGCTGGAAAAAAAGCCCGCGGGCGAACGTGGCCTGGCCGAGGCCCCACCGCATTATTACGGCCATCGGGAACGGCTGCGCGAGCGGTTTCGCGAAGCGGGCGCCGAGGCGCTGTCGGACTACGAGTTGCTGGAGGCGGTGTTATTCCGCGCCCTGACGCGGCGCGACCTCAAGCCGCTGGCCAAGACGCTGATCGCCACCTGCGGCTCGTTCGCCGAGGTCATCTCCGCCCCGGAGGCCCGGCTTGCCCAGATCAAGGGATCGGGCGCCGGCCAGCATCACCGAACTCAAGCTGGTGCAGGCGGCGGCGAGCCGGCTCATTCGCGGCGAGGTGAAAAAGCGGCCGGTGCTGTCATCCTGGTCGGCGGTGCTCGACTATTGCCGCACCGCGCAGGCCTTCGAGGACCGCGAGCAGTTCCGCGTTCTTTTTCTCGACAAGCGAAACAAGGTCATCGCCGACGAGGTGCAGCAGACCGGCACGGTCGATCACACGTCGGTCTATCCGCGCGAGGTGGTCAAGCGCGCGCTGGAATTGTCCGCCACCGCCATCATTCTCGTGCACAACCAACCGCCCCTTTTTCATTATGGATCTGTCTCTGAAAAAACATGCATTTAGCGAGGCGCGTTGGGCCTTACCTAGCGTCAAAGCGCGAAGTAGAACGAATTCGCCGTCCCCATTGCCGCCCCCAGCATGTCCGCTTTCGAGATAAGAACAGGAGTTGACTAACCGCTCGGCGATGTGCGTTTTTGACCCATACCGCCGGTTGGCTGCGAGACTTCGGTGCAACGCATGTCGCGATGATTGGGAGTGGCACTTTCAGGTCGAGCGGCTCGGCGGCCTTCGGATTGATGGATCATGCCGGTAACGGCTTCATAGTTCGTCCACAGGCAGCATCGCCCTGCGGATACCTTCGACCCGAACAAACCGAACCAGCCCGCTGACACCACGTAACGTCGCCGTTTCTTCGAACAGCGTCCAATCCTCCAGCGCCGCTCCCACAGTGGCATCTTTAGCCACGGCTTCCGACACAATCACCTCGCCGCCGCCACACTGATGTTCGAGCCGCGCCGCGATATTCACGGTCGCGCCGAAGTAATCGAGCACGTCGCCCGTGGTGACAGCGATGCACGATCCGGCATGAAGTCCGAGCTTCAATACAATGGGCGTCGCACTCTTGCCTCCGCCACGGGCGGAATTGAAACTTGCGACATCGTCTTGGATCGCGAGCGCCGCACGAACTGCGTCATCGGGGCGGGAGAAGGCGGCCATCACCGCGTCGCCCACGGTCTTGACGACGAAGCGATGATTTTGCTCGACCCGATCTGACAGGAAAGCAAAATGGTCGCGCACGAGGTTATAGGCGGTGGCGTCGCCCAGTGCATCGTAGAGCTCGGTCGAGCCCTTCAGATCGGTGAACATGATGGCGATCCAGCCGATCTCAGCATTGTCGCCGGGACGAAGCAACTGCTCCGGACAGAGCCGACGGAAGGCGGGCATGGCAATCACGCGCTCGCCGGTCAGCGCGTTTTGGGCCCAGTTGCGATCCTCGACGACGAACGCGAGCGGTCGGTCACTCTCGTTGCGGATCGCGAGCTCATCCCTGCCGTTCGCTCCTTCAAGCAGGATGTCGGAGCCGCGCGCCACAAGCGTCGGGATGACGCCGTCGGCGCCGATTTCGCCATCGGCTTCGGTGCCAGCCTCGACAGTCCGAAAACGGTACGGGCCAGGAGCCAAGGATAATTTGAAGCTCTTGGCCGACCTTGCCGCGACCTCGGCCTGAAATTTGACGTGCCGCGCAGTGCCCTGGCCGAGCACGCACAGCTCGCCGTCCGGCAGCGTACGAATCCAAGGCTCTGGACGGAAAGTCAATTCGACGTTGCGGCTGAAATTGCGTTCGTAATCGATGTTGCACGAGGAGCAATGCGCACCTTTCGGCAGTTCGTTAAGTCGGCTCACACGCACCTTCGCACCGCGGCAGCGCGGGCACAACAGATCCCAGCCCATTCCCATGATGCCGTTCCGCGCCGCCGCCAAGAACAGCTCGACGGCACGGTCGGGCGCGACGGACCATAGTGTCGCGAGCGCCATCGGGCGAATGCTGCGGAGCGCAACCATCGGGGCATGCCGCAGGAAATCGACGAGGTTCGGCGCTAGACCATGCGAGGCAGGATCGCGCGCCAATTCCGCCGCAAGCGCGTCAAGCCGATAGCGGGCTGAAGGCTCCACCAAGTCCTCGGCGCCCCAGCCTGGAATAAGCGCAGGACCGTCACTCTCGCGAATGAGCCGCTCGATCGCCGCCATGGCTTTGCCGAACTCGGTGTCGAAGATGCCTGCACGCTTCGCCACGAATCCCAAAAGGCCGGACGCTTCGGCCATGCCGGTCACCAGCAGCCGACAACCCTCGCCTTCAGCAAATAGCTCGGAGCCGAACTCCCAGCGCCGCATCGGACCGTTCTGGTACTCTCGAACTTCGAAAAAGCGGCGATTTTCCTGCCATTCGCCAAAATCTTCCTCAAATCTCACCGGAAAGGGGCCAATCTTGCCATGGGCGAACCGGCGGACTTGACCCTGCACGTCGACCCGTTCCTCGAAACGGTAGGAGCGAAGCCCGCCAACTCCACGAGGCGGGCGGAGTCGGAGACGAACGGCCATATCGCCGCCGGAGGCTTGGCGAAATGTCGTTCCTGGCGGTAGCGGTAGATTGCCTTCATTCGATCACGTCGCTCACGCGCTAACAGAGCGGCACTTAATTCAGCATCTGCGGTGGTGCATCCAAAGCGGTGCCCCGATATGAGGTCCACGCCCGCAAGCCATGGCAGCCCTATTCCTCGTCGGTTCCTAGCACCGATAGAAGTTAGCTGGCTTCTGCCGCTGGCGCACGAACGATCATCACAATGGAAACGGCGAGCCACCATAACCCAAGCAACGTAAAGCCAGCGATGGAAATCAAACCACCACCAACCATAAATCCGTCGGTAAAAAACGCCGTGAATAGAGAAATAATTTGGGTCACGGCAACGAGCAGCCCCAATTGGCCAAGCATTCGTGCAACTTCACCAGTACGGATCATTACCACCGACGCTGCTGTGACAAATACTACCGAGCCAAAGCCGGTAAAGATGAAAGCGTAGTTCGCAATGTCGGCGAGTATCTGCGCACTTGCATCACCCAAAGCCCATCCCCGATCGGACAACGCCATGAAGATCGATGAGGCAGACACATCAACCGCAAAAGTAACAATTACTCCTGAGAGAAAAGTGAGGTACAGCCAAGCGCCAGCTCCTTCCGCTTCGCGCAATCTCGCGGCAAGTGCCCCAGCCCAAGGGGTGAACGGTACTGCCGTCGTAGCAAAAAGAAAGGCCGAAACCAGAGTTGCGGTGTGATGCTCATTAAAATAACGCGTAATGTCGGCAGCCGAAGCGCCGAGAGTTGGCGGCGTCGGCGCAAGAACGAAGGCGACGAAAAAATGACCCAGCCAATTATTCCAGCGATACCACCTGCAACACTCGCGTTCCGTCGCGTACTCATTTTGACCCCCCCCAGCGACTGGTAACCAGTGAGCTATCCTACATCGGGCTGCGGCTCAGCGGTCTCTAATTTCGTCCGCGTTTGGCCCATAGCGACGGTTGACCTGCAGCGATAGGATGTCCGCTCATGGGAAAAGATGGGGTAATCGGCCGGCGTTGTTGTGGATAGCTGAAGATTTTGGGTGCTGCGCTTCAGGCTGATGGTGAAACGGGGTCACCGTTGTTACGGGCCCCAAGCATCAGAAGGAGAAGCGCAGCATGGACCATTTTGCTGGATTGGACGTGTCGGTCAAGGCGACCAGCGTCTGCATTGTGGATGACACGGGCAAGATCGTTCGGGAAGTGAAGGTTGCGAGCGAGCCTGAAGCACTGTTGGCGGTGTTGAAGAACCCGGCCTACCGCTTCAAGCGGATTGGATTGGAAGCCGGACCGCTGTCGCAGTGGCTTTACAGTGCGCTGGCCGAAGCCGAGTTAGCGGTGGTCTGTGTCGAGACGCGGCACATGCAGGCGGTGCTGAAGGCCCAGATCAACAAGACGGACCGCAACGATGCACGCGGCATCGCGCAGATGATCCGGGCGGGACTTTACCGCCCGGTGCACGTGAAGACGCTACGCAGTCAGAAACTGCGGATGCTGCTGACCCATCGCAAGCTGCTGCAGTCGAAGGCGATCGCCATTGACAACGACCTGCGCGGCACTTTGCGCAACTTCGGTCTCAAGGTGGGCATGGTGGGTACTGTGAAGTTTGAGGCCCGCATCAAGGAACTGGTCGAGAACTTGCCCGACCTGGCTGTGCTGGTCGAACCGCTGCTCATTGTCCGGCGGGTACTTCGCGAGCAGTTTGTCATCCTGCATCGCCGATTGCTGGCGATCGTGCGGGACGATGACGTGTGCCGGCGCCTGATGACGACCCCGGGTGTCGGCCCGGTAGTGGCACTGACTTATCGCGCCACCGTTGACGTGCCGGCTCGGTTCCGCAAATCCAAGGCAGTCGGTGCCGTATTTGGGCTGACGTGCTCCAAGTATCAATCCGGCGAGATCGATCGAAGCGGCAGAATATCGCGCTGCGGAGACGAGATGATGCGGATGATGCTCTACGAAGCGGCGCAGGTCATGCTGGTACGTTCGACAAAATGGTCCTGGCTCAAGGCCTGGGCGATGAAGATCGCCAGGCACCGCGGAATGAAGAAGGCGATCGTCGCGCTGGCGCGACGGTTGGCCGTGATCATGCACCGCATCTGGGTTGACGGCACCGAGTTCCGATGGACCCGGGAGGTCGTGGCTGCATGAGAACCGTGCACAATCAAATGTAATAGGAGAACACTGGAGATCCACCGAGCGGTGGAATGATGTCCCTCGCGGGACGATGGATGAGGTGAGATCGCATGTCTGCTTGGATCTGCCGTCCGTCTACGGCAAGACCGCGGTAAAGATTGTTCCACCTCGTTCTCGAATCCCATGATGGAAGGGCCTTGGTGCCGATTCCGAAGAGAAGCACGAGCCCGTGAGTGACATCGACACTGCAGCGGCGGATGGTCTGAAAGTGCTTGACCCCAAACGGCCGATTAGAGAAGCAGACATGACTTAAGTTGCTCTCCATGGCGCAAACGGGATCGAACGTGACCAATGTGAGAGTCACAAAGTGGCAACGACTACCGTCCCCAGTCACAGCCCCTGGCCCCCAGCGCGGAACAACGATTTTGGAGAGTTTTCGGTGTGATGGCTCGTTTACAACACCTGCTGCACAATCACCCGTCGGGCGATCCGACGCCGTCGCGCGCCGACATCCAGATGACCCAACAGATTATCGCGATCGCCAATCCGCTCGGCATTTCCGTGCATGACCACATCATCGTCGGCAAGGAAGGCCACGCCAGCCTCAAGGGCCTGAAGCTGATCTGAAGCCGACCGGAAACGCAATGGCGCACGCTGTTAGACGGCAACGAAGAGCCTCGCTCACCGCCGATCTGCTGGCGCTGGCGGTCGGCGCCGCCGCGCTAGGCGCGGTTGCCATCGGCGCACTGGCCATCGGCCGGATTGCTATCGGACGGCTTGCAATCAAGAAAGCGCGGATCGGTTCGCTCGAAGTCGATGAGCTGACCGTGCGGAAGCTTCGCGTCGTCGAACGGCAGCCGCCGACCAGTTAGTGAGCGCTGGCAAGCTGCAAGGAATTGAACCGGGCGTTCTGCTCGTCGCTCAGGGTCTTCTGAAAATCCGCAAACGCCACTTCGATGGTCTGGACCGCGCGCCAGGCGGCGTCCAGGCGCTCTTCCGTCGCCTCCAGACGGCCCAAGGCCGTGCGCGACACCGCGCCCGGGCAGCCGGCGTCAAGATTGGCTTGCGCGCGATTGAAAGCATCCTCGACCTTGGTCAAAGCCGGGCGCTGCTCGGCGGTCGGTTGTATGGCGCGCTCAAGCTCGGCCAGCGATTGTTTCGGCGATCCTGCCGGCATCTTGCAGGCCGGCGCGATTCCGTCGAGTGCGGCGCCGGCACCGTCGAAGCGGACGCGTTGCTCATCGCTCAAGGATTGCTCGAAAGCTTGCAATGGCGGCCGCACGATCTCCAGCGCCATAATCATGGCGTCGAGCTGATTGACCATCAGCTGCAAGCGCGCGACCGGCTGGCCCGGGATTTCGGTCGGACAGGATTTGATCAGGTAACCGTTGGCCTGACCGAGCGCAGTCGCCAACGTCTGCAGCAGCGGCTGCTGCTTGGCGTCCGGCGACGCTTCCCGGGTGATGTGGCCGACGATCTCCGCCGTCCGATCGTGATACGGACACAGATTCGCACTACGCTGCGGCGGATATTTGGCAAAGGCCTGGTCGAAAATGTTCTGGTAGCCGAATGACCAAGACGATGAGGCGCTCGGCGTGAAAATCTCGTCGTAGATCGACGGCCAAGCGAGCACCGGATAGAGCAAGCTCGGCGACCCGGCCGGCGTAGCCGCTTGCGGCGTCTCGGTGGCGATCGGCTCGGTTCGCGCCACCTGGCGAGGCGGGCCAGGGATCGGCAGATTAAGATGGAACGGCCCGAAATTCAGGCCGAAGGCTTGCGCCGCCTGCGGTGCGGGAAAAAGGGTAACTAAAGCGACTGCAATAACGCCGAGACGCGTGTTGAATGTCGGCATGGCGCGAGCCCTCCGAAGGCCAGCCCTCAGAAGCCCACGATAACGCGCTCAAGGGGCCCGAGTTCCATTACGTGCTGACTTCACCATCCTCGCAGCGGTTTGACCGGCGAGCCGGCCGAGCACCGTCGCGGTCAACAAGCCGTTGCCCGACAGATAACCGCTGGCGCGCGACCCAGAAACGCCGGCCGCCGCGCCACCGGCGGCGAACAGGTTGGGTAAGGGCTCCCCATGCCTGCCGAGCACGCGCGCCCCGGGATCGACCGCAAGACCTCCCTGGGTGTGAAAGAGCGCCCCGGTAACTTTCACCGCCTTGAATGGCGGCGACAATTGTAGGGAACCGGCAAAGGAGCGGCCGAAGCGATCTTTGCTGCCGCTCGCCTTCACCAGTTCGACCTCGGCAAAGGTTTGCGCGAGCGCATCAGCCGGCAAATGCAGCCGCGTGGCCAAATCCGCGATCGTTTCTGCCTCGACGATCGCGCCGGCAGCTTCGGCTTGCTGAAAATCGGCGAATTGGCGGGCAATCGCGGCAATGCGCGCGTCGAAGACATTGAACGCCACGCCACCGGGTTGCGCCAGCACGATGGCTGCCTGCTCGGAGTAACCTTGGCTTTCATCCGAGAAGCGAACGCCACCATCGTTGACCTGGAAACCGCCCTCCATGATCACCGCCCAAGTCACTAGCACTCCGTGCGGATGCGCGACCGAGCCATGGCCCTGATAGCCCGACATGTGCAGAAGTTTCGCGCCGAGCGCATCTCCCCACCGCACCGCATCACCGCGATTGCCCGGATGACCGAAATACAAAGCGGCGCGCATCTCGGGAATATGCTGGCCGACCAAATCCGGCGAGCCGCCGTAGCCGCTGCACCCGAGGATGACGGCTCCGGCGCCAAACTGATCGCGTGCGCCATCGGGCCGCGTGACCTCGAGCCCGTCAACGCGACCGTGCTGGTCCACGTAAAGCGCGCTGACGGTTGCATTGAGGATCAGCGGAACGGCGCGTTCGTCCGCTGCCTGACGCAAGCGATCGATGAGCTCCACACCCGAGCGCGACGGCAGGCCGTGCATCCGCCGCGCCGAGTGGCCGGGATAGTCAAAGTCGTGCACCACCGAGAATGGCAAGCCGTAACAATCCGCCAGCCACTCGACGACGGGCCCAGATTCCCGCGCGACGCGTTCGACCATCGCTGCATCGCCCTCGCCGTGCGCCTTGCGCGCGATGTCGGCTGCAAACAGCGCCGGGTCGTCACTGATGCCGCGCGCCTTCTGAAAACGCGTGCCGGCCGCGGGAATGAGCCCGGCCGATAACGCGGTCGATCCGCGCGGAAGGGAATCGCGCTCCAAGACGACAACGTCGACGTCGGTTTCCTGCACGGCGAGCGCCGCGCACAGTCCCGTCGCACCTGCGCCGATGACAACAACCGAGCCACCGGCGGGAAATCCGCCTGCGGATATTGGTTTGATGGTCACGTCGCCAGGCCGACTTGCCGCGGTCTATTGATCGCCGCGCGGCTTGGCGAGCAGCAGCTGCGTGCAGCGAAACAGCGCAATAGTCTTGCCGGTCGCTTCGCGTTTGACCTCCGCGTCCCAGCCCTGGGTCGTGCGCCCGCCGTGAACGAGGCGCGCCTCGCAGGTAATGCGGCCTTCGAGCGTGGTTCCGATGAAATTGGTTTTGAGTTCGAGTGTGGTAAAGTCGCTAGCCTCTTTTGGTAGCGACATCACACAACCATAACCGCATGCCGTGTCAGCGAGTGCCACGACTGGCGCGGCGTGCAGGTAGCCATTCGGCGCCAGATGCCGCTTGCCGACGTCGATAAAGCCCCGCGCAAGGCCGCTGCGAAGTTCCTCCCAATCGATTGCCAGATGATCGGGCAAATATCCGGCTTGCTTGGCGCGGAACAGCGCAATTGCGTCGCTCATGATTGAGGCCTCGTGCGCTTTCCGCTACTGCCGCACCAGCAGCACCGGGTCGGCGGTTTCCGGCACACGCTGCCAGGTGTTGGCGTCATTCTCCTCGAACCGCCAACTTTGTCCGCGTGCGGAAAGCAGCAGCAATTCGCCCTGGTCCATCCGCCATGCCGTCGGGCCGAAGCGGGTGACCAGAGCGTCGCAACCGGGCTTGATCTTCAGCGCCAACGTAGTGGCCACGGCGGGACTGCCGACGAGCGTCAGCAGACAGATCGGTTTGCCGGTGCCACGCGCGACCGCCCAATCTCCGATCATGTCGTCGGCTGACCGCACCGGCGCCGCGGCGGCGCTCTGCAATACGTAGCGCCCCTCGCCGGGCTGAAAGCCGTCGAAGATGCCGCTTTCGACCTCGGTTAGCTCGAGCACCGCGTTGCTGTGCGCATCGATGAGCCGCAGCGTTCCGTAATTGTCGATTGTCCAGCCGGCGATATCCTTGGTCGATGGGAACAAATTGGCGCAGTTGCGATCGACGTCGGCCCGGTAGCCGCCGGCCACCGCGTCCGCCCGAAATGTGAAACGGCAGAGCTTATCGCGATCCGCGTTGGAGAACTCCCAGGTGCCGATCATGGCATTGGCGGCATCGCCGAGCGCGGATGTACCCTGCGCCAGCGCGCCGCAGCAAATGCTGGCGGCAATGACAACGCTCACGACGACGCTTCGGCCTGCGGCAACCCCGCTCCTGCTCATGCATTACGCTTACCACGCGCCCATCACGCGCGCTTACGGTTAAATTAAGAATCACACAAAGAATTACTCATATAATTCATCGGATGAAACGGCCGCTCCTTTCCTCGACCGCGATCCGCATTCTATATCTCGATCTTGGCTCCAGAACCACGGAAGGCGGCTTCCTTGTCGCTCGGATTACCGATGAACCGTTCCGTTACCGCAGGCCTGGGCGAGCGCACCGTCGCCGCGCTGACAGCTACCGGATTGGTCACTGCTTCGCTGATCGTTGGACTGATATTCGTCGAACTGTCCTGCTACATTTTCTTGCCTTCGATCGGCCGCGCCAGCGCGAACGAGCGTGAGTTCGGCTGGGGCCATCGCATGGTATTCTTCGATGGCGCCGGCACGATCTTTCAAAATCACGCCGACATCTTCACCTACGTTCCACATAACGACATCAGAAATCAGCTCGGATTTTTCTCCAATGCGGGCTACACCATCGAATATGACTACCATTTTCACACCAACAACTACGGCCTGGTTCAGGATTTCGACGTCGTCGGCGGCCAGCCATCGATATTGCTGTTAGGCGACTCGTTCACCGAAGGCCTGGGCGCGGCGCCGTGGTTTCGACAACTGGCCACACAGAGCGACACGCTGCCCTACCAGCTCATCAACGGCGGATTGTCGGGCACCGGCTTCGAACAGTGGAACAAGCTCGAACGCTACCTGAAGGGTGAAAACATCAACATCAAAAAATTGATCGTGCTGTTCATTTCCGACGATTACCGGCGTGGGGTTTGGAATTTTTCCCCGTCGGAACTCCGCTGCCTGCAATCGCCGTCACTCTGTCATGGTAACGAATGGTGTCAGAGGCTGCCATCCGTGGGCCAACTCGACGCCGCGATCGACAAGATTAGAAAGCTCCGTGACACGCCGCAACGGCGGTTCGCCCAGCGCGCTAGGCTGGTGCTGCCACCCAGTTTTTTTGTTTATGACTATGTGCGATCCGAATTATTCTCGGGCGTAGAGCGCGCCAAGCGACGTACCCGCGCCACTATCACCGACTTCATCAGCGAGTATGGCGCCGGCAACGTCGCTTTCATCCATTTGCCGCAGAGGGACGAGCTGAATGTTCCGAGCGGGCCCGGATTGGACGAACGGCAATCGATTGAATCCGCCGGCGGCAGGCTTTACGACGGTTTCAAGCTTTGCGGCTTGACGCCGGCCGACTATTATAGCCGCGACGCCCACCCCAATGCCCAGGGCTACGGCAAGATTGCAAATTGCGTGGGCAAAGTGCTCCGGCAAATGGCCACGAATGCGCCGTAACTGACTGCTCTTTGCCCTTGTGCCGACATAAGTGAGACAAGCGGCAAGGAGCCGCTTGTGATCGTGAGCGCTTGTCATACATTCATCGATGTCGGCACAAGCGAGCAGGCAGATTCTCCGCATGGTGGAAGACCCAAATCGGCGCGAACGGCCTCGTCTTGAACCTGAAATCGTCCCGCCGGCGCGGCCTCAGCGCGAGGGTGAGGGGCAGGAGCATGCTTGGCGCCCCTATGCCTCGGCCACCCATATGCGCGAGCGACTCTATGTCGCGCGGCTTGGACCGTTCGGCTTCGCGCTGCTCATGGCGGTTATCGGTATCGTCGTCGCGCTTATCCTGCTCGCGGTGGTGGGCGCGATTTTGATCTGGATTCCCATCCTCGCCCTGCTGCTCGCCGGCGGCTTCATTTACCGTTTGCTTCGCCGATAATTGGTTCAAAGGCGAACGGTTAAATTCGTGGGACTTTTTTGCCGTCGAGGCGCCCACCCATACACCACCCATTAACCCTGCGCTCTTATGAATTGATTAACCATTGGGGTCGCTCTGGACATATGCGGTGGCGTGGCTTTGATTTGGTCGTGAGCGTAACGCACTGCGATTAGCGCAACTCGGGGGCGCCTTCCATCGATCGGCGTCGCCGGCACCAATTTAAAGAGTTGCCGCAAGAATGTTCGAAGCACCACGCCAAATGCAATCGGCAATCGTCGGGACCGCCGACGTACCGGTCGGTTTTGCGCCGACTGGCGAGATCGATTTTCAGAAACTCCTTTCGGTACTTTGGGAGGGCCGCACGACCGTCGCGTGGACGACGGCCGCTTCGCTCGTTGCCGTCATGCTGTTCGTGTTCGTCGTACCGCGCAGCTACAGCGCGGTCACCCAGATCCTCATCGAACCGACCGATTTGCGCGCCGTCAACACCGACCTCAACTCCAATCAGACCAACAACGAGGTGGCGGTTCTGCAAGTCGAAAGCCAGGTCCGCGTGCTGATGTCCGATAGCGTGCTGCGACGCGTCGTCAAGACGGAAATGCTCGATCGGGATCCGGAATTCGTCGGCCGGTGGCTCGGCAGCGGCGCCGACAGCTCCACCGCCGCCGTGAACACGCTCAAGCACAATATCTCAGTGAAGCGCGCCGAGCGTACCTATGTGGTCGACGTGAGCGTCACCGCGCACGAGCCCGTCAAGGCGACACGCATCGCCAACGCGATCGCCCAGGCTTACCTGACCGAGCAAACCGACGTGCGCTCGGGCGCCGCCCACCAGGTTTCGCAATCGCTGTCCGCACGCCTCAACGAGCTCAAGGAGCGCTTGCGCCAGGCGGAGGACCGGGCCGAAACCTACAAGGCGGACCACAATATCCTCGGCGTGAACGGACAACTGGTCAACGAAACGCAGCTGTCCGAGGTGAACAATCAGCTCGGACTGGCGCGCACACACACAGCGGCGGCGAAGGCGCGGTTCGACCAAATTCAGCAAATACAATCATCCAAGGGTGAAATCGGCGCCTTCCCGGAGGCGATTCAGTCGCAAACCATTACCGCGCTGCGCAGTCAATATGCCGAGGTTATGCGCCGCGAAGCCGAACAGATGACTTCGCTCGGCGAGCGCCATCCGGCGGTGACCGAGATTCAGGCGCAAGCGGAGCGTTTGCGGCACGTGATCGAGGACGAGGTCCGTCGGGTCGCGCTTTCGGCGCGCAGTGAATACGAAAGCGCCCGCGCCAACGAAGCCGCGCTCGCCGCCAACCTGGAAAAACTCAAAGGCAACGCGATCACCACCAACGAAGCGATGGTGGCGTTGCGCGAACTCGAGCGCGACGTGCTGGCGAGCCGCGCGGTTTACGAAGCATTTCTCGTCCGCGCCCGCGAGACCGGCGAGCAAGAGCGGCTCGACACCAAGAATATCCGGATCATCTCCCGTGCCGAACTGCCGTTGCACCGCAGCTTCCCGCCGTCGACCCTGCTGCTTGCGATGGCCGCGATGCTGTTCGGCGTCGCCGCCGGCAGCGGCATGGTTATCGCGCGGGAGCTATACGACCCGCAAATGCCCCGCGCTTCCGGAACCGGCATTGGTGCGCGCGCGGGCGCGGCCGCTGGTACATTGGGCGGCAAACTGTTCCAGACGGTCACGCAATTCTGGCCGTCGATCAAGCCTTCGTCCTCCCCCGTACCGGTGCTCGCGGTGTTGCCGAATGTCGACGTTTCGTTCGGTCTCGACGCTGCCGAGGACTCGAAATCGCGCTTCGCTATCGAGCTTCGCAAGGTGTTTGCGGCTCTGCACGGCGACCAAAAAAGCGGCGAAAATCCTAGCGTTCTCGTGGTCGCTTGCGACGACCAGGACGACACGGTGTCGGTTGCGCTCACGCTTGCCGCCGTCGCCGCGTCCACGCAACGCGTGCTGCTGATTGACGCCGATTTGGAACGCCGGACGCTATCGGCGATCGACGCCGACCAGAACGATGCCGGCTTGGTCGATGTTGCGACCGGACGGCGCCAGCTCGCCGACGTCATCATCCGCGACCAGCAGACCAATATCAATTTGGTCTCGTTTGTGTCGCCGGGTAGCCGCCGCGACCGGCGGATCAGCGAAGCCGATGTCAAGCGCGCATTCGATCAGGCCAAGCGCTTCGACATGGTGATCGTGGCCGCGATCGATTTGAACCAGAATCCAAGCACGAGCTTTTTCGTCGGATTGGTCGATCATATCGTGCTGGTTTGCCGAACCGATGAGCCGAACAAGCGCGCGATTCAACACTTCGTTTCCCGCCTCGGCATTGACGCACGAAAAGTACGAGGAGCGGTTCTGACCCACGCAAACGTTGCTCACAAAGCGTAAAACCTCTCCCGCGTAGCAGCACGCAAGGAACCTACGTTTTGGCAGAACTCGGTCTACCGCTGCAAAGTCCGACAATACGGCGCACTTTGGATGGTGACGCGCTGATACGCAGCGTCCTGCTGGCGGCAGTATTCCTTGCGGCGTGGATTTCGTTTCGGCCATTTCCAAGCCTCGCCGAACCGCTTGACGTCCGCGTGGCCGGCAACCCCATTAATCAAGTGGGCTATTCGCTGCTGTTCGTGCTGTTGGCGGCCTGGTGCATCGTCCACCAACCCTCTCGGCTCACGCTTCTCGCGCGCCCGGTCTTGCTCGCAACGTTGCTTTGGGTCGTCCTGTCTGCGGTTACCTCCTGGGAGCCGATGCTCGCAGCCCGGCGCTCGGCGTTCACGCTTTTGATCATCGGAATCGGCGGTATAACCATGCTGCTGCCCAAAAACGTGCGGCACTTCAGCGACGTGTTGGCGGCGGTTGTACTCCTCATCATTATCCTCTGTTACCTCGGCGTATTTTTGGCTCCTGGGGTCTCGATTTACCAGGCCACCGATTTCGAGTACGATCTCGCCGGTGACTGGCGCGGCCTGTTTGTGCACAAAAACAACGCCGGCGCGGCCATGGTCCTGTTCGTGTTCATCGGCCTGTTTGTGGCCCGCCAACGTAATATTTTCCTTGGCGCTTTGATCATCGTCCTTGCTTCCATTTTTCTCATCTTTACGCGCTCCGCGACGTCGATCGCAATGCTTCCGATAACGCTCGTTATCTCGACGCTGATCGCTCGCATGCGCACCCCGATCGCTGCAATTTCACTGACGCTTTCCTTCGTGCTGCTGTTCAATATATTCTCGGTTGGCTCGATCTATTTCGAGCCGATCCGCAACGTGCTCGACTTTATTCTGTCAGACTCTTCGTTTACCGGCCGCACCGATATCTGGAAATTTGCTATCGATGCCTTGGCGACACATCCGATCACAGGCTATGGCTTTGCTGCATTCTGGAACACGCCTGAAGTCGTCTATGGAATGACTGACGCCAACGCTGGGTCCAACGCGGCGAGCCACGCGCACAATGGCTTTCTCGATCTCGCTCTCACCATCGGCATTCCGGGCGCGGCGCTGGCGGTCGTGTGGCTCATTGTGCTGCCAATGCTCGATTTCTACCGGTCGCCAAACGACCCCTCCATAGCGCCCCTAAAAATGCTTTTTTTACGAGTTTGCCTGTTTGCTGCGTTCGCATCGTGTCTTGAAAGCATGCTGCTGGCGAGTGGTCCGGAAGCACTATTCTTTTTTGCCGCACCATTTGGCTTGCGCTTTCTCTCAGTGCTACGCGCGGCGTGAATGTAAATGCCGTGACGTTCGTTAACGACGCCATTGGATGGATGCGACGCTTTTAAGCCTAATATCTAATTAACCTTTGCCCTCTTTGGTCTGCCAGGTAAATGCAAGCACCTGAGTGGGGCCATGGCACTAAAGACCGGCCATCTTACATTCGACGTCACCGCCGGGCGGCAATGGAAGAATCCGGTTACGCGGATCGGCGGCTTGCCAATTGCTGCGATCGGCCGCGCCAGCTCGGCGCAGTTGATGATCGACATCGCGCTCAACCGCCGCAATAGCGGATTGCCGCCGGTGATCTTCACGTCCGCCAACGGTCAGGTGCTGTCCCTGTGCGCACGACAATCGCGGATTCGCGACTTGTTTCTCGAGACCGATCTCATTCACGCCGACGACATGCCACTGGTGTTGGCCTCTCGGCTTGCGCACAAAGCCCCGCTCCCCGAACGCGTCTGCACCACGGTTCTTTTCCATGACGTGGCGAAGATCGCCCCACGCCACGGGGCGCGCATGTTATTTTTGGGCGAGACCAAAGAAGTGATCGACGCGTCGAGCCTGGAACCGCGCGAACAACAAGTGGTCCAATGACCGGGAGCGCCACTGCGCCATGTCCGAACGCGTAATGCCCTCGGTGTGTCTGTGCGTGCCGACATTCCGCCGGCCGGCCGGCCTGCGCAAATTGCTCACGCATGTCGAACGACTCGATTACGCAGGGAAGCTCAGCGTCATCGTCGTTGAGAACGACGCTGAAGCCCCCGCCGGCGCAGCCATCGCCCAGCAAATGGCGCGACAATTCCGCTTCCCACTGATCAGTCGCATCGAGCCGCGGCGCGGCCATACTTACGCCTATGACCACGCTTTCGTGGCCGCCTGCGATTCCGATCCGGCCCCGGATTTCATCGCCGTGCTCGACGACGACGAATATCCCGCGCAGAATTGGCTAACCGAAATGGTCAAGGTCGCACTGCATTACGATGTGGAGATCGTTGGCGGTCCTGCATTTCCGGTTTTCGACACTCCGGACCACTGGCTTGCCAAAAGTGGCCTCTACATGCTGCCGCGCTATGCCACCGGCCCGGTTCCGATGATCTATAGCTCTGCCAACATGCTGATTCGGCGCAGCACGCTCAAGCATTACCTCGACGAGCCGTTCCTCCACGAATTTGCTTTTACCGGAGGCGGCGATGAAGAGTTCTTTTATCGTTGCCGCCGGGAAGGGCGCAGCTTCGCATGGGCCGACGAAGCTCATGTGTTCGAAACAATGCCGTCGTCGCGCACTACCGTCGGCTACGCGCTGCGGCGAATGTTCCGCAAGGGCACCGGAGCGACGCGAGTCGAACGCAAGTTCGCCAGCAACATCAGTGGCGCCGTGCGCCGATGGGTTAAAGCAATAGGTTTGATCGTTTCCGGTGTCGCATCCCTGCCGATTACGGCCTTCGGCGGCCGCGGCGCCATGATGCGTAGCCTGCTCCTCGCGGCACGTGGAACCGGCCGCATCGCCGCGGAGTTCGGCATCCTCTACGAGGAATACCGATAGCCATGCTTGCGCCGCCGCACAAAGATCCGAACACCGGCCCGTTGCCGACACGCCTGACTGGCATGGCGCAACGCTTCGTTGCGCGCCAGTTTTGCAGCAAACCGCAGGCATTACGCAATGCGCAGCCAATGGTGTCGTTTACGTTTGACGACGTGCCCGCTTCGGCCTGCGAGATCGGAGCGCGCATCCTCGAGCAACGGGGCGCCCGCGGAACGTTCTATGTTGCAGGCGAAAGCTGCGGAATACTCAGCCCCGACGGGTCGCAACGTGCGTCGATCGATCAGCTGAGGAAGGTATGGGCCAACGGTCACGAGATCGGTTGCCATACCTATTCTCACCCTGCCGTTCGTCACATCAGTCTTGAAGCGCTCGGCTTGGAGCTTGCCCGCAACGGAGCCGCGTTGAAGAAAATCAGCAGCACTATCGTGTTGCGAAATTTCGCCTATCCGTATGGCGACATGTCGATCCGCACAAAGCGCTACCTCGAGAGCCGCTTCGATTCCTGCCGTTCCAGCCACGCCGGCATTAACAGCTCCGTGGCCGACCTGGGTGCGCTAAGCGCCTGGCCGTTGCAGAATGATTCACTGGATCGGGCAAAGATCGCCGACCTGATCGCGCAAACGGTGCAAAGCCGCGGGTGGCTGATCTTTTACAGTCATGACGTGGGGGAACAGCCGAGCAAATTTGGCATCACACCCGATTTGCTGGACTGGACCGTCTCCATGGTGAAACACGCGGGATGCGTTGTTGCCACCATCGCCGACGGTCTTGATCTCATCCACGGGGCCGCGAGCGAACAGCGGCTGCATGTCGCCTTTTCTTGAGCCATGGTTAGTCCGACAGCGAACCTCGTTACGAACCGGCCGACCAATTCGGTCACGCCGTGCGTGGCGAGCCCGTCCTCCCCCAAGGTCACCGTGGTGATCGCGGCGTATAATGCCGAGCGGTTCATCGCTCAAGCGATCGACGCCGTTCTAGCGCAAGACCTTAGACACATCGAAGTGATCGTCGTCGACGATGGCTCGACCGACGCGACCGGCGATATCTTGCGCCGCTATTCCGACCCTCGCCTCAAAGTGTTTCGGCAGAAAAATGGTGGTGTCAGCGCAGCGCGAAACGCCGGCATTGCCGCCGCTCATGCGCCCTACATTTTTTTCCTCGATGCGGACGACATTCTGCTGCCCGATGCACTGGGGCGCATGGTCGCCGTACTTGACATCATGCCACAGCGCGTCGCCTGTTTTGCGCATCATATCAGAATTGACGAAGATGGGACGGAGCTCTCCAGCCGCACTGATCTTCTGTGGAAAATGTTTCCCGCCGACGACACGTTGCGACATCTGATAACAAAGAACTTTATCGTATGCGGCGCCATCTGCATCAGGACCGCCGCCGCCCGCTTGGTTCGCGGCTTCAATCCAGCGCTCACCTGGGGAGAGGATTGGGAATTCTGGTGCCGTCTTGCAATGCTCGGCGATTTCGCGGCAATGCGCAACGAAGTCGTGCTTAAGTACAGGCAACACAGCGCCAGCACCAACTTTCGCTGGCGAAACTCTCCGCTGCGACCGAATCTTAAGGCAATCGAAACCGTGTTTTCGAATCCGGCGGTGCAACGACGCTTTTCTGCCGCCGAGCTGAGGCGCAGACGGCGGCTAGCGGAAATCGATGCGTTTTGGGCCTATGCCCGCAATGCGTATGTTCAGAACCGGCCGCTGGAATTCTTGGCTTATCTCTTTATGGGCGCGATCCGTTATCCCGACAGCATTTTTCGGCTGCGCCTGGTTTATCTTTTCATTCGCGCGCTTCAATTGAATGCCTAGGCGCGGCCGACCGGCAAGCTTCTGGGTTGCATCGATCAAGGCCTGGCGCCACTTTCCGTCGCGCCTACTCCGCGGGAACGCTGCGGCCATAAAAGAACGATGCGACCGAGGTGCGAATGCCGGCCACATCAAACAACATGGCCGAGCCGGCGTAGGCAACGCCACCGCTGCCCAACATGCTCAGCAGCGTCACCAGGCCGTGGCCGGCGTTGGCGATTTTGGTTATGTAGACGACCGCAGCCATCATCGAAGTCGATGCCAAGACGCGTAACAATCCCGGGCCGTTCAAAGGAAGCCAAAAGGCTTTTCGCGAAAACCCCACGCCGATCAAGATGCCGAGGCCTTCCGCCATCAGAACCGCCGCAGCCGCCCCCGGCAACCCGAACACGTGCGTCAAAGGGAACAGAAGCACGAGATTTAAGACAAGAATCAATGTATCGTGTGTGACCTGAAGCAGCGGTTTCTCGGCGAGCTGGAAACTGAGCTGCAAATAATACAGATTCAAAGCGCCAAACATGCGGCCGACAGCAAGCAACGGCAAAAGAGTGGCAACGCTGTCCTGAAATTCGACTCCGAGCAGTGTTTTGGCGACAACATCGGCGGAGATCGCAAGCCATACGGTCACCGGAACGAGCAGGGCAAGCAACAGCTCGATGCCCTCTTTGAGGCGCTCACGTGTCGCCAGCGCGCCACTTTCCGCCAAGCTGCGGAACGCGATCGGAAACATGGCGGATGCAACGCTGGAGGCAAGAATTACGATAAACTGACGGGCCATGTCAGCGGCGAGTCCGTAATATCCGGCGCCGCTCTGGCCGAACAGGTAGGCGACAGCCAGTCGATCCAGCGCATTATGCAATGTGCAGACGAGCGCGCCGAGCGAGAACGGCAGGCCGTAGTAGATGAATTGTTTCAAATAGCCGATCGACGAGAAGCGAAGCGGCTTGGTGGCGTTTCTGCGGAAACTGAGGAGAGCACCGATCAAGAAGCTGGCGCCGATCGCCAGCAGCAGGCCGAGCCCGCCGCCGCCCAGCTCGATTGCAGCGTATCCCAACGCCAATGCAGACAGACTCCGTATCACCGCGGTGCTCATGAACCGCAGCGGATTGAATTGTGCCCGCTTAAACTCCTGACTGATTTCGAAGGCGTTGTTGGCTAGCGAAAAGAAAACAGCCGCGGCGATAAATGCAAGACCGATATCCGGACGGACGATAAGGATTGCGGCCGGTGCAAGACACGCAACCAGGGTTGTGGCTGCGGCATAGGCAATGATGGCTTCGGCGCGGAGATCAAGCTCCGGAGATCTTGCCTGATAGCGCGATACCGATAAACAAATCCAGTAAAAGCACAGCGCCGACACGATCCCGGCGACGCTCGCACCGACGACATAGATACCGTACTCGGCCGGCGACAACAGATGCGTGTACAAAATCAGCGCGAGGAACCCAATCGCCGCGGGCACCATGTAGGCGAAGAGATAAACGAGAGCATAGGGGTTGAGCATAGTTCAATATCGCGATTTTTGTTTCTCGATCAAACCGTGAGACCATGATCGAAGGCTGAGCAGTGTCTTTCCCCAGGATGCGCCGCGCTGCCAGCTTATTACGCATCGCGTTAATAAGTCGGCAGTTCCGCGACATGGAAAATGCGGCACTGACGCGGCGCAACCGGCCCCATAACAAGGCCACTGACGGGCGCCCCCGGGGACGAATTAACTTGTTCTTCACAATGGCGCCGAGTCGGAGGCGACAGGCGTTTGCCGCATATCGCGAACCACGTCACCGACAACCCATACTTAAATTTCAGGTATTAAAAGTCCAAGTGCCGGCGACCTTCGACGGCGACGTTAGGGTAAATTGCCAGACGCTTTGCCGGCCTCATCCCCTTCCGTGCTAAGTCGCATCTAATCTGAGAAAACGAATGTCATCTGTCGATCGGCACATATCTGAACGCAAAGCGATTCTGCTTTTCTACAAAGAGGCGGAACGCGACAAGTTTTTCAAATACGATAGGTACCTGAAGCGTATTGTGCGACCGCTTTACCACAAGCTGCATCATCGCCAAAAGAAAACGGGTTACGGGGTTTGTTTTGAGCTGTTAACCCGCAGCCTTGAGCAAAACGGTTGGCTGGTGCGGGTCAACGACTTTGCAAGCGCGCGGAAATATCCGGATTATCCTGTCGGCATCGTTGGCAGCCATGCGTTGCTCGAAAGATGGAAGCTTCCGAACCCGGCGATAGTGGGCCCCGCACTCTATGACCATCCGATGCTTGCTCCGCATCTAATGGAAGATCAGAGATTCCGCTTTTGTGTGACCTGCGCGCCGTGGGTGTGTGAAATGTATCAGCCGATCTACGGCGACAAATCCGTACTATGGTACGCGGGAATCGATACCGCACGTTGGTACGACACCGCAGGCAAGGCCAAGGACATCGACTTTCTCGTATACGACAAGATCCGGTGGGATCACGACCTTCTCGAGAACACGCTTCTTGGTCCAATCCTGCAGCTGCTCCGAAACCGCAGCTTCCGCGTCGAGGTCATTCGGTACATGCGCTACGACCACGCTACTTACCAACGGCTACTCGAGCGTTCGCGCGCCATGGTTTTCTTGTGCGAACACGAGAGTCAGGGGCTCGCTTATCAGGAAGCGATGTCCTCCAATGTCCCCTTACTTGCCTGGGACAACGGCTACTGGCTCGATCCACTTTGGAAACGGTTCAGTAAAACGATGATTCCGGCATCGTCGGTTCCGTATTTCTCGTCCGACTGCGGCGAGCGGTTTGCCGACTGGTCAGAATTTGAACCTGCCCTCGATAAATTCCTCGAACGCCTGCCACGCTATCAGCCAAGAAAATATATTTGCGAAAACGTGACGATGAAGCAGTCCGCAGAGACGTATGCGAACTACTACTTTTCTATGCTTCACAGACCCCCTGTTGCAGTTCGACGCGCCGCTTGAAAGTCGATCCACACCGCATGAGAATTCTTCTCGCTTTACCGGGATTGCATCAAGTCGACCGCGGCGCTGAGGTTGCATTCATTTCGATCGCCAGCGAACTCGCCAAAGCCGGCGATGCGGTGACGCTGATCGGCTCGGGACCCGCCCGCGCGGCGCCGTACACATATGTGCGCGCGCCGGCTCTGTCGCGATTAAACTTCCAATCCTTTCCGTCGCTACCGCTGCTCCGAACCGAATACGCCTACGAGGAGTTGACCTTCGCTCAGGGCTTACTGCGCCATTATCGGCCCGCGGACTATGACGTGACCGTTACCTGCAGCTACCCATTCACTAATTGGACGCTTCGACGCCCGGTGTTGAACCAGTCACGGCCTCGGCACGTCTTTGTCACACAGAATGGCGACTGGCCGGCTCAGCCGAAAAGAATCGGCTATCGATTATTTGCCTGCGACGGCTTGGTGTGTACGAATCCCGATTTCTATGAACGAAACCGGACTCGTTGGCGTTGCTGTCTCATACCAAACGGTGTCGATACCGCACTGTTTAAACCGGGTCGGTCGCAGCGGCAGGAGTTTTGTTTTCCGACCGATCGGCTGATCGTTTTGATGGTTAGTGCGCTCGTTTCCTATAAACGCGTCGATGCCGGTATCGAGGCGGTCAGCAAGATACCGAATGTACATCTGGTTGTGGCAGGCGACGGTCCGCTACGGCAGGCCGTAGAGGCCAAAGCGGCCGGCCTGTTACCGGGGCGGTTCACGCGATTGTCGATGTCGCCGGAGCAAATGCCGGATCTCTATAGATCCGCCGACGTATTCTTGCATCTGGCGAAGGAAGAAGCATTTGGAAACGTTTTCGTCGAAGCGATGGCTTGTGGTCTTCCAGTCGTTGGCCACGATACGCCGAGATCGCGATGGATTGTCGGCGACGACGAATCCCTGCTCGACACGGAAGATCTGACCGCGGTCGCTCAGCAGATCGAACGCGCCCATACTGTCGCGGATGGAAAAAAAGCGATGCGAATTGCCCGGGCGGCAACATTCTCTTGGGCCCGAATAGGCCTAATGTATCGGGCTTTTCTCCAACAGGTGATCGCCCGGACAAATCTGTCGAGCAAGCTCGATCCGGCGCACCTAAGGGCGACTTCCACGTGGCCCTAAACCGCAGTTCCGAAATGCAGCTAGCCGGGATGCCGTCAAAATCGCGATTCACTGCGTTCGGTGCAAATCTTTTACTCGCCGTTTTAGCGGTATTACTGACGCTCGCCGCTGCCGAAATATTTGTCCGCGCCTTTGTGACAGTGCGCAATGTCGGACCCGCATTCACGGGTTATGACCCGGTGTACGGCAAGCGAATGAAGGCAAACTTGCACGCAACGCGGATCACGCCCGAATTCCGCTTCGACATCAATACCAACTCGCTCGGTATGCGCGATCCGCAGCCAACCAACCCTGTAACGAACGGCATTGTCTTCGTCGGCGACTCGTTCACCGAAGGCTACGGCGTGCAGGACGGTGAGGCGTTCCCGGCGCTCGTTCGCGCCGGTTTGCGGGCCCGCGGCATTGATGTGCCTGTCCTCAACACCGGCATGGGCAACAATGGCAACGGTCGTTGGGTCAAGTTATTCGACCACGATGCCGGCAGATTCCACCCGCACCTGGTTGTCTTTCAGGTTATGGCCAACGACTTCGACGATAATCTGCGCGAACATCTGTTCCAGCTCGATGCGGCCGGCGCATTGCAAGAACTGCCGATTGAGCGGCCCGGCTTCACGCGCAAACTTCAGACGCTGATCGACGAAACGCCGTGGCTCCCTTATTCGCACGTTGTTGGACTTGCGTGGATGGCGGCCGAAACCCTGCAAAGCATAGGGTCGCCTCCCTCCGCCGACACCGACGATCTGGCCAGTGACAATCTGACCTATGCGTTAATCGGCGCCGCGGTGGAAAAAGCCCGCGCGCAAGGCGCCGACGTGGTTGGATTACTAGTCGGACTAACCGGCGAACGGCGCGCGAAAGTGAAAGCTATTTTTGCCGATCGCGGGCTTCCTTGCATCGACGGGCCCAACCGGCAAGACGCGCCGGACATGTTTTACAAGATCGACGGCCACTGGAACGCCGCGGGACATCGCCGCGCTGCGGAACTGCTGATGCCAGAAATTTTTCGCCGCGCGAGCCGAAACGGCATCGAATAAAATCCCGGCAACGCAGTCGATGGAATGATAAAAGCAACTCAGGATGTGACCAGACGATCCGCAGTGCTTGGCCTCGCCGGAGTCACGCTGGCAGCGCCGTTCCCCGCCGTTGCCGACCTCCGCCTCGAACTGGAACCACCGCTGCGCAGCCACACGCGCACGTCGGGCATTCGATACGGCTGCGCCGGTGGCATTCCGAGTGTGCGACCAGACAGCATTTTGCTCGGGAAATTCGCCACCGAAGCGAACATTTTTGTCGTGGAAGACGTGCTGAAGTGGCACGTGACGGAGACCGCACCAGGCCAATTCGATTTTTCCGCGGCCGACAGAATTGCGGCCTTCGCGCAACGCAACGACATGCTGATGCACGGCCACACGCTCGTCTGGTATGCGGCAATTCCGCCATGGGTGGCGCAGATTGCGAGCGCGGCCGAGGCACGCGCGGCCCTGGAGCGGCACATTACCGTCGAGGTTTCCCGCTATCGCGGAGGAATTTGGGCCTGGGATGTGGTGAACGAGGCGATCGAACCCGACGACCATCGCGAAGACGGCTATCGCAATTCGGTATGGCTGCGCTGCCTGGGTATTGATTATATCGATTTGTCGTTCCGGCTCGCCCGCGCCGCCGATCCGAAGGTCCCGTTGACGCTGAGCGAGTACGGCATCGAGTATGCGACGACTTCGGCGCGGCGCCGGCGGCAGGCGCTGCTGGTTTTGTTGCGCAATCTGCGGGAGCGCAATACGCCGATCGATTGCCTCGCCCTGCAGTCGCATCTTGAGCCCACCCAGGTTTTCGATCGCGCCGAACTGACTGCGTTTCTCCAGGAGGTCGTCAAGCTGGGTTATCAGCTGTTGCTCACCGAACTCGACGTTAACGACTATAAAGTCCGCGGCGACGACGAAGACCGCGACGTCGCAGTGGCGCAGCACGCGACCGAATATTTGGACATTGTGTTTTCGGTAACCAAGCCCATATCGATCGCGACCTGGGGTTTAAGCGACCGCTACACGTGGCTGCGGCAATATTACAAACGATCGGACGGCATGCCGTTGCGCCCCTTGCCGCTCGACGCCAATTGCAACCGCAAGCGCTTATGGTCCGTGCTCGCCCGCTACGTCGCCGCGTGACGGCGACTTGCAGAACATCAAGTAACCCCCGATTCGTAACCTTTGCCGTTAAGATTAAGACCCAGAAACATCAAGCCTTTAGTTACGCCCTCCTGCTAGAAGGGGGCCATGAATGACGTACTGCACCCGCCGCTCAAGCTAAGCCTTGCTGAGCCCAAAATAGGCTCGGAGCGGAGCTTCGGGCTGGTGTTTGCCGCGATGTTTGCGCTCGTCGCCTTTTCGCCGCTCGTGCATGGGCACGATGTGCGAGTTTGGGCGCTGCCGATTGCTCTGCTGTTTCTCGCCGTCGCCGTACTGCTTCCCCGCGCACTGGCGCCGTTCAATCAGCTCTGGTTCCGCTTCGGGCTTCTGCTCGGCAAGTTCGTCACTCCGCTGGTGATGAGCATTCTCTTTTTCATCACGGTGACGCCCGTCGCCCTACTCATGCGCGCGACCGGCCAGGACCCGCTTCGGCTGAAGTGGCAGCCTGCTGCCAAAAGCTATTGGGTTGCGCGCACGCAGCCCGGGCGCGAATCGCTAAAGGACCAGTTCTAGGAGAGCCCCATGTCGTTCGTGATCGAGCTGTTTCGCTTTCTCGGTAACCGCAAGAAATACTGGCTCATGCCGATTGCGGTCATGATGGTCGTCTTCGGCGGCCTCGTGATTATCAGCCAAGGATCGGTCGTCGCGCCGTTCATCTACACGCTGTTCTGACACCGCAATGCGCATTCTGGGTATCTCGGCCTTCTATCACGACAGCGCCGCCGCCCTGGTGATGACGGCACGATCGTTGCAGCTGCGCAAGAAGAGCGCTTTACCCGCAAAAAGCACGACCCAGCTTCCCGCGACACGCAATCGAGTATTGCCTGTCGGAAGCGAATTGCCCGCTGTCCGAAATTGATCTGGTCGTGTTCTACGAAAAGCCGTTTCTGAAGTTCGAGCGGCTGCTGGAAACTTATCTCGCGTTTGCGCCGCGAGGTTTCCGCTCGTTCGCAATGGCGATGCCGATCTGGCTCAAGGAAAAGCTGTTTCAGAAAGATCTGTTACGTCGTGCTCTCGCCGAAATCGATCCCGCCTTCGACTGGAAGAACAAGCTGCTGTTCGCCGAGCATCATCTCAGCCACGCTGCGAGCGCCTTTTATCCATCGCCGTTTGAGGAGGCGGTCGTCGTTACCCTGGACGGTGTCGGCGAATGGGCGACCACCACGGCCGGTATCGGGCGCGGCAATCAAGCTCGAGATTAAGAAGGAAATCGCATTTCCCGCATTCGCTCGGCCTACTCTATTCCGCCTTCACCTATTACACCGGCTTTAAAGTCAATTCGGGCGAATACAAGGTGATGGGGCTCGCGCCTTACGGCGAGCCCCGTATTCAAGAATCTCATCCTTGAAAATCTGGTCGATCTCAAGGACGGACGGCTCGTTCCGTCTGAATATGTCTTACTTCGATTACTGCACCGGCCTGACCATGACCAACGAACGCTTCGCCAGGCTGTTCGGCGAGCCGGTCCGCGGCAACCCGATAAGGACCTGCTGACCCCTTTTCATATGGACATTGCGGCGTCGATCCAGGCTGCACCGACGAGGTCGTGCTCCGCCTCACGCGCACACTGGCGCGCGAATACGGCATCCGCAATCTATGCCTCGCCGGCGGCGTCGCGCTCAATTGCGTCGCCAACGGCAAAGTCCTGCGTGACGGCGAGTTCGAACGGATTTGGATCCAGCCGGCGGCGGGTGATGCCGGCGGCGCGTTCGGTGCGGCGCTCGCCGCCTGGATACCTGCGAGTACGACAAGCCGCGCGCCGTCAACGGCAGCGACGGCATGATGGGCGCCTACCTTGGGCCACGCTATACGCAACCGGATATTAACCGGCGATTGTCCGCGGCTGGCGCCATTTTCGACAAGGTTTCCGATCAGGAATTGGTAGACATCACTGCCCGCGCGCTCGCCGACGGCATGGCGGTCGGCTGGTTCCAGGGCCGCATGGAATTTGGCCCTCGCGCGCTTGGGGCCCGTTCGATCCTCGGCGATCCGCGCTCGCCGACCATGCAGAAAATGCTCAACCTCAAAGTCAAGTACCGCGAAAGCTTCCGCCCTTTTGCGCCCGCGGTCATGCGCGAAGACGTGGCCGAGTGGTTCGAGCTCGACAGCGACAGTCCGTATATGCTGATCGTCGCCGACGTCGAAGCGCGATCACCGTCGCGAGATGACCGCCGAAGAGCGCAGGCTCTTTGGCATCGAAAAGCTCAATGTCGCCCGCTCGAAGATTCCGGCCGTTACTCACGTCGATTATTCGGCCCGCATCCAGACGGTGCACGCCGACACCAACGCGCGCTTCCACGCCCTGCTCGCCCGCTTCAAGGACATCACCGGTTGCTCGGTGCTAGTTAACACAAGCTTCAACGTACGTGGCGAACCGATCGTATGCACGCCCGAGGATGCGTTCCGCTGCTTCCTCGGTACCGACCTCGATCTTTTGGTGTGCGGCAACGCGGTACTGGTGAAGGACAAGCAAACCGTCGATCGGAAGGCCTACCAGTATGAGTACGAATTGGACTAGCGTCGGCGAACGCCGCGCCGGAGTAAAGTCGCGCTACGGTCTGGCCCAGCCATACGACTTCACCCGGGCGATACCACTCATCGTCGCCATTCTCTTTTTATGCGTGTTCGTTGTCACCACTGCCGCCGCCGCCCACTATGGCAAGCTGCACTGGGGTACATTCCGGTTCATCTACTTTGCCTACCTGTGCGGGCTCGCGCTGGTCGCTGCCGCGACAAGCTTTGCGCCGAGAGTGACGTGGTCGCTCCTGGCGCTGGCTTTTATCGATTTTTCGCTGGGCATGAGCACGCCTATCTTGGCGCGCAACTCCGTCGAGACCGCTTCCCTACTTCCGATCGACAACACCAAGCGCGAATTCTCTTTCCATCCACTGCTTCACGTGGTGCCAACGCCGAACTTCGATGGCGTCAATCCGTTCGGCGTGACCGCCGACTTCAGGAAGGTACTCCCAATCAAAGTCCACCACGACAGTTACGGACTGCGCGGTGTCGAACGGAACAAGGATCGGTTGCAGCAAACCGTGATCGCGGCTGTCGGCGGGTCGACGACTTACGATATCGCCGTCGGCGACGGCGAGACTTGGCCGGACCTGCTGGAGCGAGAGCTTGGCAGCAAATATGCAGTGCTAAATTATGGCGTCCCGGCCTATTCCACGGCAGAGAACTTGATACAAACGCTGTTCTACCTCAACGCCTACGACACCACGCCGCGCTGCGCGATCTATTATGTCGGCTGGAACGATATTCATAATGCCCATGATCCGAGTCTTGATCCGGGTTACGCCGGTTTCCACGATTTGGAAAAGATTAGGCGGCTGCAGGTGGAAAGAACGCCGCTGGCCGCCGAGGTTTCGCCGACTCTGAAGATTATCGTCAGATATCTTCAGCTGTTTTTAGACACTGTGCGGCCGCCGCCGCAGCTCATTGGCTATCATGCGCCGCAGCCGGGAAGCGATAGCCGGCTGGAGAAAATCTATCGCCGGAGCATTGAATCGATTGCGGCGATCAACGCTCAACGCAAGATCACCGCCATCTTCGTTGGTCAAATGCTAAACCGGACGCGACTGCAAGGCGACCGCACCCATGCGTGGTCGCCGCTGGTCCGCGATCGGGACTTTTGGCCGTTGCAAGCTCGTTTCAACACAATTCTCAAGGAAACCGCCGAGGCCGCCGGCAGCCCCGCGCTCGTTCCGCCAATCGACGAATTCCATGATTCCGACTTCGTTGACACGGGGCATTTCTCGCCACAAGGGGCGAAGAAATTCGCGGCCATGCTAGCACCACTGGCGCGGGCAAATTGCCAAGGGACAAACCAGGTGGCGTACTGACTGGCAGGAGCACGGACAACCCCACCTCACAAAGGACTGCTGAGACCGTAGTTCGCGAGCGCTAAATGTGCGAAGCGCCAAGAGTGCCGGCGTTTCCTTTAAACGGCAATCCGCAACCAGCCCTTCATCCAACTGTCACATAGCTCGCGCAAGGTTGGGCTTTCCGTCAGGGGGGTCCGTCCATGAGTGAAACCGCCGTTTTGCCTGGTTCAATCGAGCCCGCAGCCCGGAAAGGTCCGGATCTCAGCGGCGCCGTTAATCCGTTGACCGGCATTATCTTTGGGGGGGTTATCGCGGCGGTTTTGCTGTTCGTCGCGTACAGCATCTACGCCGACATCGACGCCACCGGCGCCAAGGTCACGAGTTATGCGCCGTTCTTCCTCCTGTTCGCCGCGCTATTGATCGCGCTTGGCTTCGAGTTTGTGAACGGCTTTCACGACACCGCCAACGCGGTGGCGACCGTCATCTATACCCGCTCGCTGCCGGCGAATATCGCCGTCGTCTGGTCGGGCTTGTTCAACCTCGCTGGCGTGTTGACCTCCTCGGGCGCCGTCGCCTTCGGCATCATTTCACTCCTGCCAGTCGAACTCATCCTGCAAGTCGGCGGTCACGCCGGTTTTGCCATGGTGTTCGCATTACTGATCGCCGCTATCGTTTGGAATCTCGGTACCTGGGCATTCGGGCTGCCAGCGTCCAGCTCGCATACGCTGATCGGCTCGATCATCGGGGTCGGCGTTACCAACGCGTTGCTGCATGGCCGCAGTGGCACGGCAGGCGTCGATTGGGGCAAGGCCAAAGACGTCGGCGAAGCATTGCTAGTCTCTCCTCTGTTCGGCTTTGCACTCGCCGCCGCGCTATTGCTGCTGCTCAAATCCATCATCCGCATTCCGGCACTTTATGCCGAACCGAAGGGCGAGCAGCCGCCGCCGTGGTGGATCCGCGGCGTCCTGATCCTGACTTGCACGCTGGTGAGCTTCTTCCACGGCTCCAACGACGGGCAAAAAGGGATGGGCCTGATCATGCTTATCCTGATCGGCACGGTGCCGACCGCTTATGCGCT
Source organism: uncultured Alphaproteobacteria bacterium (assembly GCA_963845775.1). GTDB lineage: Bacteria > Pseudomonadota > Alphaproteobacteria > Rhizobiales > Xanthobacteraceae > BOG-931. Next base: position 403,009 of record CAWJTE010000011.1, read on the forward strand.
CAATCGTTCGCTGCCCGACTCCCAGTTGCAGACATTCGCAGCGCGGTCGTTGGCGGCGAGCAAGGTGATCGAGGGAAAGGCTGAAGGATATAAGGTACTCGGCAATCCCCGGCCGGCGGTGACGGCCTATGTCGCAAGCCATGACATCAACGAAGGCACTTACCCATCGCTGGCCGTTCTCGTGCGGGACATCTCCGACCAGATCACCAAATATGGCGCGCTCACCAAAATGCCGGTGGATACGGTCGGCAACGTGCGCAATGACATGTATCTGGCTTCGGAAGCAATCCGCTTCCTGATGAAAAACAAGGAGAGCGAACTTTCGACGGAGCAGGCGCGGACGTTGAGCGCGTACAAGCTTTCGCTCGACGAGGCGACCAAGTTTATCCCGACCTGGGTGAAGATCGCGGTGGCCATCGCACTCGGTCTCGGCACCATGATCGGCTGGAAGCGCATCGTCGTCACCGTCGGCGAAAAAATAGGCAAGACGCATTTGACCTACGCGCAAGGCGCCTGCGCTGAAATCACCGCCGCAGCGACGATTGCCGCCGCTGATATTTACGGGTTGCCGGTATCGACCACGCATGTCTTGTCGTCAGGCATCGCCGGCACGATGGCGGCAAACGGCTCGGGCTTGCAGCTGTCGACCGTGCGCAATATCGCGCTTGCGTGGGTGCTGACGCTGCCGGCCGCGATGGTGATTTCCGGCACGCTTTACTGGGCGTTCTCGGCAATCTTCTGACGCGCGGCTCCCGCCGCCCGCCCGATCTCGGTTAAAGCGGCGCCGCCGGTTCGGCGCCGCTTTTTTGCCGGGTTCCAAAAACGCGGAAAATTTGTTCCGTAAATTTGCAAATAAATGTCGCTCCGGTCGCGGCGCGGAACCAGCGGAACTATACGTGCGTCCGTTGCGTTTTCTTTCTCAGTGGGTTGTTGAACCGAACCCGCGAAGGAGAACGACAATGAAAAAGCTAACACTTGGAATTGTTGCCGCGGGCGCGCTTGTCACCGGTACCGCACTGCCCGCCATGGCGCAGGTCGGCGTTTATGCCGGCCCGGGCGGTGTTGGCGTCGGCGTTGGTCCGGTCGGCGTAGGTGTCGGTCCGGGCCCGTATTACGGCGGCCCCTACTACAACAACGGCTACTACGATTACGCGGGCCCCGGCTACGTCGGCCCCGGCCCCGGCTGGTATGACGGGCAGCACCGGTGGCATCGCGGTCCGCACCACCGCTAACTTCAAGTCTAAGAAAGGCCCCAACGGGCCTTTTCTTTTTTGCTTCCCAATCGATCCGCCGGTCGCGACGCGGAAATGCCTACACCCGTTTGTGAACGAGGAAACGCCCGATTTTCCAAGTAGGCTAGTGGCGTCTGCAGCCGGACAGCGTCATCATGGAGCAGGTGCAAGTTTGCTCGGCGTGTCAGCGGCGAACCGATCGAAGCCGTGGCCCAGTGAACGAAAAAGTTCAGGGAGGCATTGATGTCTTCTTCACACCTTCTCGTCGGCAGCGAGAGCTCTGCGTCCAGCCTTGCAATCCGCCGCATCACACCCGCGGATTTGATGCAGGCGCTCGCCAGCGGTTGGGATGATTTTGCCGCGATGCCGAGCTACGCCATTTTTCTCTGCGTGATCTACCCCCTGCTCGCCTTGTGGCTGGTATCGCTCTCCGCCGGATATTCGATGCTGCCGCTTGCGTTCCCGCTGGCGGCCGGCTTTGCACTGATCGGGCCATTCGCTGCGGTCGGACTTTATGAATTGAGCCGCCGGCGCGAGGCCGGCCTTGATACCAACTCAACCCATGCTTTTGATGTGCTGCACTCGCCTTCGCTCGGCGCCATCCTCGCCTTGGGGCTTTTGCTCATGGCGATCTTTTTGGTTTGGCTTGCAGTGGCCGAAGCGATCTACGTCGCCAATTTCGGCTACACGGCGCCCACGTCGATTCCGCAATTCGTCAAAGACGTCTTCACCACGCCCGCCGGGTGGACCCTGATTGTGGTCGGCACCGGCGTCGGTTTCTTGTTCGCCGTGGCGGCACTCACGGTCGGCGCGGTGTCTTTTCCGCTGTTGCTCGACCGCGACGTGGGGGCAGCGACCGCACTGTTGACCTCGATCCGCGTTGTCGTCGCCAACCCGCTGACCATGGCGCTCTGGGGACTCATCGTCGCTGCGCTGCTAGTGCTCGGCTCACTGCCGTTCTTCCTCGGCCTGACGGTGGTGATGCCCCTGTTGGGCCATGCGACCTGGCACCTCTACCGCAGGGCGATCGATTCCGGCGGCGCTCCGCGGGGGAATTTCCGGCCCAGTGTGCGGGCACCCCGTTCGGCGGCGGATTTCCCGGCCTCGCTGTTTCCAACACGCCGCTGACGACACTTTGACGGCCCGATCAAGCTGGGGAGTTGGAGCAATAGTCAGCCGGAGCGGGGTTCGCTCAGCGCATGCTCGCGCAGGCGCTTCGCGTTCCGCTCGCCGCGGCGTGCCAATTCGATGATCCGCACGGCGACCGTTTCGCGCTCGGGTTTGGCGTCGACCGGCAGCTTAAGCGCCTGGCAAGCCTCGTCGAAGGCGGTCGACATTGCACGTACCGTCTCCGGATCGAAGACGGCCCGGTTTTTCAAAAATGGAAGAATGGCGGCCATGCACCTCCACCGGCCTCGCGAACAGCGCTGATAGTCGTGCTTTCGCCTGGGAATTGTCAATTTCGTGGGGCAAATTGCCGAGGCGCGGCGCTAAGCGTTTTCGAACAAACGACCGTGCCTGATGAACCGCTACGGCCTGCCTGATCATTGCACCTGGAACCGCGCGATGATGTCGTCGGGGATTGGCAACGCCTTGATGCCGGACGGATTGGCGGCGTCGCGTTTGGCCCAGACGCGACTCTCACGGCCTTCGACCGCGAGCTCGCCGCTGACCATCAAGCGATGCGTCACGTCAAAGCTCGAGCGGCGAAACTCGCTGATCTCTGAATAAAGTTCCACGACGTCGCCGAAGCGAGCCGGCGCCAGGAAGCGCGCATTGACGTCGACCAGCGGCAGGATGATGCCGAGCGCGCCGGACAGGTTTTCCGGCTTCACCCCCAGCGCGGTTTCAAAAAGATCCACGTGCCCCAATCGAAGAACTCGAAGAAACGGCCGTTGAACACAATGCCTGCGGGGTCGCAATGGCCCCATTCGACGGTGAACTGCCTTCGGCTGACGAGGTTTGGCATGACGCCCCAAGGATCGATAGGGCATCGAAGCGCACCGTCCGGCTCTGCGTCAAACGGTTATGGGATACCCGTTTGCCTAAAAAGTGCACAGCTATTTCAAGGTGTTTTTGGCGCGGCGGCCTAAAGATTAGGCGACGATTTAACCGGAATCGGATTTAAAATGGGCGCGCGGCGTTGCGCAAATCCGCCTGCCCATCGGAATTTTGCCGTGAACCCAGCGGTTTAGCGTCTGTCGTTGGTTGGCACGCTCCTTGCGATTTGGGCGGCTGCGTGACGGCACCGTGCTGTTCGCGCGCGTCAAACAGAGGACATCGCGATGCTTAACTCCACTGGCGTGGTCGCCGCTCAGCGACCGCGGGGCCGCCGCTGGCTTGCTGCCGCGGCCGGTCTTGCCCTTGGCCTTACGGCGGCGTCTGCCGCTCAAGCCCAGGATACGATCAAGGTCGGTATTCTCCATTCACTTTCCGGCACGATGGCCATCAGCGAAACGACGCTCAAAGACGTCGTGCTCATGCTTATCGATCAGCAGAACAAGAAGGGCGGTGTGCTCGGCAAGAAGCTCGAGGCCGTCGTCGTCGATCCGGCCTCCAACTGGCCGCTGTTCGCGGAAAAGGCCCGCGAGCTGATCAGCAAGGACAAAGTCTCCGTTGTGTTCGGGTGCTGGACGTCGGTGTCGCGCAAGTCCGTGCTGCCGGTGTTCAAGGAGCTCAACAACCTCCTGTTCTATCCGGTGCAATACGAAGGCGAAGAGAGCGAGCGCAACGTCATCTATACCGGCGCCGCGCCGAACCAGCAGGCCATCCCGGCCGTCGATTATCTGGCGGGCGCGGAAGGCGGCAACGTGAAGCGTTGGGTGCTGGAAGGCACCGACTACGTTTATCCGCGCACCACCAACAAGATCCTTGAAGCCTACCTGAAGGACGTCCTCAAGGTGGCTCCCGAGGACATCATGATCAACTACACGCCGTTTGGCTTCTCCGACTGGCAGACGGAAGTGTCGAAGATCAAGGCGTTCGGTTCGGCCGGCAAGAAGACGGCGGTGGTGTCCACCATCAACGGTGATGCTAACGTTCCGTTCTACAAAGAACTCGGCAACCAGGGCATCAAGGCGACCGATATTCCGGTCGTGGCGTTCTCGGTCGGTGAAGAAGAACTCGCCGGCCTCGACACCAAGCCGCTGGTCGGCCATCTCGCCGCCTGGAACTACTTCGAGTTCGATCAAGACTCCGGCGAACGAAGCCTTCATCAAAGCGTGGCACGAGTTCATCAAGAACCCGAAGCGCACCACCAACGACCCGATGGAAGCCCATTACATCGGCTTCAATATGTGGGTAAAGGCGGTCGAGAAAGTCGGTAGCACCGATCCCGACAAGGTGATTGAAGCTCTGCCGGGCACGAAGGCGCCGAACCTGACCGGCGGCGTCTCCGAGTTGCTGCCGAACCACCACATCACCAAGCCGGTGTTCATCGGTGAGATCCGGCCGGATGGCCAGTTCGACGTGGTGTGGAAGACCAAAGACCTCGTACCTGGTGCGGCCTGGTCGCCCTACATTGCGACCTCCAAGGATCTCATCGGTGACTGGGTCAAGATGAAGTGCGGAAACTTCAATACCGTCACGAAGAAATGCGGCGGCGCGTAATTACGACGCCGCAATAACGACGCGGCGGGAAGGCGGTATGCGCCTTCCCGCCTCCAAGCGTGATCCAGAATTGCCGGTACCGGATTTCGGATAAGATCATGTTCAAAGACAGAAAGAGCATGACCCCGAAATAACCAGGAAGGCCGGATTTCGGGTAGGATCATGCTCCAACGAAGAACAGAGGCTGGTCCTGGCTCGCGAGAGCGGATAAGGCTTCGGTCCGGGAACTTCGCTATGCGTTTCAGTCGAGCTTGCCTCGTTGCTCTGCTATTGGCGTTGAGCATTGCGCTCGGCGGCGTTGTTGCGCACGCCGCAGGCCTCGATGAGGCGCTCGCCCATTTCACCACCGACGATTTCAGCGAAACGTTGGCCGGCATCAAGGAGATCGCCGGCAGCGGCGATCCGCGCGCTGAAACCATCATCCGCGCCTTGCAGGATGGCCAGCTTCTGTATAGCGCCAAGGAAAAGACGGTTTACGTCAAGGATGCTTCCGGCACACTGACCGACGCCGCCACCGGCAAGCCGATCAGCGGTGAGGCGCCGACCGACGTCGACACCGTGCGGCTCAACAATCGAGTGCGTGGCGCTCTCGATGCGGCGGTCGGCGGGCTGACGTTGCTCGCCAAGGATGCCAGTACCCGTTACGACGCCGCGCAGGCAGTGGCCAAATCGCGCCAAGCGAGCGCCCTGCCGGCGCTCGAGGCCGCGCTTGCCAAGGAACAGGACCCAAGAGTCAAGCGCGCCATGCAGGAAGCGCGCGCCGCCATCATCCTTTCGAGCGGAAAAGGCAGCGAAGAAGACAGGCTGGCGGCCGTGGACATCATCCGCGAGCGCGCCGATCAGGAACTCATTGAGCCTTCTTTCTAGCCTGCCGGCCGATAGCTCTCCGGCGGTCATGAAAGCCGCCACCGCTGCAATCGGCGCGGTCAAGAACCGGCTGGCCTTGTGGGAGGTCGTGCAAAACGCGTGGTACGGTATTTCGCTCGGCTCGGTTCTGTTGCTCGCTGCTATCGGTCTCGCCATCACCTTCGGTGTCATGGGCGTGATCAACATGGCGCATGGCGAGATGGTGATGCTTGGCGCCTATGTCACCTTCGTCGTGCAGGAAGTCATCCGCGCAAACGATCCCGCATTGTTCGACTATTCGCTGGCGATCGCCATTCCGCTGTTTTTCCTGGTTGCCGGCTGCGTCGGCATCGTGATCGAACGCACCATTATCCGCTTCCTTTACGGCCGGCCGCTCGAAACCTTGCTCGCCACCTGGGGCCTTTCGCTGATTTTGCAACAGGCGGTGCGCTCGGCATTCGGTCCAAACAACCGCGACGTCGGCAATCCATCCTGGATGAGCGGCGCGTTCGACGTCGGCGGCATCACCATTACCTACAACCGGCTGTGGATCATCTGCTTTGCGCTCGCCGTGTTCGTCGCGCTGTTGGCGCTGCTGCGCTACACGCGCTTCGGCCTTGAGATGCGTGCGGTGACGCAAAATCGTCCGATGGCCGCCTCAATGGGCATCCGCACCAGCCGGGTCGACGCACTCACCTTTGGGCTCGGCTCCGGCATTGCCGGCATGGCCGGCGTGGCGCTGTCGCAAATCGACAATGTCAGCCCCAATCTGGGCCAAGGCTATATCATCGACAGTTTCATGGTCGTGGTGTTCGGCGGCGTCGGCAATCTTTGGGGCACTTTGGTCGGCTCTTTTGTCCTCGGCATCGCCAACAAGTTCCTTGAACCTTATGCCGGCGCGGTGCTCGGCAAGATTGCGATTCTCGTGCTCATCATCCTGTTCATCCAGAAGCGGCCGCGCGGTATGTTTGCCCTCAAGGGTCGGGCAGTCGAGGCATGACCACGCACATCCTCATCCGTTCGCTCGACCGCGGCTCGACGTTGTTTCTGATCGTCATCGCCGCGATCGCGATCATGGTGCCGGTCCTCAATCTTGCATTGCCGGAAAGTTCCGCGTTCCACATACCGACTTATCTGGTCGCGCTGTTCGGCAAATACGCCTGCTTCGCGCTGCTCGCATTGTCGATCGACCTGATCTGGGGTTATTGCGGCATTCTCTCACTCGGTCACGGTGCCTTCTTCGCGCTCGGCGGTTACGCCATGGGCATGTATCTGATGCGGCAGATCGGCGCGCGCGGCGTCTATGCCAATCCGAACCTGCCGGACTTCATGGTGTTCCTTAACTGGAAGGAATTGCCGTTGTACTGGTACGGCTTTCAGTTCTTTCCCTATGCGCTTCTGATGGTGGTGTTGGTGCCGGGCGTACTCGCGTTCGTGTTCGGCTGGTTCGCCTTTCGCAGCCGCGTCACCGGCGTCTATCTCTCGATCATCACGCAAGCGCTCACCTTTGCGCTGATGCTCGGCTTCTTTCGCAACAATTTCGGCTTCGGCGGCAACAACGGCCTAACCGATTTCAAGGACATCCTCGGTTTCAACGTGCAGGCCGAGACGACGCGCAACGCCTTGTTCTCGATCTCGTGCGTCGCGATCATGCTCGGCTTTTTGCTATGCCGGTCGATCATCAACTCGAAATTTGGCAAGGTCCTGATCGCCATCCGTGACGCCGAGGCGCGCACACGCTTCCTCGGTTACCGCGTAGAATTCTACAAGCTGGTCGTGTTCACGCTGTCGGCCTGCATGGCCGGCGTTGCCGGCGCGCTCTATGTTCCGCAGGTCGGCATCATCAATCCGAGCGAGTTCGCCCCGGCCAATTCCATCGAAGCCGTCATTTGGGTCGCGGTTGGCGGCCGCGGCACGCTCACCGGCGCGGTGATCGGGGCCGTGCTGGTCAATTACGCCAAGACTTATTTCACCTCCGGATTTCTTGCGCCCTATTGGCTGTTCATGCTGGGCGCGCTGTTTATCCTGGTGACACTGCTGCTGCCGCGCGGCGTGGTCGGCACGCTGCGGCACTGGAACGCGCTGCGCCGCGATCGGGCCTCCGCCGCGGCCGAGGATGGCGTACGCGAACCGCTGCCGGCGGAATGAGGACCGGGCATGGAAGCGCTGACGACCGCCCTCCTCTACCTTAACGGCGTCACCGTCTCGTTCGACGGCTTCAAGGCGCTCAACAATTTGTCTTTCACCATCGAAACCGGCGAGATGCGCGCCATCATCGGTCCGAACGGCGCCGGCAAGACCACCATGATGGACGTGGTCACCGGCAAAACCCGCCCCGACCTCGGCGACGTCATGTTCGACGGATCCTACGATCTCACCCGACTGGACGAAGCCGAGATTGCTGAGTTGGGAATCGGCCGCAAGTTTCAAAAACCAACCGTATTCCAGAGCCAGACCGTCGCCGACAACCTGGAGCTGGCGCTCAAATCCGACCGCCGCGCACGTGCCGCCTTATGGTGGCAGGAAAGCGCCGCCGAACGCAACCGAATCGACGAATTGCTGGCGACCATTCGCCTGACCGCCGTGCGCAATCGTCTGGCCGGCAGCCTGTCGCACGGGCAACGGCAGTGGCTCGAAATCGGCATGCTGCTGGCGCAGGATCCTAAACTCCTTTTGGTCGACGAGCCGGTTGCCGGCATGACTGACAAGGAAACCCAGCAAACCGCAGAACTGCTCAAGGAGATCAACCGCGACCGCACCGTGGTGGTGGTCGAGCACGACATGGCCTTCGTCCGCGAGCTCGGCGTCAAGGTCACCTGTCTGCACGAAGGCTCGGTGCTTGCCGAAGGCACCATCGATCAGGTTTCGTCGAACGAGCGAGTGGTCGAAGTCTATCTGGGGCGATAATGCATGATCCCGAAAAGTGGATCCGGTTTTCGGAAAAGATCATGCGTCAAGGAATGTAGTGATGCTTGATGTCAAGGCCATCGATCTGCATTACGGCGCCGCCCAGACGCTGCGCGCAGTGTCGCTCAAAGCCGAGCCCGGCAAAGTCACCTGCGTGCTTGGCCGCAACGGCGTCGGCAAGACGAGCCTGCTTGATGCGCTGGCCGGCCAGCACTTCGTGACCCGCGGCACCATCACCTGGGAAGGCGAGGACATCACCGGACTGCGGCCGCCCGAACGCGCGCGGCGCGGCATTTCCTATGTGCCGCAGGGCCGTGAAATCTTCCCGCTGTTGACGGTCGAGGAAAATCTGCGCACCGGATTTGCGCCGCTCAAGGGCAACGACCGCACCATCCCGGACGATGTATTTTCCCTCTTTCCGGTGCTCAACGACATGTTACGCCGGCGCGGCGGCGACCTCTCCGGCGGCCAGCAACAGCAGCTCGCCATCGGCCGCGCGCTGGTGATGCGTCCGCGGCTGCTCTTGCTCGACGAGCCGACCGAAGGCATTCAACCCTCGATCATTAAGGATATCGGCCGCGCCATTTCCTATCTGCGCTCGCTCGGCAAGATCGCCATCGTGCTGGTCGAGCAATATCTCGACTTTGCCCACGAACTTGGTGACTATTTCGCCGTCATGGAACGCGGCGCTGTTGTCTATGCCTCGAACCGCGCCGACCTCGACGAAGGCGCGTTGAAGCGGGCGATGGCAATCTGATTTGACGAAGTGATGTGCGTCGGGGGGTGAACGTGTTTGCGGCGGCGCCGGTCCACAGCGAAATCTTCGCCGGCAATCGGGCCATCGGCCGGATCGCGCTTTCGGTGCGGGCCACAGTCGGCGGCAGCCGGCGGCACCGCGTCCACGAACGGGGCGCGCTGCGGGTGCGTTTCCCCAACGGCCCGACCTCGGACACGCTCGACGCCGTGATGCTCAACACCGCTGGCGGCATGACCGGCGGCGATCGTTTCGCCATCGACATTGACCTCGGCGCCGGCGCGCGGCTGACGGTGACCACCGCCGCGGCGGAAAAAATCTATCGTTCGCTGGGGCCGGATACCAGCATCGAAGTCACGCTCGGCGTCGGCCCGCGCGCGGCGCTCGCCTGGCTGCCACAGGAAACCATCCTGTTCGATCGGGTACGGTTGCGGCGGAGCATCGAAGTCGAGCTGGCGCGCGACGCTGACCTCACCCTCGCGGAAGGGATTGTGTTCGGCCGCTCCGCGATGGGCGAAGCTGTGATGCGCGGAAGTTTCTTCGACCGCTGGCGCGTGCGCGCCGGCGAGGCGCTCGTTTTCGCCGAAAGTCTCCGCCTCGACGGCGCCATCGCCGAGAAGCTCGCACAGCGCGCGGTCGCCGGCGGCAGCATCGCCATTGCCAGCGTGCTCAAATATCCGGCCGGCGAAGATAAAGTCGCCGCCGTGCGCGCGCTGGAAAAGACTTTCGCCGGTGAGGTCGGCGTGTCAGCCTGGAAAGGGCTTATGCTCGCGCGCATGGTCGCGCCCGACGGCGCCGCCTTGCATCGCGATCTGGTCGGCGTGCTCACCGCACTCGGCGCGCCGCTGCCGCGCCTGTGGCTCAACTAGAGGACGACCGATGAATCTCACGCCGCGTGAAAAGGACAAGCTGTTGATCGCCATGGCGGCGATTGTGGCGCGGCGGCGGCTCGAGCGCGGGGTCAAGCTCAACCATCCGGAGGCGGTCGCGCTCATTTCCGATTTCATCCTGGAAGGCGCGCGCGACGGCCGCTCCGTCGCCGAACTGATGGAAAAAGGCGCGCACGTCGTCTCGCGCGCACAGGTGATGGACGGCATCGCCGAGATGATTCCGGACATCCAGGTGGAAGCGACGTTTCCGGACGGCACCAAGCTCGTCACCGTGCACGAGCCGATCAGATGAGGCGCAGATGATCCCCGGCGAAATGTTCATCAAGGACGGCGCGATCGAACTCAACGAGGGCCGCAAGAGCGTGACCCTTTCGGTTTCCAACAGCGGCGACAGGCCGATCCAGGTCGGCTCGCACTATCATTTCTTCGAGACCAACCCGGCGCTGAAATTCGACCGCAAGCAGGCGCGCGGCATGCGGCTCGATATTCCCGCCGGCACGGCGGTGCGTTTCGAGCCCGGCCAGACGCGCGAGGTCAAGCTGGTGGCGCTTGCCGGCAAGCGCACGGTCTACGGTTTCCGTCAGGACGTGATGGGGAAGCTGTGAGAACGGCGGGTCCCAGAATCATGGCGGGCAGGCCTGCGCAGGCCCGCCCGCCACGTTCTCAGCGCTGCTACCGCGGCTGGGACCACGATCTTATCGGCTCTTGGCACGACGCCGGTAGCGGCTTCAGCACCACACCGATCTGACCTTGGCGACCTCTCTCATTTGGCGAACCAAACGCGAGTGATCTGAAAGTGACGATATCGCAGACTTGGTTGGACGCAAGCAAAAGCGTGCAATTTCATCGTGTTGCGGCGCAGTGGGGATAACATTGGGGATTACAACATGACCCAGGAAAGAAAGCGGTTTTCCGCGCGGATCATGTTTCACTGAACAGCGATTTGGAGGATGTCATGGCCGCAAAGCTAAGCCGCTCAATCTACGCCGATATGTTCGGTCCGACGACCGGCGATCGTGTGCGGCTCGCCGATACCGATCTCATCATCGAGGTCGAAAAGGATTTTTGCGTCTACGGCGAGGAAGTGAAGTTCGGCGGCGGCAAAGTGATCCGCGACGGCATGGGGCAAAGCCAGATCACCAGCAAACAAGGCGCCGTCGACACCCTCATCACCAACGCGCTCATTCTCGATCATTGGGGCATCGTCAAAGCCGACGTCGGCCTCAAGGACGGGCATATCTTCGCCATCGGCAAGGCCGGCAATCCGGACATCCAGCCCGGCGTCACCATCGTCATCGGGCCCGGCACCGACGTAATCGCGGGCGAAGGCAAAATCCTCACAGCCGGCGGTTTTGACAGCCATATCCACTTCATCTGTCCGCAGCAAATCGACGAGGCGCTGATGTCGGGCGTTACTTCGATGCTCGGCGGCGGCACCGGGCCGTCGCACGGCACCTTTGCCACCACCTGCACGCCCGGACCGTGGCACATCGGGCGCATGATCCAGTCGTTCGACGCGTTTCCGGTCAATCTCGGAATTTCGGGCAAGGGCAACGCTTCGCGACCGGCGGCGCTGGAAGAAATGATCAAGGCCGGCGCCTGCGCGCTCAAACTGCACGAGGATTGGGGCACCACGCCGGCGGCGATCGATTGCGCGCTTTCGGTTGCCGACGATTACGACGTACAGGTGATGCTGCATTCCGACACCCTCAACAAATCCGGCTTCGTCGAGGACACCATCAAGGCGTTTAAGGGCCGCACCATCCATGCCTTCCACACCGAAGGCGCCGGCGGCGGGCATGCGCCGGATATCATCAAGGTAGCGGGACTGAAAAACGTGCTGCCGTCGTCGACCAATCCGACCCGGCCCTATACGAAGAACACCATCGACGAGCATCTCGACATGCTGATGGTGTGCCACCATCTCGATCCGGCGATCGCCGAGGATCTCGCTTTCGCCGAAAGCCGCATCCGCAAGGAGACCATTGCGGCTGAGGATATTCTCCACGACATCGGCGCGCTATCGATGATGTCGTCGGACTCGCAAGCCATGGGCCGGCTCGGCGAGGTCATCATCCGCACCTGGCAGACCGCCGACAAAATGAAGAAGCAGCGTGGCCGGCTGCCACAGGAAAAGGGCGACAACGACAATTTCCGCGTTAAGCGCTACGTCGCCAAATACACCATCAACCCGGCGATCGCGCACGGCGTGTCGAAACTGATCGGCTCGGTGGAGAAGGGCAAGCTCGCCGATCTCGTCATCTGGTCGCCGGCCTTTTTCGGCGTGAAGCCCGATTGCATCATCAAGGGCGGCACGATCGTCGCCGCCCCGATGGGCGATCCGAATGCCTCGATCCCGACGCCGCAGCCGATCCATTTCCGGCCGATGTTCGGCGCCTTCGGCCGGGCGCGCACCGCATCATCCGTCGTGTTCGCGTCGAAGGCCGCGGTACAGACCGGGCTTGGCAAAAAGCTCGGCATTCAGAAAGAGCTCGTCGCCGTGCAGAATACGCGCGGAAAGATTTCCAAGAAAAGCATGATCCACAACGACGCCACGCCCGAGATCGAAGTCGATCCGGAGACCTACGAAGTGCGCGCCGACGGCGAACTCCTCACCTGCGCGCCAGCGGAAACGTTGCCGATGACGCAGCGGTATTTTTTGTTTTGAGCTTTCGTTCCCCTCCCCCTTTTGTGGGGAGGGAATGAGTTCGCTCGCACTACTTCTCGACGAAGTCCGCGCATTTTTGAATCTGGTCGTTGCCGCCCCACGGCATGATCGGCACGGCGGCGGTCGAGTTCTTCGGCGAGCCCTCGATCAGACGGTCGGAATAGACCATGTAGACCAGCACGTTGCGCTTGCTGTCGCAGCCGCGCACGATCTGCATCTTCTTGAAGATCAGCGAGCGGCGCTTGCGGAACATATCCTCGCCCTGCACGAACTTGTCCTTGAAGCGGATCGGCCCGACCTGCCGGCAGGATAGCGAAATATCGGAGACCTGTTCGGCGATACCGAGCAAGCCTTTAACGCCGCCGCGCTCCGGCGCGGTGAAGTAACACGCGACACCCTCAACCTCCGGATCGTCGAGACCGTAGGTTGCGAGCTTGTCGTTCGGCGTCAACAACTTGAACACCGTCGAGCGCCGAAAGATCAGGTCCGGCTGATCGTCGGCGGCCCGCACCGGCGCGATTGCGAGGCCGGCGATAATCACGATAAGAAACAGCCCGACAGACTTGAGCATCGGGACCCTCCCTAACCCCCATCCAAAAGAGGTGTAGGAACAGAAAACGCCGTCTTCCCCGGCCATTTGCATAAATCCGCAATCAGACACTTCTCGCACAGCGGGCGGCGGGCGAGGCAGGTGTAGCGGCCGTGCAGGATGAGCCAGTGGTGCGCGTGCAGGCAGTATTTCTCCGGCACGACCTGCAGCAACTTCATCTCGACGTCGAACGGCGTCTTGCCGACGGCTAAGCCCGTGCGGTTGCCGACGCGGAAGATGTGGGTGTCGACCGCGATGGTGGGCTCGCCGAAAGCAATATTGAGCACCACGTTTGCGGTCTTGCGTCCGACGCCGGGCAAAGCTTCGAGCGCGTCGCGGTCGTGCGGCACTTGCCCGCCATGTTGGGCGACCAGCATGCGCGACAGCGCGACCACGTTCTTCGCCTTGGTGCGGTAAAGCCCAATGGTCTTGATCAGGTCGCGCACGCGCGCTTCGCCGAGCTTGACCATTTTCTCCGGCGTGTCGGCGAGCTTGAACAAAGCCGGTGTCGCCTTGTTGACGCCGGCATCGGTTGCCTGCGCGGAGAGGACGACGGCGACCAGAAGCGTAAACGGATTGATCGACTGCAATTCGCCGCGCGGGGTCGGATTGGCGGCGGCGAACCTGCGGAACGCTTCCTCGATCTCGGGCTTTGTCCATTGCGGCAGTTCACCGTGCGCGGCCTTAGCATCGGCCTTGCTCTGTGCCCTGCCGCTCTTGACGCGGGCCGCGTTGCGTTTGCGGGCGGCCTTGAGACTTTGCCGCGTGGTCTTCCGGGCGGTGGTTTTGCGCGCCATCTTTCCCGTATAGTGAGCGCCATGAACGACGACAACAGCCGCGGCGACAAGGACAGGGGCGCCGAGCCAACCATCTTTTCGGCGCTGATCACGCCGCACCGTTCGCTGGGCTCGACCGGTTTCCTGATCCTGATGCTGGCCATCGGGGGCTTAAGCTTTATCTCCGGTCTCGCCTTCATCCTGATCGGCGCTTGGCCGGTGTTCGGCTTCCTGGGGTTCGATGTGCTCTTGGTTTTTGTCGCATTCCGAGCCAATTACCGCGCCGCCCGCGCCTACGAGGAGGTGAGGGTCACCGCCTCGGAACTGACACTGCGCAAGGTCAGCCAACGCGGCAGCGTGCGGGAATGGACGCTCAACCCGGTGTGGGTACAGCTCGACCGCATCGTGCATGAGGAATTCGGCATCGAGCGGCTGTTCCTGGTGTCGCGAGGCCGGCGGCTCTTGATCGCCTCGTTTCTCGGGCCCGACGAGAAGGCAAGCTTCGCGCGGGCGCTGTCCAACGCGCTCAGCGAGGCCAAGCGCGGCCCGACCTGGACGGCGGTGAAATAGCCAGAAATCGGGTGGTTTGGACCCCTATCAGGCCCTAGATACGAGCATGATCCCGAAAAGTGGAATTCCGGTTTTCGGAAAAGATTATGCTCCAAAATGTCGGAGCCAATGATGGAGGCCGCCATGCTGTCGCCCGATCGCCTGCCCGATCTCTCGCCGCTCGCCGCGGCCGCCGACGATTACGAGGTGGTGCGAAAGGCCATCCGCCACATCCGCGGCCATTGGCGCGAGCAACCCGAGATCGAGACGATCGCCGAGGCCGCCGGCGTCACCCCGACCGAGCTGCACCACCTGTTCCGGCGCTGGGCCGGGCTGACGCCGAAGGCGTTCTTGCAGGCGTTGACGCTCGACGGCGCGCGGGCGCTTTTGCGCGAGTCCGCAAGCGTGCTCGACGCCACCTTCGAAGTCGGGCTGTCCGGCCCCGGCCGGCTGCATGATTTATTCGTGACGCACGAAGCGATGTCGCCGGGCGAGTGGAAGTCGGGTGGCGAAGGCTTGGAGATGCGCTACGGTTTTCATCCCTCGCCGTTCGGCACCGCGCTGATCATGGCGACGCCGCGAGGTCTCGCTGGCCTGGCGCTCGCCGATGCGGACAAGGAACGCTCAACACTCACCGATATGCGGCGCCGCTGGCCGAAGGCGAAATACATCGAGGATGCCGCCACCACCGCGCCGCTCGCCCGGCGCATTTTCGATCCGACCCAGTGGCGGGCGGACCAGCCGCTCCGCATCGTGCTGATCGGCACCGATTGGGAAGTGCGGGTGTGGGAAGCGCTCCTGAAAATCCCGTTGGGCCGGCTCACCACCTATTCAACCATCGCCGGCAAGGTGTGCACACCGGCGGCCGCCCGCGCGGTCGGCGCCGCGGTCGGCAAAAACCCGATCTGCTTCGTCGTTCCCTGCCATCGCGTGGTCGGCAAGTCTGGCGATCTGACCGGTTATCACTGGGGCATGACGCGCAAGCGCGCCATGCTCGGCTGGGAAGCCGGCCAGGTGGCCACGGCTGCATAACGCTTTATCCCGCCCCGCAAAGCGGGGGAGGAAATCTCACGCGGCCAATTCCTGCTTCTCCGCCACGCTGGCGTCGGCGTTGAGCCAGTAGATCATCGGCACGCCGGTTGCGATTTCGCGCGCGATGATCTCGGCGGGCGGCAGGTTTTCCAGCTGCATGACCAACGCGCGCAGCGAATTGCCGTGCGCGACGACAACGACGTTGTCGCCGGCGAGAACGCGCGGCAAAATCTTTTGCTGGTAATAGGGCAAGACGCGCGCGGCAGTGTCTTTCAAACTCTCGCCGCCGGGCGGCGCAACGTCATAAGAACGCCGCCACAGCTTGACTTGCTCATCGCCCCACTTCTTCCGCGCATCGTCCTTGTTGAGCCCGGACAGATCGCCGTAATCGCGCTCGTTGAGCGCCTTGTCCTTGATGACGGCGAGGTCCTTTTGCCCGATCCCTTCGAGAATCAGATCGAGCGAATGCTGCGCGCGCACGAGCGCCGAGGTGAACGCAACATCGAAGCTGAGCCCTTCGGCCTTGAGCCTCCGCCCGGCGGCGCGCGCTTCAGCAATACCTTTTTCGGTGAGACCAACGTCGCGCCAGCCGGTGAAAAGATTCTGCTTATTCCATTCGCTCTCGCCGTGGCGCACGAGCACGAGCAGGCGATTACCCATCAAATCGTCCCCAAATCGAGCGGCGCGCCGCACCTAGTGCGTCAAGTTGACGGTGATGGCCTTGCTCTGGGTGTAGCTATCGAGCATGCCGTCGAGCGAGAACTCGCGGCCGATGCCGCTTTCCTTGTAGCCGCCGTAGGACTGGCCGAGGCTCTGGCCGATGCCCTGGTTGACCTGTACCCATCCAGATTCGATCGCATGCGCGGTGCGCAGCGCCCGGCCGATGTCATGCGACCAGACATAGGCCGCAAGCCCGTAATGGCTGTCGTTCGCCATGCGGATCGCGTCCGCCTCGTCGGTCCAGGGGATGGCGACCAGCACCGGACCGAAGATCTCCTCGCGCGCCAGTCGCCAGTCGTTGGCAGCGTTCGCGAAGATGGTGGGAATCGCGTAATAACCTTCGCTGAGCGGCCCCTCTTTCGGCGGCAGGCCGCCGATCACGACACGTCCCGCACGCTGCTTGAGCCCGTCCTCGACGTAGCCGCACACTTTCTTGAACTGCTTCTCGTTGATGATGGTGCCGATGTCGCTTGTCTCGTCGAGCGGATCGCCGATCTTGAGGGCTTTGACCTTGCGCCCAAGCCCATCGAGAAAGTCGTCGAAGATGTCGCGGTGGAGAAACAGACGCGAGCCCGCGGTGCAGGACTGGCTCTGGCGGGTGAAGCGCATGGCGCCGATAATGCCGTCGAGCACCCAGTCTTCGTTGGCGTCCGGAAAAACGATGGAGGGGCTCTTGCCGCCGAGCTCGAGTGAAATCGGCACGATGCGATCCGCGGCAGCGTGCATTACGAGCTTGCCGACTTCGGTCGAACCGGTAAAGGAGAGCTTACGCACCATCGGATGAACGGCCAGCGGCGCGCCGCATTCCTCGCCATAGCCGGTCAGGACATTGAGCACCCCTGGCGGCAGGAATTGCTGGCAAACTTCGGCAAGCAACAGAACGCCGAGCGGCGCGTCTTCGGCCGCCTTCAGCACCATCGTGTTGCCAGCACAGAGCGCCGGGCCGATCTTGACCGCGCCCAGACTAACCGGCGCGTTCCAAGGAATGATCGCGCCGACCACGCCGAGTGGCTCGCGCCGCGTATAGCTGAGGACTTGCTCGCCGAGCGGAATGGTCTCGCCCTTGAGCTCACCGCCGAGGCCGCCGAAATAACGCAGCACATCCACGGTCACCTTCGCTTCCGGCCGCGACTGGGTGCGAATTGCGTTTCCAGTTTCGAGCGCGATCGTGCGCGCAAGTTCCTCGACCCGCGCTTCGAGCGCATCCGCAATCCGCGAGAGAATCCGCCCGCGTTCGCGGGGCACCGTGCGCGACCAGGCCGGAAACACTTCGGCCGCGGCCTTGACCGCGCGGTCGACGTCCTCGGCGCGGCCGCGCGGGACCTCGGCGATCGGCGCCCGATGTGCCGGATCCTCGACCTCCAAAACTTCGCCGGCAGCGCTGTCGACCCATTTACCGCCGATCAGCATTTGCACCTTGCGCAGCCCAGCCCGATCGGTACGCACCTTCGTGACAGCCGTCATCATCGCCTCCATACGCCTCGACATCCCTCAAATATCCCTTAGACCCAATACATCCGCCATCGAATAGAGGCCGGGCTTCTTGCCGCGGGCCCACAACGCGGCGTGCAGCGCGCCGCGGGCGAAAATCGTGCGATCCTCGGCGCGGTGGGTAAGCTCGATGCGCTCGGCTGGCCCAGCGAATATCACCGTGTGATCGCCGACGGCGCTACCGCCGCGCAGCGAGGCAAAGCCGATATCGCCCGGCCCGCGTGGCCCGGTGATGCCGTCACGGCCGCGCACCGAGTGCTGCGCAAAATCGACGCCGCGGCCGGCGGCCGCGGCGCGTCCGAACATCAGCGCGGTGCCCGACGGCGCGTCGATCTTCCGGTTGTGGTGTATTTCCAGGATTTCAACATCGTAATTCGTGTCGAGTGTCTGCGCCACGCGCTTGACCAACGCGGCAAGAAGATTGACGCCGAGACTCATGTTGCCGGACTTGACGATCGGCGCGCCGGCGGCCGCCTTGGCGATCAGCTCGTCCTCCTCGGCGGAATGACCGGTGGTGCCGATCACATGCACGATGCCGGCTTTGGCGGTGAGTTCGGCGAGCGCCAGCGTCGCCGCCGGAATGGTGAACTCGATCAGCCCGTCGGCGGCCTTTAGCAGCGGCGCAATATCGCTCGTGACCTTGACGCCGTTCGGGCCAAGCCCGGCAAGCTCGCCGGCATCGCGCCCGATTACCGCGGAATCCTTAGCCTCGATCGCGCCGGCCAAGGTGACGCCCTTGGTGGCGGCAATGGCGTGGATCAGGGTTCGCCCCATGCGCCCGCCGGCACCGGCGATCACCAGCCGCATATCGGAATTTGCCGCCGCCATCGCAATTGTCTCCGGTGCCGGCGGGTATAGCGGGGCGTCGGGTCGTCAGCAACACTAGGGCTGCTGGCCGTCGTAACCCTCGATCACCAGCAAATCCGCGTCGGCGACCGGCTTCCGCAGCGGGATCGCCTTGGCGTATTCCGGCGAGTGGTAGCAATCGAGCGCGACCCGGTAGCTGGAGAACTCGATGACGATGATCCGGCTGCGCGCCTTGCCTTCCACGAGTTCGCTCTGGCCGGCGTGCACGACATAGCGCCCGCCGAATTTACGCAACACCTCTTGCAGCGCGGCGACATAGTTCTTGTAAGGTTCGGGGTCGCGTACATCGACCTGCGCAAGCCAGTAACCCTTGGCCATTCTCACTTCTCCTTCGCTGCCTGCGCGATCTCGGCGACGATTGCTTGCGCCGCCGCGCGTGGATCGGCGGCCGCGATGATCGGCCGGCCCACAACAATATAATCGGCGCCGGCGGCTATCGCTGACCCCGGCGAAGCGACGCGCTTCTGATCCCCCTTGTCGCCAGCCGCCGGCCGGATACCCGGCGTCACTAGCGACATGCGCGCGCCGACAATGGCGCGCAAGCTTGCCGCTTCCTCCGGTGAACAGACCAGGCCGTCGATGCCGAGATCGCGCGCCTGCGCCGCGCGTGTGGCGGCGAGTTCGCGAACGCTTGCAGAATAGCCCGCGGCCTTGAGGTCGTTATCGTCAAAGGAGGTGAGCACGGTGACGGCAAGGATGCGCAAGCCCGCTTCCCGCGCCTCGACGGCAGCCTGCATGGTTTGCGGATAGGCATGCACGGTGAGGAAGCTCGCGCCGAGCCGCGCCACGCTTTTCACACCCTGCGCCACCGTGTTGCCGATGTCGTGCAGCTTGAGATCGATAAAAACTTTTTTGCCGGCATCGGCGAGCGTGCGCGCATAGGGCAAGCCGCCGGTGAAAGCGAGCTGGTAGCCGATCTTGTAGAAGGAAACCGCGTCGCCGAGCCGCGCCACCATGGCCGCCGCCGCCTCGACCGACGACAGATCGAGCGCGACGATCAGGCGCTCGCTCGGCGCAATCTGCATTTCCCGTCCTACGCCGTGGCGCGCGGCATCAGGCTCGCCAATTCGATCAGGCGGCGTACCAAATTCTTCAACGACGCAGCAAGCGCCTCATCCTTGAGGTTGTCCATGTCGTCGAAAGCCTGTCCGGCGCGGCCGACATTAATCTGCTCCGGCACCATCAGCGCGCCGCAGCCCAATTCCAGGATCTGCCGCAGCGCCATCAGCCCGCGTACGCCACCGGCCGAGCCGTTGGCGGCGGAGCCGAGCGCAAACACTCGGCCCTTGAACGTCGCGTAATTCGCCTCGTTGCGGTCGCGTGGGCGCGACATCCAGTCGATGGCGTTCTTCAGCAGCGGCGAAACCGAGGCGCTGTATTCCGGGCTGGCGATGAAGATGCCCTGATGCGCGGCGACCATAGTCTTGAGCTCGATCGCCGGACGCGGCAGCCCGCTGTCGGTCATCAGATCGGCATCAAACAGCGGCAGCGGATAATCGGCGAGCGAAATGCGCGTCACCTCTGCCTCGGAGAGCGCCAGCTCTTTGGTCGCCAGTGCGGCCAGCCGCGCATTGCTCGAGCCTTTGCGCAGCGAGCCGGCCATGACCAGGATTTTGGGTGCAAGCATAATCGGTATTGGGTCAGGCCTTGCGATAGACCCAGACGCGCGCGGGCGGGAAATTCATCCAGATGCGCTCGGAAGCCTCGGCGGTAAAGCCGCCGAGCTGGCGCGGCAGCGGCGAGGCAACCGAATAGGTGAATTGCACGAACGGCGCGCCGGGCAGCATGAGGTCGAAAGCGTCGCGAATAAGCCGCAGCCGCATCCTGATCGGCTTGGTGACCAGCGGCAGGCCCGACACCACCGCGGCGGCGGGTTGCAGCAGCAAGCGTCTCAAGCAGGCGGCGCATGCTGTAGGCATCGCCCTGCACCAAAGTCGCCTCGGGGTAGCGCGCGCGCAGCAGGCGGCAGAACGTCGGATTGAATTCGACCAGCACCAGACGCGATGGCGCAACGCCGGCTTCGACTAGAGCCTCGGTGACGGGCCCGGTCCCCGGCCCCAATTCCACCACCGGCCCATTGCTGTTTGGATCGACATAGCGCGCCATGGTGCGGGCGAGGATTTTGCCCGATGGCGTCACCGCGCCGATCGATCAACGGCCGTTCGATCCAGGAGCGGATGAAACGGACTTCATCGTCCAGCCGGATGCCGCGCTTGCGCTCGAAATGGCGGATCTGTTGTTCGATCTTCTTGCCGATGCCGTCGCGCTTTTTTCGAACAGCCGGATTTGCCGTCCGATTTTGCGCTCGATGAGGATTTTGCGAAGTTCGAATAGCCGCAATTGCCGCTCGATTTTCTGTTCAAAGGTGCGCAAGCGCAGGAAGCGACATGACCCAATCACGCGGCAAGATACTGCGTTTTAGAACATCCGACGGCGTCAAGACCAGCGGCTGCAAGCCGGCTAAAGGCTGGGCGCTCACGCGAATCCGCGGCCGCCGCTCAGGCCGTCGAAGAACTCTTTGACCTTGCCGAAAAATCCCGACGATTCCGGGTGCGTCTCGGTCGACGACAGGCGGTCGAACTCGGCCAACAGTTCGCGCTGCTTCTTGGTCAGCTTTTGCGGCGTTTCGACGACCACCTGCACGTACATGTCGCCGCTCTGCCGCGACCGCAGCACCGGCATGCCCTTGCCTTGCAGGCGGAAACGCCGGCCGGTTTGCATGCCTTCGGGCACTTTCACCCGCGTCTTGCCGCCGTCGATGGTCGGCACTTCGAATTCGCCGCCGAGCGCCGCGGTCACCATGCGATACCGGCACGCGGCAATGCAGGTCGGCGCCGTCGCGCTGGAAGAACGGATGCGAGCCCAGCGACAGGAAAATGTAGAGGTCGCCCGCCGGCCCGCCGCGGACGCCGGCTTCGCCTTCGCCGGCGAGGCGGATGCGGGTGCCGTCTTCGACGCCCGGCGGAATATTGACCGACAAAGTCCGCTCGCGCGTGACCCGGCCGGAGCCTGCGCACGAAGCGCACGGGCTGTCGATCACCTGGCCGCGGCCGTGGCAGTTCGGGCAGGTCCGTTCCAGCGTGAAGAAACCTTGAGCGTGACGCACCTTGCCCTGGCCGCCGCACATCGGACAGGCCTTCGGCTTGGTGCCGGCCTTGGCGCCAGAGCCGGAGCAGGCCTCGCAGGTGACTGAGGTCGGGATGCGGATCTGCGCGGTCTTGCCGGCGAAGGCTTCTTGCAGCGAGATTTCCATGTTGTAGCGCAAGTCCGCGCCGCGCTCGCGTCCGGAGCCGCGGCCACGGCGCGCGTTCATGCCGAACAGATCGTCGAAAATATCGGAGAAGGTGGTGGCGAAGTCGGCGCCGAAACCATGCGCGCCGCCCATACCGTTGCCATGCTCGAAAGCGGCGTGGCCGAAACGGTCATAAGCCGCCCGCTTGTCGGGATCTTTGAGAACCTCGTAGGCCTCGTTGATTTCCTTGAAACGATGTTCGGCGGCGTCGTCGCCGGGATTGCGATCCGGATGGCATGACCATCGCCTGCTTGCGAAACGCGGCCTTGATGTCGCCGTCGCTGGCGGTGCGCTCGACCGAAAGTGTCTCGTAGTAACAGCGCTTGGCCATCAATCCCCCCCGATGATGTCCAAACATTCACGGTCCCGGCACCGCAATCTGAAAAATATGCACCCCCGAATGCTGTCGGGGGTGCAATTTTCACGCGTGCGCAGCGGCATGGAGCGCCTCGCCGAATCAAGCCGATTTCTTGTTCTTCTTGTCGTCGTCGACTTCTGTGAACTCCGCGTCGACCACGTCGTCCTTCTTGGCTTCGGCCGTACCGGCTTCGCCGCCACCGGGCGGCTGCTCGGCGGACTGCTTGTACATGGCCTCGCCGAGCTTCATCGAAGCCTGCGCCAGCGCATTGGTCTTGGCCGTGATCGCGTCGGCGTCCGTGCCCTTCAACGCTTCCTTGAGGTCGGCCATGGCGTTTTCGATCGCGCGCCGGTCGGCTTCGCCGACCTTCGAACCATGCTCGGCCAAGCGTCTTCTCGGTCGAATGCACCAGCGCCTCGGCATGGTTCTTGGCCTCGACCTGAGCTTTGCGCTTCTTGTCGTCTTCGGCGTGCGCCTCGGCGTCCTTGACCATCTTCTCGATGTCGGCCTCGGAAAGACCGCCGGACGCCTGGATCCGGATCTGCTGCTCCTTGCCGGTACCCTTGTCCTTGGCCGGAGACGTTGACGATGCCGTTGGCGTCGATGTCGAAGGTGACCTCGATCTGCGGCACGCCGCGCGGCGCCGGCGGAATGCCGATCAGATCGAACTGGCCGAGCATCTTGTTGTCGGCCGCCATCTCGCGCTCGCCCTGGAACACGCGGATGGTCACCGCGGTCTGGCCGTCCTCGGCGGTCGAGAACACCTGGCTCTTCTTGGTCGGGATCGTGGTGTTGCGGTCGATCAGGCGGGTGAACACGCCGCCCAGCGTCTCGATGCCGAGCGACAGCGGCGTGACGTCGAGCAACAGCACGTCCTTGACGTCGCCTTGCAGCACGCCGGCCTGGATCGCCGCGCCGACCGCGACGACTTCGTCGGGATTGACGCCCTTGTGCGGCTCCTTGCCGAACAATTGCTTCACGACTTCCTGCACCTTCGGCATGCGGGTCATGCCGCCGACCAGGACGACTTCGTTGATCTCGGCCGCGGTCAGGCCGGCGTCCTTGAGCGCCTGCTGGCACGGATCGATCGTCTTCTGCACGAGATCATCGACCAGCGCCTCGAACTTGGCGCGGGTGAGCTTCATGGTCAGATGCTTCGGCCCGGTACGCGTCCGCGGTGATGAACGGCAGGTTGATCTCGGTCTGCGTCGTCGACGACAGCTCGATCTTGGCCTTCTCCGCCGCTTCCTTCAGCCGCTGCAGCGCCAGCTTGTCGCGGCGCAGATCGATGCCCTGCTCCTTCTGGAATTCGTCGGCCAGATAATTGACCAGCCGCATGTCGAAGTCTTCGCCGCCGAGGAAGGTGTCGCCGTTGGTCGACTTCACCTCGAACACGCCGTCGCCGATTTCGAGAATCGAAATATCGAACGTGCCGCCGCCGAGGTCGTAGACCGCGATGGTGCCGGTCTTGTTCTTGTCGAGACCGTAGGCGAGCGCGGCCGCGGTCGGCTCGTTGATGATGCGCAGCACTTCGAGGCCGGCGATCTTGCCGGCGTCCTTGGTGGCCTGGCGCTGCGCGTCGTTGAAATAGGCGGGAACGGTGATGACCGCCTGCTCGACCTTGGTGCCGAGATAGGCTTCCGCCGTCTCCTTCATTTTCTGCAGGATGAAGGCGGAAATCTGCGACGGCGAATAGGTCTTGCCCTCGATCTCGACCCAGGCGTCGCCATTCGAAGCGCGCACAATCTTGTAGGGGACGAGCTTCTTGTCCTTCTCCACCATCGGATCGTCGTAGCGCCGGCCGATGAGGCGCTTGACCGCAAAAATCGTGCGCTCGGGATTGGTGACCGCCTGGCGCTTGGCCGGCTGGCCGACGAGCCGCTCGCCCTCGTCGGTAAAGGCGACGATGGACGGCGTCGTGCGCATGCCCTCGGCGTTCTCGATGACCTTCGGCGTCTTGCCTTCCATCACGGCGACGCACGAATTCGTGGTCCCGAGATCGATACCAATGACCTTGGCCATGGTGTTAATCCTCTCCTTTGCGGCAGGTCGGGCAGGCCCGAAAGGCGCCCTTAGTCCGACCCCCTCGTAGTTCAACTATCGCCCGGCTCCCAGGCGATTTCCCTTGGCTCATATAGGAGGGCGCGATTAGGCCGCAAGACAGGATTGCCGGAGCGGAGGCGCCGTTGACCGTTAAAACTAACAGATGGATTAAGGCTTAAAACGATGCGCCGGCTGTCGCCTTCCACGGCGTCGACCGGATTTATCCGGGCACATCGCGCTTGCTCCCGGAAGGCGGACGGATCAATCTAACCCTGCGCCGGGTCACGCGCGGCGCCTCCGCCGGGTCGGGCCAGCGGTCCGGCGCAGAGGCCCTCCATGTCAAGTAACAGCAGATTTAGTTTTCCGGCAGCAGCCGCGGTCCTCGCCGCGATTGTCGCCGTGACCGTCGTGGCGGCACCGGCGTGCGCGGCGGATGCGGTTTTCCCGCTCGGTTCGCGCCTCGGCCTCGTTCCGCCGGCCGGCATGGTGGCGAGCGAAACATTCGATGGCTTTGCGGATCCGGGCAAAGACGCTGCGATCCTGATCACCGTGCTTCCGCCGGCCGCCTATCGGCCAGATCGAAAAAACGCTCGATACCGACGCATTGAAGAAGCAGGGCGTCACCTTGGAGAAGCGCGAGCCGATGCAGTTCAGCTTCGGCAAAGGCTTTCTGCTGACGGGCCGGCAAATCGCCGACAAGACGCATTACCGCAAGTGGCTTTTGGTTGCTGCGGCCGGCGACTTCACCGCGCTCGTCACAGTCCAGGTCCCGGAACAGGACAAAGCCTATCCCGATCGCGCCGTGCGCGCGGCGCTGGCGACATTATCGCTGCGTGCGCAAGTTCCCGAAGCGGAAGAGCTGAGCCTGCTGCCGTTTACGGTCGGCGATCTTGCCGGGTTTCACATCGACGGCGTGCTCCGTGGCCGCGTCCTGATGTTGAGCGACCGGCCGGGCACCGCCGATTCCGGCAAGCCCGCGGCTGAACCCGACAACGAGGCGCGTTTGCTGATCGCCGCCGTGCCTGGCGGCCCGCCGGAGCCGGATGACCGCGCCAATTTCGCCAGGTCGTCGTTCAGCGAGATCGGCGGACTGCAGCGACATCCAGATCACCATGTCGGAGCCTTTGCGGATCGGCGGTCAATCCGGATATCAGACCATGGCGGATGCCAAGGACGCGCGCATCGGGCGCCGACGTGCAGGGTGGTGCAGTGGCTGCGCTTCGGCGGCGGCGGCTTTCTGCAGATGGTCGGCATTGCGCGGACCGACGGCTGGGCGGCCACGCTGGCGCGGCTGCGCGCGGTGCGCGACAGCATCGACTGAGTAAATGATGGCTTTTCAGGAATTCTCCGCGGCCGCGTTATTGTCGTTGACCGGCCGTGCGCCTGGCGCGGATTTCGGCCCGCCCTTCGACACGCCGACCATGGCCGGGCGCAAAACACGTTCGCCGATCATGTAGCCGGGCTGCCACCACCTCAACGACGCTGCCGGCCGGCACCGACGCATCCGGGCACTTCGTACATCGCCTGATGCACGTTGGGATCGAATTTCTCGCCGCGCGGCGTGAACTGGCGGACGCCGTTCTTCTCCAGCGCTTTGAGCAATTCGCGCTCGGTCAATTCGACGCCGTCGATAAGCGCTTTCACGCCGGCTTCGGCGCTGGCGCGCAGTTCCGGCGAAACCGCATCGAGCGCGCGGCGCATATTGTCGGCGACCGCGAGCATGTCGCGCGCAAACGAAGCGATGCCGTAGAGCCGCGCATCGGTGACTTCGCGCTCGGTGCGCTTGCGCAGATTTTCCATCTCGGCAAGCGTGCGCAGGAGCCGGTCCTTTAAGCTCGGCGGCAAGCCCGCCGCATCGGCTTGCGGCGCCGCGGCTGGTGGGCCGGTCGAAGCCGCCCTCCGGCGGGGCCGCTGCGTCCTCAGCGCGCGCGGTCTGTTCCGTCATATCCTTAAAACCCATCGGTTGTTCTCGCCCGGCATATCAGGGTTCGACCGCAAAAATCAAGCACTTAGCCGCGGAACCGGCCGGACGGTCAGCCCGCCGAGCAGCTTGCTCACGACCTTGGCCGTATAGTCCACCATCGGGATGATGCGGGCATAGTTGAGCCGGGTCGGCCCGATCACGCCGAGCACGCCGACAATCTGGCCCGGAGGCGTCGTGATAGGGCGCGACGATAGTGGACGAGCCCGAAAGCGAGAACAGCTTGTTCTCCGAGCCGATGAAGATGCGCACGCCCTCGGCCTGCTCGGCGCGGCCGAGCAGATCGACCACTTCGCGCCGGGTCTCGAGATCGTCGAACAACAGGCGTACGCGTTCCAGATCGGCGAGCACCTTGAGGTCTTCGAGCAGATGCGCCTGACCGCGCACGATCAGCTTGCGCTCGTCGCGTTCGCCGCCCGACCAGCTGGCAAGACCGGCGGCAACGATCTTCTGCGTCAGTTCGTCGAGTTCGGCCTGGCCTTGCTTGCAGCCGCTGCTCGATCTCGCCGCTGACCTCGGCCAGCGTACGGCCGCGAATGCGCGCGTTGAGGAAATTGGCCGCCTCGATCAGCGCCGAGGTCGGCAGGCCGACCGGGATATTGAGCACGCGGTTTTCGATCTGGCCGTCTTCGGCGACCAGCACGACGAGCGCGCGCTCGGGCTCGAGCCGCACGAATTCGATGTGCTTGAGCCGCTGATTCGATTTCGCCGTGAGCACGACGCCGGCGGCGCGGCTTAAGCCCTGAGAGAAGGCCCGACGCCTCGGTCAGCACCGCTTCGACCGATTTCGCCTGGCCCGAGCCCCGCGACCTGCGCCTCGATCGCTTGCGGTCGTGCTCGGTGAGATCGCCGATCTGCATCAGGGCATCGACGAAAAACCGCAGCCCGACCTCGGTCGGCAGTCGACCGGCCGAGGTATGCGGCGCATAAACCAGGCCGAGCTGTTCGAGGTCCGACATGACGTTGCGCACCGAAGCCGGCGACAACGTCATCGGCAGGATGCGCGACAGGTTGCGCGAGCCGACCGGCTCGCCGGTCGCCAGATAGCTCTCGACGATCAGGCGGAAAATCTCGCGCGAGCGCTCGTTGAGCTGGGCGAGGCTCAATTGGCTCGCGGCGAGCGGCAAGTCATGACTGGCCAACAATCAACTCCTGCGCCAGCCCAAGTGTTATCGGCAACCGGTGCCAGGCGTACGGCAAGATGCCGCGGCGGCAGCCGTTTCAGCCACGCGGTCGCCGCCCTTGTCGGCCCCTGCTTGCGCCCGTAAAAGTGGCGACGGTCCAAGGAGAAATGCATGCGGCCGAGCCGCCGACAGCCCGACGAATTGCGGCCCGTCTCGCTCGAGCGCGGCGTGGTGAAATTCGCCGAAGGCTCGTGTTTCGTCCGGTTCGGCGATACCCATGTGCTGGTCACCGCGACGCTCGAGGATCGCCTGCCGCCCTGGCTCAAGGGTCAGGCGCGCGGCTGGATCACCGCCGAATACGGCATGCTGCCGCGCGCCACGCTCGAACGCACGCGGCGCGAGGCGTCCGCGGGCAAGCAGAACGGCCGCACCGTCGAAATCCAGCGCCTGATCGGGCGCAGCCTGCGCTCGGTCGTCGATCTCAAAGCGCTCGGCGAGCGGCAGATCACCATCGACTGCGACGTCATCCAGGCCGACGGCGGCACGCGGACCGCTTCCATCACCGGCGCCTGGATCGCGCTATATGACTGCCTCGCCTGGATGAAGACGCGCGACATGATCCAACACGAGGTTTTGCGCGACCATATTGCGGCGATCTCCTGCGGCATGTGCGGCGGCACTGCCGTGCTCGATCTCGATTATGCCGAGGATTCGCAGGCCGAGACCGACGCCAATTTCGTGCTGACCGGTTCCGGCAATATCGTCGAGGTGCAGGCGACCGCGGAGAAAATTCCGTTTTCGGAGGAGCAACTCACTACGCTGCTGGCGCTGGCCCGCAAGGGCGTGATGAAGCTGGTCGATTTGCAGAAAATGGCGGTGATGTGAGTGCAGACCCGATCATCGTCCGACGTCCGCCGGCGCGCCTGGTGATCGCGACCCATAATCCCGGCAAGTTGAGAGAAATGCGCGGAATTGTTTGCGCCTTACGGCGATCGACGCCATATCGGCAGGTGACATGGGACTTGAGCGAACCTGAAGAGACCGGAATGACGTTTCGCGACAACGCGCGCATCAAGGCGGAAGCGGCGGCGAAAGCATCTGGCCTGCCCGCCTTTGCCGACGATTCCGGCCTCGCGGTCGATGCGCTCGACGGTGCGCCCGGTATTTATTCGGCGCGCTGGGCCGGCCCCGACAAGAATTTCGGCCGCGCCATGGAGACGATCGAAGAAAAACTGCGCGCGCGCGGCGCGACGACGCCGGCAGCAGCGCAAGGCGCATTTCGTCTCCGCGCTGTGCCGTGGCCTGGCCGGACGGCCACGTGGAGGAATTCGAAGCCCGGGTTGATGGCACGCTGGTTTGGCCGCCGCGCGGCGACAAAGGCTTCGGCTACGATCCGATGTTCCTGCCCGACGGCCACACCCGCACCTTCGGCGAGATGGCGAGCGAAGAAAAACACGGCCTGCCGCCAAACGGAAAAGGTTTATCGCATCGGGCCCGCGCTTTTCTCAAGCTGGCGGAGGCCTGCCTTGTCTAACCACGCTCCGCAATTCGGCGTTTACGTGCACTGGCCGTTCTGCCTGTCGAAATGCCCGTATTGCGACTTCAACAGCCATGTGCGCCGCGCGGCGATCGACGAGCCGCGCTTCGTGCGCGCGTTTGCCGCCGAGATCGCCGCACCGCCGCGCGCGTGCCGGGCCGCGCCGTCTCCACGATCTTTTTCGGCGGCGGCACGCCGTCGCTGATGCAGCCGGAGACGGTCGCTGCCATCCTCAAGCAATCGCGCGGCACTGGACCGTCGCGCCCGATGCCGAAGTCACGCTCGAAGCCAATCCGACCAGCGTCGAAGCCGCGCGCTTCCGCGGCTATCGCGCGGCGGGCGTCAACCGCGTGTCGCTCGGCGTGCAGGCGCTCGACGATCGCGCGCTGGCCGAATTGGGACGGCTGCACACGGCGCGCGAAGCGCTCGACGCCGTCGCCGTCGCGCGCAGCGCCTTCGACGCGCGTCTCGTTCGATCTGATCTATGCGCGCCCGCAGCAGACGCCGCAGGATTGGGCGAGCGAACTAACGCGGGCGCTCGCCGAAGCCAGGCGAGCATCTCTCGCTCTATCAGCTGACCATCGAGCCGGACACGCCGTTTGCCGGCTTGCATGCGGCCGGCAAGCTCAAAACTCCCGACGATGACACCGCGCGCGCGCTCTACGACACCACGCAGGACGTCTGCGCGGCGCACGGACTGCCCGCTTACGAGATTTCCAATCACGCGCGGCCGGGCGCCGAATGCCGGCACAATCTGATCTACTGGCGCGCGCACGAATATGCCGGCATCGGTCCCGGCGCGCATGGTCGGCTCGACGTCGATGGCGCCCGCCATGCCACCGCGACCGAAAAGCGCCCGGAAGCCTGGCTCGCGCGGGTCGAGAGCAACGGACACGGCCTGGTCACCGACGACGTGCTGACGCGCGAGGAAATGGCCGACGAATTTCTGCTGATGGGACTTCGCCTCGCCGAGGGGATCGATCCGCAGCGCTACGCAACAACTGGCGGGCCGCGCGCTCGATCCGACACGAATTGCGGCGCTGCAGGAGAACGGCCTGATGGAGATCACGGCCGCGGGGCGTCTGCGCGTGAGCCTGCCGGGCTTTCCGGTGCTCGATGCGGTGGTCGCCGATCTTGCCGCTTGAGGACTACTAGCCGGCCGCGCCGTTGCCGAAGCTCTTCGGCGCGGGCGAGATCACCTGCGCACCGGACGGGGTGACCTGCAGCACCGCCAGTCCGCGTTCGTTGGTGCCATCAGCGCGGAAACGGAACAGCCCGTCGATGCCGGTAAAGCCGGACGGATTGGTCAGCACCTCGGGCGAGAACCGCTGCCGGCCCTTGCGTTTTCACCAGCGCGGCGACCAGCGCGACCGCGTCATAAGCGAGCGTCGCGGTCCGCACCGGCTGCTGCTTGAACCGCGCGCGTATAACGGGTGGCGAAATTGCGGTAGCCGGCGGCATCGGGCGCCGCATACCAGCCGCCGTCGAGCGCCGGCGACGAGAAGATGCGCGGATCGTCGCCCCAAAGTCCGGTGCCGAGCAATTGAATTTTCTTCGGTGTTCACGCCGTTGCGCGACCAGCGCCTGCGCGACATCCGGCACGGCGTCGCCGCCGTCAGGAATGAAACAGCGCGTCGGCGCGGACTGCGGCCTGAGCGACCGACTTCACCGGGACAGCCATCGCTGCTTTGTCGTGCGGATAATGTTCGAGAGCGACGACCTGGCCGCCGCGGCGGGCGACATCCTGCTTGAACGCCGCTTCGACCACGGTGCCGTAGGGATTGTCCGGGATGAGCGCGGCGAAGGAGCGTTTTCCGGCCGAGGCGGCATATTGCACGATGCGCCCGACATCCGATTCCGGCAGAAAGCTGAGCAGATAGACGCCGTGCGAAGCGACATTGGCGTCGGTCGAAAACGCGATGACCGGAATGTTGCGCGTGCGCGCCAATTGCCCGACGACGGCTGACCGACTGAGCGAATAGCGGCCCGAGGATGAGCTCGGCGCCCTCGTCGAGCGCCTGCTGCGCGGCGACGCGCGCGCCTTCCGCAGTGCCGCCGTCGTCCTTGACCAGGAGCTGGATGTTCGGCGCATTGAATTCCGCGAGCGCCATCTCGGCGGCATTGCGCATGGCCTGGCCGGCAAGGCCGGCATTGCCGGCGGCCGACAGCGGCAAGATGAGCGCGACTTTGACCTGGCCGGTGCCGAGTGTGGTCGCCGGCGCGGGCGGCGCCGCCGGCGGCGCCGAGCGACAAGGACGAAGAGAAATAGTTGGAATTGCCCGAACAGCCGGCCAGCACGGCGCCGGCCCCAGCTATGGCAAGCCGGCCAGAAGCGGCGCCGTGTCGGCATGGCCGCCGACCCCTTACCCGGCAACTCCGCGGACACGGCGGCTCTCCTCAACGGCAGCTCAAAGCGCCGCAACCATAGGGCAGTCCCCAATCTGTCATTCTGGCGGCGAATGGTTAACCAAATGAAAAAAATAAAGAATTAAGGCGGCATGACGCCGCGACGGTACGGCGTTAAAGCATGATCCGGAAAAGTGGATGCTGGTTTTCCGAAAAAGACCATGCTCCAACGAAGAATCTAGACCATGATCCGATTCAACTTGATCGGATCGTGGTCTAGGGTACCGGCAATGAGCCGTAACGAGCCGAAACCGCCGGGTCGAGACGACCGCAGCACGGCGTTACGTCATCGACGGCCATCCCATTGCCGCCGGCAGGATCGCGCCCGGCCTGCATATCGTCGCGACCCCGATCGGCAATCTCGGCGACATCACCTTGCGCGCGCTCGCGACGCTCGCCGGCGCCGATCTGATCGCCTGCGAGGATACCCGCGTGACGCGCAAGCTCCTCGATCGCTACGGCATCGTCACGCCGCTCACGCCTTACCACGACCACAATGCGGCGGCGGCGCGGCCGAAGCTCCTGCACCGGCTCGGCGACGGCGCCGCAATCGCGCTCGTCTCGGACGCCGGCACGCCGCTGATCTCCGATCCGGGTATCAAGCTGGTGCGCGCCGCGCAGGAGGCCGGGCACACCGTCACCGCTTTGCCGGGCGCCTCGGCGCTGCTGGCCGCGCTGACCGTCGCGGGCCTGCCGACCGATCAGTTTCTTCTTCGCAGGATTCCTGCCGCCCAAGCCGGCCGCGCGGCGCGCGCGTATCGCCGAACTTGCGCGCATCCCGGCGACGCTCGTGTGTTACGAAACCGGACCGCGGATGGCGGCGACGCTCGCCGATCTTGCCGCCGGTCTCGGTCGACGCGAGGCCGCCTTGTGCCGCGAGCTCACCAAAATGCATGAGGAGATCCGGCGCGGCGAGCTCGCGGACGTTGGCGCAAAGCCTGCGCGACGAGTCGAACTGCGCGGCGAGATCGTGCTCGTTGTTGCGCCGCCGCCGACGCCGAACAGCCCGACGCCGGGGACGCCGATGCGCTGCTGCGCGCGGCGCTGACGCCGCGTTCGCTCAAGGATGCCGTCGGCGAAGTCGCCGACGCGACCGGCATGCCGCGCCGCGAACTTTATCAGCGCGCGCTCGCGCTGGCGAAGGAGCAGGACCATGGCGCGCCGCGCTGAGCCGGCGCAACCGCGTCGAGCCGCGCCGCGGCCGCGAGCGGGTCGCCGCGTTCCGGCTTGGGCTATCGGCGGAAAGCCGCGCCGCGCTGTTTCTGATCGCCAAGGGCTATCGGATCGCGGCGCGGCGCTGGAAAACGCCGTTCGGCGAGATCGACATCGTCGCCCGTCGCCGCCGCGCGCTGGTATTCGTCGAGGTCAAGGCGCGCGACGCGCCGACGCGCGGCCGAAGCCGTGACCGAGCGCGGCAAGCGCCGCATCATCGCCGCCGCCGAGCTTTGGCTGCGCCCGCATCCCGAAGACGCGCAACGCGACATCCGCTTCGACGTCATGCTGGTCACGCCCGGCAGAATGCCGCAGCATATCGCCAACGCCTTCGATGCCAGCCGCTGAAAGCCCACGGCCCATGGTGGTCGCTGCCAAAATTGCGTAGAGTGGCACCAACCTGCCCTGAACCATGCCCTTGAACGTCGCCGTACAAATGGACCCGATCGAGCGGATCAACGTCCGCGGCGATTCGACCTTTGCGCTGCTGCTTGGAAGCGCAAAACCGCGGCCATCGCGTCTCCTATTACACGCCCGACCGGCTGGCGCTCGCGCGACGGCAAAGTGTCGGCCACGGTGCGGCCGCTGCAGGTGCGCGACGTCGCCGGCGACCATTTCACGCTCGGCGAGCCGCAGGCATGTCGATCTTTCCTCGTTCGACGTGGTGCTGCTGCGCCAGGACCCGCCGTTCGACCTCGCCTACATCTCCACGACGCACATGCTCGAGCGCATTCAGCCGAAGACGCTGGTGGTCAACGATCCGGCCCAGGTGCGCAACGCGCCGGAGAAGATGTTCGTCACCGAATTTCCCGACCTGATGCCGCCGACGCTGATCACCCGCGACCTCGACGCCATCAAGGCGTTTCGCGCCGAGCACGGCGACATCGTGATGAAGCCGCTGTACGGCAAAGGCGGCGAGGCGGTGTTTCGGCTCGCCCGCGAGGATCTCAATTTCGGCTCGCTCTACGACCTGTTCGCGGCCATGTTTCGCGAGCCATGGGTGGTGCAGAAATTCCTGCCCGCGGTGAAGGACGGCGACAAGCGCATCATCCTGGTCGACGGCGAGTTTGCCGGCGCGGTCAACCGCGTGCCGGCGGCCGATGACCTGCGCTCCAACATGGTGCGCGGCGGCGTGCCGAAGGCGACCGATCTGACCGCGCGCGAGCGCGAAATCTGCGCACGCCTCGGCCCGGCTTTGCGCGAGCGCGGCCTGCTGTTCGTCGGCATCGACGTGATCGGCGGCTTTCTCACCGAGATCAACGTCACCTCGCCGACCGGCATCCGCGCCATTAAAAATCTCGGCGGCCCCGACGTCGCGGCGCTGATCTGGGACAAGATCGAGGCGAAGCGGAAACGAGCATGATCCGGAAAAGTGGAAGCCGGTTTTCCGAAAAGATCATGCTCCACTAAAAAGGCTTTACGCGCGCGCCGGCGACGCCGCACCCAATTTCGCCGCTGAGGGCTTGGTGATGGTCAGCACCAGCGCCGCAGCCAGGAGGCACAGCGCGCCGGCGACGAAGAAGGCCGGCAGATAGCTGGAAAATTCGGTGCGCGAAAAGCCGGCGCCGAACGCCGCGGTGGCGGCGCCGATCTGGTGGCCGGCAAAAATCCAGGCGAAGATAATTCCGGCGCGCTCGCGCCCGAACCGCTCGGCAGTGAGCTTCACCGTCGGCGGCACGGTGGCAATCCAGTCGAGGCCGTAGAACACCGCAAACAGCGACAGGCCGTAAACGGTGAAGCTCGGTGAACGGCAGATAGAGCAGCGACAGCCCGCGCAAGCCGTAATACCAGAACAACAGCCAGCGACTGTCGTAACGGTCGGACAGCCAGCCCGAGCCGATCGTGCCGACGAAATCGAACACGCCCATCATGGCGAGCACACTCGCCGCGGCGACCGCGGCCAAACCGTAATCGCCGCACAACGTGATGAAGTGCGTCTGGATCAGTCCGTTGGTGCTGCATCCGCAAATGAAGAACGTCCCGAACAGCACCCAGAACACCGGCGCGCGAGCGCCTTCGCGCAAAACCTCGAACGGTGACATCAACAAGGAGCCAAGTCCGCCGGCCAGCGGCGGAGGCGGCGGCACCACCGCGGTTTCGCCATAAGGCGGCAGGTTGAGATCGCTCGGCCGGTCGCGCATCAGCGCAAGCGCGACTAGGGCCGCCACGGCCAGCAGCGCGCAGACAAAAACCAGTGCCAGCCGCCAGCCATAGCGCTCGGTCAGTTCGGCAATCAACGGTAGGAACACCAGTTGGCCGGTCGCGCTGCTCGCGGTCAGCAGTCCGACCACCAGCCCGCGACGCTGCGTGAACCAACGCGTCGCGACCGTCGCTGCCAGCACGATGGCGGTAAGTCCGGTGCCAACGCCGACGACAAGTCCCCACAGCAGCATCAGTTGCCAGACCTGCGTCATTGCCAGCGAGGCGAGCAGCCCGCCGGCAATCAGCGCCGCTGCGGCAATCATGACGCGCCGCAATCCGAAGCGATTCATGAACGCGGCGGCGAATGGGCCGAACAAGCCGAACAGCAGGAGCCGCAGCGCCAGGGCGCTGGAAATCTGCGCGTTCTCCCAGCCGAATTCATGCTCCAGTGGCACGATCAACACGCCGGGCGCGCCCATGGCACCTGCGGTCACCAGCATGGTGAGGAAGGTGACGGCGACGACCACCCAGCCGTAGTGAATGTTGCGGCGGGCCAATGCGGCGGCAAGTCCGGAAGACGTCATGTAGGTCAGGATCCAATAATTAGATGACGTTCATCATCTTTAGCTTGCGCATTGATGATGACTATCATATAAATTGTCAAGCGGCGTTGCCACGCCGCATGGCTGAGCTGCACGATGCGAAGTTGCACGATCAGGATTGCACGATGCGGGTAAGCCGGGAAAAGGCGGCCGAGAACCGCGAACGCATTCTCAACGCGGCCGCCGGCCTGTACCGAGCCAACGGTTTCAACGGCGTTGGCGTCGCCGACATCATGCAGGCGGCCGATCTCACGCATGGCGGCTTCTACGGCCATTTCGCCTCGAAAGACGATCTGGTCGCGCAAGCAAGCCGCCGCACCATGCGGCGCACGGCGGCGAATTGGGAAGGCGTGGTGGCGGACGCCCCCGATCATCCTTACGCGGCTTTGCTCAATCATTACTTGTCGGCACGGCACCGCGATGATCCCGGCCACGGCTGCGCGTTTGCCGCGCTCGGCAACGATGCGGCACGCAGCGGCAGAGCGGTGCGCCGCTCCTTCGCCGAGGGCTTGCGGCCACTTCTCAATATCTTGACCGAAGCGATCCCCGGACGCTCGAAGGCGGTGCGGCGGCGCAAGGCGGTCGCCGCCATGGCTGCGCTTGTCGGCGCGCTGACGCTCGCCCGCGCGGTGGACGACCCGAGGCTCTCCGACGAGATTCTCGGGGCGGCGCGCCGCGAATTACTGGCGGCAGCCAGCCTCTAGCAGCCTAAGATTTCTCCCATTTTGTTCACTAAATGTTCTTGACCTGCCGGGGCGATTATATACCTTGCAAACCACGCCGATATGTAGTAGGCTGATTCCATTGGAGATCAGCCATGCCTGCCTTGTCCAAACTGACGAAATCGGCCTTCCATAGCGAAGCGCAAGCCTTTGAATACCTTGAGGAAACTTTGTGGCCGGATGGCCCGGTTTGCCCGCATTGCGGCACTATCGGCCACGCGACCAAGCTTCAGGGCGGCAACGGGGAAGGCAAGCGTCAAGCCCGGATCGGGCTTTGGAAGTGCAACGAGAAAGAGTGCCGCAAACAGTTCACGGTGAAGGTGGGTACGGTTTTCGAGCATGGCCGTATCCCGCTGCACAAGATGCTACAGGCCGTCTATCTGCTTTGCTGCTCCAAGAAAGGCTGCTCCTCGCACCAGCTGCATCGCATCCTTGGCATCACCTACAAGTCGGCATGGTTTCTCTCGCATCGCATCCGTGAGGCAATGCGCGAAGGCAAACTGTCCCCGATGGGTGGTCTCGGCGGCATCGTTGAAGTGGACGAAACCTATATCGGCCAACAGGCAAACATGCCAACAGACGTTAGCCGCTACCACAACAAGAACATGGTCGTGACGCTCGTTGAACGTGGCGGCGCTGCCCGATCGTTTCACACGGACGGGCACTCAATCGCCGACATCGTTCCCATCGTGCGCGAGAACATTCAACGCGAAAGCCGCTTGATGACGGATCGCGCGTTGCACTACCGCCGCGTTGGCCAGGAATTTGCCGATCACGGTTCCGTTCCCCATGAGCAAGGCATTTACGGGATTGGCGACGTGCACACCAATACGGTCGAAGGCTACTACTCGATCTTCAAGCGCGGCATGAAAGGCGTCTATCAGCATTGCAGCGAGAAGCACTTGCACCGCTACCTTGCCGAATTTGACTTCCGCTATTCAAACCGAGTTGCGCTAGGCGTTGACGATGTCGCGCGCACTGGCCGCGCGTTGAAGGGCGTCGTTGGCAAGCGACTGACCTATCGAAATCCTCACGTCACCGCAGCCGAGTAGTAGCCAGCGCAAGCAGGCAAAGCGGCTCGCGGAAGGTATCCAGCTCGAATTTGATTTTGGCGAATTCGCGTCCACGGCGAATCGGTTAATCGATTCTTGCCGGACTCGAAATGGTCGAAAAATCAATAGCTTACTAAGCCATTGAGATTCCTAATAGATTCGACTATATATAGCGTGCCCTCGCGAGTGAACAGTCCGGTGCAAACCGGACGCGACCGCCTCAAAAACGGTCTAGCTCCGAGGGCTGCGTTTTTTGGGAATCACATTCCAGATTCCAACTTTCATTCGCTCACTTGATTTTTTGTCAGATTTTGGATTCCAAAAACCGCATAGGCGTGTTCGGCGAGCAATCGTTTTGCTTCTCTCGTTCCGGGCCGTACATGTCGAGAATTGCGGAATGCCGTGAGCGCCCCAAGTGAAACGTCCACAAATTGCAAGAGCGGCTCGGTTCGTGAGTTCAAGCACTTGATGCTGTGAATGCAGTCTGATGCTGTTTTGTATCGCAAGAATCCCTCAATATGTAGAGCGTCAACAAATTTTTCTAATTCAATCGTACAAGCCCCGTCATCTGGTCGAATGAAAAGGCGGCATGTCTGCCCGTAGTTTTTCAATGCTCGGTGCAGCAACAATGGATAGTACATCTTGCTAACGGTATCGTAGATGCGACGCGGACCTGGGTGTTCGTATTGCGCAAACGGTGCAAAGCGAATGTGAAGGTGCACATTCCCAGCGGTAACTAGCTGGACCATGTAATCTACATAATCGCGTCGAACGGCTAGATTTCCGTCGCGCGTGCTTTCCCATTTGATTTCACCGAGCGCGCCTCGCGCAGATCGAATTTCCGTCAGGCGCTTAACAACTTCGGGAATGCGGGATTTGCGGAGGGCCAGTCCACCTACGCCCATATAGTCTTCGCCGATGAAGGACGTTTCATCGCAGAAGTAGTATATATCCTCCCGTTGCTTCGGAGGATCGGCGCTCATGACACAACCGCAGAAAAAGAAAAGTCCCCAAGATCAAGACAAGCAGCAATTGGCCGCCTTCCGCAAGGCCGCGCGTGATCTTGGCGCGGATGAAATCCGATCAGCGGTTCCGAGAGGTGTTGCGGACCGTTGCTAAGGCTAAGCCGCAGCCTCAACCACCAAAGAATAAGCGGTAGTTAAAAGCGGTAGTTAATTCACCAAATCTACGTCTAGCAGTATATTTTTGAGTTCCCCGTGGATCGTAAGTATTGAAAAATTGTTCGTGGTTTTGGTGTTGTGCCATTCAGGTAAATTTGCGCCATGCCCTTTGAGTTGGATTTTTCGATAAGAAATTGGCTGCTCAAAAGTCAAAAAGAAAATCCATGATTTAACCGTCTCAATGCAGAAACCCGGATCAAGAGATTTCGGGCTCCCAAAAGGTGTTTGGGCCGCATATGGCCCTTTGCCATCTTTGCATACGCCGCTGCCTATGCCGAAATTCGCTTGTGGAAGTAATGTTTCCTCTGGGTTGATTGCCGTCCATTCAAGGTTCTTTTTCGCGATTTCCTCGGCTTTACCATCCGCATTGAATGCAAGGTGAAGAAAAGTGGGAATCTCACTACCGACAATACCAGTATCGATTTTTGTTGATCGCATTGACGATGATCGTGCGGAGAAGGCGCCAATAAGAAGCGCAGGCCCAAAGGCGATTAGGACGAAAACCGTAAGCCAAACAAAAGGGCTGGCGGTGACGGCATCAAACCGATTGGCGAATGCTTCTTTTCTTGGCTTCCACCTAGGCCAAGTTATCCCGACGAACAGCAAAAAACCGCCGACAACCCAACAGCCGATGAATAAGACAGCTATCAAAATCCAGTCTAGCGACGCGCCCTTCATGACAAGGCCAGCCGCCGTAGCGGCGACCGGGGCAACCAAAAATGCACCCCCCCACAATCGCCAAAACTCTGCCCACAAAAGTTTCGGCCGGGGATGGGTTGGTAACCGGAACCTGAGAAATTTGCTGCGTGCCGATAGGGTCAGTGTTTGGTGGCATGGCCAACCGTTTGTCTTGGCGATGCTGCCACTCTTGCCGCTGTCTTTCGGTCTCCGTCAGTTGGTCTGCGGCGTAATCCACGGACGGGTCGAGCCCGAAGATTTCCCACAACCATGACCACTTACTAGACGGGCCTTCAGCCATAACCCGGGCGCATACCACCCGATGGATATGGTTTGCAAGGTATATAATCGCCCCTGCCGGCAGGTTTGTGGACTTCGCAAACCCTAACCGCTTTTTGACGGGGGATCGACTGACGCCGGGCTATTTCTCGATTATCAGCGAACTCGTAATCCGGCTTTGGGGCCGTCTTGAGCAGGAAGGCCACGTTATGGCCGACTTCGCCGAAGATGGCGCGGAGTGCCCTGACGTGCGTAGGGCGGCTATTTTCGGGCTGGCTAAAGGAAAACCGTCCCGAAGTCGGGTACAATTACGCCTATTACTATCACTGGACCGACGCCGGCGAATTTCCCGCGCCAGTATCCGATAGGTGTGTTGCCGCTCTATCGAGTTCGTCGATACGATATGGATTCCGCAGCACACGGCGCAGTATTTCGAGAAGCGGGATCCGAAGGCTCTTGAATACCTGCCGCAACTCTTGCCGACTTCACGGCGTGCGCGGCCAGCGTTGCCACCGAAGGCCGGGGAAAAACCGCGACCGCGGTTCAATGCACAAAAGAGGATTGAGCGGCGGGGGGCCTAATTGCGTCCCTCGTGCATCTTGCCGAGGCGTTGTCCTACCGGGCGCTGGCCGACGAAGTGCGGCGCGCTGCGTAGCGCAAACTAACCGGCATTACTCACGTTGATCGCGCCGCGCATGCCAATGGCGGCGAGGAATTCCTGCCGCGTCTCCGCGTGATCGCGGAACACGCCCAACATGCGGCTCGTCACCATGGTGACACCGGATTTGTGTACGCCGCGCGTGGTCATGCATTGATGGGTAGCCTCGGTGACCACCGCGACGCCATGCGGCTTGAGCACCTCGTCGAGCGTGGTGGCGATCTCGGCAGTCATCTTCTCCTGGATTTGGAGCCGGCGCGCATAAACCTCGACCAGCCTCGCCAGCTTGGAAATTCCGACCACGCGGTTTTGCGGCAGATAACCGATATGGACGCGGCCGATGATCGGCGCCATGTGGTGCTCGCAATGCGACTCGAAACGGATATCGCGCAGCACCACCACGTCGTCATAGCCGCCGGTTTCCTCGAAGGTGCGCTTGAGGTACTCGCGCGGATCGTCGTGGTAACCGGCAAACCATTCCTCATAGGCGCGGACCACGCGGCCGGGCGTGGCGAGGAGCCCTTCGCGGTCGGGGTCGTCGCCGGCCCAGCGGATCAGCGTGCGCACCGCGGCTTCGGCCTCCTCGCGTGCCGGGCGGCCTGAATCCGGCCCTGACGATTTGGACCGCGAGCGCTTGGTATTCACCATCTTGTCCATCCGCGTTCTCCGGTCGCGTTGATGACGCCGCCCTCGGTGCTCGGCATCGAGAGTCCCGACGATGTTAACAAAGCGTCAACCCTTGCTCCATCGTTCTTCCAGAAAGCAAGGGATGCGCAAGGTTCATAGGCCAAAATCCGCTTTACTGCATCGACAACAACAGACACCGGCGCCGCCTCCTTGCCGCGGCGTGCCAGGCGGGAAAGGGACCATGCGCCGTCGCGCCACCCTCGGAAAGCCCGCCATTATCGCGCGCCGGGGCATTTCGCTTATCGTCCGCTCGGCCGTCATCATCGCGATGTCGTTTTCCGTGGCTTTCGGCTTTCTCGCCGGGGCAACGTCGCCGATCGCCCATTACGACCCATATATGTTCGCGATCGGCGTCGCGTCGCTGTTCGGCGCTTCCTGCGGTGCGCTCGGCATTCTGATGTCGCGCATCCGGCAGATGAAGCGCGAGCTGCGCGACTTCGAGACGCGCCTCGATGAGGCCGCCGACCGCAACTGGGAAATCCGCGAGGCGCAAGAGCGGACCAAGAGTTTCTTTGAGGCGCAGGACGACGTGATCGTCCGCCGCAACGGCGCGGGCGCAATCACCTATGCCAACGACGCGTTCTGCGCGCTGGCCGGCCGCGCCCGCGAGGGTCTCATCGGCACGACCTTCGCGCTGCCGGGCGTCGAGCAGGGCGAAACGACGCTGCTCGTCGACGGCGCGGGCGCTTACGACCAGAAGATCGCCACCGCTTCCGGCGCGCGCTGGATCGCCTGGCGCGAAGTCACCGTGCACACCGACGACGACAGCCAGATGCAGAGTGTCGGCCGCGACGTGACCGAGCGTGTACTTGGCGAGCAGGCGCTGGCCGAGGCGCGCGATCAGGCCGAAGCCGCCAACCGGGCTAAATCGCGGTTCCTCACCATGGTGTCGCACGAGATCCGCACGCCATTGAACGGCATTCTCGGCATGGCCGACCTGCTCGGCGACACGCCATTGAGCCGGGAGCAGACCACCTATCTCAACGCGGTGAAAACTTCGGGCGAGACGCTCTTGTCGCTGATCGAGGAGGTGCTGGATTTCTCCAAGATCGAGGCCGGGCGACTCGATCTGGCGGCGCGGCCTTTTCTGCTTGCCGCGTTCGTCGAGGAGGCGGTCGAACTGCTCGGCCCCCGCGCGCAGGCCAAAGGCCTCGAAGTCTGCGCTTACGTCGACGAACGCCTGCCGGCGCGCGTCGTCGGCGACGCGGCACGGCTGCGCCAGGTGCTGTTCAACCTCGCCGGCAACGCCATCAAATTCACTGAGCGGGGCGGCGTCACCATCATCGTCGAGCCGGGCGCGCGCGCCGACGAGATCGCCATCATCGTGCACGACACCGGCATCGGCATCTCCGCGGAAGACCAGGCGCGCATCTTTCTCGAATTCGAGCAGGCCGACGGCGGTTCGACCCGCAAATTCGGCGGCACCGGTCTCGGCCTTACCATCTCCAACAGGATCGTCGAAAGCATGGGCGGCGCGATTGCGGTCGAGAGTGCTCCCGACCGGGGATCGACCTTCCGCGTGACCATCCCGCTCCTGCGCTCCGGCGATACCGACGAGGAGCCGGCGCTGACGGTGCCGGATCTCACCGGCGAGGACATTCTGATTGTCGCGCCGGCCGCCATCGAAGCTTCGCTGTTGGCGCGGCGACTGCAACGCTGGGGCGCGCACACCAAGATCGTTCCCGACGGCGACGTGGCGGAGGCGCTGCTGCCGGAACAGATGTGGAGCGCGGTGCTTGTCGATCACACGCTCGGCACGCCGGCGAGCGAAAGGCTCGCGCGGGCGGCCGGCCGCGTGCAGCGGCGGATCGTGCTGGTGACGCCGGCGATGCGCGCCGATCTCCCCGATTTGAAAGAAGCGGGCTTTACCGGTTACCTGATCAAGCCGGTGCGCGCCGCGTCGCTGGCCGCGCGCTTTTCCGACGACGACGCGTTCGATGCGGGCGCGGCGATGGAGACACCGGCGCTACCGAGCGCAGCGCGAGCGGGCGGCGGACTTTCGATTCTGGTCGCCGAGGACAACGAGATCAACGCGCTGTTGGCGCGTGCACTGCTGGTCAAGCTCGGACATCAACCGACGATCGCCGGGACCGGGGCCGCAGCAGTCGAATCTTGGCTCGCCGCGCGTGCGGCCGGCATGCCGTTCGACCGTGTGTTGATGGATCTGCACATGCCGGGCATGGACGGGCTGGAAGCGACCCGCCGCATCCGCACGCTTGAAGCGGAGTTGGAGGCGCTGCGGACGCCGATTTTGGCGCTGACCGCGAATGCATCCTCCGAAGACCGCGAGGCCTGTCTCGCCGCCGGCATGGACGGTTTCCTGGTAAAGC
This sequence comes from uncultured Alphaproteobacteria bacterium, assembly GCA_963845775.1. Classification (GTDB taxonomy): domain Bacteria; phylum Pseudomonadota; class Alphaproteobacteria; order Rhizobiales; family Xanthobacteraceae; genus BOG-931. The sequence continues at coordinate 446,223 of CAWJTE010000011.1, forward strand.
CGTTCGACCGCGAGCGGCTTGCCGCCGCGCTTGCTGATTCCGCACGCTCGGCCCTGGCGGCGTAAGGCTTACAGCCGTCGCAACGCTACTTCATCGACCTCGTGGCTTTCGCGTTTGGTCAAGATGAGATCGGCGCGCGGCCGCGTCGGCAGAATATTTTCGCGCAGATTGACGAGATTGATGCGGTTCCAGATCGACGTCGCGGTCTCCACCGCTTTGTCATCGGATAATTTCGCGTAGCGGTGGAAATACGATTTCGGGTCGGCGAAGGCGGTGCCGCGCAGCGCCAGAAAGCGGCTGACATACCAAGACAGCAACACGCCTTCCTCGGCATCGAGGTAAACCGAGAAATCGAAGAAGTCGGACACGAACGGCACTGCCTTGCCGTCCTTCGGCAACCGGCCGGCCTGTAGGACGTTGAGTCCCTCGACGATCAGAATTTCCGGCCGGTCGATCTCGATCCACTGGTTTGGAATCACGTCGTAGATGAGATGCGAATAGACCGGCGCGCGCACCGGCCGCCGGCCGGCCTTGATGTCGGATAGAAAGCGCAACAGCGCCGGCAAGTCGTAGCTTTCCGGAAAGCCCTTCTTCTCCATCAGGCCTTCGCGTTCGAGCACGGCGTTCGGAAAAAGAAAACCGTCGGTGGTGATCAGATCGACCTTGGGGACGTTCGGCCAGCGCGCCAGCAGCGCTTGCAGCACGCGCGCCGTGGTCGATTTGCCGGCCGCCACCGAACCGCCGACGCCGATGATATACGGCATCTTCGCGTCTTCGGTGCCAAGGAAACCCTGCTGCGCGCGAAACAACCGTTGCGTCGCCGCGACATAGAGCGAGAGGAGCCGCGACAGCGGCAGATAGATTTCCTCGACCTCCGAAATGTCGAGCCGGTCGTGCAGCGAGCGCAGCCGGACGATTTCCGACGGTTCGAGCGTCATCGGCGTGTCCGCGCGCAATTTCGCCCATTCCGCCCGCGAGAACACGCGATACGGCGAGACGTCCGGCTCGTTACGCTGTTCCATGTCGATGCCTTTGAATACCTGCTAGTCCCCGCCTTCGCGTGCGGCCTTTTCGTCCAGGCCCGATCGGCGCGCGCGTTCCGCCAGCACAGAATTCGACTTCGGCCAGCGCGATGCCGCGCGCGTGCAGCACGACGAGCAGATGGTAGAGCACATCGGCGGCTTCCGCGACCACGCGGTCGCGGTCTTCGCCAACGGCGGCGATAGCCATTTCAACTGCTTCCTCGCCGAGTTTCTTGGCGCAGTAGGTCACGCCCTTGTCGAGCAGGGAGCGCGTATAGGAGGCGTCAGCGCCCGCTTGCGCGCGCGCCTGTACGCGTTTTTCGAGATCCTGGAGAGTGAACGCGGCCATTGCCGTTCCTTAGCATCTCTGTCCCGGCGCGGGGAGGGCCAGCCCTAGGGATCAAGCCGCACCGGCACGCCGGCGCGCGCCATATATTCTTTCGCTTCGCGGACCGAGTGCTCGCCGAAATGGAAGATCGATGCCGCCAGCACGGCGCTGGCATGGCCGTCGCGAATGCCCTCGACAAAATGTTCGAGCGTGCCGACTCCGCCCGAGGCGATCACCGGCACCGTCACCGCGTCGGCAATGGCACGGGTGAGCGCGATATCAAAGCCCTTACGAGTGCCGTCGCGATCCATCGAGGTGAGCAGGATTTCGCCGGCCCCGAGCGCCACCACTTCGCGGGCGTAGGCGATAGCGTCGATACCGGTCGGATGGCGGCCGCCGTGAGTGAAGATTTCCCAGCGGTCTTGCTCCGGCGGCTTTGATACTTTCTTCGCATCGATCGCAACCACGATGCATTGATCGCCGAATTTCTCTGCCGCTTCCTTAACGAACGCGCGGCGTGCAACCGCGGCAGTGTTGATCGATACCTTGTCGGCGCCCGAAGCGAGCAATGTGCGGATGTCGTCGATGGTGCGCACGCCGCCGCCGACCGTGAGCGGCATGAAGCAGGCTTCGGCGGTGCGCCGCACCACATCGAGCATGATGCCGCGGTCCTCGTGGCTCGCGGTGATGTCGAGGAAGGTGAGTTCGTCGGCGCCGGCGGCATCGTAGGCGATGGCGGCTTCGACCGGATCGCCGGCATCGCGCAAATTGACGAAATTGACGCCCTTGACCACGCGGCCGTCCTTGACGTCGAGACAGGGAATGACGCGGACCTCGAACATGACGCTTCCTAAGCCGTGCGGCGCCGGCGCAGCCACCAGACCAACGTCACGATCAGAGCGGCCGCAAGCCAGAGCCCTAGCAACGTGGTTCCCGCCGGCAGCGTCCAGAAGGCGAGATAGCCGAAGGCCACCGCGATGGTCAGCGCATCGGCGAGATCAACTCCCCACACCATACAAGGCGCGGTGGCAGAGATCGGCACGGTACAGCCGAGCGCATTGGCGGCCGCGCCGCCAAGGAGCAGCAGCGCCAGCGGCCCAATAGTGAACAAAAGGATCAGCCCGAGCGGTACGCCGAGCCAGACGGACGGATAGCGCGGCCGCGCAGTCATGACGCCCGCATCTCCTTCGCTTCGCCACCCTTGAGCAGCGCCAGCGCTGCCGCCGCGTCGAGCCGGCCGTCATAAAGCGCGCGGCCGGCAATGGCACCGGCGAGTTTTTTCGCGCGCGGCGCGGTGAGCGCGCGAACGTCGTCGAGCGAAGCGAGCCCTCCCGACGCGATTACCGGGATCGATACCGCCTCGGCAAGCGCGATGGTGGCGTCGAGGTTCAGTCCCTTGAGCATGCCGTCGCGGGCGATGTCAGTGTAGACGATCGCCGCGACGCCGGCGTCCTCGAACCGCTTGGCGATATCGAGCGCGGAAAGCTCCGACGTTGCGGCCCAGCCCTCAACCGCAACCTTGCCGTCGCGCGCATCGAGACCGACAGCAATACGGCCGGGCAAGGCTTTCCCCGCCGCTCTCACCAGCGCCGGATCGCGTACGGCGGCGGTGCCGACGATGACGCGCGTCACGCCCTTGCCAAGCCAGCTGTCGATGGTGGCGCGGTCGCGGATGCCGCCGCCGAGCTGCAACGGCATCTTCACCGCGGCAAGGATGCGCTCGACTGCGGCGGCGTTCACCGGCTTGCCGGCAAACGCGCCATCAAGATCTACCACGTGCAGATATTCAAAGCCTTGCGCGGCGAAAGCGCGCGCCTGCTCGGCTGGGTCGCGATGGAATACCGTCGCCCGCCCCATGTCGCCCTGTTCCAGGCGCACGGCCTCGCCGTTTTTCAGATCGATGGCGGGAAACAGGATCACGGCTTCCACGTGAGGAAATTAGCAATCAGTGCCAGACCGAGCTTTTGGCTCTTCTCTGGATGAAATTGCGTACCGACGATGTTGTCGCGCGCGACAATCGCGGTGACCGGTCCGCCGTAGTCCGACTCTGCTAAAAGATCCTCGCCCCGCACGACGTTGAATGAATAGGAATGCACGAAATAAGCGTGCTGGCCCTGCGGGCCAAGGTTCAGTCCCTCGACCAGCTTGTGCGGCCGCGCAACATTGAGTGTGTTCCAACCCATGTGCGGAATTTTCAAGCTCGGGTCGCGCGGCACGATGCGATCGACTTCGCCGGCGATCCAGCCAAGCCCCTCGGTCACCTCATATTCGCGCCCGCGTTCGGCCAGAAGCTGCATGCCGACGCAGATGCCGAAGAACGGCCGGCCTTTCCGCCGCACCGCTTCGTCAAGTGCAGCAATCATTCCGTCGATCGCTTCGAGACCGCGGCGGCAGTCGGCGAAAGCGCCGACGCCCGGCAGCACGACGCGATCGGCGGCAGCGACCGCGCGCGGATCGTTGGTCACCAAGATCGGCTGGTCGAGGCCGGCCCCATGGGCGGCGCGCTCGAATGCTTTGGCGGCCGAGTGCAGATTGCCGGAGCCATAATCGACGATAGCGACGGTCACCGGTTGGCTCCCGGATCGGGAAACAGCCCGACGATATCCGGTGGGTACGAAGACCGCACCGGCGGCACCGAGGGACCGCGCGGCGCGGCAGGCGGTGCGCTGCGTTTTTCCGACCCGGCGCGGACCCAGGTATCGAAAAAGCGCCGCTCGGCGTGTTCCAGATCCTCGCCGCTCACGATCCCGATATCTCGAAAGCCGCCCCGCCGTAGCGTGAAACGGCGCAGCGTCGCCGCTTCCAAGCCGACCAAAACCGCGATGGCAAATCCGGCCAGAACGCTGCCGCCGATCCCGGCGCCAGCGAAACGCAGTGCAGTCTCCACACCGATGGCGATCAAGAGATAAAGCAGCAGCACGAGCCACATCCGGTAGCGCGCCATCCACAGGACCGTGAACAGAAACGCCCAGAACGAGAAGCCGTCGCGCACGAAAACGACGCGTTCCGGATCGGCAACGGCATCCGCGGCGCGCCGCGACGGTTCGTGAACGGTGAATACGGGCATGAAATTATTCCAACGCTGTCTCGGCGCTTCGCGGAGACGATTTAAGGTCACCCGCCGAGCGTACCCTTGGTCGACGGCACTTCCTGCGCGGCGCGTGGATCGATCGCTACCGCCACTCGCAGCGCCCGCGCCAAGCCCTTAAAGCAGGATTCGGCGATGTGGTGATCGTTGGTGCCATAAAGTGTCGTCACGTGCAGCGTCACCGCAGCGTTGATGGTGAAGGCCTGGAACCATTCCTGCACCAATTCAGTGTCGAACGGACCGACCTTGTCGCGCACGAACTCCGACTTGAACACTAGGTACGGCCGGCCGGAAATATCGATCGCCACGCGGGTGAGCGCCTCGTCCATCGGGACGTGCACGTCGGCGTAGCGGGTGATACCTTTCATGTCGCCGAGCGCCTGTTTCACCGCCTGGCCGAGCGCAATGCCGACGTCCTCGGTGGTGTGATGATGATCGATGTGCAGGTCGCCCTTGGCCTTGACCTCCATGTCGATGCGCGAGTGGCGGGATAAAAGTTCGAGCATGTGATCGAGAAATCCAATTCCAGTTGCGATCGCGGAACGGCCTTCGCCGTCAAGGTTGATGGCAACCTCGACGGCGGTTTCCTTGGTGCTCCGCTTGACCGACGCCTTGCGCATTAGGCTCTCCGCGACGCGCCGCCTTTTATCAGGGCTTTGGCCGATCCGCCAACCGGCGGACAGCGCATTTGCAATGACCGCCGGCAACTCCTAAATCATGGCGTAAACCAAGGCTTTCCAGCGCATGTCAATCTCTGAATTCCGGCTCCTCCAGCACATCCGGCCCTTGGCACGGCACTACCATCCTGACCGTTCGCAAGGCCGGCACGGTCGCGATCGGCGGCGACGGCCAAGTGTCGATCGGCCAAACCATCGTCAAGGCCAATGCGCGCAAGGTGCGCCGCCTTGCCGGCGGCGACGTGATCGGCGGCTTTGCCGGCGCGACCGCCGACGCCTTCACCCTGTTCGAGCGGCTTGAAGGCAAGCTTGAGCAATATCGCGGGCAGCTGATGCGTGCGGCGGTGGAGCTCGCCAAGGATTGGCGCACCGACCGGTATCTGCGCCGGCTTGAAGCCATGATGCTCGTCGCCGACAAGGACGTGTCGTTGGTCTTGACCGGCACCGGCGACGTGCTTGAGCCGGAAGCCGGTATTGCCGGGATCGGCTCGGGCGGCAATTACGCGCTCGCCGCGGCGCGTGCGCTCGCCGACGGTCCGCTCGATGCCGAGGCGATCGTGCGCCGCTCGCTCGATATCGCCGCCGATATCTGCGTCTATACCAACCGCAACGTCACCGTCGAAACGTTGAAGGCGTAACGAACGTCAAGCATGAGTGATTTTTCTCCGCGCGAAATCGTTTCCGAACTCGACCGCTTTATTGTCGGCCAGACCGATGCCAAGCGCGCGGTCGCGATTGCGTTACGCAACCGCTGGCGGCGGCTGCAACTCGACGAGCGGCTGCGCGAGGAAGTTCTGCCGAAGAATATTCTGATGATCGGGCCGACCGGAGTCGGCAAGACCGAAATCTCGCGGCGGCTCGCCAAACTCGCCGGCGCCCCCTTCCTCAAGGTCGAGGCGACCAAGTTCACCGAGGTCGGCTATGTCGGCCGCGACGTGGAACAGATCGTGCGCGACCTGGTCGAGATCGCGATCACCCTGACACGCGAGCGAAAGCGCAAGGACGTGCAGACGCGCGCGCAGCAAGCGGCGGAAAACCGCGTGATCGACGCGCTGGTCGGCGCCAATGCCAGCGTTGCGACCAAGGAGGCATTCCGCCGCAAATTGCGCGACGGCGAACTCAACGACAAAGAAATCGAGATCGAGGTGCAAGCGTCCGGCGGCGGCATGCCGTTGTTCGAGATTCCCGGCATGCCGGGAGCGCAGATGGGCGCCATCTCGATTGGCGATATTTTCGGCAAGCTCGGTGGCGGCCGCACCAAGACGCGGCGCGTCACCGTGCACGAGTCCTACGATATCCTGATCAATGAGGAATCCGACAAGCTGCTCGACACCGAACAGCTCACGCAGGAAGCGATCAAATCGGTTGAGAACAACGGCATCGTCTTTCTCGACGAGATCGACAAGATTTGCGCGCGCGACGGCCGGATCGGCGCCGATGTTTCGCGCGAAGGGGTGCAGCGCGATCTGCTGCCGCTGATCGAAGGCACCACGGTCGCCACCAAGCATGGCTCGGTAAAGACCGACCATATCCTGTTCATCGCCTCGGGCGCTTTCCACATCTCAAAACCGTCCGACCTCTTGCCGGAGCTGCAGGGCCGGCTGCCGATCCGGGTCGAATTGAAACCGCTGACCCGCGACGACATGCGGCGCATTCTCACCGAGCCCGAGGCGTCGCTGATCAAGCAATACATCGCACTGATGAAGACCGAGGGCGTGACGCTGGAATTCTCCGAGGACGCCATCGATGCCGTCGCCGACACAGCGGTGGCGGTGAATTCAAGCGTGGAGAATATCGGCGCGCGGCGGCTGCAAACGGTGATGGAGCGCGTGCTCGATGAAATTTCTTTCGCCGCGCCGGACCGGCCGGGCGAAACGGTCAAGATCGATGCGGCTTACGTCAACAAGCACGTCGGCGATCTGGCCAAGAACGCCGATCTGAGCCGGTTTATTCTTTAGCGATTGATCTTGGCAGCAGCGGTTGTGCCGCGCGGCAAAGGTTACTTCCCGCGCGCGTTGCTGATCTCGCGGATGACCGCCATCCATTTCTCGACATGCGCGAGCATTGTCGGTCGGAGCTGTCGCTCCGGGGTGAGCCGTTCTTCGACGGTGTATTGGTGGATTCGTTCATGTCAGGCGGGACTCCCGATCAACGCGGTCGTTTTCGCAGACGACATTGGCGTTTGCGAGAAAAGCATGGTCGTTTCCGAGTAGTATGGTTAACCGCATCCTAACGCGCGCGGCGCAGCCGCAGATAAAGCGCCCCCTGCCCGCCGTGCCCGATATGGGCGTCCTCGAAGCCGAGCACCAGCGAGCGGAAATCCGGCAGCGCCAACCATTGCGGCACTGCTCGCTTGAGCACGCCACGCTCGGCACCGGTGTCGCGAACATTGCGCGTGGTGCCTTTGCCAGTCACCACCAGCACGGTCTTGAGGTTGTCCGCCTGGGCGCGACGCAGAAAGCGTAGCAATGCCGCATGCGCTTCGGCCTGCGTATAGCCGTGCAGATCAAGGCGCGCCTCGATCGGCTCGCGGCCGCGCGCCACCCGTTGCTTGAGTTGACGGCCGAGCGGCGCCAGCGGCGGCGGCTCTTTGGGTAGTGGAGCATCGGCAGGCACCGTCCGTCGCGCGACGGATTTTGCGGCAGGCTTTGCCTCCGGCGGCGGGAAATCCGGGCCTTCGGCCGCTTCCACCCGCTGCCGCGCGCGCCGCATGGGCGCAATCGAACGCGCCACGCCGCGCCATAGCGCGCGTTCTTCGTCGGTCAAAGGTCGCCGGCTCATTGCTTCCGCCGCGCTTTGGCCTTCGGCTGCGGTTCCGGCTCGATCGCGGGCTTGGCTTCCGGCACCGGCACTTCTTCGGCGGTCGGATCGATCATGTTGCCGGCAGTGAATTGTGCAAGAAAGCCGGGACGCTCCGGCGGCAGCGGCATGTTATGCGCCGCCCCGACCGGATCGAGTTCGCGCGGCAATAGCATCACGAATTGACCGGGATGACGGATCCGGCCAGCAATGCGGGCGGCTTCCGCACCGGCGCCAAAAAAGATGTCGGCGCGCGCCGGGCCGACGATCGCTGAACCAGTGTCCTGGGCGAAAACGAGCCGACTGAAATGCGTTCCCGCCTTGTCGTTGGCGATCGGCAAATCGGCGGTGATGAAGAACGGCGTGCCATAAGCATGCAGCGACCGGTCAACGGCAATGGAACGGCCCGGCACCAGCGGCACGCCCTCGCCGCCCACCGCTTCGTCAGCGGTTGCGAGATCGGTGATGCGGAAGAAGACATAAGACTTGTTCTGCTGCCGTATGTCTTTGGCCTGGTCCGGGTTGGCCTCCATCCAACCGCGGATACCCTGCATGGTCACTTCATCCTTGGACAGCATTTTTCGCTCGGCGAGCACGCGGCCGACCGGCGTGTAAGGCCAGCCGTTATGCGAGTCGTAATTGACGCGCAGAACGCTGCCGTCCTCGAGCCTGATCCGGGCCGATCCTTGAATTTGGGCGAACAGCACGTCGAGCTCGCTGCGCAAGTAACAGATTTCCAGATGCCAGCCGTCAAGCGCGCCATCTTCGATTTCGCCGCGCGCGTAATAGGGCACAATTTTGCGGCGGCCGACGCGACGGCCGACTTTGACGCCCTTGCTTGGAAACGCGTTTTTCCCGAGCTTACGCCAGCCAGAAACCACGAGATTGGGCGGGCGCCGAAATAGCGGCGCGGCGAATTCGCCGGTCGGCAAGCGTGAACCCTCGATGATCGGCTCGTAATAACCGGTGAGGAAGCCGTCACTGTCGCCAAGCTTACTGATGCGGACTGGCCGGAAATTTTCCTCGAAAAATTCGCGCGCGCGGTCTTCCTCCAGCGGAACGGCGGCAAAGCCGCGGGCGCACACCTCCTTCAACGCGGCGGTGATCGCAATCGTCCCGGGCGGGGGCGGCTGGCGGCTGGCGTTCAGCGCATGGCAGCTTTCGAGGAATGCGGCAAAGGCGGTGGCGTGATCGTCATTGGCCCAGCCGTCGATATAGGACCAATCGACCGGCTCATATTGGGTGTCGGGAAATTTGATCGGCCCGGATTTGCTGCTCTGCGCCGCCGCCGGCGGCGCAGCGAAAGCAAGCAAGAAGGCGATCGCCAGCAACGCTCGACAACCTGCCGCCATACTTCACTGTCCGGCTTCGGTGGCAACAACCTTCCAGTTCGGATCGCGCGACGACGCATCGCGTGCAAAAGTCCAGACGTCGGTGACGTCGGTGACCTTGTCGGCGCTGCCGTCGATCACGTTGCCGGACCGATCCCGCGTGGTGGAAACCAGCTTGGAAACGAAGCGAACAGTGATTTGCGCGGTGCGGGTGCGCAATTCGGCGGCGGTGATAGTGGAGCCGTCGATGGAGACGAAACGAGATTCGGCGGTTTCGCTGCGCCGTTCGCGTTCGCCGATCGCCGCGTCGAAGCCATCATAGACTTCGCGCGACAACAGATTGCGCAATTGCCGGCGGTCGCCTTCGGCGAATGCGGTAACGATCATCTCATAGGCTGTGCGCGCGCCTGTGATGAAGTGCTTGGCATCGAAGCTCGGGTCGGCGGTGATGATGGCGTCGAGCCCGGCGGCCACGCTCGATCCGGAGTTGGCGATGTCCTTCCAGCGGTCGGCCGGCTGCGTAGGCGGCGTCTCGATCGGCCGCGTTGGCACGGGATCGGACGGCGTGGCCGGACGCGGCGGCAGCGTCACCACCTTGTCGGCGACAGGGCTGCGCGCCTCGCGGGCGGAATAAGGATCGTAGGGCGGTCGCTCCCGACCCGTGCGCTGTCCCAAAACGCTGCGAAGCCGCAGGAAAATGAACACCGCGAGGGCCAGAAAAATGATGGTGTAAATGTCGAACAAGGCTCGTTTTCTCTCAGCGTCGCGTCGAGACGGGACGGCACATCCCGATTGCGGTTCGAAGCTACGACCGCGGTGGCCCCAGTCTCCGCTTAATGTAATCGGCGGCGGAGAACCATCCAGTGGCCCCTATCCGGTAAGCGTGCCGACCCCGAAGTTTAAACGATCACCGCCGCCGCGCCAACATCGCTACCGCCCAAACTGTTCCGCTTTGTGTCGATTTCGTGCCAAAGCGCCGCCGATTACCAGGGTTTGCGGCATTGTTCGGCCCCTATCCCCATGTTACCCAAGCCTCGGTTAGCTAAAGCGTTGCGCCGCTCGGCGGGCGGGAGATTAAGCATGTCGGCAAGCAACGGCGGCCCGGCGACCACGCAAGTCCCTCCGCCCCAGGCAGTAATGCCGCAAATCAGCGTGCTCGCGCAGTATGTGAAGGATTTTTCGTTCGAAAATCCGAACGCACCGCGCTCGATGGCGCCGACCGAGCAACAACCCGGCATTGCCATCCAGGTGCATGTCGATGCCGCTCCCGTCGGCGTCACCGATTTCGAGGTGACGCTACGGCTGGAAGGTAAGGCGGAGGCGCAAAGCCTGTTGCTGTTCAGGTTCGAGCTGATCTTCGCCGGCACTTTCCGCATCCAGAATGTGCCGCCGGAAGGCTTACAGCCGTTCGTGTTGATCGAAGGTCCACGACTGTTGTTTCCGTTCGCGCGCGAGATCATCGCGACCACGGTACGCAACGGTGGGTTTCCCCCGCTGCTGCTCGATCCGATCGATTTTGTCAGTCTCTACAGGCAGCGTTTTGCCGGCGCGCAGCCGCCGGCGCCGGGTGCGCCGATCAATCCAAACTGACGTAGTCGCGCCAAATCGCGTTATCGCCGAGGGTGGCAATGAACGCACGATGCGCCGCGCGCTCTTCCGCTGTAACGGCGGGAATAAGCGGCACCAGACGCTCTCGCACGATGATCGGTTCGCCGGCCGCCTGGCCGGCCATGCTGGCCTGCGCCAGAACGAGTTGCGCCTGACGGGCGCCGATCAATTCGACATAGACCTCGGCCAGCAGTTCGGCATCGAGCAAGGCGCCGTGTTTGGTGCGGCGCGAATTGTCGATCGCGTAGCGCGCGCAAAGATCGTCGAGCCGGTTCGATCCGCCCGGATGCTTGCGCCGCGCAATCAGCAAAGTATCGACCAGGCGTTCGCGCGCGATCAGCGGCCGGCCGGCCCGCTCCAATTCGGCATTGAGGAAGCCGAGATCGAAGCTGGCATTGTGGGCGACCAGCGGCGCATCGCCGAGGAAAGCGATCAGCTCGTCGGCGGCTTCGGCGAAGAACAACTTGGCCTTGAGGAATTCATCGCTCAGGCCGTGCACGGCGTACGCCTCCGCGGGCATGCTCCGCTCGGGGTTGAAATAGCGGTGAAAGGTGTTGCCGGAGGGAATGCGGTTGACCAGTTCGATGCAGCCGATCTCGACCATACGATGGCCCTGATAGGGGTCGAGGCCGGTTGTTTCGGTGTCGAGCACGATTTCGCGCATGCACGCCTTCCGCCTGGCGGCGTCACGAATCACTGACGCCGGCGCGCATTTTAGCGATCGTGCGGAGGATGTCGCGCACCTGCGCACGTGCGTGATCGAAGGACTGCGAGCTATCCACGATAAAATCGCCGCGCCGGCGTTTTTCCGGGTCGGGCATCTGCTTGGCAAGAAGCGCGGCGAATTTCTCTTCGGTCATGCCGGGCCGTTCGAAGGCCCGCCGCTTTTGCACCTCCGGCGGGGCCGAAACCACGACCACTGCGTCGCAGCCACGCTCGCCGCCGGTTTCGAACAGCAGCGGCACGTCGATCACCACCACCGGGGCGCTCCGTTCTTGCGCTTGCGCGAGGAACTTGTCGCGCTCGGCCGCCACCAACGGGTGCACGATCGCCTCGAGCCGGGCCAGCGCCGCATTATCGCCAACCACCATGCCGGCGAGCTTTTGCCGATCGACTTTGCCGCCGGCGGTCGAGCCCGGAAACGCCCGCTCGATCAGCGGCGCCGCTTCGCCCTCATATAGCGCATGCACCGCCGCGTCCGAATCGTGTACCGGCACGCCTTGTTCGGCGAAAAATGCCGCGGTCCGCGATTTGCCCATGCCGAGCGAGCCGGTCAGGCACAGGACGAAAGGCCGAGCGCCGGTCATGACGCCAGGCATCCGTGCCGGCGCAGGAAATCGAGCGCCGGAATGAGCGGCAATCCGAGGATAGTAAAATAATCGCCTTCCACCCGCTCGAACAACTGACTGCCGAGACCTTCCAGCTGATACGCGCCGACACTTGTCGTCGCCGCTTCGCCGATGGCGTCGAGGTAAAGATTGAGGAATTGGTCGGAGAGCGTGCGCATGGTCAGGCGCGCGGTGTCTACATGTTCGAACAGCACCACGCCGTCCTGCACGAAAGCAATCGCCGAGTGAAGCTCATGACATTTGCCGGACAAGGCACGAAGCTGCGCCCACGCCGCACTCCGATCGGCCGGCTTGGCAAAATGTTCCGTGCCGAGTGCGAGCGTCTGGTCGGCGCCGAGGACGAGTCGGCCAGGATATGCGCGCCCGACGACCGCGGCCTTTTCCTTCGCCAACAGCGCCGCAACCCCGGCGGGCTTGGGCGTCGCGGCGCGCGTCTCCAATACCCGTTCGTCGAGATCTGCCGGATGCGGTTCGACCGGAATGCCAGCAGCCTTAAGCATCGTCTGCCGCGCCGCGCTTCGCGAGGCAAGCACGAGGGGAAGCGCGGCAAGCCACAGCGCCATCGCTCATGAAGCCATATGCCGCCGGCGTTCGCCGAGCAGCGCCAACACCGCCGCCGCCGTCTCCTCGATCGAACGGCGGGAGACGTCGATTAGCGGCCAGTTGTGCTTGGCGCAAAGCCGCCGCGAGGCAGCAATTTCCTCCGCCACTGATTGCTGGTCGATGTATTTGTCGCCGTCGCGATGCGCTTTGAGGCCGAGCAGACGATTTTGTCGGATTTGCACGATTCGCTCCGGTGATGCGTAGAGACCGACCACCAGCGGACGTTTGAGATTTTCCAGGCCGGGCGGCAGCGTCATGCCGGGAACCAGCGGAATATTTGCAGTCTTTACACCACGGTTGGCGAGATAGATCGAAGTTGGAGTTTTCGACGTCCGTGACACGCCGATGAGCAGCACATCGGCCTCTTCGAGATCGTCGGCCTGCTGCCCATCGTCGTGCATCATGGTGTAATTGAGCGCGTCGATGCGGCGAAAATAGTCGGCATTGAGCGTATGTTGCGCGCCGACCTTGTGGGTGGATTCGGCGCCGAGATAGGCCTGAAACAGGTGCAGCACGGGCCCGAGGATCGACAGGCATGGCACCCCGAGCGCGCGGCATTTCTCTTCAAGCTTGTCGACCAGATTTTTCTGCAACAGCGTGTAGAGCACAATGCCGGGCGCTGTTTCTATTTCGCTTAGCACGCGGTCGAGCTGCTTGGCCGAACGGATGAGCGGGTGCACGTGCTCGACCGGCATGACTTTGGTGTATTGCGCTGCGGCTGCGCGAGAGACGGTAATCAGCGTCTCTCCGGTTGAGTCGGAGATCAGATGCAAATGAAAATAGTTGGGCGCGGCGGTCACGGCGGATTGAACAACCTGTCGATCAGTGGGGAGAAGGCCATGCATCGCTATACCGCGCAAGAATAATAGGGGGAGCACCTGAAAATCCATCCACATTCATGCCGTCCGGCACACTGGATTAGTCGGTTTCACCCAGCACTGGTGATATGTGGATAGCGGCCAAATAACTCAGCGCAGAACACCCGAATAATGGCGCTAGGAATGGCAAATCCTCATAAACTGGATTTCGACGCGGCCAATGTGCGTAAGTGAGTCAACCGTGGATGACGTGTGCGTAAATAGGTATGAGTTTAATCAACCGTCCAATAACTACAACAGATTTCTTAGATAGATTGGTTAGAGATAAAGAGACGTGACGGGTAATCCTGCAATCCATCCAATCGGTCGTGTGCTTGACGGCGTGCGGCAAACGATCCCGCCAATCTGGCTGATGCGGCAAGCCGGACGTTACCTGCCGGAATATCGAGCTATCCGCGAAAAATCTGGAAGCTTCCTTGATCTGTGCTTCAATGCGAAAAGCGCAGCCGAAGTGACGTTGCAACCAATCCGCCGGTTCGGATTCGATGCCGCAATTCTATTTTCCGATATTTTGGTCGTGCCGCACGCGCTTGGTCAGCGAGTTGATTTTGAGGAAGGCGCAGGACCGAAGCTTGATGCGCTGAAAGATCCTTCAGCCATCGCGCGGCTACCGTGCGACATCGACCAGGCTCGGCTGGAGCCGGTGTATGAGGCAATCGAGCGGGCGAAATCGGAATTGCCGCCGTCAGTTGCACTGCTCGGCTTTTGCGGTGCGCCGTGGACGGTGGCAACTTACATGATTGCCGGTGGTGGCAGCGCCGATCAGCTCCCGGCGCGGTTGTTCGCCTACCGGTTTCCCGACGCTTTTGCGCAGTTGATCGATATTTTGGTTGAAGCGTCGGCTCGCTATCTGATCCGGCAATTTACCGCCGGCGTAGATGCCGTGCAGATTTTTGATACCTGGGCGGGTGTATTGCCGGCAGGAGAATTTCGGCGCTGGTGTATCGAGCCTTGCGCTCGCATTGTTGCTGCGGTCCGGGAAAAAATTCCGCGGGCGAAGATCATTGGATTCCCGCGCGGCGCCGCAAGCGAGCTTGGCCATTACGTCGACGCTGTCGCAGTCGATGTGATTAGCCTGGACTGGACCGTGGAGCTTGGCTTCGTACGCGAGCACGTACAGTCGCGCCGACCGATCCAGGGCAATCTCGATCCGCTCGCGTTGCTGGTCGGCGGCGCCGCGCTCGACCGTTCGGTCGATGCGATCCTCGAGGCGTTTTCAAGCGGCCCGTTTATTTTCAATCTTGGCCACGGCATTTTGCCGGAGACGCCGATCGCCAACGTCGAACGGCTGGTTGCGCGCGTGCGCGGCGCAAGGAGCTGACGCGAGACGGCCATGTATCAATGGATCCTTGCCTTTCACATTATCGCGGTGATCGCCTGGATGGCCGGAATGCTCTATCTGCCGCGGCTGTTCGTTTATCATTGCGCGGCCGAGCGGGGCTCGGTGCAATCGGAGACATTCAAAGTGATGGAGCGCCGGTTGCTGCGCGGGATCATCAACCCGGCGATGATCATATCGATCGCGCTCGGGCTCCGGCTCGGCTGGCTCGGCCCTGATTCTCACTTCGGATGGTTCGCTGCCGGCTGGCTGCAAGCCAAGATCGTGCTCGTCATGGCGATGGCTGCAGTACATGGTTTTCTGGTCCGCTGGGTGCAGGCCTTCGACCGCGATCAGAATCAGCATTCTGCAAAGTTCTATAGGACAATCAACGAGATACCGGCCGTACTGATGGTTGCAATCGTGCTTTTGGTGGTGCTGAAACCGTTTTGATCGGTGTGCGTTGCCGGTGCACAGCGCCGCTCGGCACTTGCGTAAAGTGCGGTCTTTTCTTATGTTTGCGTTATCCCACCGAACGTAGGCGGATGCAGTTGAGTTCTGGCTCCAATGGATTGGAGCCTGCTGATGCATCGGGGACCGGGGTCTTAAGCCCCGAGCGGCCCAAGACCTGCGACTTCTCGCTTCCTTTCGCCAGCGATCCTGCCACCCCAACCCCGCCGCTGGCCCGATTTCCATAGGACATTCTGTATGCAGGAAATGAAACTCCAAGAACTAAAGACCAAGACTCCGGCGGAGCTCGTCTCCTTTGCGGAGGAGCTTCAGGTCGAAAATGCTTCGACCATGCGCAAGCAGGAGCTGATGTTCGGCATCCTCAAGCAGCTCTCCGCCCGCGAAACCGATATTGTCGGTGAAGGCGTGGTCGAGGTCTTGCCGGACGGCTTCGGCTTTTTGCGTTCGCCGGAAGCGAATTATCTGCCCGGACCCGACGACATTTACGTCTCGCCCTCGCAGATCCGGCGGTTCGGATTGCGCACCGGCGACACCATCGACGGCCACATCCGCAGCCCGAAGGAAGGCGAGCGTTATTTCGCCTTGCTCAAGGTCAATTCGCTCAATTTCGAAGACCCCGAAAAAGCCCGCCATAAGGTCAACTTCGACAATTTGACGCCGCTCTATCCGGACGAGTGGCTGAGGATGGAATACGAGGATCCAACCAAGAAGGATCTCTCCGCCCGCGTCATCGACATCGTGGCGCCGGTCGGCAAAGGCCAGCGCGCGCTCATCGTGTCGCCGCCGCGCACCGGCAAGACCGTGCTGTTGCAGAACATCGCCCACTCAATCACCCACAATCATCCGGAATGCTACCTGATCGTGCTGTTGATCGACGAGCGGCCGGAGGAAGTCACCGACATGCAGCGTTCGGTGAAGGGCGAGGTGATCTCCTCGACCTTCGACGAGCCGGCGGTGCGCCACGTCCAGGTCGCCGAGATGGTGATCGAGAAGGCCAAGCGCCTGGTCGAACATGGCCGTGATGTGGTGATTTTGCTGGACTCGATCACCCGCCTCGGCCGCGCCTACAACACCGTGGTGCCGTCATCCGGCAAGGTGCTCACCGGCGGCGTTGACGCCAACGCACTACAACGGCCTAAGCGCTTCTTCGGCGCCGCGCGCAACATCGAGGAAGGCGGGTCGCTGACCATCATCGCCACCGCTTTGATCGATACCGGCAGCCGCATGGACGAAGTGATTTTCGAGGAGTTCAAGGGCACCGGCAATTCGGAACTGATCCTCGACCGCAAGGTGGCCGACAAGCGCACCTTCCCGGCCATGGACATCACCCGCTCCGGCACCCGCAAGGAAGAGCTCCTGGTGCCGCCGGATCAGCTCAAGAAGATGTACGTGCTCCGCCGCATCCTCAATCCGATGGGCACCATGGACGCCATCGACTTCCTGCTCGACAAGCTGCGCAACACCAAGAACAATTCCGAGTTCTTCGAGTTCGATGAATACGTGAGTGCATGACCCGGAAAAATCGGAGCGGGTTTTTCGAAAAGGTCACGCGTCACTAAAAGCGTCAGCCTGGGGCGGGGCTTGGCTGCCGCGCAGCGGCGAGCGCGTGCATCAGGCCGGCGGCGTCGGTTACCGGCAGCGAACAGGTCTCCCCGACACAGACAAAGGCTTGCGGCACGGCCGCGGCGCGCGCCTGCGCCAGCGCCGGGTGGGAGGCCGGTAGAGCGTCCGCCGCCGGCACATGCAGCACAATGCAGTCGAGCGGCGGCATTTTCCGCGCGACGCTGAGCAGTTCTTCGCTACGCGGCCCCTCGCCGGTTACCACGATCTCGGCGGCGCGCAGCCGCAGATCGATGGCGTTGAACAGCTCCATGTGCATGTAAATGTTCTCGACTGCGGCCGGCGCGATCGCCGCGATCAGGCGGTCCGCTTTGTCCCGCCAGCCATCGTCACCGGATAACAGTGCCAGCCGGACCAGGTTTAGCGCGGCAACCGCGTTGTGGTTCGGCGTTGCCTCGTCGGTTGTGGCGGCCGGTCGGATTACCAGCCCTTCAGCGTCGGCGGCGGTGAGATAATAGGCACCGGTTTCGGCGTTGAGACAATCACGGTCGAGCGCGCGCTGCCAGGCGAGCGCGGCCTCGAGATAAGTCTTCGTGCCGGTCGCTTCATGGAGCGCGAGCGCGGCGCGGATCATGGCGGCGAAATCGGAAGCAAGTCCCGGGAATTTGAGCTTGCGTTCCCTGTAGGAGTGGCCAAGCCGGTCGCCGTTCGTCATTGTCCGCGCGATGAAAGTGAAGGCACGCTCCGCCATCATCAGCCACGACGGCTCGTCGAGCATGCGGCTCGCGCTGGCGAGCGCCGCGATCATCAAGCCGTTCCAGTCGGCCAGCACCTTGTCGTCAAGTCCGGGGCGAATGCGGGCCGCCCGCGCGGCAAGAAGCTTTATTCGCAAGGCGGAAAGCCGCGCCTCATCTGCATCGCTGCGATTCTGCGGTTTGAGCCGATTGAGAATGTTGTGACCTTCGAAGTTGCCGGCCGGCGTGACGTCGTAATGGCGGGCGAAGAATTCGCCGTCCTCGGCGCCGAGATGTTCGATCACCTCCGCATGCGACCAGACGTAGAATTTACCCTCCTCGCCTTCCGAATCCGCATCGAGCGAGGCGCAAAATGCGCCTTCGGACGTCGTCATTTCGCGCTTAAGCCATTCGACGGTTTCGCGCGCGCGCTGCCGGTACAGCGGCTTGTTGAGCCGCAGATACCCGATCGCCAGCAATTCGAGGAGCTGCGCGTTGTCGTACAGCATCTTCTCGAAATGCGGCACCAGCCACCGCTCGTCGACCGAATAGCGCGCGAAGCCGCCACCGAGATGGTCGTAAATTCCGCCCTCGCAGATGTGGTGCAATGTGATGTCGACGGCAGCGAAATAGCGGGCTTCGCCGGTGCGCAAGCCGCTACGCCAGAGCAGCTCGAATAACGCGGCCTGCGGAAATTTCGGCGCACCGCGGGTGCCGCCGTTCACCGGATCGATAATGCCGCCGAGTTGCCGTGCGACGTTGTCGAGTTCGGCCGGCCCGATGGTAGCTTTGCCGGCGGGCCGCGCCGCTTCGGCAAGCCGCGCCATCAGGGCCGCGCGATTTTGCTCGATTTTCTGCGGCTCCTCGCGGAACAGCCGCGCCACTTCGCGCAGCACGTCGACGAAACCCGGTTTGCCGTAGGCCGGCAAATTCGGAAAATAGGTGCCGCCCCAGATCGGCTCGCCGGCGGGCGTGAGAAACATGGTCAGCGGCCAGCCGCCCTGCTCGCCGAGCAGATGCAACGCCGACATGTAAATCTGATCGATGTCTGGCCGCTCCTCGCGGTCGACTTTGATGTTGACGAACAGCTCGTTCATCACCTGCGCGGTGGCTTCGTCTTCGAAGCTTTCATGCGCCATCACGTGGCACCAGTGACAGGCGGCGTAGCCAACCGACAACAGGATCGGCTTGTTGCTCCGCTTTGCCTCGGCGAGCGCCTCCGGTCCCCACGCCCACCAATCGACCGGATTATCTTTGTGCTGCAGGAGATACGGACTGGTTTCGTGCGCAAGGCGGTTTGGCTGATGCGCGAAAGTACGCGGCGACGTTGACATGGTTGCACCGTAGCAAGTAGCCGGGAGGGTGCGAAGCGCTCGTATTACACGGATTCCTCGGCTGACGTCCGATACCCGCCAGACCATTTTCGCGCTGTCCTCCGGCCGCCCCCCGGCGGCGATTGCGGTGGTGCGCGTGTGCGGCCCGCAGGCGCGGCTGGCGCTGGAAAAGCTCACCGGCCGCGTGCCGTCGCCGCGCCAGGCGGCGCTCGCCCGCGTGCGCGATCCGAACAACGGCGACGTCATCGATGAAGCGCTAGCGCTGTGGTTTCCAGGGCCGCACAGCGAGACCGGCGAGGACATGGCCGAGCTGCAATTGCACGGCGGGCCGGCGGTCATCGCCGCGGTGTTCACGGCGCTCGGCAGCATCGACGGCTTTCGCCCGGCCGAGCCCGGCGAGTTCACCCGCCGCGCTTTCGACAACGGCAAGCTCGATCTGACCGAAGCGGAGGGCCTGGCCGACCTAGTCGCGGCGGAAACGCCTGCGCAGCGACGGGCGGCGTTTCGCCAGCTCAAGGGTCAGATTGGCGACCGCGCTGAGGCTTGGCGGGCGCGCATCATCGAGGCGCTGGCGCTGGTCGAGGCCCGCATCGACTTCGCCGACGAAGCCGATGTTCCGGGGAATCTCGTTGCGCCGGCACTACTTACCGCGCAGCATTTGCGCGCGGAAATCGCCGCGGCGTTGGCCGATAGAGGACACGGCGAGCGGCTGCGCGACGGTCTGGTCGTCGCTATCGCCGGGCCGCCGAATGCCGGCAAGTCCACCCTGCTCAACCGGCTGGCGAAGCGCGAGGCGGCTATCGTGTCGCCGCTTCCCGGCACCACCCGCGACGTGATCGAGGTGCATCTTAATCTCGGCGACTATCCGGTGACGCTGCTCGATACCGCCGGCATCCACCAAGGCAGTGGTCCAGTGGAGCAGGAGGGCATCCGCCGCGCCAAAGCGCAGGCGGAAGCCGCCGATCTGGTGCTGTGGGTCACTGACGGATCAGCCATTGGCCCAACCGTTCAGTGTATCAATGAAAACATAGTTAAATCAAATACTTGGAATGTGGTAAATAAGCTCGATCTGGCTATGGATAAGCTCTTGATAAGCAGTGAATCTGGGTCCACTAATTCGTTCGCAATTTCAGCCCTAACGGGTGCAGGGCTCGATCACTTGGTCGCCGCGCTTTATGCCTATGCCGCCGACTATTTCGCGGTCACCGAGAGTTCCATCGTTACGCGAGCGCGCCACCGCCGCGCCCTGGAGGATACAGCTGCGGCGCTCGATCGTGCGCGTACGCTTGGTGCGTCGGCGGGCGAAGAACTCATTGCCGAGGAGCTGCGTGCGGCGGCGACCACGCTGGGCCGGCTAACCGGGCGGATCGACGTAGAAGATATCCTCGACGTCATCTTCCGCGACTTCTGCATTGGTAAATGAATCGTTAACGCGCCTTATCGGGGCGGATGTTTCACGTGAAACATGACCCGTTTCGGGCCTCGATTTCGCGACCCGCCTCCGATAGAAGCTCGCCCTATGGAAAGCGCGATGGATTCGGCCTTCGACGTGATTGTGGTCGGCGGGGGTCACGCCGGCTGCGAGGCCGCCGCGGCCGCTGCCCGGATGGGCGCGCGCACGGCGCTTGTCACCCAGCGCTTCGCGACCATCGGTGCGATGTCGTGCAATCCCTCCATCGGCGGGCTCGGCAAGGGTCATCTCGTTCGTGAGGTCGATGCGCTTGACGGCTTGATGGGCCGGGTGGCGGATGCGGCCGGCATCCAATTCCGCCTCCTTAATCGCCGCAAAGGTCCGGCGGTGCGCGGGCCGCGCGCGCAAGCCGACCGCAAGCTTTACGCAGCGGCGATGCAGGAAGCGCTGCGGCAGATGGCGAATTTGACGGTGATCGAGGCTGAGGTCGACGATCTTCTGATCGTGGATCGCGTGACCGGCGTGGGGCTCACGAACGGCCGCAATATCGCCGCCGCCGCCGTCGTACTCACCACCGGTACGTTCTTGCGCGGTCTCATCCACATCGGCGAAAGGCAAACTCCAGCGGGCCGCGTCGGCGAGGCGCCGGCGCTCGGTCTATCGCGCACGTTGGAGCACGCGGGCTTTCGGCTCGGCCGGCTGAAAACTGGAACACCGCCGCGGCTTGATGGCTCCACGATCGATTGGACGGCAATCACGATGCAGCCCGGTGACGATCCGCCGACGCCGTTTTCGACGCTAACAACGCGCATTGCCAATCCGCAGGTGGAATGCGGCATCACCCGCACCACGCCGCAAACCCATGCGATCATCCGCTCCAACGTGCATCGTTCGCCGATGTATTCCGGCCAGATCCAAAGCCGTGGCCCGCGTTATTGCCCCTCGATCGAGGACAAGATCGTGCGTTTCGGCGAGCGCGACGGCCATCAGATTTTTCTCGAACCGGAAGGCCTCGACGATACCACCGTTTATCCGAACGGCATCTCGACGTCTTTGCCAGAAGAGGTGCAGCACGCGGTGGTCGCTTCTATTCCCGGCCTCGAACATGCGTGCGTCGTGCGTCCCGGCTACGCCATCGAATACGATCACGTCGATCCGCGCGAACTCCGCCCCTCGCTGGAAACTAAGCGTCTGCCAGGTTTATTCCTGGCCGGCCAGATCAACGGCACGACCGGCTATGAAGAGGCTGCGGCACAGGGACTTCTTGCTGGTCTCAACGCCGCCGCACGGGCCGGCGCTAGCGCGCCAATCGTGTTCGACCGCGCCGAAGCCTATCTCGGCGTGATGATCGACGACCTCGTCACGCGCGGCGTCACCGAGCCATATCGCATGTTCACTTCGCGTGCCGAATACCGCCTGACGCTGCGCGCCGATAATGCCGACCGGCGCCTGACCGATCAGGGCATCGCACTCGGCTGCGTCGGCGCTGAACGCACTGCGGCGCATCGCGTCAAGATGGCGGCGTTGGACGACGCTCGCGCAATGACGGAAGCGCTCACGCTCACGCCCAACGAGGCCGCGCGGCATGGCCTTGCTTTGCGCAAAGACGGCCAGCGCCGTTCCGCCTTCGAGTTGCTGTCGTATCCGGATTCAGGCGTTGCGGATCTTGCACGCATCTGGCCGCAGCTTGGCGGGCTCGATGCCAAGATTGCCGAGCAGCTGGAGATCGACGCGAAATACGCGGTCTATCTCGATCGCCAGAAGGCCGACGTGGAATCCTATCGCCGCGACGAGAGTCTCGTCCTGTCCGACGACATCGACTATGCCACGGTTGCCGGACTCTCCAACGAAGCGCGCCACAAGCTGCAAGCGCATCGGCCGCGCACCGTCGGCCAGGCCGGCCGCATCGACGGCATGACGCCGGCAGCACTCACATTGCTGGTGGCGCACTTGCATCGGCAGGGCCGTACGCCCAACCGCGGCGCGGCATGAGCGCGGACGATCGCCGCACATCGCGCGGAGTTTCCCTACGACCGTCCGATCTCATTAAGGATCGGGGGCGCGCGCTGGCGCTGACGCCGGTTTCACGTGAAACACTCGACCGTCTCGATCGCTTTGTCGGGCTGCTGCTCGAATGGCAGCAGCGGATCAATCTGATCGCGCCATCGACCGAAGCCGAAAGTGTGGACGCGGCATGTCGCAGACTCGTTGCAGCTCATTCCGCTGGCGCCGGGCGCGCTTATCTGGGTCGATCTCGGCAGCGGGGAGGGTTCCCGGGTTTGGTCGTCGCCTGCGCGCTGGCGGAAACGCCGGGGGCGCATGTGCACCTGGTCGAAAGCACCGGCAAAAAGGCGGCATTTCTCCGCGAGGCGATAAAGCGCGTCGGCGCGCCGGCGACGGTGCATGCCATACGGGTCGAGGATTTCACCAAAGGCACCACCGGGGCCGATCGAGGTCGTGACCGCGCGAGCCTTGGCGCCGCTGTCGAAGCTGCTGACGCTGACAAATCCGCTGTTGAAAAGCGGCAGTTATGCCCTGTTTCCCAAGGGCCAAGATGTTGAGGCTGAATTGACCGAAGCCGCTAAATGTTGGAAGATTCAGGCCAGTCTTGGCCTCGAGTCGGACTGATCCGAAGGCCAGAATTGTGATCGTGCGGGGTCTCGCGCCAAGACTTCGGCCTGCGAGCGGGGAACGATACTAACCTGAACGAAACCGCTCAGAAAGGTGGTTCGGCGGCATGAGTGAAGTGGCGTCCTCGCAGCAGTCGTCTCCGACGGCTGAACTCTCATCCCTCCCGCGCGCACCGCAAATCGCCACCGCCCGGCCGCCGCGCGTGCTCGCGGTCGCCAACCAGAAGGGCGGCGTCGGCAAGACCACGACGGCGATCAACCTCGGCACCGCGCTCGCCGCCATTGGCGAGGAGGTGCTGATCATCGATCTCGATCCGCAAGGCAACGCCTCCACCGGGCTTGGCATCGACCGGCGCAGCCGCAGGCGTTCCACCTACGATGTTCTTGCCGGGGACACCGCGCTGCGCGACGCTATCGTGCCGACTGCGGTGCCGCGGCTTCCTCTCGCGCCCTCGACGCTCGATCTTTCCGGTCTCGAGCTTGAAATCGGCCAGGCGCGCGATCGCGCGCTTGCGGTTGCGCAATGCATTGGCGCCGCTGAACGCGCGGCGCCGGGGCAAACCCACTACACCTATGTGCTGATCGATTGTCCGCCATCGCTTAATCTCCTGACTGTCAACGCGATGGCGGCGGCGAACGCGATCCTGGTGCCGCTGCAATGCGAATTCTTCGCGCTCGAAGGCTTGTCGCAATTGCTCAAGACTGTCGAACTCGGTGCGCGAGCAGCTTAATCCGGATCTGACCATCCACGGCGTCGTGCTGACCATGTACAACTCGCGCAACAATCTTTCCGGCCAAGTGGTCGCCGACGTGCGCCAGTTCATGGGCAGCAAGGTCTACGACACCATCATCCCGCGCAACGTGCGCGTATCGGAGGCGCCGTCTTACGGCAAACCGGTGTTGGTCTACGATCTCAAATGCAGCGGCAGCGAAGCCTATCTGCGGCTCGCCACCGAGATTATCCAGCGCGAAAAAGAGTTGCGCGCGGCGTGACACGCAGGCGCGATGCAACGATGACGGAATTGAACGCGGAGCAAGTATGACCGAGAGCGCGGGAGAAACGGCGGTGGCGGAAGAGGGAACGCGATCGCGGCTGGGACGCGGTCTGGCCGCGTTGATCGGCGACGTCGGCGGCGAAAGCTCGATTGAACGTCCGCGCGGCCAGCGGCGTCTGCCGATCGGCTCATTGCATCCGAACGCGCGCAATCCGCGCCGCACGTTCGCCGCCGCTGACCTTGACGAACTCACCGCTTCGCTGCGCGAGCGCGGCATCATCCAGCCGATCGTGGTGCGGCCGATGCGCGGCGCATCCGGCGGTCACGAAATCATCGCCGGCGAGCGGCGCTGGCGTGCGGCGCAGCGCGCTGGTCTGCACGAAGTTCCGGTCGTCGTCATCGAAGCGACGGACGCCGAAGCGTTGCAGCTCGCGATCATCGAAAATGTGCAGCGCGCCGATCTCAATCCGCTCGAAGAGGCGGAAGGCTATCGGGCGCTGATGGACGAGTTCTGTAATTCGCAGGAAGACGTTGCGCGCATGGTCGGCAAAAGCCGCAGCTACGTCGCCAACACGCTGCGTTTGCTGAAGCTGCCCGAGCCGGTGAAGGCCTACATCCACGCTGGCAAGCTCGATGCCGGGCACGCGCGCATGCTGGTCGGCGACGCCGACGCCGAAGCGCTGGCGGAAGAAATCGTCGCCCGCGATCTCAATGTGCGCCAGGTCGAAGCGATGGCGCGCACACGCGCGCACAAGAACGGAAAAAAACCGGCGAATGGCGCGCTCGCATCGGCAAAGAGCGCCGACACGGCGATGCTGGAAAAGCGTTTGTCGGATGCGCTCGGACTTGCCGTGCGCATCGACCGGCGGCGCGGCGGCGGAATCCTGTCGATCAAATACCGCAGCCTCGATCAGCTCGACGACGTGCTGCG
Organism: uncultured Alphaproteobacteria bacterium; assembly: GCA_963845775.1. Lineage (GTDB taxonomy): Bacteria > Pseudomonadota > Alphaproteobacteria > Rhizobiales > Xanthobacteraceae > BOG-931. The sequence goes on from CAWJTE010000011.1 coordinate 471,290, forward strand.
CCGGCTGGAAAAGCGCGGGTAACGCGAACCGATAAACTCTAATGCGCTTTTGAGCTTCGCTTCGGCCGGCGGACGGTACGCACCTTGCCGCTGCTGCCGCCGCCGCAGAAAAATTGATCGCCACCATCAGATTCGAGTCCTGATATGCCGGTGCCGGGCGGCATGTCGAGCGTTTCCAGTACCTCTCCCGTTCGCGGATCGATGCGCCGCAAGTCACTCTCTTCGCCCTCCCAGGTGGCGTGCCACAGCTCGCCCTCGATCCAGGTGACGCCGGTGACGAAGCGGTTCGATTCAATGGTTCGCAGAATAGCACCTGTTTCGGGATCGATTTGATGGATCTGGCGGCGCCGATACTGTCCCACCCACAGTGATCCTTCGGCCCAGGCGAGCCCCGAGGCGCCACCGCTGGGTGTCGGGATCGCGGCCAGCACACGGCCGGTCTTCGGATCGATCTTCTGAATACTCTCGTCGGCGATCTGAAACAGATGCTTGCCGTCGAATGCCGTTCCGGCGTGCGCAGCGACATCGATCGTGCGGTCGATCTTTCCACTCGCCGGGTCGAGAGCATGCAGCTTATCGCCGGACGCAAACCAAACTTGCTTCCCGTCGTAGGTAAGCCCGTTCACCCGCTCAGCACCGGTAAAGGGTCCATATTCGCGGAGGATTTCAGCTGCTGCTCGTTTCATTCTTCTACTCTTAGTCGCCGGGCAGCGGAGCAGGGAGTAACAAAGTCGTCGTGAATCCGGGCATCGGCGGTGTGATCCAGCGGCGGGAGCGTGCGCGGCCGAATGACTGCACCTTGCCGGTCGCGGCAAGCGCATCAAGCGCTCGCTGCACCGTGCGCTGGCTCTCGCCAAGCGCCAAGGCGAGCGCCGAGCTCGACCACGACTCGCCGTCGGTGAGAAAGGCGAGCACGTCCGCATGCTCCTCTACCACCGGCCGTGCCAGCACGACGACCTCCCGTCCGCTGCGCGGCACCAGCGCAAAACCCTGCCCTGTCGCATTCACGTCCGCGAGTGCGCGAAGCTTTTTGCGCAGCCGCCCGATTTCGACCCGCAGTCGGGCCCGGTGCGACTCATCAGTGAACTTTGCGCGGAACGCGCGCGCAATGAGCGCGCTCCTCGACACGTCCCCCGGCCATGCTGCACCGAGCGCGCAAGCGAGCGCGAACAAGACCGGACGTGTCGCGAGCGAAACAACAATGCCCGAGTCGCGCACGGTGTGCCGGCAGGCATCGACGACAAGCGCTTTCGAGTTGAACAAAGTCTCGACATCGTCGAGCTCGACCAGCTTTTCGCTGCCACGCTCGATCAGGCGCGCCGCGGGCGTCTTCAGAATCTTCGCCGCGCTCTCGACTTCGGCGATGAGTGCTGGGATGCGGGCTTCGCGCGCGCTACGTTCGGCGCGTACGAGTGCCGCGTGGGCAGCTTTTGCACGGACGCGCCGCATGGCGATCCCGGCTACAACCAGTTCGTGGGCGGCGCGCGATGCCGGTGGGAACGGCGCAGGGTCGAGCGCTGCGAGCTTGTGTTCGGCTTCGTCGAGGCGCCCGATCAGAACGAGGCGCCGAACTTCGAGATAGCGCGCATGCGCGGCGTTCAACCGGTCGTTATGCTGTTCGAGCGTCGCCCGCGCCGCCTCGAGCGCCTTTGCCGGCCAAGTGAGGTCGCGCGAAGCAAGCGCGATCTCGGCTTGAGCGACGACGCACCGTGCGCGCGCCACGGCCTCGCGCTGACCGAACCCGCGGGCGGCTCGGCGCAGCAGCGTCTTCGCCCGAACGAAATCGCCGAGCTGCGCCATGGCAATACCGCGAAGCGCCAGCGCCGGCGCGTCGTCGCGCAGCGAAACCCGCTTCAACGCGCCGAGGGGGTCACCGGCGGCGAGCGCCCGCGCCGCCGCCGTGATCAGCGAGTCCATTGGAATCCCGCCACACTTGTCACTCCCGCCATTCGTCAGCGGGCTATTAGTTTAGCTCACGATCGTTCGGCCACAGAGGAGCAAGCCATGAGCAATAACTACACCACGACCTTCACGGTCGACCAATCGCCCGAACAAGTCTTCGCCGCCGTCAACAATGTTCGCGGCTGGTGGTCGGGTGAAATCGACGGCCGCACCGACCAGCTCGGTGCGGAATTTACCTACCGCTACCAGGATCTTCACCGCAGCACGCACAAGATCACTGAGCTCGTGCCCGGCAAGAAGGTGATCTGGCACGTCAAAGACGCCGCTATCAATTTCGTCAAGGACAAAGCCGAGTGGAACGGCACCGATGTCGTCTTTAAGATCGCCAAGAAGGGCGACAAGACCGAACTGCGCTTCACCCACGTCGGGTTGCGCCCGGCCATCGAATGCTACGGCAAGTGCGCCGGCGCCTGGGGCTTTTACATCAACGACAGCCTGCGTAGCCTGATTGAGACCGGCAAAGGCGACCCGAACGAAAAGGCGAGCTGATCAGCAGTCCGCTCGGCTGAATTGCTCTTCAGCCGGCGAAGCAGTCCCCGCTGCACTTGAGGAGGCATGCATGAATGAACAACTCGTCGTCCGGCGCGAAACCCAGATCGCCGCCGCACCCGCTACGGTTTTCGCGTTCTTGACCGATCCGGAAAAGCTCGTCAGCTGGGTGGGCGCCGAGGCGACTACCGAAACACATCCGGGCGGACTTTACCTCCTCAAAGGCGTCGGCGGCGACCACGCCCGGGTTGCGCGCGGCGCGTTCCGGGAGGTCGTGCCGGTTCATCGTCTCGCCTACACCTTCGGTTGGGAAGGCGGCCAAGAGGTGCCGCCGGGATCGAGCCTGATCGAGATAGATCTGATCGAGCGCGACGGCGGCACGTTGTTGCGCCTGACCCAAAGTGGCCTTCCCAACGAGGCGCAGTGCGCAAGCCATAATACGGGCTGGGCGTATTACCTCGGCCGGCTCACTATTGCGGCCGGCGGCGGAAATCCCGGCGGCGATGTTGGACCGGCGTAGCGCTGATTTGAGTTCACTGGCCGCTCGAGCGGCGACTCCAAGTCGATCATTTTCAAGCAAAGACCGCATTGACACGCATCTTGAGGGATAGGTCGTGACAAGAATGGTGCGTCAACCCAAGATCGCTCAATGGAGCTTTCTTCGACACTTTCTTGGCTGGTCGATAGCGCGGCGGACAGCGCCGGCGCCGATCGGTTCTTGGCCGAACTCGGCGCCCATCTGCTCGCCGACGGCCTGCCGCTCGCCGGCGGCGCCTTGATGCTCGATATTCCGCACCCGCTCATTGCCCGGCGCACCTGGTTGTGGCGTGCCAACAACGGAGAAGTCATCGAGGCTTTGGGATTCGCGCCCGGCGTGCCGTCGGCAGCTCCCGGACCAGGTCCCGCCAACGATGCAGGCCACCGCTGGCTCGCGACAATCGCGGCCGGCCCCGTACACGAGGACGCAATTGGGTCACGCGCATGGGCCTCTGCTTACCTGGATCGGTCCGCGTCCGTTCACTTCGAGCGAGACCGAAGAACTGCGTCAGACTGCGCGCTTCGCCGCGGCGCCGCTCGCCGCTCTCGCCGCGCGCGCGACATTGAAAGCGGCCTTGGAAGCTTATCTCGGCCGGCGCAGCGCGGCGCGGGTGCTGGCGGCACCGTTGCGACGCGATATCGGCGAGACCATCCAGGCGGCGCTCCTCTACGCCGATCTGCGCGGCTTCACCGCGCTGTCGGAAAGCAATCCTCCCGCCGTGGTCATTTCAGCTCTCGACGCCTGGTTCGATCGTATCGCCGGCGCGATTCACGCTTTCGGCGGCGAGGTGCTGAAATTCATCGGCGACGGCATATTGGCGATCTTTCCGGTCATCGGAGGAACGCCGCGCGGCGCCTGCGATGCTGCGTTGCGCGCGGTGTCCGCCGCGCGCGTGGGCATGGCACATCTCGATGAGCAGCGGATTCGGCAAGGGTTGCCGGCTTTACCGTTCGGCGCCGCTTTGCATCTTGGCGAGATACTCTGGGGCAATATCGGCGCGGCGGATCGTCTGGATTTCACCGCCATTGGCCCCGCCGTCAATTTGGTCAGCCGGCTGGAGGGGCTATGCAAACCGCTGCGCAAGACGGTCCTTGTGTCCGGCGCGCTTGCCGCCGAGACGGAGACGCCGCTGATCGCGCTCGGTAAGCACGAGCTACGCGGTATCGTCGCGCCTTGTGATGTCTTCGCCTTGCCTGAGCCCTGATCTGCCGGCGACTATTCCGCCGCGGTCTGCTTGGCGTTGGGGCCAGCGCCGAATCGCCGCTCGATATAGTCGATCACGATCTTCTGGAAATCGGCGACCACGCGTCGGGCCGCGCAGCGTCATCGCCTTCTTGCCGTCGATGAAGACCGGCGCCGCCGGTTGCTCGCCGGTGCCGGGCAGCGAAATGCCGATATCGGCGTGCTTGCTCTCGCCCGGTCCGTTGACGATGCAGCCCATCACCGCGACGTTGAGGCCTTCGACGCCCGGATAGCGCGTTTTCCATTCCGGCATCGAGTCGCGGATGAAACTTCTGAATGCTGGCGGCGAGTTCCTGAAACGTCGTCGAGGTTGTGCGGCCGCAGCCGGGGCAGGCGGCGACAAGCGGCACGAAGGTGCGCAAGCCGAGCGTCTGCAACAGTTCCTGGGCGACTTTGACTTCCAGCGTACGGTCGCCGTTCGGCTCGGGCGTGAGCGAGACGCGGACGGTGTCGCCAATGCCTTGCTGCAGCAGCACGCCCATTGCCGCCGATGAAGCGACGATGCCTTTGGAGCCCATGCCGGCTTCGGTCAGTCCGAGATGCAGCGCGTAGTTCGAGCGCCGCGCCAGTTCGCCGTAGACCGCAATCAGATCCTGTACTGCCGACACTTTGCCGGAAATGATGATCTTGCTTCGCGGCAGTCCGATCTCTTCGGCGCGCGCGGCGGAAAGCAACGCCGACTGCACCATCGCTTCGCGCGTCACGTCGCGCGCATCGACCGGATGGTTCGAACGCGAATTCTCGTCCATCAGATGGGTGAGCAATTCCTGGTCGAGCGAGCCCCAATTGGCGCCGATGCGCACCGGCTTGTCGTGCTGGATCGCGGTCTCGACGATGGCGCCGAACTGCCGGTCCTTCTTTTCCTTGAAGCCGACATTGCCGGGATTGATGCGATATTTGTCGAGCGCCTCGGCGCAGGCCGGATGGTCGGCCAGAAGCTTGTGGCCGATATAGTGGAAGTCGCCGACGATCGGCACGTCGACATTCATCTGCAGCAGCTGTTCTTTGATATGCGGCACGGCGGCGGCGGCTTCGTCGCGGTCGACGGTGATGCGCACCAATTCCGAGCCGGCGCGCGCCAGCGCCGCCACCTGCTTTGCCGTCGCGTCGGCATCGGCGGTGTCGGTGTTGGTCATCGACTGCACCACGACCGGTGCGCCGCCGCCGACGGTGACATTGCCGACTTTCACGGCGACGGTTCTGATGCCGTTCGGCGGGGCCGGAAAACTCCATCATTCGTCAGTCCTTGCACGACTTTAGCGTGTCAGTTGCGCTGAATCCGCAGATGTTCCCGGTTGAGGGTGACGCCGTCCCTCGATATAGCCTTATCGCGGCCGGTTTACGAGGACCAGCCCAGCGCCACGAATGCGACCGCCAGCGGCAAAGGCGCGGGTCAGCGGTTCGTCAAGAACCAGATGGCCGGCGGCGACGCCGAAGAGCGGCGTCAGGAAAGTGAACGCCGACAATCTGCTGGCCGAATAGCGCACGATCAGCGCGAACCAGACGACAAGGTGACGCTCACCACCCAAATGGTCTGATAGGCCAAGGCGCCAAGCGCCAGCGCGCGACGGCATGGCATCGATGTGTTCGCCGAATACCAGCGCCGCGACAGCGAGCAGCGGCGCCGAAACCACGAGCTGATAGAGCATGGTCTTCTCGGCGCTGACGCGGTTGAGCGCGCTCGCTTTGATGACCAGAGTCGTCGCGCGCCCACGCAGCGGCAGCCGCCGACCATCATCAGATCGCCGAGCATCTGCCGCGGATCGGCTCGCCGGCGTCGGCAGGCCGAAGGCGATGACGATGCCGACGAACGACAGCAGCAGACCGAGCCATTGCGAGGGATGGAAATGATCGCCCGGAATGAGCCAGCGCGATCCGATCACCACAAAAAACGGCGCGAGATAGATGAACAGCACGGCGCGCGTCGCTGTCGTCCAAACCAGGCCGCGATAGATCAGCAGAAATTCGAGCGCGAACAGTACGCCGGCGGCAATTCCGGCAGCAACGTGCCGTCGCGCTTGAACAGCGGCATGGCCGCGCAATGCGCACCAGGCCGCGACCAGCAACGCCGCAATCGACCGAACGGACCGCCGACTGAATCAGCGGCGGGATGTCGTGGATGGCGAGCTTGATCGCGACTTGATTGAAGCCCCAGGTCAGGCACAAGCCCGAGCGTCATCGCGATGGCGAGCGCGTCGAGCGGACGGGACGAGTGCGGAAGCGGATTGCGGATCACTGACGACTTCGGAGATGTCACTGCCGGAGAGGTCTAAGCTCAGCGTTCGCGGCAATGCGAGCAAACGCCGGCGATTTCGATCACCGGGCTTTTCGGCGAAAACCCGCCGCGCGGCAGGAGGCCTTGAGCGCGTCCGCGACAGCGCCGCCGGGCGCTTCGCCGACCGCGCCGCAACGCTCGCAGATCAGAAACACGACGGGATCGTTGCCGGCGTGATTATGCACGCAGGCGACGAACGCGTTGCGGCTCTCGATGCGATGAACCAGTCCATTGTCGCGCAGAAAATCGAGTGCGCGATAGACCGTAATCGGCGCCGGACGGCTGTTGCTTGCGGCCAAGCCGCTCGATGATCTCGTAGGCGCCGAGCGGCTTGTGGCTTGCAAGCAAAGCTTCCAGCACGTGCCGGCGCATCGGGGTCAGCCGTTGCGCGCGGGCCGCACAAAGCTGCTTCGGCATGCGCAATGGCGGTGCTGGTGCAGCGTCCGTGGTCGTGGTCGGGCGCCGGGAAGATCGCTTGCGGCATAATGTCATTCCTGGTCGGGCCATCAGTCGCAGCCAAACTATTTCAACCGGCTTTAGCGGGCGTCAGGCTCGCGAAAACATGACGCGCGCCCCGATTTTGATGTTGCGCCGCAGCAAAAACCGTCTCACATTGCCGCCGCTTTGCGGAAAAGTCACGCAGTGAACGGCGCTCGCGACGGGCGCCGTTCCGACTGAATGCCGCCACTGAATTGGGGATCATCATGCTGAAAGGAAAGACCGCACTCGTCACCGGCTCGACCTCGGGCATCGGGCTTGGCTATGCGCGCGCGCTTGCCGCCGAGGGCGCCAACGTCACCATCAACGGCTTCGGCGACGCGGCCGCGATCGAAAAGGAGCGCGCCGGCATCGAGAAGGATTTCGGCGTCAAGCGCTATCTACTCGCCTGCCGACATGACCAAGCCCGCCGAGATCGCCGACATGGTGCACACAGCCGAGAAGACCTTCGGCTCGCTCGACATGCTCGTCAACAATGCCGGCATCCAGTTCGTGTCGCCGATCGAGGAATTTCCGATCGAGAAATGGGACCAGATCATCGCCATCAATCTGTCGGCGGCGTTTCACGCCATCCGCGCCGCGGTGCCGGGCATGAAAGCGCGCAAATGGGGCCGCATCATCAACACCGCGTCGGCGCATTCGCTGGTCGCCTCGCCGTTCAAGGTCGGCCTACGTCTCGGCCAAGCATGGCATCGCCGGCCTCACCAAGACGGTGGCGCTGGAAGCTCGCGACGTTCGGCATCACCGGTCAACTGCATCAGCCCGGCTATGTCTGGACGCCGCTGGTGGAGAAGCAAATTCCCGACACCATGAAGGCGCGCGGCATGACCGCGGAGCAGGTCAAGCGCGACGTGCTCCTGGCGGCGCAGCCGACCAAGGAATTCGTCACCGTCGAAGAGGTCGCGGCGCTCGCCGTCTATCTTTGCTCCGACGCCGCGAAAGCGATCACCGGCGCCAATCTTTCGATCGACGGCGGCTGGACCGCGGAATGACGCTCCACCGCCGCGCGCAACGTCGCTTCGCGCTTCTGAGCCGCTCATGGTCGTCGAAAACCATTCTCAATTCGCTGATGCCCGGCCGCGACGCGAGCGGGCAGGCGGCGCAGACCACCAAGCGCATCAATCTCGCGCTGCAAGGCGGCGGCGCGCACGGCGCGTTCACCTGGGGCGTGCTCGAGCATCTGCTGAGCGACGAGCGGCTCGTCATTCGAGGGCATTTCCGGTACGTCGGCGGGCGCGGTCAATGCGGTGATGCTCGCCGACGGTCTGGCGCGCGGCGGCCGCGCGGAAGCGCAAAAACGGCTCGCCGATTTCTGGCGCGCGGCGAGCAGCACCGGCAATCTGCCGGCGATGCAGCGCGCGGTGGTGGAGCGGCTGCTGTCGTTCACGCCACTCGAAGGCACGCCGGTGCAGGCCTGGCTCGACACGCTGTCGCGTTATTTTTCGCCTTACGACTTCAATCCGCTCAACATCAATCCGCTCAAGGATCTGTTCGAGCGTTTCGTCGATTTCGAGGCGTTGCGCGCGTTTTCCGATCTGCAGATTTTCATTTCGGCCACCAACGTGCAGACCGGCCGGGTGCGCATTTTTCCGCGCGAGAAGATCACCGCCGAAGCGGTGATGGCGTCGGCCTGCCTGCCGCTCCTGTTCCGCGCCGTCGAGATCGACGGCGTGCCTTATTGGGACGGCGGCTATCTCGGCAACCCGGTGATCTTTCCGTTTTTCGGCACGACCAACACCGAGGATGTGCTGGTGGTGCAGATCAATCCGCTGGTGCGGCAAGAGACGCCGACATCATCGAGTGAAATCATGAACCGCATCAACGAAATCACATTCAACTCCTCGCTGCTCGCGCGAATATCGCGCCATCGAGTTTGTCGCCCGCCTGATCGATCAGGGCCGGCTGCCGCGCGGCACCGGGCCCGGCCAATATCGCCGCATCAACGTCCACCGCATCGTACTCGACCAGTTCGGCACCGCATTTCGACGCCTCGAGCAAGCTCTCGACGGACTACGATTTCTTCGAAATGCTGCGCGTCGAGTGGCAAGCGCGCCGCGCGGCGTTTCCTCGACGAGCATTTCGACGATATCGGCGTGCAAGAGCACCGTCGATTTGCGCGCCGAAGCGCAGGCCGAGTGGGCGTGATATGCTTGCGGCCATGACTGATGACAGCCGCTCGTTGTCCGCCGAAGTCGGTTCCGCCCGGCTCGAAATCTGCGTCGCCGACATCACTACGCTTGCGCTCGATGCGATCGTCAACGCGGCCAACCGCACGTTGCTCGGCGGCGGCGGCGTTGACGGCGCCATCCATCGCGCCGCCGGACCGGAGCTGCTGCACGGAATGTCGCAAGCTCGGCGGTTGCGCGACCGGCGGCGCGAAAATCACGCGCGGCTATCGGCTGCCGGCGAAGCACGTGATCCACGCCGTCGGTCCGGTGTGGAGCGGCGGCGAACAACGGCGAAGAGGAATTGCTGGCATCCTGCTATCGCACCGCGCTCGATCTTGCCGCCGCGCATCGTCTGGCCTCGATCGCCTTTCCGGCGATCTCGACCGGCGTCTATCGCTTTCCGCCGGATCGCGCCGCGCGCATTGCGGTGGGCACAGTCGCAGCCGAGCTTGCGTCGCCGCCCGCGCGGCATTGGTCATGTGGTGTTCTGCTGCTTTGCGCGGGCAGCGGCCGACCACCACATCGAAGCTTTCACCGAGTTCGGCATCGCCTGAGCGGGCACTGAGCGGCTGCAAAGCAGATCTGCGGGAATGTGCATGGATAAAATATAAGCTGGCTTATATTATGCGACTGATTAGTTTTACCGGAGCCGGCGCGATGCCCCCGCTTTCGCCCAAACGAGAATTTGCTTTTCTCCTCAACGACGTAGCGCGTCTGCTGCGGACCTATGCGAACTACAGCGCGGCGCAATTCGGCATTACCCGCGCGCAATGGGCGGTTCTGGTGCGCGTTGACCGGGCCGAGGGGCTCAATCAATCGGAACTCGCCGAGATCCTCGATCTGCAGCCGATCACGCTGACCCGGCTGCTCGACAAGCTCTGCGACAGCGGTCTGATCGAGCGACGGCCCGACCCGGACGATCGCCGCGCCAAGCGGCTGTTCTTAATGCCGGCGGCGCGGCCGCTGCTCGAACAGCTGCGCGTGCTCGGCGAGGAAACCATGGCGGACAGCGCTTTCCGGCGTCGACAGCGCCAGCATCGAACTGATGGTCGGCAAGCTTTCGACGGTGAAAGAAAACCTGCGCCGGCTGATCCAGCAGCGCGACGGTGAGAGAACGACGGGAGAGCGGCGCTATGGCTGAACCGCTGCGCAAGTCCGTTCCGCCGATTCGCGACGAGGAGGCGCCACGGCCGGCAATCGCGCCGGTTGGCCCGGCCGACACGCGTACGACGCGGCGGACCTCGGCGGCCGACAAATTGCGCGGCATGAAACGCCGTGACCGCGTGCGCTGGGTACTGTTCGCGCTGTTGCCGCTCGTGCTGATCATCGGCGCCTATCTGGTACGTCACCGGCGGCAAAGTGATGTCGACCGACGATGCCTACGTGAACGCGGAGAAGGTCGGTATCTCGACCGACGTGTCGGGCATCGTGCAGGAGGTCAGCGTCAAGGACAACAGCACGTCGACGCCGGCCAGGTGCTCTATCGGCTCGATCCGCGTCAATTCCAGATCGCACTCGATAACGCCAAGGCCAATCTGGCGCAAACCGCGCTGTCGATCGACGCGATGAAGCAAGATTACAAGCGGATGCTGAGCGATGCTGCCGCCGAGCAGGCGCAAGTCGATCTCGGTCAGCTCAATTACGACCGCAACGCCACGTTGCTCAAGACCGCCACCATCTCGCAATCGGTGTTCGATCAGGCCCACTATACGCTCGATAACGACAAGAGCAAGCTTGCCGCTCTGCGCGAACAGGCGCAGATGCAGCTCGCCAAGCTCGGCGGCAATCCGAACATCGATACCACGCAGCACCCGCAATATTTGCAGGCGAAGGCGCAAGTGGACGAAGCGCAGCGGCAGCTCGATCATACGGTGATCACCGCGCCGTTTGCCGGCATGGTCACCAATGTGCCGGCGATCGCGCCCGGGAAATATCTCGCCGCTTCGACCACAGCCTTTTTCCTGGTCGATACCGATCATGTCTGGGTCGATGCCACGCCGAAGGAGACCGAGCTGACTTACGTTCGGCCCGGACAGAAGGCGACCGTGACCGTGGACACGTACCCGGATTACGAGTGGCACGGCGTGGTCGAAAGCGTAAGTCCGGCCGCTGCACAGGAGTTTTCACTACTGCCGGCGCAGAACACCAGCGGCAACTGGGTGAAAGTGGTGCAGCGCGTGCCGATGCGCGTACGTCTCGACACCAGCGACAAAAATCTGCCGCCGCTGCGCGCCGGGATGAGCGTCGAAGTTGACGTCGACACCGGCCACGCCCGCGGCCTGCCGCACTTCATCACCGGGCTATTCGGCCGGTCGAATCGAGGCCAGTGATGGGCGGCGAGATCACCGCGGCCGGTGGCAGTCGCGCCGGGCTGACGGTCTGCGTGATCATGGCGACGCTGATGCAGGCGCTCGACACCACGATTGCCAACGTCGCATTGCCTTATATGCAGGGCAGCGTCGCCGCGAGCCAGGACCAGATCGACTGGGTGCTGACCTCCTACATCGTCGCCGCCGCGATCATGACGCCGCCGACCGGCTTTCTCGCCGGCCGCTTCGGATTGAAGCGCCTGTTCATTGTCGCCATCGCCGGGTTCACAGTGGCGTCGATGCTGTGCGGCATGGCGCAATCGCTGACCCAACTCGTGCTGTTCCGAGTCTTGCAGGGCGCCTTCGGCGCCTCGCTGGTGCCGTTGTCGCAGACCGTGCTGCTCGGCAGCTATCCGCGCGAGCGCCAGGGCTTTGCCATGGCGCTGTTCGGCATCGGCGTGATGATTGGTCCGGTGCTGGGGCCGGTACTCGGCGGCTGGCTTACCGAAAATTACAGCTGGCGCTACGTGTTCTACATCAATCTGCCGATCGGCATTCTCGATCTGATCGGCATCTTGATCTTTCTCCCGAATTCTCCGCGTGACGCCAAGTCGAGGCTCGACTGGTTCGGCTTCGGCACGCTGAGCATTGCGATCGGCGGCTTGCAGATCGTACTCGACCGTGGCGAGCAGCTCGATTGGTTCGGCTCCGGCGAAATTATCATTGAAGCGATCGTCGCCGCGGCGGCTTTCTATCTGTTCCTGGTGCATACGTTCACGGCGAAAAACCCGTTCGTGCGGCCCGGCATGTTCCGCGACCGCAACTTCGCCGCCGGCATGCTATTCATCGCCATCGTCGGCCTGACCTATTACGCCTCGATGGCGCTGCAGCCGCCTTACCTGCAGGAGCTGATGAATTATCCGGTGGCGACCGCCGGCCTGGTGATGGGGCCGCGTGGCGTCGGCACCATGATTTCAATGCTGTTCGTTGGCCGCATGGTCGGCCGCGTCGATACCCGCATTCTGGTCGTCGTCGGACTATCGCTCACCGCATGGTCGTTTTATCAGATGACCAGCTGGACGCCGGATATTTCGCAGGCGACCATCATCGGCGTTACCATGGTGCAGGGTTTCGGCCTTGGCTTTCTATTCGTGCCGCTAAGTGCGGCGACACTGTCGACCTTGCCGCAGACCGAACGGGCGGAAGGCGCCGGGCTGTTCAGCCTGTCGCGCAATATGGGCTCCAGCATCGGCATCTCGGTGGTGAATAGCCTGTTGGTGCAGAATACCCAGATCAATCACGCCGACATCGCGCAAAGCATTACGCCGGTGAACCGCGCCTTGGAGAACCCGCTGGTCGCGCACGCCTGGAATCCGTTGACCGCCGCCGGTCGCGCTGCGCTCGATGCGGTGATCACGCAGCAGGCGCAGATCATCGCTTATATCGACGACTACAAGCTTTTGATGATTGCAACGTTGGTGGTGATGCCGTTGCTGTTCGTATTCAAGGGGCTGCCGCGCGGTGGCACGGCAGCCCCGGTCATCGTGCACGAATAGCGCGTCAGCGGGGTTTATTCGCCCGCGGCCGCAGCTTCGCGCTGTTCGCCCCCCTCAGCCTTTTGTTTGGCTTCGAGGTCTTCGCCGGTCTGCTGATCGACGACCTTCATCGACAACCGCACCTTGCCGCGCTCGTCGAAGCCGAGCAGCTTGACCTTCACCTTGTCGCCTTCCTTGACAACGTCGCTGGTCTTCTGCACCCGGCGTGGAGCAAGCTGGCTGATGTGGACGAGGCCGTCCTTGGCGCCAAAGAAGTTTACGAACGCGCCAAAGTCCATCACCTTGACGACGGTGCCCGTGTAAATGCGCCCGACTTCCGGTTCGGACGCGATCGACTTGATCCAGTCGATCGCCGATTTGATCGCCTCGGCATTGGCGGAGGCAACTTTTACCGAGCCATCGTCTTCGATGTTGATCTTGGCGCCGGTCTTTTCGACAATTTCGCGGATCACCTTGCCGCCCGTGCCGATGACTTCACGGATCTTATCGGTCGGAATCTTGAATGTCTCGATGCGCGGAGCGTACTCGCCGAGTTCGGCGCGTGCGGCATTCAGCGCTTTCGACATTTCGCCCAAGATGTGCAGGCGGCCGTCTTTGGCTTGGGCCAAAGCGACCTTCATGATCTCCTCGGTGATACCGGCGATCTTGATGTCCATTTGCAAGGAAGTGACGCCACCTTCGGTGCCGGCGACCTTAAAGTCCATGTCGCCGAGATGGTCCTCGTCGCCGAGAATGTCGGAGAGCACGGCAAAGCGCTTGTCTTCGAGGATCAGCCCCATGGCTATGCCGGCAGTCGGTCGCTTGAGCGGCACGCCGGCATCCATTAGCGCAAGCGAAGAGCCGCACACTGTCGCCATCGACGACGAACCATTCGAACTCGGTGATTTCGGAGACGAGACGGATCGTGTAGGGGAATTCTTCTTTCGAGGGCAGCATCGGATGGATCGCCCGCCAGGCGAGTTTGCCGTGGCCGATCTCGCGGCGGCCCGGTGCGCCAATGCGGCCGGTTTCTCCGACCGAGAAATGCGGGAAGTTGTAATGCAGCAGGAACGATTCCTTGTACGTTCCTTGCAGTGCATCGATGAATTGCTCGTCTTCGGAGGTGCCGAGCGTCGCGACGACTAGCGCCTGGGTCTCGCCGCGGGTAAACAGCGCCGAGCCATGGGTTCGCGGCAGCACACCGACTTCCGCCACGATCTGCCGAACGGTCTTCACGTCGCGGCCATCGATGCGTTTGCCGGTGTCGAGAATGTTCCAGCGAACGATCTTGGCTTCGAGTTCTTTGAAGACGGCCGCGACCGCGAGCTTGTCGTATTTCGGTTCGCCGCCTTCTGGGAAGAAGTGGTCATCACCTTCTTTTTGACGGCGGCAACAGCGTCCTGCCGATCTTGCTTGCCAACGATCGAGTAGGCGGTGCGCAAGTCCTTCTCGGCGAGCCGAGCATTTCCTTTTCCATCGCCTCATTGTCGGTCACCATCAGCTCGCGCGGCTCCTTCGCGGCCTTCTCCGCGAGCTTGATGATCGCCTCGATCACCGGCTGGAAATGCCGATGGCCGAACATCACTGCGCCCAGCATGATTTCCTCGGAAAGCTCTTTTGCTTCCGACTCCACCATCATCACCGCGTCCTGAGTGCCGGCGACCACGAGATCGAGCTGGCTTTCGCCCATCTCGTCGATCGCCGGATTGAGCACATATTCGTTGTTGATGAAGCCGACGCGGGCGGCGCCGATCGGTCCCATGAACGGGCGCGCCCGACAGCGTCAGCGCGGCGGAGGCTGCGACCATGGCGACGATATCCGGATCGTTCTCCTGGTCGTGCGACAGCACGGTGACGGTCACCTGCGTATCGCAGCGCCAACCGTCCGCGAACAGGGGGCGGATCGGGCGATCGATGAGGCGCGACGTCAGCGTGTCTTTTTCGGTCGGACCGCGCTCGCGCTTGAAATAGCCGCCCGGAATCCGGCCGGCCGCGTAGTATTTTTCGGTGTAGTTCACGGTGAGTGGAAGGAAATCGATTCCTTCCTTGGGCTGCTTCGCCGCGACGACCGCGGCGAGCACGGTGGTCTCGCCGTAGGTGGCAACCACGGCGCCGTCGGCCTGACGCGCCATTTTGCCGGTTTCCAGCGTTAGCTCGCGGCCACCCCAGTCAAGCTGTACACGATGAATGTTGAACATTGCGATTGTCTCTCATGGTTTTCGCGGAGTATGCGAAAGCCATAAGCAAGACGGCGAGACGCTGCCGGCGCAGCAAAAGCTGTCGCCATGCTGGCCAGCGTCTGACGATCCTGCCATGGCCTTCGGACCTTCCTCTGATGTGGACGGACCTACGGTCCGTCATCTTAATCGGCAGCAATGCTGCCATACATATCAGCGGTCGCCTGATGCGCTCCGCCAGGAAGCGTGCGGGCTTCCCCCCACGAAACTTTTTCAACGGCGAATACCCAGCCGTTCAATCAACTCCTTGTAACGCCCTTCATCGGTACGCCGCAGATAATCGAGAATCTGGCGTCGCTGCGACACGAGCTTTAACAGCCCGCGCCGCGAGTGATTGTCCTTGAGATGGGTCTTGAAGTGATCGGTCAGATTATTAATTCGCTCCGAAAGAAGCGCAACCTGTACTTCCGGCGAACCCGTGTCACCGGATTTGATGGCGTACGTCTTGATAACCTCCGCCTTACGTGCGGTCGTAATCGACATCGTCACCAACCTTTTTGTCTGTCGGCGCGACCTGTCACGCCGTTTAAGTTGAACACGCGCTTGGGGACGATCTCGCCGCGGTCGACCTCGGCAATTGCCACGAGCTGTCCGCTCGAAGCGACCTGGACCGTGCCGCGGATGACGGCAGCGTCCCGTCCACGCAATAAAACGGCTTGGCCCCTGTTGAGCCTTGCCGCATCTGCCGGGCTAACGGCCAGTGCCGGGATGTCGTCCAGCGCGGTCTCAATCGGCAGTAGCATATCGGCGAGATTTCCCTCGCCGGCGGCCGCTCTATGACACAAAGATTCGAGCCGTTCCAGCGAAATCATGTCGCGCTCGGTGAACGGGCCGACCCGGCTGCGGCGGAGAGCGCAGACATGTCCGAGTGCGCCGAGCGTGCGGCCGAGGTCGCGGGCGAGCGCGCGCACATAGGTGCCCTTTCCGCATTCGGCGGTCAGCATGGCATGGTCGGGATCCGGCATTTCGCCAAGATCAAGCCGATAGATGGTCACGTGCGCGCGGGGCGATCTCGACCGTTTCGCCCTCACGCGCGAGATCATAGGCCCGCTCGCCGTCGATCTTAACGGCCGAAAACCGCGGCGGGATCTGCTCGATCGTTCCGACAAAGCGCGCCAGCGAGGCCTCGATCGCCGCCGCGTCCGGGGCGGTTCGCGTTTGTCTTCACAATGCGGCCTTCGGCATCGTCGGTGTCGCGCTCCTCGCCCCAGCGTACGGTGAAGACATAGGTCTTGCGGCCGTCGACCACGAACGGAACGGTCTTGGTGGCTTCGCCGAGCGCGACCGGCAGGCAGCCGGAGGCAAGCGGATCGAGCGTGCCGGCGTGCCCGGCGCGCTTGGCGGCAAACAGATGTTTGATCACCGCGACGGCGTGCGTTGACGTCATGCCGACCGGCTTGTCGAGCACGACCCAGCCATGCACGTCCCGCTTCTGCTTTTTGACTTTCGCCGCCGGCGCGGCGGCTGCCGCGCCAGCCTCCGGCAGCGGTTTTGGCGGCGAGGTAAAAATCGGTCCGGACATCAATTGTCTTTCCAGGTCGCGCTGCACCTCCGGCGTTCGCAAAAGCTTCTCGATCCGCTCTGCTTCGTCAAAGCGTTCGTCAATGCGAAAGCGGATGTCGGGCGCGAATTTCAGGTTGACGCGCCGCGCGATCTCGCCGCGCATGAAACGCTTGTTGTTTTCCAGCGCGTCGAGCACGTTCTGCTCGTCGCGTCCGCCGAGCGGCATGATGTAGATGGTGGCGAGCCGCAGATCGTGGCTCATGCGCACTTCGGGAACGGTGATCATGTGGGCCTCGATCACCGGATCGTGGATCTCGCCGCGGGAAAACATATCGGCCAGCGCATGGCGGATAAACTCGCCGACGCGTAGCTGGCGCGGCGATCCGCCGGCGGAATGATCGACGATGCTGACGACGGGCCATTTTCAGTTTGGCTGATGTGTCAGACGCCGGCTTCGAACCGGGAATGACGAAGGGAGACGCGAACGTCGAGGCTTTAAGCTCAGAGCGATCCGCTGCACGGTCTCCACGCGATAACACTCGATAATGTCGCCGACCTTCATGTCCTGGTAGTTCTCGAACGCCATACCGCATTCCTGGCCGGCTACGACTTCGCGCGCGTCGTCTTTGAAGCGCTTGAGCTGGGAGAGCTTGCCCTGATGCACGACGACGCTGTCGCGGATCAGCCGCACATTGGCGCCGCGCTCGACGATGCCGTCGGTTACCCGGCAGCCGGCGACGTTGCCGACCTTCGACACCTTGAAGATTTCGAGAATGGTCGCGTTGCCGAGCATGGTCTCGCGCAGCGTCGGCGCGAGCAATCCCGACATCGCCTTTTTCACGTCGTCGACCAGATTGTAGATGATGTCGTAATAGCGGATCTCGATACCGGCCTGTTCGGCGGCTTCGCGCGCTTCCTTGTTGGCGCGGATGTTGAAGCCGATAACGGCCGCGCCCGAAGCTTGCGCCAGCGTGATGTCGGATTCGGTGATGCCGCCGGCGCCGGCAAAGATCACGCGGGCGGCGACTTCTTCGGTGGAAAGCTTGTCCAGTGCGCCGACGATAGCCTCGACCGAGCCTTGCACGTCGCCCTTGATGACCAGCGGAAACTCTTTGAGACCGCAGGTCTTGAGCTGATTCATCATCTGCTCGAGCGAGCCGCGCATGCCGGTCTGTCGCGCCGCCAAGATGTCCCGCTTCTGGCGGGCACGGTAATCGGCGATTTCGCGGGCACGCGCCTCGGTCTCGACCGCGGCCAGCCGATCGCTGGCTTCGGGCGTGCCATTGAAGCCCAAAACTTCGACCGGCATAGAGGGACCGGCAGCGACGACCGAATGTCCGGTGTCCGACATCAGCGCGCGCACGCGGCCCCACTCGGAGCCGGCCACAACGATGTCGCCGGGCTTAAGGGTGCCGCGCTGCACCAGCACGGTCGCAACCGGGCCGCGGCCGCGGTCGAGCCGCGCCTCGATCACAGTGCCCTCAGCCGCACGGTTCGGATTGGCCTTGAGCTCGAGCACTTCGGCTTGCAGCGCGATCATGTCGAGCAGCTTGTCGAGATTTGTCTTTGCTTTCGCCGAAACCTCGATTTCGAGCATCTCGCCGCCAAGCGATTCGACCTGGATTTCATGCTGGAGCAATTCGGTCCGCACGCGCTCCGGCTTGGCGTCGGCTTTGTCGATCTTATTGATGGCGACGATGATCGGCACCTTCGCCGCCTTGGCGTGCTGGATTGCTTCCACCGTCTGCGGCATGACGCCGTCATCGGCGGCGACCACCAGCACGACGATGTCGGTGATCTTGGCGCCGCGGGCGCGCATGGCGGTGAATGCGGCGTGGCCCGGCGTATCGATAAAAGTGATGCGGCCGCCCGACGGTGAGGTCACCTGATAGGCGCCGATATGCTGGGTGATGCCGCCGGCTTCGCCGGCGGCGACCTCGGTCGAGCGGATGGCGTCGAGCAGCGACGTCTTGCCGTGATCGACATGGCCCATGATGGTGACGACCGGCGCGCGCGGCTGCAACGTCGCCGGATCGTCCGGGGCGTCGAACATTCCTTCAACGACGTCCGATTCGGCGACCCGCCGGACGGTGTGGCCGAGTTCCTCGGCGATCAGTTGGGCGGTATCGGCGTCGATCGTGTCGGTGATCTTGGCCATGTGACCCTGTTGCATTAGAATGCGGATCACGTCGACGCCGCGCTCGGCCATGCGGTTGGCTAGTTCCTGGATGGTGATCGTCTCCGGAATGGTCACTTCGCGCGCGATCTTTTCCTTCGGCTCGCTGTCGCGGTGACCGGAGATGCGTTGCACGCGGCGGCGAAACGAAGCAACCGAGCGCTCGCGGATTTCGTCCGCGGAAAGGGCGGTGACGACGGTAAGTCGGCCGCGGCGTTTTTCGGTGCCGACGCGCGGCGTCTTGGGCGCGGCAGCCGGCCGCGCCGCTGCGCCGCTGCCACCACGGCGCGGCCGCGGCGCTTCGTCATCGTCGGCTTCGAGCGCCTGACGGCCGCCGGATTTGGTCGTCGCCGTGTCGGCGCCGAACCGCTTCTTGGCAACCTCGTCGGCCTTGCGCTTGGTTTCCTCGTCGTGTTTGCGACGGCTTTCTTCATTGACCTTGCGCGCTTCGGCCGCCGCGCGTTCGGCGCGCTCGATATCTTCGCGGCTCTGACGGATGCGGGCTTCTTCCTCGGCGATCTTGCGCTCTTCCGCCTCGCGTAGACGGGCGTCGGCGAGCGCGTGTGCGCGGGCGCTGCGCTCCTCCTCGGTCAGCGTCCGCAGAACGACGCCCGACGCTTTCGGCGCGGCCGGGGCGGGGGTCGGGGTGCGAGCGGCCGCCGGCGCCGGGGGGCTGCGGCGCGCTTCGGCGCCGGACGCTCGACCGGGGCTACCGGTTCCGGTTTGGTTTCGCCACCTGCGCGGCGTTTGACCTTTTCGACCACAACGGCCTTGCTGCGGCCGTGGCTGAAGCTTTGGCGCACGACGCCCTGCTCGACGCTGCCGCGCTTAAGGGTCAGCGTTTTGGCGCCTACGCTCAGCTTTTCGCCGGCATTTTTGGTCGTCTCAGCCATTCGCTTCCATTTCTATCGTTTACGCACTCAGTGTCCCTGCCGGGGTCGAATTCGGCGCCGCCACGACGGCCTCGGGATGCTGATCGCCGGTCCGAAAACGTTCCAGGCGCCGACATCGGGCCAAAAAGGTTTCGCTGGCAGGGCCGGCGAGCAGGGCTGCATGTACCACATTTGGGCGGCTCAATGCCAAATCCAATTGGGCCGAGGTTAGGAATCCAACCACAATTGCGGGCGCTTCGTGCCGCTGCCGGCGCCACGCCGCTTCAAGCTTTCGTATCCCCTGCGGGGAGGCTTCGGCGGCATGCAAAAGCGCGACAACCTGACCGTCCGAGAACGCGGTTTCGGCCCGGCTGAAGCCCGCGGCGACCAACCCGGCCTTGCCGGCGATGGCCAACTCGTCGAGGACGGAGCGCAGGAGCAATTGCTCGGTGCGCTCGACGAAATCGGCCGGCAGGCGCACCTCCCGCTTGAACCCCCGTGCGAAAGCTTTGCGCTTGATCGCTTCTCCCAGCGCCTCGCGCGTGGCCGTCACCCAGATGCCGCGTCCCGGCAGCTTGCTTTTGAGGTCGGGCACCGCCTCGCCGTTCGGCCCGACGACGAACCGGATCAGTTCCGACACCGGTTGCACCGTGCGGGTGACCGCGCATAGCCGCGCGCGTTCGCGGTCGTGCGGTCCGCGATCGGTTTCTTCTGCCGGCGCCCGCTCCGCTTGGGCGATCATGCGTTGCGCGCGCTCCCTTTAAGCCTGCGCCTCGGGGGCGGCCGCTTCGGCGGTCTCCTCCGGCGGCGGCGGAGCGAGATCGGCTTCGCTAATCCAACCCGCTTTGAGCCGCGCCTGCATGACCAATGCCTCGGCTTCTTCGCGCGAAATATCGAAGCCATCGAGAATGCCGGCTTCGCGCACGGTTTCGCCGTCTTTGCGGTCGGTCCAGCCGACGAGGTCGTCGGTGGCGCAACCGGCGAGGTCCTCAACCGTCTTTACGCCGTTCTCGCCGAAGCGGACCAGCATGGCGGTGGTGACGCCGGGCACCTCTTTGAGTTCGTCGGCGACGCCAAGCTCTGTGCGTTTGGCATCGAGCTCGGCTTCAATCTTGGCGAGATATTCGCGCGCGCGGGTTTGCAGTTCGCCGGCGGTGTCTTCGTCGAAGCCTTCGATGCCGGCAATCTCCTTGGTGTCGACGAACGCAAGCTCCTCGACCGAGTTAAACCCCTCGGAGGCGAGCAACTGCCCGATCACTTCATCGACGTTGAGCGCGTCGATGAACATCCGGGTGCGATTCTCGAACTCCGCCTGGCGGCGTTCGGATTCTTCCTGTTCGGTGAGAATGTCGATGTCCCAGCCGGTCAGTTGCGAAGCGAGCCGCACATTCTGGCCGCGCCGTCCGATGGCGAGCGAGAGCTGCTGGTCGGGCACTACAACTTCGATGCGTTCGCGTTCCTCGTCGAGCACCACCTTGGCGACTTCGGCCGGGGCGAGTGCGTTGACAACGAAGGTGGCAATGTCCTGCGACCACGGAATAATGTCGATTTTCTCGCCTTGCAACTCATTGACCACCGCCTGCACGCGCGAGCCGCGCATGCCGACGCAGGCGCCGACCGGGTCGACCGAAGAATCGCGCGATACCACAGCGATCTTGGCACGCGAGCCGGGATCGCGCGCGACCGCCTTGACCTCGACGATGCCGTCGTAGATTTCCGGCACTTCCTGCGCGAACAGCTTCGCCATGAATTGCGGGTGCGTGCGCGACAGGAAGATCTGCGGCCCGCGCTGCTCGCGGCGTACGTCGTAGATGTAGGCGCGGACGCGATCGCCGTTGCGAAACACCTCGCGCGGCAGCATTTCGTCGCGCCGCACGATCGCCTCGCCGCGGCCGAGATCGACAACGACGTTGCCATACTCGACGCGCTTGACAATGCCGTTGACGATGTCGCCGATGCGATCCTTGTATTCTTCGTATTGGCGGTCGCGCTCGGCCTCGCGCACCTTCTGCACGATCACCTGCTTGGCCGATTGCGCGGCGATGCGGCCGTATTCGAGCGGCGGCAGCTTGTCGGCGATGGTATCGCCCACCTGCGCCGCCGGATGATGTCGCCGCGCCTCTTCCAGTGTGATCTGCGAAGCGGGATTCTCCACCGCGTCGACCACCAGCATGTGGCGGGACAGATGCAGTTCGCCGCTTTTCGGATCGATCTCGGCGCGGACTTCGGTTTCGCTGCCGTAGCGTGAGCGCGCGGCTTTGGCGATCGCGTCTTCCATCGCGCCGAGCACGATCTTGCGGTCAATCGCCTTTTCGCGGGCGACCGCATCCGCGATCTGCAGCAATTCGAGTTTGTTGGCGCTTACCGTCGCCATGTTCAGTCTCCCTTGCCTTGGTTCGGGCGCCGGTATTGCACCGGCGCGGCGTTCGTTTGCTGTCCTAGCGGCAGGCCGTATTTGCTCCGGCGCAGCGATTGAGCAATCAATTCATCGGTCAGCGCGAGGCGTGCTTCCATGATGTCATTGATCGGCAGCGAGATTTCAGCGGCCGGGTTTTCGGCGCGAAGCCGGACGCATTCGCCTTCGGTACCGAGGAGCGCGCCGCGAAACCGCTTGCGGCCGTCGACCGGAACGGTCATCTCGATCTTGGCGATATGGCCGGCATAGCGGTCGAAGTCCGATCGTCGCACCAGCGGCCGGTCGATACCCGGCGATGAGATTTCCAGCCGATACGCGCTTTCGACCGGGTCGGCGAGATCGAGTACCGGGGAAAGCGCCCGCGAGAGGGCCTCGCAGTCCCCGATCGCCATGGCTCCGTCCGGCCGCTCGGCCATGATCTGAACAGTGCAGCCGTAGCTTCCGGAAACGTGCACCCGCACCAGCCGGTAGCCGAGCTGCAAAAGCACCGGCTCGGCGATGGCGGCGACGCGCGCGGCGCGCCCCGGCTCCACGATGAGCCGCGGTTCTTCGGCAAAAGCTGTCAGCCTGTCGTCCATGTGGATGCGTTCGTTCGCTTTGCACTTTGTTCGGCAGAGAACCGTCGGGGCTCAGGTAATAAAAAAGAGCGGGCCCCGGGGGAACCCACTCTCAAAACCGTTCGGTTCATCCGACCGTTATGAGGTATCCATGACGGACACCGCAAATATAGCGCTTCCCCAGCGGCTTGCAAGAGCGCCAAGCCGCGCCGGCCGCTCGTTTCGGTGCCGAAAACCCGACGTTTGCAAGGGTTCATTCAGGATTGTCGACTTATTGTCTAGCGCGGGACCCAAGGCATTTCGCCAAAGTTGATGGAAACGAGGATGGGTGCCACACCCTCTCGCTGATCCCCGAGCTTGAAGACGTCGTGCAGCACGGTTCACGCGCGAAACGCGTCGAAACGCTGCAACGCATCACGACGCTGTTCCTCGATGGCGCCAGCCGCTACAGCAACGAGCACGTCGAGCTGTTCGACGACGTATTCGGGCTGCTCATCGACGAGATCGAAAATAAGGCTCGCGCGGAGCTCTCGAACCATCTGGCGCCGGTTAAGAACGCGCCGGCCAAAGTTTTGCGCAAGCTCGCCAAGGACGATGACATCGCGGTTGCCGGGCCGGTGCTGAAGCTCGCCGCCCGGCTCGAGGAAGCCGATCTAATCGAGGTGGCCAACACCAAGGGGCAGGCGCATCTGCACGCGATTTCGACGCGGCCGGTGCTGGGCGAGGCGGTGACCGATGTGTTGGTGAGCCGCGGCAATCGCGACGTCGCCCGGCGGGTCGCGGACAACCGCGGCGCCCGCATTTCGGAAAAGGGGTTCTACCGGTTGGTCAAACGCGCAGAGGAGGACGGCATCTTGGCCGAGAAGGTCGGATTGCGGTCGGATATTCCCGCGCCGATTTTTCGCGACTTGCTGACCAAGGCGACTGCGGTCGTACACCGCCGGCTGATTGCTTCGGCGACGCCGGAGGTACGGGCGGCGATTTGCGACGTGCTGGCGAAGGTCTCCAAAGAAGTCGGCGCCCGCGTCGGCCCACGCGAGTACCGCGCCGCGCAGCGCGTCGTGCTGGGGTTGGATCTTGGCGAAACAACTGGATGAGGCGACGCTGACCGCGTTCTGCAGCGAAGGCAAATATGAAGAAGACAGCAGTGGCGCTGGCGACGCTCGCCAAGGTGCCGCTCAAGATCGCCGACCGGCTGATGGGTGGCGATCGGCCCGATCCGATTCTGATTTTGTGCAAGGCCGCCGGTCTTGGCTGGCCGGCGGTGAAAGCGGTCATCCTTGCGCGCCCGGACAATAGCCGGCACTTCGACGGCAGGGGCTCGACAACGCCTTTGCCAATTACAGCCGGCTGTCGGCATCGACCGCGCAGCGCGTGGTCCGCTTCTGGCAGCGGCAGGACCTAACAAGCCGCTTAATAAGCCCGTTAACAAGCGACTTTAAACCTGCCGCGGTTTTACACCCGGCGGAAAATCAGAAAGCACGGTGGACGTTGCTCGCGCGCGGCCTTGGCGTGATAGCGCGTGGCAGTGAAATCGGGCCACGGCTTTCGCCAATCGTCGGCGCATTGCGCCGTCCAATCGAAATCGCCGAGCGAACGAAACGTTGCAGCGTCCAGGCGGCGTAGTCGGCGACATCGGTGACGAAGCGCAATTCGCCGCCGCGCCGCAAAATGCGGGCGAATTCGCGCGACCGTCGCGTCCTGAACAAAGCGGCGCTTCCAATGCCGCCGTTTCGGCCACGGATCGGGATGGATCAGGTCGATGCGCGCCAACGATGCGTCCGGCAGCCAGGCGATCAGCGTTGTGGCATCGTCGAAGTGCAGGCGGATGTTCTGCAGGCCAGGCTCTTCGATCGCCGCCAGCGCTTTAGCCATGCCGTTGACAAAGGGCTCGACGCCGATGAAGCCGGTCGCGGCTTCGCCTTCGCCTGCGCGATCAAATTCTCGCCGCCGCCGAAGCCGATCTCGAGCTGGACCTCGCTGACCGGGATGGGAAACAGCGCAGCAATTCGGCGGGAGCTGGCCGGCTGAGGTCGATCGCAAGCGCGGCAGCAAGCGTGTCAATAAGCTCCGCTTGCCGCTTGCGCAGCTTATGGCCCTTGCGCCGTCCAAAAAAGGCGCGCGCTTGATGCAGTCCGGGATCCATCGCCAACTAGCGAGCAGCCGAAAGCCGCACGGCTTTAGCGTATCGTCAATGAGCGGTGTCCGGCGAGGGATTTTGCATCGCCTTTTCGTGTTTCTTGGCTTCGTGATGGCCGATGACGCAGCCGGCGGCCGCTCCGAGCAGCGCGTGATGGTGGGCATAATGACCGGCAATACCGCCGACGACCGCGCCCTTGATGCAGCCCTTGGCGTCGGCCGGCGTGGCGGCGCGCGAAGACCAGAGCCAGCGCACAAAACGCTACGATTGATTTCATTCTCGGCACCTCTGCCAAACGCGGATGACCCGGCTTTCGAACCGGGCGGATTGTGGAGAGCAGAATCTGTGGTGGCGCCAAGCTCAGCGCAAGCTGCGCTTGAGCTGCGTCGGCGAGGTCGGTCCGCTCCCAGGAGAAGCCGCCGTCCTTTTCCGGCGCGCGGCCGAAATGGCCGTAAGCGGCGGTGCGCCGATAGATCGGCCGGTTAAGCTTGAGCGTGCGGCGGATATTGGTCGGCGTCAGAGGGAACAGCTCCGGGAGGAGCTTCTGCAGTTTCTTTTCTTCGACCTTGCCGGTGCCGTGGGTGTCGACATAGACCGACATCGGATCGGCGACGCCGATCGCGTAGGCGATCTGAATGGTGCAGCGGTCGGCAAGGCCGGCGGCGACCACGTTCTTGGCCAGATAGCGCGCGGCATAGGCCGCCGAGCGGTCGACCTTGGTCGGGTCCTTGCCGGAGAAAGCGCCGCCGCCGTGTGGCGCATAGCCGCCATAGGTATCGACGATGATCTTGCGTCCGGTGAGGCCGCAATCGCCGTCAGGGCCGCCAACGACGAAATTGCCGGTCGGATTGACCAAAAAGTCGGACGGCCTTTTCGGCATCCAGCCCTTCGGCAGCGCCAATTCCACGGCGGATCGCGATCATGTCCTTGACCATGCCCGGCGTGTATTTTTTGCCGTTGCGGTTTTTCGCGTTGTGCTGGGTGGAGACCACGACTTTGGTGCAGCCGGCCGGCTTGCCGTCGACGATATTTAACCGTCACCTGGCTCTTGGCATCGGGCTGCAGATCGAACAGCGCGCCGGAGCGGCGCTTATCCGACAAGCACTTTCAGGATCTTGTGCGCGAAATAGATCGGCGCCGGCATGAACGAGTTCTTCTCATAGACCTCGCTCTCGGTGCAGGCGAAGCCGAACATCATGCCCTGGTCGCCCGCGCCTTCTTCCTCGCCGCGCTTTTTCTTTTTGGCGTCGACGCCCATGGCGATATCCGGCGACTGGCCGTGCAGCAGCACTTCGACATCGGCGCCATGATACGAGAAGCCGTCCTGGTCGTAGCCGATATCCTTGACGACATCGCGCGCGATCTGCGGTGATCAGCTTCGCGGTTGACGACGGCCTTGGTCGCCATGCTTGTGGAACAGCTGGCCGCGGCCTTCGCCCGCGATGACGATTTTGTTGGTCGTGCAAAGCGTTTCGCAGCCGAGTCGGGTATTCACTGAGCTGTCGTCGGCAATGCCGAGCTTGAGATCGTTCTCGATGAAACGCGTCGAGAATGGCGTCGGAAATTTGGTCGCAAACTTTGTCGGGATGTCCCTCCGACACGGACTCACTGGTGAACAGATAATTGGCGTGCGGCACTGCGAAACACTCCCCTCACTAGGCTGCCGGTCGATCTCTCGAGTCTTGACCTGGTCTTGCCGGCTTAAAAGCCGCGCCGGTGAATTCCGGCGTTAGTTGCTTAAGGTAGGTTGTTGCAGCGTCCGCTCCGCGCGGTCAAGATGTGGGCGAAACGTGGGCGAAAGTGGGAATACAGCGACGAATCGGCGTTGGTTTGCTCAGCGCTTTTCGCTCGAGCGATTTGCTCGACGAGATCGACGATGCGGCGCCGCAGTTTGGAGTCGTCGATGCGCATGAAAGCTTTGGTCAGCGCCAGGCCATCCGAAGTCGCCAGAAAATCGGAGACGTAAGCGGGCGACGGCGCCTCGCCCATACCTTCTATGCGCGCGGCGCCGCCGACGTTCGGCGCGCCTTCGAAAAAGAACGCCACCGGCACTTGCAGAATGTGGGAGATCTGCTGCAGTCGGCTGGCGCCGATGCGGTTGGTGCCTTTTTCGTATTTCTGCACCTGCTGAAAGGTCAAGCCGAGGCTGTTGCCGAGCTTTTCTTGGCTCATTCCAAGCATCATGCGGCGCATGCGAACGCGGCTCCCGACATGCTTGTCGATCGGATTTGGTGCCTTCTTGGCAATCATGTCGCCCAGCCTCCTATGCCCCGCCTATTTACCGTAATACCTTGGGAGATCAAATCTGGCGCGGTGGAATACTGGCTTGGTTTCTGTTTTCCGCATGCTCTTTCTACTTTAGGCGTAGCCGCAATATGATTTACGCAAAATATTGCCGAGTATCCGGCGGCGGACTTTTGCGCGGGATAGTTGAGTGTGGCCATATTGCACATCCAACGGTCGTTATCACAGGCCTAAACACCGTGTCCGCCGCACCGCTTTACCGATCGCTTATTAGGCTAAACTTTGTACCGCAGCCGGCGCCGCGACGAATCACGCAAGCAGCGCCAGTACGACGATCATGGCCGCGGGAACATCGCCGACGCTCGCATAGATCGGCGCGGCGATCGATCGCGGCAGCGGCGAATCGATCACGCCCTCGGTGCCCAGCGGCAGCGAATTGACAATGCGGCCGAGCGGATCGACAACGGCGGAAATGCCGGTGTTGGCGGCGCGCACCAGCGGCAAGCCCTCTTCGATCGCGCGCACGCGCGCCTGCTGGAAATGCTGATAGGGGCCGCTCGAAATGCCAAACCAGCCGTCATTGGTGACGTTGACGATCCAGCCCGGCCGGCGGCCCGGCGGCATCACCTCGCCGGGAAAAATGATCTCGTAGCAGATGAGCGGCAGCGCGAGCGGCGCGCCGGGTACGGCGATGCAGCCGGCGCCGGTCGCCGGCGAGAAAGCCGCCGCGCTGTTTGGTGAGCTGCTGCAGGCCGAGCCTTTCGAGGAAGTGCTGGAACGGCAGATATTCGCCGAACGGCACGAGATGCACTTTGTCGTAGAGCGAGACGATCGAGCCGTCGTGGTCGATCACGTAGATCGAATTGTAAGCGGCCGGCTCGGCCGGGTTGACCGGCTCGGCCAGCCGCACGGCGCCGGTGATCAGCACGGTGCCGTGCTGCAACAGCCGCGCGATTTGGGCCAGCGCGTCGGGTTCGCGGGTCAGGAAAAACGGAAACGCCGATTCCGGCCAGATCAGATGCGTCGCGTCGCGCACGCCGAGCGATTGCGGACCGGAGGCGCGGTCGGAAAGCGCGAGATAGCGGTCCATGACTTGCTGCTTGGCGGCGTAATTGAAGCGCACGTCCTGCTGCAGGTTCGGCTGCATGATGCGCAGATGCACGCCGTCGACAAACCGCGTCGGCGTGCGGGCAAGCCGCACGGCGCCGAAGCCGCCGAGGCCGGCGAGCACGCCGAGGCCGAGCGCAAGCGGCAGCCACGGCAACCGCGTTTCGATGCGATCGTCGGTGAGCGTCGCCGGACTGCCGAACACCGCGACGGCGATGAAGGTAAGGCCCCAGATGCCGATCACGCGAGCGCTTTGCGCCAGCGCCAGCGGCGAGGTGAGCGCGTAGCCGAAGGCGTTCCAGGGAAAGCCGGTAAGCACGTGGCCGCGCAGCCATTCGGTCGCCGTAAGCGCCACGCGCCAGAGGCGAGGATGCGCGTGGCGCCGCGCGTCCACAGCAGCCGCGCCAGCGCCGACGCCAGAGCCGTGAAAGATCGCGAGCCCGGCCGGCAGCGCCGATCACCGCGAACGGCAGCAGCCAGCCGAAAGTCGGCGCATCGACTAGAAAGGCAAAGCCGATCCAATAAAGCCCGGCAAGAAAATAGCCGAAGCCGAACCACCAGCCGGTGGTCGCGGCGCCGATGACGCCGCGCCAACGGCCGCTGCCGCTGCCGGCGCCGTCGATCAGCCAGACCAGAATCGGAAAAGTCAGAAACAAAACCGGCCAGACATTGAACGGCGCCATGGCCAGCGCCGACAGCGCGCCGGCGGCAAACGCGATGAGCCAGCGCCGCCAACCGCAAGACAATACGATGGCGTGAATCAGTGCCGTCGGCTTCACGGCAGCGGCGGAGCGTTCGGATTTGCCCGCGCGAGTCTCGTCGCGCGGCGGCGCCGGTACGCGAAGCCGCCGGGCGCACCAGAGTCGGCAGCTCGCGCGCCGGTGCCCGGGCGGCGGTCTTTGCCGCGATAGATTTTCACGCGTTTCACCCGGCGCGGATCGGCGTCGAGCACTTCAGCCTCGAAGGCTGCCGGGTCCGGGCACCAGCTCGCCGCGCACCGGAACGTGGCCGGCTCGCATGACCAGATAGCCGCCGAGCGTGTCGACCTCTTGCGCGGCTTCGCCGACGTCGAATTCGTCGCCGATCACGGCGCGCACATCGTCGAGGCTGGCGCGGCCGATGGCGAGGAACGAGCCGTCGCTCTGCCGGGTCACCGCCGCCGTCTCGGCCTCGT
The DNA here is from genome assembly GCA_963845775.1 of uncultured Alphaproteobacteria bacterium. Classification (GTDB taxonomy): domain Bacteria; phylum Pseudomonadota; class Alphaproteobacteria; order Rhizobiales; family Xanthobacteraceae; genus BOG-931. The sequence continues at coordinate 500,732 of CAWJTE010000011.1, forward strand.
CGTGCTCGTCGGCGATATCGCCGACGATCAGCTCGACCAGATCCTCGATCGAGACAAGGCCGTCGCTGCCGCCGTATTCGTCGATGACGAGCGCAAGATGAATGCGCGTCGCCTGCATCTTGGCGAGCAGGTCGAGCGCCGGCATGGACGGCGGCGCGTAGAGGATTTCGCGGACGATCTTGGCCGCCGCCAGCGGCATGGACAGATCGATCTTGGCGAGATCGAGATCGGCCGCCGGCAATCTCTTGACTGACCAGCGGCGGCGGGATCGATCGCCGCGCGCGCCGCCATGAACGCGACCAGATCGCGGATATGAACCATGCCGGCCGGATCGTCGAGCGTGTCGTTATAGACGACGAGCCGCGAATGGCCGGCGCCCGCGAACACCATGACGAGCTCGCCGATGCGTGATGTCCTGCTGCACCGCGACGATGTCGGCGCGCGGCACCATGACGCTGTCGATCCGGCATTCGCGCAGGCCGAGAATGTTCTTGAGCATCGCCGCTTCGGCCGGCGAGAAACCGGATTCCGCCTGCTCGGCCGGTGAGCACGAGTTCAAGGTCGGCGCGGGTTGCCGCGGCCTTCCAGCCGAACAGGATGCGCATGACGCGGGCGAGCCATCCCTCCTGCAATTCGCCGGTTTGCGGCACGACCATCGGCAGACCGCGATGCTCGGTCTCGTTGCTCGCTGCGGTCGGGATTTGGCATGATCCGTGGCGCGTCAGTGCGTCCGTGCGCGGCAGTCTTCACCTTGCCGACGCCGATAGGGATCGGGAATGGCAAGCCGCCGGAGAATGTCGCGCTCGGTCCGTTCCATCGCTTCGGCGTCTTTTCGCGCTCGTGATCGTAGCCCAACAGATGCAGAAAACCATGCACCGCAAGGTGGGCAACATGATGGGCGAACGGCTTGCTCTCGGCGCGCGCTTCCCGGGCGATGGTTTCGTAGGCGAGCACGATGTCGCCGATGAGCGGCGGTTTCCGCGCTGCCGCAAGGGGCCGGAAATGACAGCACATTGGTGGCTGCGTCGATGCCGCGCCAGGCGCGGTTGAGCAGGCGGATCGCCGAATCATCGGTCAGCACGATAGCAAGCTCCGCGCGCGGTGTTGACAGCGTGGCGGCGGCTGCGGCCACGGCGCGGCGGATGACCGGTCCGGCGCCGCGCGCCTTTTTCCAGAGGCCGGATTCGACCAGCACATCGATGGTCAGCGCCGCCTTCGTCCCGCCGACCTCCGCGCCATTTACGGCCGCTCGCGCTTTGCCGCCGCGGCCTTGTCATAGGCCTCGACGATGCGCGCGACGAGTTCATGCCGGATCACGTCGGCGGCCGTGAAGGTGACGTGGGCAATGCCCTCGACGCCTTCGAGCAGGCGCACCGCCTCGGCGAGGCCGGAGGTCTGGCCGGGCGGCAGATCGACCTGGCTCGGATCGCCGGTCACCATCATGCGGCTGTTCTCGCCCAACCGCGTCAGCAGCATCTTCATCTGCATCGCGGTGGTGTTCTGCGCCTCGTCGAGGATGATCGCGGCGTTCGACAGGGTGCGGCCGCGCATGAAGGCGAGCGGCGCGATCTCGATTTCGGTGGTCTGCAACGCGCGCTCAACGATGCGCGCGTCCATCAGATCGTAGAGCGCGTCGTAGATCGGGCGCAGATACGGATCGACCTTTTCGCGCATGTCGCCGGGCAGAAAGCCGAGCCGCTCGCCGGCTTCGACCGCCGGCCGCGAGAGCACGATGCGATCGACCTCCTTGCGCTCGAACAATTGCACGGCATGCGCGACCGCGAGCCAGGTCTTGCCGGTGCCGGCCGGTCCGGTCGAGAACACCAGCGCATGGCGCTTGAGCGCGCGGATATAGGCGTCCTGCGCCGGCGTGCGCGCGCGCACGCGGCGCTTGCGCAGATTGATTTCCTCGAAGCTCTCGCGCGCCGAAGCCGGATCGAAATCGAACAACGAGCCTTGCGAGATGGCGAGCCGGATGGTGCCGTCGACGTCGCCCTGCGCCAATTCGTCGCCGCGCTTGAGCCGCTCGTAAAGACTTTCAAGCACGCGGCGCGCCTGCTCGCAGGCCTCGCGCGGACCTTCCAGCGTGACGTGGTTGCCGCGCGAGGTGGCGGCGACGCCGAGCCGGCGCTCGATCAGAGCGAGGTTTTGGCCGTATTGCCCGAACAGTGCCGAGGCGAGGCGATTGTCGTCGAAGGTAAGAACGATCTGGACGGTGTCGTTCGGCGCGACGATGGCGATCCGAGCGGTCTGGCGTGCGCATTCAGGCTCCTGCGCCGGCGAGCGCGGGCGTGCGTGAAGTTTGTTGCGAAGATCATGCGCCAGCGCGCCGAACAGACTGTTGCTGGCAATTTCGGTGATGGTGACGGTGGCGATTTCGCCGATCAGCGACGGCGGCGCTTCGATCTGCACCGGCTGGAGATAGGGCGAGCGGCCGACGATCTGGCCGGCGTGGCGGCCCGGCCGTTCGAACAGCACCGAAGATGTGCGGCCGAGACAGCCGCGATTGAAGTCGCCTGCTGCGGTCGATCGCCTGTTGCAGCCGCTGGAGACGATCGGATTTCGCCGCTTCGTCGACCTGATCGTGCCATGTCGGCGCCAGGCGTGCCGGGCCGCGGCGAATATTTGAACGAAAACGCGCCGGCAATAGCCGATCGTCGCCGACGAGACTCAAGCGTTTCGGCGAAATCATCTTCGGTCTCGCCCGGAAAGCCGACGATGAAATCGGACGTCAGCGCCAGATCGGGCCGCGCCTCGCGCAGCCGCGCGACCACGTCGACGTAATCGGCGCGCGTGTGGCGGCGGTTCATGGCGGCGAGGATGCGGTCGGAGCCCGATTGCACCGGCAGATGCAGTTGCGGCATCAGCGCCGGCAAATCGCGATGCGCCGCGATCAGGTCATCGTCCATGTCGAGCGGGATGGCTCGTCGTATAGCGCAGCCGCTCGATGCCGCGCGAAGTCGCGCGAGCCGTTCGAGCAACCGCGCCAGCGACCACGGCCGTCCGTCCGGTCCGTCGCCGTGATAGGCGTTGACGTTCTGCCCGATCAGCGTGATTTCGCGCACGCCGGCGTCGGCAAGCCGCTCGACCTCGGCGACGATCTTTTCGACCGGCCGCGAAGTTTCCGCGCCGCGCGTATAAGGCACGACGCAGAATGTGCAGAACTTGTCGCAGCCTTCCTGCACCGTGACGAAGGCGGTGACGCCGCGCGCGCGGATCGCGGCAGCGCTCGGCGCAGCGAGATGATCGAACTTGTCGTCGAGCGGAAATTCGGTATCGACCGGCTTGGCCGTCGCGCTCGGCGCGCGCGATCAAGTCCGGCAGGCGATGATAGTTTTGCGATCCGACCACGAGATCGACCGCCGGTGCGCGGCGGATGATCTCCTCGCCCTCGGCCTGCGCGACGCAGCCGGCGACCGCGATGAGCACGTCGCGGCCGTCTGCGGCCGCCGCTTCTTTCAGGCGGCGCACGCGGCCAAGCTCGGAATAGACCTTCTCCGCCGCCTTCTCGCGGATGTGGCAGGTGTTGAGGATGATGAGATCGGCGTCCTCGGCTGTCGCGGTTTCGACGTAACCTTCCGGCGCCAACGTGTCCGCCATACGCTGCGAATCGTAGACGTTCATCTGGCAGCCGAACGATTTGACGTAAAGCTTGCGAGAACCTGTCATTCCGGTCGAATTCGAACCTTTCTCAGTCTCCTCGTGCCACTCTACGATCATACCTTGTTTGCCCTCGCGCGTCAGCCGAGGTCGCGGCGCAGCACGAGCGCCGCCGCGCCGCTGTCATAATAACCCGGCCGCCGGCCTACCTCGTAAAATCCGGCGCGCCGGTAAAGCCGCGCGGCCGGCGCATTGTGCTCGTCGACCTCCAGAAAAACCGTGCGAGCGCCGAGTCCGGCCAGACGGCGCAGATGCAAATCGAGCAGCGGCCGCGCGAAACCGCGCCCGCGCCATGTCGGCGCGATGGCGACCGACAGGATCTCCGCTTCGCCCGCGGTCAGGCGCGGACAGGATGAAGCCGGCGAGGTCCGGCCGACCATGGCGCGATGGGCGACGACGTTACGGTCGGCGAGCAGGCGGCGGAACTCGTCCTCGCCCCAGCCGCGCCGGAACGAAGCCGCGTGCAATCGCGGCGATGGCGGCGGCGTCGCTGCCGGCGCGCTTCCGCGATCGTCGGCTCGGCCCGCGGCTCAACAGGCGGGTGACGAAGTCCATCATCGGCGCGGCAGTTGAGCGGCGTTTTGCGGCTGCGCGTCGGGCGCGCGCAGATATTGCGGCTTCGGCGGCGACTGGCCTTCCGGCACGACGGCGCCCATCCGCGCCACCCAGGCGATATCCGGCGCCGCGCGCGCATCGACCAGTAGCGGGAGCGCGTCCGCTTCGGACAGTGCGGCGGCGACCGCTTGCGCCGCCGAGCCGACGATGCAGGAGGGCGCCTCGGCCGCCGCGCGCACCGCTTCACTTAACGGCGCGAGCCGCGGCTGGCGTCAGCGTGCGGCCGCCCGGACCGAAAACCTGCAGATAGACATGCGCGTGCCGCGCGTCGATGGCGGCGACTACCGGAAACCTGTCGTCGGCCGCCATGTGCGGCGCGGCATAGGCCGACAAGCGTCGACAGGCCGACGGCCGGCTTGTCGGCGGCGAGCGCAATGCCGCGCGCGGCGGCAATGCCGACGCGCAGACCCGGTGAAGCTGCCGGGTCCGGTGGTCACCGCGATCCGGTCGATGTCGGCGAAGGCCATGCCCGCCTCGCTCCATCACCCGCTGCAACAGTGGCATCAGCGCTTCGGCATGACCGCGGATCATCGGCAGGCTCTCGCTCGCGACAATGCCGCCATAGCTCGGTGTCGAGCACGGCCGCGGAGCAAGCCGCCAGCGCCGTATCAATGGCGAGTACACGCATGGGCAGTCGCGCGACGCGAACGCGCGGCGAAATCGCCGCGTCACATCGGCCGGACTTCGGTCACGTCCGGAACGAAATGCCGCAGCAGATTCTGGATGCCGTGCCGCAGCGTCGCCGTTGACGACGGACAGCCCGCGCACGCGCCCTTCATGTTGAGATAGACGACGCCGTCCTTGAAGCCGCGGAAGGTGATGTCGCCGCCGTCATTGGCGACCGCCGGCCGCACCCGCGTCTCGATCAGTTCCTTGATGGTGGCGACGGTCTCGGCATCGGCCGCGTCGAAAAATTCGTCGGCGTCGCTGTTGCTCGGCGCTGCCGGCCGTCGAGGAGCGGCGCGCCGGACATGAAATGCTCCATGATGGCGCCGAGGATCACCGGCTTGAGCTGCTGCCACTCGCCGTGCGTCTTTGGTCACGGCGATGAAATCGGAGCCGAAGAACACGCCGCTGACGCCGGTGATGCCGAACAGCCGTTCGGCGAGCGGCGACTGCGCCGCCTCGCTCGCTGTCGCGCAGATCGAGCGTGCCGTTATCGAGCACGGCCCGGCCGGGCAGGAATTTCAGGGTCGCCGGGTTTGGCGTCGCTTCGGTCTGGATGAACATCGGTTTCCTCCGTCGCGCCACCGGCTCAACGCCAGGCCGTGACTTCTAATTCACTCTAATACGTGGCGAATTCGGTTGGAAGTTCAAGTGCCGGCTAACTCGAGTTCGGCGGTATGCGGAACGGACCGGCCGAAAACGCTTATCCACGACAGAGCGTCGATCTCTTCGTCGGTGAGGTGGCCGGGCACGATGGCGACCGGGATTGGGTAATCGCCGGCGGTGCGGCCGATGGTGGTCGACGAGCGGACCCGGCCCTTCGGCGCCGGTGCCGGCGGCCAGGACGAGAATGAAAATGTCTTCGTCCTCGTCGATCACCTTGAGGATTTCCTCCGCCTTGTCGCCCTCGCGCACCACCCGTTCCGGCGTGATGCCGGCGATGCTCGTTCGGCGCGCGCGGCGTATTTGCTGAGCTCGGCATCGGCTTCCTCGTGGGCTTCGGCGCGCATGATGTCGGCGACGCCGAGCCATTGCTGGCTTTGGTCATGGGTCTCGATGACGCGCAGCATCACCACGTTGCCGCCGATGCGCGCCGCGCGCCGGCTGGCGAAATAGACCGCGCGGTCGCATTCCTCGGTGTCGTCGATGACGACCAGAAGTTTCGGCTTGTGGCCGGCTTCGTAGCTGCGGCGCTGCGCGACATGAATTTCTCCGGCAGCGCGCAAGCGGCATGCTGCCACGGCGGCGCCTGCTCCGACAAGCCGGTGCGATGCGGCTAGGTCGATCGGCACGCAAGCCGACGATGTCCTTGACCGCCTTCATGGTCTCGCCGGCGATTTTTTGCGCGCGGGTCGGCGCCGTCGGCGAGTGATGGCGTCGATCGCGGCGGGATCGCGTCTGCAGCCGTCTCATCTCGGCGGCGATCGGGCTGAGCTTTGCCACGGCGAGCTCGGCCAGCGCCGACTTGAAGGTGGAGAATTGCGCGTTGCCGAATTCGCTTGAGCACGCCGGCGCGCGTCGTGCCGGCGAGCGCCGCGATAAATGCCGACGAGGTTGTCGGCTTCCGGCCGCGTCGCCAGGCCCTTCTCCTCGCTCGGCAGCGGCTCCGGATCGGTCTTGGCGCGCTTGATCTTCTGCGCGATGGCGTCGGCATCGTCGGTGAGATTGATGCGCGATTGATCGGACGCATCCGACTTCGACATTTTCTTGGTGCCGTCGCGCAGCGACATGACGCGGGTCGCTTCGCCGGTGATCAGCGGTTCGGGCAGCGGAAAGAACGCGTCGCCGAAGCCGTGCGTGCGAATGGAGCCGGCCGAAGTCGTTGTTGAACTTTTGCGCAGATGTCGCGCGACAGTTCGAGGTGCTGCTTCTGGTCCTCGCCGACCGGCACGTGGGTGGCGCGATAAACCAAGAATGTCGGCCGCCATCAGCACCGGATAGTCATAGAGGCCGACCGACGCGTTCTCGCGGTCCTTGCCGGCCTTCTCCTTGAACTGGGTCATGCGGTTGAGCCAGCCGAGCCGGGCGACGCAATTGAACACCCAGGCGAGCTCGGCGTGCTCGGCCACCTGGCTCTGGTTGAACACGATGTGCTTTTTCGGATCGATGCCGCAGGCGATGAAAGCGGCGGTGACTTCGCGGATTGCCTTGGGCAATTCCGCGGGCTCCTGCCACACGGTGATCGCATGCAGATCGACGACGCAATAGATGCAGTCGTAACGGTCCTGCAGCTCGACGAAGCGCTTGATGGCGCCGAGATAGTTGCCGAGATGCAGATTGCCGGTCGGCTGCACGCCGGAAAACACCAGTTCCTTAAACGCCATCACGATCTCCGCGAAAAGCAAACGCCACATGCCACGGCGGGACATAACCGTGCAAGGCTGCCGGCCAAAGAAGGCTGGCGGCTAAACCATCCAGCGGCCGTGTGTTACAGATGGGGGCGGACGTTAATGGCCTTCACCCACAGCTCTGGCACGAACGGGAGGTTTCGTGGAACGCAGATTGGCTGCGATCTTGGCCGCCGACGCGGTCGGCTATAGCCGGATGATGCGCGAGGACGAGCCGGGCGCGCTCGCTTTGCTGCAGAAGCACCGTTCCGAGGTGATCGATCCGGGAATCGAAAAGCACCACGGCCGTATCGTGAAGCTGATGGGCGACGGGCTGCTCGCGGAATTCTCCAGCGTGGTCGAGGCGGTCGACTGTGCTGCCGAGATTCAGCGTGCCATGGCCGCGCGCAATGCCGGGTCACGCTAAGGCCCGCGCCAGATGGCGTTTCGCATCGGCGTGCATCTTGGCGACGTCATCGTCGAGGGCGATGATCTATACGGCGATGGCGTCAATATTGCCGCGCGCCTCGAAGGGATCGCGGAACGCGGCGGCATCTGCATTTCGCGTCAAGCCTACGATCAGGTGCAAAAGAAGCTGGCCCTTGGCTATCGCAGTCTGGGGCCGCAAACGCTAAAGAACATCCCTGACCCGGTCGAGGTCTTTGCCATCCAGGGTGATGGCCTAGCAACGTCCGACGACCGGCAGGAGATTCGCTATTGCCGCACGTCAGACGGCGTGCGCCTGGCCTATGCCGATCAGCGGAAACGGCCCGCCGCTGGTCAAAACCGGCAACTGGCTGAACCATCTGGAATACGATTGGGACAGTCCGATCTGGCGTCATTTTTTTCTTGGGCTTTCGCGGGACAATAGGCTGATCCGTTACGATCCTCGTGGCACCGGGCTGTCTGACTGGGACGTTGCGGATATATCTCTGGATGCGTGGGTCAACGACCTTGCAACGGTGGTCGACGCGGCAGGTCTCGATCGCTTCCCATTGTTCGGGCTCTCACAGGGCTGTGCCGTGTCGATCGCTTACGCTGTACGCAATCCCGATCGGGTGTCGCACCTCATACTCTGTGGCGGCTTTGCCCTCGGGGCGAGTAAGCGTGGCCCGGAGGCACGGGAAAGGCGCAAGGCATTTGTGACACTGATGCAGTCAGAGTGGGGCGCAGACAATCCGGCCATCCGTCAAATGTTCGCCAACTATTTGATGCCAGACGCCACCAAGGAACAAATCGATTCGTTCAACGAATTGCAGCGAAAAACGGCCTTCGGCGGAATGTGCGGCGCGTTATTTCGAAGCCACGGGTGAAATCGACGTGGTCGGACTTCTGCCCCAGATCCGAGTCCCAACGCTCGTGATGCACGCACGGGGTGACGTTCAAGTTCCGTTCGAACTCGGCCGCCAGATGGCGGCGGGAATTCCCGGCGCGAACTTCGTTGCGCTGCGGAGCAACAACCATATTTTGTTGGAGCAAGACCCGGCGACGCCGCGCTTCTTCGAAGAAGTCAGACTATTTTTAGCCATGTGAGCCGCGTCTTTTCCTCTATCGCGCCGCGCAATGCGGTGGGCCACGCTGCTTACCCCACACGTTGCCCACGTCAGCGACGTGACGTGTGGGACGTCGTCGCGCCATTGCCAGCGTGACGGCGGCCGCTATAGTGCGGCCGCCCGCCGCGCGTAACAGTCATTGCGAGAGTTGCTTCATGCCCGTACCGCGTTACGACGTTCTCGGCATCGGTAATGCGATCGTCGACGTCATTGCCCGCACCGACGAAAAGTTTTTGCTTCAACAAGGCATGAACAAGGGCGGCATGGCGCTGATCGACGAGCCGCGCGCCGAGGCGATCTACAAGGCGATGGGCCCCGCGGTCGAAATGTCCGGCGGCTCGGCCGCCAACACCATTGTCGGCGCGGCTTCGCTTGGGTCGCGCTCGGCCTTCATCGGCAAAGTCAAAGACGATCCGCTCGGCCGCGCTTTCAGCCACGACATTCGCGCGGCCGGTGTCGCGTTTACCACGCCGCCGGCATCGGGCGGTGCGTCGACCGGGCGCTGTTACGTGCTGGTGACGCCGGACGGCGAGCGCACCATGAACACCTATCTCGGCGCCGCGCAGAATCTGCATCCCGCCGACATCGATGCCAATCTGGTTGCCGGCAGCGCCATTCTCTATCTCGAAGGCTATTTGTGGGATCCGAAGGACGCCAAGGATGCATTCCTCAAAGCAGCGAAGATCGCGCATGAAGCCGAACGCATTGTCGCGCTCAGTTTGTCGGATGCCTTTTGCGTCGACCGCTGGCGGGGCGAATTTCTGCATTTGATGCGCTCGAACACCGTCGATCTGATCTTTGCAAACGAGGCCGAGCTGCGCAGCTTGTATGAGACTGCGGACTTCGACACCGCGCTTGCGGCGCTGCGCAAGGATGTCGGCACGGCGGTGATCACGCGCGGCGAGAAGGGCTGCGTGGTGATCGGCCCGGACGGGACGGAAGCGGTATCGGCGTTCCCGGTCGAGAGCGTGGTCGATACCACGGGCGCCGGCGACTTGTTTGCGGCCGGCTTCCTCTCCGGCCTGGCGCGCGGCGCCGACGACCGCACTTGCGGTCGGCTCGGCGCGCTCGCCGCCGGTGAGGTGATGGGCCATCTCGGCGCGCGTCCGGAGACCTCGCTCAAGGACCTAGCGCGCGACAATGGCGTGCTGGACTAAGGTCTTCCGCGACCGCTAACTAAAAACTAACCAAACCCGTTTAACGACGGATCGCCCGCAAACCGGAGATCCGCAGATGGCCGATTCGGAAGAGGCCAAGCCAGGCGAAGCCAAATTGCCAATGGTGATCTCGCCGAAGCTCGACAGCTCGGACGAAGAAGCTGCTTCGTCTTTCGCCAGCGAGGACGCGGCAAATACGGCGTCTGCGGAGGACGCCGATGGCGGTCACCCGTTGTCGCGACCGCTCCGGTTTGCCCTGTTGGCCGCTTCGGTAGCAGCCGCCGCGGCGCTCGGTTCGTTCGTCGGCGCGCTGTCGGCTTCCCGCGTCACGCATCTGTGGCCCGCTTCAGTGGAAAATTCCCAGGCTGCCATGGCGAGCGCGCGGCAAGCGAACAAAGCGGAACTCGCCGAGCTCGCCGCGCTCAAGACCAATCTCGATGGCGCGACGCGCGGCGCCAACGGCCAGTTCACCAAGCTCGCCGATCGGCTCGACCGGGTCGAGCGCGCGCAGATCGAAGCGGCGACCAAGATGGCGCATGTCGCCGACGCGGTGGACCGGCTGGAGAAGAAGGCGATTGTTGCCGCCGCGGCGCCGGCGGCGCCGGAGACGACCGGCTCGATCGCCGCAAGCCCGCCCGCGGCGGCGGAAGCGAAATTGCCAGAAAAGATCCTGCCGGACTGGATCGTGCAGGACGTGCGCGGCGGTCACGCGCTGGTCGAGAACAGCCGTGGCGGCGTGTTCCACGTCGCGGCCGGCGGCATTCTCCCCGGTCTCGGCCGGATCGAGTCCATCAAGCGGCAGGCCGGCCAGTGGGTCGTCGTCACCGCCAGCGGGCTCATTACCGAGCATAACTGAGCCACGATCGAGCGCCGTGGCCCGGCGCCTCATTCCGTGCCAATTTGGCTACTCCGCCCTGAGGAGTTGGCCGATTGAGCCTGGCTCGTAGCGTCGCCGTTGCCGGCATTGCCTCGCTCGTGTGCGCGCTGTCGTGCGCCGCTGTGGCACAAACGCCGCCCGCGCCTCCCGACCGGCCGGAAATGCAAGAGAGTTGCCCCGGTCTGGTCGCTGCCGACCGGCCGCGCATCACGCCTGCTTCTTTCAAACTCGCCGCGCTCGGCGAAGATCGGGTGCGGCTGACCTTCATCGGCCACGCCACCTTCCTGATTGAGAGTCCGCAGCAGGTGCGCATCGCTACCGACTACAACGATTATGTGAAGCCGCCGGTTACGCCCGATATCGCTACCATGAATCATGCGCACGAGACGCACTATACCGACCATCCCGACCCGGCGATCAAATACGTGCTGCGCGGCTGGGGCGAGAGCCCAGACAAGCCGGCGATCTGGGATCTGAAATACCGCGACGTGCGCGTGCGCAACGTGTCGACCAACATCCGCAACTATTTCACCGGCGGCACCGAGCATTACGGCAATTCGATCTTCATTTTCGAGATCGCGAATTTATGCATCGCCCATCTCGGCCATCTGCACCACACGCTGACGCAAGCGCAACTCAACGCGATCGGCCGCGTCGACGTGGTGATGGCGCCGGTCGACGGCAATTACACGCTCGACCTCGACGGCATAATGGAGGTGTTGACCGCGCTCAAGGCTCAGCTGATCATCCCGATGCATTTTTTCGGCTGGTACACGCTCGAGCGGTTCCTCGAGCGTGCGCAACGGGATTGGCCGATCGAGCGAGCCGAGGTCCCGTCGGTGGTGGTGTCGAAGGCGACACTACCAAAAAGCCCGAAAGTTCTGGTGCTGCCGGGGTTTTAGCTGTCCGAGCCGCGATCGAGCGGGGCAGCGGCGCACTAGATCATCTGGCTTTGCAGCTCGGCTGCGAGCGCTCGCAATTTTGGCAAGAAGACCTTGCGCATGACGCCGAGCGAGCTCCGGTTGCTGTGCGTTCCGATGTTGAGCGATGCGATCACCCGCCCGTCGAGCCGGCGCAGCGGTACTGAAATCGAGCAGAAGCCCAACTCGGCTTCCTGGTCGACAAGCGAATAGCCATCCTCGCCGGCCTTGCGGATTAAGCGGCGCAATTCGGCAAGGTCCACGACTGTTTCGCTGGTGAGCCTTTCTGGCTCGATCTGCTGCAACAGCCGATCCAGCTCGCAGTCTTCAAGCACTGCCAGCAGGACGCGGCCGAGCGAGCTTGATACCGCCGACAAGCGAAAACCGATCTGCGCGCTGAGGTTGACGACGCGGTTCGGCGAAGCGTGCGCAATCATGATCACATCGTTGCCGTCGAGCACGGCGGCCGAGCAGGCTTCGCCGACTTCGGCGGCCATGCGTTCGACAGCCGGCTGCAGAATGTCGGATATGGAATTCGATATCAGGTAGGCGCTCGCCAGCGCGAGGATGCGAGGGCGCAGCCGGAATACCCGGCCGTCGGTTTCGGCAAAGCCCAGATGCATCAGGGTATGCAGCGTCCGGCGCACCGAGGCGCGCGGCAAGTCGACGAGCTTGGCGATGTCGCTGAGCGTCAGCTGCCGCCGGTCGCGATTGAAGGCCTGGATGATACGAAGCGCGCGCGCGAGCGCCTCAAGAAAGTCCGGTCCGCCGGCCTCGGCCACCCGCTGTTCGGTTCGGCTTCGCTTCACCCGCGGCATTCGCACCTATCCCGTGGCGATCGCCGACCAGCAGCGCCGGAATGCCGCCTTGTTGATCGCTATCCGGCTTGATATTATCATACGAACATATGTTCGGTCTACGAACAAATAGGAGACGCCGATGCTGAGCGCGGAACAAAACGACCTCATGACGCTGACCAAGCCTGGCACCGCCGCCGGCGCGTTGATGCGGCGCTATTGGCAGCCGGCGGCGCTGGTCGACGAGCTTTCCGGCAACCGCCCGGTCAAGCCGGTGCGGCTCCTCGGCGAGGACTTGGTGATCTTCAAGGACGACAAGGGCCGCTACGGGCTGATCGGCCGGCATTGTCCGCATCGCGGCACCGACCTCGCCTATGGCCGGCTGGAAGACGGCGGGCTCCGTTGCGCCTTTCACGGCTGGCTGTTCGACGTCAGCGGCAAGTGCCTGCAAACGCCGGCCGAGCCGGACAACAGCAAGATGGCCGCTAACATCAAACAGAAATCGTATCCGGTGGTGGAAAAGAGCGGCATCCTATGGGCTTATCTCGGCCCGGGCGAGCCGCCGGAATTGCCGCTGTTCGACTGCTTTGTCGCGCCCTCGACCCACACCTTCGCGTTCAAGGGCATGATCGACTGCAATTGGCTGCAGTCGCTCGAGGTCGGCATCGATCCGGTGCATACCTCGTTCCTGCACCGCTTCTTCGAGGATGAAGACCCGAACCAGGGCTACGGCAGGATGTTCCGCGACATCTCGAAGGACTCGGACGTGCCGATGACCCAGATCATGCGCGAGTTTCCGCGCCCGCGCATCGAGATCGAGCCGACCGATTACGGCTTCCGGCTGGCCACGCTCCGCCAGATCGCCGACGACAAGGCGCATGTGCGCGTGACCAATTTGATCTTCCCCAACGCCTTCATCATTCCGATGAGCCGCGAGATGACGATCTCGCAATGGCACGTGCCGATCGACGACGTGAAGCACTATTGGTACGCGATCTTCACCTCGTTTGGAGCGCCGGTGAACAAGGACGAGATGCGCCGCCAGCGGCTCGAGCTCTATGAGTTGCCCGATTACGTACCGCGCAAGAACAAGAGCAACGACTACGGTTTCGATCCGCACGAGCAGGAGCACGCGACCTTCACCGGTATGGGCGCCGACATCAACGTGCACGACCAATGGGCCTGTGAGTCGATGGGCGCCATCCAGGACCGCATTGCCGAACATCTCGGCACGTCGGACAAGGCGATCGCCACCTATCGGCGGCTCCTTCGCAACGCGCTCGATCGATCGGGCAAGGGCGAGCGGCCAATGATGGTGCTTGATGCTGCAGAGGCGGCTAGAATTACCGGCCCGGCCTGCGTTGACGGCATCGGCCCGGCCGACGACTGGCAGGGCTATTGGCAACGCACCAACCGCGCCCGACAAGAGACGAAGAGCTGGCACCAATAACACGAGTAGCGAAAGCGAGTAGGGAACAAGGCGTTACTCTATCCGCTATTCGCTAAATACTATCTATTCGCTCCATCACCATGTCCCCGCGATCACAAACTCCGACAGCCTTCGTCGAACGTCACGGTCTGTTGACCGATACGCAGGCGCGCCAAGCAAAGGCGGTCGCGCAAGCGATCAAGAGACACAAGCTCGAACTTGTCCGCTTCTCGTTTGCCGACCAGCACGGCGTGCTGCGCGGCAAGACCATCGTCGCCGCCGACGCGCCCGCGCTGATGCAGGCCGGTGTCACCATGACGACGACGTTGCTCGCCAAGGACACCGCGCACAAGACCGTCTATCCGGTGTTCACCTCAGGCGGCGGCTTCGCCATGGCGGAGATGCAGGGCGGCGGCGATTTCGTCATGGTCGCCGACCCAGCAACGTTCCAGGTGCTGCCGTGGGCGCCCAACACTGGCTGGCTTCTCTGCGACATCTATTTCACCAACGGCAAGAAAGTGCCGTTCTCCACACGACAGGTTTTGCGCGACGCGCTCGATAAGCTCGACGCGGCGGGATTCGATTTCCTCGCCGGGCTTGAAGTCGAATTCCATCTGTTCAAGCTGGAGAATCCGCGGCTGAAGCCAGAAGACGCCACCTGGCCGCCGCAGGCGCCCGAAGTGAGCCTGCTCAATCAAGGCTGCCAGTATCTCACCGAGACCCGTTTCGATCAGATCGCGGATGCGCTCGAGCCGATCCGCCGCGGCATTGAGGCGCTCGGCCTACCGCTGCGCTCGCTCGAAGTCGAGCTCGGCCCGAGCCAATGCGAGTTCACCTTCCGCCCGCAGTCGGGACTTGCCGCCGCCGATACGATGATTCTTTTTCGCGCGGCGGCGAAACAGATCGCACGCCGCCACGGCATGCTGGCGAGCTTCATGTGCCGCCCAGCTTTGCCGAACCTTTTCTCCAGCGGCTGGCACTTGCATCAATCGCTGATCACCCGCAAAGGCGGGCGCAACGCATTCATGGGCAATGAGCGCGAAGGGCTGTCGGCGGCCGGCCTGCATTACCTCGGCGGGCTGCTCGCACATGCCGACGCGGCGGCCGCCTTCACCACGCCGACGGTCAACGGTTACAAGCGCTACCGGGCCTATACACTCGCGCCCGACCGCGCCATCTGGGCGCGCGACAATCGCGGCGTGATGCTGCGCGTCATTGGCCAGCCGGGCGATCCGTCAACGCGTCTGGAAAACCGCGTCGGTGAGCCGGCGGCCAATCCGTATCTCTATATCGCGTCGCAGATTTACGCCGGCCTCGATGGTATCTCGCACAAGCGCGACCCCGGTCCGTCGGCGGACACGCCCTATGAGACCAAGGCTCGGGCGTTGCCAAAAAATCTCGGCGAGGCGGTTTCGGCACTGCGCGCAAGCAAGGTTTTTCGCAACGGCTTCGGCGACGCCTTCGTCGATTATTTCACCCACATCAAGGAAGCCGAATTCGCGCGCTTCGCGGCTGAAAGCATCGAGCATTCCGAGGTGACGGCGTGGGAGCAGAACGAATATTTCGATCTGTGTTAGGAGCGGATCTGTCGCGCCTTCGGGGCCTCGCACAAAGAACCCCGGGCGGAGGAACTGTGCCACCTCGTTTGCAGCGTCATCACTACGTAAAAACAATCTCATGGCGTAAGACGAACGGCGCGAGCACCGTCTGCACCTCTTTGGCAATGTCATCGCGCTTGTTCTCGAGAATATGCGCAATGGTGACCGTGGCCACGCTGCCGTGACTGCCGTGTGGGCCGACCTTAACGCTGCAGCCGATTCCTTTTTCTGCGAGCGGCGCAAGAGCCTTGGTGAGGACGCGTGCAGCGGCATCCCAACGAAGCTGAGGCTTGAACACTTTGCCGACGCCGGTTAGCGGCATCGGCTCGATCTGGAAAATCTGAACAGGGACCGCGGCGCGCTCCGGGGATCGCTCGCGGACCCAGGCCTCGAGTTCGCCCGCGGCAACTGTCGCTCCCGCCCTTAATTGTACGTAGCCGACCGGCAATTCGCCGGCATAGGCGTCGGGCTGGCCGACGACAGCGGCAAGGCCGACCGCGGGGTGCTGGAACAAGATGTCCTCTATCGGGGCAGGATCGATGTTATGGCCGCCGCGGATCACCAGGTCCTTGGCGCGGCCGGTGATCCAGAGCAAACCGTCTTTGTCGAGCCTGCCCAGATCGCCGGAATTGACCCAGTTGCCATCAATGAACGCGCCCTTGTTATGGACCTCGTTGAGGTAGCCCTTGAAGACCCCCGGTCCTGCCATGATCACGACGCCGATCTCGTCTGCCGCACAGTCTCGCTCGAGCCGGCCATCGTCGTCGAGCTTGACGACGCGAACGCGCGCGTAAGGCACTGGCAGGCCGACCGAGCCGAGGCGGACCGGACGATCCGGATAGGCCATGGTGTGTACGCTCGACGTCTCGGTCATGCCGTAGACTTCGAGGACCGGGAGCTTGAACTTGTCCTGAACAGCCTTGCCGACCGCCACCGGAATAGCCGATCCGCCGGCGGCGGCGTAGCGCAGGCTCGAAATGTCGGCATTGCCAGGCGGAATGCCGAGCGCTGCCGCCAGCACCGTCGGAACTCCCGACAGAATTTCGGGTTTGAAGCGCTCGATGAGGCCCCAGATATTCTTGACGCTGGCCGGATTGCGCCAACCGGCGGGCGACAAGACGATCAGGCAACCACCGCTTGAGAGCGTCGAAAGCGCCTGCGTGAGCGAACCGCCGACGTGAAAGAGCGGCATGCCGAAAAGGAGATTGGTCCCGGGTTTCGATCTGAGTAGCAAATTAATGACCCACGCCTGACAGACCTGATTGATTTGGGTGTGGCGGACGAGCTTCGGCGTGCCGGTGGTCCCGCCGGTGTGGAAGTAGGCCGCAATGTCATCGCCGGAAATCGGCCTGCCGCTGACGAGCCTGTCGGACGGCTGGGCCGCCATCAGATCGTTAAACGAATAGATTCTCTTGGCCGGATCGCCGGGACCGTGAACCTGCACGATCGCTTTGAGGTGTTTCAGCTTGCCACGCACTTGCTCGGCCTTTTGCCAGATATCCGTGCCGGGCATGGGGCCAAGCGCGACCAGCACCTTGGTGCGTGCGGCTTCCAGGATCTCCGTGATTTGGTACGGCTCAAGCAGCGGGTTGACGGGATTCGCAATGCCGGCCGCTTCGGCGCCGAAGAGTGAAATAAAAGCCTCCGGCAGCAGCGGCAGCAGGAAGCTCACCACATCGCCACTGTTGACGCCGAGGGCGTGAAACATGTTGGCGGTCTGCGTCACGCGCGCGAGAAAATCGCGATAGCTGATGACAACCGGTTTGTCGGACGGATCTGCGTTGGGGAGAAACTGGATCGCGGGCGCATCGGGATTATGGGCCGCACCCAATTTGATGGCATCGTAGGTACTCACCGCAGCGACACGGTCGGCGTAAGGAACTTGCTCGAAGGCGCGTATTTCGGCGTCAGTGGCAAAGCTCGGAAAATCGTTGCCGATAATGCGATCGAGCAGATGTGCGCCGGCCATGCTGAGCGTCTCCATCGTTGTGCGTTCTTCGTCCTACCCATGTCGTCAGGACGAAAGCCGGTAGCTTAGCGCAAACGCGCCGGTATCGGGCCTCTCCTCCCCGACATGCGGACGAGAGTGTAACACGCCCCGTTGAGGTCGTTTATTGGCACCAAGCTGACTTCCGTTGCGGAATGTACTTGGCGCCACCTCGCTCGAATCGAATTAACCCGCGAGCGGCTGGCGGCCTGTCAACGCGCCATCAAACCGAAATATCCTGCGTGTGGACGACCGCGGTGATCGCGATGATTAGACGTCGACGCTGGCCGTGAGCGCGTGCGCCTCGATGAACAGCCGGCGCGGCTCGACCTTGTCGCCCATCAACTCGTCAAACACGGTGCCGGCTTCGTCGATTTCCTTGACGCCGACTTGCAATAGCGAGCGGGCATTGGTGTCGAGCGTGGTTTCCCACAATTGTTGCGGGTTCATCTCGCCGAGACCTTTGTAGCGCTGCAGCGCGACGCCCTTCCGCCCAGCTGCGATCACCGCATCGAACAAGCTGACCGGGCCGTGGATCGGGGTCTCCTCGTCCTTGCGCCGCAGCATCGCCGGCGGAGTCGGCCGCGGGAAGACTTTTTGCAGCGACGGTGCGTATTCGTCGAGCTTGCGCGCGTCGGCGGAGCCGAGTAGCGCCTGGTCGAGCACGGCCAGCTCTTTGACGCCGCGCACCGTGCGCTCGAACCGGAAGCCTTCGCCTTCGGTAAATTGACCCTGCCAGCCGCGCTCCGTCTCCTCGGCCAGCGCGTCGAGCCGGCGCGCGATATAAGGTGCCGCCGCCTTGGCCTTCTCCGGATCGCCGACGATCTCGGCGTTGAGCACGCTCAGGATCGCGGCCTGCTCGACGACCTGCCGATTATACCGGCTGTGCAGGCCGCGCAGGATATTGCGGATCGATCGCGCCTCTTCGACGAGCTTGCGTAAATCATTGCCGGCGCGCACTTCGCCGGACGACAGCCGCAACGATGCCTCTTCGAGACCGGTGTCGATCAGGTAATCTTCGAGTGCCCGCTCGTCCTTGAGATATTGCTCGGACTTGGCGCGGTTGACTTTGTAGAGCGGTGGCTGCGCGATGTAGAGGTAGCCGCCGTCGATGACCTCGCGCATCTGCCGGTAAAAGAATGTCAGCAGCAGCGTGCGAATATGGGCGCCATCCACATCGGCGTCGGTCATGATGATGATCTTGTGGTAGCGCAGCTTGTCGATGGCAAATTCGTCGGTGCCGATGCCGGTGCCGAGCGCGGTGATCAGCGTACCGATCTGCTCGGATGACAGCATCTTGTCCATCCGGGCGCGCTCGACATTCAAAATCTTGCCGCGGAGCGGCAAGACGGCCTGAAATGCGCGGTTGCGGCCCTGCTTGGCGGACCCGCCGGCGGAATCGCCCTCGACGATGAACAATTCGGACTTGGCCGGATCGCGTTCCTGGCAATCGGCAAGCTTGCCGGGCAGCGAGGTAATGCCGAGCGCACTCTTGCGCGTCATCTCGCGCGCCTTGCGCGCGGCTTCGCGGGCGGCGGCGGCCTGGATCACCTTGCCGACGATCACTTTGGCCTCGCTCGGATGCTCTTCCAGCCAGGATTTGAGCGTGTCGTTGATGACGCCCTCGACCACGGGACGGACCTCGGAGGAAACCAGCTTGTCTTTGGTCTGCGAAGAGAACTTCGGGTCGGGCACCTTGATCGAGAGCACCGCGGTCAAACCTTCGCGGCAATCGTCACCGGTGAGGGCGACCTTTTCCTTGCGCGCCGCGCCGCCGGATTCCGCGTAGCTCGTGATCTGGCGGGTCAGTGCGCCGCGGAAGCCGGCGAGATGGGTGCCACCGTCGCGCTGCGGAATGTTGTTGGTGAAACATAACACCGTCTCGTGGTAGCCGTCGTTCCACCACAGGGCGCAGTCGACGCCGATACCGTCGCGCTCCGCCTTGATCACGATCGGCTGCGGCACGAGCGGCGTCCTGTTGCGATCGAGATATTTGACGAACGCCTCGACGCCGCCCTCGTAGCGCAACTCCACCCGCTCCTCGACCGCGTGGCGCTTGTCGGAGAGGACGATGGTGACGCCGGAATTGAGGAAGGCGAGCTCGCGCAGCCGGTGTTCCAGCGTGGCGAGGTCGAACTCCGTCATGGTGAAGGTCTTCTTCGAGGGTAGGAAGGTCACCTCGGTGCCGCGCTTGTCATGAGCTGCGCCGACGACGGCGAGTGGGGCTACCGCCTCGCCGTCGCGGAATTCCATGAAATGCTCCTGGCCGTCGCGCCAGATCGTGAGCTTGAGCGAGCTCGACAACGCGTTGACCACGGACACGCCGACACCGTGCAGGCCGCCGGAAACTTTGTAGGCGTTCTGGTCGAATTTCCCGCCGGCGTGCAGCTGCGTCATGATGACTTCAGCCGCCGATATGCCTTCGCCCTTGTGGATGTCGGTCGGAATGCCGCGGCCGTCGTCGCGCACCGTGCACGAGCCGTCGGGATTAAGCGTCACGCTGACTTCCCTGGCGAAACCGGCGAGCGCCTCGTCGATAGCGTTATCGACGACCTCGTAGACCATGTGGTGCAGGCCCGAGCCGTCGTCGGTGTCGCCGATATACATGCCCGGCCGCTTGCGCACGGCATCGAGCCCCTTGAGCACCTTGATCGATTCCGCGTCGTAATCGGAGGGCGCCACGGGGGGTGTCTTGCGGGCGGCTTCGGCCATGCGAAAAGCTCTCGAATCGCTTGCTAAAATCGACGATGAATCGGCTCAACTCTTGTACACCAAAACTGTGTCGCGTACAGGGCAAAGTGATCGTCATTAACATATTGTCAAAACGCCATTTTTCAATGATTCCGGGGTACAAAAAACCGCCCCGAATTCCAGCCCTGATCAAAGCGCCGCGGCGACCGTCCCAAGGTGTTGCCTCAAAGCCGCGCGCGCGGCGATTTGCGGGGCGGCAAAAGGTATTCGTTTTCTGGCGGGTATTCGGGAACGGGCTTCTGAAAATCGGTGCGCGCCGCGGTCCAAAGTTCCACGCGATCCAAATCATCGTGCAGACGATTCAGCGCCTCGATCAGATTGCGGACGATCATGTCTTCGGCATGTTCCGTCATCGCTGCCGCGCCTTCATGCCGCCAAGCGGCTTCCCTCCCTGCCGGGTAAAGGCGTTGCGCGTCCGTCTTGTTCCAAGGTTCCGAGGGATCCACGCCTTCTAAATCACTGCTGAAAATTTGCAATTTGGAACAATCGTGCGCCTCAGGGCTTTAGTCCGTTCCGCTGCAAGCGGCCGGAATCGACTTCAATCACCGCCGCCTCGTGCGCGACCTCCACGAACAGGGCCGGGTCGGCGCCGGTCATCCAAACTTGCGCGCCTAACGCGCCGAGCTCGGCATGCAAGGCTGCGCGCCGCGACGGATCGAGATGGGCGACCACTTCATCGAGGAGGAGGACCGGGGTCGAGCCCGACATGTCAGTGATCAGCCGCGCCTGTGCCAACACGAGTCCGATCAGCAGCGCCTTTTGTTCGCCGGTCGATGCGTCGGCCGCGGCAATGCCTTTCCGCGCATAGACGACGGTGAGATCCGTCAAATGCGGCCCGTCCAGCGTACGTCCGGCCGCGGCGTCGCGGGGACGATTGTCGCGCAATACGGTACGGTAACGCTCCTCGACTTCGACCGCCGGATGCGCGGGCAGAAGCTTCTCCATCCAACCTTCGATCGCAATCTCCGCCGGCGGAAAGCTCGAAGTCCTTGCGGCTCGCCAGGACCGCGGCGAGCCGTCTGACCGCTTCGGCGCGCACCGCTGCCACCGCGACGGCGAGTTCCGCGGTCTCGTGTTCGATGGCGTCGAGCCAGTGCGGATCGGGTGCCGGCTCGCTCAGAAGCCGGTTGCGCAGCGCAGCGCGCGGTCGAGCGCATTGACGCGGCCGGTATGCTCGGCATCGACGGCCAGCGCGAGGCGATCGAGAAAACGCCGCCGTTCCGACGGTGCGCCGACGAACAGCGTATCCATCGCCGGCACCAGCCAGACAACGCGCAGATGATCGGCGAAGGCGGCGGCTGACGCGACGGCTTCGCGATCGATCCGGCATTTGCGCGGGACCGTTTCGTCTTGGTCCGCTCCGCGCTCGATGCCGGTGCCGAGCGTGGCGAGCCCCAGCGCGCCCTCGATTTCGGCGGCCGCCGCCCAGGAGCCGTCGCCCTCATGAAAGGCGACTTCGTCGAGCGCGGCGCGCCGCAGACCGCGGCCGGGGGCGAAAAACGAAATCGCCTCGATCAGATTGGTCTTGCCGGCGCCGTTCGGGCCGACAAGCACAATCGGCCTGCTGTCAGCTTCCAGCGTTGCCGCGCGATAATTGCGGAAATTGGCAAGTGTTAAGCGGAGGATGCGGGCCATCAGCCGTCAATCGTCAGGTATCGATCCGATACCTGATGCCCGTTCGCCGAGCGCTGTCAAACCCGCATCGGCATGAGCACGTAGAGCGCGCCCTTGGCTTCCTTGTCCTGGATCAGCGTCGGCGAACCGGGATCGGCAAGCTTGAGCACCGCCGCTTCGCTTTCGATCTGGGCGGCGATATCAAGCAGGTAGCGCGAGTTGAAGCCGACATCGATCGGATCGGCTTCATATTCGACTTCGAGTTCTTCGGTGGCGCTGCCGGAGTCGGGATTGGTGACGGACAACAGCAGCTTGCCTGACTGTGAGCGACAACTTCACCGCGCGGCCGCGTTCACTCGATACCGTCGAAACGCGATCGACCGCAGCCTCGAATTCCTTTTTGTCGACGATCAATTCCTTGTCGTTACCGAGCGGAATGACCCGCGCGTAATCGGGGAAGGTGCCGTCGATCAGCTTCGAGGTCAGGATCACCTCGCCGACGGTGAAGCGGATTTTCCCGGGCGACAGCTCGACGGCGATCTCGGCTTCGCCGTCCTCGATCAGGCGCTGCACTTCGCCGACGGTCTTGCGCGGAACAATGATGCCCGGCATCCCGGCGGCGCCTTTCGGCAGATCGAACTCCATCTGCGCCAGCCGGTGGCCGTCGGTGGCGACGGCGCGCAGCGTTTGCGACTGTCCGCTGCCGGCGACGTGCAGATAAATGCCGTTGAGGTAGTAGCGTGTCTCCTCGGTCGAGATGGCGAATTGCGTCTTGTCGATCAGCCGCTTGAGGTCGGCGGCCTTGAGCGTGAATTTGTGCGTCATTTCGCCGGGAGCGAGATCGGGAAAGTCGCTCTCCGGCAGGGTCTGCAGGTAAAACGCGAACGGCCGGCGCGGATCGACAGCGCGGCGCGGTCGCCGGACGATTCCAGCACGATCTGCGCGCCCTCGGGCAGCTTGCGCACGATATCGTAGAACATGTGGGCCGGCACCGTCGTCGAACCGCCGGGTCCCGCTTCGGCCGCGATCGTGTCGGTCACTTCGAGATCGAGGTCGGTGGCCTTCAGGCTGAGTTTCGAGCGGTCGGCGCGAATAAGTACGTTGGCGAGGATCGGAATGGTGTTACGCCGCTCCACCGCGCGATGCACATGGCCGAGCGACTTCAGCAATTCGGAACGCTCTACGGTGACTTTCATCGCAAATTCCGTTCGCGCTAAGGGGTAACAAAAGTGGCGCGGCGGGGCGCTTTCGGCAAGGGCGGGTCGCCGCGGCGGCGGCTTTTCCCCTGCGTTTACAGCATAACGCGGCCGGGCAAATCCTGGCCGTCAGTCCTGGAGCTGGCGCTTGAGCGACTCGATCTCCTCGGCCAGCGCACTGTCGTTGCCGGCGAGCGTCTCGATCTTGCGCACCGCGTGCAGCACGGTGGTGTGATCGCGGCCGCCGAACCGGCGGCCGATCTCCGGCAGCGAGCGTAGCGTCAGGATCTTCGCCAGATACATCGCCACCTGGCGCGGACGCACCACGTTGGCCGTGCGCCGTGACGACAGGAGGTCGGCGCGGCTTACATTGTACTGGCGGGCAACCACGCGCTGGATGTCCTCGATCCGGACCCGTTTCGGTTCGGCCGGCCGGATGAGGTCGCGCATTTCGCGCTCGGCCATCTCCAGCGTGACCGGCTGGCCGGTGAGCTTGTTGTGGGCCAGCAGCCGATTGACGGCGCCTTCTAGATCGCGGCCGTTATGGGTCACGGACTTGGCGATGAAAACAAGCACCGGGGCGGGAACTTCGAAGCCGGGATGATGCACGCAGGCGGCGGCGATCCGACTCTTGAGGATTTCGAGCCGCAATTCTTCGCCAAGCGAGCCGATCTCCACCACGAGGCCGCCGGCGAGGCGCGAGCGGACACGGTCGTCGAGACTTTCGAGGTCGGCGGGCGGGCGGTCGCTCGCGATCACAACCTGGCGGCCCGCATCGATGAGGGCATTGAGGGTGTGGCAGAATTCGGCCTGGGTGGATCGGCCCTGCAGGAATTGCAGGTCGTCGATGACCAGGACGTCGATGGCGCGCACCGCTTCCTTGAAGGCGAGCGTTGTCTGGGTGCGCAGCGCCGAGACAAAGCCGTACATGAACCGCTCGGCCGTCAGATAGAGCACTTTGCGATCGCTGCCGTTGCCGGCCCAGGTGATCGCCTGCAGCAGGTGGGTCTTGCCGAGACCCACGCCGGCGTGGATATAGAGCGGGTTGAACATCAGCGGGTCGCCGCGCCGGCTGGTCGCTACTTGCCGCGCTGCAGCATGCGCAAGCGTATTTGAGCGTCCAACGATGAACGTTTCAAACGCCAGCCGCGGGTCGAGCGGCGAACCGCCGAGCGCCTCGTGCACCGACATAAACGGCACGCTCGTGCGCAGTTCCGCACCGTTGTGGTGAGCGTTACCTTGCGCGCTCGCGCGATGGGGCGGAATCTCCGGCAGCCTCGGCTTTGACGGCAATCGGCCGGATCGCGGCCGAGCGGACGCTCAATTCCAGACGAGTGATGCCAGGCTCTTCCGCCTGCCAATTGCTCAGCACCCTCTCGCTGTAGTGAGATTGAATCCAGTTGCGCAGGAAGCGCGTCGGCACCGACAGCCGCACGGCCCCTTTGTCGACGGCATCGAGCTCCATCCGCGCAAACCAGCTGGTAAACACGTCTTCTCCGAGTTCAGCGCGCAGCCGGTTCTTGACCCGTTGCCAGCGCTCCTGTATCCGTGCTCGTCATATCGGCCTGCTCTTTTCTGCCGGAGAAAGAATTGAAGCGAGCAACTCAGGTGAGGTACGACCCACCATGCCCCACATCGGGAAAACGCAACTTACGTATCGAGTGATGAGTTTGGCGGCGCGTGCGGCAACGCGATGCAGCGGCCGGGCGCCGCTTCAGCCGCTGGACGTGATGTCGCGCCGGCAGCGGCACGGAGCCGAGGGCCGAAGGGCGGCCAAGACCCGGCACGAAAAAACACGAGCTGGCAGTACTGGTCGGCGATTTATCGTTTTCATGCCCCCACCTCCATCGCTCCCGATTCGATGGTGATCGCCGATGTCGCGCTTTGGCGCGCCGATTGGCGTCACCTGTTGGTTTATATTTCCCTGACCCGCCTACGAAATTTCCCAGCGGGCCCTTCTCCCTCGGAACGCGGCTACGACGCAGCCGAACACGCCTTACCCGCTGTTCGCCGGACACAACTCTCCCGCACCCATCTTTGATGAGTTTGGACAACACTGATTTTTCAAAGACCTTCGGAGACCGAAGGAATTGAAACGCTAGCACGCAGTTTTCGGCCCGCAACCGGCAAAAAAACCTCGCCAACATTGAGCTTTCAGCAGGGTGCGCGCGTGCGTGCGGCGCGCGGCGCGCGTGCAAGACTTTAACTCAACGGGCCGATTTACAGTTCAGTGACGGTCGCAAGACACTTCAAATTGCAAGATCGCGCATCGGAGCAAATAAAACTGCACACATCGGAATTCGTGGCGAACTCAAAGCCCATCGGCTCGTATGCGCGATAACCCTTTCATCGCGCACCAATTATTTTGACCAAAATTCAAGGGTAGCCCTGCGCCGGCTCACGCGGAGCAAATAAAAAATTCACAGGCCGCCGCGGAAGCGGCGAATACCGCCAGCCAGTGATTTTGCGGTTTGACGTGACAATTCTGCAACAGATTGATGGCAATCCACCGCGAAAAGCCGAATTGACCGCCGTGCACTACCGTCTCAGCGAAGAAAAATATCGCCGCGCTTCGATCTGCGCGCGATATCTTTCGTGCAAGCGCGAGAACGAAATCGGATTTATGATTTGCCGAGCTCGGCGATCCGATGAGCGAGCCGCGAAACTTTGCGCCGCGCCGCGTTGCGGTGCACGATGTTTTTTTGCGCCGCGCGAATGATGACCGGTTCGGCTTCAGCCATGGCGGCGAGCGCGCTGGATCGATCGCCGGCGGCGATCGCCTCCTCGACTTTGCGGACCGCGCTGCGCAGCGCGTGAACGCCGCGCCCGGTTGATCACGGTGCGGCGCGCAATTTGACGCGCGGCTTTCTTAGCGGATTTCGTATTGGCCATGAATGTCGATTATGGCCTTGTGAAGCGGGGCTTATAGGGGTGCCGGCGCACCCCGTCAACGCTCGACCGCGGCCGGGTGGTGTTGCGGCGACCTTCAGGCGACAAGCTTGGCGCGGACCGCTTCGTAGCCGGCGGCGACGGCACCGCGGTCGGACGCAGGAACGGCCGTGAGCGGCGGTTCAACGCGCGCCCAGCCGCCGTCGCCGTGGATATGCGCGAGCAAGGCCTTGACGCCGGGCACCAGCGGCTTGCCATCGAACAACGTTCGGATCGCGACTGCCTGCCGGAGCGCTTCGGCGTCGCCGGAACGGTAAAAGCGTGCGCACAGGTCGGCATTGAGGTTGGCGGTCGCTGAAATGCAGCCGGCAAACGGTCCCGAGCGGGCCTGCGGCAACGCCGCTTCGGTCGAAGGGAACACTTGGAAGTCCGCCGACAAGCCGGCTGCCGCGCGCGAGAATTCCATATCGCCCGACAAATCCTTCAGGCCGGCGATGCTCGGTCCGAAGCGGTCGAGCAATCGGCGGATCAACCCGAGATGCCACGAGCGCAGCGATGATGGCAAGCAAGCCGTCGTCGTCAACGCCTTTATAGTAGAAGAGCGGCAGCACCAGCGTGCCGGCAAAGCCGAGTTCGGCGGCGCCACAGGTCAAGGCGATCGCGTCCGCAACCGCCGCGGCGCCGGTGCCGACGAGCATGCGATCACGCGGCAGGCCGCTTTGCGCATAGGCCCGCATCACCCGCAGCCGCTGCGACAGCGAAAATGATGTGCCCTCGCCGGTAGTGCCGAGCACATTGAGACCGTCGCAGCCATGCTCGAACAGGAAGCGGCCGAGTGCGACCGAGCGGGGGCAATCTGGCTCACCGGTTGCGTCGATCGCGGTGGCGATGGCGGCGATCACGCCTTGCGGCCTTGGACGGCTCATCGAGCGATAATCCTCCCTTTGGAGGAGCGCACATTGCCATTCCCGCGCCCATGCATCACCCTCACGGCGCGCCAGCGGTCCCGTCATTGTATCGAAAAACTCAGCGGCGCGAGATGTGCGTGTTAGGGGCGTGGTGTGGCGTTTGGGGCTGTTAGGGGTGCGGCCGTCCGCGGTCCGCGGACGCAATGGCGGGCTCACGGTTCGGCTGGGGCGTTGGTACCCCGGGTCGATGGTCGTTCGCTGCCGTTGGCGCGCCCGAGCGCCTTTCCGGAACTTGATTGCATCCGCACGCTGCTCCCCCGCGACGTCATTGCCGCCGCGGAAGGGCGCGCTCGCGCTATCGAGCTCGGCGCCGACCGCGTCCTGATTTGCGCCGCCGCCATCACCGAAGAAGCTTACGTAACCGCCGCTCACCGCGTCGCTCCGCGCGCCCTACGACCCGCTTGATGGCGTCGCACGGGCCGATTGCCCGCTCAACGACGACCAGCTGATCCAGGCGGCCGCGACCGGACTGCTGCCGGTGCGCGAAGGAAGCAAAACCGATCCGCAGCGCTGGGAAAGGACCGAGCGCGGGCTGGCGCGCAGTTCGCGCCGGGCGGCGATGAGCCGCCGAAAAAGCCGCGCCCGCCAGCTTTTCCCTCCGCGCGATACCGCATAAAATCATAATCCTGAAATCCAAATCCTTGCCGCTCGGCGGCAATCAGCGGGGCGGAGTGATCATGTCGGTCAGTGGCGGGTTGGGAATGGCATTGCGTGCGGCGGTCTTGGGTTGCGCCTTGATCGCTCCGGTGACGGCGGTATCGGCGCAAACGCCGCCGCCCGCCGACAGCCGGCTGAAATCCATCATCGCCAAGAAGGTGATCCGCATCGCCTATCGCGCCGACGCCCGGCCGTTTGCATTCGTCAACGATGCCAAAGAGCCGCTCGGCTATACGATCGATCTGTGCAAGCAGGTCACGAAATCGATTGCGCAGCAGTTCGGGATGCCCGAGCTGAAAATCGAATGGGTCCCGGTGACCGTGGAGACGCGGTTCTCCGCGGTCGCCGGCGGCAAGGCCGACATGGAATGCGGCTCCTCGACCGTCACGCTCGGCCGCATGAAGGAGGTCGATTTTTCCATTCTTGTTTTCGTGGAATCGACCGGCGTCCTGGTGGCCGCGACAATCGAATATCCACAGCTTCGTCGGAAATGGCCGGCAAGAAAGATCGCGGTAGTCACGCGGCACGAGCAACGAACGCGCCGTCACCGAGCAGATCTGCGCTCACAATCTCAATGATACGCTCGTCGCGGTAAAGGATCGCGACGAAGGCATGGCGGCGCTGGAAAGCCGGAAAAGTCGACGGTTTCGCCAGCGACAAGCTGTTGCTGGCCGGCGCCAAGATCCAAGCATCCGGAGGCTTTGTCCTCTGCCGGACGATCTGTCGATCGAGCAATACGCGATCGTGCTGCCGCGCGGCGACTGGGCGTTGCGTCTGGCGGTGAATACCGGCCTTGCGCAGATTTTCCGCAGCGGCCGGACTGCCGAAGTGTTCGAGCGGTGGTTCTTCGGCGCTGCGTCCCGGCGTCCTTTCGGGGCGGTCTACGCGCTGGGAAGGATCGCGGACTGACGCACCCGCGCGCTTGCTTACAGATAGCGCCGCAACTGGTCGGCGGCGGCTTCGGGCGTTTGCTTGAGATTGAACGGTGCGACGAAATGGCCGTCCTTGTCCATCAGATAGACGACCGCAGTGTGGTCCATCGTGTAGTCGCCGTCCTCGAGCGGAATTTTCTTGGCGTAGACCCGATAGGCCTTGAGCGCCGCGTTGACCGCGGCCGGATCGCCGGTCAGTCCGCGCAAATGCGGGTCGAAATTCGACAGATAATCCTTGATCACGGCCGGCGTATCGCGCTCCGGATCGACGGTGATGAACAGCGATGCCGGTGCGGTCGGCGTCGCGGACCGAGCTATTTCATGAGTTCGGAAAGCTCGAATAAAGTCGTCGGGCAAACGTCGGGACAATGGGTGTAACCGAAAAACACCAGGAACGGCTGTCCTTTCATGTCGCGATCGCTGACCGGCTTGCCGTTCTGGTCCTCAAGATGAAACGGGCCCGCCGACGGAGGCGATCGCCGGCCCGATCGGCGAGGTCGCAGCCCGGCGAAATAGACGATCGCTCCAAAGACGAGCACCAGCCCGCAGAGGAAGGCGGCGAGCGACGGCAGCCAGGCGCGGGTGTGGGGTATTCGCACTTTCAGACCGTTCCTCCGTCAGCCGAAGCAGGCAACAAATCCGGCACGGATGGTCTCGAAGAACACCGTTGCGCCGTAATGGGCCCACAGCCAGACCGTGCCGGCCAGCGCGACTATAATCGCGGCGCCCGGCGAGAAGAGCGGCCGCGACAAAACGATGGGTGCGACAGTCTCGCGCATCGGCTGCCTCCAGCCGTAAATAGGCGCGGAAAGCGGGCAACCGACAACCGGCGGCAATTACCGCCGGGTGCCGTTTTTAGCGCGCAGACTGTTATGGAGGTGCGAGACGCCGCAGTTCGCGGCCGCGCATCATGATAATGCGCGGCGTCAGCCCGCCATGCCGCGATTGATCCAGTTGCGGATTGCGGGCGGATAGAGGTGCATCACTAGTGCGCGTGCCCGCGCGCGTCGGCACCAACCGGTGTCTGGCGTCATCATATAGAGGCGCGCATGGAAACCGAGCACCGCCCGCTGTCGTCACGCAGACCTGGACGGCGGGATGAAGGCGGTGAACAACGTGCATGCCGAAAGGCAGGGCCCGTCGATGACGAGACGCTCGCCGGACTGCGCGCATCTCCTGAAACTTGCGTCATATAGGAAGCTGACTTCACCTCCCAGATCGCTGGTGACTCGCACGTCCGCGAAAGCCGGATAGGAAAAGTCGTGAGCGAAAGAACGCCGCCGTCAGCGCGCCGGCCAAAGCTGCCTGCCATTTCATGTTTGAAGTCCTTCCGTCCGCCACGTCCCAATGTCGCCATTGTGGCGAGAGTTCGAAAGCAGTCTGTCCGGTTTACACGGGGCCGCTTTGCCGAATTTTATGTCGTGGCGGAACTGTGAAGCGGATCGTCTCGGCGCCGGGTGCTCCGCCGAGGGGCGCGCGAACCGGCGTCGCGATGATGCTATAGTGGCGGCGCCCAAGCCAACCACCAGAAACGGTCGGCTTAATCCATGGATACATCAGTACGGGAAGACCAACGTTACCGATTTCTCCACCGCCTATTACCTGCTCGAAGGCCTTAAAGAGATCGGCATCGATTATCTGTTTTGCAATTTGGGCACCGATCACGCGCCGATCATCGAGGAGATGGCGCATCGCCGCAAACTCGGCGAAGCCATGCCGAGGGTCGTGCGCTGTCCGCACGAAAACACCGCCGCGCACATGGCGGGCGGTTATGCGCTGGTTACCGGGCGCGGCCAGGGCGTCATCGTGCATGTCGATGTCGGAACCGCCAACGCCGCCAACGGCATGCACAATATGTACCGCAGCCGCTTGCCGGTGCTGCTGATGGCCGGCAAGGCGCCGTATACGATCGCACAACGAATTGGTCGGCACCCGCGACACCCACGTGCATTTCGTCCAGGAGCCGTTCGATCAGGGCAGCCTGGTGCGCCCTTACGTCAAATGGGAATGGACGTTGCCGTCCGGCGTAGTCGTCAAGGAGGCGTTGCGCCGTGCTTATTCGATCATGCAAAGCGCGCCGCGCGGTCCGGTCTATTTGATGATGCAGCGTGAGACGCTGACCGAGCACTGGAACGTCGATGCGATTCGCCGCTATCCCGCCGAGCGCTTTGCCGCTCTGGCGGGCGGCGGTGCCGACCCGGATCTGATCGCCGCGCTCGCCGACCGCCTGATCGCCGCCGAAAATCCGATCCTGATCACCGGCTATGGCGGCACGGACGTGCTGACCGCGCAAAAGATCGACGAGGTCGCGCAATTCGCCGGCATTCCGATCTTCGAGGCAAATTCCAAAAGCAACATTTCATATGCTGGTCCGTGCTTCGCCGGCTTTGTGCCGGACGAGGATGTGCCGGCAGCCGATTTCGGCATGCTGGTCGACGTGGAAGTGCCGTGGTTTCCTGCTGAAGTGCAGCCGAAAGACAATCGTTCTGGGCGCATATCGACGTCGACGTGCTCAAGCTCGGCTCGCCGATGTGGACGTTCCCCGGGCATATGCGCTTGCAGGGCGACAGTGGGCGGATCCTCGATCAGCTGTTGACGGAGCTGAAGGCAAAAGCGACGCCGAAATTCAAGACCGCCGCGGCGGCACGGCTCGAACGGCTCAAAACCGTGCAGAAAGAGCGGCAGGCGCAGGCGGCAAAACTTGCGGCCGATAAGGGCAGGCTCGGCGCGATAAACCCGCACTTTTTCATGGCGGAGCTTGGCAAGGTGCTGGACGACGAAGACATCATCTTCAACGAAGCAGTCACCAATACGCCGGCGGTGCTGATGCAGATCCCGCGGCGGCTACCGAATACGGCGTTCAACACCAACGGCGCCGGGCTCGGCTGGTCGGGCGGCATGGCGCTCGGCGCCAGGCTTGCCGCGCCCGATCGGATGATGGTGCAAGTATCCGGCGACGGCGGCTTTTATTTCAACAATCCAAGCTCGATCTTTGCGGTCGCGCAGCAATACGAGCTGCCGATTCTATCGATCGTGCTCGACAACTCCGGCTGGGGCGCGGTGAAGGCCTCGACGTTACGGGTATTCCCGGACGGAATGGCCAATTCCAGCAACGAGTTCGAATCGAAACTCGCCGCCAAGGTGGAGTTCACCAAGGTGGCGGAAGCGTTCGGCGCCTACGCCGAGAAGGTCGGCGACCCGGCCGAGGTGCCGGCCGCCATCGCGCGTTGCGCCAAGGCGGTTCGCGCCGGCCGCGCGGCGCTGCTGCACGTCATGGTGACGCGACTCTAGCCCTGGCTTAGCTCTGATAATCGGCCGCTGCCGTTTCGTCGCTCCGCTTGTCCCCCATGGCGTTGAACACCGGCGTCAGCACCACCACGACAATGAGGTTCAGCACGACCGTATAGAGCGCGGCGTAGCCGGGGAAAGTGTGCCCGTCGATGTGCAGCGGATAATTCGGGGACAAGTTCGCTGCCACGAACATCCAACAGCCGGCGACGGTTCCAATGAGCCAAGCGACCAGCAACGCCCAATCGTTGAACCAGCGGGTGTAGACGCCGAGCATCACCGAGGGCAGCGTCTGGATGATCAGAATGCCGCCGAGCAGTTGCAAATAAATGGCAAATTGCGTTGGCACGAAAATAATAAAGACGAGTGCGCCCAGTTTGACGATGAGCGAGACCCACTTCGCCATCTGAGCTTCCTGCTTGTCGGTCGGGTTCCGGTTGATGAATTCGCGGTGGATGTTGCGGGTGTACAGATTGGCGGCGGCGATCGACATAATAGCTGCCGGCACTAGCGCGCCGATGCCGATCGCAGCGAAAGCGATGCCGACAAACCACGACGGGAAGCTGTGTAGGAACAGCGCCGGCACCGCGAAATTGTTGCCGAATGCCTTAAACCCTTCCGCGAATTCGGGCAGCGAACGGACCTCGGTGGCGAGCGCGAAAAAACCCATCAGCGCCAGCAGGCCGAGCATGAAGGTGTAGCCCGGCAGCATCGCGGCATTGCGGCGCACGGCGCGCCCGCTGCTGGCGGCGAGAATGCCGGTGATGGAATGCGGATAGAGGAACAGGGCGAATGCCGACCCCAGCACTAGCGTCGCGTAATAGCCGTAGACGCCGGTCGTGTTGGGGCCGGGCACCGCCAGCAACAGCTTGGCCGGCGGCACTTTGGCAAAAATGTTGCCGAAGCCACCCATCTGGATCGGAATGGCGATTACGGCGACGAAGGCCGTAACGTAGATCAGAAGATCCTTGACGACGGCAATCGAGGCGGGTGCGCGCAGCCCGCTCGAATAGGTGAACGCGGCGAGGACGATAAAGGCCATGATGAGCGGCAGATCGCCCATATAGCCGGTGCCGGACACGCCCATGCCGCCGATCACCACCTGCAAGCCGACCAGTTGCAACGCGATGTACGGCATGGTCGCGACGATGCCGGTCACCGCGACCGCCAGCGCCAGCCAGCGATTGCCGAAACGGCCGCGGACGAAATCGCCGGCGGTAATGTAATTGTGCTTGTGGCAAACCCGCCACAGCCGCGGGAACGGCAGAAACAGGATCGGATAAATCAGGATCGCGTAGGGCACCGCGAAGAAGGCGATCGCGCCAGCGCCGAAGGCAAGCGCAGGGACGGCGACAAAGGTGTAGGCGGTGTAGACGTCGCCGCCGATCAGGAACCAGGTGATCAGCGTGCCGAAGCGCCGGCCGCCGAGCCCCCACTCGTGCAGCAGATCGAGATCACCCTTGCGCCACTTCGCGGCGGCAAAGCCGAGCCAGGTGATGAAGGCGAACAGCAGCACGAAGATGATGAGAGCGGTCCAATTCACCTCAGCCACGGCACCCCCCGCTTTGTCTCTTTGCCAGCACCACAACGGCGCGAACCGCGCGCCGCTGTCCGAAGCCGCTCTCGTTACTCTTCGGTCATGAAATAAACGGTAGCGATCAGGATCGCGCTGATGATCACCCAGAGCATCTGGTACCAATAGAAGAACGGAATACCGATCCAGGTGGGCTCGACCTTGTTGTAGTAAGCGGGCCAGAGCAGAAAAATGAATTGCACCAGGAGCAGCAGATACCACCAGCTCCAGCCCGATCGTCGGCCGCTTTGCTGATCCATGGTCTCCCCCAAGATTCTAATTTTCAATTCTTGCCCTACTGGAGCGGGCGATGGGAATCGAACCCACGACACTCAGCTTGGGAAGCTGACGTTCTACCACTGAACTACGCCCGCAAACGTCACAGCATGCCAAGGGCAACGGTGCCCGGCAAGAGCATCGAAGGTGCCGATCAGCTTGAAATAAAAGGAGCCTTCACGCGGCGATGACGGCGGAGAGGAATTTTTCCATTTCCGCCGAGAGCCGGCTGCCGTCCTGCGAGAGTGTCTGCGCCGAGGTGAGTACCTGCGCGGAAGCCGAGGTGATCTCGGCGGCGCTCTCCTTGACCTCGGCGATGTTGGTGGTGACGTGCGCCGCGCTGCCGGCCGCCGCCTGCACGTTGGCGGCGATCTCCCGGGTAGTGGCCGACTGCTGGTCCACGGCGGCGGTGATGGCCGCGGCGATTTCCGAAATGCGTGAAATCGTGGCTCCGATTTCTTTGATGATGCCGACCGAATCCAGCGTCGCTGCCTGCACGCCGGCGATCTGCACGCCGATCTCTTCGGTCGCTTTCGCGGTCTGCGCCGCCAGCGCCTTGACCTCTTGCGCAACCACCGCGAAACCGCGCCCGGAATTGCCGGCGCGCGCCGCCTCGATGGTGGCGTTGAGCGCCAATAGATTGGTCTGCTCGGCGATGGCGGTAATCAGGTTGACGACGTCGCCGATGCGGCCGGCGGCGCGGGTGAGCTCGGTGATGCGCGCGTCGGTTTTCTCCGCCTGCGCCACCGCTTCGAGCGCAATGTGGGAGGATGCCTGCACCTGCCGGCTGATCTCGCCGAGCGAAGCGATCAGCCGTTCGGTGGCGAACGAGACCGACTGGACGTTTTCCGACGCTTGGGTCGAAGCCGATAAAACCTTGCTGGACAAATCGCGCGTCGCGCCGGCGGTCGCGCCGAGACCTTCGGCCGCGGCTTCGAGCTCGGTCGACGATGCCGAAACCGAGCGCACGACGCTTGCCACGGTGCTTTCGAAGGCGCCCGCCAGCGCGTGCATGTCGGCGCGGCGCTGTTCGGCGGCTCGCCGCGCGGTCTCCTTCTCGGCCTGTTCGAGCTGTTCGATGCGTATCAGCTTTTCCTTGAAGGTCTGCGCCGCGCGCGCGTTGTCGCCAACCTCGTCGCCGCGTTCGGTATAAGGCACCGCGACGTCCTTGTTGCCGGCGGTAAGCTCGAGCAACACTTCCCCGATATGCCGGATCGGGCGGCTGATCGCCAGCGCGCCGAATATCGCCGCGCTGGCGAGGATGACGATAATCAAAAGGCCGAAGCCGAGATCAAGCTGGTTGACGAACGCCGTCTCGGCGTCGGCGGAGGCCTTACGCTGTTCGGCGGTTTTGATCAGTGCTGCAATGGTCGTCTCGATCAGCGCGTTCATCTTGCGGCCCAGTTCGCCGCTCTCTTTGACGTATTCGACCGTATCGCCATAGTCCTTCGCCGCGGCGGCGAGCTCGCCCACCACGTCGACATAGCCTTTGACCAGGCCGGCGAGCTTGTCGAGCCGCTCCTTGTCGGCCGCGTCATCGGAGATTTCGATGGCGATTTCGATATGTCCCGCCGCCTCGGTCTGATAGGCGGTCAGCCGCTGCATCGTGCGGTCGACTTCGCTTGGCGCGATGGCGAGGCGGATTTCCCGCGCCTCGATCTGCATGCTGCGCAGGTCATCGGCGGCGCGCAACGCCTCGACGGTGGCCAGTTGCTTGTTGTCGGCGTCGATCCGTTGCAGCGCGGCGCAGTGATTGCCGATCTGCTCGTTGACCAGCATGCCGGCGACCAGCAACACGCCGACGCCGGCCCACGCCGCCAGCTTGGTGCGAATGGAAAAATCGTAGGCTGCCATCGACCGGCCTTAGGACGAGGCCGGCATGATTGGGCCAGTTTGGTTAATTCAGAGTAAAATCGGGCCGCCCCGTTGGCGCAAAATCATTGGTTTCGCACGCGAAATCCGGTTCCCGCCGGATACCGTCTTTAGCTCGCCTTTCCCAGGCTCGGCGGCTGGTCGGGCCCGTCGGAATCGTGCACCGCGACGCCAACCATCGGGTCGATCGGTATTTGCCACGGCCGGCGTTCCAGCGTGCGCATGGTGTCTTCGTAACCAGCCTGCCAGCGGCGACTAATGCCCGATGTCGTGAAATCGATCTCGCGCAGATAGTCTTCATCGGGCCGCGGATTGGCATTGATCCGCACGATGTGCATCAACGTCCCGCATCCGTAGCCAGCCATCTCCCTCACCTCCGGCGTGTTGCGCTTTTCCTCGGGCAACATCCGCACCAGTTCGCGCACCATATGGCGGAGCTGATGGATGTGCTCTTGCCGCGGAATGTGGCTGTCAGCCCGGCTGGCATATTGAATGTCGATCTGCCGGCTCAACACCTGCATGACCGAGTCCGGCTCCGCTCCGGAAATCGGAAAAATCTGCACCGAGAACACCACGGAATCGCGGCGCGGATTGTCGTCGAACACTACTTCGATCGGCGTGTTCGAATACAGCCCGCCGTCCCAGTAGGGATCGCCGTCGATGCGGATCGCCGGAAAGCCTGGCGGCAACGCGCCGGACGCGAGAACATGATCGAGCGTAATCGGAATATTGCGGCTGTCGAAATAATGCATCTTGCCGGTCCGCACATTGACGGCGCCGACGGTCAGCCGGGTTTGTTTGCCAATGCGCGCGAAGTCGACAACGCTGGCGACGGTCTTGCGGAAATCTTCGATCGTATAGAAGGCCGCGCGTTCCACGCCGACCGGCGCGTTGAGCCCGCCGAAGGCGATGGCGTGATTAGGCGAATAATATCCAGCGATGCCCTGGGTCAGCGTCGCCATATAGGCGGCGGTGGCGGCGACCCGCTCGCCGAACAAAGTTTCGTGCCATTGCGGTTTGCGCTCGAGCCGGCCCCAGAATTCTTTCATGCGGTCGAACCGCTCGCTCACCTCGTTGCCGGCAATGATGGCGCCATGGATCGCGCCGATCGAGGTTCCGACCACCCAGTCCGGCTCAATGCCGGTTTCGTGCAGCGCCTCGTAGACGCCACCCTGATAGGCGCCGAGCGCGCCGCCGCCCTGAAACACCAGCACGACCTGGCCGGGCAATGTCGGCTGCTCCTCGAGCGCGCCGTGCTTGACGTAAATATCGTCCATGATTTCGTCTCCAAAAAACTCAGCCTTGGACTTAATTATTCGAGCTACGAATGTGCATAGCCGAACGCGCCAACAGCGGAGCGATACCGCTTTTGTCGCTAGCACGGTGGCGGCAGCCCGACCAGTAAACTTCAATGATTTCGCGATGACTTGCGGTTGACGCAAGCCGGGAAGCGCGCCGGCTTGAGCAGCGGCTACACTGAAGCGCTCAGCGCGCGTTCGATCATAGTGCCGATCAACGCCCGGCGATAAGCGCCGCTGGCGTGAATGTCGTCCGGCGGATCAATGGCGGCACGCGCCGCCGCTGCCGCCGCAGCGATGGTTGTTGTCGTCGAGTCGCGTTGCCGTTGAGCGCGTCTTCGGCGGCGGCGAGGCGCACCGGCCGGTCGGCTGCGCCGATGACGCCGACATGGGCGTTGCGCGCTTTGCCGCCGTCCCGATCGTAAAACACCGCCGCGCCCGCCAGCGCGAAGTCGCCTGTGCCGACGCGAAAATTCGGCAAAGCCGAAGCGCCGCTATGCCGGCCAAGCCGGCAGCCGGAATTCGGTGATGATCTCGTCAGGCTTGAGCGCGGTGATGAGCGGGCCGAGGAAAAAATCGGCCGCGGCGATGTTGCGCAGTCCGGATTTGCCGAGCGCGACGATCTCGGCCTCGCAGGTGACGGCGATGCATGGCATCTCGGCGGCCGGGTCGGCGTGGGCGAGGCTGCCGCCGACAGTGCCGCGATTGCGGATCTGATAATGCGCGACATGCGCGACGGCGGTCACCAGGAGCGGATGCCCGCGCGCAAGCGTGCATCGTCAAGAATGTCGCGCCAGCGCACCATGGCGCCGAGCGCGACGCCGGCTTCGGAAATCCGGATCTGCCTGAGTTCCTCGACCTTGCCGAGATCGACAAGGAGCGTCGGTGCGGCGACGCGGAACGCCAGCATCGGTACGAGGCTCTGGCCGCCGGCGAGCGCTTTGGCGTCGCCATCATGCGCGGCGAAAGCGCGACCGCTTCGGCAAGGCTGGACGGGCGGGCGTATTCGAATGGCGGCAACTTCATGGCCGGCCACGTTCCGCGTTCGATCCGCGGCAGAAAATAGAGCGAGGCGGTCGTAGCATCGCGCCGCGCAAACGACGTCAAACGGCGCGCAAACTCCGCCTTTGTCTCGACTTTTTCTCGCGATCCCGCTAAGCGGGCCGCGCAACGCCGGGTTAAAACCAGCCGCCGGATGCAGATCGTCCGCACCTTCTTCGACGCCACGCGCACGCCGCCGTGCGGCTCGGTGCGATGATCGCCGTTCTTGCCGGCGCGGTCATGCTGGCGTTGGGCGCCCGCATCCGGCGCGCGCGGCCGAGAATGTGCGCCGCCGCGCGCCGTCGTGGTTCCGGGCTTCTGGGATCCGCGCCGGCGGCCGGAGCGGCCCGATCTGTCGCGCATCCAGACCATCCGGTTCCTGACCGATATCGATTATCCGCCGTTCGATTATGCCGGCGCCGGACGGCAACCCGGCCGGCTTCAATGTCGATCTGGCGCCGGCTGATCTGCGACGAGATCAAGGTCACCTGCACCATCCAGGCGCGGCCGTTCGCCACGCTGCTCGATGCGCTCAACGACAATCGCGGCGACGCCGTGATCGCCTCGATCGCGCCGACCGCGGAGACGCGCCGCCGCGCCGATTTCACCGATCCCTATTACCGCACGCCGGCGCGCTTCGTGGCGCGCGTCGACAGCCCGATCGGCGACGTGCTGCCGGAACGGCTCGAGGGCAAGAAGATCGCCGTGGTCGCCGGCACCGCGCACGAGGCTTATCTCAAGGCGATGTTCACCGAAGCCGAGGTGCGGCCCTATCCCAATGCCGAGGCGGCGCGCGAGGCGCTGCGCCGACAAGGACGTCGATCTTCTGTTCGGCGACGGCATCGCGC
This sequence comes from uncultured Alphaproteobacteria bacterium, assembly GCA_963845775.1. Classification (GTDB taxonomy): domain Bacteria; phylum Pseudomonadota; class Alphaproteobacteria; order Rhizobiales; family Xanthobacteraceae; genus BOG-931. The sequence goes on from CAWJTE010000011.1 coordinate 539,521, forward strand.
TCGCGTTCTGGCTCAACGGCAGCGATTCGGCCGGCTGCTGCGCGTTCCGCGGCGGGCCGTTTCTGGAAAGCCGCTTTTTCGGCGAAGGCGTCGGCATCGCGGTCAAGCGCGGCAACGATCTGCTGCGGCTGGCGCTTGAACTGGGCGCTGTTCCAGCTGTGGGAGAAGGGCGGCTACACCGACCTGTGGCTGCGCTATTTCCCGATCAGTCCGTTTTGATCGTAGCGCGACCGACAGCGCCGTTTGCGATAAGAGATGCATGACGGCCGGACTGAATCGAAAATGCAGCGGACCTGCGCGCGCTCGCCGAAGCAGTCGCACGCCTGGCCGTTCGAGGAGGCGCGCAAGATCGTCGCGCGGCTGAAAGAAGCGCCCGAAGGACGAGGTGATCTTCGAGACCGGCTACGGCCCGTCCGGCCTGCCGCATATCGGCACTTTCGGCGAAGTCGCGCGCACCACCATGGTGCGCCACGCCTTCCGCGTGCTGACCGACGACACGATCAAGACCCGGCTGATCGCGTTCTCCGACGACATGGACGGCCTGCGCAAGGTGCCGGACAACGTTCCCAACAAGGAGATGCTGGCGCAGCATCTCGGCAAGCCGCTGACCAAAGTGCCCGATCCGTTCGGCACGCATGCAAGCTTCGCCGCGCACAACAACGCGCGGCTGCGCGCCTTTCTCGATCAGTTCGGCTTCGACTACGAATTCATGTCGTCGACTGCCTGCTACACGTCGGGCCGGTTCGACGCCGCGCTGCTGAAGGTGCTGGCGCATTTCGAGCGAGGTGATGGCGATCATGCTGCCGTCGCTGCGCGAGGAGCGGGCGCAGACCTATTCGCCGTTCCTGCCGATCTCGCCGCAAGACCGGCGATCGTGCTGCAGGTGCCGGTGGTCGCGCACGACGCCAAGGCCGGCACCATCACCTACGAGGACCCGACACGGCGAGCGCGTGACCACGCTGGTCACCGGCGGCCGCTGCAAGCTGCAATGGAAGCCGGATTGGGCGATGCGCTGGGTCGCGCTCGGCGTCGATTACGAAATGGCCGGCAAGGATTTGATCGATTCGGTCAAGCTGTCGGGCGAAATCTGCCGCGCGCTCGGCGGCACGCCGCCGGAAGGCTTCAACTACGAGCTGTTTCTCGACGAGAACGGCCAGAAAATCTCCAAGTCGAAGGGCAACGGCCTGACCATCGACGAATGGCTGCGCTACGCCAGCCCGGAAAGCCTGTCGCTGTTCATGTATCGCGAGCCGAAGGCGGCCAAGCGGCTTTATTTCGACGTCATCCCGCGCCACGTCGACGAATATCAGCAATTCCTCGACGCCTATCGCGCGGCAGGGCGCCGAAGGAGCGGCTCGGCAATCCGGTCTGGCACATTCATGGCGGCGCGCCGCCGGAGGCCGATAACCCGGTGACGTTTGCCATGCTGCTGTCGCTCGTCACCGCGTCGAACGCGGAGAACGCCGAGACGCTGTGGGGCTTTATCGGCCGCTACCGGCCGGGCGTGACGCGGCAGACGCATCCGCAGCTCGCCGCGCTGGTCGACTACGCCATCCACTATTTCCGCGACTTCGTCGCTGCCGGCGAAAAAATTCCGCGAGCCGAGCGCGGCCGAGCGCGCCGCGCTCATCGATCTGCGCGATGCGCTGTCGCAATTGCCGGCGGATGCGCCGCGCGGAAACCATCCAGGACGTGGTCTACGAGATCGGCCGGCGCGAGCCGTTTCTCGACCACAAGAAAAAGGCCAAGGACGGCAAGCCGGGCGTCTCGCTCGACTGGTTCAACATGCTCTATCAGGTGCTGCTCGGCCAGGAGAAAGGCCCGCGCTTCGGCTCTTTCGTCGCCGCCTACGGCATCGCCGAACACCGATCGACATGATCGACGGCGCGCTGGCGCGCTCGGCTTCAGTACGAGCATCAGCCGGAGAAGGGTCGGCTGCTTCGCCGCATCCGACCGAATGCATAGCGCGCTTACTGGCTCGCCCACAAAATCCGCGCGATCCACAGCACGTCGGCCGGCAGCGTGCGGTCGGGATGCTGGGCATTGAGCGATTTCAGCTCGATCGATTTCGCCGTCCGGCGCTTGAGCTCCTTCGCCATCACCTCGCCGTCCTTGGTTCGCACCACGACGCGGTCGCCGCGGCGGATCGGCGCCGCCGGCGAGACCAGGATGACGTCGCCGTCGCGATAGGCCGGCTCCATCGACTGGCCGGACACTTCGAGCGCATAAGCGTGCTCGTCGCTGACGGCGGGAAAGGCGATCTCGTCCCAGCCTTCGCCGGCCGGAAAGCCGCCGTCGTCGAAATAGCCGCCGGCGCCGGCTTCGGCAAAGCCGAGGAGCGGCACCGCCCGCGTCGCCGCGCCGCCGCCGGCGTTCGATCAGCGCGACGAAAGACGTCGAACGGCGTGCCGGTCGCGGCCAGCGCCTTGGCGATCGATTCGGTCGACGGCCAGCGCGCGCGGCCCTGCGGCGGTGATGCGCTTCGATTTGTTGAAGGTGGTCGGATCGAGTCCGGCGCGCCTGGCGAGCCCCGAAGCCGAAAGCCCGGCGCGCTCGGCCAGGCGATCGATGGCCGACCAGACCTGCGCGTGGGTGAGCATCACTCCCCGCAGGCCGGCCTCGAGCGTCGGCGTCGCTAGTGCATCAATTCCGCAAGCCGATCGTGCTTCGCACAGGCGGCCCAATGACTCAGCGGATTCATTGCCTGATCTGCTCAAGTGCGCCGATAGGGTCGCAAGCCGCAATCGCAGGGCGCACGCGTGACGACGATCTACAAAATCTGCGAACGAGGCGCTTGGCGCGCAGGCCGAGCCGCCGGGCGTTTATCGCGGATCGGCGGTCGATCAGCGCGACGGCTTCATCCATTTCTCGACCGCCGCGCAAGTCGCCGAAACCGCGGCAAAGCATTTTGCCGGACAGACCGGATCTGATGCTGGTCGCGGTCGATGCCGACGCGCTGGGCGCGGCGCTGAAATGGGAGCACTCGCGCGGCGGCGAACTGTTTCCGCATCTTTATGCGCGCGCTGCCGCTCTCGGCGGTGCGCTGGGCGCGCCCGCTGCCGGACGAGGTCGACGGCCGGCGGCCGCTGCCGGAGCTTGAAGCCGTGATCGGCCTGTTCGACCGTCTGGCGCGGCCGCTTTTGCACGCGCTCGACCCGGAAGACGCCCATGGGCTGGCGATCAGGATGTTGAAATTCGCGCCGCTGCCGCCGGCGCCGCGCGACGACAAGCGGCTGGCGATGCGCGTCTTCGGGCTCAATTTTCCGAATCCGATCGGCATGGCGGCCGGGCTTCGACAAGAACGCCGAGGTGCCCGATGCGCTGTTGCGCCTCGGCTTCGGCTTTGTCGAAGTCGGCACCATCACGCCGCTGCCGCAAGCCGGCAATCCGCGGCCGCGGGTGTTCCGGCTCGATGCCGATGGCGGCGTGATCAACCGGCTCGGCTTTAATTCGCAAGGCGCCGACGGTCGGCGCTCGCGCGCGGCTCGCCGGCGCGCGCGCGATGCCGGCGGCATCGTCGGCATCAATGTCGGCGCCAACAAGGATGCGCCCGATCGCATCGCCGATTATGTGCGGCTGATCGAGCGCTTCGCGCCGGTGGCGAGCTACGTCACCGTCAATATTTCCTCGCCCAACACGCCGGGCCTGCGCAACCTGCAGCAGGCCGCAGTGCTCGACGATCTGCTTGGCGCGCGTGATCGATGCGCGCGAGCGCGTGGCGCCGCATGCCGGTCCGACGCCGGTGCTGCTGAAGATCGCGCCCGATCTGTCGCTGCCGATCTCGACGACGTCGTCGGCATCGCGCGCTCGCGCCGGGTCGACGGCATGATCGTCGGCAACACCACGGTGGCGCGGCCGCCGGGCCTGCGCGAAGCCGCAACGCCAAAGAGGCCGGCGGCTTGTCGGGCCGGCCGCTGTTTGCCGCTCGCCACCCGCATGCTGGCCGAAACCTATGTGCGGGTGGAGGGCGTCGTTTCCGCTGATCGGCGCCGGCGGCATCGATTCCGGCGCCGCCGCGCTCGCCAAAATCCGCGCCGGCGCAAGCCTCATCCAGCTTTATTCGGCGTTGGTGTTCCGCGGCCTCGGCCTGGTCGCCGAGATCAAGGCGGCGCTGGTCGCCGCGCTCGAACGCGAACGGCTCGACAGCCTTAAGGACTTGTCGGCGCCGACGCCGCCGCCGTCACCGCCGAGCCGTGGCCGCATAGATAGGCGCTCGACTCGCCAGTCGAAGCGCGACAGCGCTGCCGCGCCCGGCGAGGGGATCAGCACCGGTTGAGCGCCGGCACCAGGCGGCGCCTCTCGCGCCGCGCCGGGATGGCGCGATAGACCTGTTTGGTCGCTTCGACGATGTGGACGCCGGCAAACGGCGCCGAAAGCGTCGCGCCGGTGCGCTCCCACGCCACGGCCGAGCGCAGGAACCAGCCGCGCGCGATCGGCGGCACGTACAGCGCCTCGTCCCAGCCGGTCGGCGTGAACCAGGTTTCGCGCAGCAGATGGGTGATCTGCGGTGCGCGAATAGGGCCGGCCGTGACCGAACGGCGTCGTGTCCATGCGCGCCCACAAGCCGCGCCGGTTCGGCACCACGGCGAGCAGGCGGCCGCCGGCGGCGAGCACGCGCCAGACTTCGCGCAACAACCCGACCGGATCGACGGAATTTTCCAGCGCGTGCACCAACAGCACGCGGTCGACCGCCGCATCGGTCAGCGGCAAATCGTCCTCCTCGACCAAAGCGGCCAGCGCCGGCTTCGACGACGGCCAGCGCACCACGCCTTGCGGCGCCGGCATCAAGGCGAGGCAGCGTTCGGCCTCTTCGCGGAACAGGCCGAGATACGGCGTCGCATAGCCGATGCCCAGCACGCGCAGCGAGCGGGTGTCGCTCCAACGCGCGCGGATGCCGCGGCCGATGAAGCGGCGCGCCACCACGCCCAGCCGCTGGGCGTAGAAATTGCGCAGGTCGACGACGTCCATGGCGGCAAAATAGCACGGATTCCGTGCGTTATCGTTCCGTGCGCCTCGAGCGGCGTTAACCATGCTCTGTATTGCGTCGTGATCCGTCGTCCGCCAAGGCGGATGATGCTGGTAACATCATGTCACGGATGAGGAACATGCCCGCGCAGACCTATCTGTTCCCCTGCCTCAAGGACAATTTCGGCGTGCTCATCCACGATCCGCGAAAGCGGCGCGACCGCGGCGATCGATGCGCCGGAGGCGGCGCCGGTCGAGGCGGCGCTCAAAAAGACCGGCTGGCGGCTCACCGACATTCTGGTCACGCATCATCACGCCGATCACACCGCCGGCATCGGCGAACTCAAGGCAGCATCACAAATGCCGCGTGGTCGCGCCGCGCAACGAGGCGCAGCGCATCGCCGATGTCGATGAAACGGTCGGCGAGGGCGACACGGTGCAGCGTCGGCGCGCTCGAAGGCCGGGTGATCGAGACGCCGGGCCATACCGCCGGCCACATCTCCTATTTTTTCCCGGCCGACAAACTCGCCTTTGTCGGCGACACGCTGTTCTCGATCGGCTGCGGCCGGGTCATCGAGGGCAACCGGAGATGATGTGGCAATCGCTGCTCAAGCTGCGCGCGCTGCCCGACGACACGCAGTTCTATTGCGGCCACGAATATACCGACGCCAATATCCGCTTCGCCAAGACCATCGAGCCGAACAACAAGGCGCTCGCCGCGCGCGCCGAAGAGGTCGAAGCAGCAGCTTGCCGCCGGCAAGCCGACCATTCCGGCGACGATCGGCGCGGAGAAGGCGGCCAATCCGTTCCTGCGCGCCGACGATGCCGGAAGTGGCGAAATCGGTCGGCCTTGCCGGCAGTCCGGCGTGGAAAGTGTTCGCGGAGATCCGCGAGCGCAAAAATCGTTTTTGAGAGCGCAGCTCGCCGTTCACCGCTCAAGCCGCGCGACATCGATCCGGCTGCTCGATCTCAAGCCGCATCCGGAAGGCGGGCATTTCCGCGAGACGTTCCGCGACCGCAGGCAGATCGACGGCGGCCGCGCCGCCTCGACCGCGATCTATTTTCTGCTGGCGCGCGGCGAGCGCTCGCACTGGCATCGCATCGATGCCGCCGAAATCTGGCACTTGTCATGCCGGCGCGCCGCTCATGCTTGAAATCGCTGCCGCGTCCGGCGACGCGCGAGCGCATGACGCTCGGCGGCGATCTTGCCGCGGGCGAACGCCCGCAAGCCGTCGTGCCGGCTCATGCCTGGCAGGCGGCGCAAACGCTCGGCGAATGGACGCTGGTCGGCTGCACCGTCGCGCCCGGCTTCGACTTCGCCAAGTTCGAATTGGCGCCGAAGGGCTGGGAGCCGGGCTAGCGGATAAAACAACGTTACCTAAGTGATGTATTGCCCGCCGTTGGCGGTCAGGGTCGAGCCGGTGATCAGCCCGGCATCGTCGGTGGCGAGAAACACCACGCAGCGCGCGATCTCCTCCGGCTCGCCCAGCCGGCCGATCGGGATGTCGGCAGGATGCTTTTCTCCAGCACGTCCTTCGGCACCGCCTGCACCATCTCGGTATTGATATAGCCCGGGCGATGGCGTTGACGGTGATGCCGCTTCGCGCGCTCTCTTGCGCCAGTGCTTTGGTGAAGCCGATTTCGCCGGCCTTGGCGGCTGAATAGTTGGTTTGGCCGAACTGGCCCTTTTGGCCATTGATCGAGGAAATGTTGATGATGCGGCCGAATTTGCGCTCGCGCATGCCCTCGATCACGTGGCCGGCACATATTGAACAGCGAATTGAGATTGGTGTTGATCACCGCCGTCCATTGCTCCGGCTTCATGCGATGGAGCTGCGAATCGCGGGTGATGCCGGCATTGTTGACCAGCACGTCGATCGGGCCGAGATCGGCCTCGACTTTTTGACGCCGGCGGCGCAGGCGTCGTAACGAGGAGACGTCCCATTTGTAGACGGCGATGCCGGTCTCGGCCTTGAATTTTTTCGCCGCCTCGTCGTTGCCGCCGTAATTGGCGGCGACTTTATAGCCCGCCGCCTTGAGCGCCTTGGCGATCGCCGCGCCGATGCCGCGTGTCCCCCCCGTCACCAATGCGACGCGTGGCATGCTCTGCCTCCCTGTTTCTTTCTCGTCATGCCGGAGCGTAGCCGTTCGAAGAACGGCGTCGCTTTCGCTCGCGTATGTGTCGGACATCCACGCCTTGCTTTTTGAGCTAGCTTAAAGACGTAGATGGCCGGGACAATAGGCATAAAGACGGCGCTTCGCGCCTCTTGCCCGGCCACGACGTGATTAGTCGTGCTCCGATTGGCCTAGCGCTCCACGCACATGGCGATGCCCATGCCACCGCCGATGCAAAGCGTGGCGAGGCCCTTTTTGGCGTTGCGCTTCTGCATCTCGTAAAGCAGCGTCACCAGGACGCGCGCGCCCGAAGCGCCGATCGGATGGCCGATGGCGATGGCGCCGCCGTTGACGTTGACCTTGCCGGTATCCCAGCCGAGGTCCTTGTTGACGGCGCAGGCCTGCGCGGCAAAGGCCTCATTGGCCTCGACCAGGTCGAGATCGTCGACGTTCCAGCCCGCCTTCTTCAGCGCCGCGCGCGAGGCCGGGATCGGCCCGGTGCCCATGATCTTCGGATCGACGCCGGCCTGCGCCCACGACACGATGCGCGCAAGCGGCGTCTTGCCGAGCTTGGCCGCTTCGCTCGCTTTCATCAGCACCATGGCGGCGGCGCCGTCATTGATGCCCGACGCGTTGGCGGCGGTGACTGTGCCTTCCTTGTCGAAGGCCGGCCGCAATTTGCCGACCGCTTCGAGCGTGGTGCCGTGCTTGGGGTATTCGTCGGTGTCGACGACGATGTCGCCTTTGCGGCTCTTGACGGTGACCGGAACGATTTCATCCTTGAACTTGCCGGCCTTCTGCGCGGCTTCGGCTTTGTTCTGCGAGGCGACCGCGAACTCGTCCTGCTGGCCGCGGGTGATCTGCCATTGCCGCGCGACGTTCTCGGCGGTGTTGCCCATGTGATAGCCGTTGAAGGCGTCCCACAGGCCGTCCTTGATCATGGTGTCGATCATCTGGAAGTCGCCCATCTTCACGCCGCCGCGCAGATAGGCGCAGTGCGGCGCCATGCTCATCGATTCCTGGCCGCCGGCGACCACGATCTCGGAATCGCCGTTGACGATGGCCTGATAGCCGAGCGCCACCGCGCGCAGCCCCGAGCCGCACAGCTGGTTGACGCTCCAGGCGGGGACTTCGACCGGAATGCCGGCATTGATCGAGGCCTGGCGGGCCGGGCCCTGGCCCTGACCGGCTTGCAGGATTTGCCCCATGATCACTTCGGAGACACGCGGCGCTTCGACGCCGGCGCGATCGAGCGCCGCTTTGATCGCCATCTTGCCGAGGTCATGGGCGGGCGTGTTGCCGAAGGCGCCGTTGAATGCGCCGACCGGCGTGCGAATCGCGCTGACAATGACGATGTCGTCTTTCATGGGAGAATCCTTCCGGGCATGGGGTGATGACACACGGCAATGGCCGCCGGCCGTATTGACCTATGTCATAAGGACACGACCGGCCCTCGACAAGGCGGGACGGCGGCCGCATTGCTGCCATGCCAGGAGTGCGGCCGGCCCGCCGCACAAAACGGTAGCCGCGCCCGGCGAAACCGCCTATTTTGATGGCGTAAACCCGCGTGGTTCCAGCCACATGCCCGAAACACACGACCAAGCCCGCCGTCGAGCCGATCACGATCAAGAAATACGCCAACCGGCGGCTCTACAACACCGGCACCAGCACCTATGTCACGCTCGAAGACCTCGCCGCTATGGTCAAACCGGCGAGGATTTTGTCGTCTACGACGCCAAGACCGGCGAGGACATCACCCGCTCGGTGCTCGCGCAGATCATCTTCGAGCAGGAAAACAAAGAAGGGCAGAATCTGCTGCCGATCGCGTTCCTGCGCCAGCTGATCCGCTTCTATGGCGACAGCATGCAGATGCTGGTGCCGCGCTATCTGGAAGTCTCCATCGATTCACTGACCCGCGAGCAGGAAAAATTCCGCAATCAGATGGCGCAAGCTTTCGGTGGCAGTCCGTTCGGCGCGCTCGAGGAGCAGGTCCGTCGCAACATGGAAATGTTCGAGCGCGCGTTTGCCATGTTCACGCCGTTTGCCCGGCGCGAAGGCGGCGAGGCCGCATGACGAAGCCGCCAAGATGCCGTCCAAGACCGGCGACATCGACGATCTCAAGCGTCGAGCTCGACGAGATGCAGAAGAAAGTCGACAAGCTGACCGGCGGCAGTTGATCGATCCGTGTCAACCGGCCGTCAAGGTATCAGACTCCTACGTCCCTCGATGTCGGAAATCTTGCTAACCTCGGCGATGTCTGAGGCAGTATCATTGTGCTTGTAGAAGAGATTTGAGCAGACGGAAACTCCCTTGATCACCGTTCCTGAATTGGCGGCGGAAGGTCTAAGTGCGTATCTCAGCGAGCATCTAAGCCGCAGATTTGGATCGGTCGAGGCGACGCTGACCGAGCTTATTCCGGCGGTCGCGCGGATTTCGCTGGAATGCATCGGCAACAGCGACGCGCTCTATCACAACGTCGAGCACACCATGCTGGTCACCCAGGTCGGCTACGACATCATGAAAGGCCGCGCGCTTCTCACTCCGACTTATCCGATCGACTTCGCGCACGTCCTGGTCGCCTGCCTGCTGCATGACATCGGCTATGTGCGGGGCATTCTGCAAGGCGACGGGCCTGACGGCTACGTCATCGATGCGAAAGGCCGAAAGACCAAGCTCCCGCGCGGTTCCTCCGACGCGGCATTGACTCCTTTCCACGTCGACCGGTCGAAACTTTACGTGATGGACCGCATCGGAAATTCCGAAATTCTCGATGCCGCGCGGATTGCCGACGCGATCGAATACACGCGTTTTCCGTCACCGGGCGAAGCAGGCGATAACGAGGACAACGAGGAGGTTTCGCTGGTACGCGCGGCCGATCTGATCGGCCAACTTGGCGACCCGCATTATCTGCGCAAGGCCAACGCGCTTTACCTCGAATTTGAAGAAGTCGGGATGAACCGGCAGCTGGGTTATGCCTCACCCGCCGACCTTACCGACAAATATCCGCAGTTTTACTGGAACAGCGTTTCCGCGCACATCCAGACCGCGATCCGCTATCTCAATGTGACGTCGAGCGGACGGCAGTGGATCGCCAATCTTTATGGCAATGTGTTTCGCGCTGAACGCGAACTCAGCCTGTCTGGGCCGCAGCACTAGCTTAAGCGCCGCACGCTACCATCGGCGCGGGGCCCTCGCGCCACGGCCGCTCGATCGTCGCCAGGCCGACTAGCGCGCCCTGCAGATAATCGCAGCCCCACGCTTCCAGCATTTTTGCCGCCTGCTCGTCCTGCACCCATTCGGCGACGGTAGCTAATTTGAGCCGCTTGCCGAGCTCGATCAGCGTGCGCACGAAGGCGCGGTCGTCTTCCGAGCGCAGCATGTCTGCACGAAAGCACCGTCGATCTTGACGATATCCACGCCGAGCTTGCGCAAATTGCGGAACGAGGTGTAGCCGGCGCCGAAATCGTCGATGGCGATGCGGCAGCCGAGATCCTTCACGCGGGCGACGAAGCCGCGGGTCTCGTCGATGTCGTGGATCGCCGCGCTTTCGGTGATCTCGATGATCAGTCGCTCGGCGACGCCGGTATGGGCGCGCAACATCGAGCCTAAACCCGCCCACCAATCCGGATCGGTGGTTGAGCCGGGCGAGACGTTGACGCTGGTGCGCAATGACGGCGCGGCGGCAATTCATCGATCACGAGTTCCAGCACGCGGTGGTCGAGGAGCCGCACCAGGCCGAGCCGTTCGGCGACCGGCACGACGTCGCCGGCGCCAAGGAGGCTGCCGTCGATGCGACGCACGCGCATCAGACACTCATAGAAGCCGTGTTTGCGATCGCGCGCGCCGGCGACAGGCTCGTAGGCGAGGAAAATGCGCCGCTCGTTGAGCGCGGCGACGATTTCGTCGGTCGCGCGCACATTCTCCAGGCGCTGCGTCTCGCGCTCGATATTCGGCCGGTAGGGGAGGAACGAGCCATGGCGGCTGGCCTTGGCGCGATCGAGCGCATCCTGGGCGCGCGCCAGCACCTCCGCCACGCTACGGGCATGGCGCGGCGCGGTGACGCCGCCGATCGTGACGGTGACGGCGATCGGTGCGGCGCTGGTCGGCAGCATGTCGTCGTGCACGCCGGCAAGCAGCCGCTCGGCGGCGACCGCCATGTCGTCGGGCGTGCAGTCGCGCAGCACGAGGCCGAACTTGTTGCCGGAAAAACGGCCGAGCGTGTCCTTGCCGCGCATCAGGCTGCGGATGCGTTTGGCGACCGCGCTGATCACTTCGTCGGCGATGTCAAAACCGAAGGACTCGTTGATTCGCGCCAGATTGTCGATCGCAACCAGCATAAAGCCGCACGAGGAGCGGAAGCGAACGCTTCATCGAGTGTCTTCGTCAGCACTTCGGTCAGATGATGCCGGTTGAATTCGCCGGTGAGACCGTCATAACGGGCGAGATAGCTCAGCCGGCTTTCGTGCTCGTGGCGGTCGTTGATGACGCGCACCATGCCGTGCGCACGGACGGGTTTGCCGTCGGGGCCGGCGAACCAGCGGCCGGTGTCTTCGAGCCAGAGTCTGGTGTCGGCGTTCGGGTCGGGGCGAATGCAATATTGGATGCGATAGCCGACGCCGCGGCCGTCGTCGCGCTGCTCCGAGCGCATGACTGCGTCGAAGCGGGCCTGCAAATTGTCGGCGTCGAGGAATTGCGCAAATGCACGGGCGGTGGCGATCGCCTCGCGGCTTGCGATCGACAGAACTCCTCAGCATTCGCGCTCCAAGTCAGCGCGTCGCTTTGGAGGTCCCAGCGATAAAGCGCTTCGCCGACCGAGGCGAGGATTTCCCCGGGGTCCAGGCGGGCGGGGGACTCTGTGCGGATCCTCGATGTTCACCCGCGCCTCATTGGGATTGCCGCGGTCCGCGAACAGCGTGAAAGCAGACCATCAGTTTCGCGTAAAGTACCGCAGGAACATAAAGAATTCGGAAATCCCGCCGGCGAATTGAGGCAACCGCCGCCGCGGCACGCAGTTTGCGACTTCAACAGCGGAAAGCGGCGGATGCCCCCGTTCGGAATAACGGGCGTCCCATTTCGGCACAGGAAGCGGTAACCCCCATGAGCACGGCGCTCGTCCCCATCGCTCATTACGCCGGCGCAAGTCGCTACGGCTACGCTTGCGTGCGGCCGCAAGTGGAGTTCCTGACGCCGCTAATCGCAGCCAAAACGCTGGCGCCGCAGACGCGCGCGCCGCTGGGCCGACCCGGAAGTAGCGATTGCCGCTTATGCAGGTGCAAGTTACCGGCCGCTGCCGATCGGCCGGGCGCTGTCGCGCGCCGCTTAAAATCCGGTCTAGTTACTTCGTTGCAGCGTGATATTTTCGCAAATCACGCTCTAGGCGGGCGGCCTCGATCTCGATCTGACGCTGTGACGAGCGGATGCTGACGATAAAGCCGACCAGCACGTCGACCAGCCCGATCATGGTCAGCAAAAAGAATGTCGATGTTCCCGCCAGCTTGACCAGCAAAAATTCCACCAGCATGGCGATGAACAGCGCCATCGCCAGTACATGATCGACGATCGAGCGCATGCCCATGCGCGTCGATTTCAGAATTTCGACCGCCAGCAACAGGATGGCAAAGGCAATGAGCAGGTCTTCCCAGGTCATCACCCAGTCCTGCCCGGACGTCATATGAAGGGTGGTGACCGGCGTAGTCCAGCCGACGCCGGGTGTGAGAAACGCAATCATGTTGTAGACGGCGAAGGGAATCAGCAGCAGCGGAAAGCCAAGAAGGAACATGACGCGCCTTGTCGCGGCTAGCTTTTCGTCTTCTTGGTCAGCACCTGCCGGCCGCGATACATGCCGGTCTTCAGATCGATATGGTGCGGCCGCCGCAATTCGCCGGAATCCTTGTCCTCGACATAGGTCGGCCGCCTGAGCGCATCGGCCGAGCGGCGCATGCCGCGGCGCGAGGGCGACGTTTTTCGTTTCGGGACGGCCATGACTTAAACTCTCCTGCGACAGTTCGGCTGTTCTAGGATTGCGCGCTTATAAAGGAAGGGGTCGCCGGACGCTAGTGGGCCGGGTTACGGAGACAGGCGGCGTGATTGGGATAGCTGGCGGCGCGCCGCTCATAGAGGGCCGCGAGCCGTTGCACCAATGTGCTGGGCGCCCGCGCCGAGCGGCGAACCGGATTAGGCAGGATGCCGGCAAGTTCGGCGGCCTCGGCCGGCGTCAGCTCGCGCGCCGATTTGCGGAAAGCAAAGCGCGCTGCCGCCTCGATGCCGAATTGTCCGCTCGGGCCCCACTCGGCGATATTGAGATAGAGTTCGATAATCCGCCGCTTCGGCAACACCATGTTGAGCCACAGCGCCAGCGGCAGCTCGAGCGCCTTGCGTAGGATGCTGCGGCCCGGCCAGAGAAACAGATTCTTGACCGTCTGCTGCGTGATGGTCGATCCGCCGCGCGCCTCTTCGATATCGTCGTCGCTTTCGCGCAACGCCTCGCGCACGGCGCCGAGATCGATGCCGCGATTGTGACAAAAGCCGCCGTCCTCGGCGATGATGACGGTGAGCGCCACGACCGGTGCGATGCGATCGAGCGGAACGAAGACGCGCTCGACGTGCTCGCCGGTCGCCCAGCGCCACAGCATCGGCATCGAAACCGGCTGGCCGAACCGGTACAGCGGCGCGATCGCATACGGCAGCAACAGCAAAATGAGAGTGATAACGAGCAACGGCCGAAGCCAACGCCACCAGCCGAACCGCTTTGCCAAGCGCATGCGCTGGGCGCTCAGTTGCGCGCGTAGCCGATCAGCGGCCTTTTCTTGCGCCCGAGCAGAATGAGGATCATCGCGACAATGGCCAGAATTGCCCAGATCGGAATTTCAAAGAGCTTTTGAAAGTAAGGATCCCACGCCCACGCGGCCTTCAGCTTCAACCAATTCTGGGCCAGGTTGAGATGATACTGATCGAGCAACGCCCAACCCTGCTCAAGATCGGTGTAAGTCAAATGCTGGTTTACGATGGACCTTTCGCCGTCATAAACCAGGAATACAAAGGCGGTGGCCAACAGGCAGAGGCCGATGAAGCGCAGCAGAAATCTGATCATCACAACGCCGGGCGGCTCTCAAGAGTGGGCGTGGCGGTGGCATTACTCTGCAATGCCGGTTTATTCAATGCGTCGCGCCTGTGACGCTTTGCGTCGGCGGGCGACTTAAGCATGAAATAGGGTTCTGTTGAGCATGAGGGCTTGCATCCGCTAACGTCGCTCCGACGGCTGGTCCTCGCGCCGTGACTTCACCGGCAAGGAATTGAAATGGCTCGGAAAACCGGGAACCGGCCGACGTTCACCGATCAGGAAGCTCTGCTGTTTCACAGCCAGGGGCGGCCGGGCAAGCTCGAAGTCGTGGCGACCAAGCCGATGGCGACGCAGCGCGATCTGTCGCTCGCCTATTCGCCTGGCGTCGCCGTGCCGGTGCTTGCCATCGCCGAAGACGAGAGCCGCGCCTACGACTACACCACCAAGGGCAATTTCGTCGCGGTGATCACCAACGGCACCGCCATCCTCGGCCTTGGCAATCGCGGCGCGCTCGCCGCCAAGCCGGTGATGGAAGGAAAAGCCGTCCTGTTCAAGCGCTTTGCCGACATCGACTCGATCGATCTGGAAATCTCCTCCGAGGACCCCGACGAAATCATCAACTGCGTGAAGGTGCTCGGCAAGAGCTGGGGCGGCATCAATCTCGAGGATATCAAGGCGCCGGAATGTTTCATCATCGAGCAGCGGCTACGCGAGCTGTTGGACATTCCGGTCTTTCATGACGACCAGCATGGCACCGCCATCATCGCCGCGGCCGGTTTGATCAACGCGCTCGAACTCACCGGCCGCGAGATCAAGACCACCAAGCTTGTCTGCAACGGCGCCGGCGCCGCCGGTATTGCCTGCCTCGAACTTCTTCGCGCGATCGGCTTCCGGCCGGAGAATCTCATCCTCTGCGACACCAAGGGCGTGATTTATGAAGGCCGCACCGCCGGCATGAACCAATGGAAGTCGGGCTATGCGATCAAGACCAAGGCGCGCACGCTCGCCGAAGCCATGGTCGGTGCCGATGTGTTCTTCGGCCTCTCGCAGAAGGGTGCGATGACCCAGGACATGGTGAAGGCGATGGCTGAGAAGCCGATCATCTTCGCCATGGCCAATCCGGATCCCGAAATCACCGTCGAAGACGTCGCCGCGGTGCGTGACGACGCCATCATGGCGACCGGCCGCTCCGACTATCCGAACCAGATTAACAATGTGCTCGGCTTTCCCTACATCTTCCGCGGCGCGCTCGATGTGCGCGCGCGCGCCATCAACATGGAGATGAAGATCGCCGCCGCGCATGCGCTCGCCGAGTTGGCGCGCGAGGACGTCCCCGACGAGGTTGCCGCTGCCTATGGCGCGCGGCCGAAATACGGACCGGATTACATTATCCCGGTGCCGTTCGATCCGCGGCTGATTGCGTCAATTCCGCCGGCGGTGGCCAAAGCGGCGATGGATTCCAAAGTCGCGCGCCGGCCGATCGTCGACATGGAGGCTTATAAGCAGCAATTGCGCAGCCGGCGCGATCCGATCGCCGGCGTGTTGCAGCGGGTATTCGATCGGTTACGGCGGCAGCCGCAGCGCGTGGTGTTTGCCGAGGGCGAGGAGGAGCAAGTGATCCGCGCCGCCGCCTCGTTCGTGCAGCAAGGCCTCGGCAGCGCGCTTCTGGTCGGCCGCGAGGACCGCGTCAAGGGAACCGCCAAGGCGCTCGGCATTGAGTTCGGCAGCGGCATCGAGATCATCAATGCGCGATTGTCGTCGCGCAACGCCGCCTACGCCGCCTATCTTTACGAGCGGTTGCAGCGCGAGGGCTTCCTGCAACGCGACTGCGTCCGGCTGATCAATCAGGACCGCAATCATTTCGCCGCCTGCATGGTGGCGCTCGGCGACGCCGATGCGATGGTCACCGGCGTGACGCGCAACTTCTCGGTCGCGCTCGAAGACGTGCGCCGCTGCATCGATCCCAAGCCCGGCCACCGCGTCATGGGTGTCTCGCTGGTGCTGGCGCGCGGCCGCACCGTTCTGGTCGCCGACACTGCGGTCACCGAAATGCCCGACGCCAGCGACATCGCTGAGATTGCCGTCGAGGCGGCGCGGGTGGCGCGCTCGCTCGGCTACGAGCCGCGCTTGGCTTTGCTCGCCTTCTCGACTTTCGGCCACCCGTCGGGCGAGCGCTCCGACCGCGTGCGCGAGGCGGTGAAACTGCTCGACAAGCAGCGCGTCGATTTCGAGTATGACGGCGACATGGCCGCCGACGTGGCGCTCAATATGGAGCTGCGCGAAGCCTATCCGTTCTGCCGTCTGTCCGGCCCGGCCAATGTGCTGATCATGCCGGCGTTCCACTCGGCCTCGATCTCGACCAAGATGCTGATGGAGCTCGGCGGCGCCACCGTCATCGGCCCGATCCTGGTCGGGCTCGACCGTTCGGTGCAGATCGTTCCGCTCTCCGGCAACGACGCGCAATTGGTCAATATGGCGGCGCTGGCCGGCTTTAATATCAGCGGGTAACTGTCATTCCGGGGCGCGCGTCGGCGCGGTTTTCCGGAATGACCGGAAAATATGCCCCCCAATTCACGACCCTGAAACCAGTCCCGGCTAGCGTCTTCGGATGCTCCAGCCGTTACCTCTCGCCCTCGACATCTGCGGTCTCACCAAGCGCTTCGAGCGCCCGGCGGTTGACGGCCTCTATCTGGCCGTACGCGAGGGCGAGTTCTACGCGCTCCTCGGCCCGAACGGCGCCGGCAAGACCACGACGTTGCGCATGATCGCTGGCTTGATCCGGCCCGATGCTGGCTCGATCGGCGTCTGCGGCATCGATGCGCTCGCCGATCCGGTCGAAGCCAAACGGGTGATCGCCTGGGTGTCCGATGAGCCGATGATCTACGACAAGCTCACACCGGAGGAATATCTGGAGTTCGTCGCCGGACTGTGGGGCGTCGAGCCAACCCTCGCGCAGGCGAGCGCGCAGGATTTGCTCGGCTGGCTCGGGCTCGGCCCGCATGCGCGCGAGCGCTGCGAAACATTTTCCAAGGGCATGCGCCAGAAGGTGGCGCTCGCCGGCGCGCTCATTCACGCGCCGCGGCTGATCATTCTCGACGAGCCGCTCACCGGGCTCGACGCCGGCTCCGCCCGCCAGGTCAAGGACGTATTGCGCGAACGCGCGCGCTCCGGCGCAACCGTGATCATGACCACGCATATTCTGGAAGTGGCCGAGCGCATGGCCGACCGGATTGGCGTCATCTCGCGCGGCCGGCTGATCGCCGAGGGCACGCTCGAAGAGCTGCGCCGCCAAGTGAGTACGCAACAGGTGGATACACCCGCCGGCGAAGGCAGCCGCGACATCGGCGGCGGTGCCAGCCTGGAAGACACCTTTCTCGCGCTGGTCGCCGAAGCCGCAGCGGCGGCGTGAAACTCAAGCTGCTATGATTGCACCCGGCAGCACGGTCTGGTTCGCCCGCCACAAGTCGCGGCTCGCCTGGCGCGACTGGGTGGCGATGATGACCGCCGGCAAACGCGCGCGCCGCCGCGCGGTCGCGCTCGGCATCATCGGTTTTGTCGCCTGCATGCACGGCGTCGCCTGGTACGTGGTCGGCTCCTTCGCCGGCGCAGCGCCCGACCAGCATATGTTCATTGTCATCACCGCGACGCTGCTGTTGTCGTGGCTATTGATGGTGTCGCAGGCGATGGAATCGCTGACGCGCGCTTTCTACGCGCGCTCCGACCTCGATCTCATTCTCGCGTCGCCGGTCGCCGCCTATAAAATCTTCACGGTGCGGATAACCACAGTGGCGCTGGCGGTCGCCACCATGGCGCTGCCGCTCGCCGCGCCGTTCATCGACATGCTCGCCGTGCGCGGCGGCGTGCGCTGGCTTGGCGGCTATGGCGTCATCCTCGCCATGGGCGCGGCGGCGACCGCAATCGCGGTGGCGCTGACCGTGGCGCTATTCCGCGTCGTCGGCGCGCGGCGCACGCGATTGGTGGCGCAAATCCTCGCCGCCGTCATTGGCGCCGCGTTCGTCATCGGCCTGCAGGTGGCGGCGATCCTGTCCTATGGCACCATCTCGCGGACCTCCGTGCTGCAATCGGACGCGCTGCTGCGGCTGGCGCCGGACGCGGCGAGCCTCGCCTGGTGGCCGGCGCGCGCGGTGCTCGGCGACGGCGTGGCGCTCGCGGTCGTGCTGGCTGTCAGTATCATCCTGCTCGCGGTTGCGATCGCTGCGGTGGCGCCGCGCTTCGGCGAATACGCCGTCACCGCCGCCGGCGCGGTGGTGCCACCGGCAGGCCGCGCCGGGCGCCAAAAAAACTTCCGCCGCGTCTCGCCGCAGCAGGCGCTTCGCCGCAAGGAATGGCTTTTGCTGTTCCGTGATCCGTGGCTCGCGTCGCAGACGCTGATGCAGATGCTCTATCTGGTGCCGCCGGCGCTGCTGTTATGGCAGAGCTTCGCAGCGAATGGCGGCGCCGCCAATCTGGTGGTGCCGGTGCTGGTGATGGCGGCGGGCCAGCTCGCAGGCGGGCTCGCCTGGCTCACCATCTCCGGCGAAGACGCGCCCGATCTCGTCGCTACTGCACCGGTGCCCGCCCACTTCGTGCTGCGCAGCAAGATCGAGGCGGTGCTCGGCCTTATCGCCGTGGTATTCGCGCCGCTCGTCGCCGTGCTGGCATTCGCCTCGCCGTGGCACGCGTTGATCGCCGCGCTCGGCATCCTCATTGCCGCGGCGTCGGCGACCGCGATCCAGCTCTGGTTCCGCACCCAAGCGAAACGCAGTCAATTCCGCCGACGGCAAGTGTCGTCGCGGGTGGCGACGTTTGCCGAAGCGTTTTCCTCGATCGGCTGGGCGGCGGTAGCCGGCGTTGCCGCGGTCAATCTTCTGCTGGCGCTCGTGCCGGCGGTGCTCACCGTTCTCATGATTGCCGGCGCGCGATTCTTAAGTCCGCACAAAGAGGCGTAATAAAGATCCTGCCCCGCGAAGCGGGGAAGGGGGCATGGGCGGCCTTTGGCGCCGTACTTTACGTACAGAACGCCGACACCAAGGGTCGGCTATGCCGAAGGGCGGTGGAAGGGGCGTCATTGCTGCGTGCCCCCTCCACCATACTCCGCATGGTTTCCCTCCCCTGCTAGGCGGGGGCGGATAATTACTTCAGCGCCACCAGGAGCACGACGATCTCGCAAACTTGCTCGGCGGCGCCGAGCACGTCGCCGGTCTGGCCGCCGATCTGCCGCTCGCTTAAGCCCGCCATCAGCGCTGCCGCAATCGCGACCAGGATCGCCGCTGCGACGGTCAGCGTCAGCCCGAGACTGAACAGGAGAACGATCAGCGCCAGCACGGCGCCGGCGGCGACGCTTGCTGCCGGCGGCGCGCCGGCGGCAAACGACAGACCGTCGTTGCGCGCCGGGGCGAGAAAGAACATCAGCGCCGGCATCACCGTGCGCGCGGCGGTGTGCGCGGCGATCAGTGCTGCCGCTACGGCGCCGGGCTCGGCGAGGCTTGCGAGCGCGGCGGCGCGAACGAGGAGCGACAACATCAGCGCGCAGACGCCGTAGCTGCCGATCCGGCTGTCGCGCATGATCGCGAGTTTTTGCTCGCGGGTGCCCCCGCCTCCGAAGCCGTCGGCGGTATCGGCCAAGCCGTCCTCGTGCAGCGCGCCGGTGACCGCCAGCGTCGCCGCCACGGTGAGCGCCGCTGCCGGCCACGGCGGCAGACCGAGCCCGTGCGCGATCGCGTATACGATGGCGCCGATCCCGCCGACGACAATGCCGGCGAGCGGGAACGCCCAGCTCGCCAGCGCCAAAGTAGGTTGCGCCGGATCGAGTTCGTCCACATGGGCGTCGCCGGTCGGCGCGACGTGAACGAACGGCAGCCGCGTCAGGAACGACAGCGCGGCCTTGAGTTCGCGCCCGCGCTCCGCCGCCCACGGCCGCCAGTCGTCTCTTCCACCGGGCATTGTCATCGTTCGTCCTTGTCGCCCGTTGCCCGCTACAGCATAATTGGATCGACCTAAGCTGTCTTTCCGCTCATTCCTGCGCAAGCGTAAATCCAGTCTGGGTGCCCGCTTTCGCGGGGACGACCGGCATCAAAATATCCAGGGGAAAAACATGCCGAACTTCGTCACTTTCGCCGATCTGCGCTCAGCCTGCCTCGATTTGCCGGGCGGGCACCCCGCCGCCAGCGCCGCAGTCGCGCAGCGCGAGGGCAATCTGACCAAACCGCCCGGCAGCCTCGGCCGGCTGGAGGAACTAGTGGCATGGCTCTCGCACTGGCAGGGCCACGCGCCGCCGCTTCTCGATCGCGTCGAGATCGTCGTGTTCGCCGGCAATCACGGGGTGACCGCGCAGGGCGTCTCCGCCTATCCGGCCGAAGTCACCGCCCAGATGGTGGCGAATTTCGCCCATGGCGGCGCCGCCATCAATCAGCTGGCGCGCGCAGGCGGCGCCACGCTCACTGTCATTCCGCTGGCGCTGGACAATCCCACCACCGATTTCACGTTGGCCCCGGCGATGACCGAGGCGGAATTCCTCGCCGCGGTGAACGAAGGCTACGGCGCGGTGTCGAAGAACGCCGATCTGGTCGTTCTCGGCGAAATGGGCATCGGCAACACCACCGCGGCGGCCGCCCTCGTCGCGGCTTTGTTCGGCGGGCGCGGTGCGCGCTGGGCCGGCCGCGGCACCGGCGTTGATGACAATGGGCTGCAACGAAAGCGCGCCGTCATCGACCGCGCGCTCGACCGCCACGCCGCCATTCTGAATGAGCCGCTGAAAGTCGCCGCCGCGCTCGGCGGCCGCGAGCTTGCCGCCATTCTCGGCGCCACGCTCGCCGCGCGGCGGCAGAACATTCCGGTCATCCTCGACGGCTTCGTCTGCACCGCGGCGGTGGCGCCGCTTTATAAGCTGCGCACGGATACGCTGTCGCACGCGATCGCCGGCCACGTCTCCGCCGAGGCCGGTCACCGCGCCCTGCTGGACGAACTGAAGCTAAAGCCGGTCATCGATCTCGCCATGCGGCTCGGCGAAGCCTCCGGCGCCGCGGTGGCGCTCGCTATCCTGCGCGCCGCGCTCGCCTGCCACACCGGCATGGCGACCTTCGCCGAAGCCGGCGTGTCCGACAAACCGGCGGACGAGGGGACGGAGAAGGCGGCGGGGTAGTTTCTTTGATGGGCGTCATTCCGGGGCGCGCCTAAAGCGCGAATCCGGAATCCATAGTCCCGGCGCTTCAGGAATTTGCCGCCAAGTCTGTGGTTATGGATTCCGGCTCCCGTGCTGTGCGCGCTCGGCCGGAATGACGGCGTAGAACGCCGTTACATAAACGCCTGGATGCCGGTTTGCGCGCGGCCGAGGATCAGCGCGTGGATGTCGTGGGTGCCCTCGTAGGTGTTGACGGTTTCCAGATTGCAGAGGACGCGCATGACGTGGAATTCATCGGCGATGCCGTTGCCGCCGTGCATGTCGCGGGCGACGCGGGCGATGTCGAGCGCCTTGCCGCAATTGTTGCGTTTGAGCAGCGAGATCGCCGGCGGCGACGCCTTGCCCTGCTCGATCATGCGGGTGAGCCGGAGCGCGGCGTGCAGGCCGAGCGTGATTTCGGTCTGCATGTCGGCGAGCTTTTTCTGAATGAGCTGGTTGGCGGCGAGCGGGCGGCCGAATTGCTTGCGATTGAGCACGTAATCGCGCGCCCGGTGCCAGCAGAATTCGGCGGCGCCAATCGCGCCCCAGGCGATGCCGGTGCGCGCCATGTTGAGGCAGCCGAATGGGCCGGCGAGGCCCGCGACATTGGGCAGGATATTGTCGTCCGGCACGATCGCGCCATCGAGCACGATCTCGCCGGTGATGGAGGCGCGCAACGACAGCTTGCCCTCGATCTTCGGCGTGGAGAAACCTTTAGTGCTGCGCTCGACAATGAAGCCGCGGATCTTGCCGTCTAGCTTGGCCCAGACCACGGCAATGTCGGCGACCGGCGCGTTCGAAATCCACATTTTCGTGCCGGTGAGCGCATAGCCGCCGGCGGCTTTCTGCGCGCGCGTCGTCATCGAGCCGGGATCGGAGCCGTGGTCGGGCTCGGTCAGCCCGAAGCAGCCGACCATCTCGCCGGTTGCAAGCTTGGGCAAATATTTGCGCTTCTGCGCCTCGCTGCCGAAGGCGTAGATCGGATGCATGACCAGCGACGACTGCACCGACATAGCGGAGCGGTACCCGGAATCGACCCGCTCGACTTCGCGCGCGATCAATCCGTAGGACGTGTAGCTCAAGCCCGCGCCGCCGTATTCCTCCGGGATGGTCGCGCCGAGGAGCCCGAGTTCGCCCATCTCGCGGATCACCGCCAAATCGTAAGTTTCCTCGCGATAGGCCTTGAGCACGCGCGGGAATAATTTCTCCTGCGCATAATCGCGCGCGGTGTCGCGCACCATGCGCTCTTCCTCGGTCAGCTCGCTTTCCAGGTCGAGCGGATCGTCCCATTTGAATGCGGCGTCCTTGATCTGGACGGTTTTTCCTTCGCGCTTTTCCGCAAACTGCGCCATTCGCAATGCTCCTGATGCCGGTTGCCGCCAAGCTTAAAGCATTTTCAGCATGGCGGAAACGCGTCCGCCCGAGCCGTTGCCGCACGGACGCGCTTCCGCTATCTAGGCCGAGTCATTGCGAATTTGCGCCCGTAGCTCAGCTGGATAGAGCGCTGCCCTCCGAAGGCAGAGGTCAGGGGTTCGAATCCCTTCGGGCGCGCCACTTCCGGCGATGTTGCGAAAAGCACGTCCGCAGAATGTCCGCGTAAAACGTTCCCCGGTCGTTCCGAAAGGTCGACGGGCGACCCCCCAAAAAGTAGAGGCCCCGCGTTCGCTGGCGGCGACCGCAGGGCCAAATCCCAATCAAAGTTCTCGAAAAGAAAATCTACCAAAAAGTGTGAGCCGCTGCAAGAGACGCATGCGGAATATGCTGTGTATGACGGGGATCGGCCATGAGCGCCGCTATCTCGGTCAGCGACGAGCTCACGAGCTTGGTTCGTCGCGCATGCGCGTCGCACGTGCGCGACGATCTCGTTCGAGCGTACGAGTTCGGCGAAATCGAAACGGTGCCGGCGGCGATCCGCGATCGTCAAAAACTCCCCGATCAAGAACGCTGGCGCAATCTGGAACGTGGCCGCCGTCGTCCCCAGCGTTCGCCCGATCGGCAACGCTCCTATGAGCGGCGACACCGGCTCGCGTGGTCGGGACCGCTGCCCGGATTTCTCGCTGGGCGGCTTACGATCGGCGACATGGCGGTGGCGCGGATCATCGCGGACGAACATTTGCGCCGCCGATTTTGCGACCTTTCGCTCGACGAAATCGCCGCGCGAGCCGGCGTCTGCCGAAAAACAGCCAAGCGCGCCATGCAGCGTTTGCGCGGGCTGGCTTTGATCGCGATCGAAGAGCGTCCGGTCAAAGGGCGCAAGAGTCTTACCAACGTCGTCCGGGTTGTCTCGCGCGAATGGCTTTCCTGGATTGATAAGCGGCCGAAGACAGCGTGCGAGCGACAGGGGGACATTTGGGCGCCCCCACGAATACAAGATTTAAAATCTAAACAAGAAGCAGCCGATGAAGGAGCAAGAAATGCTGACCAGACGATGGGCAGGGATCAACGAACTCGGCCGAGCCTTGAAAATCGACCCGGCGGCCGTGAGCCGCCGCGTAGCTCGCCTTGAGGCGCGCGGCGAAATCGAAACTCGCGAAGGACCGCGACGAGCGAAACTTGTCGACTTGGCGGAATACGGGCGCGCCACCGGCATCGACTTCGAAAGCTTTTGCGCCCTTCCGACTATGATCGAACAACTCGCGCATCGCGGTCAGCTGGGCGACGGCGTCGAGCGCGATCGACGAATGGCGACGGTGAAACGCTATTGCGACGCGCTACTACGGTCTTCGCACGATGTCGACGCGGCAAAGACTATCGAAAAGGTCGACACCGCGCTCGGCTACATTGACCGAGATCTCGTGCGCGCGATCCTGATCGATAATCAATCACCTTCGGAGATTTCAAAGCTCAGAGGCTATCCAAGTGGACACCTAATCGCTCGGATTCGAGGCGCGCTTGATCTAGTTGCGGGCATTGTCTGACTCTTTACAGTGTTGACTTGCGCAACCAAATCAGTTTACGGCTGAATTGCCTCGCTTCTGAGTAGCCTACTCCCGAAAGGGGTTTAACCAGGCGGTCTCGGCGGTGGCGGACGGAGCCGACAAGACGCGCAAATGCGGTCGGCGGGTGTGGCGAAGCATGCCAAGAGGGAGGGTTGCAATCTGAAACCCCTCCCGCTCGACCGCGGGTTTCCTACAATGAGCGTTGAAAGCCAGGGCCGATTGCCTCGGCTTTTTTGTGACGCCGATTGAACGCCAGCCACATGGTGCATGCCGTAGGGCGTTTCTAACGATGCGCAATAGCAGACCGAAGGAGGTAAAAAGAATTCTGAAAATACGTCAGGCGCGGAGCGTCACGAATGTTTGTTTACTTCTGAGAGTGCTGTCTGAAGCTCCTGCAAAGTGGTTTTCAAGTTCGAAATGTACATGAGTCTAATTGGTCCCGCATTGCTCACTGTCGCATTGATGCCCGTCGTTGACTCTAAGAGCATCGCATTCACCTCGTTTGCTCGATAGACGAGGCCATAGACGCGCAACAGCTTTGTTATTTCGTCAGATTTTAGGCCCAAGAGTAGACTACCTTTCGAAATCGTCTCCCAGGCACCCACTTGAAATTTCTGGAATGGAATCCGATGAGCATCCAGCTCCGTATTAAACGTTGCTATTAGCTCTAAATTGCTCTTGATCTCAGGATCTAAAATAGCGCGCGCATCACTCGCCAGCTTATCTTTAGCTTCTTGAGCCCTCGCCAGCGGATAGAGCGTGTTGGCGATAACGGCTACCGCGCCGCCAACCACTATCATCCCGAACAATGCCCAGCTTGGCAGCATGCGCATATCCCGAAACCGTCCCGATTAGAATATCCACCACACAAACCACGTCGCTTCCCGGGGCGCTAGCCCTTTCGCGTACCATAGAGCAGCCCCCATAGGGGGTTTAATTCCTTGAGAGGTGGCGCCCAGTAACCGCCCGAAGCATCGGGACACAAAATCTGAAAAATAGAAAATGGAAACCCCACCATTTCGGGCTAAAAAAACATGCGAGGACGCAAGCCAAAACCCACCAACGTCATCCCCATGCGGCCCGACAAATCCGTCGAGAGCCGCGGGGCGCGCGAAGCGTTTGAGAAGCAGCGTGCGATGGCTGTTGACACCGCGGTCGAGAAACTGCGGCCCAAGGCACTGAACGCGGAATTGAGCCGCGAGTGGGATCGCGTGGCGCGGCTGCTCGCCGAGCCGACCGTCGACCGGCTCAAGGCCCGTTTCGTCGACGTGATCACGGAATACTGTCGCGTCGTAATTCGGCTGCGCACGCTCCGCGCCTCGATGCCGGCGATCAATCAGGAAATCTATCGCGTCGAGGCCGGACGAAACGGGACGCAGATCAAACAGCATCCTTACGTCGCATCGATCAATGAGGCGTGGCGACAGTGGCGATCGATGGTGGCAATGCTCGGACTGTCGCCGGCGGACGAACGCAATCTCATTCCGGGCCAGGGTGATCTTTTCGATGACGCGGACCAATACTTCTAAGACGCCGCGGCTAAGCGACGAGGACCGCGGCGTGCTCGTCCTGTTGCAAGACGCGCATCGACAATTCGGTATTGGTCTGGGCGCTGAATTCGTGCGCGCGATGGACGTCGGGCGCGATCGCGGTGTTCATGCCGCAATCGCTAGATTGATCAAGCATGGGCTCGCGATCGCCAGGGCTCGACCTAATCAAAACCCGTGGAATTCAGAGTTCGGTTCATCGCGCCGTTCGCTGAAATATAAAATCAGCGAGTGTGGATTGAATTATCTTTCGCGTTCGAAAGAAGGCGCGCGGTGACGGCGGCACGCGCTCGCCAGTTCGAGGGAAACGTCGGTCGGGAACGACTGGCGCGTGTGCTTCGCACCGTCGAATGTCTTCGACGGGTTGCCGAGACGGGGCAGACCACCCGTGAAGACGGCGGGCATATCGCGGAAATCTTCGGATCGTTCCTGGCACGCGCGCACGAAGGCCTCACGCTCGATGAAGCATTTGGATTGGGAGCCGCGCGCGGCGAGGAATCTTGGCTCGAGATTTACATGCGTGAGCTGCGCATCCGTGCGCTTCGACGAGCCGACGAAATTCTTTCGCCGCCGGAATGCAATGAGCCGCTGCGCAGTCGTGTCGAGGCGTTGGGCGACGCGCTCCGTCGATACGAAAGGGCGTGGGCGCGGGATCGCGTCGAGCGGTCATGCCCGGCGCGATATCGCGGCCGCGTCGAAGAGCATTTGTTCGCGGCCTTCACCGCACATCACAATCACCGAAGATACGTCGAATCGCGGGGCCGCCCGCTCGCATCGCCTGATTTTCCGAGAAGCCCCAGCCATCTGCGCGAAATGCTAAGCGATTGTTTGGGCGAATAAAACCTATTCGCCGAGTTCGGCCTTCTTGGCGCGGCGGCTCGTTGTACGAATTGCCCCGCGTTTCACAGAGGACCAGCATGACCCCGCCCAAGCTTGCGACAATTCCCAAGCACGAGTTCGACGACAAGACGCTCCTTGACGCTCTGCGCGACAGCTCGATCGGGGCCAAAGCAACAAACGAGCGCAAGGCGAAACTTTTAGAGCGCCGGGCCGCTCAGGCAAAGGATCGCGCGGAACTCCTCAAGGAGATGAGCGAAACGCTGCCGGAGTTGCAAGCCGCTGTCGACGGCGCGCTCAAAGAATTTTTAGACGCGCAGGACGGTCGCTTACGTGGGTATTGGTCGGGCGGCGGAGAATTTGCCGGGGCGCAAGCGATCGCCAGGGTGAAGCTCGACGTCGCACGGGACAAGTGCGTAAATGCGAGCCTCAGCTACGGCTCTCGCCTCGCTCGGATCGAGCACGCGCTCCGCGAGACGGCTAGTCCGCTCATCGCCGAATTCTGCCGCGAGATGCGCGACGAACACAGCAAGACGCGGAAAACATCCCTGACGATCGAACACGGAATTGTTCGCAATCCGATCACGGGACGCGTTCAACGTTCCGGTGGCTCCAATGCGTCCCTTGTCGTCGCGCGCATGCGGGCATGCCTGGCCGCTATCTCGGCGGCCGAAGAATTGATGCTTATTCCCGATCAAAGCGGCGTGCCGGCGGCGCTGCAAAAACTCCGCGACGGATTACCGTCCTTGTCGGAGCCGCCCCGATGACCGCGCGAATGTCTCCGACCGAAGCGCGGGCACGCTTGCGCGCTGGGGAAAAATTGCGCGAGGTGTTTTTCGACCAGTCCGGTCGGCCGCAGGCAAAACTTGCCGGACTTCAAGGTGAAGTCGTCGCGCGCGGGCTGCTCAACGATCGCAGCGTCGAATTCGTGATCTCGACCGGCTCGCTCGATCGATACAATTCCACCATCGCGCCAGGCGGATGGCGGCTCGAAAGTTTTCTCGCCAATCCTATAGTTTTGTGGTCACACGACAATTCCATACCGGCTATAGCGCGCGCCGATGGAGTTCGCGTTGAAGGATCTGCGCTGCGTTCGCGCGCGACCTTCGCCGAGCGCGATGTGCATCCGCTCGCCGATACAATTTTCCAGCTCGTCAAAGGCAAATTTATCAACGCCGCATCGGTGGGGTGGATTCCTTTGGAGTACGAGTTCGGCGAAGACGGACAG
The DNA here is from genome assembly GCA_963845775.1 of uncultured Alphaproteobacteria bacterium. Classification (GTDB taxonomy): domain Bacteria; phylum Pseudomonadota; class Alphaproteobacteria; order Rhizobiales; family Xanthobacteraceae; genus BOG-931. The sequence continues at coordinate 567,371 of CAWJTE010000011.1, forward strand.
ATCAATTATCTAGAACAAGAATTACTCGAATGGTCGGTGGTCAACATCCCGGCCAATCCGGAATGTCTGACCCAGGCACGTTCGTTCGGCATCGACACCCGGCCGATCGCTGAATGGGCTGAACGGTCGCTTGATCTCGGCACGACGCGCACGCCGAAAAATCGACTGGTAGCTCTTCGCAATGCCGCTGGTCCGACGAAGCTATACCCCGCTAAAGGAACAAAACCGATGACGAAGCAATCTGCCACGCGTGCCGATAGCGTGATGCGAAAATGGGACACCTTCGGCGAATTTCTATTGATGGTCGCGCGGGCTTGCGGAGATCGGGGCACCACCGATCGGCGCCTGGTAGGAGCTTCGACCGATCGGAGGTTGGTGCGGGCTCCCACGGGTGCCGGGGAAATCGATCCGTCCCTCGGCGGCTTTCTGGTCGACACGCAATTCGCTGAAGAGCTGGTCGGTATCGCCTATGCTGAGGAATCGGTTCTGGCGCCATTGTGCGACCGGCGCGAAACCAGCGCACCCCTCGCTGACGTCAAGGTCCCGGCGATCGACGAAACCTCTCGCGCGGACGGCTCGCGATGGGGCGGCACGGCCTCGTATTGGGTTGGTGAGGGCGCGTCGGCGACACTTTCGATGCCGCGGTTTCGGAATCTTGCCTTTGCAAACAAGAAGCTTCTCGCGGCGGTGGTGGTAACGAATGAGCTGCTCGACGACGTCCCGATGCTCGAGGCGCACATGCGGCGCGCCTTCACAGCCGAGCTGGGCTTCAGACTTGACGAATCAATTCTAGCCGGCGACGGCGCTGGAAAGCCGCTCGGCATTCTCAATTCGCCGGCACTGATCACGGTCGCCAAGGAAACTGGACAGGCCACGCAGACAATCGTTGCACAGAACGTCGCGAAGATGTGGGCGCGCCTACCTGCACCAAGCCGTCGCCGCGCGGTTTGGCTGGTAAACGAGGACGCCGAACAGCAGCTTGAAGCGATGACCTTTGCGACGGACGGCGCCCCTTCGCCGGCCGCGGCGGCGCTCTACATGCCCGCAGGCGCGAATGGAAATGAATTCGCGACCTTGAAAGGGAGGCCGATCGCAACCTTGGAACAGTGCTCCGTGCTTGGGACGGTCGGCGATATCGTGCTGGCCGATATGTTGCACTACGTGCTGATCGACGGCGGCATAAAGCCCGCCCTCAGTCTCGATGTGAAATTCACGACCGACGAAGCGGTCTTCCGATTCACGCTTCGCGTCGACGGTCAATCAGCGTTCGCATCGCCGATCACTCCCTACAACGGAGCAACAAATACGCGATCGCCCTTTGTGGCGCTGGCGGCGCGATAAGGGTAGGCAAAATGGAAACGGCGAAACTGAAAGTCGACCCAGGCGCAGCGGCGATCGTGGTGCCGGTGGACGCAGATGGTCACTGCCTTCGAATACGTCTCAGCAGACAAATGTGGGAGGCGCTATTGCCGCTCCTCAAAGGGGTAAGCGTTGAGTTTCGCAATGAACGAGCTTCGCTGAGCTGAACTCTCGGCAGGTTCCAGCTCGGCAAGAGGGGTGCCGCGCCCGACATCGCGGCAACCGACCTGATGATGGCATTTAACCTCCGATCATTAGGCCGTGAGGGACGGTGAGAAATCCGGCGGCGGTTGTCTTTCAGCGCCGCCGCCGGATGGTCACTAACGCGACGACGCCAATAGGACGCGAAAACGCAATGGCGAAGACGGTCACGATAAATCTCGGCGGTGCGGATTACGTGCTGCCGATGCTCAACCTCGATCAGCAGTCGCGAGCGATGGCGATCGACGCGGCGGCGCCGGACGCCCTGCATGCAATCCTCAAGATCGGCCTTGAGCGCGCAACGCCGAAAGTCTCGACGCCTGATCTAATCGAAGCGACGGCCGAAGAGATTTGCGCCGCCGCGGAAAAGTTGTTGGCTTTCTCTGGGCTTGGACTGCCTGAGCTTTCGAGGCCGCCACCACACGCGTTCCGCTAAACGCAAGGGAATGATCGCTCATGTCGCATGACGTCACCATCTCGCTCGGCGTAGTCGACTACGTCGTGCCGATGCTCGCCGCCGGACAATTGCTGAGAATGTCCGATGTCGTTCAATCCGCCCCACATGGATGGGACGTATCGGTGGAGATTCTTGCGATCGCATTAGAGCGAGCCGATCAGAGACCTTCGCGGATCGCCGACATGACGCGCGATGAACTCTTTGTCGCCATCCGGCAAATCGCTCGTTTGATCTCGCTATCGATCAGCGAATTGAAAGACGAGTAGAGAGGAATTGAAGCATGGCTGATTTGTCCGCGTCCAATTCTCGGCCTCGATCGGCGCGCTGATCAGCGGCGTCGAGGACGCCAAGGCCGCGATCAATTCGGTGCGCGACAGCGTCGATAGCGTCAATCAAGGCGCCAAGACGCTGCTCGAAAGCTTTGGCCTGGCGTTCTCGGTGCGCGAGATTTCCGCGTTCGTCGACAAGATGGCGGAAGCCGGCGAGCAAATCATCCGCACGGCGGCGATGCTCGGCGCTTCGACCACGGAGACCCAACAGTTCGGTTACATCGCCAAGATGACGGGCGGCGACACGACGTCGATGGCGCAGGCGATGGAGCGGTTTCAGGTTTCGCTGGCCCGCGCGCAGAATCCGACGTCGCAGCAAGCCGCGGCGTTGCGCGCCTTCGGGCTGTCGGCGAAGGAGCTGATCGGGCTGCCGCTGCCCGAACAGATGAACCGTTTCGCCGACGCGGTGTCGAAATTCGCCGACGGTCCGGCGAAGACCGCAGCCATCGGTGCGCTCAATCGCGGCTTCGTGCAGATGATCCCGGTGCTGGACGAGGGCCGCGAAGGCCTCGAGCGTATGCGCGCCCAGGCCGAGGATACCGGCGCGGTTCTTTCCGGCGAGACCGTCACCGCACTGGCGAATCTCGATCACAACCTTGTCGCGTTGAAAGCTTCAACGACGGCGCTGGGCGCCACGCTGGTCGGAAGTTTCGCCGGCGGATTGGCGGCGGCGGCTTCGAGCATCACCGCTTTCATCGCAAATTTTACCTTTGCGATTGATGCCGGGAAATTCTGGCAGCGCGAGCTCGAGGACATCAAATGGGCGGTTGCTTCACTGGCGTTGTCAATCGCTCACACCGCGCAGATAGCGAGCGATTTCTTTCATCTCGATTTCAGTGCTGTTGCGGCCGACTGGGAAAGGGCGGAAGCTGAGCAGGCTGATCTGCTGCGCCAATACTATTATAAGCTCGGCATCATCGCGCTCGAAGGCAAGTTTGCGTTGCAGAAACAGCTCAATGCCGCTCCAGACAGTGGCAAGCCGCAGGTGCCGACGATCGACGTCAATGCCAAGAGCACAATCTCGGCGCAGCTCGAAGCGATCCAGACGCAGATCAAGCTTTATGACGAGGCCTACAACCAGACCAAGGGCGTCCTCGAAAACGAAGCGAAGCTCCACCAGATCATCTACGATCAGGAGACGCAGATGTTACTTGCCGCTCTCGATCGGCGGCACACGGAAGAAATTGACGCGCTGGATGCGGAGTTGCAGATCGGCGGTCTATCGGCTGCCCAGTATCAAAAGATCGTGGATGAGAAATTACTGAAAGATCAGGAATACGCCGCCGCTCACGAAAAGATCATTCAGACGGCAGCACAAAAAGACACCCAGGAATGGGAGAACGCACTCAAGCCGCTGGAGTCCGCGTTCAATTCGCAGCTGCGCGGATTGCTCGCCGGCACCGAGACGTGGGGGCAGGCGATGAAAAAGATCGCCGGGGATCTTGTGATCGCCTTCATCGAGGCGATGGAGAAGATCGCGCTGCAATGGGCGGCGACGCAATTGGCTATGGCGGTCGGCGGTCCGGCGACGATGTTCGCCAGCGCCGCCAAGGCGATCACGACCAATGTCGGCGTGGTCTATTCAGGTGAGGCTGCCAATTTGGCGCTCACGCTCGGTCCGGCCGCGCCCGGTGTGGCCGCCGGCATCGCCTCGACCGTGCAGGCGACCGCGTTGGGTCTCTCCGCACTCGACGTGGGTGCGTACGACATTCCAAGCGTGATGCCGGCGCTCTTGCATCCGGGTGAAATGGTGCTGCCGCAGACCTTCGCCTCTGGCCTGCGCGGTGCGCTCGGCGGCGGCGGCGATGACGATGGCGGCGGCGGCGATATGCATTTTCATTTCGACGGGCCGATAATCGGAACGCAGGCCTGGATCAATTCGATGATCCCGCAGCTCACGCGGGCGATGCAGAGCTACCAAAATCTCAATCCTTCAACGGTGTAATGAATGGCAGGAGTGTCCAAATTTCCGGGGTTCAACGAACGATCATGGCCCGAAATGGCCGGCGCAGGTCGGGCGACCATGCTCGCAGCGGGAGTTCCGCCGAGCGTGGCAGACTGGATTTGTGAGGATTTGAAGCCGCGCTATCTCGCGGCAATGGCCAACGCTGATGAGAACTTAAAGGCCTTCGGACGAAGGGTGGATGCAGAGGGTATTTCCGATATGACGGCGGCGTTCTTCGTGGAAATTTATAACCAGATGGCGAGGCAATGCTTCGATGAGATATTCAAACTCGAATTCGAGTTGTGGCTTGCAAAGTTCGGTGGAGACACGGCTTAAGCCGCCTCGTCAAAGTTGGAGCTAGATTATGTCGTTCGAGGTTGACGGATTTTTGTCGGATAGTCTCGCAGGTCGTTTTTCATCGCTGCCGCAGTGTGCAGGGTGGTTTCAGCTCGCCAAAGAGCTTAATCGCATCGGAAAAAAATTCGCTTTCGAGGAGAAGGTGCTTGAGATCGAACGAAGCGGCCTGTCTGATGTGAAGGCTCTGACACTGATGCTGCTATTCCGGGCACTCTCGAATTTCCAGGGCTCGATCCTTCTCGCTGATCGTGGTCTCATCGTAGAAGCGCGAGCGCTGACGAGGTGCCTTGGTGAAACTGTGCTCTCAATGGTCGGAGTTAAATTTGATCCAAATCACTGGAAGTCGCTCGTAGATGACGAGCTTAAGAGCCGGAAGGGTAGGAGCAAAGTTTTGCTGCGGAAGTCGGATTGGCTCGACAAATCGCAAACGAAGAAGCTCACCGAAAGCGAATTGATGAAATCCGATTGGAAGCCGGTCTCCGGCTTGGATTACGCTAAGATCGCTGAAAAGGGCGGCGTCGAAATCCATTATTTGCTTTTCCGACAATTGTCGGCCGACGCCACCCATGCGTCCTTGGAGGCGCTGTTTCGTTATGTCACCGAGGAGTCGGACGGCACGATTAAGTCATTGCAGCCGGCCGCGAAGGTGACGCCAGAACTAATCGCTGAGACGATGGACGTAGCCTGCAATTTTTTCTTCTTGGCGATGGCCATCCTTAGCGAACAGTTCGCTGACAAAGACCTTGAACGTCAGGCCGGAGGCCGTTGGGTCGAGTATAAAAGGCTCGCGGAAGCCCGAAAGGCTGCGCTTGAAACCGCGTAGGTCGCGGTCCGTGCGTCCATGTGGGGCCGGTGGAACCTGCAATTAAATCAAAATGTCGCGGATGGGCGAGCGGCCGGGGGTAACCATCATGGGTAACAGGAGCCTAGCGGGGTTGCCGCAAGTCGCCGAATACGGTTAACTGGACCTTAACAGCTTGGAAATAGCGTATTTCGACCCACGGAGTCCGACCCATGAGCGATTATTTCAACAACGGCGGATACGACGCCGGCGCGGTGGTCGACATGAACAATCTGGCGATTGGGTATTTCCCGCGCACGCCGTGGCAATGTCACCCCACCGTTATTGCGCAGGCACCAATTCAGCCGCAGGTTCCGCAGCAGCCAATACCTGCGGTTCCCTCGGCAGAGTCAGGAACGACTTCTTAAGCGCCTCGCGGTGTGCGCCGACGTGGCGCCCAAGTTCGGCAATCTCGGCATCGCTGACAATCTCGGTCGCTTGATCTTGGCGCACGATGGCCATGCGCAATGGGCCGCCGACCTTGCCATCCTGGCTCGCCGTTTCTTCAATGCAATACGCTGCCAAGTCCTTTGCGACCTCAAGGCTTAGATCGCGGCGATACAGGCGATTAAGCAGATAGAGGGCCAACGGCGCCACGCCGATCGCGGCGAATCCGGTGTTCGTAAAACCCGGCGTGAAATTGAACGGGACGGCGCTGGTCATGTTGATAAGCTTCGGCTGCCCGGCTTGGGTATAGCCTGCAAGCAAATACCAAATATCCGGCCGCGGTGTTGCAACAGGCGTGCCAGCAGGATGCATCATCCATTGCGGCTGGCCGAAAAACTGGATGTAGTACTGTCGTCCGATGTTCTGGATATTCTGCGCTACCGCATCAACATCTAGGGCGGCCTGATTGGCCAACGCCGCCTTTATCTGCTGCATGAGCGCGTGACCAGTTTCGCCGCTACCAGAGAGCGCCACGGCGACGCGCGGCGTCGGAGTGAAGATTTTGATTTGCGTATCATTGTTGGTGGTGAGGCCGCGCAAATCCCCGACGGTTGCGCGGCTGTCCGACGCAATAATAATTCCAGAAGTAGTCTCAATTCCAACGCCAAGCGTCATTGCGCTTCTCCTTGATGGATTTTTACGACGCCGTTGCTTCCCATTATCCCAGCTGGCCTTTTATTTGATGCAATACAGATCTGCCCACCGAACTGCGCTTCAGCCCGATTGAGTAGTTGAAAAACGCGACAAGATTCTCATATTGGTGGGCGTAGAGGGTCTCGAACCCTCACGGGTCTTTTGCCTTGGCTTGCACCGAAGGATGCCCAGCGGAGTCCTAGTCCGCTGCGTCTACCAGTTCCGCCATACGCCCTGAGCAACGGCCGACTATTGTTCAGTCGGCTGTTGTATCTCGTACCAGCGCTCCTCTTTTTGTTCGATGAAAGTGTTTTTGAGCCGAGCAAGCGCCGTTCGTAGGGTGCGTTCGTGTACGGTCGTACCGCTTTCCGCGAGATAGTTCAGGATTTCGACGCCGCGCATCCCCGGTTTCGCGCGGATCGCCTTGAGCACTCTCATTTGGTCGGAGTTCTCACGCAACGGACGACCGGGTTGGACTTCGAACCTCGACGCCGTTGACGTCTTCGCCGGCGTGCCTGCCGTTGGGCCGAAGGCTCTTGACCGCCTTCAGCGCGGCGCGCACGCCGTCGTTGAAGCCGCGCTTGTAGGCGACGGCCTCGAGCTCATGCACCATGTGCGTCAACTGCTTGGTTCTTCCCACCGACAGTCACCTGAACAATTGGAATGACCCAATGAATAGGGAGGTAACCCTATGCTCGCAAGGGCGACGATCCAAAAAAACGCTCAACGACCCAAAGAATCAGGTTTTGCGATGCGAGACGCCAAATCGCCGCAATAATTTATCTTTATATTTCTGTGGCTTAGTGCCAAACTAACGGGTGGCTGTGGAGAATCGGGCCTATTTCCGATTTCCGCGCCCAAGTGACCCTGCTGACACGACTGGAACGGTATGGGTCGTCACGATTCGGCGCGAATCGGGCCATTGTCACATTTCCCCGTCACGTAAAATGGCTTGCGGGGCCGTGGCAACTCTGATTCGATCCCCATCTCGCAAGGGAGACGGCGCGCGGCGTGTTCGCAGCACCCCGCCGCCTCTTGTTCCACACAAGGAGATCGACGCGGCGGGTGTTCGCAGCGCCCGCCGCTATCTATCCGCAACGCACCAGCTCGGGGCGCGCGATGACCGTTGTCGTCTCCTACCGAAAAACGAAGCGGCGTTCCGCCGGCCGGTGCATTCACACACCGAAAAGGAGAATGCCATCATGTCGAAATTTTCCCGCCGCGCTCTCGTGGCCGGTAGTGCGGCTTTGCCCGCGTTAGGTCTTCCGACCGTCGCGATCGCGACCCCGTCGATCGCAAGCCCCACCACCGACGCAGTGAGCTTCCCCGCGCTCGTCGCTCAATTTGTGCGGGTGCGCGACCGCTGGCGTGCCCAACGCGCGCTAGACCGGGCTCATATCGATAAGATCAGGAAGCTTTGCCCCAAGGCGATTGGCATGTCTTACGATCAATATCTGGCTCTCGAAGTTGATGACCCACGATGGGAAAAAGCCAATTCTGTTTTGAGCAAGATCCCGGAAGACGATCCCGTGGATGAGGATGGCTGCAGCATCGCGTGGAACGAGATCGATGGCGAGCTATGGCCGATGACGCAAGCTATGCTCAACGAAACCCCGAGGTCCCTCACCGACCTAGCATGGCAAGCAGAGGTGTTGCTCACTGCAGATCCTGAACTTGCTGATGGAAGCCTAGTGCGAAAACTTCTCAAAAATATCTTCGCGCTCTCCGGGACTAACAACAATCGCTGACGCTTGCACCGCAGAGGGTACGGCGAGACGAGAAAATCCCTAGGGGATTTTAGTCCCCTCAAGGGGAAACCATTCCCCGTTAGTATCGCAGGGAAATTCGTTGACCCGCTGCGGCTTTTCCTGATGCTTCAAAAGCCGTCAACTTTGAGGGGCGCATGAAAGCGCTGAGCATTCGGCAGCCGTGGGCGTGGCTCATTCTGCACGCGGGCAAGGATATCGAGAACCGCAACTGGCAACCGCGCAATCCGGCGCTTCGTTTTCGTGGAACGTGTCTCATTCACGCAGGGATCATGGTACAGCCGATCAGCGACGAGCTGCGCGCTTGGGTCAGGGTGACGAGCGGGGTCGATCTGCCACGCTCCCACGAGCTGCCCCGGGGCGGGATTGTCGGCCAGGTCGACGTGATCGACGTGGTGCGGGCGTCGTCGTCGCCTTGGTTCGAGGGTCCATGCGGGCTGAAGCTCGCAAACTCAAAACGACTGCCGTTCGCCCCGTGTCGGGGTCAACTTGGATTTTTCGAGCCGATCATGGCGGCAGTCGCGTCGTGAGCATCAATCAAACGAAATGCGAAACGCTGCCGGCGGCAATGCCGGCGGGCCCATTTGGATGCGCTGATGCTCACCATTTCCAATCTCCCAATGCTTGTCTCGCTCAAGGCGGCGGCCGAAGTCATTGGGCTAACCGAGCAACAAGTGCGCTCGCTCATTCGCGACAGAAAAATCGCGTATGTGCGGGTTGGGAAGCGGGCGCTGGTCCGGCGCGACGCAATTGAAGAGTTCGTAACGCGAAACACGGTGACAGCATGCCGCGACGAAACTCCGGGGTCCGCCTCCGCTTCCTTGAAAAGAGAGGATGCTTCTACATCGTCTGGACTGAGAGCGGTCGCAGCCGGGAGCGCAGCACGGGCACTGCAGATCGCGAGCGAGCTGAAATCGCGCTCGCCGAATTCATCAACATCCGCGCCAAAGACGCCGGGCCGCGTGATCCCTCTGCCATCCTGATAACCGACGTGCTAGCCGATTACGCGATAGAGCATGGCGAGGAAACGACCGCGCCATGGCGCATCGCGGCGGCGATTAAAGGTCTCGTTCCATTTTGGCAGGGATTGACGATTGCGAATGTGACGCGTGAGACCTGCCGAGCTTTCGCGAAGTCACGAGGCCGATCGCCCGGAACGGTGCGGCGCGAGCTCGGCGTTTTGCGTGCCGCGATCAATCACTCGCACAAGGGTGGACGCCTGACGCGCGTTGTGGCGGTTCATCTTCCCGATCGTCCCGAGCCACGAGATCGTTGGTTGACACGCGCCGAAGTCGCTCGAACTCATGGCCGGCGCGCTTGGCTTCACCTTTGCCAGATGCAGCGATTTGTACACTCGGACGGAAAAATGGGTCGTTTGGGATCGCGAACGGGCCCAAGCGCGGCTGCACTTGCCGCTGTTCATCCTGCTTGGGGTCTACACGGGCGCCCGCAAAGAGGCGATTTTGTCGCTCCGGTGGTCGCAAGTGGACCTGAGCGCCGGCCGGCTCGATTACAACGGGCCGGGCGTGCGCCGGACTAACAAGCGGCGGTCTCGCATCCCTGTCCCGGCGAAGCTCCTCGGCCATCTGCGGAGGGCCAGTAAGCGCGGCACGTCGAACGTTGAAAAGGCGAAGAAGGAACAGCCGAAAAGCGCCACGATCAAGGACGCCGTGTTCAGCTTTGTGATCGGCTACGACGGAGAGCGGCTCGGCGACGTGAAGCGTGGGTTTGCGTCAGCCTGCCGGCGCGCCGGGTTGGACGGCGTAAGCCCGCACGTTCTGCGACACACCTGCGCGACCTGGCTGATGCAGCGCGGCGTTCCGATGTGGGAGGCCGCTGGCTTCCTCGGAATGAGCCGGGAGACGCTAGAACGCGTCTATGGCCACCATTCGCCGGACTATCTCAAGAGCGCAGCCGAGGCCTTCGCGTAGCGCCCTGTGAGCGTCCGCGTTTTGTCCGCGTAATCCCAACGCGTTTGCGATCTATTCTCACTTTTAAAGAGGGAAAAAATGCCGAAAAACACGGCTAAACATGACGTGCGCATTACTCCGAAGGCAGAGGTCAGGGGTTCGAATCCCTTCGGGCGCGCCAGCTTTTGGCTGACCTTCGCCTTCACATTATCGTGCCCGGGCCGCGTCATGACTTGGCCATGTAGACTTGGCCACGTTGCGCAGCCTAGCTCAAATACGACGCTTGGGCGATGGCCCGGCGTTCCAGCACGCCGATGGGCGAGCACTTCCAAAAAATCAATTCACGAAGCGGCTCGCATTCGTCTGTGCCAGCCGCTGCTGATACCGACGGGGACGGTCATCACACCGACCGCCGCCGCTGAAAACGCTCATAAAAGCAACGCAAGGAGGAAACGTCATGAACATTGCACAGCGAATTTCCATCAATCCGGCGGCCAAGAGCTATGTCTCGAAGCCGCGGCAACTGCTGATCAACGGCGAATGGGTCAATGCCGTATCGGGCAAGACCTTCCCGGTTTACGATCCGTCGACCGGCGAAGTGTTGGCGCAAGTCGCCGAAGCCGACGCCGACGACGTCGACAAGGCAGTACGCGCCGCGCGCAAGGCGTTCGACGAAGGGCCCTGGCCGCGCATGAGCCCGAGCGAGCGCGGCCGCCTGCTCTGGAGGCTTGGCGATCTGATCGAGCAACACGCGGAGGAATTCGCGACACTAGAGTCGCTCGACAACGGCAAGCCACTGACGGTTGCCCGCGTCGCCGACGTGCCGCTCACCGCGGACATGTTCAAGTACATGGCCGGCTGGGCCACCAAGATCACCGGCACGACCATCCCGATCTCATTCCCCGGCGAATATCTGTCCTACACACTGCGCGAACCGGTCGGCGTGGTCGGGCAGATCATCCCGTGGAATTTCCCGCTGCTGATGGCGGCGTGGAAATTTGCGCCGGCGCTGGCGACAGGCTGCACCGTCATCCTCAAGGTGGCTGAGCAGACGCCGCTGACGGGACTGCGGCTCGGCGAACTCGTCGCCGAGGCCGGCATACCGAACGGCGTCGTTAACGTGCTCGCCGGTTATGGCGAAACGGCGGGCGCAGCCCTTGCCGCGCATCATTGCGTCGACAAGGTTGCCTTCACCGGCTCGACCGAAGTCGGCAAGCTGATCGTGCAGGCGGCCGCCGGCAACCTCAAAAAGGTTTCGCTCGAACTCGGCGGCAAGTCCCCGGTGGTCGTGCTCGACGACGCCGATGTCGACGCGGTCATTCCCGGTGCTGCGCGCGCGATCTTCTTCAACCACGGCCAATGCTGCTGCGCCGGCTCGCGGCTGATGATTCACGAGAAGATCTTCGACAAGGTGGTCGCCGGCGTCGCCGACGAAGCCAAGAAGATCAAGCTCGGCCCGGGCCTCGATCCGAACACCACGATGGGGCCGCTCGTTTCCGACGAGCAGTTCAAGCGCGTCACCGGCTATATCAACTCCGGTATCAAGGAAGGCGCCGAGGTTGTGGTTGGCGGCAAGAAGGGCTCGGACAATGGCGGCTACTTCGTGCAGCCGACCGTGTTGACCAAGACCAACGACAACATGAAGGTCGTGCGCGAGGAGATCTTCGGCCCGGTGGTCGTTGCCGCGCCGATTACCGACGCCGACCTCGAAAACATCGCCCGGCAAGCCAACAACACCAGCTACGGGCTCGCCGCCAGCGTGTGGACGCGCGACATCTCCAAGGCCAACAAGCTCGCCAAGCGCATCCGCGCCGGCACGGTGTGGATCAACTGCCACAACGTGTTCGATGCGTCGCTGCCGTTCGGTGGTTACAAGGAATCCGGCTGGGGCCGCGAAATGGGCGAATTCGTGCTCAACAACTATCTGGAAGTGAAGGCGGTCACGACCGCGCTATAACCGGAAGGTTCAGCGACAACGGTGATCCCCGAGCGGGCCGTCCGCTCGGGGATTTTGTTTTCCGGCCGGCACGGCGACAAACCGCGCCACGTCGGGACATGTCCTACTTTTTCTTTTCGGCAGGACGGCCATAAGTGGCGACGAAGCTTGCTTTCGCCAGCGTATGGAAATGCAGTTCGTAGCCGATAAGTGCGGCCGACGCGTTTGCATCCTGAGCGAAACCCAGCTTGTCTTCATCAACCGCGGTGACCGTGAAGTGATAGTGATGCGGTTTGTCGCCTTGCGGCGGGCAGGGGCCGCCATAACCGGGCGCGCCGAAATCGGTGCGCGTCTGCAGCGCGCCTTCGGGCATCAGATTGGCCTTCGGATCGCCGGCATTCTTCGGCAGCGACGTGGTCGATGCCGGAATGTTGATCACGACCCAGTGCCACCAGCCGCTGCCGGTCGGCGCATCCGAATCATAGACCGTGACGACGAAACTCTTGGTGCCCTTTGGCGCTCCGCTCCAGCTCAGCGACGGAGAGATGTTTTTGCCGGTGCAGGTAAACGTGTTTAACACGTGCTCCATCTTGATGGTCGAGCCGTTGCTGACTTCGTCGCTGGTCAGCTTCATTTTCTCGGCGTAAGCCCCGGACGCGCTCAGTGCGCCGAAAGCAACCGCCACTGCCCCGAATGCCATTTTGTGCATCGTTTCCTCCCTGGTTTCTCGTTGTGGGCGGCGAAAACTAGCATGCGGACAGGGGCTTGTCCCGCCTCTTGCGGCCGCTCGGTTCAGGCGGCCGGGTCCCTCACGGCGGCCTTGACGGCCGGCCTGAAGCTTGCCGACGGCTTGTGTGCGATCGGGATCAGATCGTCGGGCAAGACGCGGCGAATCAGGCCCCACAGCCCGCGTTTCTCGATCAGGATGACGACGATGGAGAAGGTACCGAGCAGGATCAGGTGCCAGGCGCCGAGCCCGGCCAGATACTGGCGCAGCACGAAATAAATGATGGTGCCGATGATCGGGCCTTCGAAACTGCCGATGCCGCCGATCACCACGTTGAAGATGATGAACACGGTCCAGTCGATGATGCTGAACGAGGCCGGCGGCGCGACGCGCAGCTTCAGCAGCGTGATGATGGCGCCGGCCATGCCGAGAAACGGCGCGGTGCCAAGGAAGCACAGGATGCGCGCGTAAGTGATGTTGACGCCGATGGCGGCGGCGCCTTCCTCGTTGTCGCGCATGGCGGTGAGCCCGATGCCGATGCGCGAGCGCAACAGGAAATAGGTCACCAGCATCGCCACCGCCGCGAGCCCGAAGGCGAGCCAGTAGATGTTGGCGAGGCGCTCGGCGCGGGCGCGGCCGAATTCGAGAATGATGGAGATCGGCAGGCTGGTGCCCGAACCGGCGCCCCAGGGCACCAGCTTGCCGGCGGCGAGCATCAGCAATTCGGCAACCACCCAGGTGCCGATGGCGAGGTAGGCTGTTCGCAGGCGGAAGACGAGACCCATGGTCGGGATCGCGATAATGAAAGCGATCAGACCGGACAGCGGAATCGACAGATAGGGATTCCATTCCAGCAGCGCGGTGAAACCGAAAAACGCGTAGGCGCCGACACCGACATAAGCGTGCTGACCAACGGTGACGATGTCGGCGTAGCCGGCGAGCAAATTCCACATGACGGCAAGCACCAGCATGGACATGAATTCGGTCAGGAGCACGAGATGATTGGCCCTGAACAGATACGGCGCCACGATCATCGCCAGCACCGCGGCCGCAAACACCGCGCGCAAACAGTACAGAATGAATCGCGGCGCCATGGTCAGTATTTCGGAAACAGGCCCTGCGGGCGCAGCGCCAGTACGATGAGGAAGACGATGTGTCCGGCCATGATTTGCCAGGCGATATCGAACTGGCCGCCGATCGCCTGCGCGACGCCGAGTACGATGCCGCCGGCGAGCGAGCCCCACAAACTGCCGAGCCCGCCCATTACGATCACTTCGAAGGCGATCAGCAGGCGGATCGGGCCGGAGGCGGGATCGAAATTGGTCCAGATCGATACGAAGCCGGCGGCGATGGCGATGGTGACGAAAGTGATGCCCATAGCGACCGCATAGATGCGCACCGAGGACAGGCCAATCAGATTGGCGGCGTTGACGTCGTCGGAGACGGCGCGGATCTTGGCGCCGATGCCGGTGCGATAGAGCAGCAGATCGAGCCCGGCCACCAGCACGACCGCGGCAATGAAAGTCACAATCTGGAACAGACCGACATTGACGCCATGACCGAGCGCGACCGTCGCGGTTTCCATCCAGCCGCCGGAAATCTTCTGCGGATCGGCGCCGAAGCCCTCCAGCAGGCCGTTCTCGATGATGACGGAAAGCGCAAATGTGACCAATATGACCAGCAGCACGTTCTCGCCGACCACCCGCTGCAACAGGAAGCGCTGTAAGCCGAAGCCGAACAGGAAGGCGAATGGCAGCACGACCAAAGTCGCCAGCACCGGATTAAGCCCGAGCAGCGATGTCAGCAGGAGCAGCGCGTAACAGGTCAGCACGATGAAATCGCCGTGCGCGATGTTGACGAAACGCATCACGCCGGCGGTGAGCGACAGCCCGATCGCGAACAGCGTGTACAGCCCGCCCAGCATCACGCCCTGGAGCAACTGGTTCGCCCACACCGCGGCCATCGTTTCGCTCACAGTCCGAAATAATGCTTCATGACGAGATCGCGGGTTACTTCGGCAGGGCGCCCGGCGAGCGACACCTTGCCCTCGAGCAGACAGTAGAAGCGGTCGGCGACGGTCAAAGAGCGTTCAATGTCCTGCTCGACAATGAGAATGCCAATGCCGCGGCTCTTGATCTGCGGAATAAGCGTATAGAGTTCGTTGACCACCATCGGCGCCAAACCGAGGCTGATTTCGTCGCACAAGAGAATGCGCGGATTGGCCAACAGCGCGCGTCCGAGCGCGACCATTTGCTGCTGACCGCCGGACAGCGATCCGGCCTTCTGCCACCGGCGTTCCTGCAGGATCGGGAACAGCCGCCAGACATCGGCAAAGCCGATCTCGCCCTTGCGGCCGACGTCCCAGCCGAGCCGCAAATTCTCCTCCACCGTCAGCGACGGAAACAGCCGGCGGCCTTCCGGCACCAGCATGATGCCGGACGCCACGATCGCCGCGGTGCTGCGGTCGACGATGTTGCTGCCGTCGAAAGCGATCGTCCCTTCGACCCGGTCGGCCTGGCCAATGATGGCCTTGAGCAGGGTAGATTTGCCGGCGCCGTTGGCGCCAATGATGGAGACGATCTCGCCGGAGCCGACCGCGACATCGACGTGATCGATGGCGCGGAACTTGTCGTAGAAGACCGACACGCCCTCCACCGCCAGAAGCGGACTTACTGCTGTGGTCGCCATGGCCGGTTCAGGTCCCGAGGTAGGCTTCCTTGACTCGCCGGTCGGCGAGCACGTCTTGCGGTGCGCCCATCGCGATGAAATTGCCGCCCGCGAGCACCGCCAGGCGGCTGACCACCCGGCGCAGCGCCTGGATCACGTGCTCGATCCACACAATAGTGACGCCAGTGTCGTGCACCTTGCGGATGGTGCCGATCAGCACGTCACATTCCGCCTCAGTCAGTCCGCCGGCTATTTCGTCGAGCAGCAACAGTCGCGGCCGCAGCGCCAGCGCCTTCGCCAGTTCGAGCTGCTTGGTGTCGAGCAGCGCCAGCTGCCCGGCCGGAACGAGCGCACGGTGCGCGAGCCCGACCCGTTCCAGCACCGCTTCGGCTTCCTGCTTGCCGCGCGGCAACGGCATCTTGCCGCCGTGCACCGCGGCCGCCAGCACGTTCTCGAACACGCTCATGTGGGTGAAAGGCTTGGGGATTTGATAGGTGCGGCCGATGCCAAGCCGGCAGCGATCCCACGCGCGCATGCGCGTGACGTCACTGCCGGCGAACACAATCCGGCCGCCGCTTGGCGGCAAGACCCCAGCGATCATGTTGAACAGTGTGGTCTTGCCCGCCCCATTCGGCCCGAGAATGCCGACGATCTCGCCCTCTTCGACTTTAAAGTCGAGCCGGTCGATGACGACGAGCCCGCCGAAGGCGCGCGAGAGCGAAGCGAGTTCAAGCATCGCTTCTATCTCTCACGCACCCCGGCTTGATGCAATCAGCCGTACGTCATCGGCTCCGGCGTTCCGTTCACCGGAACGTTGGGCGACAGCGTGTTGTCGACGATGACCAGTTCGATCGGCCACTTGTTGCCCTTGCGCCACTGACCGGCGACCAGCGCCGTCTCACTGGTGTTGGGGAAGGGGCCTTTCTTGAAGTCAATCGGGCCGACGACCGTCTTGTAATCGGTGTCGCGGATCGCGTTGCGGATCGAGGCCGGATCGTCGAGCTTCTGCGTCACCTTCAGCGCCGAAATCGGCACCTCCAGCAGCGAATGGCGGAAGCCGAGCGCCATCGACGCCTGTTGTTTGGCGTCTTTTTCGTAGGCGTCGGCCAATTCGCCCGAGCTCTGCCCGGATAGGCTCGACGCGTAGGGGTGATAACGCGACCACCACAGCTCGGACTCGAAGTTGATGGCGCGCGCGCCGAACGGATACAGGCCTTGTGGAAATTCACCGACCTTGCCGGCGGTGACGATCTTCGGCTTGTAACCCTGCTGGGCGCACTGATTCCAGAACACGGTGAAATCGGGTCCGGGGATCACCGCGAACACGACTTCGCAATTCTCGGCCTTGAACTTGGAGATTTCCGGCGTGTAGTCGCTCGATGGCAGATCGAAGCGGCCCGGATCGATGACGTTGAAGCCGGCCTCCTTGAGCGGCGGCGGCATGACCTTGGCGAACACCCGGCCGTCGTCGTCGTTGGCCCAGAGCACGCCGAGATTGCGGTTGGTCTGGACGCGGGCCCAGGCCGCGGCATTGCACTTGATCAGCGAATGGCCGGCGAAGAAGAAGTTATAGGTCCATTCGAAGCCTTTTTTTGGATCGCCTTTGCGGCCGAAGAAAAAGGATTCGAGCGGATCGTCGTTGGACACGCACGGCATGCCGTTGAGTTCGCACTGATCGGCGACCGGATTGACCGTCTCCGGCGTGGCGAAGGTGGTGACGACGTGCACCTTGTCCTTCAGGATCAATTCCTGCGCGACTTCGGAGGCGCGATTAGGATTGGACTGGCTGTCCTTGGCGACGATCTCGAGTGGATGCTTGGTGCCGTTGATGGTGATCGAGTTGTTGGTCGCCTTCGTGGCGTGCTCGATTGCCCAGGCCATCTCGCCGTAGAACAGCGCGAGCGGACCGGTCCGCGGTCCGACCAGGCCGATCTTTACGGTCTCGGGAACCGCGATTGCCGGCCGAAACACCGCCGGTGTCGCCGCGGCGGCGAGGCCGGCTGCGGCAGCGCCTTTCAGTACCTTCCGTCGCGTGACGGAAGCCTTGTGGATGACCATAACTCCCTCCCTTTCTACGCTGGTCTTTGGTTTTGGGGGGCTGGTGCCCTACTTTTGACGGTGGGCAACATACCGTAAATCCGGTGGGTTGCTAGGACAAAATGGGGCGTAACAAAAGCAATATAGACGATTTTCGACCGCTGCCTCAGCGGCCTCTTGCCCCGACAGTCGGCCGCGTTCCGATGCTGAAATTTGCCAATCGAGCGCGTGACTTGCGCGGCGTGCCCGGCGCAACGCACAATACCGACTAACGATACGATCAACGCCAGCGTTGCTCGGAGCGAAAAGATCGTTTTGCGGCAGGGAGGTCTTCATGGCTGGCGGCGCCCGTTTCGACTTTATCCATTTCATGCACTACGTGCATTTGCCGGAAAATCAGAAAGAATTCCCGTCGCTTTGGGTCGACTTCCCCAACAAATATTTCGATCCGGAAAAGGGCTACTCGCTGTACCAGCGCTATCTCTCCGAATTGGTGCTGGCCGACAAACTCGGTTTTGATGCCATCGTCGTCAACGAGCACCACAATACCGCCTACAGCATGATGCCGGCGCCGAACCTGATCGCCGCCTCGCTTATTCCGCAAATCAGGAACGCCAAAATCTGCGTATGGGGGACGCCGCCAAATCTCGAATATCCGAACCGCCTGGCCGAAGAATACGCCATGCTCGACGTGCTCTCGCAGGGACGACTGGAAGTCGCGTTTCCGCTCGGCACCGGGATGGAATACTGGGCCAACCCGATTAACCCGTCGACCGCGCGGGCGCGCTATCGCGAGTCGATCGACATTATTTTGCAGGCCTGGACGCAGGACGGTCCGACCAAATATTACGGCGACTTCTACACTTACCGTTATCTCAACCCGTGGCCGCGCCCGATGCAGAAGCCGCATCCGCCCTGCTACATCGTCGGCACCGGCAGCCCGGAGACCATCGACATCGCGGCCCAGCTCGGCTTCGGCTATGCCTCGGTGTTCGTCACCAAGCAGCGCGCACGCGAGCTCAACGACAAGCTGCGGCGGATTGCGGCCGAGCACGGCCACCACATCCGGCCCGAGCAGTTACCCCTGCAAGTCATCACTTACGTTGCCGAGACTGAACAAAAAGCCCGCGAGGAAGGGATCGATCACATCCGCTATTTCTTCGAGGACGCACTGCGCACCACGCCGACATTCCTGGCGCCGCCCGGCTATCTCTCGGTCGAGCAGCTCAAGATGCGCGCGGCCTTGGCCGACAAGCTGCACGGCAAGTTCAGCTTCGACAACGTCAACGAATCGTTCTTCGTCGCCGTCGGCACCGCCGACCAAGTTGTCGAGCAACTCGAACAATGGGGCGAGCAGATGGGGACCAACCATTTCGTCATGCTTGCCGCGCCCGGCAACATGCCGAACTGGAAAGTGGTAAAGAACCTCAGTCTGATCGCGCAGGACGTGATCCCGCGCGTGCGGGTCGGCGCCGCTTACGAACGCCGCGTTGCCGCCGAGTAGGGAAGGAAGCCCCCGATGCCCGCGCAGCCGATCCCCGCGCAGTTCAAGCGCGAAACCTACACCATCAACGGCGTGAAGACCGTTGTACTCACCGCCGGCAAAGGCGAACCGCTGGTTTTCCTGCACGGCGCCGGTATTTGGCACGGCATCAATTTCGCGCTGCCGTGGGCGGAAAAATTCCGCGTCATCGTTCCATTTCATCCAGGCTTCGCCGAATCCGGCGACGATCCGGCGATGAACGACATGCAAGATTATGTCATGCATTATCTCGATCTGTTCGATGCGCTTGGCATCGCCAAAACGCGGCTGGTCGGTTTCTCGCTCGGCGGCTGGCTGGCGGCGAAATTCGCCGTGGCGCACGGCGACCGCGTCGAGCGGCTGGTGCTGGTGGGACCTGCCGGACTGCGCGGCAAGGAGCGGCCGCAGGGCGACGTGCTCAGTCTGCCGCCCGAGCAGATTCCGTCGCTGCTGGTCTCTAACTTCGACGTCATCAAGCCATACCTGCCGGAAAATCCGAAAGACCTCGATTTCATGGGCGAGCGCTACCGCGAAGGCGGAACGCTGGCGCGGCTGTTATGGGAACATCCCTACGACACCAAGCTACCGCGCTACCTGCATCGCCTCACTATGCCGACGCTGCTGGTATGGGGCGAAGACGACAAGCTCCTACCCGTAAAGACCGCCGAGTTGTGGCGCCGCCACCTACCCAAAGCAGAGTTCAAAGCGTTCAAAGGCGCGGGCCATCTGGTGCTCGACGAGAAACGCGGGGCGGTGGACGCGGTGGCGCGCTTCTTGTCGTAAATCTCTGTCGGCGGCAGCAGCTTAAATCAATGCGTTGGAATATTATCGGGACCGGCGCGCGATTGTTCGATAATCGACCGATATTTAAAGTGGTCAACTAATTGTCGGCATGCGGGTCGGGTGTTAGTCTTTGTGATTGGCGTCGTAGAACGCCGAATAAAACCGGGGGAAGCGCACTATGGACAATCTGAAAATCTATGCGGCTCCGCTTGGACGATTGTTCCTGGCCGCCCTTTTTATCTGGGCAGGCTACACCAAACTGTTCGTGTTCGGTCCGGGAGGGACAGCGCAATTTTTCACCAAGGTAGGCGCGCCAATTCCAGAACTGGCAAATTGGATCGCGATTATCGTCGAGCTTGTCGGCGGCATATTGCTCCTTATCGGCTTTCAGACGCGTTGGGTCGCGCTCGCGCTCGCCATATGGTGCCTTTTCACCGCGCTTGGCTTCCATCTGCCGAGCAGCGCGGCGATGCACGATATGAACCAGTTCTACAAGAACCTGGCGATCGCGGGCGGCCTTCTATATGTGTTTGCCTATGGTGCTGGCATGTGGAGTATCGACCGCACGACCGGTATGGAAAAGAGTTAAGCAACCGAAATACCAATAAGCCGTCGTTAACGGGGCGGATCCTTCCGCCCCGTTAACCTTTTGCCAGCCCTGTCATTCGACGATCCGTAAGTTTTGTCCGGTATAGGGCAGGGCGCGGGCGCTCGTGCAGACGCGCGAAGGCCTGACGGATTTGGCCATGCCGGACGTCGCGGGCAAAGTCGAAGATCGCCGGGTGCTCCGGCGCACCCGCGTTCAACGCAACGCCAAGATCATTGTGCCGCGCCGCTCGTCGGTCATTTCGTGCACGGTCCAGAACCTCAACAGCGGCGGCGCTTGCCTGCAAATGGCAAACACCGGCGGTCTGCCGGAGACGTTCGACCTGACCTTCGAACACGGCCGCACGCGCCGCTCCTGCCGCGTGGTTTGGCGCACCACCGACAAAGTCGGCGTCAAGTTCGAATCCGGCGAAGCTTTGGCAGAGGTAAGCGAAAAGCAGTTGAGCCTGCCGTTCTAGAACTCCTTGGTGGAGCATGATCTTTTCGGAAAACGGTGACCACTTTTTCGGATCATGCGCTAAAATTCTGCCACCGCGCGAATGAGCCGCTCGATGTCCTCCGGCCGCGACAGCCGGTGATCACCGTCTTTCACCAATGTGAGCACGACATCGTCGCTGGCAAGCCGCGACACCAGCTCGACCGCGTGCCGCCACGGCACGTCTGGATCTTCCACACCCTGCAGGATGCGCACTGGACAGCCGGTTTCGATCATGCCGCCGAGCAAAAGATGGTTGCGTCCTTCCTCGATAAGCTGCCGCGTCACCCGATAGGGCTCGGGCGAATATTGCGATGGCCGCGACCAGACGCCGTTCTGTTCAAGCTCGCGTTTAATCTCTGGGGTGAACCGCTTCCACATCAGTTCCTCGGTGAAATCGACCGCCGGTGCGATCAGCACCAATCCCCCTATCGAAGCGCCGCCGCTGGCCGCGCGGGCTCGCAGCGCGCGGACCATCAGCAAGGCGAGCCAGCCGCCCATCGACGAGCCGATCAGGATGTGCGGACCGCGCGCATAGGCGTCGAACACCGCCAGCGCTTCGGCGAGCCAGCGGCCGATGGTGCCGTCGGTGAACTCGCCGCCCGATTTGCCGTGGCCGGAATAGTCAAAACGCAGACAAGCGCGGCCGGCTTGCGCCGCCCAGTGCGCCAGCGCTTGCGCCTTGGTGCCGTTCATGTCGGAGTTGTAGCCGGAGAGCCAGAACAGGCCCGGCGCCGCGCCTGCTTGCGTGTGCGCGGCGATCGAACGGCGGTCGGCGCCGTCACCAATGTTCAGGAATTTCAGGCCGTTATCGTCCATTCGCGTGGTCCCGGAGGCGCCCGAATGAGGGCCGCAACAAAGCGTTCGCCACAACCTGTTTCGCCGGAAAAAACCTTGCGATGCAAGCGTTCGCGCCGGTGCGGTAGTGTCCTTTGCGATCGTGCAAGACCATCGGGCAGGAGGCCACAATGGCGAAGCGTAAGCACCTCGTTACGCCTGTAACCTGTCCGGAATGCGCATTAAATGGCTCTGCCACGTGGGAAGAGGATGAAAGGTTAAACTTAGAAACGACAGTCAAAACATGATCACCCGGCTTCAGGGTCGGTCCGGACTTCGAAATTCGTTGCGCCGAATGTGGCGTTAAGGCGCGTATTGGTCGAACCTTAAGCCGATCCGAAAAGGGACCCGCTACCTCAAATTAGGACGCTACCCGCCGGTGCAGGGTCGTTGACTTACAGGTAAAAACTCCCGATCTTGACCGTCTGCCGAGTAGCACCGTCGATGCGTGTGAAAGGTTCGTCGCAACAACTCTAGGAGAACGGAACCATTCGTCGCCCCATTAGAACAGCGCAGCCCGCCGCCAAGGAGGGTCCGCGCGTCAACGAGGAGATCCGCGTCCGCGAGGTCCAGCTCATCGATAAAGACGGCTCCAATAAAGGCGTCACCGAGATCAGCGCCGCAATCGCCATGGCGCAGGAAGCTGGCCTCGATCTGGTCGAGATCGCGCCGAATTCATCGCCTCCGGTCTGCAAGATTCTCGATTACGGCAAATACAAATACCAGGCGCAGAAGAAAGCCGCCGAAGCGCGCAAAAAGCAGAAAGTCGTCGAGATCAAGGAGATCAAGCTGCGGCCGATGATCGACGATCACGACTACGACGTGAAGATGCGCTCGGTGCAAAGATTCTTTGAAGAAGGCGACAAGGTGAAAGTGACGCTGCGATTCCGCGGGCGCGAAATGGCGCACCAGGAACTCGGCTACAAGCTGCTCGATCGCGTCAAGGCTGACACCGCCAAGATCGCCAAAATCGAGCAGGAACCGCGCTTCGAAGGCCGGCAGGTGGTGATGGTGCTGGCGCCGCGCTGACCCCGTCCCGACGAAGCGCCGATGGCTTGCGAAATTAGCTCGTGCCCCGGCGTTGGGGATACCAGGGAGAGACGGCCATGTTGTTCATCGGAATGTTGAGTTGGACCGATCAGGGCATCCGTTCAGTCAAGGATACGCCCAAGCGCGTCCAGGCAGCGAAAGAAGCCGCCAAGAAGTTCGGGATAGAGATCAAGCACATTTTTCTGACCACTGGCGAGTTTGACGTATTGACCATCCTGGAGGCGTCTGATGGCGACAAGGTCGCCAAGTTTTCCATGGCGACGGGTGCGCAGGGGAATATACGCACGCGTACTGTGCGGGCATGGCCGGAAGCCGAAATGATCAAACTGATCTCCGAGCTGCCGTAATCGCCACGGCATTGACGCCACCACCTTGTTGTTAGCCTTCGGTTCGGCCGGCGCTCCGCCGGGCAGCGGACTATTTGCCATTTCCGGTAGCCTCTGCCATAACGCCGCCCTCCCGCTGCCCGGCTGGTAAGGGCTGCCGTGGCGGTGGCAACGTGCTCCAAGCACACAATCGCTCGACAAGAGCATTTTCGGCCGCGCGGCTTTCGCCCCTGTGGCCAAGGAGAGCAAAATGCCCAAGATCAAGACCAAGTCCGGCGCCAAAAAGCGCTTCAAGCTGACCGGTAAGGGTAAGGTTCTTTATGCCCATGCGGGCAAACGTCACGGCATGATTAAGCGCACCAAGAAACAGATCCGGCAGCTGCGCGGCACCAACGTGCTGTTCAAGACCGACGGCGACAACATCAAAAAGTATTTTTTGCCGAACGGCTGACGCCGCTCGATTGCGGCCGCCGTCATTTCAATAAGCGTTTCGCGAATTTAGAAGGAGAACAGTCATGGCACGCGTCAAGCGCGGCGTCACCACCCATGCCAGGCACAAGAAAGTGCTCAAGGCCGCCAAGGGCTATTATGGCCGGCGCAAGAACACCATCCGCATCGCCAAGCAGGCTGTCGAGAAGGCGAACCAATACGCCTTCCGCGATCGCAAGCGAAGGAAGCGTACCTTCCGCGCCTTGTGGATCCAGCGCCTCAACGCCGCCGTGCGCCCGTTCGGCCTCAACTACAGTCGCTTCATCGCCGGCTTGAGCAAGGCCGGCATCATGATCGACCGCAAAGTGCTTTCCGATCTGGCGATCCGCGAGCCGGCCGCGTTCGAGGCGATTGTCAGCCAGGCCAAGTCGGCGCTCGCCGTGTGATCGTGTCATGATCGACGGCGCCTACGCGGCGCGCATGGCGCGCTACAACCGCTGGCAGAACGAAAATATGTACGGCGCGGCCGACCGGCTGTCCGACGCCGAGCGGCGGCGCGAGCGCGGCGCATTCTTTGGCTCCATCCACAAGACGCTTAGTCATCTGCTTTGGGCAGACCGCATCCAGATGAGCCGTTTTACCCCTCGCGTGCCTAGGCCGGATGGGGGGATCAAAAAATCGGCGTCACTCTATCCCGATTGGGACGAGCTCAAGCGTGAGCGGGCGAACTTTGATCGGACCATCATAGAATGGGCCGATACGATTGATCCCGCTTGGCTCACTGCCGACATCACCTATTTTTCAGGCTCGATTGGGCGCGAACTGACACGGCCGCACTGGCTCATGGTAACGCACTTATTCAATCACGCGACGCATCACCGCGGTCAGGTGCATTGCATGCTGACACAAGCCGGCGCCAAGCCGTCCGATACCGATCTGCCGTTCATGCCGGAGTGACGCTGTCATGGCCGATACCGCACAGCTTGAGCAGCAAATTCTCGGCGCGGTCGCCGCGGCGAACGACGAAGCCGCGCTTGAGACGGTGCGGGTAGCCGCGCTCGGCAAAAGCGGCTCGATCACCGCTCTGTTGAAGACACTCGGCACGCTGCCGGCGGAGGAACGCAAAAGTCAGGGGCCGCTGATCAACAGTCTCAAAGATCGCGTCAACGCGGCGCTCGCGGCGCGCCGCGATGACTTCAAGGGCGCGACGCTTGTGGCGCGGCTCAATACCGAAAGCGTCGACGTGACGCTGCCGGTGCGCGAAGCCGCCGCCGAGATCGGACGGGTGCATCCGATCACGCAAGTGGTGGACGAGTTGACTGCGATCTTCGCCGATATGGGCTTCGCGGTCGCCGAAGGTCCCGATATCGAGACCGACGATTACAACTTCACCAGGCTCAACTTCCCCCCGGACCATCCGGCGCGGGACATGCAGGATACGTTCTTCTTCAATCCGAAGCCGGACGGCTCGCGGCTCTTGCTGCGCACCCACACCTCGCCGGTGCAGGTGCGCACCATGCTGAGCCAGAAACCGCCGATCCGGGTGATCTGTCCCGGCCGCACCTATCGCAGCGATTCCGACCAGACCCACACGCCGATGTTTCATCAGGTCGAAGGCCTGGTGATCGACAAAGGCTCGCATCTCGGTCACCTGAAATGGATCCTTGAGGAATTTTGCAAGGCGTTCTTCGAGGTCGATCAGGTCAAGATGCGGTTTCGGCCCTCGTTCTTTCCGTTTACCGAGCCGTCGCTCGAAGTCGATATCCAGTGCCGCCGCGACAAGAGCGAAATCCGCCTCGGCGAGGGTGACGACTGGCTGGAGGTTCTCGGCTGCGGCATGGTGCATCCGAACGTGCTGAAGAATTGCGGTCTCGACCCCGACGAGTATCAGGGCTTCGCCTGGGGCATGGGGATCGACCGTATCGCCATGCTCAAATACGGCATGCCGGATCTGCGCGCCTTCTTCGAGGCCGACGTCCGCTGGCTTTCGCATTACGGCTTCCGCCCGCTCGATCTGCCGACGCTGGCGGCGGGACTAAGCGCGTGATGAGATTTACCCTCGCCTGGCTCAAGGAGCACCTCGACACCGATCATTCGCTCGGCGAGATCGCCGACAAGCTCACCATGATTGGGCTCGAAGTCGAGCGGATAGAGGATAAGGCGAAACTCTACGCTCCGTTCGTGATCGCGCGCGTCACTGAGGCGAAGCAGCATCCCAACGCCGACCGGCTTCGCGTTTGCATGGTCGATAGCGGCAGCGGCGATCCGGTCCAAGTGGTGTGCGGCGCGCCGAATGCGCGTGCCGGCGTGAAGGGCGTTTTCGTGCCGCCGGGCGCCTACATCCCCGGCAAGGATGTGACCCTGCAGATCGGCACCATCCGCGGCGTGGAGAGCCGCGGCATGCTGGTATCGGAGTTCGAATTGCGGCTATCCGACAATCATGAAGGTATTATCGAATTGCCGGACGATGCGCCGGTCGGAAAAAGCTTCGCGCACTATGCCGGCCTCGACGATCCGGTGATCGAAATCAATCTCACGCCGAACCGGTCGGATTGCACCGCGGTGCACGGCATCGCCCGCGACCTCGCTGCCGCCGAGATGGGCACTTTCAAAGATCCTGGCATCAAGCCGGTCAAAGGCGAATTTCCCTGTCCGGTCGCGGTCAAGATCGAGGCGTCCGATCTGTGCCCAGCCTTTGCGCTGCGGCTCATACGCGGCGTCAAGAACGGGCCGTCGCCAGACTGGTTGCAACGCCGCCTCACCGCGATTGGGCTGCGCCCGATCAACGCGTTGGTCGATATCACGAACTTCAGCACTTACGATCGCGGCCGGCCGCTGCATGTGTTCGACGCCGCTAAAGTGCGCGGCAATCTCGCCGTCCGCCGCGCCCGCGCCGGCGAGAAACTGACCGCGCTCGACGGCAAGACCTACACGCTCGACGACATGGTCTGCGTGATCGCCGACGATGCGGGAGTAGAATCGCTGTCCGGCATCATGGGCGGCGAACAGACCGGCTGCTCGGCCGCGACCACCAACGTGCTCATCGAGTCGGCGCTGTGGGAGCCAAAGAATATTTCGCAGAGCGGACGCAAGCTCGGCATCAATTCCGATGCGCGCTATCGCTTCGAGCGCGGCGTCGATCCGGCTTTCATGCTGCCCGGGCTCGAGCTTGCGAGCCAGATGGTGCTCGATTTGTGTGGCGGGACGCCGTCGCAGATCACGGTCGCCGGTGGCAGCGAGGCGCCAGAGCGCGTAATCGACTTTCCGATATCCGAACTCAAGCGGCTTGCCGGCCTGAGCGTCCCGCTGCCGGAGATGCGCCGCCTGCTCGAACGGCTCGGCTTCTTCGTCGCCGGCCAGGGCGAGCGGGTGAAAGTCGCGGTGCCGTCGTGGCGTCCGGACGTGCAGGGCAAAGCCGACGTGGTCGAGGAAGTGGTGCGCATCGTCGGCGTCGATCGTGTGCCGCTGACGCCGTTCGATCGCGGCGAGGCGCCGCGCAAGCCGGTGCTCACGCCGATCCAGACGCGCACGCGCAAGGCCAAGCGGGCGCTGGCGGCGCGCAATCTGATCGAAGCGGTCACCTGGTCGTTCGTTCCACACAAGCAGGCCGAACTGTTCGGCGGCGGCAAGCCGGAACTTGTGTTGGCCAATCCGATCGCAACGGAGTTGTCCGACATGCGGCCGAGCCTCATTCCCGGTCTCGTTGCCGCGGCGCAGAGAAACTCCGACCGGGGCTTTGCTGACGTCGCTTTGTTCGAGGTCGGTCAAGTGTTCCGCGGCGACGCGCCGGGCGACCAGTTCACCGCCGCCGCCGGCGTCCGGCGCGCGCTGGCGAAGCCCTCCGGCATCGGCCGGCATTGGCAGAAGCGGGACGGTGAAGTCGATGCGTTCGACGCCAAAGCCGATGCGCTGGCCGTACTCACTGCTGCCGGCGCGCCGGCATCGGCACTGCAAATCGCGCCGGGAGCACCGGGCTGGTTTCATCCCGGCCGCTCGGGAACGATCCAGATCGGCCCGCAGAACGTGCTCGCCTATTTCGGTGAGCTGCATCCGGGCGCGCTCGAGGCGCTCGACGCCGACGGGCCGCTGGTCGCGTTCGAGGTCATACTGGAGCGCATTCCGGAGCAGAAAAAAAAGCCGACGCGCGCCAAGCCCGCGCTTGAACTTTCGCCGTTCCAGCCGGTTGAGCGCGACTTCGCCTTCGTGGTCGAGCAGAGCGTGAAGGCCGCCGATCTCGTGCGCGCGGCGCTTGGGGTCGATCGCAAGCTCATCACCGGCGTGACGGTGTTCGATGTCTACGAGGGCAAAGGCATCGAGCCGGGCAAGAAATCGATTGCGATTGCGGTCACTATTCAGCCGCGCGACAAGACCATGATAGACGCCGAGATTGAAGCGCTGGCAGCGAAAATCGTCGGCGAGGTCGGCAAACGCACCGGCGGGGTGCTGCGCGCGTAATTCGCACGGCTTCAAATCTTCGGCTGCTGCAAGTTACGCTTGAACGTCGCCCCCGGTGGCGGCGGGGGTTCTTTTAAGGCACCGATGTGATGCAGCGTGGCGTTGGCGGCACGCTCGCCCGATTCCCAGGCGCCGCCGACCGTTCCCCACAGCGTTTCGTGCACCGCCTCGCCGGCGAACCAAACTGGGCCCGGTGCCGGCTCCATCAGAATACGGCGTGCGCTTTGGCTGCCCGGTGCCGCGGCGGAACAGGCGCCACGCACCCACGGCTCATCATTCCATCGTGTAGCGTGCGAACGCTTGATCGCCTTCTTGACTTCCGAGCCATACAATCCGGCGAGCCAATCGGCGGCAAAATTCACCATGGCCGCTTCGCCGTGCCCGGCGAGCTCGCGGCCGAAGTCGCCGGCGACCTCGACCAGGCAAAGATGGGTGCCAGAAATATTGGCAAGGATCGCGGCGGTGTGCGCGTCGGCTGCTTTCTCGAACACCAGATCGTCGCTTTCGAAGCCGAGCGGATTATCGGCCAGCTCAAGCGCAACGTGGTCGTAGCTGCCGAGCGAAAGTCTGGCGCAGGCGTCGAGCTGGCGTTTGGCAAGGTCGGGCATGAATTTAATGCCGCCCGATGCGATCACGTTGGTCGAAGCGGTAACGATGGCCGTGCGGGCGTTGATTGTGCCTTTCGGCGTGGTCACTTCGACGCCGCGTCTGGTGTCGATGGCGGTTGCCGGCGTCGCCAGTTTGACCGCCAACCCTTCTGCGAATGAAGCGACCAGCGCGCCCAAGCCTTGCCGGCAAAACGCGGCGGTGTTGCGGTCGGCGGATTTGGCGAAATCGGCCGCCGACAGGCGCGCCAAATCCTTGCCGCAAAAGAACGGCCCGAATTGAAATTCGATCGATTGCCGCCAGTCGCCGAGGTCGTTTGGCAAAGCCTGCTCGCAAGCACCATCGGCGCGGCGGGCGGCGTCGGTGATCGAGCGATTGGCGCGGACCTGCAACGCCAGCAAATCCTCGAGTTCGCCCTCACGCCCGTAGCGCCGGCCAATTCTGACCTTCTGACTCGCCGGCGCCGGATAAACTTCGAGGCCGCGCCGAGCGGTCAATTTGGTCAGCGGATTAAGATCGGGTGCGTGAATCCAGTGCGCGCCGCGGTCATACGGCACGCCAAAGGTTCGCGTTTCGGTGATGCATCGTCCGCCGATATGGTCGGCGGCTTCGAGCAGGATGAATTTACGGCCGGCGGCGGCGATCCGCCGCGCCGCGGCAATGCCGGCCGCGCCGGCGCCGACGATCACAACGTCGACCTCGGCCGAAGCGCCCGCGACGACGGCCGGCCGCGCCAGCAGCGCGGCTGAGGCGGCGACGAATGTGCGGCGGCTCAGGCGCGGCATGGTTTCCAATTGCTTGCGGGTTCCGTCAGCTTGCCCGAACGGAGCTTCCCGCGCAAACCGCATGGTTGAGATTGAGTCAAGATCCCCGCAGCCCGCGTGAACGAAGTTGCAACGGCTGCCGGCTAACATAACGACAAATAAGGACGCGAAAGAACTCGCGCTGCACGTTGGGGAGACTCCCATGAGCATGATGCTCGATGGTTTCGGGCGGCTCATCGCACGCCATCTGCAAAGGCCGGTGACCGGCTACGAGCCGTTCACGCCGAGCGATCCGGATGCATTGCGTCAATCGTTGCAACCGGGCGACGTCCTCCTGGTCGAGGGCAACAACCGCATCGCCGGCGTCATCAGATATCTCACGCAGTCGACCTGGTCGCATTCGGCGCTCTACGTCGGGCCGATCACCGGGCATGCGACCGATGACGGTGAACCGCACGTGCTGATCGAGGCTAACGTCGGTGAGGGCGTAGTCTCAGCGCCGCTGTCGAAATATTTCCAATTCCATACCCGCATCTGCCGGGCGGTCGGCTTGACCGAAGCCGACAGCGCGGCGATGTGCGGCTATGCGATCGAGCGCATCGGCTTCGCCTACGATCTGAAAAATATCATCGATCTGATGCGCTACCTGTTTCCGCTGCCGGCCTCGGCTCGGGCGATCCGTCGCGGCTGATCTGTTCGGCTTTGATCGCGGAAGCGTTCCGTTCCGTGCATTATCCCATTCTGCCGAGGTGACGCTGGCCCGCAGCCGCCAGGCGCTGCAGCAGATCCTGGAGATACGCCATTCGTCGCTCTATTGCCCGCGTGATTTCGACATTTCGCCCTACTTCAACGTGGTGAAGCCGACCATCGTGCGCGGCTTCAACTACGAAGCCCTGCATTGGGCCGAACCGCCGTTGGCGGAGCCTGAGGCGGCGTTCATCGGCGATAAGGCCGGCGCGATCGCGGCCTGAGGCGGCTTGTACCGGTGTCTCCCCGTCATTACGTCTGCGGTTCTGCGCAGGGGATTGCATGCTCGACGACGTCGCCACAACGCTCAGCCAGATCCTTTCGCCGCCGCTGCGCGCCATTCTGTGGAAGTCGATCGGGGTTGCGCTTACCGTCATCATCGTCGCCGCTATCGCGCTTGATCGGCTAATCGTCTGGCTGCTCGGAGCCGGAACCTCCTCGCTCGAACAGAGCTTCGGTCCTCAGGCCCATACGCCCGTGACGGCGCTCGCCTGGCTGCTCTCACTCGCCGCGGGCTTTGGCATCATCTTCGGCGGAATATTCTTGATGCCGGCGGTGACCGCTCTGGTCGGAAGCTTCTTTGCCGATCCGATCGCCGACGAAGTCGAGCGCGAGAATTATCCGGCCGATCTGCCCGGCACCGCGTTGCCGCTCGGCGTAGCTGTGCCCGAAGGTGTCAAGACCGCGTTGCTCGCGATCGTAGTCTACGTTTGCGCCGTGCCGTTTCTGTTGTTTGCCGGGTTCGGTGTGCTGCTGTTCTTTTTGGCGACGGCCTGGCTGCTCGGGCGTGAATATTTCAAGCTTGCCGCACTGCGTTTTCACTCGCCGCCAGAGGCGCGGCTTTTGCGCCAGCGCCACGCCGCCACGGTTTTTGTCGGCGGATTGCTGATTGCTGCGTTTGTCTCGGTGCCGGTGATTAACCTGGCGACGCCGTTGTTTGCCATGAGCCTGATGGTCCATGTGCATAAACGCGTCGGCGGAAAGAAATTGATCGCCAAGCCCGAGCCAAAATAACTGATGCGACGGCATCGCGCAGCGAAATTCGTGCGCGGCTGCCCAAACAAAAAGGCAGTCAGCCGATTGGGATCGGCTTTACGTTCCGGACGGACTGGCTGGCGACGGTAGCGGCTCCAGCTGCGATAGTCCGCCCTTGCCGGCGCGCGCGCCGTCGTGCTTGCCCTTCTGATCCCGCGGATAGAGCTCAACCTTCGGCGGTTTCTGATCGGGGCGATAATCGGTGGAGGACAATCCGCCCGCGATGCTGGCGCCTTGCTCGATCTGCAGCAGGCCGTAGCTGATATTGCCGTCGACGCGGCCGGTCGAGCGCAGGATCAACAGGCATTTCACATCGAGTTTTTCGTAGACCTTGCCGGAAATCTCCGCGTTCTCGGCGACGGTGATCCGGCCCTTGATCGCGCCGGTCTCGCCGACGATCAGGTTGCCGACGGTGACGTCGCCCTCGAGCGCGCCGCATACCACCAAGGTATCCGGCACCGAGATTTCGCCCTTAATAGTGACGCCTTCGCCGATATAGAGGCGGTTTGCGTCCGGCATGGTGTGTTCTGTGGACGACATTGGCTACCCCTTTTCCCCCAACTCTGCACGCGGGACCGCCCAAAGTTTTACGGTAACGCGCCCGGTTTGTCATCGGCGGCGAGTGCCGGGGCGACGTTTTTTCGTAATTTGGCGTTAACCCTATCGGCGCGGCTTATATTCCTAGAATTCCCGACCCTCAACGCCAAACTTCGTCGGCAATTTCGACCACCATTCGCAGCTTTGCCCATTGTTCGTCTTCGGCCAGCACATTGCCTTCCTCGGTGGAAGCAAACCCGCATTGAGGCGAAAGGCACAGCTGATCGAGCGCCACATACTTGGCCGCTTCGTCGATCCGCCGCTCGACGTCTTCCTTCTTCTCCAGTTCGCCGGTTTTGGTGGTGACGAGACCGAGCACGACAATCTTGTTGCCTTTGGGCAAAAAGCGCAGCGGCTCGAAACCGCCGGCGCGCGCGCTGTCGTATTCCAGGAAATAGCCGTCATACTTCAATTCGCCGAGCATGATCTCGGCGATCGGCTCGTACCCGCCCTCGGAAATCCAGGTTGAGCGAAAATTGCCGCGACACACATGGGTGGTGACCACCATGTCAGCTGGTTTGCCCTCGAGCGATTGATTGATGACGCGGGCATAGTCCTGCGCCAGGCGATCGGCGTTAAGGCCGCGCTCACGCGCCTTCTTCAATTCTGCCTGCGAGCACAGATAGGCCCAAGCGGTATCGTCGAATTGCAGATAACGGCAGCCGGCTTCATAAAACCCGCGAATGGCCTGCCGATATGTCTTCGCCAGATCGTCAAAGATCGCAATGCGATCGGCATAAAACTTCGTATCGACAGCTTTCGGTTCCAGGCGGAAATGCAATGTCGCCGGGCTCGGGATGCACATTTTCGGCACAACGCGGGTGTGCGCCTTGAGAAACTTGAAATGCTCCAGCATCGTGTGATTGGAAAATCCGAGCTTGCCCTTGATGCGGATGCTGCGCGGCTTGGTCTGTACGCCGTGGAATTGGATGCGATGGCCAAGCTCTTCGATGCTGACGCCGTCGAGCGTCCCGTAAAAATCGTAGTGCCACCAGGAGCGGCGGAATTCCCCGTCGGTCGCGACTTTCAGCCCGATGTCTTCCTGTTTGCGGATGACTTTCTTGATTTCGCGGTCTTCAATTTGCCGCAGCGCGGCAGCGTCGATCTCGCCCTTTTCCCGCTTCGCGCGCGCTTCCTTCAAGGCAGCAGTCCGCAACAGGCTGCCAACTACGTCGGCGCGAAACGGCCGCTTGGCTGCCCTCATCAACGCTGGCGACATCGGGTCATGCGGTTTGGCGTACGCGCCAGCCGCCGCCATACGATTCGCGCACATCGCGCGCGTACGGCACCGGTGAAACCTTGACCCGGATTTCGGTCTGCTTGTGGTGCTCCACGGTGGTCTTTTTAGTGCCGCCGTTTTCCTCGCCCCAGACCAGCGTCAACACGTCGCCGAGCTTGATGTCCGGATCGACGATGCCGAGCGACAGCATCTGGCGTTCGTTCCAGGTCGTGCCCGAGAACATCGACAGGCCGACGATCTTGTTGCCTTTCTTCACCGCATCAAACGAGGCCGAGCCGTAGTTGGACAACGGCAGATCGATGTATTTGTAGTTCTCAATCCCGGGTTCGAAGAAAGACCGGAAGATCTTCGCCACGTCGTCCGCATTCCAGGCGAAGGTGACTTTGCGGCGATGCGGCTTGTCCTTGATCTTCTCGAGCGCTTCGCGGCCGATGAAGTCGTGGTCGAACTTAATGAAGCCGCCATATCCCATTTCGTACGGTGTCGAATAATAATCCTGGATTTTATTGGAGACGAAGCTTCCGGCAATTGATCCGGTTGCCACGTACGAATCCGGTTTCGACCATTCGCGGAAGGCTTTCTGCTTTTCGCCGGTGTAGACGGCGGGCAGCGGCGACGGAATCCAGCCGGACTCCAGCGTGTTGGTCGCATAGGCGCGTGAACCGACCGGCACGATGCCGAATTTCTTGCCGGCATCGAGGATGGCCGCGCGGATCTCCTCGCCCTCCGTGAAGGGACCCCACACTTCCAGGCCTGGCGCGCCGGCCATGCCGTGGCGCAGGCAACGTACCTTGCGGCCTGCGATATTGATGATATCGAGCGAAAAGAACTTCACCTCCGGAATCGATCCGCCGTTGAGCTTTTCGAGGATCTTCCAGGCATTCGGGCCCTGCATCTGATAGCGGTAATGCCGGCGGATCACCGGCTTACCGCCGGGCCGCGAGGGCGAGCGGTCATCGCGCTCCATCTCGATGTTGAACTTGCCGGTCTGGCCGTGGAACTGGATCCAGTCGACGTTCGGCGCACGGCCGACGAAATTGAGCTGGTTCTCGGCCAGGTGGAACAGGATGCCGTCGCCGATGACGTAGCCGTCATGCGAGCAAGGCACAAATTGCTTGGCACGGTTAACCGGAAAATTGGCGAAGCTGTTGATGGTCAGATAGTTCATGAATTTGAACGCATCCGGCCCGGTGACCATCACCTCGGCCATGTGATGCGACTGGTCGAACAACACCGCGGTCTTGCGCCATGCGAGCTGCTCGTCTCGCCAATTGGTGAATTCCGAGGGCACCACCGGATAGACATAGGCGCCGATTTGCGAATTGCGCAGCATCTCGACCGCATTGCGCGTCTTCAGCATTTCCTCCAGATTTTTTTCCGGCATTTTCTACTCTCCACTGATCGGCAAACTTTTTTAGCCCGGGCTGGTCGCAGTACCAAGCCGGGGCGGCGCATTTCGTCAACCACAAAAACGCCAAACGCCGAATGGGCGTGATCCCATGGCGGCATGGCCGCGCCGGCGCGCGCTCTCCTACGTAAGTTGTGGCCAAATATAGCAGTTAAGTCCCGGTTTGCGCGGCAATGTCTGCTGGGACGCGAGACCCGATGGTCGGGCGTAGGTGGTGGGACTACGGGCCAGATGCGCCAACCGGCGGGAAACGCGAAGCGCTCAAGACGCTAAGCGCCGCGCGCCTCTTCGGGCGAACGGATCGGCTTTGGTCGATCGGCGTGAAAATAAACCGCGTCAGCTCAGTCGAGATCGAAAGGGTCCGCCTCGGGGTGCCCGACTGACATACCCCGAAATATCACTGGCTTTCTTGTTACGTCGCCAAGTTACGCGCCGATATCCCGCGCATGAGGGTTTCGGTACCTTGGTCATCGGCCGACCGGGACTGATCGATGCACAATGCTCCATGACTTAATGCTTCATGACTTGGCGGAATCCAGGGGATATCCTGCAGCGTCGGTTTCCCTGACGTCAGAACGTCGCCTGTCGAAGTTCGATCGCCACGGCCAGATCAATCGCTGGAGGGGGAATGAGTAAGGACTCTCTGGATCTTACAGCGATACTCAATCGCGCACTAGACCACGCGGCGCAAAATCTTACATTCAATAAATTGCTGATTCAGATCGGCATCGATCCCAACAACGTTACGTTCCACGCGATCATCGGCCGGCTGGTCGACATCGCAATGGCCAATATCAATTTTGCAAGTATCTGTGCGTTGGTTGGCGCGGCCTTCTATGCCGCCACCTTGCTGATGCGAACAATGGTGCCGTTGCGCGCTTTCGGCATCATCAGCACCCTGTTCTTTATTGCGTACGGCGCGCTCGCCGGCGCGATCCCGACTTTCTTGATGTATTTGCTGTTGCTGCCCATCAACAGCCTGCGCCTCGCTCAGATGCTTAACCTCGTCAAGAAGGCGCGCGACGCCGCGCAAGGCGATCTGTCGATGGATTGGCTCAAACCGTTCATGAACCGGCGCAGCTATCGCCAAGGCGACGTCCTGTTTCGGAAAGGGCAGCCAGCTAACGAGATGTTCCTGACGGTGACCGGAAAGTTTCTGGTGACCGAAATCGGAGTCGAAGTTGCACCGGGCCATCTTGTGGGGGAGCTCGGCTTTCTCACACCCGGCAATAAACGGACGCAGTCGGTGGAATGTGTCGAAAGTGGGGATGTGTTGACCATCACCTATGACCGGCTGCTCGAAATCTACTTCCAGAATCCGAAGTTCGGCTATTACTTCCTTCGCCTGTCCAGCGACCGCCTTCTGGAGAACATTGCGCGCCTTGAAGGAATCATCGAACAAAACAAAATCGCGCTGCAATCAGGCACTATAGAGTAGACATGGAAGGCCAGCGGCCGAAGTGTTGGTAACCCCGACGCCCAAAAGCCCGGGTGAATCCGGGTCTACACTCGCGCCGGAACGCGAGTTCTGCTAGTGGGAGCGCGGCCGGGTGGCGGTGGGACGACGGTCGAACTGATGGGCGAACAGCCAGGCGGGAGCGCGGGATGTTGAAGACCTTGCGCGCCGCCGCGCACTTCTTCAGCCAAAAGATCGGCTTCAGCCGATTGGGTATCGTGCTCAGCATCGCCATCATCCTGGTGGCGGTGTTCGTGCTCTACCGCATCCTGCACGACATCGATCCCGGCGAACTCGTCGACGCCTTGGAAGCGACGGACTGGCGTACCCTCGGCATCGCCGGCGTCTTCGTTGCCGCCGGCTATCTGACGCTCACCTTCTACGATCTGTTCGCGCTGCGCACCATCGGCCGCTCCGAGCTGCCTTACCGCATTGCTGCGCTCGGCAGCTTCACGAGTTACGCGGTCGGGCACAATGTCGGCGCCAGCGTCTTTTCCGGCGGTGCGGTCCGCTATCGCATTTATTCCGCCTGGGGCCTGAACGTCATCGAGGTCACCAAGATCTGCTTCGTCGCCGGCCTCACCTTCTGGCTCGGCAATGCCGCCATGCTCGGCATCGGCGTTCTTTACGCGCCGCAGGCAGCGCGCGATTTCGACCAGCTCCCGCTCTGGCTCAACCGGGTCGTCGCGCTCGTTATCCTCGGTTTGCTGGCCGCCTATGTAGCGTGGGTTTGGATCAAACCTCGGGTTATCGGCCGCGACGGGTGGCAGGTGTCGCTGCCCGGCGGTCCGTTTACGCTGTTGCAGATCCTGATCGGTATTCTCGATCTGTCGTGCTGCGCACTGGCCATGTATTGGCTGGTGCCGGACGAGCCGCATCTCGGCTTTGTTACCGTGGCGGTGATCTTCGTCACCGCAACCCTACTTGGCTTCGCCAGCCATGCGCCCGGCGGACTCGGCGTGTTCGATGCGACCATGATGGTCGCCTTGTGGCAATTCGACAAAGAAGACTTGCTGGCCGGCTTGCTGCTTTTTCGTTTGCTTTATTACATCATTCCATTTGCGCTAGCGCTCTCGATTCTTGGAACGCGCGAACTTCTGCTGAGCCGGGCCATGCGTCGCGTCCCCTCGCCGGCCGGCACATCGATGAACACCGTGGCCGGGTTAGTGCGCGAAAAATCCGACGTCAGCTGATCCGGCTGGCGGCGTGGAGACGGGCCGATGAGCTTGAACGAAGATCGCATCGCGCCGCGCAGAAGCGAGCGGCGCAGCCTGCGTTTCGTCATTGCCACGGCGGCGGTCGTGTTCGCGGGCTTGGCGATCGTCGGTGCCCTGGCGGTCGGCTACGCACTGGCCGGCTTTGCAATCGTCGCGGCCGTCGCCTTTCTGACGCTCCGCCCCGCCGAAGAGGTCGGCATCACGGCGCCGGTCGCCGTTCCCCAACGCGCGGGCGAGCCGCTCGATGCCCTGGTCGCCGGCTTGCCTGACCCGGTGATCGCGCTCGACGGCAACGGCCGGGTGGTGGCGTTCAACGACCGCGCGCGTTCGCTGGCGCCGGCGTTACGGCAGGGCGAGCCGGTGTCGCTTGCGCTGCGCATGCCAGAGCTGATCGAAGCGATCGGTCGTGCCTGTGCCGGCGGCGAGGAGCACCGCGTCGAATATTCCGAACGGGTGCCGCTCGATCGCTGGTTCGAGCTGATCGTCGTTCCGGTCAAGCGCGTGACAAGCGCGGCGCGGCCGGAACTTGTGCTCATGACCTTCCACGATCTCACACCATTGCGCAGGGTTGAGGAAATGCGCGCCGATTTCGTCGCCAATGCCAGCCACGAGTTGCGTACGCCACTGGCAGCGCTTTCCGGATTTATCGAGACGCTCCAAGGTTCGGCGCGAGACGATGCGCCGGCGCGCGACCGCTTCCTTCCCATCATGCAGGAACAGGCGCGGCGCATGGCGCGGCTGATCGACGATCTCTTGTCGCTGTCGCGGATCGAGCTCAACGCGCACCGCCGGCCCGACACGCCAGTCGATCTGGTGCCGATCGTCCGCCAGGTCGTCGATGGCCTCGAAACCTTGGCGCGCGACCGTGGGGTAGCCGTGCAGGTCGAGGCGGCGAATGCGCTGACGGTTCTCGGCGACCACGACGAGCTGGTTCGCGTCTTCGAGAACTTGATCGAGAATGCGCTTAAATACGGCGCCGCCGGTAAGCGCGTCGAGATCACGCTCACGCAAGGCCAATCAGCCGACGGTTTGCCGGAAGCGCGCGTTGCCGTGCGCGATTTCGGGCCGGGCATCGCGCCGGAACATTTGCCGCGGCTGACCGAGCGCTTTTACCGGGTGGATGTGCGGGAGAGCCGGGCCCAAGGCGGCACCGGGCTCGGCCTGGCTCTGGTCAAACATATCCTCAATCGCCACCAGGGCCGGCTTTCGATTGAAAGTACGCCCGCCGCCGGCGCTACCTTCACGGCTTACTTGCCTGCCGTCGCTGATAGCCTTCCAGCTGAATGATCAAATAGATCAATTAGTTATTCTGTCATCTAACTGTCATGTCGGGCACATAGAACGGTGACGTGCCCAAGCTAAACGTTCCACGGCGGCGGGTCTGTTTTGACCGAGCCATCATCCCGCAGCGCGTTGCCTGAAGAAGTTCGAGCAGACCCGGGTTCTCCATTGGGACCCCAAGCCGGTACGCGGCAAACGCCTTGCGTCGCCGAAAAATGTCTGATCTGACAGGAGCTATTGATGAACCAGATGAGAACGATTGCCGCCGTCGGCTTTCTGGCTGCGATGGTGCTCCCAGCCGTGGCCGTCGAAATTTCCGGCGCCGGCGCCACGTTTCCCTATCCGGTCTACGCCAAATGGGCTGACGCGTACAAAAAACAGACCGGCGTCGGGCTTAACTACCAATCGATCGGTTCGGGCGGCGGCATCAAGCAAATCGAGGCGAAGACCGTCACTTTCGGCGCCACCGATGCGCCGCTCAAGGGTGCGGACCTCGAAAAATTCGACCTCGTGCAGTTCCCCATGGTGATGGGCGGTATCGTACCGGTCATCAATCTCAAAACCATAAAGCCGGGCGAGATCGTTCTCGACGGTCCGACGCTTGCCGGCATTTTTCTCGGCGCGGTGAAGACTTGGGACGACCCGGCGATTAAAAAGCTTAACCCGAACGTTAGTCTGCCGTCGCAGGCGATTGCCGTGGTCCACCGGTCCGACGGCTCAGGGACGACATTCAACTTCACTTACTATTTGGCGGCGGTGAGTGCCGATTGGAAATCGCAGGTCGGTTCCGCGACCTCGGTCGAATGGCCAGTCGGCATTGGCGCCAAGGGCAACGAAGGCGTTTCCAACAACGTGAGCCAGACCAAAGGCTCGATCGGCTACGTCGAGTATGCTTACGCGCTGCAGAATAAGATGATCTACACCAAGATGGTCAACAAGGACGGCAACACCGTCCCCCCGACCAGTGAGGCCTTTCAGGCCGCCGCTGCAAACGCTGACTGGAATTCCGTGCCGGGTTACGGCGTGATCCTGGCCAACCAGCCCGGCGCGGCGTCCTGGCCGATGACGGCAGCGACCTTCATTCTGATCCCGAAGCAGCCGCAAGATCCCATCGCTACCGCCGAAGCGCTCAAATTCTTCGCTTGGGCGTATGTCAACGGCGACAAGATGGCGGAAGAGCTCGATTACGTGCCGATGCCGAAGACAGTCGTCGGCGATATCGAAAAAGCATGGGCCAGCGAGATCAAGGACTCCGGCGGCCAGCCGCTCTACATGGCGAGTACTGCGGCGCATTAGCGCCCATGCAAACCCGCGCGAGGCACCGCTCTTTGCGCTCAGCCTCGTCGTTATCCGCTCGCCGGTCCGCCACACAAAGGCCTTGTGCAGCGGCCGATATTTGCACAGGCGCACCCCGACGCTTGAAGGAGCGCTTTGATGGACCCGACGCGGGGGCGATCCGTGGTTGACGTGGCGCTGGGAGCTGGAGCCTTGGTCTCCGTCGAAGCGGGGACGCGCGCCCGCGTTCTCGACCGGCTGCGGCTGGGCGATATCGCCTTCCGCCACCTGACGCGCGCCGCGGCTTTCGGCGTGCTGTTGTTGCTGAGCGGCGTCATCGTCGCGCTGATCGCGGGGTCGCTGCCGGCGTTGCGGACTTTCGGCTTTGATTTCCTGACGACCGAGCGCTGGAATCCGGTGACCGAGAAATTCGGCGCCTTGGCGCCAATCTACGGCACGCTGGTGACTTCGCTCATCGCCATGCTGATCGCGGTCCCGATCGGACTGATGATCGCCTTTTTCCTTACCGAATTGTGCCCGCCATGGCTGCGGCGGCCGATCGGCATCGCCATCG
Source organism: uncultured Alphaproteobacteria bacterium (assembly GCA_963845775.1). Taxonomy (GTDB): domain Bacteria; phylum Pseudomonadota; class Alphaproteobacteria; order Rhizobiales; family Xanthobacteraceae; genus BOG-931. The sequence continues at coordinate 607,666 of CAWJTE010000011.1, forward strand.
AGCTGCTCGCCGGCATCCCCAGCATCATTTATGGGATTTGGGGGCTTTTCGTTTTTGCTCCTTTCCTGCAAGGCACGTTGCAGCCTTTCTTGATTGCGACGCTCGGCCAGGTGCCCGGCATCGCCCCGCTGTTCTCCGGACCGCCCTACGGCATCGGCATGCTCACCGCCGGCCTGATCCTGGCGATCATGGTGCTGCCATTCGTGACCTCGATTTCACGTGACGTGTTCGAGGCGGTTCCCGCGGTTCTCAAGGAGGCCGCTTACGGTGTCGGCTGCACGACCTGGGAGGTGGCGCGCTACGTGGTGCTGCCTTATGCCAGGGTCGGCGTCATCGGCGGCGTGATGCTCGGTCTTGGCCGCGCGCTCGGCGAAACCATGGCGGTAACCTTCGTCATCGGCAACGCGCACCGGGTTTCGGCCTCGTTGCTCGCGCCCGCCACCACCATCTCTGCCAGCATCGCTAACGAATTTACCGAGGCGGTCGGCGATCTCTACACATCCTCCTTGATCGCGCTGGGCCTCATTCTCTTCATCATTACGTTTATTGTGCTCGCCACTGCGCGTTACATGTTGATGCGAATTGAGCGTCGGATCGGGTGACGTCATGTCGAGCATGCCCATAACCGCTCGTTACGCCGCAAGGCGCCGCCGCAACATCGTCGCGACGGTGCTGGCACTCGGCGCCACGCTGATTGGATTGGGCTGGCTGGCGCTGGTCTTGGGGTCGCTGCTGTGGCAGGGCTTTAGCGGCTTGTCGCTCGCGGTCTTTACGCAGATGACACCGCCGCCCGGGGCGACGGGCGGTCTGCTCAATCCTATTATTGGAAGTTTGATGCTTACCGTTCTTGCGCTCGCGATCGGTACCCCGATTGGCATCCTTGCCGGGACGTATATGGCCGAGTATGGCCGTTACGACCGCCTCACCAGCGTGGTGCGCTTCATCAACGACATCCTGCTGAGCGCGCCATCCATCGTGATTGGGCTGTTCATTTACGAAGTCATGGTCGCTCCGATGGGGCATTTCTCCGGCTGGGCCGGCGGCGTGGCGCTGGCTGTGCTCGTTATACCGGTGGTGGTGCGCACCACTGAAGACATGCTGACGCTCGTTCCAAACGCATTGCGCGAGGCCGCCACCTCGATCGGTTTGCCGCGCTCGCTGACGATCAGGCACATATGTTACCGCGCCGCCCAAGCCGGCATGATCACCGGCGTGCTGCTCGCCGTCGCCCGCATCAGCGGCGAAACCGCGCCGCTCCTTTTCACCTCGCTCAATAATCAGTTCTGGAGTGCCAACCTCAATGCGCCGATAGCGAGCTTGCCCGTGGTGATCTTCCAGTTCGCGCTTAGTCCCTACAAGGACTGGCAATCGCTTGCCTGGACCGGCGCGCTCATTATTACGATGGCCGTGCTGGTACTGAGCATAACCGCGCGTAGCCTCGCCTCAGCGAGTACGCGGTCATGAGCGTCGCCTCAATCGCCGTTCCCACCGTCAGTGCGTTGCCGACCGACCGCACCGGTCTCGCCGAGAAATTGAATATCCGTAACCTCGATTTTTTTTACGGCGACTTCCGCGCGCTAAAGTCGATCAGCCTGCCGCTTTATGAGAACAAGGTCACGGCGTTCATCGGTCCGTCCGGCTGCGGCAAATCAACTTTGCTGCGCGTGCTCAATCGGATGTACGACCTTTATCCCAATCAGCGTGCTACCGGTGGCGTCATGTTCGACGGCGAAAATATCATATCGCCGAAGCAGGACCTCAATTTGCTGCGTGCGCGCATCGGCATGGTGTTTCAGAAGCCGACGCCGTTTCCGATGTCGATCTACGAAAATGTCGCCTTCGGCATCCGTCTGTACGAACGCCTGCCGAAATCCGAACTCGACGCACGCGTCGAGACTTCGTTGCGGCGCGCGGCCTTGTGGGACGAAGTCAAGGACAAACTTTCCGCCAACGGCCAGAGCCTGTCCGGCGGGCAGCAGCAAAGACTGTGCATAGCGCGTACCGTCGCGGTGCGGCCCGAAGTCATTCTATTTGACGAGCCTTGCTCGGCGCTGGATCCGATTTCCACCGCCAAGATCGAGGAACTGATCGACGAGCTGACCGACGATTATACGATCGTGATCGTAACGCATAACATGCAACAGGCTGCGCGCGTTTCCGAGTTCACCGCTTTCATGTATCTGGGAGAGCTGATCGAGTTCAATTCAACGAGCAAGATGTTCACGGCTCCGCACGATCAGCGAACTCAAGACTACATCACCGGCCGCTTCGGGTGACCACCATGACCGACATGAAATCAAAGGGTCGACCACACCGCCAAGGCCTTCGACACCGACCTGCAGGAGATCACCCGCCGGGTCGCCGAGATGGGCGGTCTCGCCGAACGGCAGATCGCCGATGCCACGCGCGCGTTGGTCGAACGCGATACCGATCTCGCCGAGCGCGTGATCGCCGTCGATCCCACCATCGACGCGATGCAGCATGAAGTCGAGGAAAAGGCGATCCTGACCATCGCGCGCCGCCAGCCGATGGCGGTCGATCTGCGCGAAATCATCGGCGCCATGCGCGTCTCCAACGATCTCGAACGCATCGGCGACCATGCCAAGCACATCGGCAAGCGCGTCGTCGCGCTCGATCTCGACCTGCATCCGCAGAAGTTGATCCGCGGCGTGGAGCATATGGCCTCGCTGGTGCTGGCGCTGCTCAAGCAGGTGCTCGACGCCTATGCCGGACGCGACGTCGCCGCCGCGCTCGAGGTCTGGAATGGCGATGAAGAGGTCGACGCTTTCTGTACGTCGCTGTTTCGCGAGCTCCTCACCTACATGATGGAGGATCCACGCAACATCACATTCTGCATGCATTTGATGTTTTGTGCGAAAGACATCGAACGCATCGGCGATCACGCCACCAACATCGCCGAAACGGTGTACTTCATGATCGAAGGTCACACCATCGCCGACCAGCGTCCGAAAGGCGACATCACCAGCTTTGGCGCAACGCTTTTGCAAAAATGACAGGAGAACGGACGATGGGAGCCAACATCCTGATCGTCGAGGACGAAGAGCCGCTGACCACGCTGTTGCGTTACAACCTCGAAGCGGAGGGTTACGAGGTCGATGCCGTCGCCCGCGGTGACGAGGCGGACACCCGCCTGCGCGAAGCGGCGCCCGACCTCATCGTGCTGGATTGGATGCTGCCGGGGCTTTCCGGCATCGAATTGTGCCGCCGGCTGCGCGCGCGGCCACAGACGCAAACTCTGCCAATCATCATGCTGACGGCGCGCGGTGAGGAGAGCGAGCGGGTGCGCGGGCTCGCCACCGGCGCCGACGATTACTTGGTCAAGCCGTTCTCGGTGCCGGAGCTATTGGCGCGGATTCGCGCGTTACTGCGCCGAGCGAGCCCGGAACGTGTTGCCACCATCTTGGCGATCGGCGATCTCGAACTCGACCGCGAGAAAAAGCGGGTGTCGCGCTCGGCCCGTCCGGTCGATCTCGGGCCGACCGAATTCCGCCTGCTAGAATTCCTGATGGAGCGTCCCGGGCGGGTTTTTTCGCGCGAGCAGTTGCTCGACGGTGTCTGGGGCAGTGACGTCTATATCGACGAGCGTACGGTGGACGTACATGTCGGCCGGTTGCGCAAGGCGCTCAACCGCGGCCACGGCGCCGATCCGATCCGCACCGTGCGCGGCGCCGGCTATTCGCTCGACGATCGTTTCGGCAAGGCGAGTTGACGAGATTCAGCGTATCGGGCGCCGGTCCCGGCGGCGCTCGCCTGCCGGCTGGTAGGCGACGCGCGAGTGATAGGCGCAATACGGCAACCCGGTGATGGTATTGCCGCCGCAGAAAAAGAAGTCACTGCTGCCAGGGTCGCCGATCGGCCAGCGGCAGGTTAGTTCCGTCAATTCGAGGATGGTACGGCGCTGACCGATCGGGATGATGTTTTCGATCAGCTCCGGCGTCGCTTCCGCTTCGATCTCGTAGGCGTGCGCGAGCGCGGTGTTGCCGCGGATTGACGCTCGCCCGATGCGCATCATCGGCGAACGCGGCTTGCGCGGCCGCGGCGAGGAGCTAGAGGCACTTTTGGCTCGGCCGGACAGGCCGAGCCGGTGCACCTTGCCGATCACCGCGTTGCGCGTGATGCCGCCAAGTTCGGCCGCGATCTGGCTGGCCGAAAGGCCATCGGACCACAGCTTTTTCAGCTGCTCGACCCGCTCGTCGGTCCACGACATGCCAAGTCCCTCCAAGCTCAGCCCTCCATAAACGTGTGTGGTTAATCGGACAGAATCCGTCATCGAGCCCGGCGGCGCTTGCCGCCCGACACGCACGCTTCACTGACGCTTTAGCTGACTGTCCGCCGCACGAGATATCGTACTCGACGAGCAAAAGGCTACAATATCGCGGGAGTCGGGCGCAAGAGTCGGTTTCGACATGCGCCCACATTTTCCTGTCTAATGTGGACGATGTGGGGAAAACCCGCGATGCACCGTGTTTTTTAGCGTGTTGACCGGCGCGGGCGGCACAAATAAAATAATTCCACGGTGCCGCCCGGCGAGGCGGCACATTTTGTTTCGGCCGCGCAGATAGATACTGCGTAGCGCGGGCTCAACCGTGACATCGCATCTGTTACCGACTTACGCGCGCGTCAACCTTGCTTTTGAGCGGGGCGAAGGCGCCTGGCTGATTGCCACCAATGGCGATCGCTATCTCGACTTTTGTTCGGGCGTTGCCGTCACCGCGCTCGGGCACGCACATCCGCACCTGGTCGCCGCCCTCACCGAGCAGGCGCAGCAGGTGTGGCATGTCTCCAACCTTTACGAGATTCCCGAGTCCGAGCGCGTCGCGCAGCGGCTGTGCGACGCTACTTTTGCCGACGTCGTGTTCTTCCAAAATTCCGGCGCCGAAGCGATAGAATGCGCCATCAAGACCGTACGCAAATACCAGTCTGCGAGCGGCAGGCCGGAACGCTACCGCATCATCACCTTCGAAGGCGCGTTCCACGGCCGCACGCTGGCGGCGCTCGCCGCCACCGGGAACAAAAAATACCTCGACGGCTTTGGCCCGCCGGTCGACGGTTTCGACCAGATGCCGTTCGGCGATCTCAAAGCCGTCAAACGCGCCATCGGACCGCAGACTGCTGCCATCCTGATCGAACCGATCATGGGTGAAGGCGGCGTGCGCATTGTCGCGCCGGCCTTTCTCAAGGCGCTGCGCGAGCTCTGTGACCAGCACGGCCTGCTGCTGATGTTCGACGAGATCCAGACCGGCATGGGGCGTACCGGCGAATTGTTCTGCTATCAGCGCGTCGGTGTCGCGCCCGACGTCATGGCGGTGGCGAAGGCGCTCGGCGGCGGCTTCCCGGTCGGCGCGTGCCTGGCGACCTACGAAGCCGCCAAGGGCATGACCGCGGGCACGCATGGTTCGACCTTCGGCGGCAATCCGCTGGCCATGAGTGCGGCCAATGCCGTGCTCGATGTCATGCTGACGCCCGGTTTCTTGGATCACGTCAAGAAGGCCGGGCTCCTGCTCAAGCAGCGGCTCGCCGAGATCAAGGATCGGCACCCGTTGGTGATCGCCGAAGTGCGCGGCGAAGGCCTGTTGATCGGGCTGCGCGCCCTGGTGCCGGCCAGCGAATTGGTCGATGCCTTGCGCGCCGAGAAGATGATCACGGTCGCCGCCGGCGATAACGTGTTGCGATTGTTGCCGCCGCTCATCGTCAGCGAGCAGGAGATCGCCGATTGCATCGCGCGGCTCGACCGCGCTTGCAGCGCGATCACCCGGGCCGGCAAGGCTGCGCGCAAGGAGGAGCCGCTTCGATGAGCGCGCTTCGCCATTTCCTCGATCTGATCGACGTTCCGGCGGCGGAATTGCGCAGGATCATCGATGCGGCGCGCGCCATGAAGACCAAGGGCGCCGGCGGCGAACGGCCGCTCGCCGGCAAAACGCTGGCGATGATCTTCCAGCGACCGTCGACGCGCACGCGGGTGTCGTTCGAAGTCGCCATGCGCCAGCTGGGCGGCGACGCCATCACGCTGACCTCGGAAGAGATGCAGCTCCGGCGCGGCGAGACTTTTGCCGACACCGCGCGTGTGTTGTCGCGCTACATTGACGTCATTATGATTCGTGCGCTCGACCCGCGGGCGGTAACCGAATTGGCCAAATACGCCAGCGTGCCGGTGATCAATGGCCTGACCCGACGCTCGCATCCCTGCCAGGTTCTGGCCGATGTGATGACCTTCGAGGAGCATCGCGGTCCGATCCGCGGCCGCACCGTCGCCTGGACCGGCGACGCCAACAACGTGCTCACCTCCTGGATGCATGCGGCCGAGCGGTTCGCGTTTCGGCTGCGGGTGGCGTGCCCGCCGGAGCTCGCGCCGAAGAAGCCGCTGATCGACTGGATCAAGTCCTCAGGCGCGGCGATCACCATCGGCGCCGATCCGGAAGAAGCGGTGAAGAGCGCCGACTGCGTCGTGACCGACACCTGGATCTCCATGGGCGATCGTAACGGTGCCCGCCGCCACAATCTCCTCAAGCGCTATCAGGTGAACGCGCGGCTGATGGCACGCGCGAAACCGGATGCCATTTTCATGCATTGCCTGCCGGCGCATCGCGGCGAAGAGGTGACCGACGAGGTAATGGATGGCCCTCATTCGGTCGTGTTCGACGAGGCCGAGAACCGGCTGCACGCGCAAAAGGGCCTATTGAACTGGTGCCTCGCCGGCGGACGGTGATTGGTCGGCGCGAGCGCCAGGGCTCACAATTCCGGCGCTGGCCACCTATATGGCGTTGCGATGAATGATCCCGCCATTGACATTCCGGTTCGCGCCCCCGCCCAACACAGCCTCGACGACACTATTCTGCCGTTCGAGGTCAAGGCGCTCGATCTGCGTGGGCGCATCGTGCGGCTCGGTCCGGTCGTCGACACGATTCTGAGCGGTCACGACTATCCGTTGCCGGTCGCCAAGCTGCTCGGTGAAGCGATCGTGCTCACGGTCATGCTCGGCTCGGCGCTCAAGTTCGACGGCCGTTTCATCCTGCAAACCCAGAGCGACGGTCCGGTGCGCATGCTGGTCGTCGATTTCACGTCGCCCGACAAAGTACGCGCCTGCGCCCGCTTCGACGCCGAGCGGATCGCCGCCGCCATCGCGGCCGATGCGGCCGATCAGGATCAGTTGCTCGGCAAAGGCCATCTCGCCATGACCATCGATCAGGGCCCCGACATGAGCCGCTATCAGGGGCTCGTTCCGCTCGACGGCAACGATCTCGAACATGCCGCGCACGAATATTTTCTGCGCTCGGAACAGATTCCGACCCGGGTCCGGCTTGCGGTCGCCGAGGAATTCCGCGGCGGGGAAAATGGCGGCGCGCGTCGCCGCTGGCGCGCCGGCGGAATTTTGCTGCAGTTCCTGCCCAAATCGGCCGAGCGCGCGCGGCAAGCCGATCTTGATCCGGGCGATGCGCCGGCCGGCACCGAGCCACACTTGCCGCCGGAGGACGACGCTTGGGTTGAAGGCCGCTCGTTGGTCGCCACTGTCGACGATATCGAATTGATCGATCCGGCGCTGTCGAGCGAACGGCTTGCCTATCGCCTGTTTCACGAACGCGGCGTACGGGTGTTCAAGTCCGCGCCGGTGCATGCACAATGCTCGTGCTCGCGGCAGAGTGTCGAGAACATGCTACGCAGCTTTCCGCCGGAGGACCGCAGCGACATGGTCGAGAACGGCAAGATCACGGTGACTTGCGAGTTTTGCAGCTCAACCTATGAGTTCAAGCCGGAAGAGGTAGCGGCCAGTCCGCTCAATTGAGTGTGCGCTTGGTGTCGACGCTGTCGAGCGAAAACGCCGGAATCTCGATGTCGAAATGCTGGCCGCCGGAGCTCACCATTCCGTAGGTTCCGACCATGAAACCGGACGGCGTATGCAACGGCACCCCGCTGGTATACTCAAATGACTCTCCAGCCTTGAGCACGGGTTCCTCGCCGACCACGCCGGCGCCGCGGACTTCCTGCCGCCGGCCGGTCGCGTCGGTGATGCGCCAGTGCCGGGTCTTCAACTGAACGGTGTCGTCGCCGTTGTTGGTGATGGCGACGGTGTAGGCCCAAAAGAAATAGTTGTTCTCCGGTGAGGAGCGGTCGGCGACAAAGCGCGGGGTAACCACGACCTCGATGCTGTGGGTGACGGCGCGATACATGACATAAATCCTGACCCAATTCTTTCGCTTTCTCAAGCCGCGGCCGCGAAGTTTGCAACGGCAATGTCATAATCGCTTGCGAACTTTCGAATCGGGGCACTAGATTACCATCGGCGTCCGCGGCACGCGCCGGCAATGGTTGTTTTAGTCCATGGCGATGGTTTCCCCGCCTCCGGCGGTCCCTGCCCAACGCGATCTGCGGCTTGATCTGTTCCGCGGGGTGGCGCTTTGGCTGATCTTCCTCGATCACATTCCCGAAAACATCGTCAGCTGGTTCACCATCCGCAACTATGGCTTCAGCGATGCCACTGAAATCTTCATTTTCATTTCCGGTTACACCGCCGCTTTCGTTTATGGACGCACCATGCGCGAACGCGGCTTCATGCTTTCAAGCGCGCGCATCCTGCGCCGGGCCTGGCAGATCTATGTCGCGCATATTTTCCTGTTCACGATCTTCATGGCCGAGATCGCCTACGTAGCGGCGACCTTCGACAATCCGCTCTATGCGGAAGAAATGAAAATCCTCGATTTTCTCAAGCAACCCGACATCACGATTTTTCAGGCGCTGCTTTTGAAGTTCAAGCCGGTCAACATGGATGTGTTGCCGCTCTATATCGTGCTGCTGCTGTTGTTCCCGCCCGTTTTGTTTTTCCTGCTGCGGCAGCCGAATTTCGCGCTGGCCGGATCGGCCGTGGTGTATGCGCTGGCTTGGAAACTGGACTGGAACCTGCCGGCCTATCCGAACGGCGTCTGGTTCTTCAATCCGTTTGCCTGGCAATTGTTGTTCGTGTTCGGCGCCTGGTGCGCGCTCGGTGGCGCGCATCGGCTGGCCGGCGTGCTGCGCTCGCGTGTCTTGCTCGCGGTTGCCATTGCTTACCTGCTGTTTGCGTTTTTGATCACCCTGACCTGGCACTTTGAATCGCTGGACCGATTCGTGCCGGGCTGGCTGGCGAATTGGATGTATCCAATCGACAAGACCAATCTCGATGTGTTGCGGTTCGCACATTTCCTGGCGCTGGCGGCGGTGACGGTCCACTTCATTCCACGCGACTGGCCAGGCCTCAGGGCGCCGGTTCTGCAACCGGCGATCCGCTGCGGCCAACACTCGCTCGAAATCTTCTGCCTCGGTGTCTTTTTGGCCTTTGCCGGGCAATTCATCATCGCCGAGTCCTCCGGCGGCCCGCTGCTGCAAACCGGCGTTAGCGTATTAGGCATTCTCATCATGATTGCCACCGCCAACCTCATTTCGTGGTACAAAGGCATCGAGGGACGAAGTCCCTCGTCGCGCGTCAAAACGCCTGACGCCGACCTCGCGGGGGGCGAGGCATGAGCTTTATTTTTTCCGTCGTGACGGCGATTGCGCTTGCCGCCGGCGCCGCCGCGGCCGAACCGGAACTGGATTGCACCGTTCCGGATTCGCTCATTGCAACGGAAGTCGTCCTCACGCGCGCCGCCGCCGAACTCAAGGATCGGAACCGGCTGGATATTACGGTTGTCGGGTCTCGCTCGTCGGCGCTCGCTGGTCCCGGCGGAGCGCGGTTCTCTTATCCGGCGCAACTCGAACAGGCGCTGCGTGAGCGGCTACCCGGCCACGAAATCAAGGTCACCGCCCACATTGAATTAGGCCTGACGACGGCGGACATGGCGACCAGCCTTCCCAAGATCCTGTCTGACGACCAGCCGGCGCTGGTGATCTGGCAGGCCGGCACGGTCGACGCGCTGCGCGGCGTCGAGCCGGAGGATTTCCGCATCAGCCTCGATCACGGGCTTGACGCGATCGAGATGGCAAAAGCCGAGGTGATCCTGATGAACATGCAGTATAGCCCGCGCACCGAAAACATGCTTAGCGTGACGCCGTACGCCGACGTCATGCGTTGGGTGACCGAGCAGCGCGGCATCCTGTTGTTTGATCGATTAGCCATCATGCATTACTGGAGCGACGAGGGCATTTTCGACCTCTATGCGGCCACCAATGGGTATGCTATGGCCCGGAAAGTACACGAATGTCTTGGTCGGGCGCTGGCGACGCAGATTATCAATGCCGCCCATCTCGACACTGGAACGCCGACGAATGTTAAAAGCAACAAATAATAAGTGTCCCGGCGGATTTGCCCGCTGCACAGCCGCGGCATTTGCACTGGCAGTGTTCGGCCGCCGCCTCGGTACGGGCCCGAGCACGAAACAGTGGCGGCCGTGTCGGGCCCGCCCGCGGCAGTACCGAATGCCGCGACTTACGCGTGCGGAGCGCCGGCCGAGTTTGCCCGCTTCAGCTACCCGCTGCGGCACACGGCGCAGCGTCTGGCGCGCGGCGAGCCGCTGACCATCGTTGCCGTCGGCTCTTCGTCGACCGCGGGCGCCGGCGCAAGTTCACCTGCGGCGAGCTATCCGAGCCGGCTTGCGGTCGAGCTCGAGACAACGGTTTCCCGGTCACGACATCACCGTCTCAATCGCGGCGTGAACGGCGAAGAGACCCAGCAGATGATGGCGCGCTTTGCGACCGACGTCATCTGCCGCGCATCCCGATCTCGTTCTCTGGCAGGTCGGCACCAATTCGGTGCTGCGCGATCATCCGCTGCAAGCCGCATTCCATTGTACTGCACGACGGCATCGCGCAGCTGAAGGAGGCCGGTGCCGACGTGGTGCTGATCGACATGCAGTTTGCGCCGCGCGTGTTCGCCAAGCCGGAGACGCGAGGGCATGGAGGATCAGATTGCGCTCGCCGCCAAAGCAGACGAGCATCGATCTGTTCGACCGCTTCGCGATCATGCGCAACTGGCACGATGTCCAGCACATGCCGTTCGAGGCGTTCGTCGCTGCCGGACCAGCTGCACATGAACGACTGGGGCTACGCCTGCGTGGCGAAGCTGTTGGCGACGGCGATCGCCGAGGCGGCGACCCGCCCGGTCGCGTCCGCCGCGGTGCCGCGCGCGCTGAGGTTACACCGCCTCCAGCGCGGCGAGCACGTCCTCAACGATGTCGTCGGGATGTTCGAGGCCGACCGAAACGCGCACCAGCCCGTCGCTGATGCCGAGCTCGGCGCGCTGCGCCGGGGTGAGCCGCTGGTGGGTCGTCGTCGCCGGATGGGTGATGAGGCTCTTGGCGTCGCCGAGATTATTGCTGATGCGGATGAGCTTGAGTCGCGTCCTGAAAGCGGAACGCGGCCTTCTTGCCGCCCTTGATCTCGAAGGCGACCAGCGTCGAGCCGCCGCGCATCTGCTTCTGCGCCATGTTGGCCTGCGGATGATCGGGCCGGCCGGGATAGATCAGCCGCGCGATCTTCGGATGCTCGGCCAACGTCACCGCGAGCGTGGCGGCGCTGTCGGTTTGCCGGCGCACCCGCACCGGCAGCGTCTCCAGGCCCTTGAGCAGCACCCAGGCATTGAACGGCGACATCGACGGCCCGGTTTGCCGCAGCAGCATGTGGATGTGGTCCTGGATGAAGTCTTCCGAGCCCAGGATGATGCCGCCGAGGCAGCGGCCCTGGCCGTCGATATGCTTGGTGGCCGAATAGACGACGCAATCGGCGCCGAGCGCGAGCGGCGACTTGGAAGATCGGCGTGGCGAACACGTTGTCGACCACCAGCGTCGCGCCGGCCTCGTGCGCGATCTCGCGCGATGGCGGCGATGTCGATGACTTCGAGCGTCGGATTGGTCGGGGTTTCGAGGAAAAAGGTCTTGGTGTTCGGCCGCACCGCGTCGCGCCATTGCTCGAGGTCGGGGCCGTCGACCAGCGTCGAGGCGACGCCGAAGCGCGGCAGATAATCCTCGACGACATAGCGGCAGGAGCCGAACAGCGCCTTCGCCGCGACCACGTGGTCGCCGGCCTTGAGCTGGCCGACCAGCGCCAGCGTGACGGCCGCCATGCCGGTCGCGGTGGCGCGCGCGGCTTCGGCGCCTTCGAACGCCGCCATGCGCTGTTCGAACATGGCCACGGTCGGATTGGCGAAGCGCGAATATTGGAAGCCCGGCTCTTCGTTCTTGAAGCGGCGCTCGGCCTGCGCGGCGCTGTCGTAGACATAGCCCTGGGTCAGAAACAGCGCCTCGGAGGTCTCGCCGAACTGCGAGCGCAGCGTGCCGGCATGCACGAGCCGGGTTTCGGGGCGGTAACGATCGGGCGTGGACGCGGTCATGTGGCCCTCCTCGTTGGCCAAACAAAAAAAACCCGGCCGGGAGGATAATCCTCGGGCCGGGCTCACGCGTCCCCGGCCTTTTAGCAATTTGTTTAACGTGGCTGCAAGCCGGCCGGCTCAAATGACCACGGGATAAGATGGCTCATACGCCGCGGCCGTCTTTCCGTCAAGCCGGGCATCGGGTTAGATCGCAGCGCCCGACATTGCCCACGCCGTGCGGGGGCCGAATTTGGTGATCGCGTGCCGGTCTCTTTTACGCGCTCCGACAAGGGAATCTTGCCCGACCGCATGATCGCGGCGCTGGCGGCGGAGCGCGCGATTGTCGCCGCACAGCCGTTCGCGCCCGATCAAATTCAGCCGGCCAGCCTCGACCTGCGCCTCGGCGAGATCGCCTATCGCGTGCGCGCAAGCTTTCTGCCCGGTCCCGGCACGGCGGTCGCGCGGCGCATCGCCGAACTGAAGCTGCACGAATTCGCGCTCGCCGACGGCGCCGTGCTGGAGACCGGCTGCGTCTACATCGTGCCGCTGATCGAGAGCCTGGCGTTGCCGGCGGATATCGCGGCCGCCGCCAATCCGAAAAGCTCGACCGGACGGCTCGACGTCTTCACCCGCGTGATCGCCGACGAGACGCGCGGCTTCGATCGCGTCGCGCGCGGCTATCACGGTCCGCTCTATGCCGAGATCAGCCCGAAGACATTTCCGGTGCTGGTGCGCGAAGGCTCGCGGCTGTCGCAGATCCGCTTTCGCCACGGCGATGCGGTGCTCGCCGGCGAGGCGTTGCGCGCTTGCATGCGCGCGAGCGGCTGGTCGATCGCGCCGAGGCGGTGATGGCCGACGGCGTTGCGGTCAGCGTCGATCTTTCCGGCGTGCAGCTTCGGCGACGAACGGCAAGCGGCATCGTCGGCTATCGCGCCAAGCGCCACACCGGCGTCATCGAGGTCGAGCGCCGCGCCGCCTACGAGGTCGCCGAGTTCTGGGAGCCGATCGCCGCGCGCGCCGACCAGCAGCCTGATCCTCGATCCCGACGAGTTCTACATCCTGGCCTCCAACGAAGCCGTGCAGGTGCCGCCCGACTACGCCGCCGAAATGGTGCCGTTCGATCCGCTGGTCGGCGAATTCCGCGTGCACTATGCCGGCTTCTTCGATCCCGGCTTCGGCTATGCCGGCGCCGGCGGGCTCGGCGCCCGCGCGGTGCTGGAAGTGCGTTCGCGCGAAGTGCCGTTCATCCTCGAGCACGGCCAGATCGTCGGCCGCCTGGTCTATGAGAAGATGCTGGCGCGGCCCGATCGGCTGTACGGCACCGGCATCGGCTCGAATTATCAGGCGCAGGGCCTCAAACTGTCGAAGCATTTCCGCGGTTGAGCGGCGGGAGACTGCGAGCGCTGAGGCATATTCGCGCGTAGCGCGACAAGGGCGACGGTCCGTGGAAGCGTTACGCGATCGGCGCCAAAATTCTTGTGGCATTTCGCCGGCAAGGGCGCTGTTCTGTGGTTGGGGGCCGAACGTTGCCAGTCGAGTCGCGAGCAACGCGAGGCGGCGCATGCGCGTACTCATCCTGGGCTTTGCCGGCCTTATTCTTGTCGGCGCGGCGACGGCGACGGTCAGCGCGCCGGCTTCTGCGCAATCGGGCTATGACCGCCGGGCGGCGATTATGCCAGCGCCCCGGTGCAGAGCGGCGACCCGGCGGTATGCGCGACCCGCTGCGAGCGCGACAAAACCTGCCGGTCCTGGAGTTTTTCCTACCCGTCGACCTCCGGCGGGCCGGCGATGTGCTGGCTCAAGCGTGAGATCGTCCAGCGCGTGCCGGCGAACTGCTGCGTGTCGGGCGTGCGCGGCGCCGGCGTGATCGAGCCGCGACTCGGCGAACTCGAATTTTCGATCGATCGCGTCGGCGGCGATTACCGGACTTTCGAAACCGCGGCCGAGCCGCACGGCAAAGCCTGCGCCGCCGCCTGTCAGGCCGAAACGCGGTGCCGCGCCTGGACCTATCGCCGGCCCGGCTATGGCACGGCGGGCGCGCGCTGCTATCTGAAGAACATCATCAAGCCGCCGCACCACCGGCCGTGCTGCATTTCCGGCGTGGTGCGCTAGCGCGTCCCCAACGGTGCGCTAACCGGTGCCGCCGACCGTGATGCTGTCGATGCGCAAGCGTCGGCTGGCCGACGCCGACCGGCACGCCCTGGCCGTTCTTGCCGCAGGTGCCGATGCCGTCGTCGAGCGCCAGGTCGTTGCCGACCATGGAGATGCGATTGAGATCGGTCGGGCCGTTGCCGATCAGCATGGCGCCCTTGATCGGCGCGCCGCTGCTTGCCGTTTTCGATCCGGTACGCCTCGGTGCACTCGAACACGTATTTGCCCGAGGTGATGTCGACCTGGCCGCCGCCGAAATGCACGGCGTAGATGCCGTTCTTGACCGAGGCGATGATTTCGCCGGGTCGCGCGTCGCCGGCCAGCATGTAGGTGTTGGTCATGCGCGGCATCGGCACGTGGGCGAAGCTTTCGCGGCGGCCGTTGCCGGTCGGCTTCATTCCCATCAGCCGCGCGTTCTGGCGGTCCTGCATGTAGCCGACGAGGATGCCGTCTTCGATCAGCACGGTGCGGTTGGTCGGCGTGCCTTCGTCGTCGATCGACAGCGAGCCGCGGCGGTGCGCCATGGTGCCGTCGTCGACGACGGTCACGCCCTTGGCGGCGACGCGCTGGCCCATCAGGCCGGCAAACGCCGAGGTCTTCTTGCGGTTGAAGTCGCCTTCGAGGCCGTGGCCGACCGCTTCGTGCAGCATGACGCCGGGCCAGCCCGGCCCGAGCACGACGTCCATTTCGCCGGCCGGCGCCGGCACGGCTTCGAGATTGACCAGCGCCTGGCGCACGGCGCCGTCGACCGCGTGCTGCCACGTATCGGTGACGATGAAACGCTCGTAGCCTTCGCGGCCGCCGTAACCGGCGCTGCCGGTTTCCTGGCGGTCGCCGTCGCCGACCACGACCGAGACATTGACGCGCACCAGCGGCCGCACGTCGCGATAGGTTTCGCCGTCGCCGCGGACCATCTCCACCGCTTGCCAGGTGGCGCCGAGGCTGACCGAAACTTGGCGCACGCGCGGATCCTTGGCGCGGGCATAAGCGTCGATGGCTTCAAGCAGCCGCGCTTTGGCTTCGAAAGCTTGGACTGCCGAGCGGACTGTCCTCGCTATAGAGCTTGACGTTGGTGCGCGGCGGCGGCTCGGCATAGCGGCCGGAATAGCCGCCCTTGACTGCGCGCACGGCGTCGGCGGCGCGCGCAATCGCCGCCTCCGAGACGTCGGAGGCGTGCGCATAGCCGACCGCTTCGTCTTTGACCGCGCGCAGGCCGAAGCCCTGCGAGGTGTCGTAGGTCGCCTGCTTCAGTCGGCCGTTGTCGAACACCAGCATTTCGGCCTGGCGGTATTCGAGGAACAATTCGCCGTCATCGGCGCCTTCAAGTCCACGCGCGATGATGTTGGCGAGGCGCGTCCGGTCGAGGCCGGCGCGATCGATCAGTGAGGTGGGGACAGATGCCATCCGAAGCTCCGGGCGTTTCCTTTATAAGTATTACCCAGACACATAGGCCATCGCGGTCCGTATTTCTACCGACCCGCGCGTTAGTCACTCGGCAATATTCGGCGACCTAGTCTTCGCATCGCACGCGTTGGACTGTCTGCGAACGGCCTCGCCCTTCGGAACCGCGCTCCTTAGCCGGCGGGCCGTTCATTTTCCGAGATTCGTTATTATCCCGAATTAACCGGACAGCCGCTCGATGGCGGCGCCGCAGCGTCCGAGCTTGTCTTCCAGCCGCTCAAAACCGCGGTCGAGGTGATAGACGCGGTTGACGATGGTCTCGCCCTCGGCGGCAAGCGCCGCGATCACCAGCGAGACGGAAGCGCGCAGATCGGTGGCCATCACCGGAGCGCCCTTGAGCCGTTCGACGCCCTCGATGGTGGCGCGCTCGCCGGTCAGCTGGATGCGGGCGCCGAGCCGCACCAGTTCCTGCACATGCATGAACCGGTTCTCGAACACCGTCTCGACGATGTGCGAAGTGCCGTTCGCGCGCGTCATCAACGCCATCAGCTGGGCTTGCAGATCGGTCGGGAAAGCCGGGAACGGCGCCGTCGTTACTTCGACCGGTTTAAGCGCATCGCCGTTACGGGCAATCCGGATGCCCTGATTGGTCGGCGTCACGGTGACGCCGCTCTGTTGCAGCACATCGAGCGCGGCTTGCAGCAATTCCGGCCGCGCGTTCTGCAGCAGGATATCGCCGCCGGCCATGGCGACCGCCATCGCATAAGTGCCGGTCTCGATCCGATCGGGCAGCACGGCGTGCCGCGCGCCGTTAAGCTTGGCGACGCCCTCGATCACGATGCGCGAGGTGCCGGCGCCGGCGATGCGCGCGCCCATTTTGTTGAGACAATCGGCGACGTCGGCAATCTCCGGCTCGCGCGCGGCATTGTCGATCACGGTGGTGCCGTCGGCAAGCGACGCCGCCATTACTGCGGTGTGCGTGCCGCCGACCGTCACTTTCGGGAAAACGATCTCGGCACATTTGAGTCCGCGCGGCGCGCGCGCCACCACGTAGCCGGCGTCAACGTCGATCTGCGCGCCAAGCCGCTCCATCGCCATGATCAGAAGATCGACTGGCCGGGTGCCGATGGCGCAGCCGCCGGGCAGCGACACCCGCGCCTCGCCCATGCGCGCCACCAGCGGCGCCAGCACCCAGAAGCTTGCCCGCATCCGCGACACGAGATGGTAGGGCGCGGTGGTATCGACAATGTGGGCGGCGGAAATGTTCAGCGTCTGGCCGTGATCGGCGGTTTCGCCGGCGCGCTTGCCGCTCACCATAATGTCGACGCCGTGGTTGCCGAGAATGCGCTCAAGCAGCGCGACATCGGCAAGCCGCGGCACGTTGTCGAGGATCAGCGTCTGATCGGTCAGCAGGCTCGCGATCATCAGGGGGAGCGTGGCATTTTTCGCCCCGGAAATCGGAATCGTGCCGTTCAAACGCCGGCCGCCGACAATACGAATACGGTCCATCCTCACCCCCAAGCCCAGTACCGGCCCTAGTATCCCGATTCCGAAGTTCGCAAGCGCTGGCCGCTCCGCCGCACTATGCAGGACCGAAGTTCCTAATCGCGGCCCCGATTGCGGCGAAAGTCGGGAACCTGCGGTTGGTGGCCGCCATTGGCCGCCGGCGCGGCCGCTTCTTCGCCGGGTTGTTGCGCCCGGCCGCGCGCTTGCGCCTTCCGCCGTTTCAAGTTCTCACGCAATGCCGCCGACAGCCGCGCCGTGCGCGCCATCCGCTTCTCCGCTTTGCCGCGTGCAATCACGTTTGCTCAACCCTCACGGCAACGGCAGCAGATGCGGCGCCAGCAGGCCAAGCGACAGCACGCCGATCCCGACGACGCCGAGCAAGCCGGAAAGCCAGGCAAGCGCAATGATGCCGGTGATGACCGCCGCCGAAGCGAGCACGATGCCGACCTGAAAGGCGGCCGAGGCGAGCTCGTAGTGGTGGTACTTCGCCATCGACAGATCGCGTTCTTCCTCGATCGATTTGGCGCGCTCGGCGAGTTCCTTGCGGCCTTCACCCGTCGTCGGGTCCGATTCATAGCGCGCAGCGGTCTTGCGCCAGGTCTCGATCTGCTTCTCGACGGCGGCCTTTGCGGCGGGATCGGTCAGGCCGGCCGCCAACAGGGTGGTTTGTTCGGCCGCCGCATTGAGAACCGTCCGCCGCGTGTTTTTCGCCTGATAGAACGACCAGGTGTCGGTCGACTTGACGTTGGCGTCGATCGCCTCGGTCTGCGCGCTCTTGCCGAGCGTCTCCGAGAAGGAAAGGAACAACGCCAAAATGGCGATCACCAGCGCGATCTTTCTGTCCTCATGCGAGACTTCCTTGGCGATATCGGCTTGTTCCATCTGTTCGTGTGCGTCCGGCATCCTGGCCCCCTTTACTCGTCATTCCGGATTGTCGCGGGAGCGACAAGTCCGGAATCCATATTCAAGAACGGTGGTTATGGATTCCGGGTTCGCCACCTTCGTGGCGCCCCGGAATGACGGATAGCATAAATCTTACGCGCGGGGATGGGCCGAGCGATAGGCGTCGATCAGCCGTTCGGCGTCGACGTCTGTGTAGATTTGCGTGGTCGCCAGCGAAGCGTGGCCGAGCAATTCCTGAATCGCGCGCAAATCGCCGCCGCGGGCGAGCAGGTGGGTGGCGAACGAGTGCCGCAGCGCATGCGGCGTCGCGGTTTCCGGCAGGCCGAGCGCGCCGCGCGCCCGCGCCATGGTGAGTTGCACCACGCGCGCCGACAGCAGCCCGCCTTTGACGCCGACGAACAGCGGCCCGTCCGCGGCGACATCGTGCGGACACAGCGCCAGATAATCGGCGACCAGCTTTTGCACCTGCGGGATCAGCGGCACCATCCGCTGCTTGCGGCCTTTCCCGGTGACGGTGATGGCGTCGCCCGCGCCGACATCGGCGCGGCGCAGCCCAAGCGCCTCGGAAATGCGTAAGCCGCAGCCATACAGCAACGCCAGCACCGCCGCATCGCGCGTATGAATCCAGACGTCGCGGCCGTCGCCGGCGGCGAGGTCCGGATCGGCCATCCCCTTGGCGGCGTCGATCGGCAGCGGCCGCGGCAATGTCTTGCCGAGCTTCGGCGTGCGCACGGCGGCCAGCGCACCGACCTTGCCTTTGCCGCTTCGTTCGAGAAAACGCGCGAAGCCGCGTACGCCCGCAAGCGTGCGCATCAGCGAGCGGCTGCCGATCCCGGCGGTGCGGCGCGCGGCGAGGAAGGCACGCACGTCGCCCGGCGCAAGCTTTGCCAGCTCTGCCAGCGACGGCGGACCGCCGAGATGCTTGGCGAGAAAGTTCAGGAACTGCGTGACGTCGCGCCGGTAGGCGTCGAGGGTCTTCGGCGAATAGCGGCGCTCGGCGCCGAGATGGCGTAGCCACGCCTCGATTTCGGCTGCGACTTTCGGCGCGATCAAGTCCGACGTTTGTTTTCTTTGAGACATCGGCATAGGCGGGTTCGCTCGAATTGATTCTCGTCGCTGCAGCCCGGTTAGCATGTTCCCCTCCCCCTTGTGGGGAGGGGTTAGGGGTAGGGTTTTCGCCAGCTGAATAAAACCCACTCCCTGACCCTCCCCCACAAAAGGGGGGAGGGGACCGGGCTGAGTTTGCGGGTCTGACGCTCTATTTAATGCCTCCGCCCTTTCCTCTTCCTAAACCGCATGGAATTGGCAGAGAATCGTAGCATGGCCAAACGCGTCGTCGATGTGCTGGTCCCGGTCGCGCTCGACCGGGCCTATTCCTACCGGGTGCCCGAGGCGTTGAACCTCGCCGCCGGCGACATCGTCAGCGTGCCGCTCGGCGCTCGTGAGGCGACCGCGGTGGTGTGGGCCGACAACGTCAAGCCCAACCCGCGGCTCGACAACCGGCTCAAGGATGTCGAGGAGAAACTCGAATTACCGCCGCTCCGCCCCGAGCTGCGCGATTTCGTCGACTGGGTGGCGAATTACACGCTCTCCTCGCGCGGCATGGTGCTGCGCATGTGCCTGCGCATGGGCGAGCGCCTCGGCGCCGAGCGCGAGCGCGTCGGTGTGCGGTTGGCCGGTCCCGCGCCGCAACGGATGACTACGGCGCGCGGCCCCGTGCTGCAACTGATGGCCGACGGCATGGTGCGCGGCAAAAGTGATGCGGCGCGCGAAGCCGGCGTCAGCGTGGGCGTGATTGACGGCCTGATCGATGAGGGCACCCTCGAAACCTTGGTGCTGCCGCCGGAGCCGGTGGCGGAAAAACCCGATCCGGATTTTGCCCGAACCGATTTCACCGCCGACCAGGCCGCCGCCGCGGCCGACTTGAAAGCGACCATCGGCAAGGGCGGCTATGCGGTGACGTTGCTCGACGGCGTCACCGGCTCGGGCAAGACGGAAGTTTATTTCGAGGCGGTGGCGGATGCGATCCGCGCCGGCCGGCAGAGTTTGATCCTGATGCCGGAGATCGCGCTTACCGTGCAATTCCTCGACCGCTTCGCCGCGCGGTTTGGCGTACGCCCGGCGGAATGGCATTCGGAATTGTCGCCTAGGAAACGCGCGCGCACCTGGCGGGCGGTTGCCGACGGCGAAGTGTCCGTCGTGGTCGGCGCGCGCTCGGCGCTGTTTCTGCCTTACGCCGATCTCGGGGTGATTGTCGTCGATGAAGAGCACGACCAGGCCTACAAACAGGAGGATGGTGTGCACTACCACGCCCGTGACATGGCGGTGGTGCGCGGCCATATCGCCCGCATCCCGGTGGTGCTGTCGTCGGCGACGCCGTCGCTCGAAACCGAAGTCAATGCGCGGCGCGGCCGCTACCAACGGCTGGCGCTGCCCGAGCGCTTCGGCGGCCAGGCGATGCCGCTGGTCGAGGCGATCGATCTGCGCCGCGAACGGGCGCTGCCCGGCCGCTTCATCGCGCCGTCGCTCGCCGGCGCGGTGCAGAACGCCATCGAGCGCGGCGAGCAGGCTTTGTTCTTCCTCAACCGCCGCGGCTACGCGCCGCTGACGTTGTGCCGCGCCTGCGGCTTTCGCTTCTCGTGCCCGAATTGCGATGCCTGGCTGGTCGATCACCGCTTCCGCAAGCAACTGGTCTGCCATCATTGCGGCTTCGCCATGCCGCATCCGGCCGAATGTCCGCAATGCAAGGCGGTGAATTCCTACGTCGCGGTGGGGCCGGGCGTCGAGCGGCTGGAAGAAGAAGTGCGCGGACTGTTCCCGCACGCCCGGGTGCTGGTGTTGTCGTCCGATCTCGTCGCCACCATGGACCGGTTGCGCGCCGAGCTCGACGACGTGGCGGCGGGTCGCTTCGATATCGTCATCGGCACCCAGCTCGTCGCCAAGGGCCATCATTTTCCGAAGCTCAATCTGGTCGGCATTGTCGATGCCGATCTCGGCTTGAACAACGGCGATCCGCGCGCCGCCGAGCGCACCTTCCAGCTGCTGCATCAGGTGGTCGGCCGCGCCGGCCGCGACGCCGGCACCGGGCTTGGGCTTCTGCAGACCCACCAGCCCGAGCATCCGGTGATGCGCGCGCTGATCGCGCAGGACCGTAAAGCTTTTTATGACGCCGAGATCGCCGCGCGCGAGGCGATGCATTATCCGCCGTTCGGGCGGCTCGCGAGCCTGGTCATTTCGGGTGAAGACAAACACGACACGCAAAGCTACGCGCGAGCGCTGGCGCGTGCCGCGCCGCAGCAAGATTTGTTGCAAGGCGAGCTGCGCTTGCTCGGCCCCGCCGACGCGCCGCTGTCGCTGGTACGCGGCCGCCATCGCCTGCGCCTCTTGGTCAAGGCGCCGCGTAATTTCGATCTGTCGGCTTATTTGCGCGAGTGGCTTGCCGACGCGCCGAAAACCAAGGGCTCGATCAAACTCGAAATCGACGTCGATCCGCAGAGTTTTTTGTAGGGGCGTACCAGGGATTGAGAAGAGCGAGATCCGAAGAATGTCCTTGCCTTTGAAAATTATGGCAAGCAAAGTGCGCGTAATTGAATGCGCCCCTTCCAACTAAAGCATTGTAATAAAACGACTTCTGACGCAAATTAGCCGCCCGCTTGACAGAGAGACACGACACGCACTAGTCTCACGACTCCCACGTGAGGAATGAGACGATGAACATTGATATGAAAAAAGTGGCTGGCTCATCGATCCTTGCCGGAGCTTCGAACGGAAAAAACGTCCTTGCAAAACTTCTAGCAACAACGATCCGGGAACCGCTCCAGCCCGAGCCAATATTTTTCGATTTCCTACGAGTCGATGTTGCTACTGCAAGCTTCTTGCGTGAGAGCGTATTGATGTTTCGAAACGTGGTTCGAAGCCAGCGCTCGAATCTTTATCCGGTGATTGCGAATGCAAACTCTGACATTTGCGATGAGCTGCACGAACTTGTGGATGGGCAGCGAAGCGATGTTCTTGTTGCTTGTAGCCGTAACGAATCGGGTATGGTGAAGGATGTCAAGTTGATCGGCGAATTGGAGCCTGTTCAACGCAGAACGTTTGATCTCGTTCGCGAACTTGGCGAAACAGATGCTGGTGAGTTGATGCGAGCTCACGGCACAACTGATCGAACAACGCGCACGACCGCTTGGAACAATCGCTTAGCATCGCTCGCTTTCCTGGGACTTGTTGTGGAAGTGAGCGAAGGCAGGACGAAGCGGTACAAGCCGCTGTTTGGAGACTCGCAATATGGGCTCTGAATGGGAACGGAAGCGCGCAGAAGGCTTCAAGAAAGGTTTGGACAAAAGGTTAGTGGAGCTTGGAACCCCGAACCTCTTCACGCAACAGCCGGAACGAGCAGCGCGCATTGTTGCAGCAGATATCGCCGCAGGTCTGTCGGTCAAGGAAGGTCAATACTTGATCGTGCAGAAAATCGGCAACCGTTTGGCTGTAATGCGCGGACTTCAAGAAATTGGCGAACTGTCAAATCCGCCTTCTGAAATTATTGGCGCCGTTGAGAGGTCGTTCGGGATGGCAAGAGGAATAATTCATGCCTTCCACGAAGAAGCGGCTGTTGCGGAGATTTCAATATGTTGAATCTTTCAAAGAAAGAACCTAGCCGTACTAAAACAAGCGGAAGCGGGCGAAGAAAGTGGCACGATGAGATTCGTAACGTACTGTCCATCGGCTGTTCCATGTGCCCCGAATATTCCATGTGTGGCGGACTCCGAGTTTCAAAGCCGCTTTTTTGGTGTCTGGATTATTGTTGCGGGAAACCGGAAGTGTGTGACGTCGTGTGTCGCAACAATCCGAGGTTTGTGGAATACGTCCGAGAAATTGGTGGCTTTGATCTTGATACCGTGGCGCGAGCACCGCTCCTGACCAAACCATCAGTGAGCGTCGCAATCCCGCTCATTTTCCATGGAAATTCAAGGCGATCCTTATTGCGAACGTCAGCGGCGGCATTGCCGTTGTCTCGAATGTTCGGCCGTCGCTCTGGCCAACCCCGTTTCGTTAACAGAGCGGACCAGTGCTCGGCGTTCGGAATCTGTCCGTCAACGAGCGTTATTTTATCGGGAACAGTTTCCGACCCCCCCCATTGAGAATTGGTGGCAAATGGGTCGGGAAAAGCGGCTAAACGTCATAAGGCAACTTAAGCGGCTAGGCGTCACTTTAGCGACCGTACCGAACTATAGTCTCTTTATCGATCAACCCCGGTGGGATGATCTCCACTCGATGAAGCGAATCGCCATCGTTCACAGCGAAATGTTAAACGAGGGCCTTCCGGCCGCACTGCACGTGAACGGTCGAACTGAGGCGGATTTTCGACGATGGGCGGAGTACATCCGATCGCGGCCTGAAATTCAGATCTTAGCTTATAAGTTCGCGACCGGAACCGGGTGGATTGGTCGTCGGGAAATTCACGTGGAGTGGCTCTCCGCGCTCGCGCGTGACGTGGGTCGTCCACTGGATTTGATCATGAGGGGCGGCATTGAACTTGTCCCCAAGCTAGGGAAGGCGTTCTCGCATATCACCGTCATTGATACGGCGGCATTCATGAGAACGATGAAACGACGACGAGCCGTCGTAATGGAATCTGGAAAATTGCGATGGCTAGCCGCGCCCACTCCAATCGGCGCGCCGTTGGACGAGCTCCTTAATTACAACGTTCCGACTGTGACGACATGAATACGCGGCCAATTCCTCGCAACTCAAGACCAACAAATGACGGCGTGAGCGAACGGGGCAGCGCCCGCCTTACGTTCTCCATTTTGGATGGTCTCGCATTCGCCGCCCGAAAAGGAAGACTTGGGCAGACTCGATCTACGTCGTTTGTCGTCGGCGATATTGGTCCCCTATTGGAACTAGTCCAACTTTCGGACCATGGCGGTCTGCCTCCGCTCAACAAGTTGCCAGTAGCTACGGCTTCGGAAAATTCTGGGTTCTGTTCTGCTTTACAAGCTGGTCGAAGTTTTTGGCTATGTCCGGTAAATAAGCAAATGGGGTTCTTTCGCACCACCAACTGCGAAGCCGATGTATCTAATTCCTATCAGTTCGGGGTAGCCGCCAAAAGCGCCGCCTTGGCGGCGGGGTTTTCTCGAAAGATTGCCTCTCAACTGGTCGCGGCAGCCGTCGAGATGATCGACAATGTCTACTTGCAATCCGCTGCATCACCGACGGGCTTGGCGGCCTTCTATGCACGGCCCGGTGGCTTTGAGTTCGTAATTTCAGATCGCGGGATAGGTATTTTAAGGAGCCTTCAACAAAATTCGGAATACGCGCAGCTGTCTGACTGTGGAGATGCTTTGCAACTAGCTTTGACGGACGGGTGTTCAAGGTTTGGATCAAACTCTAACCACGGCCATGGTTTCAGGCCGTTATTTATCGGCCTCTCAAATCTGAATGGATCGCTTCGTTTTCGATCTGGTGATCACGCTCTGACAATTGACGGCCGGAACCCTCAGTCTATCCCTTGGACTAAAATCGCAAAGCCCGCCATCTCCGGTTTTCTGGCTTCAGTTTTGTGTCGCGTCAGCTCCCGCAGTTGACGTAGCTTTGTCTGCATTCGTACAGCAAGCGTAATCCGCCAATTCGGCGTTCTCAGCGCGGCGTCCATCACGCGATTTTATCGCTTCTTCCTCTTCTTTTTCTTCTTCGCAAAAATCGCGTTCCAGTTGTCCTTGTAGGCCGCGGTGACCGGTTTTTGGCCTTCGCCCCGGCTGTAGCTGGAAGGCGTCGCGGCGGCCGTTTCGCCGCCCTCGGGCTTTGGTGCGTCTTTGGGTGCGTCCTTGGCTTTGTCCTTGGGCGCCTCTTTAGCCGTAGGGCTCTCGACCTTCGCTGCAGCCTCTTTCTTTGGCGTTGTGTCGGTTTTGGATTTTTTGGTGTCGTCGGCCATCGTCTTTCCTGGCTGTCGGCTCCGGGTGAGTAAGCGTAGCCTGGATGAGCAAAGCAATATAGCGTCTGCCCCGTGACCTGCTTTTTGCAGCAGAGAGTGAAGAGGAAAATGTCATGATGAAATCATCTATCGTTGCCGCAATACTGATTTCGCTCGCGATCGGGATGGGAACAGGCTTCGCGGAAGATGCGGCGCCGCCGGCCAAAACGTCAGCGGCCAAAATGAGCGTGGCCGACAAAAAGGCCATCTCGAAGTCCTGCTCCGATCAGGCCAATACCAAGGGGCTGCACGGCAAAGCGCGCAAGGAATTCAGGTCGGCGTGCAAACAGCGCGGCGGCAAGCCGGAGTAGTTGGCGGAGCCCGGATTTAGTCACTATTCCGTTGACTTTCCGTCATTAATTGAGATACGCTGGCAAAGAATCTCGCTCAATCGAGGACGCCTTCGCCGAGGGTACTCCCGGAAGCGGAGCGAGTGCGGCGCCCGCGCGCGGAACGATACGATCCGCATCCGGGCGGCTTCGGGCATCACGTCTGCCGGTACTTGGCCGGTACTTGGCCGGTACTTGGCCGGTGCGGGAGGTGCTCCCTGGACTGGGACAGGCGGGCGCGGGTAACGGCCGTTTAGGAACGCGAGGTCTCCGCCTCCCGGTTGAGGCGGGCTTGCAGGATCGGACGTCGTGCCGCATCCCAGGAAACCTGGCCTGAAGCTGCGCCCGAGGGGCCAACGCCCCGACGGTCAGAGCCGTGGTGGAACGCCGACAGGCGAGCGCGTCCCGCTGGACGCGCGCCGCACCCGAAAGGTGCGGAGGTTTGGAAACACGTTTGCCGGCGTTCCGCCTCCTTATTTATTTCCTTTGGTTGTTTTCCCTTCGTCATTGCCGGACCTGATCCGGCAATCCATGCGGAGAAGAGGCGCGATCGGGTTTGCCGTCAGCTTCGAGAGCCGCACGTCACCGTAGACCACCGGGGCAAGCTCGGTGGTGACGAGGTGTTTTTGTGTTCGCAACAACTCGGGCGCGCGAAAAACGCGTCGCGGGAATAATTGTCTTTGCCGGAACCGTTGTCGCGTTCCCCTCCCCCTTGTGGGGAGGGGTCAGGGGCGGGGTTGTCATTTGCATCTGAGAAAACCCCCTCCCAACCCTCCCCCACGAGGGGGGAGGGAATAAGAAAACGATGAACAAAAGAACACCCGCGCCGCTGACGCCGGAGCGATATCTGGCGCGCTTTACCGCCGAGAAGGCAACGCTCGCGCGAGCCTATTGCGATCTGTTTAAATTCTGGCGGGACTGCCCGTGCAAACGCTGCCGCCGGGCGCGGCGATGCAGCGGCGATCACACTATCTGCGT
Source organism: uncultured Alphaproteobacteria bacterium (assembly GCA_963845775.1). Classification (GTDB taxonomy): domain Bacteria; phylum Pseudomonadota; class Alphaproteobacteria; order Rhizobiales; family Xanthobacteraceae; genus BOG-931. Next base: position 634,199 of record CAWJTE010000011.1, read on the forward strand.
GAGGCGGTGCGAAACCGAAATCGCGCGCGACATCCAGTGGCAGGCGCGGCAGCAAATCCTGCAGGCGACGTCGGCGCGCGCCGGCCCGCCGGAGCGCACCGCGCGCGAGTTCCTTCCCGGCGATTTGGTGAGCAGTGCCGCGCTTGACCGCCCCCGCATATCCGGCGTCGTGTGAGTGAGGGCCAACATGCCAGGACGGCGACGATCGTAACGATCTTGCTCCTGGCGGCGGTGCCGGTCGCCGCGGCTAAATCCGCTTTTTCTTCTTCTTTTTCTTGAGCGGCGGCTGCGCCGGCGCCGGGTGGCGCTCCACATCCTGCGACGGCGCCCGTACGCCGGCCTTGGCGCGGTCGAGGACGAAGCGGGCGTAATCGTCCATGTCGCCCTTGAAGGCTTTGATGTGGCCGTCGGCGGCGAGCCACAGCCGGTCGGTCACCAGCTCGATCAGCGAGCGGTCGTGGGTGATGAGAATGACGGCGCCCTCGTAGTCGTTGAGCGCATCAAGCAGCGCGCGGCGGCTTTCGATGTCGAGGTGATTGGTCGGCTCGTCGAGGATCAACAGATGCGGCGCCGCCATCGCGACGAGGTTGAGCAGCAGCCGCGCGCGCTCGCCGCCGGAGAGGTTGGCGACCGTGGTTTCCTGCTTGTCGAAGGACAGGCCGAACTGCGCCAGCCGCGAGCGGCGCGAGGATTCGCTGTCTTCGGGCAGCGCGCGCCGGATGATGTCCAGCGGCGTATCGTCCGGGTCGAGCGCTTCGATCTGATGCTGATGAAACCAGCCGACCTGGATGCGGCCTTCGCGTTTCATCTGGCCCGCTTGCAGCGGCAGCGCGCCGGCGACCATCTTGGCGAAGGTCGATTTGCCGGCGCCGTTGACGCCGAGGAGCCCGATGCGGTCGTCGACGTCGAGCCGCAAGTTGAGGTTGCGCAGCACCGGCGTGCCGTCATAGCCGACCGCGGCCGACTTCAAGCTGGATCAAAGGCGGCGCCAGCGGCCGCGCCGGCGAGGGGATGGTGAACGGCGCCACGCGCTCCTCGACCACTTCGGCGACCGGCTCGAGCTTGGCGAGTCGCTTGATGCGCGATTGCGCCTGCGCCGCCTTGCTGGCCTTGGCGCGGAACCGGTCGATGAACTTTTGCAGATGCGCGCGCTCGGCGTCCTGCTTGGCCCGGGTCGCGGACAACAGCCGGGTCTTTTCCGCGCGCCGCTTTTCGAAGTCGTCATAGCCGCCGGTATAAAGATCGAGCTTGCCTTCGCTCAAATGCAGAATGGCGTCGACCGAATTGTTCAGAAGCTCGCGGTCGTGGCTGACGATCAGCGCGGTATGCGGATATTTTTTCAAGCCGCGCTTCGAGCCAGAGCGCGCCTTCGAGGTCGAGATAGTTGGTGGGCTCGTCGAGCAGCAGCAGATCGGGCTCCGCGAACAAGGCCGCCGCGAGCGCAACGCGCATGCGCCAGCCGCCGGAAAATTCCGCCATCGGGCGGTTCGAGATCGGCGGTGGAGAAAGCCAAGCCCGGCGAGGATTTCCGCCGCCCGCGCCGGCGCGCTGTCGGCGTCGATCTCGATCAGCCGCTGGTAGATTTCGGCAAGCTGTTCGGGCGCGGCGGTTTCCAGCTTCGCGTTCAACGCGTCGCGCTCGGCGTCGGCGGCGAGAATCGTATCGATCAGGGACGACCGGCGTTGCCGGATGCTCCTGATCGACTGAGCCGATCCGGGCCGCTTTCGGCAGGATGATCTCGCCGCCGTCCGGGGTCAGGTCGCCCAGGATCAGCCGGAACAGCGTCGATTTTCCGACGCCGTTGCGTCCGATCAGGCCGACCTTGGCGCCGACCGGAAGCATCACGCTCGCCCGATCGAAGAAGCGGCGGCCCCAGCCGTTGAAAACCAGATTGTCGATCTGAAGCATGCCAGGCGCGCTGATGGATTGGTTGTAACGGCGATTGCGAGGAAATCGGCGGGCGGACGGCATTACACGCGAACGGCTTGCGAATCGCACTTGTAAGATGGTAGGAACGGACTCAGGCAATGTAAGATGGTAAGCGAAGGCCGGAAGGGTAAGCGCCGCCGGACGGTCTAAGTCCCGCGCGGACGGCATGGGAGCGATCATGTGATCATGACGGCAACGATCGAAACGATCTTGTTGTTGCTCGCCGTGCTGGTGCCGTTGCCGTCGCGGCGCGTCGGCTCAACACCGCGCCGTCGATTCTGTTGGTCATCGCCGGCATCGCGCTGGCGCTCGTTCCCGGCCTGCCGCGCATCGAGCTGGCGCCGGAATTGGTGCTGCTCGGCATCCTGCCGCCGCTGATCTATTCGGCCGGCGTCGCCATGAGCTGGCGCGAATTCCGCTTCAATCTGCGCCCAATCACGCTGTTTGCCTTCGGCTGCGTCGATCTTCACCACCTGCGCGGTCGCGGCGGTCGCGCATTGCTGCTCGGCATGCCGCTGGCCGTCGGCTTCGTGCTCGGCGCCATCGTGTCGCCGACCGATACGGTGGCGCCGATCGCCATCGTCCGCCGTCTCGGCGTGCCGCGCCGGCTCGTCGTCGTCCTCGAAGGCGAAGGTCTCGCCAACGACGCTACCGCGCTAATCCTCTATCGCTTCGCGGTCGCCGCGGTGAGCACCGGCGTGTTTTCCTCGGCCAGGCCGCCGCGACTTTCGCGCTGATCGTGATCGGCGAGATCGCCTTCGGCATCGCCATCGGCTGGGCAGCCTCCGGCTGCGCCGTTGGGCGCGCGATCCGCGCGTTGAGATCACGCTTTCCCTGATGACGCCTTATGTGGCGTTTCTCATTCCCCAGCAATTGGGCGGCTCCGGCGTGTTGGCCACCGTCGCGGCCGGCCTGTTCGTCAGCTGGAACGGACCGCTGCTCATTCCGGCGGCGACGCGGCTGCAGGGAATTTTTTTCTGGGACCTGGTCGTCTATTACCTCGAAGGCTTCGTCTTCCTGGTTACCGGCATGCAGATGCGCGCACTGCTCGTTCAGTCGAGCGCGGTCTCGCTGCGGCAGCTTGGCCTCACCTTGGCGCTGACCGTCGCGGTGATCGTGGTGGCGCGGTTTATCTGGGTCTATCCGACGGTCTATCTGCCGCGCTGGCTGAGCCCGTCGCTCCGCCGCCGCGATCCGCTGCCACCCTGGCAATGGTCGTTCTTGCTCGGTTTTGTCGGCGTGCGCGGCGTCGTATCGCTCGCCGCGGCGTTGGCCATTCCGTTCACTACCCTACGCGATGCGTCGTTTCCCGACCGTGATCTCATTTTGTCCGTCACCTTCGGCGTTATCGTCGTCACTTTGGTCGGCCAGGGCTTGCTGCTGCCGCCGATCGTGCGCTGGCTCGCCTTGCCGCACGACGCTGAAGATGAGCGCCGGCGCGAACAGGACGCCGAGATCACCGCGCGGCTCGAAGCGCTCAACGTCTCGCGCGACCGCGTCAAGCGGCTCTCCGCCGACGGCAAAATTTCCGCCGACGTGCTGGAGATTTTGCGCGGCCGGCACGATCATCACGCCGGACAGGTTCCGAAAAATAGCAAGGAAGGGCGAAAGGCCGCCGGCGCGGCGGCCGAGCTGCGGGCGGAGCTGATCGCCGCCGAACGCGAATATATCTACCGGCTTCTTCAGCAGGGCCAGATCACCGACGAGGCGCGCCGGCGCATCGAGCGCGAGCTCGACCTCGAAGAAGAGATTCTCGCATTCCGGCGCAGCAGCGTGGACGATCCGCCGCTGTAGTTGTGCGGCGCGCTGTTACTTCAACTGGTCGGCGACCTTGTCGAGCCCGGCCTTGATGCAGGCTTCGTCCTTCTCGCCGCCCGGCGCGCCCGAGGCGCCGGCCGCGCCGATGGTTTCGTCGCTGATCTTGATCGGCAGCGCGCCCTGAAACGCGATGATGTTGGAGAGATGAATGAACGGCAACGTCGGCTCGGCCTTCACGCGTTCGGCCAGCGCGCCCGACGGGCTTCGCAAGGTGCGCGCCGTGTAGGCCTTGCGGAATGAGTTTTCCATGGTATGCGGCGAAGTATTGTCGCCGCGCACCTGCAAGATGACTTCGCCGTTGCGTCCAACCACGGTCACCGACACCGCGTAGCCGTTGGCCGTGCAGGCTTCGATCGCGGTCTGCGCGATGGTCATGGCGATGGACGCCGTCAAATCCTTGTGGGTGAGCAACTGCGCACCGGCTGGCGCGGCCAATGCGCAGGCGGACGCAAGCGTAACGGCGGCAAGACGGAGCCCTGACGATGACATAACGTTTCTCCCTGGGGTCAGTCGCAGCATTGTTTTGACGTGTACCGTAGATTAGCGCGTTTCCGACCGGCCGTCAGCGCCGCTTTCGCTTTGGCTTGCGCGACGGTTTGCGCTCCCCCCGGCGGCGCGGCGCGAATTTCTTCTGTTGTGCGATGGCAAGCGCGCGATGCGCCCACACCGCAAGCTCATCGGGATCGTCGTAGAGCCGCTCGGGCAATCGCCAATACGAAAGCGAAGCGCGGCCGACACGGCCTTTGCTCTTGGCGCGGGTATAGACGAATGGTCGGCTGCTTTCGCGCTCGAAGTCGGGGATGCTGGTCGCGTCGACCTTGAGGAAGATCGCGCCGTCGAAGACGAGACCGAACATTAAGCCGTCGGACCAGATGCCGGCGCCGCCGAACATGCGTTTGACCGCCACCGGGCCGAATGGTGCGAACAGTTCGCGGATGAATTCCGGGTCCAAACGGAAAATCCTCGGGCTAGAGTTTGCCGGCATTGATGGTAGGCGAAATCGGGGACATTGTGGCAGCGCCGGAGAGACGCTGGAGGTCACATGGTCGAGATTTTCGCCGATCGCTTCACCGCACGCATGGATAAGCCGATCGTGTTGTTTTTGATCGGCATGCGCTTCAACAATCTTCTCGCTGTACACAAGTGGTTTCCGGTAACGCTTGCCATGCCGCGCATGCTGGCGGAGCTCGGCAAGCGCCCGGACGCGGGCATGCTGTTCGCCCGCAGCTACATTTCCGGACGGGTCATTCTCGTGCAGCAATATTGGGAGAGCTTCGACAAGCTGCTAGCCTACGCGCATGACCGGTCGGGGCAGCACTTTCCCGCCTGGGGCGCCTTCAACCGTGCGATCGGCAAAGACGGCACGGTCGGCATATGGCACGAAACCTACTTGGTCGAGCCCGGTAAAAGCGAGTGCGTTTACGCCAACATGACGCTGTTCGGCCTGGCGGCCGCGACGCAGCACGTCAAAGCAGAAGGCAAACTCGCCGCCGCCAAAGACCGCTGGAGCGCGACGTGAGAGCCAAGCCTAAAGGCCGCGGGACAAAAATCTATCTGGCGGGCCCGCTGTTCACGTTGGCCGAGCAGACCTTTAATGCCGCGCTAGCGCGCTTTCTGGAAAGCAAAGGATTCGCGGTCTGGCTGCCGCAGGAGCACGAGCCGCGCCGCAACACCGCGCTGGCAATCTTTCGGATGGACGTCGAGGCGCTCGACTGGGCCGATATGGTCGTCGCCTGCATGGACGGCCCCGATCCGGACAGCGGCACCGCCTGGGAGTGCGGCTATGCGCATGCCAGAGGCAAGCCGATCGTTTGCTACCGCACCGATTTTCGCATTTCCGGCGACACCAAAGGTGCGCCGTATAATCTCATGCTGACTGAGAGCGCCACCTCGCGGGTCGAGCTGCCGTTTCGCATCAAGGCCGGGGAATTTCATCGGCGCTTGCTGGCGCACGTCCGCAAAGCGTTGTGGCCGGCGCGACTAAAGTCCAAGCGCAGCGGCAAATAGATGGCGCGCGCTTGCCAGTGCCGCGCTTACTGCATCTTGACCGGGATCGCGCCCAGGAAATCCCGCTTGCCAATGTCCACGCCGCAATGGCGCAAGATCGCGTAACCGGCGGTGAGATGAAAATAATAGTTCGGCAGCACGAAATGGCTGAGGTAGTCAGCGCCTTTCATTTGTCCGCTCTTGCCGCCGCCGAGCGGAAAGACGATCTCGCGGTCGGCTGACGCATCGATCGCCTTAAAGTCCAGCGTTTTCAAATACGCCACCGTCTTTGCCAGCCGCGCCTTGAGTTGGGCAATTGTCGTCTCGGTATCTTCGAACACGGCCGGTTCGACGCCGGCGAGGCGGGCCGCGCCACGCCTTGCCTGATCTGTCGCCACCTGCACCTGACGGGTGAGATCGAACATATCCGGAGCCAGCCGCGCGTGGAGAAGCACCGCCGGGTCGAACTTCTTGGCGGCGGCGTATGCTTCGCCTTTGTCGAGAACCGCCGACAATGCATTGAACCCGATTTCAAAAACTGGAATGGACGCTTGCGACATTGATAAAGGCATCGAAATTGCTCCTTGGCTTTATGAAGGCTTGTGGATGGCGCTGTGGTGTGGGCTTCTATAGTCTCAATTTATGGATCCACGAGGCATTTATAGAGAACGCGACGGTTGGGGCAATCAACACAGCGCCCGCGTCAAATACGACGAGCATCAAGAACTTGACCTGTCGGAAGATCGCTACCGCGCGCGCGGCTACCAGCCGCCGTTCGATCAACTGCCGTGGAAAGACGAAGCAGAGGATCCGAAAACCGCTACCCGTTAGGATCAGTGAGGGTCCTCGTCGTGGTACTCACTCAACAATAGCTTGAGCGCCATTTTGCCCGCACGATTAGCTTCCGTCATCGATTCGAAAAAAGCTTCGGAGCGTTCGATCGGACTGGTTCTGCCGGCGCGATAGATTTCCCAGCGCCACGATTTCGGCGGCGACGCTCGGTGCTTGACGACAACGGAAAAGTCTTCGTGTTCGATCATGGTGCGCGCCTAGTCCTTTTGCGGCTGCATCCGATCCGCGGCTTTGAAGTAATGTCGGGCGTGAGCGACAAGCTCGCCGTCGCTCGGATGATCGACGGTTTCGACGCCGGCAATAATCTTCATCAGCCTGGGCGCGTGCTGATCGATCTGCTTGACCAGCGCGTTCTTCGCCTCGCCGGGCCCGGTAATGAGAACCGCGCCGGCGTCGGTCACCGAACCGATGATGGCCTGGAGAAAATTGCGATCCTCCGCGGCGTGCCCGCTGCCGATAGAATTCGCCTTGTGGTGGATGTGCCGGGTTGGATGGTCGGGGTGCAGCACCAAACGTTCGACGTCGGTCGGGTTGAAATGAAACACGCGGGCCTCGTGGTGATCGATCCAGATGACCGCATGATAGTGATGGATAGTCATGGAATCTGAAACCTTTCGCCCGCGCGTCGGTGCGGTGTCGCCGAGACCGGGCGGCGGGATTTCGTCACGATGCCGCAGCCGGCACTTCCACCAGGGTGTTGGTGTTATCGACGCTGTCATAAACCGACACCTGAACGATCGGGTGTGCGGTCTTGATGACCAGTGCCGCCGATTGAGCGGCTTCCGAGGTCTTGTATGAACCCTTGGTCTGCCGGTCCACTTGCAGCAAATACCGGCCGCTCTCCGGCCGCTTGCGCTGGGAAAACGCTTCCTCCAATTCTTCGGCGGAATCGTCCTTCACAGGCAGTTTGATTTGGCGCGGGGCCATTCGCAACTCCTTGGTCAGGGGAACAACCTGATGTAGGCGTTCCCAACGTCAACCGCCAGCACAATCGGCGCAACTTGGCGCATCGTGATGAACGCCGTCCGGTGCCGCCCGCGTCCTGTGGCGCCGGCAAGAACGAAGGGAACAGGCGGGGCTTAGTGTTTGCGCGCGTTGACGCGGAATCCGACGATGGTTTTCTCGCCGAGCGCCTTGGCAGCCTCCAATCGGTGCAGGCCCTCGACGAGAACAAAGCGCGCGCCGTCGGCCCGTACCAGAATCGGCGTCTGCTGTCCGCTGTCGAGCATGCTAGCGGCAATTTCATCTACGCGTTTCTGCTCGAGTGTGGTGCGCCGCTTGGTCGGCACGTAGATGTCGGTGACTACGAAGGTTTCGCGCCTCATGGAACGGGAAGATAGCACGTAATCAGTCTGTCTGTGCGACTTTCGCGTCCGTACCGGCCGGCAGGCTTCAGCGCATTTGAAGGACAAGCTTACCGCGAAAGTGTCGGCCCTCGCTGACGCGATGCGCTTCGGCGGCCTGCGACAGGCGATAGAGCTTGATCTCGGGCGGACGCAGCGCGCCGGCCGCGACCAACGCAACGATGCGCTCGAGCGGTGCGCGGGCGCGGCCGACCGCCGGACGGAGCGAGGTGACGTCGCTGCGCTCGGGCTTCGGCGCTTGCATGCCGGAGGCGATGAAGGCGGCGCGGCCGCCTGGTTTGAGCACGGCGAAGGACTTCTGCGCCACGGCGCCGCCGACCGTATCGAACACGGCGTCGCAATCGCTCGCTGCTTTGGTGAAATCGGTCGCGTTGTAGTCGATCACTTGGTCGGCGCCGAGGCCGCGGACATAGTCGATATTGGCGGCGCTGGTGGTCGTGATCACGCGCGCGCCGATATGCTTGGCAAGCTGGATGGCGAAACTTCCCACGCCGCCGGCGCCGCCCTGAATGAGGATAGTCTCGCCGCGCTTGAGCTGCAAGCTGTCCTCCAGTGATCGGATCGCGGTGAGCCCGGTGAGTGCCAATGCGGCGGCGTCCGGATGCGAGAGCGGCGGCGGCTTCTTCGCGACGATTGCAGACTTGATCGCGACTTTCTCGCAGTAGGTGCCTTCGCGGCCCCCTTCGAGCACGCCGAACGCGGTGTCGCCGACAGACAGATCGGCGCCGTCTCCCGCCGCGGCGACGGTACCGGAAAAATCGCGTCCCAAGATGAGCGGAAACTTATATTGCGAATATTCGCCGGCGCGTACCTTCCAATCGGCGGCGTTGACGCTGGCCGCTGCGACATCGACCACGACTTCGCCTTGACCGGGCGTCGGATCCGGCAAGTCGCCGTAACGCAATACGTCCGGGCCGCCGAATTGTTCGATGAAAACCGCTTTCATGACTGTGCCTTGCCTTAGCGTCATCTTACATACCGAACGCAATCTAGGATACGTTCGGTGTAACGGGGAGGATTGCAATGGCGCATGGGGTATTTGTCGACGGCGTATGGCACAGCGAGTGGTATGACACTTCCGCGACCGGCGGGCGCTTCGTGCCCGCCGACCCGGTGTTCCGCAACTGGGTGACGCCGGACGGCAGTCCCGGTCCCGCCGGCGAAGGCGGCGGCTTTGCCGCCGCGCGCGACCGCTATCACCTCTATGTCTCGCTCGCCTGCCCCTACGCGCATCGCACCGTGATCTTCCGCAAGCTCAAGGAGCTTGAGAGCGTCATCTCGATTTCGGTTCTCGATCCGGTCATGGGCGATCAGGGTTGGCAGTTCGGCAGCGGGCCCGGCACGACGCCCGACACGATCAACGGCAAGCAGCGGCTCGGCGAAATCTATCTGCTTGCTGATCCGCGCTATACCGGTCGGGTTTCGGTGCCGGTCTTATGGGACAAGGAACGTCGCACTATCGTCAATAACGAGTCGCCCGAGATCATCCGCATGCTCAACTCGGCATTCGCGGCCTTCACTAACGACCGCGCCGATTATTATCCGCCGGAGCTGCGCGCCGAAATCGACCGGATCAATGCGCGCGTCTACAACGACGTGAATATCGGCGTCTATCGGGCTGGCTTCGCCACCAAACAGAACGCCTATGAGGAAGGCTGCCGCACGGTCTTTGCTGCGCTCGACTGGATTGAGGACATCCTGTCGCGCCAGCGTTACCTCGCCGGTGCGCGGCTGACCGAAGCCGACTGGCGATTGTTCACCACGCTCGTTCGTTTCGACGCGGTCTATTACAGCCATTTCAAATGCAATTTGCGGCGGATCGTCGACTATCCAAATCTATCGAGTTACCTGTGCGATCTCTATCAAGCGCCGGGCATCGCCGACACGGTGAATTTGGATCATATCAAACGGCACTATTACATGAGCATGACCGCGATCAATCCGACCCGCATCGTGCCGCTCGGGCCGAAACTGGATTTTTCGGCGCCGCATGATCGCGCCCGCTTCGCGCGCTAGACGTAATCCTCCGCGCCACCGATTGCGACAGTTTTGTGAAGGATTTGCTGCACTTCAAATAAGGCACCGCAGGTTGGTTGCCCGACGAACAACAAAAATATTTCTGATATTTTGCGCACATTCCGTCAACGAGAAGAGTGCACATCATGTCTCGATATGTCTCGATCGGTCATCGCAGTATCCGCCGGCATCATCGCCGGGATCCTCGTGAGCGCACCGGCGTTCGTCACGCCTGCGGCAGCAGCGATGTCCGATGCCGACAAGGCCGCGATGACGGACACCACCGCCAAATGCCGGGCGAAGGTCAAGGAACAGGCGCAGTACCATGAAATGTCGCTCTACGCGCGGCACAAGGCGGTCAAGAAGTGCGTGAAGGACATGCTGGCCGGTCATTGACCCGGCCAGTGACGCGCGCCGATCAGGCTCCGACAATCGCCGCCCAGACGGGGCGCGCGCCGCCAAAAAAATCAGCCCGGCAGCTCGGAGAGGAGCAATGCGTCGTCGGCCGGATCGATGATGCCCGCGAGCGGAGCGCCACATGCAGGGCACGCAAGGCGATAACTTTCGAAGCCACTCGCGTCGATCGAGGGAGCAGCGCTTCCAAGAAGGATTACCTGTGCGCCGCAGCCTGGACAGGCGGAAGTCCGCGTATCTGCCTCGATATTTGCCGCTTCCCCACTCATGATTGCCTGATGGGCCATCAAACGCTCGCCGCGCCGCCGGCCGGCAGCGCGCTTGTTATACGTGACGCATTGCAAGAGTGACTGAAATGAACGCGTAGAATTTTACGGAGCCGATTGAATTTCGGCTAACCGCCTCATACCGGGCAGGTCAAGGCAAACGGCCGGCTATTTCACCCCGCGAGCCGCGGGGCCTCGCTGCCAACGAAAGGGCCAGATTTACCCCGCAGCACGGCGCTGTGCTCGCCGGCCTCGCCGCTGCGCTCGAACAGCATCCGCCGCTCGAAGAAGGTTGAACGGAAAAACGGATATCGCAGGTGAACGCTGTCCGCGACGGTCTGATAATCGCTGGCCATCAGACAGATCGGCTTTGCGAGATGCGGGTAAGGCCGCGCTCCACACACCAATCGAAGGCCAAAGACCCGCCGGTAGAACGCCTGATGCTCCGGTCGCACGGCAGCGAGAGAATACCCGCTGGCGAAATAGCCGGCCGCCAACCAGTTCAGTCGCACCGTGACATAAGGCAGCGCACGATAACGCTTCGAAAGCCGCTCGTCGGCGACAAAACGCGTCGCATCGATGATAACTTTGCCGGTATCAAGCATGGGTCGCAAAAACTCGGGAAAGACTTCGAGCGAGGGAAAGTAAGGATGCTCGCTGGAGCCGACGTGAATGCGGATAGAGCTGGCTAGCTCGTCATCGATATATAGCCCGAACAGATAGACGTTGTCCGTCTCGTCATACGGGTCAGAAAACGATCCGAATCTGTTTGGCAAAATCGAACCGTCGCGCAAATAGGCTGCGTGGCGAAGGCGAAAAATGGCGTCTCGTTCCTCATCGGAACTTGCTCGCCGGCAATCAATGCGGTCGAGAAGGTTTGCTACGCGATCGGAGAAACTGCTTTGCGCGGTTTCATTGTCGGCAACATCCGACCGCGAACGACGCGACAACACCACCGGAACCATACGCCACTTCCTTGCCAGTACTCGCCCCTACCAGCAAAGCCGAGGTTAACAGTTCGTTAATGCGATTACAATTTTCACCGCCTATTAGGGTTAATCGCCACGCTACAACTGCGGCGCGCGACGGCTTGCAGAGACGCAACAAGCAAAATGATACCGCTACGCGGCGTCGCTGCGCAGCGACGCCGACATGGCCGCACCCTGCTCGGGTGCAACGTAGGAGGCGTACAGCAATTTGCGCAAATCGGCCGGCGGCATCGGCCTGCACAGCAGAAAGCCCTGGACCTCGTCGATGCTGTCCTCGCTGGCGAGCAGTTCGAGTTGCTGTTCAGTTTCGACTCCCTCGACCACGACACGCAGTCCCAGCTGCGCGCTCAATCGAGTAATGCCGCGCAACAGCGTCACGCGCCGCTCGTCGTTATTCAAATCCTGCAAAAAAGATTGGTCGATTTTCACCTTGTGCAGCGGAAAGCTGTGCAAGTAACTGAGGCTCGAATAGGCGGTACCGAAGTCGTCGAGCGAGATTCTTACGCCGAGCTCCGCGAGTAGCTGAAGGTCGCCGCGAACCCTCTTGGTATTCTGCAGCAGCGTCGATTCGGTGATCTCAAGCTCAAGCCGGTGCGGAGCCAGATTGGTGGCGGCAAGCGTCTCGCGTACCAGCGCGGGTACGTTGGACCGGTCGAACTGAATTGAGGATAGATTCACGGCAACGCGCGTATCGCCTGGCCACCGGCGGCATTCGAGGCAGGCTTTGTACAAGACCTGATTGCCGATTTCGACGATAAGGCCCATTTCCTCGGCGACGGGAATAAACTCCGCCGGCGAAACCATGCCACGCTCGTGGTGCGGCCAACGCAGCAGCGCCTCGCAGGCCTCGATTTGCCGGGTCTTCAGATTGAACAGCGGCTGATAATAGATTTCGAATGCTTCGCTCTTGGCTGCCGAGCGCAAATCGAATTCGAGTGACCTGCGCGCTTGGGCATTGGCTTCCATCTTGGCTTCGAACCAGCGCCAGGTCCCGCGGCCGTCGGCCTTTGCCTGATAAAGCGCGAGATCGGCGTTGCGCAAAAATTGGTCCGGATCGATCCGGTTCTCGGCGACCGCGATACCGATACTGGCGGTTACCACGACTTTGTGTCCGTCAAGATCGTAGGTGCCACCAAGCACGTTCAGAATGCGCGTAGCGAGAGTTTCCGCTTCTTCCAACGATTTGATCGGGGCCTGCAGCACCACGAACTCGTCGCCGCCAAAGCGCGAAATAACGTCGACGTCGCGAATTGAGTCCTTGAGGCGCTCGGCGACGTCCTCCAGCAGCATGTCGCCCCTTGTGTGCCCGAGCGTATCGTTGATCTGTTTGAATTGGTCCAAATCGATGAAGTGGATGGCGCACATCTTGTCGGGCCGCCAAACGCCGAGCGCGTGCTCCATGCGGTCGCGCAAGACCGTTCGATTGGGCAAGCCGGTCAGCGCGTCGAAACGCGCCAAATGATTGATCCTGGCCTCGGCAATTTTTCGTTCGGTGATATCTTCCACCAGGACGACCATGCCGCCGTTTTCCATTGGCTGAACGGTGAACTCGAGCGTGCGGTTGTTAAGCATGTCCACGCGGAAGGCGGCATCGTCGCTGCCGGAAAGCCGGGTATTGAGGCGCTCGACGACATTTTTCGCGCTTGCTTGGGAAAGCCTGCCCGCATTGACAATTTTGTCGACCAGATCGCGCGCGGTTGAGCCCTTGAGTTCGATGTCGGCCGGCAGGCCAAGCTGCTCGCTGAGTTTTTGGTTGGAAACCATGACGTGTCGCTCGACGTCGAACATGCACAATCCGTGCGGCATGTTGTTGAGGGCGGTATCGAAGCGCTTTGCCAAGAGCGACATGTCGCGTGAGGTAATCACCGCATCGAGCAGCGTACGTTGAAATCTTTCAGCTATGAATTTTATGGCCAGGAAGAATGGAACGAGGAGGCCGGCAAAAATCCAATAAAACACATTTCCGTAAAGCAGGAGCGCGGCCGTCATCGGCACCCAAGCGCAAACGATTTGCAGGATTACGAAACGTATGTTTCCAAAATTCCGCCCGGAGATGCCCATTGCATATCCGATCGTCGTCGAGAAGCTGACCAGGTGGGCGAAGGGATCCGAGCTCCAAGCGAAGGAGGCGTAGCACCAAAATCCGAGCAAGGTGATTGACGCAGCCGCTCCGGCGACATAACGATGTTCCCATCGTCTCGCCGCCTCGGTGCTGGTCACCGTCAAGCGCGCGCGAAAATATTCACGCATTACCATTCCGCGCGCGCAGGCAACCAAAACGACCGCGATCGCGCAGTAAAGAAGAATGATTTCGCCGGTTTTCCAATAGGTGGTGAAAATGGCGATGGTGGCAAAGATGCTTCCTGATACGAGGGTTCTGCGGTCCTCGTAAAGCGAATCAACCAGCGGCAAATAAATGTCTGGCGGAAGCGCTTCATCCCGGGTTCGGCTACTGCGGGGCGCGGAACTCATTGCCTTTACAACCTTCACACCGTGAGCAATTGCCGGGACCTTAAATCGCATCAACAGTATGCCGTGAAGGTATATCCACGGAGTTAAGTGCAAAGCCTTCTTTGCTTTTGGTGTCAGCACATTAAGCGTGTTTGGCACCGCCCGTTAGCAGACGATTAGCCACGCCGATCCATCCGCTGCGCGCAAGCCCGCCACAACGCGCGTTAAACGGGCATTGTCGTGCTACCGCTGTGTGACGTAGTTGCTGCTTGGTTACCGAAAAGACTCGTCGCGGCGTGCCTATCGGATATTTTGAAAATCGCCGTGCCGGCCGAGCCCATCCTTAAAGCGCGTCGCTCCGGCGACCCCGTCTCGGACCAGCGCTTCGCGGCCGTTATACCATTCCTGAATCATCGCATCGCGCACCGAAAGGCCGTGGCTCTTGATGGCAGACCGGCGGTCGGCGCGCACGCACACTTGCGGAAAGCGGGCGATGTCCTGCGCCAGCTCTTCGGCTTTCTGCCTGGCCCCGCCCTTTGGGACGAGATATTCGCAAAGACCAATGCGCAGACATTCCTCGGCCGGAACCTTGCGTCCGGTAAGAATGATTTCAAGCGCGCGGCCCTGACCGATGATACGCGGCAACCGCACCGTTCCGCCGTCGATCAGCGGCACCCCCCAGCGGCGGCAATAGACGCCGAAATACGAGTCTTTCGCCATCACGCGAAAATCGCACCACAGTCCCAATTCCATGCCGCCGGCGACCGCTGGGCCCTCGATTGCGGCAATCACCGGCTTGTCCAATTCGAGCCGTGAGGGCCCGAGCGGCCCGCGCGGGATTTCGCCGCAATTGCCGCGCGGTCCGGCGGTCGGAATGTCGAGTTCGCCGAGCGGATGCGCGGCGTCGAGCGTGCTGACGTATTTGAGGTCCCAGCCGGCGCAGAACGCCCCGCCCGCGCCGTAAAAAACCGCAACCGAAGCGTTCGGATCGGCGTCGAATTCCAGAAAGGCTTGCGTCAACGCGTCTGCGCTCGCCGGGTCCATGGCATTGCGCGCTTCCGGGCGATCGTGGATCACCGTCCACACCGCGCCATTCTTCTCGATTCTGACAGCCATAATTTCTCCTCTACGCTAAGTCGTGCATACGGCTCGGCTATCGGCCGGTGAAATTCGGCACCCGCCGTTCGGCCATCGCCTTTACGCCTTCCTTAAAATCGTCGGTCTGGCGCAGCCGGGTTTGTTCGGCAAGCTCGCGTTCGGTCGCCGCGCGGACGCGGTCGGCCAGGTTGCCGCGCAAGGTTGCGCGTGTCGCGATAAGGCCGAGCGGGGAGTTCTCGGCGACCTCGCCGGCAAGCGACAGTGCGGCGGTGCGGACTTGATCTTGCTGCACAAGGACGTCGGCTAGACCGATGGCGTACGCCTCTTCGCCGCCGACGCGGCGGCTGGTGTAGAACATCAGCGCCGCTTTGGTTGGGCCGATAACCTCCGGCAGCGTCACGGTCAGGCCGAAACCCGGATGAAAACCGAGCCGGGTGAAGTTAGCGGAAAACCGCGCCTGCGGACAGGTAACGCGGAAGTCGGCGACCATCGCCAAGCCCAATCCACCGCCGACCGCGGCACCATGAACAGCGGCGACAATCGGCTTTCTGGTGCGAAACAGCCGGTTGCCTTCTATGTAAAGACTAGCCGTGCCCAGCCGCGGTCCGCTCAGGAGTTCGCCGCCGTCGCGGTCGTCGCCGCCGAAATTGGCGCCGGCGCAAAAAGCATTGCCCTGCGCGGCGAGTACCAGCGCGCGGCATTCGATATCTTCGTCGAGGGATTCAAGGGCGTCGGCGAGTTCGGCGATCAGCGTCACGTCGAAGAAATTATTCGGCGGCCGCCTGATCTCGACCAGCGCCACATGGCCGGTTTTCTCGACGCCGATATCCTTGAAAGGCCGCATGACGATTCCTTCGTAAAAATTACTCGGCCGCGCTGCGGCGTTCCGCAGATTGGTCGTCGCGCTTGATGATGAGCGCGTCTACCACAGAAACACCGCCGTGCTCCGCGTGCACGATGACCGGGTTGAGATCGATTGCGGAAATCTGATCGGCGTGGTCGGCTGCGAAACTCGAGAGCCGCACCATAAGGTCGGCGAGGGCGCCAACGTCCGCCGGCGGCACGCCGCGGAAGCGGCCGAGAAGTTGCGCGCTCTTGAGCCGGCCGATCAGGGCAAGCGCGCCTGCGTGATCGAGCGGCACCGGCGCAAGCGCCACATCGCCGAGCGCCTCGACCAGTACGCCGCCGATGCCGACCATCAGCAACAGCCCCCAGGTCGGGTCGGAATGGATTCCGAGAATGACTTCACGGCCGGGCGGCGCCATCGGCTGAACCAACACGCCGTCGATATGTGCCGCCGGCGCGCGGCGCTTGGCGGCGTCCAGCACCTGCTGATATCCGGCGCGCACAGGTTCGGCTCCGGCAAGATTCAAAATGACAGCGCCCGCTTCGGTCTTATGCGGAATATCGGCCGACTGAACCTTAAGGGCCACTGTGCCGCCGATCGCCTGCGCCGCCGCTGCGGCCTCGTCACCTGAATGCACGAGTTGTCCGGCGTTATCGGAGCCAATGCCGTAGGCCGCAAGCAGCGGCCGCGCGCGGTACTCGCACAGGACGGCGGGCGCCGCGGCGAGCATGGCGCCCGTGTCGGAACGATCGGGCGCCGGCGCTGGCTCAACCGGATGCATTAAACGCGCGCGCAACGCGCGATAGTCGGCCATTTTGCGCAACGTGCCGGCGCAGCCATGCGCGGTGGTGAACAGCGGATATCCGGCCTCGTTGAGGATCTCGACGGTTCGCTCGGCGGGCAACGTGTAGGTCCACATGAACACCGGCTTTTCCGATTCGCGCGCAAGGTCCTTGAGTTTCGGCAGATCGGCCTCGAGAAAAGCCGAGCGGCGCGCGGTGATGACCACAATCACGCTGTCGACCGACGGCGAGCGAGCGACCAGACGCGCGAATTCGGCGTAACCGAGTTTTTGCACGCCTTGGGCCGTGGAATCGACCGGGTTCTGCGTCGTGCCGTAAGAGGGCACGTAGGCATCAAGCGCCTGGCGCGTTGCCGCGTCGAGGATCGGCACTTCCAACCCGGCAGCGGCGCAGGCGTCCGCCATCCAGATGCCGGCGCCGCCGGAAGCGGTGCAGATGCCGACGCGGTAACCTGCCGGCATGCGATCGCCGCAGGCGAGAAAGCCGACCGCCAAGTCCAGCATTTCGTCGAAGTCGCGTCCTTCAATCAAACCGTAGCGGTCGAACACGGCGCGATACGCTGCCGTGGATCCAGCCAGCACGGCGGTATGTGACGCGACGGCGCGGCTGCCGGGTTCGCTCTGTCCGATCTTGCCAACGATCAACGGCTTGCCCGCCCGCAGCGCTTTTTCCGCCACCCTCTTGAATTTTTCGGGCGACTTCACCGCCTCGGTCAGCAGCAGGAAGACATCAGTTTCACCCTCGTCGAGCATGTAGTCGACGAAGTCGGCGATCTCGAGCACCGCTTCGTTGCCGGTGGTCACGACGTAGCGGAATTTGAGGTTGCGCGGCCGCGCGCGATCGATGAAGGCAAAGCCGACACCGCCGCTTTGCGAGATCACCGACACCTGGCCGCGTCCCACGGGCCGCCACGGAATAAGGGGGCCAGCGCTTTTGTCCGAGGCTGGACTGAAGTTCGCGCACAGCGCGGCCGCCATGTTGGAAAAGCCTTCGCTGTTCGGCCCGCTGACCGCCATGTCATAGCGGCGGGCGATGGCGGCGATGCCCTGCTGCATACGTTTGCCGGCATCGCCTTCCTCGGCGAAGCCAGAGCTCAGAATCGCCGCCGCTTTGATCCCGGCCCTGCCGCAGCGCTCGAGTTCCGCCGGTATGTACTGCGCGGGCACGATGAGGATCGCCATGTCGGCCGGCTCGGGCAGGGCGTCAACGGAAGGGTAGGCTTTCAACCCCTGCACTTCGCTCGCGCTTCGGCTCACCGGAAAGACTTTGCCGGCGAATGGGTGGCTAAGGATGATTTCCAGTATCCGGCCGCGCAGGGTGTGCAGGTCCGACGAGGCGCCGACCACAGCCACCGATTTCGGCCACAGAAATTTTCCGATATCCGGCACGGTCGGTTCGTCCTTCAGCGCAGGCCCAATCCGCGGGCAATGATGCCGCGCAGGATTTCGGTGGTGCCGCCCTGGATGGTGAGCTTGGGCGCGATGGTGGTGGCGTAAGCGAGCTGGTCCTCGAGCGTGGCCCGGTTGACGATTTCGGATTCCAGGAACGCGGCGAGATCACGCACGCGTCCCGGCAGCTTTTGCTCCCAGACGGTGCCGAGATCCTTGACGATCGACCCTTCCACGACCGGCTCCTTGCCGGCCTGCAGCATGCCGGCGACCGAAACCGACATACGCCGCAGCGTATGAAGCTGAGCGACCAGCCGGCCGAGACCTTCGGCGCCGCGCAGATCGGGCTCCGGCCCGAGCGCGCGGATGAGTTCAAGCAGCACATAGAATGTATCGAGGAACCGCTCCGGGCCGCTGCGCTCGTAGGCAAGCTCGCTGGTCGCCTGCTTCCATGCGCCGTCGATCTCGCCCAGCACATGATCGTCAGGCACCAACGCGTCTTCGAATACCACCTCGTTGAAGCCGGCCTTCCCGGTCATCTGATGGATCGGATTTACGGTAATGCCCGGCGTTTTCATGTTGACCAGGAATTGCGTGAGTCCATGCCGGCGATTGTCCTTGCTCGGCGGCGATGTGCGGAATAGCGCCAGCATGTAGTCAGCGACCTGGGCGCTGGTCGTCCAGATTTTGCTGCCGTCGATCCGCCAGCCGCCGTCAATCTTGGTCGCTTTGGTCTTGGCCGCGAACAGATCGGAACCGGATCCGGGCTCGCTCATGCCGATGGCGAAACACAGTTCGCCGCGGCAGATGCGCGGCAGGATGTCCTGCTTGATGCGCTCGGGCGCGTATTTGAGCAGCACCGGCCCGCTCTGGCGGTCGGCCACGAAGTGCAAATGCGACGGTGCATTGGCGGCGCGAAATTCCTCAGTCACGACGTAGCGTTCGAGTTGACTGCGTTCCTGGCCGCCGTATCGCTTCGGCCAAGTCATGCCGATCCAGCCCTTGGCGCCGACGCGCCGGCTGAACGCGCGATTGTAGCTTTCGCCGTCGCCGGGCTGATGCGGATCGAAAGTACCCGAGGCGATTTCTTCCGTCAGAAAAGCACGCACCTCTTCGCGCAGTTTCGCGCATTCCGGCGGCAGGCGGATCGGATCGAAATGCAGATCGACGGTCATCGCGAAGCCACCAGAGGCCAGAAGTCATCGGCGCCGCGCCGCGCGACTAACTTGCCGAGTTCCGCCGCCCAATAGCTTTCGCTGCCGAAATCGTCGCGCCACGACAATAGGCGCAGCGTGAAGCGGTGCAGGATGTGTTCCTGAGTAAAGCCGATGGCGCCGAAGACCTGATGCGCGATAGCGGAGCCCTCGGCCGCGGCTTCGGCGGTGCGGATTTTCGCCGAGGCGGCTTCCAGAAACATGCCGTCATCGAATGTTTCGGTTTGTGCGGCGGCATCGACCGCGGAGCCGGCGATCGCGACCGCGGCCGCCGTTTCGCCGGCGAGCCGCGCCAGATTTTGCTGCACCGCCTGGAATTTGCCGATCCGCCGCTCAAATGCCACGCGCTCGTTGGCGTAAGTGACGCTGAGCGACAGGATCGCTTCCAGCGCGCCTGCGGTCTCGACGCTGCGGATGATCGAGCCCATCAGCATCAACGACGTTTGATCGAAGCCAGGCGGCGCCGGCGCGATGCGTAGCGGCATGACGCGCTCGAACGCGACCACATTGGCCGGATCGCCGGCAAGATTGTGGCTGTCGTCGAGGCGGCAATGTTTCGTCTCTACCAACGCGATGCGTAGCTGTTTGCCGTCAGCGGCAAGCACGGCGATGTGTTCAGTCTCGCGTGCGAACGGAACGCCTATGGCGCGGCCGCTCATTTTGCCATCGGCATCGATGACGATGCGGTCACGCGGGCGGACCGGCGCAATGGTCATGGGTGTCGGCGGCGCAGCGAGGCCGCATTGCGTTAGCAGCCAGCCCGCGGCCAGCGTCTCTGCCAGCGGCACCGCAAGCGCAAATCGTCCGGCAACACCAAGGATAGCAAAGCCATCCGCTAAACTCGCACCCGATCCGCCGAGCTGTTCTGGAACCCAGGCGAGCGGCAGCCCGGCCGCGCTGAGCGCCTGCCAGAGCGGCTCTTTCCACGCGCCGTTGCCAGCGCGGTTGATCGTCTGCGGGTCGGCGAGGTCGGCAAGAATGCGCGTGGCCGCTTCGGTGACAATGTGGGTTTTGTCGTCCGCCACGCTGACTATTCCTGGAATCCGCGCCGTCCATGCCTGACCCGTCCATGGTGGGCGGAAGCGGAAGGCTTGGCAAGTTGGCTGTATTCTAGCGGCCGCCAGCGCATAATGCCGGTCAAGCAAGGCTCCGGGAGGACGCAAGTGGTAAAACGTCGCGCGACGGCGGCGGTGATCGGCGCGGGTGATTTCATTGGCGCGGCGATCGCCAAGAAATTCGCTGCCGAAGGATTTGCGATCTTTGCCGGCCGGCGCAACGCCGACAAGCTCAAGCCGCTGGTGGCGGATATCGAAGCTGCCGGCGGTGATGTCGTCGCGCGCGAACTTGATGCGCGTAACGAGGAGGCCATTACCGGCTTCCTGCAGGCCGCCGACGCCCATGCGCCGCTTGAAGTCTGTGTCTTCAACATCGGCGCCAACGTCAACTTTCCGTTGCTGGACACCACCGAGCGCGTATTTCGCAAGGTCTGGGAGCTCGCCTGTTATGCCGGGTTTCTCACCGGCCGCGAGGCTGCCCGGCTGATGTTGCCGCATGGCAAGGGCTGTATTTTTTTCACTGGTGCCACGGCGAGCGTTCGCGGCGGGATCGGTTACGCGGCCTTTGCCAGCGCCAAGTCCGGGCTGCGCGCGGTCGCCCAAAGCATGGCGCGCGAGCTTGGGCCGAAGAACATTCACGTCGCGCATCTGATCATCGATGCAGGCGTCGACACCGCCTTCGTGCGCGAGCGCATCAGGCAGCGGGGCGGAGCGGAGGCGCTGGAGAATCTCGCGCCCGACCAGCTGATGAATCCGGCGTCGGTTGCCGAAGCGTATTGGCAGCTTTACCGGCAGTCCCGCGATGCCTGGACGTTTGAGCTTGATATGCGTCCGTATCAGGAGGCTTGGTGAGATGGCAATGGTCGAATTTCATTTCGATTTTGGCAGTCCGAACGCCTACCTCGCCCATCTGGTCATTCCTGAGGTCGAGCAGCGCACCGGCGCAAAATTCGAATATGTGCCGATTTTACTGGGCGGCGTGTTTAAGATGACCAATAACCGCTCGCCAGCCGAGAAGATGGCCGGCATCAAAAACCGCCTGCAATACGAGCAATTGGAAATGAAGCGGTTCATTCGCCGCCACGCCATCAAGCAGTTCACCTGGAATCCGTTCTTCCCGGTCAACACGCTTCTGGTCATGCGCGGCGCGATTGCCGCGCAGCGCGAGGGCGTGTTCGCGCGCTATGTGGACGAAGTGTTCCGCGCCATGTGGGGCGAGCCGAAGAAAATGGACGACCCGGAAGTGGTGCGAGGTGTTTTGAAAAACGCCGGCCTCAATGCCGATGGGTTACTGGCGCTGACCCATGACGCCGGCGTCAAGGAGCAGCTTTTGAAAAACACCGAAGCCACCGTGGCGCGCGGCACCTTCGGCAGCCCGACCTTCTTTGTCGGCGACGAGATTTTCTTCGGCAAGGATCGGCTCCGCGACGTCGAAGATGAGATCGTCTGCGCCAATGCCTAACGGCGACGATCGCGCGGTTTGGTTGGCGGCGGGGTTGCGAACGCCTTTTGTCGGCGTGGATGGACCGTTCGCCGCTCGCGATTCGCTTGGCTTGTCAGTGCCCGTGGTCCAGGCAATGGCGCAGCAAGTGAGCGGATCGATAGATTTCGCAGTATGGGGCTCCGTCGCCGTCAATCTCACTTACGCCAACTTGGCGCGCGAGGTGTGGCTCGAAAGCAAACTTGATCCGCATGTGCCGACGTTCACAACCGTTATGCAATGCAGCACGAGCATGGTCGGCGCGTTTGAAGCCGCCGGTATGCTGAAGCGGGTACGTGCGGCTCTCGCCATGGCCGGCGGCGTCGAGAGTATGAGCCGCGTCCAGATCGGGCTCGGACAAAATCTGTCGGTCTGGCTGCGCCGGATGTTTCAAGCGCGCAGCGCGGCGCAACGCCTCGCAATTCTCCGCCGCCTGCGTCCCTCCGACATTCGGCTATTCGTCCCCGAGGTGAAGAATCGCGTCACCGGCCGTAGCATGGGCGAACATACCGAGGATATGGCCAAGGATTGGAACATCGGCCGTCGCGAGCAAGATGAGCTTGCGCTGCAAAGCCATCAGCGGGCGCTCGTCGCACAGGATAGCGGTTTTTTCGCCGATTTGATCGTTCCGCTGGACGGAATCTGTAAAGACCATTTCCCGCGTCGCGACACGTCGATGGAAAAGCTCGGCAAGCTGAAGCCGGTGTTCGATCGGACCAGCGGTAGGGGCACGCTCACGGCCGGCAACAGCTCGCCGCTGACCGACGGAGCTGCCGCCATCTGGGTGGCCAGCGACGAAGGCTTGGATCGGTTGCCTGCTCGTGTGCCGCGGGTGCGTCTGGTCGATTTCGAAATGGCGGCGGTCGATATCCTCCACGAGGGTCTGCTGATGGCGCCGGTGTCGGCCATTCCGCGGCTGCTGGCGCGGCACGGGCTCAAATACGACGACATCGCGCTCTGGGAAATCCACGAGGCCTTTTCGGCGCAGGTGCTTTGCCACATCAAGGGACTTGAAGATAAGGATTTCGTCCGCGCCAAAGCCGGCGTCGAGAATAATTTCGGCAAGTTTCCGCGTGAGCGGATGAATCCGAACGGCGGCAGTGTGGCGCTCGGACATCCCTTCGCGGCCACCGGCGCACGAATTTTAAGTCAGGCCATCAAGGAACTGGCGGCGTTGCCGCAAGGTAGCCGCGCCGTCGTCAGTATTTGTGCCGACGGCGGCCTCGGCACAGTCGCGCTGCTTGAGCGTTGAGCGGCTCCGCCGCGGCCGAGCTCATCCGTCCGCCGCGGCGATGGCGTGGAAGAACGCACCGGTGACGCGGCCGCGCCGTCCGCCGGTCTTTTCAATGATGCTGCCGCCGCTGTCGGCCACTTCCGCGAGCGGCTCATCGCCGCCGGTGGCAATGAGCGACGCATAGTGAAATTCGTGGCCGCGCACGACCGCGCCGGCGCCGCCGATGACGCTGTCGCTCAGAAGCCGCGCCGCGCGGTAGCCGATATGCAATTTGCGTTTGGCGAAGCTCGTCGAATGTCCAAGCAATCCGGTCATGGCATGGCTGCGGCCGAAAGCGTCTTCGAGGCTTTCGCCCAAAACCATGTAGCCGCCGCACTCGCCGTGGACCGGGCGAGTCGCGGCGAAGCGCTGCAACCCGCCGCGAAAGCCTCGCGCATCGGCAAGCGTCTCAGCATGCAATTCCGGATAACCACCTGGCAACCAACAGCTATCGGCATTTTCTGGCGGCCGCTCGTCGGCCAACGGCGAGAAGGTGAGAATTTCGGCGCCGGCATGACGCCATGCCTCGACGAGGTGCGGATAAACAAAGCTGAAAGCCCGATCGCTGGCCAGCGCAACGCGCTGGCTTGGCGGCGGCAGCGGCACGGCCTTGCCGGCGGCGGCGCAGCGGAATTGTCCGGAGCTTGCCATAATGCCGTCGAGGTCGAAATGCTGCTCGGCGACTGCGGCCAGACTATCGATCAGCGGCGCAAGGCCGGGGTGTTCGCTCGCCTGAACGAGGCCGAGGTGGCGTTCCGGCAGCGCCAAGGCGGCTTCCCGCTGCAATGCGCCGAGGACCGGAATGCCCAAGGACGCAATCGGTTCGGCCACCATCACGCGATGCCGTTCGCTGCCGACGCCGTTGAGAATGACGCCGGCGATCCGCACGGCCGGGTCGTGTACTGCAAAGCCGCGCACCAGCGCGGCCGCCGACTGGGCCTGACGCGCGACATCGATCACCAGCACGACCGGCAAGCCGAAATGCGCGGCAAGATCGGCGGTGGCGCCACGCCGGCCGCCCGCGCCCGGCGCGCCATCGAACAGACCCATGACGCCTTCGATCACCAAAAGATCGGCGCCCTGGGCCGCGTGCGCGGCCAGCGTGTCAAGAAGTTTTCCCGACATCGCCCAGGAATCGAGATTGACGCTCGACGATCCGCTCGCGGCGGCATGAAACGCCGGATCGATATAATCGGGCCCGGCTTTAGCCGCACGCACCGCAATCCCGCGCCGGGCGAGCGCGGCGAGCAACGCCAGCGTCACCGTGGTTTTGCCGGCGCCGGAATGTGGCGCGGCAATGATGAGCCCGCGCGCACTCACGATTTGTCCTTCGTGCGTTTCACGATTTGTCCTTCGTGCGTTTAGTGTCTGACGGCGTTACGCCCAACAGGCGTCCGCGAAACTTGACGATGTCGCCAATTGCCACGATGGCCGGCGGCTCGAATTTTTTCGCCCGCGCCTCGGCAGCTACGGTTTCCAGTGTGGCGATGAGTAGCCGTTCCTTCGGGGTGGCGGCTGAGGCGATCACGGCCGCGGGCGTTTGCGGCGCCAGTCCTGCCGCCATCAATGCGCCGGCGATTTGCTCGAGATTGTGCATCACCATGTAGAGCACGATCGGCTGCCCGGCGCGCGCGATCGGAGCCCAGTCGAAATTTTCTTC
The DNA here is from genome assembly GCA_963845775.1 of uncultured Alphaproteobacteria bacterium. Taxonomy (GTDB): domain Bacteria; phylum Pseudomonadota; class Alphaproteobacteria; order Rhizobiales; family Xanthobacteraceae; genus BOG-931. The sequence goes on from CAWJTE010000011.1 coordinate 659,102, forward strand.
GGCGCCGTGGCCGGCAGCGAAAATCACTGCGCGGTTGATTCCGCGCAATGTCGCCGGGATCGATGCCGCCGCCAGCGCCGCAAGCCCGGCGGTGACACCGGGGATCACCGGAACGGAACGCCGGCGGCAGCCAACGTCATTGCTTCCTCGCCGCCGCGACCGAACACGAACGGATCGCCGCCCTTGAGCCGCAGCACGCGCCGGCCTTCGCGCGCCAGCACCACCAGCCTTTGACTGATGTCGGCTTGGGTGGCCGACGGCTTGCCGCCGCGCTTGCCGGCGAATTCGAGGCGCGCCTGCTCGCCGGCCAGCGCCAGCACCCGCTGATCGACCAGCGCATCGTGCACGACCACGTCGGCTTGCTGCAGTCCGGCAACGGCGTCGAGCGTGAGCAGACCGGGGTCGCCCGGTCCCGCGCCCGCGAGCCATACGTGCCCGGGTTCGAGGATCGGTATGCCCGGGCGCGGTGCGCCAGTGCGTCCCAGGCGGTCATCGCGAACTCCCGCCTCCCCGGAAGCGGCGGCGATAATCGGCGTCGTAGAGCGCGCTGTCGCGGAAGTCGTGCGCCGCAAGCGCGCGGCCGACGAGGATCAACGCGGTGCGCTCGATCCGTTCGGCAGCGACCGTTGCGGCAATATCGGCGAGCGTGCCGCGCAGAACGCGCTGCGCGGGCGTGCTGGCTTGCACCACGACCGCCGCCGGACAGTCGTCGCCGTAAAACGGCGCCAGCTCGTCGGCGACGCAATCAATCGCGTGAATCGCAAGATGCACGACCAGCGTAGCGCCGCTCGCCGCGAAGGTCGCGAGTTTCTCGGGTTCCGGCATACGCGATGCGCGGCCTGGAATGCGCGTCAATACGACGCTTTGCGCAACCTCCGGCACAGTCAATTCGCACTCGAGCGCCGCCGCTGCGGCTGCGAAAGCCGGCACGCCGGGCGTGAGCGTGTAAGGTATGCCGAGGCGGGCGAGCCGGCGGAGCTGCTCCGCAAGCGCCGAGTAGATGGAAAGATCGCCCGAGTGAAGCCGGGCGACATCCTGTCCGCTGGCGTGCGCCGCGGCGAATTCCGCATCGATGTCGTCGAGCGAAAGCGGCGCGGTGTCGACAATACGCGCACCGGCGGGACAATAAGCCAGCAATTCGCGCGGCACGATCGAGCCGGCATAAAGGCAGACCGGACAGCGCGCGATCAAATCGCGCCCGCGTACCGTGATGAGATCGGCCGCGCCCGGGCCGGCGCCGATGAAATGGACGGTCATGGTTTGGTCCACAGCCATTGGGTGATCGGCATGGCGCTGCGCCAGCCGGTTTTTTCGCCAACCGGCTGGGCGCGCGCGATCGTGATCCGCGTGAGTTCGCCGCCTAGCGCCGCGTGCCGGGCGAGCAAAAGCGCTTCCGTCTCCAGCGTCACTGCATTGACCACTAGACGTCCGCCCGGTCGCAGTGCCGTGCTGCGGCGTTAAGCACGCCGCGTCGGCACCGCCGCCGACAAAGACGGCGTCCGGTGCTGTCAGTTCACTGAGCGCGGCGGGAGCTGTGCCCTCGACAATCTGCAAATGCGGCACGCCAAGCGCCGCCGCATTGCGACGGATGCGCGCGGCGCGGTCGACGCGTTCCTCGATGGCGACGGCGCGCATGAAGGTCGGATCGGACAACAGCCATTCGATCGCCACGGAGCCGGCGCCGGCGCCGATGTCCCACAGCAATTCGCCGCGGCGCGGCGCCAGCGAGGAGAGCGTTACCGCGCGCAACTCGCGCTTGGTGATCTGGCCGTCGTGTTCGAAAAGATCGTCGGCTAGCCCGCGCTGCGGGTAATGCACGCGCGCGCCTGGCGCCGCCTTCACCTCGACCGCCGCGACGTTGAGTGCTTCGACAGCGTCGAAATTAAAATCTGCCGCCGTGGTTGTGCGAATGCGTTCACGCGGGCCGCCAAGGGCTTCCAGTACGGTGAGCAGCGAAGCACCGAAGCCGGTTTCCGCCAGCAGCCGCGCCAGCGCCGCCGGACCGTCACTGTCCGAGGTCAACGCCAAAATGCGCGCGCCGGGCTGCAAATGCGGGCGCACGAAATCGAGCGTACGGCCATGGACCGAAAGGAACGTCGTATGCGGCAACGACCAGCCCACCCTCGCCGCCGCCAAACTGAACGCCGAAGGCGCCGGCAGAACGATCATCTCGCGCGGGTCGATTTTCTGCGCCAGCACCGCGCCGACCCCGTAGTGAAACGGGTCGCCGGAAGCAAGCACGCAGGTGTGCCGGCCGCGATGGCGCAAAACTTCGTCGGTGGCGCCGTCGAACGGGCTCGGCCACGGCCGCGCGGCTCCGCGAATAAGCGAGGCTGCCAGGCTAAGATGGCGGCGGCCGCCGAACACGATTTCCGCCGCGCCGATCAAACCGCGCGCCGCGGCGCTCAAACCCTCGACGCCATCCTCGCCAATGCCGACGATGGACAGCCAGCGCGGCAATGCGGCAGTCTCGCGCTCGGCGGCATCAGGAAGCGACATGCCACGGATCCTTATTCTCGGCGGCACGACCGAAGCACGCATGTTGGGCGAGCGCCTCGCCCAGCGCGGCGGGCTTGACGTGACGCTTTCGCTCGCCGGCCGCACGGCCTCGCCGGTCAAACACGCGGTGAGGGTCCGAGTCGGCGGCTTCGGCGGTGCCTCGGGCCTGGCCGATTATCTGGTCGAACACCGCGTCGAGGGCCTGCTCGACGCCACGCACCCCTACGCGACGATCATTTCGCAAAATGCGATCGCCGCCGCGCGGCAAACACAGGTGCCGTTCATCACGTTGCGCCGGCCGCCGTGGATTGCGGTTGCGAGCGACCGCTGGATCGACGTCAACGATGCCGGTGAAGCGGCACGCGCCATCGGCCAACAGCCGCGCGGCGTTTTTGTTACCATTGGCCGCAACGAGCTCGCGCCCTTTGCCGGCGCTCCGCAGCATCGTTACCTGATCCGCAGCGTCGATCGGGTCGGACCGCCGCTTCCCTTGCCGCACGTGACTTACCTGAACGCGCGCGGCCCGTTCGGCGAAGCCGAGGACCGCGCGCTGATGCAAATGCACGGCATCGACGTTGTCGTCGCGAAGAACAGCGGCGGTGTCGCGGCTTACGGCAAAATCGCCGCCGCGCGCAGCCTTGGTGTCGGCGTGATCATGCTGCGCCGGCCGCAGGCACCGGAAGCGCCGGGTGTCGACACCATCGAGGATGCGATCGCCTGGCTCGATCATGCGTTCACCACTGCGGCCGCGCGCGGCGTATAGACCAGCGGTGACCGTCCAGCGCGCGGGATCACGCGGGTTTCGCGCGAGCCGACGATAATTAGCGTCGCCATGTCAGCCGGCATCGCGTCGGCGGCCGCAAGCGTGGTGACGCTGATCGTCTCATCCGGCCGCCCGGCCGCACGCCCGAACACAATCGGCGTCGACGGCGGCAGATGGCGACGCAGACGCTCCAGCGCGGAGCCGAGTTGCCAAGGCCGCGCCCGCGAGACCGGATTGTAGAGCGCGATCACAAAACCGGCGCCGGCCGCGGCATCGAGCCGCCGCTCGACCAGGTCCCAGGGTTTCAGATTGTCCGACAGCGACAACGCGCAAAAGTCGTGACCGAGCGGCGCGCCGATCCGCGCCGCCACCGCCAGCATGGCGGTGATCCCCGGCACCACGATGAGGTCGATCGCGCGCCAGCTTTCCGGACCGGCCCCTATCTCCTCGCAGACCGCCGCAGCCATGGCGAACACGCCCGGATCGCCGCCGGAAACGACGGCGACGCGCGCGCCCTGCGCTGCATGTCGCAACGCGGCGGCCGCGCGCATGCGTTCCTCGCGGTTGTCGGAGGCGTGGCGGACCTGGCCGGCACGCTCCGGCACGCGGTCGAAGTAGGGCGCATAGCCATAGAGCGCGTCGGCTTCCGACAGCGCGGCAGCAGCTTCCGGCGTCAAATAACGCGCGTCGCCCGGGCCCAATCCCACAACAGCCAAATGTCCGCTCACGACCGTTGCTCCCAACCGGGCACCAGCACGACGGCGAAATACGGCGCGTCATCATCCTGCTTGACGGTCAACGGAATCATTTTCGCGTCGGTCATGGTGCCGCGCTCGACGTAAAGCGCGCGCGGCAACCGGCCGCTGCGATCAAGCGCGCGGCGCACCTTCGGCAGATGCCGCCCGACCTTCATCACCACTGCGGCATCGGCATCGGCGAGCCGCCGCGTGAGCTCGCTCTCCGGCAAGGTGGCCGGCAACACGGTGAAAACGTCGTCGCCTTGCGCGATCGGCACGCCCGCCGCCGACCAGCAGCCCGACATGCCGGTGACGCCGGCAACGATTTCGGTTGGATGATCGTGCGCGAGCCGGGCATGCAGATGCATGTAAGAACCGTAGAACAGCGGGTCACCCTCGCAAATCACCGCAACCATCCGCCCCGCTTGAAGATGCGTGGCAATCTTTGCCGCGGCTTCGTCGTAAAAATCGCGGATGGTATCGCGATAGCCGTCGCTGCATTTCGGCATCTCGGTGGTCACCGGATAATGCAGCGCCAGCTCGGTGACGGTGGCGGGAAGGTGACGCGCGGCGATGGTGCGCGAGTGACTGGTGTTACCGGCCTTGGCGAAATGCACAACGACATCGGCTTGCCCCAGCGCACGCATCGCCTTGAACGTGATCAACTCGGGATCGCCGGGCCCCACGCCGACGCCGATAAGTTTGGCCGCGCTCATAGCCCCAGCCTCGCCAATGCGTTGACGGCGGCCGCGGTGATGGCGCTGCCGCCCATTCGCCCGCGCACGATCAGGAACGGCACGCCGCGCGGGTTGGCGGAAAGCGCATCCTTCGCTTCGGCAGCACCGACGAATCCGACCGGAATGCCGAGGATCGCGGCGGGCTTCGGCGCGCCCGCGTCAATCAGGTCGAGCAGGCGGAATAACGCGGTCGGCGCATTGCCGATGGCGACAAGCGCGCCGGCCAGCCGGTCGCGCCACAATTCAAGCGCCGCGGCCGACCGCGTGGTGCCGAGGTCGTCCGCAAGCCTGGCCACGGACGGCTGGTTGAGCGTGCAAATTATCTCATTGCGGGCCGGCAGCCGCGCCCGCGTCACGCCATGCGCCACCATCTCGGAATCGCAAAAGATCGGCGCGCCCGCGGCCAAGGCGCCGCGCGCCGCGGCAACAAGGTTCGCACCAAAAGTAATGTGGCGCGCCAGATCGACTTGGCCGCACGCGTGGATCATGCGCACGGCGACTTCGGCTTCCTCGGCCGAGAAGCGCGACAGATCGGCTTCGGAGCGGATGATCGCAAACGAGCGCTTATAGATCGCCGCACCGTCGCGCAAATAAGCCATGCGCTCAGACATGACTGTCCTCGCGGCGTGAGTTCGCGGACGTAGCGCGTGACAGCAACGGCCAAATCCTCCGCCATGACCATCGCGAAGGGTGCATCGCTCACTGAGCCTTCGACGATCAGCGCGCAGCCCGCCGGCGCGCCGACCACGGTCAACGCGGCTTTGCCGGAGTGGGCACAGCCTTTGGCGCAGCCGGAAACGTGAATAAACGTCCCATTGGGAAAGGTCGCCACGCTGTCGGCAATGGTGGGCGCGAGCGCCCGTGTCGCGACGCGCCCCGAGGCGCAGATCGGCGCGCCCGCGCAGGCGATCACGCGGCGGCGCGGATCGCCGGCGTCGACGATGAAGCCGAAGCGCTCGGCGTGGTGGACAAATGTCGGCATCGTCCGATCGGCAAGACCGACGACCAGGAGCGTCCGGCTCGCCGTGTCGATGCCCGCCGCACCTACGGCTGCCGCGGAAGCGGCCAATCGTCCGAGCGCCACGGCCTCGGCATGGCCGAAAGGAAGCCCGATGCCGCACGCCAACGATCCATCGCGCAGGCGATGGGTGCCGATGAGCTCGGACGGTTCGCGCGTGTTCGGAGGGAGCGCGCCGGCCGTTGCCAGGTCGGCGATGGCGGATCGGAATGCGGCGATGCCTCCGGCAGCGAGGATGTCGCGCGCGCGCGCCGTGTGGCCGTGCCGCGCAATCACTCCGAGCAGGCGAATGACGGCATCGACGCCATCGGTGGGTGCGACCACGCCGAGTTGCGCTGCGTTTGCGCCGTCGCCTCCAAGGTTGACGCGCAGCGCGACAGCGCGATCCACGCGTTGGGCGCACAGCCGCACATCGGCGGCAACGTCATAGAGATTGAGCGTGCCGCCGCCGTCGACCGCGACCGAGACTTTCGGCGCAAGCCCTGCGCCGAGCCCGGCGCGTGCGGCGGCGCGGCGAATATCCGTGGCGAGCGCGCCCGCGTCCAGGGTTTCCGTCGGATCGAGACCGGCGAGAGGGTTGGCGAGAACGGAAAGCTCGTCTGCCGCGGCGATTCCGAGCGCGGCAACACTGTCGGCAAAACGCGGCGCAGATTCCGGGCTCAATCCGCGAACCTGGATGCTGCCGCGCCCGGTGACCTCGATGATGCCGTTGCCGTCGCGCCGTGCCGCCGCACAAAGCGCGATGAATGCCGCAAGCGGAATGATGCCAATCGGCTTGAATCGCACCAGTAATCCATCGCCGGTCGGCATTGGCAGAGAGAGGCCGGGGCAGGCGCCGCGGCGCTGGGAGAAAAATACCGCGCGGGCGGTCATGCCAAAGCCTCCGCGCTTAACGCCGCCAAGCCGGCATCGATGTCGTTGCGGCGCGGATGCCAGAAGCCGCGCCGTCGCGCTGCGTCGAGCCGAGCGGCAATTGCTTCGGCCGCCGCCGTGTTCTCGCGCCGCAGGAAAGCACGAATTTCAGAGTCGGCAACGTAAGCCTCGTACAGAAGATCAAACAATTCGCTCGCCACCGCATCAGTCGTTTCGGCGAAGGAAACCAGCCGATCGACCGTCTCGGCGAACTCGGCCGCGCCGCGCGGACCATGCCGCATCTGGCCGGCGATGAAGCGCGGATTGACGGCGCGGGCGCGGACAATGCGTGCGAGCGCCGCCGAGAGCGTTCGCGCGCGCGGGCGCTGCGGATCGGTGACGTCGAGCATGGCCAGGTCGGCCGCGCGGCCGAGCGTCTTTGCCGCCGCCGCGAAGCCACCCACGAATGCGACATCCTCGGCGCCTTCGAGCAGATCGCGGCCGGGATCGTCGCCGATATGGACCAACAAATCGGCGCCGGCAACGCGTTGGGCGAAACTACCGGAAGCGACGCTGCCGGCACCATCGGCGCCGCCATAGCTATGCGAGGCGGCGGCAAGATAGGCCGTACCGAGTGTCTCGGTGTCGGCGTCGCGTCCGAGCAAATCCTCGATGCCGGAGCCGTAGGTGCCGGGCGCGGTGCCGAAGATGCGATCGAGGCGCGTGAGGTTCGCATCGCGGCATGCGGCGGCCAGCGGGTTTTCGTCGCCGGTCTCGTCGCGGGCGGCAACCGCCTGCACGGCCGCGTCGATGAGCGCGATCTGTGCCGGAAAGAGATCGCGGAACAAACCGGAAATCCGCCAGGTCACGTCGACGCGCGCGCTACCCATTGCGCCCGCCGGAAGCACCTCGACGCCGGTGACGCGTCCGGTCGCCGGGTCCCAGATCGGCCGGCAACCCATCAGCGCCAAGCCTTGCGCGATCTCCTCGCCGCCGGTGCGAAGCGTGGCGCTTCCCCACAGGTCGATGACGATGCTGCGCGGCACCTCGCCGTGCGTTTGCAAATGCATGCGCAGCACTTCGTCGGCGGCAAGACGCCCGAGGTCCATCGCCGTCGCCGTCGGCAGCATGCGCGGATCGGCGGTGAAGAGATTGCGGCCGGTCGGCAGCACATCGCGGCGTCCGCGCGCCGGCGAACCGGCCGGGCCAGGCGGCACGCGGCGGCCCTCGAGCGCCGCCAGCAGCGCCGTGCGCTCAGCGTCGGCGCTCGCTCGCCATGCCGGATCGCCGGTTCCGGCGGACGCGCGGCCGTAAATGTGCAGGCCATCCTTGATCGCCAGGTCTTTGAGGTCGCACAGCCAAGCATCGATCCGCCGCAGCGCGTCGCCGGGCGCACCCGCGGTTTCGATACCGGCCTCACACGCCAGCCCGCACCGCTGCGCCGTCTCAACGATCAGTCCAGCGAGCCGTTCGCGTCGGCGCCGGTCGAGGCCATCGGCCTGCGCATATTCGTCGACCAGGCGCTCAAGCTCGCGCGCGTCGCCAGAGAGACCGTCATTGACCAGCGGCGGCGGCAGGTGGCCGATGGTCAGGCCGGCGATACGGCGCTTGGCCTGCGCTGCTTCACCGGGATTGCTGACGATGAACGGATAAATGACCGGCAACGTCCCGGTGACAATTTCCGGAAAACACCCGGCGGACAGCGCGACCGCCTTGCCTGGCAGCCATTCGAGCGTGCCATGCGCGCCCATATGAATGAGCGCGTCGACTTTCGCCACACGCTGGAGCCATAGCCCGAAAGCCAGGAGCGCATGCCGGGGCGGCAACAGCGGATCGTGATAATCGGCCCGCCGCTCTGCCGCGCGGCCCCGATCCGGGGGCAGCGCGACAAGAACGTTGCCGAAACTCCGCGCGCGGAAATGAAAAACGCCGCCGCGGACGTCGGGATCGTCGGCGGGTAAACCCCAAGCATCGCGCAAACAGGCGACAGCAGCAGCCGGCACTTGCTGCAACAGCGCCTGATAGCGCACCAGGCTTAGCGTGGCCTCGGTGCTCCCCGCCGCCACTCCATCGAGCAAGTCGCGCGACGTCGGCGGCACGTCACCTATGCCGTAACCGGTGGCTGCGAGATCATTGAGCAGCGCGAGCGCGCTTGCAGGCACGTCGAGGCCGACGGCGTATCCAGTGCGGCCGGGAGCGGCTGGATAGTCCGGCATCAGCAGCGCGATCTTGCGCTCGGCGCATGGCAGCGCGTGCAGGCGGATGCGGGCGGCGATCCGGTCGGCGACCATGGCGATCCGGTCGGGCTCGGGCCGGCTCGCCAGCGCGGTAAAGGCCAGCCCTTCCTGCGGCGACAGCGGATCCTTAAAGGCGATTGCGCCTGCGAGAATCCGGCCGTCGAGCTCGGGTAGGACCACGTGCATCGCTAGATCGGCGGCACCGAGGCCGCGCGTGTTATCGCGCCAGGCGTCGCGTCGGGTCGTGGCGCAGACCGCTTGCAGCACCGGTACGTCGGCTTGGTCAAGCGGCGTCGCCTCGCCGCGGGCGGCAAACGCCGTCGTCGTGACGATGAGGGCGGGAGCAAGACGCGCGAATGCCTTGTGCAGGAACGCCGCCGCGTCGCGATCCTTCAAGCTGGTGATGACGAGCGGCGCCGGGGCAAGGCCGCGCGCGCCCAATGCCGCGACGAGGGCGTCGATTGGCGCGGTGTCGGAAGCGAGCAATTGCGCGCGGTAGAAAATGAGCGGCACGACCGGCCGGCTGCGATCAAGCGAAGCGATCAAGAGGTCGATGTCGACCGCGCCCTCGTCCGGCAGGTAACCGGCAAAGCGTGGAACTGGCTCTGCCACCGGTGCGTCGAGCTCCGCTCCGGCGTGGACGGCGAGCCGGCGCAGGAAGCCGCGCAGATTTTCCCGCCCGCCTTCGCGAAAAAAGCGCAGCAACGTGTCGAGCTCTTGCGGCGGCAGGGTCGAGACGGCGGCAAGCCGCGCGTCGTCGCGATCTTCGCCCGGCAAAACCGCGAGCGCGATCTTGCGTTCTTGCGCGAGCCGCGATAGCCGCTCAATTCCGTATTTCCACCAATCGAGGCCGCCGAGCAGGCGCACCACAATCACTTTCGCGCGTGCGCCGACCCGCTCGACCCACAGATCGACCGACATTGGGTGGCGGAGGTCACGCAGATGCGCCAGCCGGACGCTCGGCAGTATCGCGCGCTCCAATTCCCAGGCTGCGGCGAGCCCGGCAAGATCGCTGTCGGCGAACGACAATACAGCGATGTCGCCTGGCGGCTGGCCAAGATCGACAGCTTCAACGATCTCGTCGAGACTTGTCGACGTTGTCGCGAGTAGATGCATTGCTCGACCGTCCTCAATCCACCAACGCGCGCGTCACGGCCGCGCGGTCGAGGCCTTTCAGTCCGATCACCACCAGCCGGCCCTCGCGCGCTTCAGCCGCGCTCCACGGCCGGTCGTATTGATGCGTTATGCGCGCGCCGACCGCTTGCACCAAGAGCCGCAATGGCTTGCCGGCCACTGCCGCAAAGCCTTTGACGCGCAGCACGTCGAAATTCTCCGCCAATGCGGCGACGCGCGCCGTCAACGCTGCCGGATCGGCAACCTCGGACACCGGGACGACAAAGGAATCGAAGTCATCGTGATCGTGCTCTTCCTCGGTGTCGTGCCGGGTGTGGCGATTGACAATGTCGTCTTCGGTGCCGACGCCGAGCCCGAGCAACAGCGCTTGGTCGACCTTACCGTCGGCGGCGGCGATTACTTTAACGCGGCGCGGCAGCACGTTGGCGATCGCGGCGCGCGCCGTCTCGATGCCGGCGGCGTCGATCAGGTCGCGCTTGTTGAGCACGACCAGGTCGGCGCAGGCGATCTGGTCCTCGAACACCTCCTCGATCGGATCGTCATGGGTGAGGGAGGTATCGTCCGCCCGCTGCTGCGCCAGCGCGGCGAGATCGTGCGCCACGCGGCCCTCGGCGAGGGCGGCGCCATCGACCACGACCACCACGCCGTCCACCGTGACGCGGCCTTTGATGGCCGGCCAATGAAATGCCTGCACCAGCGGTTTCGGCAGCGCGAGGCCGGAAGTCTCGATGACGATATGCTCGACGTCATCGCGTGCCAGAATGGCGTCGAGCGCCGGCACGAATTCGTCGGCGACTGTGCAGCACAGGCAGCCATTCGCAAGCTCGACGATGTTGTCTTCCGGGCAGGCATCGTTGCCGCAGCCCTTGAGGATTTCGCCGTCGATACCGACATCGCCGAACTCGTTGACGATGACCGCAAGCCGGCGGCCTTGCGCATTGGCAATCACGTGGCGGATCAGCGTCGTTTTGCCGGCGCCGAGGAATCCGGTGACGATGGTGCAGGGGACGCGCGCAAGCGGAGCGGTCATTCGTCAACCTCTTCAAATCCGACGGGCGGAATACGCGCGACAAGGCCGCGCTTGAGCGGCGCCGGCCGGCCGCGCCACGGCAGAATGCCGTCGGCGGCGCGCGCCAGCATGCGCGCGCCTTCGATTAGTGCGTCCGCGCTGGTTATGTCGAGGCCGCCGAACACATAAGTCCATGAGCCGTTGGCGCGCATCGCGGCACTGGCGCCGCGCGTGCAATTGGCAAGGCAGCGCATGCGGCGCACCTGGACTTCGGTGCCGGCGGCGGCGCGTAAGGTGGCGGCCGCGAGGATTTCGCCCGGCCGCACCGGACTGTCGGGTTCGCCCGGCGGTCGGCAGGTGACGCATACATAGACTGTTGGAGCGTCGGCCGAGGCCGCGTGTTGGTTCGCGCTTGCTGGATCGACGTAAGTCACCCGTGCTGCTCCGCGGGCATGACGACGGGTGCGATGCCGACCGATCTTCGCCGAGGCACCCCGCCCGGCTGCGACCGCATCGACGGCAGGTCTCCTGGCTTGCGGCTCGCCGCCCGTCACCGCCTTCCCGGACGTGTCCAGTGGCTCAGTGGTTCGGGCTTGCCGCTTACAGTTGCGGGGGCAGCTGCGGATTAGGGATCTTGATCCCGCACCGCATTCCCTGTTCGCTCTCGATCGAGAGACCGTCGATGCAGACAGTTAGCGGTCGGCTGCGAGCCTTTGTCAATGGCGGCTTCGCCTCGCTATAGTCGGGCGCATTGACGTCCGCGCACAACAATAAAAGGCGTCCGTGGGCAATCGGTTGACCCTCGTGCTCGGCGGTGCGCGCTCAGGCAAGAGCCGCTACGCCGAAAGCTTGTTTTGCGCCTGGCCGCCGCCCTGGCGCTATCTGGCGACGGCGGAAGCCGGCGACGACGAAATGACCGCACGAATCGAAGCCCATCGCGCACGCCGCGGCGCCAAGTGGCAAACCATCGACGCGCCGCGCGACCTCGCCGCCGCGCTCGCGAACTGCAACGGAACGCCGGCGCTGATCGATTGTCTCACCTTTTGGCTCTCCAATCTGCTGCTGGCGGAGGCCGACATCGAACGGGAAATCGGGCGGCTGGAGAGTACGCTCGCGGCGGCTGCGGCGCCGATCGTGCTGGTCGCGAACGAAGTCGGTTCGGGGATCGTGCCGGATCATCCGTTGGGCCGGCGGTTCCGCGATTTGCAGGGCATGGCGAACCAGCGCATGGCCGCGCTTGCGGATTGCGTCGTACTGATGGTCGCTGGGCTGCCACTTGCGGTCAAAGGAACGTTGGAGCGGACATCGTGACACAGCGAACGGATCAAGCCGAAGCCGAGCGCCATCGCGCCAAAATGGCCAAGCGAAAGGCGGTGCAGGACGCCGAGGTCGCCGGCAAGACCGTCGAAAAGGGTTTGCTGATCGTTCACACCGGCGCCGGAAAAGGAAAATCGACCGCGGCGTTCGGTCTTGCCTTGCGCACGCTCGGCCGCGGGCATCGTGTTGGCGTGGTGCAATTCATCAAAGGCGCGTGGCATACGGCGGAACGCGACGCGCTGGCCAAATTTGGCGACCAAGTTTCCTGGCACACCATGGGCGAAGGCTTCACATGGGAAACCCAAGACCGCGCCCGCGATGTCGCTGCGGCGGAGCAGGCCTGGTCGAAGGCACGCGAACTGATGGCCGATCCAAGCTTTGCGCTCGTGATCCTTGACGAACTCAACATCGCGCTCCGCTACGATTACCTCGATTTTGCCGCCGTCGTTGCTGCGCTGACCACCCGGCGGCCGGGGTTGCATGTCGTGGTGACCGGCCGCAACGCCAAGCCCGAACTGGTAGCGGTGGCCGATCTCGTGACCGAGATGACGTTGGTCAAGCATCATTTCGCCGCCGGCGTGAAGGCGCAGCCGGGCATCGAGTTCTGAACAAATGCTTCCGCGCGCGCTGATGTTTCAGGGCACAGGCTCCGACGTCGGCAAGTCGCTGATCGTTGCCGGGCTTTCGCGCGCGTTCGCTTCGCGCGGTCTCACGGTTCGACCGTTCAAGCCGCAAAATATGTCGAACAATGCCGCGGTTACCGCCGACGGCGGCGAAATCGGCCGCGCCCAGGCGCTCCAGGCGCGCGCCGCCGGCACGCCGCCGACCGTGCACATGAACCCGGTGCTGTTGAAGCCGCAAAGCGAGATCGGTGCGCAGATCGTGGTGCAGGGCAAGGTTTTCGGCAGCGCCAACGCCGCCGCTTATCAGCATATGAAACGCGATCTGCTGCCTTATGTAATCGAGAGCTACGAAAAGTTGCGGGCCGAGGCCGACCTGGTTTTGGTCGAAGGCGCCGGCAGCGCGGCCGAAGTCAACCTGCGGGAAAGCGACATCGCCAATATGGGCTTTGCCCGTGCCGCCGACGTTCCCGTTGCGCTGATCGGCGATATCGATCGTGGTGGTGTGATCGCAAGTCTCATCGGCACCAAAGCGGTGCTGGCACCGGACGATGCTGCGCTGGTCGTTGGCTTCATCGTCAACAAGTTTCGCGGCGATGCGACGCTGTTTGCCGCGGGAATGGAGCGTATCGCGCGAGCGACCGGCTGGCCGGCGCTCGGCTTGGTTCCGTATTTTGCCAACGCGCGCTCGCTCCCGGCGGAAAACGCGCTTGCGCTCGAACAAGCCCGGCCAGCGAAAACCGGGAAGTGCGTGCGCATCGCCGTGCCGATCCTGCCGCATATCGCCAATTTTGACGATCTCGATCCGCTGGATGCCGAACCGGGCGTCCAGGTCGTGCGCGTGCGGCCAGGCGCGGCGTTGCCTGGCGACGCCGATCTCATTGTGTTGCCCGGCTCGAAGGCGACCATCGCCGACCTGGCGGCGCTGCGTTCCGCCGGCTTCGACATTGACCTTGCCGCCCATCACCGCCGCGGCGGCTCAATTCTCGGCCTATGCGGCGGTTTTCAGATGCTCGGACACACCATTGCTGATCCCGACGGGATCGAAGGCGTCCCCGCCACAGTCGACGGCCTGAGCTTGATCGATGTTGCGACGACGCTGACCGCGGAAAAACGGCTCGAACCCGTGCGCGGCACGAGCAACGACGGCGCGCCATTCTCTGGCTACGAGATGCACATGGGGGTCACCGCCGGGCCCGATTGCAGGCGGCCGTTCGCGCAGCTTGCCGATGGCTCGCCGGAGGGCGCGGTGTCCGCCGACGGCCGGGTGATCGGCACTTACGTTCACGGACTATTCGCCGATGACCGGCAGCGAGCGGCCTGGCTTGCTCGTTTTGCCCGCGGGAGCGCGACGATCGCCTACGATGAACTGATTGAGCGAACCCTCAACGCTCTCGCGGCGCATCTCGCCGCTCATCTCGATCTCGATCGCCTGTTCACGTTGGCGCGATGAGGGCGGCGGTGGCGATGGCCAACGCTGCAATGAGAATGGCGACGGCGCGCCGATAGAGTGTCAGCGCACGGCGGATGTCGGCGCTATCGGCGGTGCGGCGTCCATCACCCATCAGCGCATCCTCGCCTTGCACGCCGCCATAGCTCCGCGGACCGGCGAGCGACAACCCGAGCGCGCCGGCCATGGCGGCTTCGGGATAGCCCGCATTAGGCGAGTGATGCCGCCGGGCGTCGCGGCGCACGGTTTGCCAGGCCGCGCCGGCGAAAGTGTCGTGACTTAAGGCTGCGGCACCCATAAGCAAAAGGGCCGTGAGACGCGACGCCGGCAAGTTGACGAGATCGTCGACGCGCGCCGCGGCCCAGCCGAAAGCAAGGTGGCGCGGCGTGCGGTGGCCGATCATACTGTCGGCGGTATTGATCGCCTTGTAGATTGCCGCGCCAGGGAGTCCGCCAATGACCATCCATAGCACCGGCGCGACCACCGCATCGGAGAAATTTTCTGCGAGGCTTTCGATCGCGGCTCGCGCGACGCCTGATGAATCGAGCGCCTGCGTGTCACGGCCGACAATGCGCGATACGGCCGACCGGCCGGCAGCGACGCCGCCTCGGTCGAGCGCATTGGCTACATCGGCCACGTGCCGATGCAGGCTTCGTTGCGCGATCAACGTGCTGGCGAGAACGCCAGTCGCAACAAGTCCAAACGGAACACGCAACAGCTCATGCTCGACGCTGAATGCGATGGCGCCGACCACAACGAGGAGAATGAGGAGCGCGACAACGCCGACGGCGCGCCGCTTGTCCGAAGCGTCCGTATCGCGGTTGAATTTCCGGTCGAGCCAGCCGATCAATCCGCCGATCCAGACGATCGGATGGCCGACCGCACGCGTCGCCCGCTCAGGGTAACCGAAGCAGAGCTCGATCAGCATGGCAACGAGGGCAAGCGCGATCGACATGATCCTTACCGGCGAGGCGGATGAACCGGTCGCTCACGGCGGCGATCTCGGCGCGGCCCGGCGCCTGTTCCCGGACGCGCCCGAACCTTTCATCGACCTCTCGACCGGGATCAATCCCAATCCTTACCCGCTGCCACGTTTTTCGGCCGATCTTTACGCCCGCTTGCCCGAACCGGCCGCAGTTGCCGCGCTCGCCGCCACGGCCGCGCGTGCCTATGGCGCCCCGTCGGCGGATCACGTGGTTGCCGCGCCGGGCACGCAGATCCTGTTGCCGCTGATCGCCGGCCTGGTGCCGGCCAGCCGCGCCGCGATTCTCGCTCCAGGCTATCCCGAGCATGCACGTGCCGCCGCGTTGGCGGGGCATACGTTCACGGCCGTGCCAGCCATCGAAGCGGTCGGCGATGCCACAGTCGTCATTCTCGGCAATCCGAACAATCCCGACGGAAGGATTTTCACCCGCGACGCTCTTGCCGGTCTTGGCAGCGAGTTACGCCGCCGTCGCGGTTTATTGGTTGTCGACGAAGCTTTCATGGACGCAGCGCCGGCAGGCCTCAGCTTCGCCGGCGACCTCGCGCCCGGCAACGTCGTCGTGTTGCGCTCGTTCGGCAAGTTTTTTGGGCTCGCCGGCCTGCGGCTCGGTTTTGCGCTTGCCGCGCCAGCCCTGGCGGCGCGGATTGGTCCGCACTCGGCCCCTGGGCGGTATCCGGTCCGGCGTTGGCCGTCGGCACCAAAGCTTTGGCCGATACCGCCTGGATCGCGCGGACGCGCAAACATTTGGCGACACGCGGCGAAGCGGCTCGATGCGACCCTGACTGCCGCAAAGTCTCGACATTGTCGGTGGCACCAACTTGTTCCGGCTGGTGCGAACGCCGGCGGTGCAGACGCTGTTTCACCACTCTGGGTAGCGCCGGCATCTGGGTTCGTGCCTTTCCGGACCATGCGCAATGGCTGCGTTTCGGTCTACCGGCGAATGAGCGGCAGTGGCGGAGGTTGGATCGGGCGATGGCGTCCTTCCGCGACATCGCAACAACGGCATAAGGCGCTGAGACATCGGCGTGGCGGCAATCGCATCGATCGCCTTCGATGATGCGTTCCGTGCGCAACTGCGCGAGCTTTTGCTCTGGCGGCGCGACGTTCGGCGCTTCCGTCGCGATCCACTGCCCGACGGCGCGGTCGAGAGCCTCATCGATCTCGCGTGCCTTGCTCCGTCGGTGGGACTGAGCCAGCCTTGGCGGTTTGTGATCGTCGCCGATGCAGCGCGGCCGCGCTGCCATCCGGCGCGAATTTTGAAATCTGCAATGCCGAGGCCCTTGCCGCACAGGACAGCGAACGTGCGGGTCTCTACGCGCGATTAAAGCTTGCCGGTCTGGAAGAGGCGCCAAGCCACCTCGCGGTCTTTGCCGATCGCGCGACCGCGCAGGGTCACGGCCTAGGACGCCATACTATGCCGGAAATGATCGAGTATTCGGCAGTGACCGCGGTGCATACGATCTGGCTTGCGGCGCGTGCCCAAGGCATCGGTATGGGCTGGGTGTCCATCCTCAATCCTAAAGCGGTCGCCGAGCTTCTCCAGGTTCCGACGGAGTGGAAATTCATCGGTTATTTTTGTCTTGGATATCCTCAGCTCGACGATGCGGTGCCCGAACTCGAGCAAATGAAATGGGAAGAACGGCGGCAGCCGGCGTCGGTAACCATCAAACGTTAACGCGCGCGTCGCGGCTGTCCGGGTGGTGTGCGCGACGGCCTTTGCTGTACCAAAACAGGGCAAATTTGCTGGCACCGCGCTTGCTCACTCTCCACCGACGCATTGCGCATGGTCCAGGTGCGGGACACCGCTCCTGAGAACCACGCGCGACGCTAAACCAGAGCGGTGCCGCTTGAAACCAATCGGTACACACTCGCAGGGAGAGAGCTGTGTTAACCAGTCATCCGGCCGAAACGTCTTCGGCTTCGTGGTCGGTCGCCCGCGCGGGCGCTGCATTATTCTTGTCGGTCGTAACCTTGACGTCGGCTCATGCCGGAACCGTCGTGGATCTGAGCTGCCTCGCCGGGGCAAGGAGCTTCAGTTGCGTCGCGCAGATGGCTACCGCCGGCGATCCATATGTCCGGGTAGTGCCGGAGGCGCTTGGCGAAGCGCAAAAGTCGCAACTTGCCGCGCGTGATCGCAAATGGGTGGCGCGCTGCCATCCGGTCACCGAGCGCGACAGCTACGGCGTCGCGCGCTACCACTATGCCGCGCCCGGCTGCGAATACGGTCTTGGGACAGAGTGACGATGACGCGGCCTAGGGGCCGCGTCATCGACTTCCGCCAAGTTTCAGCGAACCGGATTTGATGATCTATGCCGCATGGCGGATACGGTCGCCGCCTGTCCAGGCAAGTATTTAGCCAGGATGATGGGATCGAGCTGTTTGAACGCCTGATCCGGGAGGCGGTACCAGGTCTCGTTGCGCCCAAGAAACTCAAAGCCGAGATAACCACGGACAGTCAATGTCTGACCGTCCGGACTTAAGGTCATCATTGCGTTGTAAATGGCGCCGTCGCGCGGATCGAGGATGTTACCTTTCTCGTAGCGAAGTCCGACCCGCTGCATATCCGTGATGATCGGCAGGCCCAGCATCGGGGCATTCTTGCGGTCATCGCGGCAACGCGTGCAAATGGCGTTGCTGAGGTCTTCATTCGGGCGCGGAAACAGCTTTGCCGCGACGCCTTCATAAACACCGCCGCCGTTCTCCACGAAAAGGAACCAGACGACCGTCTTGCCGGTCGCCTCGTCGATCTTTTGCCAAAGCCCGGCCACCGACTGATCCGCCGCGGCGAGAGGCTGCATCGTGGCGAAAACCATCACCAGCCCGGCCAGAATCGGTCTAGTCCATTGCTTCACCAAGGGCGCCTCCGATCCCAGAATCGTCATCACTGCATTAGGCGTGAATCACCTTGATTAAGTCCCTCCACAATGCGGTGATTTAACGACGCCAAATCGTCGAAAAGCGCGCAAAATAGGGTTCCTCGGGCCAATTTGAGGCTTGCATCGGCAGCGGCGGGTTCCGATGATTGTCCCAGCCAGTGGATCAAACTCGGCTGATCGGCACTTAACATCGTCAGTCCGGGATTTGAAATGTTATGTCTACACAATCCATAGCCACGTCGCCCTCCTGCTTGGCCCTCGACAGTCTGCGCGCCGTCGTCATCCTCATCGTGCTCGTGTTTCATTCGATGCTTGCCTACATCCAATGGATTCCGGCGCGGACTTCCGAGTTTGACAATCCGCCCTACGAATGGCGCATCTTTCCGATTGTTGATAGCCACCGCTGGTTTGGCTTCGACCTGTTTTGCGCCTGGCAAAACGTTTATCTGATGTCGCTGATGTTTTTTTTGTCCGGCCTGTTCGTTTGGTCGAGCCTTGAGCGCAAGCAAAGCTTGGGTTTTGTACGCGATCGCTTATCCAGGCTGGGCGTTCCCTTTATGTTTGGTGTCGTCGTTCTCGTTCCCCTGGCCATTTATCCGGTCTACCTGCAGACGACCGCGGACCCAAGCATTGCCGATTACGTGCACCGCTATCTCGCGCTGCCGTTCTTGCCGAACGGCCAATTGTGGTTCATTTGGCAGCTTCTGGCGCTCAATTTCGTGGCGGCTGGACTGCATCGGATCTGCCCCGATGCGCTGAGAGCCTTAGGTCGCTGGTCGGCCGCGGTGGGGCGACGTCCCGGGCTCTACTTTGTCATCCTCGTCGCCATCTCGGCCACGGCTTATGTCCCGTTGGCGCTCGTCTTCACGCAATGGGCGTGGTCCAATTCCGGGCCCTTCGCGGTGCAATGGTGCCGGCCGCTGCTCTACGCCGTCTATTTCTTTGCTGGAATTGGAATCGGGACAGCCGGTATCGACGTTGGCTTGATCGCCGCGGACGGCGCATTGGTCCGCCGCTGGAAATTATGGCTGGTCGTGGCGCTGGTCTCGGATATCGGCTGGATGGGCGTGACGTGGCTGACCCTAGACGGCACGGCGCCCATCGCCATCGCTATCGCCGCCGCTCTTTGTTTCGTCATCGCCTGCGCCAGCGGTTGCTTTTTCCTCATCGCCGCGAGCTTGCGCTTCGGGGCAAAGCGATCGTCGGTCCTCGCCAGTCTTTCCGCCAACGCGTACAGCCTCTATCTCGTCCACTATATCTTTGTGATTTGGCTGCAATACGCGCTTCTCGGCTTCGCGTTGTTGGCGGTGGTTAAGGCAGCGATCGTTCTCGGCGCAACAATGATCTTGTGCTGGATAACGATACTGACCGCTCATCGCGTTCCATTCAGCGCGCGCTTGATCGCGGTGCCGCCGCGGACGGCCGATCTGCGCGTATAGTCCGTGGCAGGAGGTACGCCCGGCTCCGGCAAATTAATACCTAGCAGAAACAAACTAGGCCAGCGCGGCGTGCATCGCTTGGCGGATTGTCGCAAGTCCTGCATCTGCGTTGCTGGCGAGATGGACGTGCAATATGCGTCGTCCACGTTCGGCCAGCACGCGAAAATCGCCGCATGCTTGCGCCGCCTCGATCGTGCCGAAACCGGCAGTCAATTGGCTGAGAAGCGCCTTGAACCAACTTTCCAGCGTAGAGCCCGCCCCAGCCGGCGAAGCATCTGGGCGTTGCGCTGATCGGCATAAAGAGCCATCCCATCGGCTTCGAAAACCGGCTGCTCGGAGGGCAGCGCTCCTGTCTTCTCGAATGTCTCGGTGATCGCGCGGGTCGCGATCTTGCTCGCTTCGACGTCCGGCTGGTCGAACGGATTGATGCCTAGAACCGCACCAGCGACGGCGCTCGCGATTTCGAAGCGGAAGAATTCTTGGGCCAGATAAAGTTGATAACGGCAAAAGTATGCGCGCCACCGGGTGACCGGCTTGTGCGAGTGTGTCGATCGCCCGGTCCTGCGCCGCGTGCGGGCTCGCCGCGTCGCGCAGATAAATGAACAGTCGATCGGCACCATACACGGGAGGCGCGCCGAGCGGCTCTCCGATGATCGGGATCACAGCCTTTCCGTCTTTGCCGATCGATTCCGCCAGCAACTGCTCCGCCCAGGCTCCGAACGGCTGAATCGTGGGCGAGGCGACGATGGTCAGCTTGTTGCGTCCGGCTTGAGCCAGCACGCCGATCACGAGGCCGAGCATTACCCCTGGATTTTCTTGCGCGGCGACGTCGGGTCCGCACGCTTGCGCCATGGCGCAAGCGGCTTCGAGGAATTTGCGCACATCGTGGCCGGTTGCCGCCAGCGGAACCATGCCGAAATGCGAAAGCACCGAATAGCGGCCGCCGATATCTGGAATGCCGTGGAAGATACGGCGGAAGCCCCTTGCCTTTGCGGTTCTTTGCAGCTGCGAGCCAGGGTCGGTGATGGCGACGAAGTGCTGCGCCACGGGACCGCTGACGGCGGCTGACGCGCGCGCAAAAAATAGTCCATCAGCACATTCGGTTCGAGGGTGGTGCCCGACTTGCTCGACACGACGATGAGGGTGCGTCCGAGATCGATGCCGCGTTCGAGGCGCCGCACTTGCTGCGGGTCGGTCGTATCGAGAACGTTCAGCCTCGGATATCGCGGCGCCGATCCGAGGTTCTTCGCCAGCGCCTCAGGACCGAGACTTGATCCGCCCATCCCCAGCAGCAGCACGTCGGAGAAGTTCTCCGCGCTCAACTCCCGGCCGAATTCCTGGAGCGAGCCGGTGTCATGCAGCGCCTGATTGACAACAGTCAGCCACCCCAGCCAATCGGCCTCGTCGCGCCCGGTCCACAGCGAAACGTCCTTGCTCCAGAGCCGGCGCGTATTGTCGTTCGAGCGCCACGCAGCTTGCGCCTTGGCGACCTCATCGGCAAACGGTTGCGGCAGCGTGAGGGTCTGTTCGTTGAGCTTATGCACCAAGGCGAAGGCACTCCCACCCGTCCGAGGTTCCGAACGCTCAGCGCGAGCCGGAATAAGACACTCCGCCTGCTGCGCAAAGGCTACGCGCGTTTGCGCAACCCACAGCACCCCGTATCGTGTGCGCAATAATGTTTGAATGCCGCAGCGCTGATGTTATGTGATCGCGCGTCAGTTTCGCGGCCGAGAGTGGGGACGGGGGCCGCAATTTTCATGACGACCTTGTGACAACCAGCGTGGATCGGGCATCGCGGATATGCGGCTGAACGTGCCAATCTCCGTCGGCGGCTGGGGCCGTTTTTTCACCCGCTGGGACGTGCTTGCGGTCCTTTTGATCCTCGGGTTACTGGTATTTCTGGCCGAGGCGAGCCGACATCTGCTGCAACCGTTGGCCGAGTTGCAGCTACGCCCGGTCTCACTCGATCCCGCCAACCTGCCCGAATACGCCGCACGCACGACCTTGCGCATGTTGATCGCCATGGCGGCGTCGCTTCTGTTCACGTTCACCTACGCGACGCTCGCTGCCAAGAACAAATATGCCGAGCGGCTGCTTGTTCCACTGCTCGATATTTTGCAGTCGGTGCCGATCCTCGGGTTCATCTCGATCACCGTCGTGTTCTTTATGGCGCTGGCGCCGGGGCGCGTACTGGGTGCTGAATTCGCGGCGATTTTCGCAATTTTCACCAGCCAGGCCTGGAACATGGCGTTCAGTTTCTATCAGTCGCTGCGTACGGTGCCGACCGAACTGGTCGAAGTGTCGCGAAATTTCCGTTTAAGTCCGTGGATGAGCTTTTGGCGGGTCGACGTGCCGTTCGCCATGCCGCAGCTGATCTGGAACATGATGCTGTCAATGTCGGGGAGCTGGTTCTTCGTGGTTGCGTCCGAAGCGATCAGCGTCGGCAATACCACCATTACGCTGCCGGGCGTCGGCTCCTACATCGCGGTCGCCATCACGCAGCGCGACCTGGTGGCAGTTGGCTATGCGATTTTCACCATGGCCATCGTCATCCTGATCTATGACCAGATCCTATTTCGGCCGCTGGTAGCCTGGGCGGACCGCTTTCGCTTCGAGCAGGAGCCGGGTGTTCCGGCGCCGCGCTCATGGATGCTCGATGTGCTACGCCGCTCGCGGCTCATCGACCGCCTCACGCTGCCCTTCGCCAAACTATGGCGCCGGCTATTGCTGGCGCGCTGGCGGTGAGCGCGCACAGTCCGCCATGCGCGTATCGCGGCCGCAACAGCATGCCTGGATTACGTTTCAATGGGGCGCCGTTGTCGCGGCGCTTACCGCCGTCGCGCTCTGGCAAGTCGCGCATTTCGTCACCGAGGACATCTCGATTGCGGACATCACAACCGCGCTGCTGCTGGGGCTGGCGACGCTCAGCCGCATCGTCGTGCTGATTGCGCTCGCCAGCGTGATCTGGGTGCCGATCGGGGTTTGGGTCGGCACCCGTCCCCACGTCGCCAATCTAGTCCAGCCGATTGCGCAATTTCTCGCCGCCTTCCCGGCAAATCTTCTGTTTCCGATCGCTGTATCGGCAATTGTCGCGCTGCGGCTCGATCCGAACATTTGGCTGAGCCCGCTGATGATCCTCGGGACGCAATGGTACATCCTGTTCAATGTGGTCGCCGGCGCGGCGGCGATTCCTGCCGAGTTGCGCGCGGCGGGCGTTAATTTTCGCGTCCGCGGCTGGCTGTGGTGGCGGCGGATCGCGCTGCCCGCGGTGTTGCCGTATTATGTAACAGGCGCAATCACCGCTTCCGGCGGATCGTGGAATGCGAGCATCGTCGCCGAAGTCGCGAGCTGGGGCGATGAGCACCTGCAGGCCTACGGTCTGGGCGCCTATATTGCGCAAGAAACCGACGCCGGCGATTTCCATCGTATCGTGCTTGGTATTGCGGTGATGAGCTTTTTCGTGGTTCTCATCAATCGCATATTCTGGCGGCCACTTTATCTTTATGCGGAACGCAAGTTCCGGCTCGGCTGAGGTTTGAAATGAGCGCCTCGACGCTTCTCGATATTCATGCGCTTCGGCAAACGTTCCCGCGCGCGGATGGTGGCGAGCTTTTGGTGCTCGACGGCATCGAGCTACAACTGACGCAGGGTCAGATCGTCGGACTCCTCGGCCGCACCGGCTCGGGCAAGTCGACGCTGCTACGGTCCATCGCCGGCTTGATGCCACCGGCGGCCGGCACCATCACCTATCTTGGCCAGCCGGTGGTCGCGCCCGCGCCCGGTATTGCCATGGTTTTCCAGGGTTTCGCGTTATTTCCCTGGTTGACTGTGCTCGAGAATGTTCAACTCGGCCTTGAGGCGCTCGGTTTTCCAGATGCGGAGATCAGGAAGCGAGCGCTTGCCGCCATCGATCTGATCGGGCTTGACGGCTACGAATCCGCCTATCCGCGCGAGTTGTCCGGCGGCATGCGCCAGCGCGTCGGCTTCGCCCGCGCCCTGGTGGTGCATCCGAACATCCTGCTGATGGACGAACCGTTCTCCGCGCTCGACGTGCTCACCGCCGAAACGCTCCGCACCGATTTCCTCGAGCTGTGGGGCGACGGCAAATTGCCGATCAAAGGCGTCATCCTGGTGACCCACAATATCGAGGAGGCGGTGCTGATGTGCGACCGCATCCTGCTGTTTTCGTCCAATCCGGGGCGCATCATCCGTGAAATCGGCGTCGATCTTAAGCAGCCGCGCAACCGCCTCGATCCACCGTTCCGCGATCTGGTCGAGGAAATCTATGTGGCGATGACCGCACGCACGCCGGCGCCGCCCAAGGCCGGCACGGCGGCCGGCCCCGTCGCCACCAGCATCGACACTATCTTGCCGCGCGTTTCCGCCAATCTCCTCTCAGGATTCATCGAAACCCTCGCTGCCGAGCCCTATAGCGGCAAAGCTGATCTTCCTGTAATCGCCGAATTGCTGCATATGGAGGCGGACGACCTCTTTCCGGTTTCGGACGCGCTGCAAATGCTGCATCTGGTTGAGGTCGAAGGCGGCGATATCAAGATCACCGAGACCGGCAAGCAATTTGTTGAAGCCGGGACCGACGACCGCAAAAAAATCTTTCAGCGCCAGCTGCTGACCGATGTGCCGCTCGCCGCTCACATTCGCCGCATCTTGCAGGAGCGGGCCAATCATGTGGCGCCGAAAAGCCGTTTCTTCGACGAGCTGGAAGACCATATGAGCTCCGACGACGCTGAACAAACCTTGCGCTCGGTCACCGCCTGGGCACGTTACGCCGAAGCGTTCGCCTACGATGACGATTCGCAAACATTCAGCCTGGAAAATCCGACCTAGAGAACGCCGGCGCGGCTAAAGCGAGTTGCGCCGGGCTTTCACTGCCAGATTGAGTAGCGCGCTTTCGGCGATGGTATCGGCCAGCGCCGGCGTGCGGCGCGCGGCCAGCACTGCGTCGGCAAGCTCGGTCATGGCCCCGGCCAGCCGGGCCACGTTCCATTGCTTAAGTGCGGCCTCGACAATGCTTTTGCGGCGGAAATGGACCGGCGGAACCAAACTATCGACTGAGAACCGACCGCCGGCGGCCTCGATCGCTACCCGCCATCGGTGCAACTGTGCGAGCTGGCGCTGAGCAGCAAAGAAGATCGAGCCAACCGGGGTCCCGGCAAGGCGCGCCTTGGCGATCTGCGCCTCAAGCTCTGGCGACCGGCCAGCATAGGCTGCATCGACGAGCTCATCGAGCTCCAACGCTGATGCGTCGGAGACGACGGCGATGATGTCCTCGGCGTCGACCTCGTTGCGTCCGCGGGCATAGAGCGCGAGCTTGCGCAGCTCGTTGCGGGACGCCGCCCGGTCGCCGCCAAGCAGCGGAAGAAGCAGAGCGCGTGCATCGGGCTTGATGGTGAGGTCGGCCGCGCGCAGTTCGCCGTCGATCAGCCGCTCCAGATCGCGCTCGCCGTCGGAGTAGCATGGCAGCGCCGCCGCATTCTCGGCGCGTTCACAGGTCACGCGCAGCGGCGCATTGCGCCGCAAGTCGCCGGCTTCGATGACCACCCGGCATTCGATTGCCGGCAACGCGAGCAGGGCCCCGACCGCAGGCGTAATGTTGCGGTTACCTGCTTTCACCCACACCGCCCGGCGGCCGCCAAACAATGGAATGGTCTGTGCTTCCTCGATCAGCCGGGCGGGATCGGCTGCGAGCTCTTCGCCTTCCAGCCGCACGAGTGAGAACGGATCGTTCACGTCCTCGACCGAGGCCTTGATCATTGCGTTGACGCGTTCGCCGACCAGGCCGGCGTCCGGGCCAAAAACCAGGACCACAGGTCGCCCCGGATCGGGGCGGGCGAGAAACTTGTCCACCTCTGCGCTCTTGAGTGCGACCATGACGCGTCAGTGCCGGGCTCCCCGGCATCCCACTAGCGAGCGTCACGACGACTGACTGCGCAATCGCGACGCGCGGGTCAAGGCCGCGCAGTGGTGAGCTTTAGGTTCCGGCGACGAAATACGAGGCGAGTCGGTTCCTGATCGTTTCGGCGACAACCTGCACCGCCCGGTCTTCGGCATCTCGGCGCGCACGCTGTCCGGCAAAACGCTGTTGCGGGCCGGGTATGTCATAATCGACGTGCGCGAAAGCGTTGTCCTTGACTACGGTTTTGTTGCTCGCGATTTCAACGAGTTGATAGGAAGCGAACACGGATTCAATCTGCGTGTCGGGCCGTCCGGACGTCGGGTCGACGTACGCCGTGAATTGTGAGCCGCTGAGGTTGACCACCAGCGTGTAGAGCGGCGACGTGGTGTTGGCGCCGTTATGCAAATCGAATTGCAGCGCGTTGCGCATGGCCACCGCGAGGCGCTCATCAGGCGTGCCTTGAACACCAATAGGTCCATTCGCGACTTTTTGTACCTTGAACGGCGGGATATCGATGGTGGCGAATTTGTCCTGCACGCCTTCGGCACCGGGAACCGGCGCGGTGCCGTACAGCGGCTGCCAGCAGCCGGCGCTCGTTCCTGCCGCAGCAAGCACGATCGCAAGCCGCGCAAACCGGCGCCATTGCGGGAGATTACGCCACCACATTGACGATCCGTTGCGGCACAATGATCACCTTCTTCGGTGTCTTGCCGTCGAGCACCCTTTTTACCGCATCCAGCGCCAGGACGGCAGTCTCGATTTCAGCCTTGCCGGCGCCGCGCGGCACGGTCACGTCGGCACGTTTGCGGCCGTTGATCTGCACCGGCAGTGTTAGCGTGTCCTCGACCAGCAGATCCCGCTCGACCGGCGGCCAAGGCGCCTGCGCGACCAGCGTTGTGTGGCCCAGCACCGCCCAGCATTCCTCGGCAAGATGCGGCATCATCGGAGCGAATAGTTGCACGAGAATGTTAACCGCTTCGTTCATCGCCCAGCGGAGATCGGGACTGGGGGAGGGGCCGTCCCTGTCGTCTCCCTCGACATCGCCGATCGTCGCGCCGAGTGCGTTGGCGAACTCATAAATGTGCGCGACACAAACATTAAAGTGTAGCTTTTCAATGTCTTCGGTGACCTTCGCCAGCGCCTGGTGCGCCGCCTTGCGGAGTGCCATTGCCGACGAAAAAAATTGCGCCGGCCGCGCCGCCGGCGCCGACTTGGATACATCGCCGGCCTCGCCGACTAGCCGCCACAGCCGCTGGACGAAGCGCCAGGCGCCTTGCACGCCACGTTCGGTCCATTCCACGTCGCGGTCGGGTGGCGAGTCCGACAGCATGAACCAGCGCGCCACGTCGGCGCCGTAGGTCGAAATGATGTCGTCGGGGTCGACGGTGTTTCGTTTCGACTTCGACATTTTTTCGATCGGGCCGATCTCAACGGCTTCGCCGGTGGCGATCAAGGTCGCGCGGCGCATGTCGCCTTCCGCCGCGACCTTCACCTCGGCCGGCGCCGCCCACTCGCCGGTCTTCTTGTTTTGATAGGTCTCGTGCACCACCATGCCCTGCGTGAACAGACCGGCGAACGGCTCGTCGAGGCCGACATGGCCCGTCTTCTTCATCGCGCGCGTGAAAAAGCGGCTGTAGAGCAGATGCAGGATCGCATGCTCGATGCCGCCGATATATTGATCGACCGGCATCCAGGCGTCGACCACGGCCAAGTCGGTCGGCGCGGTCTTGATCCACGGATCGGTGAAGCGCTCGAAATACCACGACGAGTCGACGAAGGTATCCATTGTGTCGGTTTCGCGCGTCGCCGCGCCTCCACACTTTGGGCATTTGACCTGCTTCCAGGTCTGATGGTGGTCGAGCGGATTGCCGGGTTTGTCGAACGTGACATCCTCCGGCAGCGTGACTGGCAAGTCTTCCGCGGGCACCGGAACGATGCCGCACTTCTTGCAGTAAATCACCGGTATCGGACAACCCCAATAACGTTGGCGGGAAATTCCCCAGTCGCGCAGCCGGAAATTCACCTGCCGCTGCGCCACCGGCCGATTGCCGGCACTTTCCTTTTCCAACCGTCGCGCCACTTCATCCTTCGCTTCCGCGATGGTCATGCCGTCGAGGAAACGCGAGTTCATCATGCGGCCGTCGCCATCATAGGCGGTATCGATAATGACAAAAGTCTTCGGATCGACGCCCGGCGGACAGACCACCGGTACGTTGCCGAGTCCATATTTGTTGACGAAGTCGAGGTCGCGCTGGTCGTGTGCCGGGCAGCCGAAAATGGCGCCGGTGCCGTATTCCATCAAAATGAAATTCGCTACATAGACCGGCAGCCTCCAGGCCGGATCGAACGGATGCTCGGCCTTGATGCCGGTGTCGAAGCCGAGCTTTTCGGCGGTGTCGATCTCTGCCTGCGCGGTGCCACGCCGCTTGCATTCGGCAATGAATTCGGCGAGCGCCGGATTTTTCTTCGCTGCCGCCGCCGCGAGCGGATGGTCCGGCGCAATGGCGACAAATTTTGCGCCGAACAGCGTGTCCGGTCGGGTGGTGAAGATTTCCAGTTCGCTTTCGCCGGCGGGCGTCGTTTGCCGATCGAGAGCGAAGCGGATCAGCAGGCCTTCCGAGCGGCCGATCCAGTTCTTCTGCATCAGCCGGACTTTTTCCGGCCAACGGTCGAGCGTTTCGAGCGCATCAAGCAGCGGCTGCGCGTAGTCGGTGATCTTGAAGAACCATTGTGTCAGGTCGCGTTGCTCGACCATCGCGCCGGAACGCCAGCCGCGGCCGTCGATCACCTGTTCGTTGGCCAGCACGGTCTGGTCGACAGGATCCCAATTCACCTTCGATTGCCGCCGCTCCACCAGGCCGGCACGCAAGAAATCGAGAAACATTTTCTGCTGGTGCTTATAGTAAGCCGGGTCGCAGGTCGCGATCTCGCGGCTCCAGTCGAGCGACAGCCCCATCGACTTGAGCTGCTTCTTCATCGCGTCGATGTTCTCGTAGGTCCATTTCCTGGGATGGACCTTCCGCTCGGCGGCGGCATTCTCGGCCGGCAGCCCGAAGGCGTCCCAGCCCATCGGATGCAGCACGGCAAAGCCCTTCGCCCGCTTCACCCGCGCCACCACGTCGCCCATCGTATAGTTGCGCACGTGGCCCATGTGGATGCGCCCCGACGGATAGGGGAACATCTCCAGCACGTAGTATTTCGGCCGCGTCAGCTCATTCGGAGTCGCGAAGATGCCACGCTCGTCCCAGACTTTCTGCCAGCGGGCCTCTGCTTCGGCTGCGTTGTAGCGTTCAATGGGCATCGGCAATCGCGGTTGCTTCCGGCTATTCGCGGGTCTTTGCAGGCGCGGGTATTTCACGAAATCGCGCGGCGGGTCAATGCGATCATTTTCCCCTCCCGGGCGCTTTAGATTGACTAGGCAACGTCCAATCCGGGAGTGGCCATGACCGATTCCACCATGCAGGCGCGGCTTGAGCGCCTGCTCGACCGCACCGAGATTTTCGATCTGGTGCGGTTCGAGCGGCTGTGCCGCGATCAGCGCGATTTCCCCGGCATGATCGGCTGCTACGTGCCGCATGCGCCGGTGCGCACGTCGTGGTTCGACGGCACGGTGGAGGATTTCGCCGAAGCCTCGCGCCAGAAAATGGCGTCGGGCGCGAGCCAGGCCAAGCACTGGATCATGCCGGCGCGGCTCGAATTCAAGGACGATCGCGCGCTAGTCGAGTCGCCGGCGGTGATTTTCGACCGCATGACTTTCGACGGCATCGCCTTCGACATGTTCCAGTATTGCCGGTTCTTCTCGCGCGTCATCAAGACCGCGGCCGGCTGGAAGCTCGGCTGTTTCGAGGGCATCTACCAGCGCGACCGCCTCGAGACCGTCGATCCGCGCGACCCATTGCCGGTGGATTGGAACGTCATCGCGACGCTGCGGCCGTCCTACAAATTCATGGGCTACACGCAGATCAAGCGCGGCTACACGCTCAACCCGGAATTGCTCGGCGACGACCGGCCCGATCTGCTCGAAGCTTTCTATGCGCGCGAGAAGAAGTGGCTGCAAACCGGTCGGTAACATCAGTTAGCCTGGGCGTGAATCGAATTCCAGCCATGCAAAGGCGCCCCACGTAAGACATAAGCCGCCGACACAGCAGCCAATAGAAAATCATTCCGTTATCGGTGCCAAAATAAGCACATCACGAATGCATGCGCTTCTTTGCGCGGTTCGCAAATATTTTGCACCAGCGTGCGGCTTGCTCGTTCGTTCCTGCCGCACCATGTGTCCCAACGGCTGCCGGGTTCATTCACACGCTGGAGGGCGTTTATGTCGTTGCTGTTCTCACCGACCAAACTTGGTCCGCTGACGTTGAAAAATCGCGTGGTGATGTCGCCGCTGACGCGCAACCGCGCTGTCGGCAATGTGCCCAACGATCTGATGGTCGAATATTACAGCCAGCGCGCGGCGTCCGCGGGCTTGATTATCACCGAGGGCACCTCGCCATCGCCCAACGGGCTCGGTTATCCGCGCATCCCGGGCGCATTTTCCGCAGCCCAAACCGTCGGTTGGAAGCGGGTCACCGACGCGGTCCATGTCAAAGGCACGAAGATATTTTTGCAGCTCACCGGACGGATCGGTCATCCCAACAATTTGCCGGCGGGCGCCGGCCTGGTGGCGCCGTCGGCGGCCGCGGCCGCGGGCGAAATCTACACCGACGCCGAGGGCCCGAAGGCACATCCGACGCCGAAAGCAATGAGCGAAGCCGATATCAAGACGGCGATCGGCGAATACGCGCAGGCCGCCAAAAACGCCATCGCCGCCGGCCTCGACGGAATCGAATTGCACAGCGCCAACGGCTACCTCATCGAGCAATTCATCCGGCCGAATTCCAACCAGCGCACCGATGCGTGGGGCGGACCGATCGAAAATCGGGCGCGCTTCGCACTCGAAGTTGCCAAAGCAGTGATCGTCGGGATCGGCGGAGACAAGGTCGGCATCCGGCTATCGCCGTATGGTGCTTTCAACGACATGCCGCCCTATCCGGAGATGGAAACCGATTATGCCTATCTCGCGCGGCAACTGAGCGCGCCTGGACTCCTCTACGTCCATCTGGTGGATCATTCGTCCCTGGGCGCGCCGAAGGTGCCGGATTCGATCAAGCAAACCTTCCGCAAGGAATTCAAAGGCGCGCTCATTCTCTCGGGGGGCTACGATCCCGCGCGCGCCGAGGCCGACCTCGCGGCCGGCAAGGCCGATCTGATCGCGGTTGGCCGTCCAATCCTGGCCAATCCGGATGTCGTGGAGCGCTGGCAATCGGGCGCTGTGCTCAACGCGCCCGATCCGTCGACGTTCTATACGCCGGGCCCGAAGGGCTATACCGATTACCCGGTGTTGGCGAAGGTGCCGCAGCTGGCGTGAACGCGGCCGACGCCGGCTTTTGCTATGCGACCTTGACCGTCGGCGTCACATTATCGGCGAGCAGGCCGGTGAGCCGGTCACGGATCAGACGTTCCGCCTCGCTCATAATCCGGTCGATCAGTTCGGCGACAGTCGGGATATCGTAGATGAGGCCGGCGACCATGCCGCAGCTCCAGGCGCCGGCATCAACGTCGCCTTCGCCCATGATGCGCGGATAAAGCCCGCCGACCTGTTCCTTGAGGTCGGCGATGGTCAGCGCCGCGCCCTTCTCGCGCTCAATTTCGACGATGTGCTCGACGCCCTTGTTCTTGAGCACGCGCTCGGTGTTGCGGAGCCCGCGCATGATCAGCCGGGTATCGAGCTCGGAGGCGGCGAGGATCGCCCGTTTGACGTTGTCATGCACCGGCGCCTCTTTGGTGGCGATAAAGCGGGTGCCCATATTCATGCCTGCGGCGCCGAGCGCCAGCGCCGCAACCAGACTGCGCGCATCCGCCATGCCGCCCGAAGCCACGAACGGTATCTTCAATTCGTCGGCGGCGCGCGGCAGCAAGATCATGTTCGGCACGTCGTCCTCGCCCGGATGGCCGCCGCATTCGAAGCCGTCGACGCTGACCGCATCGCAGCCGATGCGCTCGGCCTTGAGCGAGTGTCGCACCGACGTGCATTTATGGATGATGTTGATGTCGGCAGCCTTCAGCGGCGGCAGATATTGCTCCGGGCTGCGCCCGGCAGTTTCGACGATCTTGACGCCGCCTTCGATGATGGCGCGGATGTATTCCGGATAGGGCGGGGCCGTAAACGCCGGCAGGAATGTCAGGTTCACGCCGAACGGCTGGTCGGTCATGTCGCGGCAGCGCGCGATTTCGCGCGCCAGCAATTCCGGAGTCTTCTGGGTCAGCCCGGTGATAATGCCGAGCCC
The DNA here is from genome assembly GCA_963845775.1 of uncultured Alphaproteobacteria bacterium. GTDB lineage: Bacteria > Pseudomonadota > Alphaproteobacteria > Rhizobiales > Xanthobacteraceae > BOG-931. The sequence continues at coordinate 691,018 of CAWJTE010000011.1, forward strand.
GCCGGCATTCGACACCGCCGATGCCAATTCCGCAAAGCCGACATAATGCATTCCGCCTTGGATGATGGGATGGCGGATGCCGAACATTTCGGTGATGGCGGTGCGCAAACGAAGCCTCCACGGCAAAGCCCGGCATGAGGCGGGCATGACGTTTCAATATGTATCCGGTATTTTCGCGCGGCGAAATGCACCCGCTGCGTGCGTGCGATCGGGATGTTCAGAATGGCTTAAGCGTTCGATCCGCGTCTTTACTACGCGCATGTCGCCCGCAATCGCGCGCCAATCCTTGAGGTGCTTAAACGCGTGCTGTCGGCGCAGGGATTAGTTGTCGAAAGCGCGAGCGGCAGCGGCGAGCATGCGGTCTACTTCGCGCAAGGATTGCCGCATCTTCGCTGGCAACCGACCGATGTCGACGCCGGCGCGCTTGCCAGCATTGCCGCGCATCGGGCGGCGGGCGGCGCACCCAATCTGCTTGCACCGCTGCGCCTCGATACCACGGCGGAACCGTGGCAGGTCGCGCAGGCCGATGCGGTCGTCTGCAACAACATGATCCACATTACGCCCTGGGCGGTCTGCGAAGGCCTGGTGGCAGGCGCCGCGCGCATCATGCCTGCCGGCGGTGTCCTCTATCTATATGGACCGTATAAAGTCGGCGGACGGCACACCGCGCCCAGCAATCAGGATTTCGATACCTGGCTGCGTGCACAAAATGCGGAATGGGGCGTACGCGATCTCGCCAACGTCGCCGATTTGGCCGCGCGTCACGGCTTTGCGCTCGCCGAGACGGTGCCGATGCCGGCCAACAACCTGAGCGTCGTGTTCCGCCGCGATTGAGTCCTGCCCCGCGAGCGGGCAGAAAAATCACGCGGCCGCGATCAGGCCGCCTGAGGCGGCGAGCAGGCCAAGATGATAATCGGCGTCGCCAAACATGGTGTCGATCATGGTAACGCGCTTGAAATAATGGCCGACCTTGGCCTCCATGGTCATGCCGATACCGCCGTGGATCTGAATGGCGGCCTGGCCGACGCTCCTGCCGGAGCGGCCGATCTGCACTTTCGCCGCCGAGATCGCCTGCCGCCGCTCGCGCACATCGTCCGAGGCCGCCATCATAGTCGCCAGCATCGCCATGCTGCGCGCCTGTTCGAGCGCCACAACCATTTCTGCGGCGCGATGCTGCAACGCCTGGAAGCCGCCGATGGTGACGCCGAATTGCTTACGCGTCTTCATATAATCGACAGTGGTTTCCTGCATGGCCGCCATGGCGCCGACCGCTTCGGCACACAGCGCCGCCATCGCTTGATCGGCGATGCGCTCGATCAGCGTATAGGCCTTCCCGGGATCGCCGATCGCGGCGGCGGCATCGACACGCACGCTGCTCAGCTGAACTTCGGCGGCGCGTTGGCCATCGACCGTGCCATAGCCGCGGGTGGTGACACCGGCCGCGCCGGCGTCGACCACGAACAGGCCCAGACCCTCGCGGTTGTTGCGTTGGCCCGACAATCGTGCCGAGACGATGAATTTTTTTGCGCTGTCGCCTTGCAGCACCAGGCTTTTGGCGCCGTCGAGGACGAAACCCGTGCCGTCGCGGCGCGCGGTCGCGGCCACGTCGGCGAGGTCGTAGCGCGCCTGCCGCTCGATATGTGCAAAGCCGAGCGTCAACTCGCCGCCGGCGATTTTTGGCAGCATCTCCGCTTGCAGCTTTTTGTCGCCGCCGATCTGCAACAATCCGCCGGCCAGCACAACGGTGGCGAGATACGGCTCGAGCGCGAGCGCACGGCCAATCTGCTCCATAACGATCATGGTTTCGACCGGCCCGCCGCCGATGCCGCCGTGCTCTTCCGCAAACGGCAGGCCAAGCAGCCCAAGCTCGGCGTACTGCCGCCAGAGGTCGCCGCTCCAGCCGGCCGGTTCCTGCGCGTAGCGTTTGCGCGCATCAAACTGATAGCGGTCGGCAAGCAGCCGCTCGACGCTTTGTTGCAGGAGCCGCTGCTCGTCGTTCAACGCGAAATCCATTTCACAATCCAAAATCGCTTTGCAAATGATGTTCTTCTGTATCTCGTTGGAGCCGCCATAGATCGTGGTCTTGCGGTTGTTGAAGTATTGCGGAGCGAGCGGACCGGCCCATTCCGGACCGATCGGCGGCTCGTTCCAGCGATCGCTCTCGTCGTGCGGGGTCTGATCGGGCAACGCGTATGGGCCGACGACTTCGATCAGAAGCTCGGTGGTCGCTGCTGGATCTCCGAGCCCTTGATCTTGAGCATCGATGAAGCCGGATCGGGCTTGCCTTGCTGCGGGTGCGCCGGCGGCGACCACGCGCAGCTCGCGTCATCTCCAGCGCCTTCAGCTCGACCTCGACAGCGGCGATCTTGGCGCGGAAGCGCTCGTCGGCAATCACCGGCTTGCCGCCGGACCTGCTTCGAGCGCGGCAAGCTCCTTCATCCGGCGGATGCGCGCCTTGGAGACGCCGACGCGCGCAATGCCGGTGCGCTCGTTGCCGAGCAGGAACTTGGCGTAGTCCCAGCCCTTGTTCTCCTCGCCGACAAGATTTTCAGCCGGCACCTCGACGTCGTCGAAGAACACTTCGTTGACCTCGTGGCCGCCGTCGATGGTCTGGATCGGACGCACCGTGATGCCCGGCGACTTCATGTCGATCAGCAGGAACGAAATGCCTTCCTGCTTCTTGGCGGCGCGGTCGGTGCGCACTAGGCAGAAAATCAAGTCGGCATATTGCGCCAGCGTGGTCCAGGTCTTCTGGCCGTTGACGATGTAATGGCCGTCGGCGCGCTTGGCGGAGGTTTTCAGCGAGGCGAGGTCGGAGCCGGCACCGGGCTCGGAGAAGCCCTGGCACCACCAGTCATCGAGATTGGCGATGCGCGGCAGAAAACGCTTCTTCTGCGCCTCGTTGCCGAAGGCGATCAGTACCGGACCGAGCATGTTGATGCCGAACGGCAGCGGCTCCGGCGCCGGCGCCTGCTGCATCTCATCGCTGAACAGATACATCTGCACCGAGCTCCAGCCGGTGCCGCCATATTCCTTCGGCCAGTGGGGCACCGCCCAGCCTTTCGCGTTGAGCATGCGCTGCCAGGTGACCATGTCTTCCTTGCCGAGACGGCGGCCCTCGATCATCTTCGTGCGGAGTGCCGCCGGCAAATTTTCTTTCATGAAGGCGCGCACTTCGTCGCGGAACGCGTTTTCTTCCGGCGTGAAGCGAAGATCCATCGACTTCCTCCTCAAGCGCTCGATATCCCCGCGGGCGCGGGAGAGAGCGGAAAAAATCAGTTTATTTCGAACAGGCCGGCGGCGCCCATGCCGCCGCCGATGCACATGGTGACGACGGCGAGTTTGGCGCCGCGGCGTTTGCCTTCGATCAAGGCGTGGCCGGTCATCCGCGCCCCGCTCATGCCGTAAGGATGGCCGATCGAGATCGCGCCGCCATCGACATTGATCTTCTCCTGCGGAATGCCGAGCCGGTCGCGGCAATAGAGCACCTGACTGGCGAAGGCTTCGTTGAGCTCCCACAGATCGATGTCGTCGATCTTCAATCCCTGACGCGGGACAAGCAGCCTCGGCACGGCAAGACCGGCCCGATGCCCATCTCGTCCGGCTCGCAGCCGGCGACGGCAAAGCCGCGGAAAATGCCGAGCGGCTTAAAGCCGCGCTTTTCGGCGACTTTGGCGTCCATGACCACGCACGCCGAGGCGCCGTCGGACAGCTGGCTGGCGTTGCCGGCGGTAATGAACTTTCCTTCCCGCACCGGCTTGAGCGCGGCAAGGCCTTCGAGCGTGGTGTCCGGGCGGTTGCCCTCGTCGCCCTTGAAGCGTCACCTGCTCGAGGCTCTCGACATTGGTCTTCTTGTCGACGACTTTCTTCGTCGTCGTCATCGCCACGATCTCATCGTCGAATTTTCGCGCCTGCTGTGCGGCGGCGGTGCGGCGCTGGCTTTCCAGCGCGTATTCGTCCTGCGCTTCGCGGCTCGACTTTGTAGCGTTCGGCGACGTTGTCGGCGGTGTCGATCATCGGCATATAAAGTTCGGGCTTGTGCTTGAGCATCCGATTCCTTGGCGCCTGCAAACTGTTGCCGATCCTGCACCAGGCTGATGCTTTCGAGGCCGCCGGCGGCCATGATCGAGGCTTCGCCGGAAATGATGCGCGCGCGGCGAGCGCGATGGCCTGCAAGCCGGAGCTGCAAAACCGGTCGACAGTCATACCTGAGACGGTGACCGGCAGTCCGGCGCGAATGGCCGCCTTGCGCGCGATGTTGCCGCCGGTAGCGCGTTCAGGTAGCGCGCAGCCCATAATGACGTCCTCTACCTCGACCGGCTCGACGCCCGCGCGCTCGACCGCATGGCCGACGACATGGCCGCCCAAATCGGCGCCGTGGGTCATGTTGAAGGCGCCGCGGTAGGCCTTGCCGATCGGCGTGCGGGCGGTGGAAACGATAACGGCTTCAGACATCGGCGTCTCTCCTGTGCGCGCCGGCTCCGCCCGCGCGGCTACTTTCGCGGACTTAGCGAGGCCGCGGCCGTCATCTTCAGAAGGATGGATAGCCGGGTCAAGCCCGGCAGGCGGATTATGGCACGTCTACCGGACCGTCAGTCGAACCGATACGATGCGATTCCGTTTCTTGGCGTCCGGTTCACGGAGAAATCGTAATAGGGAGGATGAGGCCATGCGACTTGCGCAACTGATCTGCCTGCTCATTGTCACGACCGTGATCGGTATAGGCGTTAGTAACGCTCTCGACAACGGTCGGCAAATTCCCGCGCACGTTCTGCCGGTACCCGAAACCGCCAGTTCGGCCTTGCAGGGGCTCATCGCTGCGCCGCTGCCGCCATTTTGGAACGTCCATCCCAAGTCAGCGCAGGAGTGGAACGAGTTCGTGCAACAACGCGCGGCCTTCAGTGTAAAAACGGCGGCGGTTCTGCGCGAAAAATTGGGTGTCAAGGTCGAGGCGACGACAATCGGCGGTGTGAAGGCATTCATCGTTACACCGGGCGACGTAACCGAGGCGAACCGCAATCGGGTTCTCATCCATGTCCACGGCGGCGGCTATGTGCTTGGGCCCGGCGAGGCCGGTACGCCGGAAGCGATCCTGATGGCCGGCCATAACCACATAAGGGTGATCTCCGTCGACTATCGCATGCCGCCCGATTTCCCGTATCCGGCCGCGATGGATGATGCGATGTCCGTCTATAAGGAGATTCTGAAGACAACGGACGCCAAGAAGATAGGAATCTTTGGCACATCGACTGGCGGCGGGATGACGCTCGCCATGGTCTTACGCGCCAGGGCCGAAGGCTTGCAGCTACCGGGCGCCATCGCCCCAGGGACGCCCTGGTCCGACATGACCAAGACAGGCGACACCTACTTCGCGAACGAAATGGTCGATGACGTGCTTGTCAGTAACGACGGCTGGCTGGGTGATGCCGCCGCTCTCTACGCTAACGGGCACGATCTCAAGGATCCGATGCTGTCGCCGGTCTACGGCGACCTGCAGGGATTCCCACCGACGATCCTGACGACAGGCACGCGCGATCTCTTTTTGAGCAACGCCGTGCGCGTGCATCGCAAGTTGCGCGAAGCGGGCGTTGTCGCCGACCTGATCGTGTTCGAGGGGCTGGCACATGCCCTATATTTGTTCATTCCGGATGCGCTCGAAAGTAAGGAACACTTCGCCGAGGTCGGAGCGTTCTTCGACAAGTATCTCGAAAAATAGGATCAGTGGATCTTCAGTTTTTGCCGACGATCGAAATATCCGACGGGTTGGTGTAGGCCGGGTGTTTCCAGCCATTTTCGTCGTAATCGGCCATGCACTTCTCGACCAGCGCTTCCATCTCCTTCAGCGTTCCGTTGCTTTGCGCCTGCTGGAGCTGGAAGACGCGGATCAATTCGTGGCTGCCGGAATAATTCATCTCGTAGAGCTCATGGCGGGCGCCGAACTCGGTGCCGATGGCGTCCCACAAAAGCTTCATGATCTTGATGCGCTCTTTGTAATCGATGCCATTCGAGCCGCGCACATAGCGGGCGAGATACTTGTCGATGTCGGGATTCTTGAAGTCGCTCGCATGCGAAGGCAGGTAGATGAGCCCGGATGCGACCACCTTCTCGACAATATTTCGCACTTGCGGATAGGCCTCGGTCATGAACAGCCGGTAGGTGGCGGAACCCTGCGGGTTCGGCAGCACCGCCCCGTTCTTCCACGGCACCGGATTGAACGCCATCGCGTCGGTCAGCGACCAGAACAGATTGCGCCAACCGATTACTTCGCCGATCTGCGCCTGCACGCCGCGGAATGCCTCGACGCCGGTGGCGCGCGCGGCCTTGTAGAGAAGTCCGGCAATGAAATCGAGCTTCACCGCCAGCCGCGTGCAGCCCTGCAGCGTGAAGCCATTGAAGAAGCCGGATTGCGGATAGAAATTCTTCAGCCGCTCGATATCGCGGTGAATGATGACGTTCTCCCACGGGATGAACGCGTTGTCGAAGACGAAAATGGCGTCGTTCTCGTCGTAGCGCGAGGTCAGCGGATAATCGAACGGCGAGCCGGTAGCGGCGGCGGCGATTTCATACGAAGGGCGGCAGATCAGTTTGACGCCCGGCGTGTTCATCGGCGCGATGAACATCACCACCATGGCGGGGTCGGTGATCTCCTGGCCCATATTCTGGCCGAGGAAATTATATTGGGTGAGCGCCGAATTGGTGGCGACCACCTTGGCGCCGGAGACGTAGATGCCGGCATCGGTCTCCTTCTGGATGGTGATGTAGACGTCTTTCACCTGCTCGACCGGCTTGTTGCGGTCGATCGGCGGGTTGACCAGTGCGTGATTGAGAAACAGCACCGCCTCCTGGCCGCGTTTGTGCCAGGCACGCGCGTTGTCGGCGAACTTGCCGTAAAACTCGGCGTTGGCGCCGAGCGTGTTGAGGAACGAGGCTTTGTAATCGGGGCTGCGTCCGAGCCAGCCATAAGTGATGCGCGCCCAGGCGGCGATAGAGTCACGCTGAGCTACCACGTCCGCGGCCGAGTGCGCGGCCTTGAAAAATTTCATTGTATAGCCGCCCGAGCCGGTGTCGGTCGGCGCGGTGAGCGTATCCTTGTGCGCCTTGTCGTGCAGCGCGTCGTACAGGAGCGCGACCGATGCCGCCGAATTGCGGAACGCCGGATGCGTGGTGACGTCGTTCACCCGCTCGCCGTAAATATAAACTTCGCGCCCGTCGCGCAGCAATTCGAGAAACTCCGCGCCGGTGAAAGGACGCTTCTTGCCTGCAACGATCGCTTCGGGATGCTCCGGCATTACCTGCTCCATTCTCAAATCAATGCGTCACTAACAGAAGCGATTATCGCCAGAGCTCGTTGGTCGCGAGTCTCGCGCCTTCACCCAACGCGACGAGTTTCGCCCACGCGAGCTGCGGATGGACGCGTCCGCCGAGACCGCAATCCGTTCCGGCAACGACATTTTCGCGCCCGACGATCTGCGCAAAACGGATGATGCGGTCGGCGACATGTTCGGGATGCTCGATCAGGTTGGTCGCGTGGCTGACGACCCCGGGCATCAAGAGCTTGCCGTCCGGCAGCTTGGTGTCCTTCCACACTTTCCATTCGTGCTCGTGGCGCACGTTGGCTGACTCCACAGAATAGCCCTGCGCTTTGACCTTGAGCATCAAGTCGACCACATCTTTCAGCGGAACGTCGCCGCTGTGCGGGCCGTGCCAGCTGCCCCAGCAGATGTGGAAGCGGACCCGATCCTCGGGAATGCCCCGCAAAGCGTAGTTCACCGCCTCGACCTGAAATTCCGCCCACTTCCGGTAGCCAGCGAGGTCGCCCTTGAGCGAGAACCACCAGTCCCAAATATCCACCAAAGCGGGATCGTCGATCTGCAAGATGAAACCGGCGTCGACGATGGCCTTGTATTCTTCGTGGATCGCCTCGGCCAGCGCCCAGGTATAGTCCTCCTGGCTTTTGTAATGTTCATTCGCGAGGATTTGCATTGTGGCCGGCGACACCGCAGTTATGAACGCTTCGGTGGCGACGGCACCGCCAAGCGCCGACTTCAGGTTCGCGGCGTCGCGCGCAACAATGGCGTGTCCGGTGTATTTGATCGGGCCGGTGCAGGTGAGTCCGAACATGCGTGAGCTGCTGCTGCCGGCGGTGCCGGCGGTCCCCATGCCGCCGTCCTCCGCGTAGAACGTGGCGAATTCCTTGCGTTCCTTGCTGCCGGCCGTCCACGCGGCGCGTCCTTTACCAGCCTGCTCCTGTCTGACCTCGAAACCTGCCAGCCGGTCGTAGACGTAAGACCACCACGCGCCGAAATCGGTTGCCCGGCGCATGGCCTTGCCGAACTCGCCGTCGTTGACGATGTCGATGCCGGATTGGGCTTGCCGGCGGACCACATCCGCGATCGCCGATCGCAAACGGGGCATCAACTCCATTTCGGCGGCGCTGTCTCGGTAAAGCGCGAGCAGATCGTCCGGGCGCGGCAAGCTGCCCACATGCGTCGTGACAATTCGTCCGTCGCTTCGTTTCATTTTTGTTTCCTCCCCCGTACGAGCACAAAATTATAACCCGGATCGAGCCGGCGGGTCCGGCCCAAATTCGCCGGCCGGTTTAAGCCTGCCGCTCGCGCCAGACCGCCCACACAGTCAACGCGCCGACCAGTGCCACCGCCAGCGGCGCGCCGGCAAGACCGGCTTTGGCATAGGCGATCGCACCCGCCGCGGCACCGAGAATAAATCCGATCGCAATAGCCAGAACGACGGCGAGCCGCGTCCGCACCGCGAAGAATTCGCGTTCGCCGTCGCGGTCACCCGGATCGCTCGCCCGCCGGCGCCAGGCGATAATGAGGGCGGTGGTTTCAACGCCGAGCTGAGTCATATTGCCGGTCATCACGTTGGTCTGCGGAATACCGCGCATAAGTAGCCGCACGATCACGCTCTGCGCGCCCATGGCCATCGCGCCGAACACGCCGGCGACAATGCCGTGCCAGTCGCTTACGCTGCTGATCGGCTGGCCGGCAAGCAACATCGCTGCAAATACCGCGAGCAGCAAAGTCTCGAACGCAAACATCCACGGCAGAGCGTCGCGACCCTGATCGCGCATCAGCCCGATCAGTCCCGCCGTCACCGCAGCCGCAACCAGGAAGGCGAAGATGGCGACCGCTTTGCCGGTGATGCCGGTGTCATGGGTGACCAGTTCGGCGCCGGCGGTGACGAAGCTGCCGGTCACCTGCGCGACGAACAGGCCGAACAGCGCGAGGAACGTGTAGACGTCGACGTAGCCGGCGACGAAGGACAGCACCGCGGGCACCCAGCGCGGCGGCGGCTCCTCGCGCCCTCGTTCGAATTCCGTCATAGTCCGCTCCGCTGGCGCCGCCTCTGGCATGGCGACGTCGGGGTTAGCTGCTTAGCCGTATTTCGGAGATGCGCCAATGCATGTGAGCCAATTCCATTATTTGCCGCTGGCGCCCGGCTTCTTTTCCATTTTGGTCGGACTGTTCGTCGTCCTTTTCGTCGTGATGCTGTTTTTGCGCGTGCTGCGCCGCGCCTACTTCGAATCTCGGCATCAGCTCATCGGCCGCCATGTGGCTTTTGATTGGCACGTTGATCGGCAGCTACTTCAACATCCCGATTGCCGTCCTGCCGCATGAGCCACTGCAATCTGGTATGGTCGTCAACTTCTTTGGCATGGAATACGCCGTGCCTCCGGTCGAGGGTCTGTCGGGCACGGTGATCGCGGTCAATGTCGGCGGCGCCGTCATCCCGGCGATGATGTCGCTTTATCTGTTGATCAGCCGCGGCTTGTGGATCAACGGTGCGATCGCCACCGCGGCGGTTGCGCTCATCCTGCACTGGCTTGCCAATCCGGTACCGGGGCTGGGCATCGCCGTGCCGGTGTTCCTGCCGGCGCTGGCGACCGCGGTCGTAGCTCTGTTTCTGTCGCGCGAAAATGCCGCGCCGCTCGCTTACATCGCCGGCAGCATGGGCACGCTAACCGGTGCCGATTTGACCAATCTCGACAAGATCAGCGGACTGGGCGCGCCGGTCGCCTCGATCGGCGGTGCCGGTACCTTCGACGGCATTTTCCTGACCGGCATTCTCGCGGTGCTGCTCGCCGGGCTTTACCACCGGCAATCGGCGCAGCCGCAGTAAGACGTCCAAAACCGCGCAACGCGATATGGCCAAGAAGCGCAAACGCAAATTCACCGCGGCACGCCCGCCGGTCGATCCGGCCTCGATCGCCGAATACCACGCGCACGTTTATTACGATTCGAACAAGACACGCGCCGCGGCTGAGTGGTTACGCCAGCGCGTCGCCGTGGCCTTCCCGCAAGCACGGCTCGGGCGCTGGCACGACGAACTGGTCGGGCCACATTCGCGCGCGATGTACCAGATCGCTTTTCCGAGCCGGATGCTGGCGTCGTTTTTGCCGTGGCTGATGCTGAATCGGGGCCGGCTGACCGTGCTCCTTCATCCCGAGACCGGCGACGATTACCGCGACCACACCGCGCATGCCGCCTGGCTCGGCGGCGCATTGCCGCTTCGCCTGGGCGCTTTCAAAGCCGCAGCAAAATCGCGGCGATAACGACCGGCGGGGGAACTTTGTGGAACTTTACGCGGCCGCGGTGGTTTAGCTGGCGGGGCTTTTACCCACATCCCGGAGGAATCCATGCGCAAGACGTTGCTTGCTTTAGGCTTGGCCGCAGGCGTTGGGCTCGCTTTCAGCCAAAGCGCGGCTGCAGTGCCGGCGAATGCGCCGGCTCTGAAAGAAGCCGCTGCCACGACCACCACCTCAACAATCCAACAGGTGCAATACGATGAGCACCGAACCCGCCACGGCATGGTGAAATGCTATCGCGACTTCGTGGTCGGGCCGTATCGCTGCCACTATTTCCGCTAACCGTCATCCTTGACGTCGGTTTCCGGCCGGTCGGTACCGAGGGCGCGTTCGGTGTGCCATTTGCCGCTCGCGTCCTCGTATTCGATCGTTTCGGTTTGCCCCGGTGCACGCTGCTCGGCGGCGGCGCGGCGCGCCGCCGCAAGCGCCTGCGCGTGGGAGGCAAAGCTCTCGGAGAAAACGCCGTCGACGGTATAGGCCCAGCCGTCGTCGTGGCGGACGATCTTGTAGGTAACGTGTGCCATCGGTAGCTCCTCGCCCGCGGACTCTAGCCTAATTCACCGCGGCGATGCGAGGTTCCTCCGGGAACCGCGGCCTGCCGCACCGGCTAGCGCGACTGCGCAAATGCGTCCTTTCACGCCCGCTCGACGCGAGCGGCGTAGCAGCCGGGCGCGGCGAAGTGGACATGCAGGTAGGCCGCGCGCCGATCGGCAAATTGCCGCGCGATCGCTTGTTCCAGCGTTGTGCCTTCGATCACTTCCCAAGCGATCATCATGGCGTCGGCATCGAACGCGCGCAGCGCGAGCGTGCGCGTGCGCAGTTGCGCTGGCACCGCATCGACCGCGTCGAACGTGTGCTCTCCCGCGCGCACATAGATCGCAAACCGCATGCGGTAGGGCGACGCGACGGCATGATGCTCATAATTGACCAAGATGAGTTCGTCGCCGGGCTTGGCGTCGGTGAGGCTGATGCGGCAGGGGCGCGGCCCGTCGGCAATCCGCCGCACGGCGCCCCGCTCTTTCAGTTCCTCGTCCGACAGCGCAAACAACGGCGCAAACTGCTCGGCCGGCAAACCGCGAATTCGAAAATGCATCATAATCCTCCTTGTTACCGGAGGAGGAGAAATGCGCCACGCCAGGCTGAAAACCCACCCGGTTTCTGCCGCCCGGGTACGGCAGCGGACTAGCGCATAAGCAATTGCAGTCCGCCGATCACGATTTCGACGACAATAAGCACCACGATGATCAGTTCGAGCCGCGCCGATCGCTCGGTGTCAATGATGTCGGCAAACGCCTTGGCGGAATCGGAAATTACGGTGAGCTTGCGGGTCAGCACGTCCGCGCGCTCCTTCAATTCGTATTCGTCTTCCAGGCGCGCGTAGAATCGCTCCAGATCCGGCCGCTCCCACAGCACGTCGGGCTTTTCTGCCACGGCGACCAGACCGGAAATGCGATGCTGCACCAACAGCGCGTTGCCAATGTGCCTGAGGATGGCGCGGCGGCCGCCCGGCGGCCGCCCTTGCTCGGCAAGCTCCCGCGCAATCGGCTGGATCACGTCGAAAACGGCGGCTACGGTTTTTTCGTCGTGCGCCAGAATGACGCTGGTGGCGAGCGCGTCGGCGATCAGCAAGGTATGGTCGGCCGTCAGCGCCTTGACCCCGATAATTCCCGACGGCGCGACTTGGTCGTCCTTGTCCGGCGCAACCTCGATTTGCACCGTCTCCTCTTCGCGGAATTTGAATGGGCTGACGATGCGACCGTCCAGGCGGTCGACGACCTCCTCCTCTTCCAGTGGCGACATGTCGACCATGACCGCGACGCCGTAGCGGAACAGCGCGACGACTCCGTTCTCGCCAGCGCGAAACGCCAGCGGCACTTTCGACAGCACGTCGCTGCGTTCGAGGCCGGCGGTGTCGATCCGCTCGCCGAGCAATAGAGCCCGTACCGTAATCCGGCGCGCCGACGTCGCTGGCAGATCGTTCATGGCACTCTCGGGCTACACGACGACACTTGCGATGGCCGGCGCTAAAATAGCACAAGCCGGAGCAGTGGCTTGTAAAATGCACGGCTCAATCGTGCGGCGGCACGTCGCCGAGATTGATGATGTCGTACTTGCGGTTCAGTTCTTCCATCAGGCCGTTGTCGGCGAATTGCGTGTCGCTTAAGTCCGCCAGCTCGGCGAGGAATTGATCGAAGCCCGCCGGCTGAAAGATCATCAGGCAGCGCGCAATACCGCCGGCGGGCAAGTCAAGCGCGTGCGGGACGCCGGGCGGAATGTGCACGCAGGCACCGGGCGCAGCCACCATCCAGTTGCCGTCGATGTGGAAATTCACGACACCGTCGAGGATATAAAAGGTCTCGGCGTGCTCGCGGTGCAGATGCAGACCGAGCGCAAACGCGCGCTTGAGATTGTCTTCCAGTAAAGCGTAGGCGCTACCCGTATCGGCGGCTGCGACCTTGACGAAAGTGTGGTCGCGCGCCCAGTCGTAGTCCAATCCCCCGCCGGGCGGCACGAAGCGAAAGCTTTGAGCAGGCATCGGCTCCCCTTGGTCGGGTGGACTTTACCCGCGAATGTGCGTCACCTGCTATGGTCCTTGTATGGCACGCCGCCCGCCCGATACCCGCACCGCCGCCGAAAAGGCGTTCAAGGCTGTCACCACCAAGCCGATCGAAGGTCCGCCCAAGCCGCAGTCGGTGCCCGGCGTGAAGGAGGTGGTGTCGTTGCGCATCGACCGCGACGTGCTCGACTTTTTTCAGGAGGACGGCCCGGGCTGGCAGGACCGCATCAACGAAGCGCTGCGCAAGGCGGCGGGGAGGTAAATTTTAAATTTAAACCGGCCGCGCTTCGCGGGGCCGGCAAGCATCCAAACCTCCGGGAGATTTCGCCGATGCCGAACGACACGCCGAATTATAAATGGGACCACATCCATCTGCGCAGCCCCGATCCGGAGGCGACCGCGACGTGGTTCGAGAAGATGCTGGCCGCGCAGGTGATCCGCTCGACGGTAGCGGGCAAGCCGCGCGTCGACCTTAAGCTCGGTGGCGCCGACGTTTTCATCTTCCCGGTCGGGCCGGACGACAAGGTCAATCCGCCGCCGGTGACGCCGTATCAGGGGCTCGATCATTTCGGGCTTTCGGTCGCCAATATCGACGCAGTGGCAGCTTCGCTCAAAGCCAAGGGCGTCGAGTTCACCCGCGAGCCGACCACCATCCGGCCGGGCGTGCGGGTCTGCTTCCTGCGCGGTCCGCAGGGGGTGTCGATCGAGCTGCTCGACCGGGATCCGAAATATGTGTGACGCGGGTTGACCCTCTGCCCATAGGGGAGAGGTCGCGAACCGTTTCGATACTTTGTATTTACGGGAACCGGGCTATCTCAATTTCGCCCGATACTGCCGGTTGAATCGGCGCCGGGCGGATAAGTAGACTTTCCGGGATGGCCGTGGCGAACCAAACTTCCTTCTTTTCGCGTTTCACCATGAAGTTCGTCGAGGTGATCGGCGCCGGCATCGCCACCGCGATTACCGGTTATCTGATCGCCCATCTCGGCCTCGGCGGCTTCTGGTCCACGCCGGCCCGGGCCCCCGAGGTTACGCCCGCCGCCGTGCAGATGGCGCCGGCGGTGAGCGCGGTGCCGAAGAGCGCCCGCTTCCAGCCGGTGCAGCAGCCTGCATCGACCGAAGCCGCCGCACCGCCCGCGGCAAAGCCCGACGCGGTTGCCGAAAAAGAACCGGCCACTGCCGGGACGTCGCCCGCGCGGGCGGCAGCGCCGGTGCGCAAATCCAGCGTCAGCGAGCCCAAGGTTAGCGAGCCCAAGGCCAGCGAGCCGAAGCCGCGCGAGCGCGACGACACCGCCTCGGTCGAAGAACAGGTGCGCGCCGCGTTGGCCAAGGTCGACGCCAATCGCCGGCCGCTGCCCGAGCCCGCTGCGCCGATCGCGAGCCCGCCCGCTTTTCCCAGCGTTGCGGCAGCGCCACCGCCGGCCGTGGCCGTCTTACCGCCGCCCGCCGTTGCGACCAGTCCGCCATCGGCGCCGCCGGTTGCCGTTGCGCCGCCCTTGGTCGGCACCGTCGAGATCAAGTCGGAGCCGGTGGCGACCGTTGACGCGCCGCCGGATGACGGCAACAGCAAGGACCGCGGCTTCCTCGCCACCATCAAGCATATCCCCGACATGCTGCGCCCGACGGCGGGTGCGACCACCGCCGAGCCGCCGCGGCCACCCATGCCGGTCGGGCAGTAATTTCCAGCGGTCGCTAAATCAATTTACGAGGCTCGCTCGATCTTCCCCTCTCCCCATTGGGGAGAGGGTGCTGAGCGAATGCAATGAGCGAAGCGGGTGAGGGGGCGCCAACCTCGAAGTTCTAATCCCCCTCCCCCGCCGTTTCACTCGCGACCTCTCCCCGGCGGGGAGAGGTGAGGGGAAGCGCATTCGTCGTGGCCGTCGTGCGCGCTATTTCCTTTTCTTCAACAACGCGTCGCGCTGTTTGGTAAGCCGGTCGAGCTCCGCCTGTTGTTCCGCCAGCCGGTCGGCGTTGCGGTCTTCGTCCCCGGCGCCGGAAAAGGCGGCGGACTGCTCGATCAGTTGCCGGACGTTGTCGCGCGCAATAGCGATGCGATCTTCGAGCTCGTCAAGCGAAAGCGAACTGCCGTTGCTCATGATTCATTCCTGACGCCGCTAATTTCCAGCCGTATTACCTTGCGGCAAGCGCTTGCGCGTGACAAGCCGGAGCGGCGTACGGCGCGCAGCTCGCAATGACGGTATTACGTCAGTCATTTAATGTGGAACTCCACCCGCGCGGCGAGACCAGGTCCTCGATCCGGGCTAGATTGGCTCGCGGTGAGGGCATACCGGGAGGTAGCGCATGTGCCTGCGATGCAGCGACGTGAATGCCAAGCATAACGCGGATTTTGGCCGCCGCCGTTTCCTGAGCGCCGCCGCCGGCGCGGCCGCGGCTCTCGCCTGGTCCGGTCCCGTTTTGGCGAAGGACAAAGCGCCGCCCAAGCCGGAGAACGTTGTCTCGCCCGACGCCGCGGTAGCCCGCCTGATGGAGGGCAATGCGCGTTACGTGCAGGGCTTTTCCAAGCGCCACGATTTCAAACACGAGCGCGATGCGCTGACGCGCGGCCAGAATCCGTTCGCCGCCGTTCTTTCCTGCGCCAACTCGCGCATCGCCCCGGAATATTGCTTCGATGCCGGCCGCGGCGACCTGTTCGTCTGCCGCGTCGCAGGTAATTTCGCCAACGCCGAAAGCATCGCGAGCTTGGAATACGCCGTGCACGTGCTGGCGACGCCGCTGATCCTGGTGCTCGGCCACGACGCCTGCGGCGCGCTCGACGCCACCATCAAGTCGCTCAAGGACAATACGACGCTGCCGGGCCATCTGCCGTCGCTGGTCGATGCGCTGGCGCCGGCGGTGAAGGACGTGCTTGGCGAGCCCGGCGACACGCTTGCCAAGGCGATCCGCCGCAACGTCGAGCGCACCATGGCGACGCTTGCCGCCGCGACGCCGATCCTCAACGCGGCGGTCGAAGCCAAGAAGCTTCGCGTTGCCGGCGGCATTTATCAGCTCGCCACCGGCAAGGTCGCGATGGTGGGGTGAGGCGTGGTCTTTAGCTCGCGTGCGTACGCGAAAAATTCGCCTCTCCCCGTCGGGGCATTGGGGAGAGGTGACGCTACGACTGATGGAAGATTCGTCGGCAAGCCTCCCACGCAGTATGGTGCGGATGGCAAAGCCGATTCTCATCCTCACTCGCATCCAGGAGCAGCCGTCCATGCCCGTTTTGTCCGCCCTCCGCGCAAACCTCATCGCATTGCTGGCCTTGGCCGGCGCCGCCTCCGTGTCCGCCGCCCACGCCGACAGCGGCGGCATCAGCTTCAGCGTCATCAAGGCGGGCTTTGTCATCGGCGGCTCGGCCGGCTCGGGCACGCTTACGTTCCAGGGCAGACGCTACGCGCTCGGCATCGGCGGCCTTAGCTACGGATTCACCTTCGGCGCTTCCGAGACACGCTTTCGCGGCACTGTGAGCAATATCAACCGCCCGTCGGATGTCTCCGGGGTCTATGCCGCGGGCAACGTCGGAGCAGCCGTTGGGGTGGGCGCGCAAGCGATCGTTCTCACCAACCAGCATGGCGCGATTCTGACGCTGAGCGGCAGTTCAGTCGGCGCGATCGTCAGCGCGGACCTCAACGGCCTGGTTATTACGGGGAGGTAAGCGCTGCGCTTTTGCTACCACCAGCGGCGCCGGCCCCAGCCGCCGCCATAGCTCCAACCGCCGCCATAGCCGCCAAAGCCGCGCAGCAGCCGAATCACAAGCAGCAGCAAGACGGCGCCAATGGTGGCGTTGATGATCGCGGAGATAATTCCGGTGCCGAGATGAATGCCGAGTTGCGGCAGCAGCCAGTCGCCGATGAACGCACCGATAACGCCAATGATAAGATCGCCGACGAGGCCGAACCCCGCCCCGCGGACGATTGTGCCGGCCAACCAGCCGGCGACAAGACCGACCAGCACGATGACCAGAAGACTTTCATTCGACAGATGCATGGCCGTGTCTCCAAATCCTTTAATCGATAAATCCAAGGCGACCGAAAATTCGGTCACCGGCCCTATATAACGCGCGAAGCCCGCGAAAGTTACGCGTGTCCGACGCTGATTTTACTGTGCGCTTACGCCTCCCTCTCCCCGCTTGCGGGAGGGGAAGCCGCATTGCCGATTACGCATGATGCGGCGAACGACGTTCCCGGGTTCCAAGGCGGCACCTGGTCCTGGTCCGGTTACATGGGTACGCTTGTTCCGGGCAACCCACCCGCATCGTTCTCGCTGATTTTCATCGCTATGATAATTTTGGTTAGGATAGCGGCCCGAATTTTGCCACCCCGCAAGAACCGCTCTATGGTCCGTCGCGATACACCACTTTTCCTTGACGCTCTGCGCTGACCGATAGCCGCTTATTGGCCACCACTCCTGTATCAAATGGGTAGATTCTCTTTAAAGGAGCGATGCCTGATAAAGCAATGCAAGGTTTCTAGTTCGCGTCTTCGTCTACAAAATATTTAAAAGCGGGACGGCCATAAAAGAGGTAAGTGATTTTTTCTTTGAACACATCGCATGCGGTCGAAGTGACGATGGCTTTGTTTTCGACAAACGTGCGTGCATCGAAACCGTCACAAGTGTGGTAGACCGGCCTGGTTAGAGAAGGGTACCTGTGACGAAAATCGGCTGGTCACTCGTCATCAGATCCTTTCTACAACTGCAACGCTATGGTCCGCGCAGTGATCGCAGCCTGTTTCAGCAACTCGCAACAATTGGGTTAGCCGTAGGATCATATGGGCAAATGAACTCGCTACTCTCAATCGACGAGGCCATCCTCCGAGCCGCGCCTCTAACGCGCACCCCAGTATGATTCACAACGCCTTATTGCTCTCTTTCCGCCTTGTCTGCCTCGACATAAACCTGCGCGCCCATGTCGATAAACTTCTTCGACATGTCGGCCATGCCCTGCTCTTTGTCGTTCAGCGTCGCCGCATAGTCGCGCACATCCTGCGTGATCTTCATCGAGCAGAATTTCGGGCCGCACATCGAGCAGAAATGCGCCACCTTGTGCGCTTCCTTCGGCAAGGTCTCGTCGTGGTAGGCGCGCGCGGTGTCGGGATCGAACGAGAGGTTGAACTGATCGACCCAGCGGAACTCGAAGCGCGCGCGGGAGAGCGCGTCGTCGCGCAATTGCGCGGCCGGATGGCCCTTGGCGAGATCGGCGGCATGCGCCGCGATCTTGTAGGCGATCACGCCGTCCTTGACGTCGTTCCTATCGGGCAGGCCGAGATGCTCCTTGGGCGTCACGTAGCAGAGCATGGCGGTGCCGAACCAGCCGATCATCGCGGCGCCGATCGCCGAGGTGATGTGGTCGTAGGCCGGCGCGATGTCGGTGACCAGCGGCCCGAGCGTATAGAATGGCGCCTCGCCGCACTCCTTGAGTTGCTTGTCGACATTGATCTTGATCTTGTGCAGCGGCACGTGGCCCGGGCCTTCGATCATCACCTGGCAGCCTTTCGCCCAAGCGATCTTGGTGAGCTCACCCAAGGTCTCCAGCTCGGCGAATTGCGCGCGGTCGTTGGCGTCGCGGATCGAGCCGGGGCGCAAGCCGTCGCCCAAGGAAAACGACACGTCGTATTGGCGCATCAAATCGCAAATCTCGTCGAAGCGCTCGTAAAGGAAGCTTTCCTTGTGATGCGCCAGGCACCACTTCGCCATGATCGAGCCGCCGCGCGAGACGATGCCGGTGACGCGGTCGGCGGTGAGGTGGATGTAAGGCAGCCGCACGCCGGCGTGGATGGTGAAGTAATCGACGCCCTGCTCGCATTGCTCGATCAGCGTGTCCTTGTAGCACTCCCAGTCGAGTTTTACGGGATCGCCGTCGACCTTCTCCAAGGCTTGATAAATCGGCACCGTTCCAATGGGGACTGGCGCGTTACGCAGGATCCATTCGCGGGTGTTGTGGATGTTGCGCCCGGTGGAGAGGTCCATCACCGTGTCGGCGCCCCAGCGGATCGCCCACACCATCTTCTCGACTTCTTCCTCGACCGAGGAGGTGACGGCGGAATTGCCGATATTGGCATTTATTTTCGTCAGGAAGTTGCGGCCGATGATCATCGGCTCGAGTTCGCCGTGATTGATGTTGGAGGGAATGATCGCGCGGCCGCGCGCCACTTCCGAGCGCACAAATTCCGGCGTGACGAACAACGGCACCGAAGCGCCGAAGCTTTCGCCGTCGTCATGGGCTTCCTGCGCGACGTCGAGCATCTGCTTGCGGCCGAGATTTTCGCGCTCGGCGATGTAGATCATTTCCTTGGTGATGACGCCCGCCCGCGCCCATTCCAGCTGGGTGATGGGCTGGCGCGTTATCTCACCTCTCCCCGCTGGGCGGGGAGAGGTCGACGCGCGCAGCGGGCGCGGCGTGTTGGGGAAATTGCGGGCGAGATGCTTGCCGGTGACTTTGCCGTTATCCACAGGCTTGATCGGACGACCCTCGTACTGCTCGACGCCGCCGCGCTCTTTCACCCACTCAAGGCGCGCACGCGGCAGACCCTTTTCCACGTCAAGCGTCATGTCGGGATCAGTGTAGGGACCGGACGGATCGTAGACCGGGAACGGCGGCTCGCCGGACGACGCATCGAGCACGATCTCGCGCAGCGGCACCTTCAGCTCGGGCGCCGCGTCGGGCCGCGCGTAAGTCTTGCGCGAGCCCGAGATCGGGCCGGTGGTGACTTTCGGTGTGGCGAGATCGGATTGCGCCAATTGCTTGTTCATCTTTGCACCTACTACGTTTTGCGCATGATCTTATCCGAAAACCGGCTTCCACTTTTCGGGATCATGCGCGTTTAAAACTCTCTACGGCCTTAGCGCCGGTAGCCCTCGAACGACAGATAACCGCCGACGACCAACACGATGATTCCCATAACCGCCATCGCCACCGGGGCGGAATAGATCGTGCTGGAAAGAAGGTGGCGACCGTCGGCAGCACGATGCGGATGATCCCGGCAATGATGAACAGCCAGCCGAGGACGGTGACGATCACGCGCCAGTCGGCGGTCCACGCCCGATGCGCGTTAAGAATGGCGAGCCCGGCAAGCATAGTGCCCATGCCGGCCAGATAAACGAGCACCGGGCTGCGCACGCCTTCGGCGATGGCGGCGGCATAATTTGTCCGGTTCAACAGCACGCCGAGCCCGATCGCGACAAACAGCGGCCCGACCAGTTTGGCGATAAGCGTGGCGGCTGGCATTGAAGATTCCCGTCCCTTCGCCGGTATGACCCGGATCAGGTTCAAAGGGTCACCGCAGTTCTCATAAAACGAGATTTGGCGGTCTCTCAGCTCCTGCCGGAGCTCCCCTCGGAACCCGGATAATGTAGGCCGTTAGGGGGCCAAGTTCAACGCAGCTGCTTTTGCCTCTCCCCGCGTGCGGGGAGAGGCCGGATTGCAAAGCAATCCGGGTGAGGGGGCGTGGCCGCGATTCTTGAGTCTAGCGATTAGGCCCCCTCATCCCGACCTTCTCCCCGCAAGCGGGGAGAAGGAGAAGAACCGTCACACGAATTGCAGGGCGATGCCGCCGAGCGAGCCGAAATCGGCGTGCAGCGTATCGCCCTTCCTGGCGAACACCACGCGGGTGAACGAGCCGGCCAGTACCAGATGGCCGGGCTCGAGCGGGACGCCGTGCGCGCCGAGCTTGTTGGCGAGCCACGCGACGCCCAGCGCCGGATGGCCGAGCACGCCGGCGGCGACGCCGGTCTCCTCGATCTCCGCGTTGTGATACATGATGCCGCCAACCCAGCGCAGATCGACCTCCAGCGGCTTGACCGGACGGCCGCCGACGACAATGCCGGCAGCGGCGCCGTTGTCGGAAACGGTATCGAAAATCTTGCGCGGGTCCTGCAGGCGCGCATCGACCACCTCGATCGCCGGCACGACATAGTCGGTTGCGCGCAATACATCGGTGAGGCCGATGCCCGGACCGCGCAACGGCTTGCCGAGAACGAAAGCGAGTTCGATCTCGACCCGCGGCAGGCAGAAATTCTCGTGCGGCACGCGGGCGCCGTCGGCGATCATCATGGTGTCGAGCAGATGGCCGTAATCGGGCTCGTCGATCTGCGAGGACCGCTGCATCGCTTTCGAGGTCAGCCCGACCTTGTGGCCGATCAGCTTGGCGCCGGCGGCAATCTTGCGGTTGGCGACCTCGGTCGAGATCGCATAGGCGTCGTCCATGGTGATGTCGGGCCAGGTCTTGGAAATCTGCACGGCCTGCTTGCGCGCTTTTTCGGCGGCCATGAGGATGTCGGCGGCCTTCTTGCGGTCGTCCTTCGACATCATGGCGGCAAGTACCTCTTCCAAGCTTACTGACAGATAGCGCGGGTGACGGTCGTCTCGACCGGACAGTCGCGTTGCTCCGGCGGCTGACCGCTGGCGAGAGCGGCGGCGTCGCATTTCTGCTCGGTGCGGACGTCGAGCGGCTTGCCGCCGCCAAAGCCTTTGCCGCGGCAGGCGTTGGCGGCCGCGGTCTCGCAATCAGGCGCGCCGTTCGGCGCTTTGTCGCAATGCTCGCGCACATCGATCATGCGCGTGCCCGGCAATTTGACGATCGCAGTGGCGGCATTTTTAGTGGCGTCCACGGCGCCTTTCACGGCGTCGCCCGCCACGCCCGCGGCGCCCTTGGTGACGTCGCCGGATTTTTCGATTCACTTTGCCGAACACGCCGAGCGAGTTGTCCCACCAGCCTTTGAGCTGATGCAGGAAGCCCGGCTGATTGACGGGCGGAGGCTGCGGCGGAAGCGGCGACGTCGCCGCCGGCGGCGTAGCGCCGGCCGGGGCCGGCTGATCCTCGGCGAAGGATGGGCTTGCCAGCGCGAGAAAGAGCAACGCCGCGCCGGCGGCACTGCAGAGACTTCGACGCTTTAGCATTCGTCGCGGCCGCGTTTTCAGAACTGGCGTGTCGTCGTCAGAATACGCGCACCACGACAATAAAGCCAACGACAATGGCTAGGCGGCGAGGCCGGTCCACATGCCGAGTCGCTTTTCGATGATGCCGCGCGCGCGTTCGCCGTAGCGGTTGAGCAGGAACGCCTCGATAAAGAACCGCGCCCCGCGGGTAATGATAGAGAACACAATGAACAGACCGAAATTGAAGCCGGCAAAGCCCGAGGTGATGGTCACGATCTTGTACGGGATCGGGGTCAATCCCTTCAGCAGGATGATCAGCGACCCGTATTGCGCATAGGCGGCGCGGAACGCCTCGACCTTGTCGCCGTAGCCATAGAGATGGATCAGCCATTGCCCGACCGTGTCGTAGAGCTCCGCGCCGATAAAATAGCCGAGCATGCCGCCGGCGACCGAGCCTGCCGTGCAGACCGCGGCAAGCACCAGGCGCGGTCGGGCCGCGCCAGCGCCATCGGAATCAGCATGACATCCGGCGGCATGGGAAAGAACGAGCTCTCGCAGAACGAGACCAGCGCCAGAATCCAGGCCGCATGCGGCTTGCCGGCGGCGTCGACGCACCAATTATAAAGACGGCGGAGCATGGCGCGCTGATTAGCGGCGAACGGGCACGATTATCCCTCGCCCGCGGCGCCGCGGACCCGCGGCGGCGGAGATCAGCGCCGCTTGCGCAGCGCGGCGGCCCTCGAGCATCGACGATTTTGCGGCGCGCGCTATCTTCCGGCACTTCTTGGGAACCTTCTCGGCGATGCCAAGCAGCCGCTCGCGGCGGTCCATCTCTTTCCAGACATCGTCCGGGCGGATGCCGGTGGCGACCCACAGCACGACGAGATTGTAGATGAGGTCGGCGCTTTCCTTGACCACGGCGTCGCGGTCGCCGTGCATGGCGTCGATGACGACCTCGACCGCCTCTTCGGCGAGCTTCTTCGCCATCTTGCTGCGGCCGGAGCGCAGCAGCCGCGCGGTCCGCGAGGTCGACGGATCGTCGTGCCGGCAGGCCAGCGCCGCTTGATAGAGGCGGGAGATCGAATCAGGCATCGGCCAATCAGAATACCGCGATATCGTCGCAATTGTGTTAATTCTATCCAACAGTTTAGACAGAGCGGCTGGCCCGCTGGATTATTCATCTTGCGCCAGCAGGCCGGCATTGCCGCCGGCCGCCGCCGTGTTGATCGTCACCACCTGTTCGGCGGCGAAGCGGCGCAGATAATTCGGCCCGCCGGCCTTCGGGCCGGTGCCGGACAGCTGCGGTGCCGCCGAACGGCTGCGTGCCGACCACCGCGCCGATCATGTTGCGGTTGACGTAGACATTGCCGTGCGGGAGCCGCGCGGCGATGCGCTCGACGGTGAGGTCGATCCGCGAATGGATGCCGAGCGTCAGCGCGGTGCCGTTGGCCGCGATCTCGTCGAGCAGCGCATCCAATTCGTCGGCGCGCCAGCGCACGACATGGAGCACCGGGCCCGAATACTTCGTCCTTCAGCTCGCGGGCGCTGTCGAGTTCGATGATCGCCGGCGCGACATAAGTCCCGCCGGCGGGCAGCGGCCGCGTCGCCGTCCCAGCGGAAGCGCAGCGCGGCCGGCGCGCTCCATGCGCGGCGATCCAGCTTTCGAGCTTCTTCTCGCGCCTCGGCGTCGATCACCGGGCCGATATGGGTCGCCGACTTCGCGCGGATCGCCGACTTTCAGCTCGCGCGCCGCGCCGATCAGCATGTCGAGCATCGGCATCGGCGACGTCGTCCTGCAGGCAAAGCAGCCGCAGCGCCGAGCAGCGCTGGCCGGCGGAGCGGAACGCCGAGGTGATGACGTCGTCGGTCACCTGCTCGGGCAGCGCGGTGGCGTCGACGATCATGGCGTTGATGCCGCCGGTCTCGGCGATCAGCGGCACGATCGGGCCGCTCTTTGTCGGCCAGCGCGCGGTTGATCGCGCGGCCGACTTCGGTCGAGCCGGTGAAGGCGACGCCGGCGATGCGCGCGATCGGCGACGAGGCGGCGCCGACCGTCGCCGTCGCCGGGCACGAGATGCAGCGCGGCTGCCGGCACGCCGGCCTCGTGCAGCAGCGCAACGGCCTGCGCGGCGATGAGCGGCGTCTGCTCGGCGGGCTTGGCGACGACGGTATTGCCGGCGGCGAGCGCGGCGCGTCACCTGGCCGAGAAAGATCGCCAGCGGGAAATTCCACGGGCTGATGCAGACGAAAACGCCGCGGCCGCGATAGCGCAGCACGTTGCTCTCGCCGGTCGGGCCCGGCATCGAGTTGCGGCGTCGAGCGCGGCTGCGCGCCTGCGCGGCGTAATAGCGGCAATAATCGACGGCCTCGCGCAATTCCGCGAGCGCGTCGTCCAGCGTCTTGCCGGCCTCGATCTGCAACAGCGCGAGAAGCCGGCCGCGATTTTTTTCCAGCAGGTCGGCGGCGCGTTCGAGGATTGCGGCGCGCTCGCCGGCGGGCGTCGCCGCCCAGGCCGGAAAAGCCGGCCGCCGCCGCCGCCATCGCCGCGCGCGCGAGCGCTGCGTCGCCTTCGCGCACCGCGCCGATCGCGACGCCGTCGATCGGCGAAATGACCGGCCGCTCGGTGCCGGGAAGCGCGATGCCGTCGATCAGCGGCGCGGCTTCGCGCTGCGCGGTCGTGCCGGCGCGGACCTCGCGCGAGCAAGGCATCGAGGCTTGCGCGCTCGCCGAACTCGACGCCCGCCGAGTTTCGCCGCTCCGGCTGATAGAGATCGCGCGGCAGCGGGATATTGCGATTGCGCGCGTCGCTGGCGCTGGCGATCCGGCTTTGCGGCCGGCGCAAAATTTCGTCGACCGGCACGGTTCGGATCGGCGGCGACCGAAACAAAGGAGGAGTTGGCGCCGTTCTCCAGCAGCCGCCGCACCAGATAAGCGAGCAGATCGCGATGGCCGCCGACCGGCGCGTAAATGCGGCAGGCGGCATCCGGCAACTCGGCGAGCAGCGCCGCGTAAAGCGCCTCGCCCATGCCGTGCAGGCGCTGGAATTCGAAGCCGTCGACGCCGCCGGCATCCTCGATAACGCTGGCGACGGTCAGCGCATTGTGGGTCGCGAATTGCGGAAACAGATGGTTCCGCGCGCGGCAGGAGTTTCTTGACGCAGGCCATGTAGCAGAGGTCGGTCATCGCCTTGCGCGTGAACACCGGATAATCGGCGAGCCCGCGCTCCTGCGCGCGCTTGATCTCGGTGTCCCAATAGGCGCCCTTGACCAGTCGCACCGTGAGCCGGCCGCCGAGCCGCCGCGGCCAGCTTCCTCGACCCAGTCGATCACCGCCGGCGCGCGTTTCTGATAGGCCTGCACCGCGAGGCCGAAGCCGTCCCAGCCGTGCAGCGAACGGATCGCCGAGCGCCGCGGCGATCACTTCGAGCGACAGTTCCAGCCGGTCGGCTTCCTCGGCGTCGACGGTGAATTGCAGGTCGCGCGCCTTCGCCAGCCGCGCGAGCTCGATCAGCCGCGGCGCTGAGTTCGGCCAGCACGCGCTCGCGCGAGATCGCCTCGTAGCGCGGATGCAGCGCCGAGAGTTTGACCGAAATCCCGGGACGGCGCGGGCAGAGCGGCATTGCCGGCGCTCGCGCCGATGGCTTCGATCGCGCCGGCATAAGCGTCGAAATAGTTTTCGGCGTCGGCGGCGGTGCGCGCGCCTTCGCCGAGCATGTCGAAGGAATAACGAAATTCGGCGTGGCTGCGGGCGCGCGCCAGCGCTTCCTCGATGGTCTGGCCGAGCACGAAATGCGAGCCGATCAGCCGCATCGCCTGCCGCGTCGCCGCGCGCAGCGCCGGCAGGCCGAGCCGCCGCACGATGTCGTCGAGGATGGTTTCCGGCGTTTCGCCCGGATGAATGATGCGGGCGGCGATGCCCAGCGTCCACGCCGAGGCCGAGACGAGGAGCGCGGTCGATTTGAGTTCGCTGTCGAGCCAGCGGCCGGCGGCGAGCTTGTCCTCGATCAGGCGGTCGGCGGTGGCGGCATCCGGCACGCGCAGCAGCGCCTCGGCGAGCACCATCAGCGCGAGGCCCTCTTTGGTCGAGAGCGAATAAGCGTGCAGAAAGTCCTCGATGCCGCCGAAACCGCCGGCTTTGGCGCGGATCGCTCCGACCAGCGCGCGGACACGCGCATCGATCCGCCGCTCGGCGGCGGCATCGCGGCCGGCGACCGTCAGAAATTTCGCCGCTAATTCCTCGTCCGGCGGCGCGAACGGCGCACGGAATGGGGGCAGGCTGAAAGTTGCCTTCGTCATCGAAGGCATCTTGATCCCGCCTGGCGTAGCCGGGAAGGGGGACGGTCGGCGGCGTCGCTATTGAACGTTTAGCCGGCCTTGGCCAGATAGGCAGCGAGCTGATCGAAGGCTGAGCTCCAGGTGGCCTTCAGGCCGACATGGGACGCATTGAATGTTTGGCGCTCCGCCTCAGTTGCCTCGTGCGGCGCCCAGGTGACGGTCAGCTTGGTCTTGCCGCCAACTTCCTCCTCCAGCGCGATGGTGGTCAGCGTCAGCAACGGCCACGTTGGAACGATGGGATGCCGCTTTACTTCGCCGGCCTGATCGGAAAACGAATTCAAAAACACCATGCGTTCGAGCGGCACGACCTCGCGATAGATGAATTTGGCCCACATCTTGTAGCCTTCGACCGAGCGCATGCCGCAGTGAAAGACGCCACCCGGCCGCAAGTCCATGCTGGCGTGGATCATGGTGAAGGTCTTCGGCGGCCACCAGTCCTTCAGCTGCTCGGTCTCGGTCAGCGCCTGCCACACGCGCTCACGCGGCGCTTCGAACACGCGAAAGATGATAAAATCCGTCCCGCCTTCGCCGCTCATCACCGTTACCCCCAACGTTGGCGATGAGATCAGTGTGCCACAACGACCATCCAGCCGACACCAAATTATCGGCGACGGCTGGACGTGCATCGGTTGCGTCCTCTCACTATCTTAGGCCGGGTCGCCTCGGCAAAGTAAGGCGCAGCGCGCGTTGCCGTCTTTGAACCTGGATTGCACCCTATCATGTCGTTTGTACGGACCTATCTGCGGGTACTTGGCCTGCTGAAGGCCGAGGCTGGGCTTGCCGTAATACTCGCGTTCGCCAATATCGCGCTGCCGTCGCGCAGTTCGTCGAGCCGGTGCTGTTCGGCCATATCGTCGATGCATTGTCCGGCACGCTCCCCGCCGACGCCCGGGCCGCCGCCTACGCGCTTACGCCGCTGATCGGCGCCTGGATCGGGTTCGGCCTGTTCATCATCGCTGCCGCGGCCTTAGTGGCGTGGTTTGCCGATCGCTTGGCGCACCGCCGCCGCAACCTGGTGCTGGCGGATTTCTTCGAGCACGTGCTGCAGCTTCCGCTCGCCTATCACGCGGGAGCTCATTCCGGCCGGCAATTGAAGATCATGCTCACCGGCACCGATACGCTGTGGTGGCTGTGGGTGCAATTCTTCCGCGAGCATTTCGCGGCGTTCGTTTTCATCGTGGTGCTGCTGCCGACGTCGCTCGTGCTCAACTGGCGGCTTGCGCTGCCGTTGCTTGGCCTGTGCGTCGTTTTTACGCGCTTTGACTATACTCGTCATGCGCCGCGCCGAAGCGATGCAGCGGTCGGTGGAGCGGCATTATTCCGATGTTGCGGAAACGGCCGCCGACGCGCTCGGCAATGTCGCCGTGGTGCAAAGTTTTGCCCGCGTCGAGCTTGAAGTTTCGGCGCTGAAAGGTCTGGTGAACTCACTACTGCGCGCGCAAATGCCAGTGCTGTCGTGGTGGGCGGTGGCCGCGGTGCTTACGCGCACCGCCACGACGCTGACCTTGCTCACCATCCTCGTGATCGGGACCTATCTCAAGCTGGTCGGCCTCGCGTCAGTCGGCCAGATCGTCAGCTTCATGGCGATTGCCGCGCTCCTGATCAGCCGCTTGGAACAGGTGGTCGGCTTTGCCAACAGGCTATTCATGGACGCACCAAAGCTCGCCGAGTTTTTCCTCGTGCTCGATACGGTGCCCGCGGTGCGCGACGGGCCGGGTGCGGTCGACCCCGGCCGCCTACGCGGCCTGGTTGAATTCAGCGGCGTCTCATTTTCCTACGACGGCAAGCGTGCCGCCGTGGCGGATTTGAGCTTCCCGGCGTCGCCCGGCGACCGCGTCGCCCTGGTCGGCCCGACCGGCAGCGGCAAATCGACGGCGCTCGCGCTTCTGCATCGCACCTTTGACCCGCAGTCGGGATGCATCAAGGTCGACGGCGCCGATATCCGCGGCCTGACGCTGACGGGCTTGCGCCGCAACATCGGCGTGGTGTTTCAGGAGACGCTGCTGTTCAACCGCTCGATCGCGGAGAATCTGCGCGTCGGCAAGCCGGACGCCACCGAGGCCGAAATGCGCGAGGCCGCGGCACGGGCGCAGGCGCTCGATTTCATCGACCGCAATCCGGAGGGCTTCGCAGCGCGCATCGGCGAACGCGGCCGGTTGTTGTCCGGCGGCGAGCGGCAGCGGCTCGCCATCGCGCGCGCGCTACTGAAAGATCCGCCGATCCTCATCCTCGACGAAGCGACCAGCGCGCTCGATCCGCTGACCGAAGCGCGGGTCACGCTGGCGCTCGATGAAGTGATGAAGGGCCGCACGACTTTCGTGATCGCCCATCGCCTTGCGACCGTCCGCAACGCGACCCGCATCCTGGTGTTCGACGAAGGCCGCATCGTCGAGAGCGGGCACTTACGATGAACTGCAGCGCGGCGGCGGCTTCTTCGCCGAGCTGGTGCAAGCGCAGTTTGGGGATGACCGTCATGCGAGCTAAGCGAAGCATCCGGTCCAGCGGCCGTCGCTATTGCTCCTCCCGATTGCTGCGCTCGCGGCGTCGAATGACGTTAGCGCAGCCGTTCCAGAATGCTGACGTAATTGGCGACCGCGGCGCCGCCCATATTGAAGATGCCGCCGAGCCTCGCGTCCTTGACCTGCATGTCGCCGGCCGTGCCGGTGAGCTGCATCGAGGCGATCGCGTGCATCGACACGCCGGTGGCGCCGATCGGGTGGCCCTTGGCTTTGAGCCCGCCCGACGGATTGATCGGCAGCTTGCCGTCCTTGGCGACCATGCCTTCGGCGATCACGCGCGCGCCCTGGCCTTCCGGCGCCAGCCCCATCGCCTCGTATTCGATCAGTTCGGCGATGGTGAAGCAGTCGTGCACCTCGGCGAAGGACAGATCCGTGCAGCGCGATGCCGGCCTCGGCGAGCGCGCGCTGCCAGGCCACGGCGCAGCCTTCGAATTTGAGAATGTCGCGCCTCGACATCGGCAGGAAATCCTGCACATGCTGCGGCGGCGCGGAACACGACCGCCTTCTTCATCTTAAGCGCGGTTTCGACGTCGGTGAGCACCAGCGCCGCGGCGCCGTCGGAGACGAGCGAGCAATCGGTGCGCTTGAGCGGCCCGGCGACACGCGGGTTCTTCTCGCTTTCCTGCGCGGCAGAAGTCGTAGCCCAGGTCCTTGCGGATCTGTGCATACGGATTGCCGACGCCGTTCTTGTGATTCTTGGCGGCGATCTGCGCCAGCGCGTCCGACTGGTCGCCCCAGCGCTGGAAATAAAGCCCGGCGATCTTGCCGAACACGCCGGCAAAGCCGCCGTCGATATCGGCTTCCTCGCGCACATAGGATGCCTTGAGCAGGTTGCGGCCGATTTCGGCAGCGGGCGTCGTCGTCATCTGTTCGACGCCGACCACAAGCACGATGCGGGCGGAACCGGCGGCGATCGCTTTCAATCCCTGATGCACCGCGGCCGAGCCGGTGGCGCAGGCGTTCTCGACCCGCGTCGCCCGCTTAAAGCGCAAATCGGGCGAAGCCTGCAGCACCAGCGAGGCGGTGAAATCCTGCGCCGAGAAGCCGGCGTTGAAATGGCCGAGCACGATCTCGTCGACGTCTTTCGCCGCTACCCCGGCGTCGGCGAGCGCTTCGCCGGCCACTTTGACGATCAGGCTTTCGACGGTCTCGCCGGCAAGCTTGCCGAACGGTGTATGCGCCCACCCAACGATGCAAGCGGTCATGATCGTTTCCTTCTGCCGAACTTTGGTCGCTTTTCGTAGGCCGATGCTGCAAACGCATGCGCCTTAACCGATACCCCAAATGATACCGGGATTTAGCTTTGCGTTCGAGCGTGCCTTGCGCTTAGATAGTTCGGCCGCCGGGCTTTGGGAACCTTTCGTGAACCTGTCGCGGCCCTTTTGCCGGTTCTGGTCTAGTCCCGAAACGGCGGCCCCCGGGCCCGAGCAACGAAGCGGACCGCGACACGTGTACCATTTGCAGTTTTTCCGGACGCTGACGCTCTGTATCGCGTCCGCTTTCGTCTTGGCCGCCGGTTTCTCCGCAACGCCGGCCCGCGCCGGAGCGAGTATTCTCGTCGAGGCCGATTCCGGCAAGGTATTGCGCGCCGAGAACGCCACCTATCCGTGGTATCCCGCGTCGGTGACGAAGCTGATGACGCTCTACACCACGCTGCAGGCGATCAAAGCGGGCCGCATCACGCTCGATACACTATTCAAGGTTTCGCATACCGCGCTGGCGCAATCGCCGACCAAGATGGGCTTTGCGATCGGTACCCCGGTGACGGTCGACAATGCGCTGAAGATGATGATGGTGAAGTCGGCCAACGACATGGCCGTGCTGCTGGCGGAAGGCGTCGACGGTTCGATCGAGAATTTTGCCGAGGACATGACCAAGACCGCGCATCGCCTCGGCATGAGCGAATCGAACTTCGTCAATCCCAACGGGCTACCGGCCGACGAGCAGATCACCTCGGCACGCGACATGGCGATCCTTGCCCGCGCGCTGATCCGCGATTTTCCCGAATACAATTTCTACTGGCACATTCCGGCGATCAAGTTCGGTGGGCGGGTAGTTCGCAACTACAATACTTTGCTCGGCCGCTATCCGGGCGCGGACGGCATGAAGACCGGCTTCATCTGCGCCTCGGGCTTCAATCTGGTCGCCACCGCCACGCGCAACGGCAAGCAACTGATCGCCGTGGTGATGGGAGCGCCGTCGTCCGGGGCGCGCGCGGTGAAGGCGGCAGAACTTCTGGAAAGCGGCTTTATGCAAAATCCGCTGTCGTGGCTGACGCCGGCGCTCGGATCGGTCGATGCGCTCACCCCGATCAGCGCGGCGCCGCCCAATTTGCATGACGAAGTGTGCGGCAGGCACCGCAAGAAGCCGGCGGCGGAAGACGAGGATGATGACGCCGGCGGCGAGAGTGCCAACGGCGACAACGGGGCATTCTCGGCCATGCTATCGAGCTTGAGGGTCCCCACGCCAAAGGGCGCCGCGCTCCTGTCCGACGCGGGCGCAGTGACGCCGGTTGTCGTCTATATCGGGCCGACGCGCACCCCGGACGAGATCGCCAAGCTCGCTACCGTCGAGCCGGCGGCGCCTCGCAAGAAAAAGGGCGCGGCGAAAAGTGCGGCCAAGCACGCGGACGCAAAGGAAACCAGCGGAAAGGAAGCGGACGGGAAGGGGGGCGACGGTAAGGCATCGGACGCAAAACCTTCGGACGGAAAAGCTTCGGACGGGAAACCTTGGACGCCGCTGTCATCGTCAGCGTTGGCCGCCACTCCGCCGTCTGAGCTACAAGCCAGGCCCGCGGCCGACGCACCGAAGAAGCCGCATAAGGCCAAGCCGCCGGTCAAGCCGGCGCCGGCAGCCGCGCAGTAACCGATCGCTCCGCCTAGTTCGCCCGGTGCAGGGGCGCGTCGGTCACGTCCTGCAACGCCTCGAACGTCAGGCCCGGCGCCATATCGCGCACGGCGAAGCCCTGGTCGGTGATATCAAGCACGGCGAGATTGGTATAAACGCGCTTCGCCGCGCCGACCGCCGTGAGCGGATATGTGCACCGGCGCATTACCTTGCTGTCGCCGCTCTTGGTCGTGTGGTCCATCAACAGCCAGATCGCCTTGGCGCCGGCGGCAAGGTCCATGGCGCCGCCAACCGACGGCATATCGTCGCCGTCCGATGTCCAGTTGGCGAAGTCGCCGTTCTCGGCCACCTGAAATGAGCCAAGCACGCAGAGATCAAGATGGCCGCCGCGGATCATGGCAAAGCTGTCGGCGTGATGCACGATCGAGGCGCCGGGTACGAGCGTGACGTACTTCTTGCTCGCGTTGATCAGCCAGCGGTTGATCTTGTCGTCGGCAGGCGTCGGGCCCATGCCGAGAAGGCCGTTCTCGGATTGAACAATCACCTCGCGCTCCGGCGGGATGTAGTTCGGCAGCAGCACCGGAATGCCGATGCCGACGTTGACGTACCAGCCTTCCGGGATGTCGCGCGCGGCGCGCGCGGCGATTTCGTCGCGCGTCCACGGCTTGCACGCCGCCAGAATCTTCACTGCCGCTTTCGCGCTCACTTTATATTCCCCGTCAGGTTACGACCGGCTCGCCGTACGGCACGTGCACTGCCCGATCGACGAAAATTCCGGGCGTCGCGACGTGCTCCGGATCGAGCGCACCGAGTTCCACAATGTGCTGAGCCTGTGCGATGGTCAACTTCGCCGCCATGGCCATCACTGGATTGAAGTTCCGCGCCGACGAGCGGTAGGTCAGGTTACCCCAGCGGTCCGCCTGCCAGGCCTCGATCAAGGCGACGTCGCCGAATAAAGCCTCCTCCAAAACATACTTCCGGCCGCGGAAATCCCGCAACTCCTTGCCTTGGGCGAGCTTGGTGCCGACCGAGGTCGGCGTATAGAAGGCCGGAATGCCGGCGCCGGCGGCGCGCATGCGCTCGGCCATCGTCCCCTGCGGCATGACTTCAAGCTCGATCTTGCCAGCACGGTAAAGTCCGGCGAACACCACTGGGTCGGAGGTGCGCGGATACGAGCAGACGATCTTGCGCACGCGCCCGACTTCCATGAGCCTGGCGAGACCGGTGTGGCCGACACCGGCATTGTTGGCGACCACCGTCAGATCTTTGGCGCCTTGCTCGATCAGCCCGTCGATGAGTGCGTTGGGCTGGCCGATGCTGCCGAAGCCGCCGATCAAGACGACCGAGTTATCGCGGATATCCGCCATCGCCTCGGCCATGCTCTGCACGATCTTGTTGATCATCTACGCTGGCCTGAACATCGGCACCGGCGGGCCGTTGTCGGTCTCCTGCAACACGACTGCGACCGCTTGCCCGATGCGAAGCTTGTCGAAATCGCAATCGACGATGTTGGTGAGCATGGTCGGCCCTTCGGCCAGCGTCACATGGGCGATGACGTAAGGCTCCTTGACCCGGCGCATGATGCTGAAGGTATAGATCGTGCCTTTGCCGGAGGCCGGACGCCACTCCACCTTGTCGCTCGCGCAGAACGGGCAGATGGCGCGCGGATACCAATGCGCCTTGCCGCAGGCGGTGCAGAACGGGATCACGAATTTGCCGGTGCGCGTCGCATCGAAGAAGGCTTTGCTCTCGGCGGTCACGACCGGCGGCGTAAGTTTTCGCCCCATCGCCTCACTCCCGTTCCATGATGACTGTGGCGCTGCCGTGCCGGGTGGCGAGCTGAAACCCCGTGCCGTGCGCCAGCGCAAGGTCGCAGTTCTTCACCTGTACCGCCGGATGCGCCTCGCCGCGCAGCTGCCGCACCGCTTCGATCACCTTGGTCATGCTGCCGCGATTGGCCGGATGGTTGTTGCACAAGCCGCCGCCGTCGGTGTTGAAGGGAAGCTTCCCGGTACCGGAAATCAGGTTGCCGTCGGCGACGAATTTGCCGCCGGCGCCTTTGGCGCAGAAGCCCAGATCCTCGATCTGAATGATAACGGTGATGGTGAAGCTGTCGTAGATCGACGCGTATTTGATATCGGCGGCAGTGATGCCGGCTTCGGCGAAGGCGATCGGCCCGGAGCGCGCCGCAGCCGACGTGGTGAGATCGAAAGTGCCGCCGGTGAGATGCTTCACCGCCTCGCCGGTGCCGATAACCTTGACCAACGGCCGCTTGAGCGACTTCGCGATCTCAGGCCGCGTGATCACCAGCGCGCCGCCGCCGTCGCTGATCACGCAGCAGTCGAGCCGGTGCAGCGGGTCGGCAATCATCGGCGAGGCGAGCACCTCCTCGACGGTGACCACTTCCGGCAACATGGCGTGCGGATTGTGCTGGGCATGATGTGAGGCGGCGACCTTCACCCAGGCAAGCTGCTCATTGGTGGTACCGTATTGGTGCATGTGCCGCATCGCGCACATGGCGTAGCCGTTGGCGGTGGTGATGGCGTAGGACGCTTCCCAGGGCGCCTCCGGCTGGTTAGGGTCGCGCGGCCGCGGCGCGGTGCCGGTCGCCATGCCTTCGCTGCGCGGCCGGCCGGCGAGCGTGATCAGCGCGACGTCGCATTTGCCGGCGGCGATCGCCTCGGCGGCGTGTCCGACCAAGAGCGTGTAGGAGGCGCCGCCGACTTCCGTGTAATCGGCGTGGCGAAGCTTCAAATTCATGTATTCCGCCATCGAGAGGGGGCCGGGCCCCGGCGCGTCGCCGGAGCAGAAATAGCCGTCGACGTCAGCGCGCGTGAGTCCGGCATCCTGCAACGCTCCGAGCGCCACCTCGGCGTGCAGCTGCGCCACCGTCTTGTCCGGCGCATGCCGGGTCGGATGCTCGAAAGCCCCGGCGATATAGGCCTTACCGCTAACGGTCATGCCCCGAAAATCCTCCCTTGCCGCGGCACCTTATCGGCGTCCGGCGCGATCTCCAATACTTCGACGATGCGAAAGCAGCGGCAGTGCGCGGGCCTGTTATGCCTCAGCCGAATGCCAGCAAGCCGACGTAGCTGACGACCAAAAGCACCACCGTCGCCGAAAGGATCAATTCCGTGCGCACGGTTTTGGCCGCGTGCGTTTGGGCGTTTTCCAGCAGGCGGGTGATACGGACAAAACGGACGGTCGCCAGGACAACCACGGCGACGCCGGCAAGCATGAGCGCCAGCCCTTCATAATGTCCGAACGGGCCGGACAGCTTGTCGAGCCGCAGGCGATTGGCAGTGTTACCGACGGTAGAATTGGCAATCGTCGTCAGGAAGAGATTGAACTTCTCGATCACGAAGCCGAATGCGATCACCGCGATGCCGGTACGCACCCAGGCGAGAAACGTGCGCTCGTTGGCAGCGTGGTCACTGTAATTGCGGATCATTTAATACCTCGCAGATACTTGGCGGCCATAGCGCAAACTCCCTGTCACCGGTTATTTGTTGCTGGTGCGGTTGACGAGATAGTCGACGATTGCCGGCACGTCGGCAGCGTCGATCGGCGCCTTGTAGGTGGTGCGCATCTTGTCAACTTCGGCCTGCCACTCGGCGCGCGACATCTTAGGCTGTGTCAACACCATGCCGGTCGAATGGCAGGCAAGGCAGTTGTTGTTGATCGCATCGGCGCTGTTGCCGCCCGGAAAGAGGCGGCCAGGGTCGGGAAAATTCGCGCTTACCGAATGCAGTGTCACGCCGCCGGCGGTCACGATCGAGTTATCCGCGGCCGAAATCGGCCTGGCGTCCAGTCCGGTAAAGATGCCAAGCGCCAGCAAGAATATGCAAATTCCGTCGATCGACTTGCCCGATAAAGTCACAATTCGTCCCCTCGCTGTTTCCGGTCAGGCGACGGTAAGCTCGACTTGTTCGATGACGTTGCGCATGAAGCCGCCGCCGTTCCAGTTCGGCTCGTTTGGCTGGACCTCGCCCTTGGTGTTGGTACAGCGGACCTGCAATGTAAGCTTGCCGGATTGCGGCCCCGTCAGCTGCGTGCTCCATCGACGAAAGCTGTACGCGCCCGCGTCTCGGTCGAGCGTGGTCTTCTTCCAGTTGTTTCCTTGATCAGCTGATACTTCCACCATTGACACGCCGCAATCGCCGCCGAACGCAATCCCTCTGACCGGCAGCACCACGCCGGATTTTACGGTCGCCTGGTCGGTCACGTTGGTGAAAAAGGAGCGCGGAACCATGCGGTTGATCGGTACCAAATTAAATCCGGTTTGTCCGGGCTTGACGCTGGCATGAGGCGTGTCGGGGATAAGGTAGGCCGTCGCCATCCAGAAATTTTGGTCTGGCGCGTCCAGCACTTCGATGTCGTTGAGCATCTTGACCCAGTAGGTCGAATACCATCCGGGCACGATCAAGCGCAGCGGGAAGCCGTTGAGCAGCGGCAGCTGCTCGCCGTTCATCTCGAAGGCCAACATGACCTCGCCGTCGCGGGCGTGTTCAATATCAAGCGACTTCATGAAATCGGGCGCGCCATCGACGACTGGTTGGTCCAGACCGTTGAAGCGTACCGCGATTGCACCCTTCTTGATGCCGGCACGGTCGAGCACATCGCGCAGGCGGACGCCGGTCCAGCGCGCGTTGCCCATGGCGCCGTTGGCCCATTGGCCGCCGGCGACGCGCGGCTGGAAGTAGCCGCGGGAATTGCCGGAACACTGATTGACCGCTGCCAGCTCGACCCGGGGCATCTTCAGAAAGTCGGCCATCGAAAGCGACAAGGGATTGTTGACGTGTCCGCGCACGGCGACCTTGAAGGAGGCCACGTCGACCGCTTCCGGGATCACGGCCCAGTGCCAGCGGACGAAGAACTGGTCGTTGGGGGTAAAGATGCCGCGGTCGAAGGTTTCAAATGGTGTTTCCAGCAAAGGCGGGCGGCTCCGCTGCAAAACCATCTGCCCCTTTTGCGGGAATGTGCCGGTCAGCTCGCGCTGATTCGGACCGCCCGGCAGGCCGAGGTCGGCGAAGGAGTCGGCCCATGCGGGAAACGTCGCAAGCATGCCGCCGATCAGGCTCGCTTGCTTCAGGAAATGACGACGGCTTGGCGCCTGATCGCGGTCTGGAGAGGTCATCAGAACAACCCGTCTGCCGGCAACGGATGTCCGTCGTAGCTTGCCGTCTATACTATAGTTGGCCGGAGCCGTCGCCGCTGTACAACGGGACGGGAATTTTGCGTCGACGGTCTAAGGCCTTAGTGGAATTTTGGCTACCCGTTGGTACTGTTGTTAGGCTAAAACCGAGCGAGGATATGACAGATGAAGCGCGCGCTCGACGTGAAGGCAGCCGGCCATTGGGATGAAGCCAGTGCGGTCGATACCATCAGCCTCGACGCGCATGAGCGCCATCGGCGCCGCGTGATGCTGCGCGCCGAGCACGGCACCAAATTCCTGCTCGACCTGCCGAAAGCGACCGCGCTGCATGACGGTGACGGGCTGGTGCTCGACGACGGTGCCATGGTGCAAATCGTCGGCCGGCCGGAGCCGCTTATCGAGATCGCGGCGGCCGACGGGCACGAACTAGCGCGGCTCGCCTGGCACATCGGCAACCGGCACATCGACGTGGAAATTGTCGGCGACCGGCTGCGTATCCGCCGCGATCACGTGATCGAAGCTATGCTGCGCGGAACTCGGCGCGTCGTTATCGCCGGTCGAGGCGCCATTCAATCCCGAGCACGGCGCTTACGATCACCACGGGCATGATCACGGCCACGGTCACGATGGCTAAGTCGCGCACGCGGCCGCTGCTGCGCTCGTCCCCGCGCAAGCGGGGCCCGCACAAAGTCAAACGCCGGCCGGATTCACGCGTCAGCGCGAACGGGCGGTCGGAGAGCGCGGCGCTGTATCGGTTGATGGCGTGGCTGTCGCCGGCTTATCCGGTGGGCGCCTTCTCATACTCCAGCGGCATCGAATGGGCGGTCGAGGCTGGCGATATTCGCCATGCAGGTTCGCTCAAGGCATGGCTCGCGACAATACTGAGTGAAGGTGGCGGTTTCGCCGATGCGGTGTTTTTTGTCCATGCGCATCGCGCAAGTGCCGCCGACGACACGACGGCGCTGCGCGCAGTGGCGGAACTTGCCGCCGCTTTCGTGCCGTCGAAGGAGCGTTTCCTTGAAACGACCGCGCAAGGCCGTGCCTTCCTTGAAGCAACGCGGGCGGCGTGGCCGTGCGAAGCGATCAAACGGTTTGACGCGGCGTGGGCCGGCCCGGTGGCTTTGCCGGTCGCGGTCGGCGTCGCCTGCGCCGGACACGGCATCGATTGCGAGGCTGCGCTGCATGCCTTCCTGCATGCGCTCGCCGCCAACTGGATTTCGGCGGGTGTGCGGCTTATTCCGCTCGGCCAGACCGACGGCCAACGCGTGCTTGCGGCGCTGGAAAAGAACGTCGCTGCGGCCGCGGCGCGCGCGGCGAATACGCCGCTTGCCGAACTTGGCAGCGCGGCGTTTCGAGCCGACATTGCCAGCATGCGGCACGAGAGCCAATACACGCGCCTGTTCAGGAGTTGAAACAAAACGATGAGCAAAAACAATTCACACGGCCCGTTGCGCGTCGGGGTCGGCGGCCCGGTCGGCTCCGGCAAGACCGCGCTGATGGACGCGCTGTGCAAGCGCTTGCGCGACCGTTACGAGATCGCCGCCATTACCAATGACATCTACACCAAATGGGATGCCGAATATCTGGTGCGCTCGGGCGCGCTTGTCCCCGACCGGATTGCCGGTGTCGAGACCGGCGGCTGCCCGCACACCGCGATCCGCGAGGACGCTTCGGCCAATCTCGCGGCCATCGCCGACATGCGGCAGAAATTCCCCGCGCTCGATTTGGTATTGATCGAATCCGGCGGCGACAATCTGGCCGCCACGTTTTCTCCAGAGCTTGCCGATCTCACCATCTACGTCATCGACGTTGCCGCCGGCGACAAGATTCCCTCGAAGGGTGGGCCGGGCATCACCCGCTCGGATCTCCTGGTGATCAACAAAGTCGATCTCGCGCCGCATGTCGGCGCGTCGCTGGAAACGATGGAGCGAAAATCGAAAAGGATGCGCGGCGCGCGCCCGTTCGTGTTCACCAATCTGCGCGCCGGCAACGGCGTCGAGGAGATTGCAAGCTTCATCGAGGAGAAGGGCGGGCTGGGGGACGCGTAATTAATTCGCGGGAATGAGCGGAACTAGCTCCTTCCCGTATGCTTCCGCGCCGCTTCCAGGTGGCTGTAGCTCTGCACCGGCGCACACATCAGGAAACGGTAGCCCTCCTTGATGATGCGCTCGGCATTGCCGGCCTCGACATGCGGGTGACCGATGACGACGTTGTGCTTCTTGCAGGTATCGACCACGCGCTTCATCCATTCCAGCACAACCTTGTGCTCGTGTTGCCGCGGATAGCCGAGCTCCTGTGACAAATCGCCTTCGCCAATCAGGATGGCGCCGATGCCCGGCACGTTTTTCAGGATATCGTCGAGGTTGTCGACGCCGCGGGTGTCCTCGATTTGCAGGATGCAGAAAATCTCGCCGTGCGGATTGAGCGGCCACACGTCAGCCTTCTGGTAATATTCCTGCTGCGTCAGCCCCCAGTAGCGCGCCGCGGTGGTCGGGCCGTCGCCGCGGATGCCGGCTGGGTGATAAAGCGACGCGTCGCTGAGCCGCGGATAGCGGCAGGCGCCGACCGAGTTGGCCGCTTCCTCTACCGTCGAGATATGCGGAAAAACGATACCGTAGCAGCCCATATCGAGCGCCTGCTTGGCCTGCCATTGCGCCATCTCGACGCCGTTGACCGGCACGCGCGCCATCGGCGTCACGCCTGGCGCCACTGAGCCGGCTTTGGCGATCTGGGCGCGGTTGAGCATATATTGCAGGCAATCGCGCAACAGCCGGCCGTCCCACGGCTGGTGCTCCATCTCGAACACGCAGCCATCGAATTTCGACGTGGCGATCGCCACCGCGCTGGTGATCTCGGCCGGCGTGAAGCAGGTCAGCGCGTGCTGGCCGGCTTCGAGCGCGCGGATGACGCCGTTAAGCCGTGGTAAGTCAGCCATCCTTAATCTCCCCAATGCGGCCGGCATCCTACCAGACCGGCATCCCGGTTTGACAATCGCACCGCGCCCCGTAGCATCGGCGTCGCAACCGCCAAAGCGAAGTCCTTATGATTATCGATTGTCACGGCCACTACACCACCGAGCCCAAGGATCTTTTGCTCTTTCGCAAAGAGCAGACCGCGGCGGCGAACGCCAAGGACAAGACGGCGATGCCTTCGCGCGCGTCGCTCAAAATGTCCGACGATGAAGTCCGCGAAAGCATCGAGCTGAACCAGCTCAAGCTGCAACGCGAGCGCGGCACCGATCTGACGATCTTCTCGCCGCGCGCGTCGGGCATGGGCCACCATGTCGGCGACGAAAGCGTAAGTCTCGAATGGTCGCAGATTTGCAACGACCTGATCGCGCGGGTGGTCTCGCTGTTCCCGAAGAATTTCATCGGGGTGTGCCAGTTGCCGCAGTCACCCGGCGCGCCGCCGCCGCACTCGGTCGGCGAGCTTGAGCGCTGCGTCAAGGAACTGGGCTTCATCGGCTGCAATCTCAATCCCGATCCGTCCGGCGGCTATTTCAATTCGCCGCCTTTGACCGACAAGTGGTGGTATCCGTTCTTCGAGAAGATGGTCGAGCTCGACGTGCCGGCGATGATCCATGTGTCCGGCTCTTGTAATCCGGCGCTGCACACCACCGGCTCGTACTATCTCAACGCCGACACCATGGCATTTATGCAACTGATCCTGTCCGATCTATTCAAGGATTTTCCGACGCTCAAGCTGATCATCCCGCATGGCGGCGGCGCGGTGCCGTTCCATTGGGGCCGCTTCCGCGGTCTGGCGCTCAACAACGGCAGGCCCGAGCTGGTTGAGATCATCAAGAACAATATCTTCTTCGACACCTGCGTCTACCATCAGCCGGGGATCAATCTGCTCACCGAGGTGGTGCCGGTCGACAACATTCTGTTTGCGTCGGAGATGGTCGGCGCGGTCAAGGGCATCGATCCGAAGACCGGATTTAATTTCGACGACACCAAGCGGTATGTCGACGGGGCGGCAAAGCTTAGCAACGCCGACCGGCAAAAGATTTTTGAAGGCAATGCCCGCCGGGTGTTCAGCCGCCTCAAGACCAAAGTCGCGGCGCCCGCGGCGGTTTAGGACGTCATCCTGAGGCGCTATTTCATTGGCCAAGCTGCGACGAAAGCATCGAGATAACAGGTCCCATCTCGTCCGCGTCGGTCACCGCGAGGTCGAGACCCTTGGGCTGAGCCAGGGCTTCTGGTCCGACCTCTATCACCGGTCGATGACCGTTTACTGGCCGGCGTTCTTCGGCAGCGCCGCGCTGATCTTCGTCACTCTCAACGCTGTGTTTGCGTCTCTTTATGCGCTCGGCCGCGAGCCTGTCGCCAACGCATCCGAAAACGGAGCGCTTGGGCTGTTCTATTTCTCGATCGAGACGTTGGCGACGGTCGGTTACGGCGACATGCACCCGCAGACCAATTACGGGCATCTGATCGCCACCGTCGAGATTTTTACCGGCATGTGCTTTCTTGCCGTGTTGACCGGGCTGATCTTCGCCCGCTTTTCGCGGCCGCGCGCCCGCTTCGTGTTCGCCGAGAACCCGGTCGTGGCGGCGCGCAATGGCAAACCGACGCTGATGATCCGCATGGCCAATGCGCGGCACAATACCATTTCGCGCGCCACCGCGCGTCTTTGGCTCCTGCGCATTGAAAAGAGCATGGAGGGCGATCAATTCCGCCGCTTTCACGAACTGAAGGTTGAACGCAGCGAACAT
Source organism: uncultured Alphaproteobacteria bacterium (assembly GCA_963845775.1). GTDB lineage: Bacteria > Pseudomonadota > Alphaproteobacteria > Rhizobiales > Xanthobacteraceae > BOG-931. The sequence continues at coordinate 732,625 of CAWJTE010000011.1, forward strand.
CCGGTCTTCATGCTGAGCTGGACGATCTTTCACACCATTGACAAGGAAAGCCCGCTGCACGGCGCGACCAAAGAAGATCTGATCGCCGCCGACGCGTCGCTCGTGCTCAATGTGAGCGGGCTCGATGACGCATCCGCGCAGCAGCTCTACGCGCGGCGCGTTTACGGGGCAGAGGATATCCGCTGGGGGTATCGTTATCAGGACATCAGCGGCGTTTCGCCGGACGGACGTTTTCAGCTCGATTACAACAAGTTCAACGACGTGGTGCCTGAGAAGATGTGATCGCCGCGCCGGTATCACCGGTGTGCCTTCTTGCTCCCGCGCCACGAGCGCCTACCTAAACGGAAAATCCGATATTATCGGCGCCGACAGCGCCAGCCTTAAGGAAGGTCCATCATGTCCATTCGGCCGGTCAAGCGCATTGTTTCCTCCAAGCCGACGATCGAGGGCGCCGGCGTGCATCTGCGCCGCGCTTTCGGCTTTGGCGATACCACCGAGTTCGATCCGTTCCTGCTGCTCGACGATTTCCGCAACGACCGGCCGGACGAATACTGCGCCGGTTTCCCCTGGCATCCGCATCGCGGCATCGAGACCATTACCTATGTGCTGGCCGGCGACGTCGAGCACGGCGACAGCCTGGGCAACCGTGGCAATCTCGGCGCCGGCGACGTGCAATGGATGACCGCCGGTCGCGGCATCCTGCATCAGGAAATGCCGAAGGGTGACGCGCTGGGCCGCATGCACGGCTTCCAGCTGTGGGCCAATCTGCCGGCTTCGTTGAAGATGACCGCGCCGCGCTATCAGGATATCAAGGCGGGCGAAATCCCCGAAGTCGTCGATGACGATGGGACCCGGGTACGCATCGTCTGCGGCGATTTCTGGGGCAAGCGTGGCCCGGTCGAAGGCGTTGCCGCCGATCCGCGCTATCTCGACGTGTTCGTGCCGGCGGGCAAGCGCAAGACGCTTGCAGTCGAACTCGAACGGCACGCTTTCGCTTACGTGTTCGAAGGCTCTGGCAGTTTCCGTGCGGCGTCGGAGCCGTTCGGCGTTTTGACCGAGAAGACCGACGGCGCCGACGAGATTCTCGTGCGCGAGCAGACGGGCAATCGCTCGCTGGTCTTGTTCAACTCAGGCGATGAGGTCACGGTGCAGGCTGGCGACGAAGGCATCCGCTTCCTGCTGGTTTCCGGTAAACCGCTGAAAGAGCCGGTCGCCTGGTACGGCCCGATTGTCATGAACACGCAAGCGGAGTTGCAGCGGGCCGTCACCGAACTGCGCAACGGCACGTTTATCAAATAAAGCGTTGCGTCATTGCGAGCCAACAGGCAGTCGCGCGTATGCGCGTAACGCGCTACTGCGCGAAGTGGGCAAAGGATGAAGGGAAGATGTCCTGCACTATATCGACTTTATTGCTTCGCAACCTCCATGACGTGTTCGGCGAGATTGATCCCGTGCGTCGACGCGCAGCGATCGACCAGATCTTCCACGAAAACGCAGTATTCCACGAACCCAACGGCATTTACCGCGGTCGCGACGAGATCGACCGCATCGCTGGCGTGATCAAGGCTACGCATCCCGACTTCCGATATCAGCTGCTCTCGCCGCCTGAGGTGATGGGCGATGGGGGCGGGGTCCGTTGGGGGTCGGGCAGTCCTGGCAAGCCGCCGGCCTACGCCGGAACCGATTTCATCATCGCCCGGGATGGCAAGATCGCCGCCGTCTATCTCTTCTTTGACGAGCAGCCGTGATCAGAACGCCGCGGCGGCGACATCAATCATGCCGCCGCGCTCCTCGCCATGACAACTGTCGACCTTACGACAGCAGCTCAAGCTTGCCGCCGACCGGAATTTCCGGCGCGGACTGGTTCTCGGTGATCACCAGGTCGAACCCGGGGCCCTTGCGCTGCCATTGGCCAGCAACGAGCGGCGTCTTGGTGACGTTCTTCACCGGCTGTCCGGTCCATTGCACATGACCGACCATCGAATGGTAGTTGGTCGCAACGATGCTATCGAGGATCGCCTTGGGCTCGATCGCCTTGCTGCGCTTGAGCACATCGATCGCCACCTCGAACAGCGCGTGTTGGTAGCCGATCGGCTGCGTCCACGGCCGCTTGGTCGCCGCCGTGTAGGCCTCGGTGAGCTCCTTGGCGTTCTGGCCGGTCAGACCGGATTTGAACGGGAAGGTCGGGGTCCACCAGATTTCGGTGGTGAGCCCGTTGCCGCGCGCGCCGAGCGAGGCCACCACCGAGGGGAATAATAGCGCCTTGCCGATGGTGACGATCTTCGGATGGAAATTCTGCTGCGCCGCTTGCGACCAGAAGGTAGCGAAGTCGGGCGGGATCATGTTGCCGACCACCATCTCGGCGCCGGCGCTCTTGAACGCCGAAATCTGCGAGGTGAAGTCGTTGTTCATCACCTGATAGCGGCCGGGATCGAGCAGCTTGTAGCCGGCCTTGGTCAGCGCTGGCGGCAGGCCGCGCTGCGGATCGCCCCAGGCGTTGCCGTCGGCGTCGTTCGGGAACAGTCCGCCGACGACTTTGTTGGTCGGCTCGCTGTCCCACATCGGCAGATATGACGCGATGACGTCTTCCAGCCCCCAGAAGAAGTGATAGGTCCAGGTGAAGCCCTTCTTCGGATCGCCGTTGCGGCCGAAGAAATACGGCTGCCACGGACAGTTTGTCGTTACGCAGGGCACTTCGTTGACCTCGGCCTGGTCGGCGACTGGATTGGTGGTGTCGGGCGCGGAGGAGGCGATGATCAGATCGACCTTGTCGCGGGTGATCAGTTCACCGGCAACCTCGGCGGCCCGCGAGCCGCTCGACTGGCTGTCCTTGGAGACGATCTCGACCTGGTAGGTCTTGCCGCCGCTTTGCAGGCCGGGTTTGAGGATCTTGGTCATCTGGTCGATAACGAAGCCATCGCTCTCGCCGAAGCCGGCGAGCGGTCCGGTCTTCGGGCTGACGTGCCCGATCTTGATGACTTTCGACTCCGCGTTGGCTGGGATCGCGCGCAGCACCGCGGGCGCGGCGAGCGCGCCGAGGCCGCCAGCGATCACGGTGCGGCGATCGAGGCTGCCCTGCGCCGTGCTTGGAAGTTTCTTGTCTTCACTCATTTTCGTCCTCCCTTTCAGAGACCTTGCATGGATTTGAGATGCTGCATCACCTTGCCGCGCAGCGCGGCCCGTTCCGGCTCGCTCCACTTGCGGAAGCCTTCGCCGGTCTTGAAACCCAGTTTTTTGTCGGCCACGAGTTTTTGCAGATAGGGCGAGGGCCCCGGCCTGCCGTCGATTGCCGGCAGCACGATGTTGTGGATGGCAAGCGTCAGATCGGTCCCGACCTGATCGGCGTTTTCCAGCGGCCCCAGCACGGGTAGCCGCCGGCCGAACGATGCTTTCACGACGGTGTCGACTGTTTCGGCGTCGCAGATGCCGTTTTCGACCAGCGAGATTGCCTCGCGCCATAGCGCGTGCTGCAGCCGGTTGCCGATAAATCCCGGCACATCTTTCTTCACATGGGCCGGCTGCTTGCCGGCCGCTTGATGCAGCGCCATGGTCCAGGTGACGACGTGCGGAGCGGTCCACGCCGTTGCGATCACCTCCACCAGCGGCACGAGGTAAGGCGGATTCCACCAGTGCGTGCCAAGCGCACGCTCGCGGACGGCCAGCCCCTGCATGATCGCGGTAATCGGAATGACCGACGTGTTGCTGGCGAGAATGGTGTCGCGGCGGACATGCCGCTCGGTGTCGGCGAAAAGAGTTTGCTTGAGCGCCAAATCCTCGGACACCGCTTCGACCACGTAATCGGCATCGCGCACCGCGTCGGCGAGTTCCGCGCGGGGTAGCACGCGCGCGACGGCGCTTTCGTCCTCGCCGAGGTCGCGCAGATTCGCCGTGATGCGCGTTTTGGCGGTTTCGAGATTTGCCGCAACCGCATCGGTAATGGTCACGTCGTGCCCGGCGAGCGCGAAGACCTGTGCAATGCCATGCCCCATAAGGCCGGCACCGATCACTGCGATGCGCGCTTTCGCCATGCCTTAGCCCGCCGTGTAGCCGCCATCGGCGTAGAGGATGTGGCCGGTGTAGAAGTCGGACGCCTTCGAAGCGAGGAACAGGAGCGGACCGGCGAGGTCTTCCGGCTCGCCGAGACGGCCCTTCGGCACCCGCGTGAGGAAGCCCGCGCGCACGGTCTTGCCGCGCTCGTCGTCGGCGAACATCCACTCGGTGAGCGGGGATCGGAAAACCGTCGGACCAAGCGCATTGACGGTGATGCCGGCGGCGCCGAGTTCGCAGCCGAGCGCCTTGGTGATGCCGTCGACCGCCGACTTCGAGGCGCAGTAGGCCGAGTAGCCGGCCGGATGTCCAAGCAGCCCGCGCGCCGACGACATCAGGATGATCTTGCCGCCGCGGCCCTGCTTGATCATCCGTCGGGCGCAGGCGCGCGCCATCAGCCACGATTGCGTGACATTGGCGTCCATCACGTCCAGAAAATCTTCCGGCTTTTGATCGACGATCTTCGATACTTTGTTCTGGCCGGAGGCGACGACCAGAATATCGACACCACCAAATCCATCGACGGCGGTTTTAAGAATGGCGTCGCAGTTCGCTTCCGAACCCGGGCGCTTGGCGACGACTTCGGCCTTGCCGCCGGATTTCCGGCATACCGCCGCGATGTTTCTCAGCCTATCGGCATTGCTTGCCGCAATAACGACGTTCGCACCGGCGGCAGCCAGCGTCTTGGCCGCGACCGCCCCGAACGCCCCGGTCGCGCCGGTAATGATCGCGGTCTTGCCGCGGACGTCAAACAGCGAGAGCGGGTTTTTTAAAAAATCTTCGGACATGACCGTCACTCAGTTTTCAGCGTCTCGACGGGGCGAGAGCCGATTATTTTGCCGGCGCCGGCGCGATCGCGACCAGGATCGAGCATATTTCGTTACCGCGATTGACGATCTCGCGGGTTTCGTTTGGACCGATGAAGCAGGAATCGTGCTTCTTGAGCACCGTCTCCTTGCCGTCGACGATCACCGTCAACTCGCCGGTGAGAACGAAATAGACTTTCTCCGGCGGGGACGCGTCCGGCCCGGCGCCGCCGGCGGGCAAATAATGCGTTACGCCAACGATGAGGCTCTTGGAGCCGCCGGCCTCGGCGCCGAACAGGCGCAAGCCGGTGTAGCCGCGGTGATGCGGCGCATCGTACGGCTTGGCCTCGGAGAAACGCTTGACCTGCATTAGAATTTCTCCCCCTTCTCGATCCGGTAGCCACCTTTCGGATCGACAATTGCGACCAGCCGGATGATGCAGCCGTCGCCGCGCTCCCAATTCCACGGAAAGAACGCAAAAGTGCAGCGGCGGCCGGTGACCTTGTCGATGTCGCCGCCGACATTCTCGATGCCGAGAATGCCGTTGTTGAACAGGATGCGGTGTACCGGTTCCCACTCGGGAAAATCTTTTTTCCAGTCGCGGCCGCCCGACCACTTCTTGTATTCCTCGGCGAGATGCGGGTGCAGCGGCCCGTTGCGCTGTGGTCCGATGGCGGTGGCGAGCGGATGATCGTTGGCCTGCGTGTCGTGGCCGACGACCTTGACCTTCTTCTCGACGAACCATTTGCCGGCGGAGGGAACAAACCCGGGTGCGTAACAGAAATAATCTTCGCTATCTTCATATTTCTTGTGCCAGCCGGTGTTGACCATCACCACGTCGCGCGGCCGCACTACCTTGCCGGCGGCTTTTTCCAGATCGTCGTAGGTGATCGGCTCCCATTTCTTTTTCGGGATCGACACCACGATGCCGGAGCCGAAAAAATGTGGCAGCGGTACCTCGTCGATGAATGGCGTGCCCTGCACGACATGCGCCGGTGCGTCGATATGCGTGGTGTTGTGCATTGACGTCGTGATGCGCTGCGACAGCACACCCGACTTCGCCATATAATGGATGCGCTCGATCTTGACGTCTTCGAAGTACGGCCAGTTCGGCGACTGATACCCGAAGCGATGGGACAGATTGTAGAAGGACAATCCCATCGCGTTGTTGTCGTTCTCCTCGAACGAGACGCCGCGAATCTTCTTCGCCACGCGACCCTCCACCTACGGACTTGACGTTTCCCTTCAGGCCCCGCCGGCTTTGCGCGGTGGTTGGCCATGTACCGCGATATGGTACAACTGTATCGAAAGCCGGTGGATGCGACAAGGCACTCCGCGATTATGCAGCGGCGGCAAGCAGGTAGCGCTCGAGCGCATCCTTGGTGGCCAATAGCTTCGTAACGATGTGACGCTGGTGCTTGGAAAAGCGCTGCGCCGGAACCGGTACCGAGATGGCGACGATATTGCCGAGCGGATCGCGGGTGACAACGCCGGCCGCGCAAATCCCGTGCGTGTGCTCCTCTCGGTCAATGGCGACGCCGGTCTTGCGCACGATTTTGAGCTCGCGCAAGAGTTCGTCGAGCCGTGTGATGGTGCGCGGCGTGCGCTCCTCGTAGGTTGTGCCGATGAGGCGGGCGACGGCGGCGTCGTCGAGCCCGGCGAGATAGGCTTTGCCGTTGGCGGTGCAATGCAGCGGAAACATCTCACCCACCGCCGAAACAGCGCGCAGCCGCTGCGATCCGATCACCTGATCGATGAAGACCAGATGGTCTTTTTTGATGACGGAAAGATCGACGGTTTCCTTGAGTTCGTTGGAAAGTTGGGTGAGGAACGGCCGCGCCACCGCAACAAAATCCGTGCGTGCCGAGCCGGCGAGCCGCAGGATGGTTGGGCCGAGCCGGACGCGTCCGTTCGGCGATGCGGCGATCACGAATTTTTCGGCCTCGAGCGCGGCGACGATCCGCTGCACGGTGGAGCGCGCCAGACTGACCCGCTGGGCGATTTGCCCGAGGCTCAGTCCGTCCGCTTCGTCCTCGAGCGCGCGCAGGATCGCGGCCGCCCGCGCAATCACCTGCACTTGGCTACGTGCCGGACCCTTATCGTTGACTCGCCGCATGCCGACCGCCTTCATTGCTTCCGCCTGCGCGTCGGCAACTTGCTCCGACTTACGCTTTGATACAGGATCGCCGCCATGCGGTACAGAAGGTTACGCCGCGCCACTTCGCGCCCATGACCAAAGTTCTCATTCTTGACGGTCACGCTGAAATCTATCGCGACCGGCTGAAAGCCGAATTCCCGGCAGCGACTATATGCTTGCGCACAGCGCCGCGGAATTGCCGCGCGATCTATCCGATATCGATGTGCTGATCTCGTTCGCCATCGAGCTGAAGGACGATTTTATCAACGCGCGGCTGGCTTGAAATGGATTCAGTGCCTGGCGACCGGCGTCGATCACGTGTTGCGGTGTCCGTCGCTGCGGTCCACCACGTCCTGCTCACCAGCGGGCGCGGCATACACGGCGCGCCGATGCGCGAAACCGTGCTCTATTTGATGATGGCAGTGAGCCGCGACGTGCGCGATTTGGTGGAGGAGCAGAAAGCGCACGTATGGAACCGGCGCTTTTACAGTCTGTTGATGCGGCAAGACCGCAGTCATACGTCGGGGTCGGCGTCGTCGGCACCGCCATCGGTCAGTTGCTCAAGGCGTTCGGCATGCAGGTCGTCGGCGTCACGTCGCACGCCGCGTGCGGTCGAAGGTTTTGACGAAATGCTGCCGACCGACGCAGTTGGGCGATGCCGCCGGCGCGCGCCGATTTTCTGATCAACGTGCTGCCGGCCAACGCCGACAATACTCTCTTGTTCGACCGCGCGTTGTTCGCGGCGATGAAGCCTACCGCCTACTACATCAGCGCTGGCCGCGGCCAGACCGTCGACGAAACGGCACTGGTTACCGCGCTTGCGCGAGCGCAGAATCGCCGGCGCCGGCCTCGATGTTTTTCAGACTGAGCCGCTGCCGGCGGACAGCCGTTCTGGGATCTGCCGAACGTCTTCATCACGCCGCATCTCGGCGGCTACACGATCGAGTACGAAGAGCTGATCATGCCGCTGATCGTCGACAATATGCGGCTGTTTCTCGCCGGACGGCAGAGCGAGATGCGGAATATCGTCAAGCAGTAGAGTCCGACGGGTTTTTATTCCGGCGGCGTGCCGTTGGCGGCCAACACTTCGCCGGCCAGATAGAGCGATCCGGTGATCAGAATGCGCGGCGCCGGGCTCAAGGTCGAGCTTGCCGGCGACTGTCGAGCGCGCTTTCGACATCGTCGCGCGCCATGGCCGGAATGCCGATGCCTCTGCGCGACGTCGGCCAAGTCGCGCCGGCGGGCAGCGCCTTGTCCTGATGGATCGGCACGGCGATGACGCGGCGCGCGAGGCCGGAAAAATTGCGCAGAAAGCCTTCGCAGTCCTTGGTCGACAGCATGCCGACGATCAGCACCAGCGGGCCGCGACACGCGCTCCTCCAGATCGGCGAGCGCCGCGGCGATGGCGCGGCCGCCATCGGCATTGTGGCCGCCGTCGAGCCAGAGTTCGCTTTCCGGCGGCAGCAAGCACGGCGAGCCGTCCCTGTGACAGGCGTTGCATGCGCGCCGGCCAGTCGACGCGGATCATGCCGGCCTCGAAGGCGGGCGCCGGAAGTTTCAGGCCGGCGGCGCGCAAAGCCGCGATCGCCGTGCCGGCATTCTCGAATTGATGCCGCCCGTAAAGCTTCGGCGCCGGCAGATCGAGCAGCCCGTCGTCGTCCTGATAGACCAGCCGGCCGCGCTCCTCGGTCGCGGTCCAGTCTTCGCCGGCGATGCGCAGCGGCGCTTTGACCCGCGCCGCTTGCCGCTCGATGACCGCGAGCGCCTCGCGCGCCTGGCTGGCGACCACCGCCGGCACGCCGGCTTGAGGATGCCGGCCTTCTCGGCGGCGATCGCCTCGAACGTATCGCCGAGAAAGTCGCGATGGTCGAGCGACACGCGGGTGATCACGCTGGCCAGCGGCCTGCTCGACGACATTGGTGGCGTCGAGCCGGCCGCCGAGCCCGACTTCGAGCAGCACGATGTCGGCGGGATGGCGGCGAGAACAGCAGAAAAGCCGCCGCGGTCTCCATCTCGAACACGGTGATCGGTGCGCCGCCGTTCTTGGCTTCGCATGCGGCAAGCGCTTCGGCGAGCTCGTCGTCGCCGACAAGCTTGCCGCCGCCGGACTGCGCCGATGCGGAAACGCTCGTTGAGGCGGACGAGATTGGGCGAGGTGTAGACATGCACGCGTTGCCGGCGGCTTCGAGAATGGCGCGCATGAATGCGACGGTCGAGCCCTTGCCGTTGGTTCCGGCGACATGGATGACCGGCGGCAATCGCCGCTCGGGATGACCGAGCGCCGCGAGCAGGCGCTCGATGCGGTCGAGCGACAGGTCGATGCGCTTGGGGTGCAGCGCCAGCAACCGCGCGTGGATGGCGCCGACCGGTATTCGCGCCGGAAGCCGCAGCGTTCACGCCGGCGCCGGCAGACTGAAGCGCGGCTTCTGCCGCGGCTCGGCCGGCGCTTTCAGCAACAGCCGGCAAAGCCGCGCGATGGTGGCGCGCAATTCGTGGCGATGCACCACCATGTCGACCATGCCGTGGTCGCGCAGATATTCGGCGCGCTGAAAACCTTCCGGCAGTTTCTCGCGGATGGTCTGCTCGATCACGCGCGGGCCGGCGAAACCGATCAGCGCGCCGGGCTCGGCGATGTGCACGTCGCCGAGCATCGCATAGGAAGCGGTGACGCCGCCGGTCGTCGGATTGGTGAGCACGACGATGTAGGGCTTGCGCGTCTCGCGCAGTCTTTGCACGGCGATGGTGGTGCGCGGCATTTGCATCAGCGACAGAATGCCCTCCTGCATGCGTGCGCCGCCCGAGGCGGCGAACAGCACGAACGGACAGCCTTTTTCCACCGCGGTGTCGAGCCCCTTGATGACCGCTTCGCCCGCCGCCATGCCGAGCGAGCCGCCCATGAAATCGAAATCCTGCACGGCCGAGCACGACGGCCAGACCGTCGAGCTTGCCGTAGCCGAGCTTCATCGCATCGTTGAGCCCGGTCTTGCTGCGCGCGTCCTTGAGCCGATCGACATAGCGGCGCTCATCGCGGAATTTCAGCGGATCGACCGGCACTTCCGGCAGCGCGATATCGAACCAGGTCTCGTTGTCGAACATCGATTTGAGGCGCGCGGCCGCGCTCATGCGCATGTGATAGTTCGAGCCGGGGATGACGAATTGGTTCGCTTCGACGTCTTTGTAGAACACGAGCTGGCCGGTCTCCGGACATTTGATCCAGAGATTCTCCGGCACCTCGCGCCGGAGCATGCCGCGGATTTTCGGCCGCACGACGTTGGAGATCCAGTTCATGGTCTTACTTCGGCACCCTGAAAGCCGGCATATTTTGCGGCGTCTGATGAGCGGCTGTGGTATAGCGCATTTCGCGGTCTTTGGCGCACCTTTCGCCGCCGGCGGCATCTGGAACAGGCGGCAAAGTTTGTTATTCTTACTGGGCATATTGCATTCATTATGTGGGGCGTCGTGGGGCGTCTCCCAAGCATAGGTTGCCAAAAATGCGGGTCGGATATTTGCTGCTCGTTGGGATGTTGGCGCTCGGACTTGCCGGTTGCGGCAAAGCTCCGAAAGGCGACGCCGGACCGCAGGGTCCACCTGGTCCCAAAGGCGACGCTGGCCCGGCCGGACCGCCTGGGCCAGTCGGTCCGCCCGGCCTGGCGGGCCCGCAAGGCGAGCAGGGTCCGCCCAGTCCGACCGTTCGCGTTATTCGGCTGAACTGTTTGGTCGGCGGCTGCTCGGCTTCGTGCCGCGGCGATGAAGTATTGGTGAGCGCCTATTGCGGGCCGGCGCGCAACCCGGCGACCTATATCGGCGAGCGGCAAGTCTCCTGCGGCGTCGAGGCAAATGCGGCGAACGCGCCGTTGGTTGCGATCTGCGCGGCGTCGCCGCCATAACGCAAATGGGGCGGCCGCCGTGCCGCCCCCACCGCGACGCATTTTTGCCGCTCTCGCCGGTAGAGTAAGCGCGGCACGACGGGAACCCGGCGCGATTGTCTTGCATTTGGTAAGCCGGGGGTAACACAGCCCTGCGCAATATGCGCAGCTCGCGAACGCCGGCGGCGCCCTCAACCGACAAGCCCGGACGCATGGAAATGGAAATGAGCAAGCTTTGGGTCGGATGCATCGTGGCGGGCGCACTCGTCGCGCAATCCGCCGCTGCGGCCGATCTTTCGCTTGCGCCTCTGTACAAGGCGCCGCCCGCACAAGTGACGCAGCCTTATGACTGGACCGGATTTTATTTCGGCGCCAATGGCGGCGGCGGCTGGGGACATTCTTTCTGGAGCGCCAACGCGACCGGGCTCGGGCTTTCCGGCGGCCAGGCCGGCGGCACCGTCGGTTACAACAAACAGCTCGGCAATATCGTGTTTGGCGTCGAAGGCGATGTCGACTGGTCGGGCTTCAACGGCACCAGCACCGCCGCGGGCTGTGCCGGCTGCAGCACGAGCGACAGCTGGCTTTCGACCGTGCGCGGCCGCGTCGGCTATTCGATCGACCGGTTTATGCCGTATGTGACCGGCGGCCTCGCCGCGGGCGACATCCGCGCCGCCGCGCCCGGCTTTACCGGCAGCAACACCACCAACGCCGGCTGGACGGTCGGCGCCGGGCTTGAGGTTGCGCTGCCCGGCAACTGGAGCGCCAAGGCGGAATACCTGCGCGTTGATCTCGGCCGCTTCAATTGCACCGGGTGTGCCGCGTTGCCGCCCGACAATATTTCGTTGCAGGAAAACATCTTCCGTGCCGGTGTGAATTATCACTTCGGCTGGGGCAAATAGGGCCTCGCGTTGAATCAACGAATTCACACGGCGCATTTCAGAGCCTTCGGCCGCACTTGCGGCGCCGATCACGCGCTAGCAAGGCACTAAAAAGCCAAGGCACGAGAATCTTACGTAAATTTGGGTTCGTTCTGCCAAAATGCCGGTTGAACAGCACCGGGATCTCTTCAGGAGGTCACTTAGCCCGAGCCGCTCTCGCGTAAATTACGCGGGATTTACGCGGGCCGGGCCGTTCCGGTGGCATCGTCGTCGCCCGTTAAAGTAACGGCGCAATAACGGGGCCGTATTTAGTCCTTACCTTTCTTACGCGGCGGCTTTCGAAGCCTAACACCTGGTCCGCCGCCGTTTTCGTCGATGAGCTCGACGCCGGCTCGCTTTAATACCGTTTCAATCGCATTAAGAGTCGCTACGTCTCCTCCGTATTTGCCAGTTTCGATATTGGTGACGGTGTTGCGGTGTAGGTTCGCCGCTTCTGCAAGGTCCCGGACTGTCCAATTTAGCGCCGCTCGTGCCATTCGTACTTGTGCATTTGTCACAGGCATGTATTGTGCTTTTGTCACATGTGCAAGCGGCACAGCCATGTGCCGCCAGATTGTGTGAGGTTGCCATGTCAAATGCTATTGGAAAAGTCACTGTGACGTAGGTCGAGCCGCCGTTCTTTTATCGGCGGCTCCGACGCCAGGATCATCATGGGCGACGATGAGGCGGCGCTGCAGCGCCTATGGTGGGAAAAGCGTGGCGAAGTCGATCCGGAGGACCTGTCCGGCAATCTGATTGTGCAGCTCGGCCGCGTCACCGAGAAACTTAACCGCCACTGGTACCAAGCGCAGACGGGGCGGGTGGTCACGAACGTCCAACAGTGGTGCCGCCATCCGACTTTACGGTGGACGGCGGCGACCCTCGACGGTCGGGTCGAAGGGGGCGACGTGTTTGAAGTCCAAGTTCATGCTGCCCTGGCAGTTCTCAGGGGAGGCGGCGGTTCAAAAGCACATGCCGCAGCTGCAACATAATATGTGGGTCGTCGCGGCAAGGGCAGCGGTCCTTTCGGTGATTACTGGCGGCGGCAAGTGGGTTGAAATCAAAACCCATGCTGATCCGCTCTATCAGCACCTCATCGTCACCGCCGAGCGCAAATTCTGGCGCTGTGTCGAGAGTGGCGAGCCCCCTACACTATTCGGGGTCGACCCGCCAAAGCCCCGGCTCGAGGCAGTTCGCATCGTCGACATGAGTTCGTCGAATGCGTGGGCGGAGTTCGCGGGGATCTTTTCGCGGACCCGATCGGCTCACCTCGAACACGAACAAGCAAAGGCCGAACTCAAGGGCTTGGTGCCAGAGGATGCCCAGCAAGCCATCGGCCACGGCGTCCGCGCCAGGCGCTCGAAATCAGGAGCCATCAGTCTCGACCTCCTCGAGGTGGAGGGGAATCATGCAGCGGTCTAGTGGTTCGATCGGCGGCTTGGCCGCAGCTCTGGCGAAAGCACAAAGTGAGCTGGTCAATCCGGAGAAGTCGTTGGTCGCGACGATCGGAGCTGACGGCCGAGGCGGTGCCGAAAGGGCGTTTCGTTACGCACCGCTATCGGGCGGATTTGATATTGTCCGCAAGACCTTAAGGCAGCACGAAATCGCTACTATCCAAACGACGTCACTGGATCAGGCCGCCGGCATCATCAATTTGACCACGGTATTGGCGCATGCGTCGGGAGAGTGGATTGCGTCGGATTGGCCGGTCTGCCCCATCAGCGAGACGGCCACTCCGCACCGGATGGGATCGGCACTGACTTACGCTCGGCGTTATGCGCTCTTCACCCTTGTCGGGATTGCTGGTGAGGATGATCTCGATGCGCCGGACCTCGCAACGCCAACGAGCCAATCCGAACCTGAAAAGCCGAAGACTAATCGAGAGAAGCTCAATGGCGGCAGGTTGAGCGGCGCGGCACCAGTTGCACCTCGCCACCGTCAAAAGATCAATCCCGCTGAGCCAAAGTTGAAGGCGGAGGCATCGGCCGCGTTATGTGATCGACTTGTTGCCGAGCTTAATAACATTACTTCAGGCGATGACGCCGCGATGTGGGCGCATCGGCGGCTTACCGAAAAGAATAAACTGACCGACGCCGACGCCAACCGAATTGAAGAAACGTTCCGAGCACGAATTCAGGGCATTTGCGATCGATGGCAATGAGGAGCCGCCGAGCGAGCCGAAGGAACGAGCGCAAGTAGCGGAGATCGATAAGAGCGCGTTGGCCTCGCCGGAGCAGCGGCGGATTCGTGATCGGGATCACGTCAGATCGGTTGCCAAGCAGGCTTGCCTGATTTGTGGGCGGCAGCCCTCTGACGCCCATCACCTGCGATTTGCGCAACGTCGCGCCCTTGGGCGCAAGGTCAGATGAGTTCACCGTCCCCCTCTGCCGGGGACATCATCGCGAGGTACATCGTTGTGGCGATGAAGGTGTTTGGTGGTCCAAGGCCGGCCTCGATCCATTGCTAACTGCCAGAACGCTGTGGCTGCAGACCCATCCGCTGCCGGCAGTTCAAGTAAACGACGCCGCGCAAAAAACTGAAGCGTAAATGCTGAGGCGAAGAAACTTTCGCTCCAAGGCAAAATGATGCAACTACAAGTGAAGATGGACGAGACTTTGCACATGGGCTTGCAAGTAGTTCGCGGATGGCCGCCATTATCAATCAGCGGTCCCCATGAATCGGAGGTAATGAGGGACGCCGGCTGTTATACTCTTTGCATGTGGCGAGGTGCACGTATCCGCTGAACTTGATGGGGTCGTGAACCGCCCTCACCGGGATGGTGCAGGCCCAGCCGGTTAAGGCTGTGGGCGTTTGCGGATATACAGGCGTTTAGGCTCAGACAGGACTTTTCGAGCGGCAAGCGAATGAGCGTGAATAAGCCCCCAAGCGCGCTGTTAACTGACCTCTACCAGATCAACATGATCCAGGCTTACCTGGACCATGGCGAGACGGAACCCGCCGTCTTCGAATTTTTCGTCCGCAACCTGCCGGCCCGGCGCGGCTTTCTCGTCGCCGCCGGGCTCGAGCAGGCGCTTGATTACCTCGACACCCTGCGTTTCACCGACAGTGAAATCGACTGGCTGAAAAGCACCGGCCGATTCCGCAAAAACCTCGTCGATTTTCTCGCTGCGTTGCGTTTTTCGGGCGATGTGCACGCTATCCCCGAGGGCAGCGTGTTCTTCGCCAACGAGCCGATCCTGCGCGTAACCGCGCCGTTACCGCAGGCGCAATTCGTCGAGTTGCGGCTGATCAATCTCCTGCATTTCCAGACGCTGATCGCGTCGAAAGCCGCGCGCATGATACTGGCCGCGCCCGGCAAACTCTTGGTCGATTTCGGCATGCGGCGGGCACACGGCGCAGAAGCCGGAGTGTTCGCGGCGCGCGCGAGCTACCTCACCGGTTTTGCCGGTACGGCGACGGTGCTCGCCGGCGAGCGGTTCGATATTCCGCTGTACGGCACCATGGCGCATTCCTTCATCGAGGCGTTCGACGACGAGAGCGCGGCGTTCGAAGCGTTCGCCCGCGCCCGCCCCGACAATCTCGTGCTGTTGCTCGATACCTACGACACCGAGGCTGCGGCGCGGAAGGTAGTGGCGCTAGCGCCGAAGCTGAAGACGGCCGGCATCGTCATCCGCGGCGTTCGCCTCGATTCAGGCGATCTCGTTGCGCTGTCGAAGAGCGTGCGGGCTATTCTCGATGCCGGCGGATTGCGCGAGGTCACCATCTTCGCCAGCGGCGGCCTCGATGAAGACGCGCTCGCGCACTTCGCGCAAGCCGGCGCGCCGATCGACGGGCTCGGCGTCGGCACCAGTCTGACCACCTCGTCGGACGCGCCGACGCTCGATTGCGTTTACAAACTACAGGAATATGCCGGCCTGCCGCGACGAAAGCGTGCGGTCAACAAAGCGACCTGGCCGGGAAGGAAGCAGGTCTGGCGCCGTTACGGCGCCGACGGCCGCATGGCCGGCGATCTGCTGGCGCGCGAAGGTGACAAGAAGTCGGGCGAGCCGCTGCTTGAGCTGGTGATGCAGGGCGGCAAACGCGTGGCACCGTCGCCGTCGCTCGACGATATCAGACGCCGTGCCAAGCGCGAATTCGAGCGCCTGCCCGAGCCCT
This sequence comes from uncultured Alphaproteobacteria bacterium, assembly GCA_963845775.1. Classification (GTDB taxonomy): domain Bacteria; phylum Pseudomonadota; class Alphaproteobacteria; order Rhizobiales; family Xanthobacteraceae; genus BOG-931. The sequence goes on from CAWJTE010000011.1 coordinate 748,514, forward strand.
TGCGTTCACTCAAACCGGGCACGGCCTATCCGGTCGAAGTCGCTGCCGAACTTCAGGAGCTTGCGGCTGCGTTCGATCGCCGCATGCAAGCCCAGGACGCCAACGCCAAATAAGGACCATGATTGAAGCTGCGATCATCGTCGACGGCGACGTCCTCGTCGTCGTGGACGTGCAGAATGATTTCTGTCCGGGCGGCGCACTGGCCGTGCCGCGCGGCGATGAAGTCGTGCCGGTGATCAATCGGCTGGCTGCGCGGTTTCGCAATGTGGTTCTGACGCAGGACTGGCATCCGCCCGAACATTTTTCCTTCGCGTCGTCGCATCCGGGCAGGAAGCCATTCGAGACCGTCATCGCGCCCTATGGTCCGCAGACGCTGTGGCCAGATCATTGCGTGCAGGGAACGCACGGCGCTGCGTTTCACGCCGCGCTCGACATTCCACATGCCGCGCTGGTGCTGCGCAAGGGCATGGCGCGCTCAATCGATTCCTATTCGGCGCTCTACGAAAACGATCGCGCCACGCCGACCGGTCTCGTCGCCTATTTGCGCGCGCGCAACTGGACACGGCTATTTTTCGCGGGCCTTGCCTTCGATTTTTGCGTTCGGTTCTCGGCCGAGGATGCACGGCGCGAAGGTTTCGAAGCTTTCGTCATCGAGGGTGCCTGTCGCGCCATCGACATCGACGGTTCAATGGCGGCGACGCGCGCAAGTCTCGCCGCGCTCGGCGTGCCTTGCATTGCGGCGCCGGCAGCGTAAAGTTGAAAAAAATCAAATTAACCAATAGGTTATGGCGGCGCACTGGCCGTTGTGTGCAACGCACAAAAATCATTGACACAGCGCAAAAGAGGGCGGAAATTACAAAACTGTAACAGTCGGATACGCAATGCGTCATCAAACGGTCGCACCACCGTCAAGCCTGCCCTCGCTGATGATGCCCTGCCCCGTTTGCGCGGGCCGCATGGTCTACAAAGCCCGCCGCCCGATTACCTCCGAAGTCGAAGACACCATTTATGCCTGCCGCCGCTGCGGCGCCGAATTGATCCGCACCTCGGTGAGCCCGCGCGCCGGCGGCAACGCCGAAGCGGCGTAAGTCAACCGAACTTTCTGACCGCTCGTCCCCGCGAATGCGGGGACCCAGCAACTGGATTCCCTCTTGGCGGGAATGAGCCGCATGTCGCAACATCACCCCAAATTCAGTTCCTTGAAGAAGTCATTGCCCTTGTCGTCGATGACGATGAAAGCGGGAAAATCGACTACCTCGATCCGCCAGATCGCTTCCATGCCGAGTTCGGGATATTCGACGCACTCGACTTTCTTGATGCAATGCTCGGCGAGGTTCGCTGCCGTGCCGCCGATCGAGGCGAGATAAAAGCCGCCATATTTTTTGCAGGCCTCGCGCACGCTGGCGGCGCGGTTGCCTTTCGCCAGCATCACCATCGAGCCGCCGGCGGCCTGGAAATCGGCGACGAAGGAATCCATCCGGCCGGCGGTGGTCGGTCCGAACGCGCCCGAGGCGTAACCTTCCGGCGTCTTCGCCGGTCCGGCGTAATAGACCGGATGGTTTTTGAAATAATCAGGCAGCGGTTCGCCGCGCTCGAGCCGCTCGCGCAGTTTGCCGTGCGCTGCATCGCGCGCCACGATCATCGGCCCCGATAGCGACAGCCGCGTCTTGATCGGATGTTTCGCGAGCTGCGCGAGAATATCCTGCATCGGCTTGTTGAGGTCGATCTGCACCACTTCGCCGCCGAGATTCGAGGCATCGACCTCGGGCAGATATTTCGCCGGATTGTGCTCGAGCTCTTCCAGGAACACGCCGTCGCGGCGTGATCTTGCCGAGCGCCTGGCGGTCGGCCGAGCACGACACACCTAGCCCGATCGGCAGTGAGGCGCCATGGCGCGGCAGCCTGATCACCCGCACGTCGTGGCAGAAATATTTGCCGCCAAACTGCGCGCCGACGCCGAGCGACTGCGTCATCTTCTGGATCTCTTGCTCCATTGCCTTGTCGCGGAAGGCGTGGCCGTCTTCGGAACCGTGCTCCGGCAGCGTGTCGTAATATTTGCTGGAGGCGAGCTTGACCGTCTTCATCGTCATTTCCGCCGAAGTGCCGCCGATGACGATGGCGAGATGGTAGGGCGGGCAGGCGGCGGTGCCGAGCGTCAGCACTTTCTCTTTCAGGAACGCCAGCAGTCTTTCACGTGAAAGGATCGACGGCGTCGCCTGGAACAGAAACGATTTGTTGGCCGAGCCGCCGCCCTTGGCGATGAACAAAAACTTGTAGGCGGCGTCGTGCTCGCCGGCGCCTTCGGCGTAGATCTCGACCTGCGCCGGCATGTTCGAGCGGGTGTTTTTCTCCTCGAACATCGAGAGCGGCGCGAGCTGCGAATACCGCAAATTGCGTTTAAGATACGCATCGCGCGCGCCTTCGGCGAGCGCGCCTTCGTCGCCGCCGTCGGTCCAGACCAGCCTGCCTTTCTTGCCCATGATGATAGCGGTGCCGGTGTCCTGGCACATCGGCAGCACGCCGCCGGCGGCGATGTTGGCGTTCTTGAGGAAATCATAGGCGACGAATTTGTCGTTATCGGAGGCTTCCGGATCCTCGACGATCGCTTTAAGGCTTTGCAGATGCGCCGGGCGAAGGAGATGATTGATATCGGTGAAGGCCGATTCCGCGAACGCCCGCATCGCCTCGCGCTGCACCACCAGCACCTCTTCGCCCAGGACTTTTTCGACGCGCAGGCCTTCGGACGCGATTTTTCGGTACGGCGTCGTGTCCTTGCCGAGCGGAAACAGCGGGGTGTGCTTATACGGCGGCGTCGGATGGGCGGTGAGCGGGGCGTTCATGGGGATGGCTGCGGCGTCCTGTATCGGTGATTGTGTTGTCTCTGGCGATGAAGATAGGGGCCGAGATCGCTGCAGATTATCATGGGGCAGGGGCCTCAGGCCCGCAAAATCGTTGGCACGACGTTGCAACCCGATCACAGCAGCGGGGGCTCCGAAATCGCCTATTAAAGATGTTACGCCGCCGGGTCATTCGGATCGCCAGTCTTAGTCGCATGCCTGCACGAAACTTCCGCGTCCGCCGCTCATCGACCGGTCTCGGCTTGTTCGCGGTGAGGCCGATCGCGCGCCGAGACTACATCGTCACTTATTCCGGCCCGTGGATTAACAGCGAAGAAGCTGAAAGGCGGGAACGCCGCGGTGCGCGCTATCTGTTCGAGGTCAACAGCCGCTGGACCATCGACGGCTCTTCGCGGCGCAATCTCGGCCGCTACGCCAACCATTCCTGCCGTCCGAACGCCGAGCCGGTATTACGTCGGCGAAAGATGGCGCTGGTAGCGCTGCGCAAGATCGCGCCCGGCGAGGAAATCACCTACGATTATGGCAAGGAATATTTCGACCTGTTCATCAAGCCGAAGGGCTGCCGTTGCGCGGCGTGCACGGCGAAGGCGCACCGCCGTAGCCGGCGCAAACCGGCCAACCGCGCGAAAGCACGCCGTCGCCGCGTCACAGCTTGAACAGCGTCTCGGCGTTGCCGTGGGCGATGCGCTCCTTATCGGCGGCGCTCACCGGCAGCTGCTCCAAAAAGGCGCGTCCCGCGGCCATCGATTGATAAGGATGATCGACCGAGAACATGAAGCGGTCGACGCCGCCGAGTTCGAGCAGCAGCGCAAGAAAAGTCGGCGGGAAAAAGAAACCGGAAAAAGTGTAATGCACGTTTTCGCGCAGATAGCTCGTGACCGGCCGTTCCAGCTTGGTAACCGCCGGCGCCATGACGTCGAGCCGCCGGAACATGCCGGGAAGCCCCTCGCCGAGATGACCGACGACGATCTGCAGCTTCGGGAAGCGGTCGAATACGCCGCCAAGGATCAGGCGGATGACGTGAACCGCGGTTTCGATGTGCCAGCCCCAGCCGGGGCCCGCGAGCATATCGCTCACCAGCGGCGAAAAACCGCTGAATGATGCGTCGATCACAGGCTTCGGCGGCCGCGTCGGATGCAAATAGATCGGAACACCCAGTTTTTCGGCGCATTCGAGGATCGGCCAATAGAATTTGTCGTCCAGATAACGGCCGCAGTTATGGCCGTTGATGACGGCGCCGGCGAATTTTTGCCCGCGCACGCGGCGCTCCAATTCTTGCACGGCCTTGTCCGGCGCCGCGGTGGGCAACGCGGCGAAACCGCCGAAGCGCGTCGGATGCCGTTTGATCGCAGCCGCGACGAAATCGTTGGTTTCGGCGGCGAGTTCGATCGCTTCAGCCGCCGCCAATTGTTCGACCCCCGGCGACGTCAGCGACACGATCTGCATATCGATCCCGGCTGCGTCCATTTCTGCTATGCGCTTGTCGCCGAGGTCGCACAGCTGCGGGATGAGCTTGATCGCGCGAGTGTTGTTGAATTTCTCCGCTTGCTCCTTTAGGTCCCGGCCGGGGCCTTCGAGAAATCGCGGCGTGGCGAAATGCTCTTCGAGTGTGATGGTTCGCATCGTCGCTGACCTCCCGTTGCGTCTCCCCGCATTCGTCATACGCGGGCTTGACCCGCGTATCCATGCGCAAGTGCCGCATGTCAGCTTTGCCGAAAACCTGGCTACAGATTATCGTTTCCCGCCCGCCTGCCGCTCCGCATACGTATCCACCAGAGCGCGGATCATGCGCTGATAGGGCACACGGCGTTTTTTGGCTTCACGCTTGAAAAAATCAAGACTGCGGCGCGACAGTGAGAGTGTCACTTTCACGGTCTCTTCGCGCGGTACCAGATCGGCTGGTGCCGGCAGAAAATCATCGATTACGCGCACGCGGCCGATTTCGCCGGCGGTGTATCTAACCGTTCTGTTGCTCATAGATTCGCTTTCCCTTCCGCCAATAGCCGGCGCCGAAGATGCGGATGCGGCCGGCGCGATAAGTGAAGCGGACCGTCATGACGCCGCCCGCGACATTGCCGAAACAGAAATATCGCGGCTCGGCGCCGCTATGGTCTAAATCTTCGCCGATGACGCGGCGCGGATCGAAGAAGCCGCCTGTGCCAAGGCGAACGAGACGCCGTGCTTGGCGCGATCGAGTCAGTCCTTCGCGCTATCCCACTCGAAACTCGGCTCATCCGACATATGGCAATTATACCATATCTAAGTATGGCGCAAGACGTTGCAAGCGCCGCTGTTGGTAGGCTTATACCGGCCGCACTTTCCCCGGTTCACCCAGCGCACATTCCAGCGCCTTGCGGTCCCATTTCCCCAAATTGGCGGCCGCATCGTAGGTGCTTTGCAAAAATTCCAGCAGCGTCGCTTCGGGGTCGGCCTCCTTGCGCACCACGTCGTAGGGCAGGAGGAACTGGCCGTAGTCCTTGCTATAGAACGCCTCGGCGGGGCGCACCTTGGCCGCGGCGAAACCGTCGGGCTCGGGATATGCGTAGGAGTAATAAGCCGGATAATCGATCGTCTCGTCGCCCGGCCAGAAGCCCGCGCTCGACACCTCGTGCGAATAGGCCTCGCGCGCCACCGCGAGCGAAAGCCCGGGCCTGCCGCTTGAGGCAAGGAGCGGCGCGCTCCGCCCGGAGAAGCGGGTCACCGCCAGATCGAAGCTGCCCCAGAAGAAATGCACCGAGCTCGCCTTGCCGAGAAAGCCGGTGCGGAAATGCGCGAACACGCGGTGCGTCGCCGCCAGTACGCGGAAATGCCGGTTGGCGAAATCGGGGTCGTAGCTGGCGTGCGCGCGGTCTTCGCTGAAACGCACCGCATTCTCGATCTCGCTCGGCGTTTGGTTGATGCGGACCGTGATGCCAAGCGCGGCGAGCGCGTTCATCACCTCGCCGTGGAATTCGGCCACGGTCTTCGGCTGCAGCATCACCTGGCGGAATTCGCCGTCGGAGGCGCGCACCCACAACACGTGATCGTTGAAGTCGAAATCGATGGCGAGGTCGCGCCCGTCGGGAAGCGGCATCGGCCCGGTGGTCAGCCCGCGCGGGGTGACATAGAGCGTCACGTGCCAGGAATGATTGAGCCACGGCGTCAGCTCAAGGCGGATCTTGCCGGTGACCTGTGTCCACAGGTGCAACGTCGCGTAAGTATCCTTCCACCCGGCGTAGGGCAGGCCGGGCCAGACGGCGTCGTTGGTGAGTTGCGCCACACGGAGCCTCGTCGGTTCGTCGGGTTATCGATAGTCTAGCAGAAGCTGTTGCATCGCATTTTACCCAATCCGCCACGCTCGCCTTAAGGTGTCATCGATATTGTCGCGCATCTCAGCGCCGCTCGCGCCTAACCACTAAAAACAAAGGTTGTTCGCATGAGTTTCGGAAAACGCGAATCAATTCGCGAGCCCCGTTTCGCTTCTGCCCCGATCGCGCAGCAGACTTGCGTGCGTTGTTGCGGCACCGGCTGGGTACGCGAGCGCGGCAACAAGATCGTCTGCAAGCCCTGCAAGGGCAGCGGCCGGGTCGCGGCCGAAATGGCACGCGTCTCCTGATATCGGCGCGTGCAGCCGCGGCCAATGGCGCCGTCGTCCTAGTTGCAATACTTGCCGTCGGTTTTGATGTCACTCCCGAGAATGACGGCGTGGAACGTTCCGTCCGGCAGCTTTTGGACATTCGCCACATAATCGTAGCGGTCGGTATGGATATGAAGGCCGCCCTTGGTCATCGACCAGGTGCCTTCGCCGGTCAGATTGTTGGAGTATTTGCCGCCGGCGCCATAGGAACTGATGGACCCGCCGCCCCAACAAATTTTTTTGCCGGCGAAGTCAGCCGAAGTTACCGGCGCCGCCCGCGCCGGCGACAGGTGGGCAAGCGAAACGACTACGGTCGCGATAAGCGGCAAAACGTATTTCTTCATTTCAACCCTCCAATATCCTTGTTGCGTCATACGCGCGGCTGCAGCCCCGATCAACCGCCGGTGCGTTTGTCCTTCAGCACCGTGCCGATCTCGTCAAGTACCTTCGGGTCCTCGATGGTCGCCGGCATGGTCCAGCTCTCGCCGTCGGCGATTTTCTTCATGGTGCCGCGCAGGATTTTGCCGGAACGCGTCTTCGGCAGCCGCACGACCGTGATGGCGAGCTTGAATGCCGCCACTGGACCGATTTTCTCGCGCACCAACGCGACGCATTCCTTCTCGATCTCGGTCGGCGGCCGGTTGACGCCGGATTTGAGCACGATGAAGCCGCACGGCACTTCGCCCTTGAGTTCGTCCTTGATGCCGAGCACGGCGCATTCGGCGACGTCCTGGTGGGAGGCGAGCACTTCCTCCATGCCGCCGGTTGAGAGCCGATGGCCGGCGACGTTGATGATGTCGTCGGTGCGGCCCATCACGAAGATGTAGCCGTCCGCGTCCTTGAAGCCAGCATCGGCGGTTTTGTAATAACCGGGAAATTCGGCGAGGTAGCTTTCCTTGAAGCGTTCGTCAGCCTGCCACAAGGTCGGCAGGCAGGCCGGCGGCAGCGGCAGCTTGACCACGATCGAGCCCATGGCGTTGGCAGCGACGTCGTTGCACGCTTCGTCGACCACCCGCACGTCGTAGCCGGGCATCGCCACCGTCGACGAGCCAGGCTTGACCGGAAGCTGGCCGAGGCCGACCGGATTGCCGGCGATGCACCAGCCGGTTTCGGTCTGCCACCAGTGATCGATCACCGGCACTTTGAGCATGTGTTCCGCCCATGCGAGCGTCGGCGGATCGGCGCGTTCGCCGGCCAGAAACAGCGTGCGGAATTTCGACAGGTCGTGGGACTTGAGCAGCTTGCCCTGCGGGTCTTCTTTCTTGATGGCGCGAAACGCAGTCGGCGCGGTGAACATCGCCACCGCGCCGTGTTCGGCAATGACCCGCCAGAATGCGCCGGCGTCCGGCGTGCCGACCGGCTTGCCCTCGTAGAGCACCGAGGTGCAGCCGTGAATGAGCGGCGCATAGACGATGTAGGAATGGCCGACCACCCAGCCGATGTCGGAGGCGGTCCACCACACTTCGCCCGGCTCGATGCCGTAGAGATATTTCATCGACCATTCGAGCGCGACCATGTGGCCGCCATTGTCGCGCACGACGCCCTTCGGCCGGCCGGTGGTGCCCGAGGTGTAGAGAATGTAGAGCGGATCGGTGGCGGCGACCGGCACGCAGTCATAGACCGAGCGGGCGTGAATGAGCGCGTGGTCGCGGAGCGTTGCCCAGTCGTGGTCGCGGCCGGCGACCAAAGTCGCCTCGGCTTGCGGGCGTTGCAGGATCAGGCAGGCGCCGGGCTTGTGCGCCGACAGCGTAATCGCTTCGTCGAGCAGCGGCTTATACGCCACAATGCGGCCGGGCTCGATGCCGCAGCTCGCCGACAGGATCACTTTCGGCTTGGCGTCGTCGATGCGGGTGGCGAGTTCGCGCGCGGCAAAGCCGCCGAACACCACCGAATGGATGGCGCCGATGCGCGCGCAGGCGAGCATGGCGATCACCGCCTCGGGCACCATCGGCATATAGAGAACGACGCGGTCGCCCTTGCCGACGCCGAGATCGCGCAACACCGATGCGAGCACCTGCGTTTCGGTCATCAGCCGGTGATAGCTGATGGTCCGTTTCGTTCCGGCGAGCGGCGAGTCGTAGACGATCGCCGCCTGCTCGCCGCGGCCGGCGGCGACGTGGCGGTCGACCGCATTGAAGCAGGTGTTGCAAACGCCGCCGGGAAACCAGCGGCCGTCAATGCCGGCCTTCGGATCGAATACGGCTTTCGGCTTCTCGAACCAGTCGAGCGCGGCGGCGGCTTCGGCCCAGAAACCTTCCGGGTCGCGCCGCCAGCGCGCGTAGACGTCGTGATAACGGCTCGACCGGGCGTCCATGGCGTTCCTCCGAATCATTCTCAACCGCCGGCAGCACCCTTGCAAGCGGTGCTGTCGTCACAGCCTCGCCATGCGTTATAAAACTCGCGTCAAGCGCCGCGCTTTGCGCTATGTCACGCGCCGTGATCACTGATCCGCTGTTTTATCTCCTCGCCGTTCCGGCTGTGACTCTGATCGGGCTCGCCAAGGGCGGCTTCGCCGGGCTGGGCATGATCTCGACACCGCTCTTGGCGCTGGTGGTGCCGCCGCTGGAAGGCGCCGCCATTCTGCTGCCCATCCTGATCGTTCAGGACGCCATCTCGGTGTGGACTTATCACCGCGCCTGGAGCGCCTGGAATTTGAAGGTGCTGTTGCCTGGTTCGGTGCTTGGCGTCGGCGCCGGCTGGCTGTTCGCGAGCTATCTCTCCAACGCTGCAATCGAAATCACGGTCGGCACGATCGCGCTGTTCTTCGTACTCTATACTTGGCTCGGCGCGCGGCTGCGCGCGTATCTCGGCCGGCCGCCGGCCACGGCGGGGCAGCGGCCGCACCCGGCTATGGGCCTCGTTTGGGGCGCGCTGTCGGGTTTTACCTCGACGCTGGTGCAGGTCGGCTCGCCACCGTTTCAGATCCACATGCTGCCGCAACGGCTCGACAAATTCACGCTGGTCGGTACCACCGTGATCTTCTTCGCGATTCTCAATCTGATGAAGATCGTGCCGTATTTCGCGCTTGGCCAGTTCTCGACGCACGGCCTCGCCACCTCGGCGGTGCTGTTGCCGGTTGCGGTCGCATCCAACTTCCTCGGCATCTGGCTGGTGCGCAAAACTCCGACCGATGCATTCTACCGGATTGCCTATCTGCTGATGGCGTTCATCGCCGTCGCGCTATTGTGGCAGGGCACGCGCGGATTAACGCATTAGGGCATGATGCCGCCATTGGCCAAACGGGCCGCTTTCGCTAGGCTCTTCTTCCGGGGAGCGAAGACATGACGACGGCCTACGACACCGATCTTGCGCGCAATCCGGCGAACTTCCAGCCGCTGACACCGCTGACGTTTCTGGCGCGCGCGGGCGAGGTCCATCCCGACGCCACCGCGATCGTTCATGGCGCGCGCTCGTGGAATTATCGTCAGTTTTACGCGCGCGCCCGGCAACTTGCGTCGGCGCTTGCCCGCCGCGGCATCAAGCGCGGCGATACCGTCTCGGTCATGCTCGCCAATACGCCGGCGATGATCGAAGCGCATTACGGCGTGCCGATGGCGGGCGCCGTGCTCAACACACTCAACACCCGCCTCGACGCCGCCATTCTCGGCTTCACTCTCGACCACGCCGAGACCAAGGTGCTGATCGTCGACCGCGAATTTTCCAAGGTGATGAAGGATGCGCTGACGCGCGCCAAGGCCAAGCCGCTGATCGTCGACTATGACGATTCGGAGTTTTCCGGCGCCGGCGAACGGATCGGCAGTCTCGAATACGAGGAGCTGTTGCGGGAAGGCGATCCGGACTTCGCGTGGCTGTTACCGGCTGACGAATGGGACGCGATCTCGCTGAATTACACCTCCGGCACCACCGGCGATCCGAAGGGCGTGGTTTATCACCACCGCGGCGCGTATCTGCTGGCGCTCGCCAATGTCGTCACCTGCGGCATGGGCAAGCATCCGGCCTATCTGTGGACGCTGCCGATGTTTCACTGCAACGGCTGGTGCTTCACCTGGACGCTGTCGGTGGTCGCCGGCACGCATGTTTGCCTGCGGGCGGTGCGGGCTGGGCCGATCTTCGACGCCATCGCCAATCAAAAGGTCACGCATCTGTGCGGCGCGCCGATCGTGATGTCGACGTTGCTGAATGCCTCGACGCAGGAGAAGAAGCCGCTGCCGCACGTCGTGCAATTCGCCACCGCGGCGGCGCCGCCGCCGGAAGCGGTGCTGGCGGCGATGAAGGGCGCGGGCTTCAACGTCACCCATCTTTACGGGCTGACCGAAACCTACGGCCCGGCCAGCATCAACGACTGGCACGGTGAGTGGGACGCGCTACCGGCCGAGCAGCAGGCGCAGAAGAAAGCCCGCCAGGGCGTGCGCTATCCGGTGCTGGAAGACCTCGACGTGCTTGACCCGGAGACCATGCAGCGGGTGCCGCGCGACGGTGAGACCATGGGCGAGGTGATGTTCCGCGGCAATGTGGTGATGAAGGGCTATTTGAAGAACAAGCCCTCGACCGATGCCGCCTTCGCCGGCGGCTGGTTTCATTCCGGCGATCTCGGCGTGGTGCATCCGGACGGCTACATCCAGCTGAAGGACCGCTCCAAGGACATCATCATCTCCGGCGGCGAGAACATTTCCTCGATCGAGGTCGAGGATGCGCTCTACAAGCATCCGGCGGTAGCCGCCGTTGCGGTGGTCGCCAAGCCGGACCCGAAATGGGGCGAAACGCCGTGTGCGTTCGTCGAGCTCAAGCCGGGTGCGAAAGCTACCGCCGATGAGCTGATCGCCTGGTGCCGCGGCCACCTCGCCGCCTATAAATGCCCGCGCACCGTCGTGTTTGCCAAGATCCCGAAAACCTCGACCGGTAAGCTGCAAAAATTCAAGCTGCGGGAATTGGCCAAGCAGGCGTGAGCCTCGCGCAGCAAAAATCCGTCCGCCCCGCCGGGGGCGCGGGGCAGGCACAGATCATACAACTCTTCTCAGTACTGATTAATGGACGCTGGCGTCTTGTCTGAGCCGGGCGATCTCGTCTTTGACGTGCAACTTTCGCCGCTTGAGCTCTGCAATGGTCAAACCGTCGGTGGACGGATGGGTAAGCGCTTCGTTGATTTCTTGTTCAAGTGCCTGATGACGTTTCTCGAGTTCCGCAAGATGTGATTCAATCGCCATGTGGCTGCCTCCTTGCGTTGGATCACCCTGCCCCTTAGCGGGATGCTACACCAGTGAGACCGACGATAAAGATACTCCCTTTCCCGGGTTTCGAAAATCCCCGCTGTGCACCGGTTGCCGCCGGACTTGTCGGGGATTAACCAAAACGCGATAATCCATAGGAACTTACCGGCCTTTAGACCGTGCCACCAAGGGGCTCGGTCGGGTCCACGGCGCGACCGAGGCGGGAAATGGCAACGCCCGAGGAAGAACGCGAGCTTCGCGCGCAACTTGCGCGCTTGCAGCAAGAGCATCGCGACCTCGACGCCGCGATTGCGGCGCTGCAAGCATCGCCCGGGTCCGACATCATCCAGGTTCAGCGCCTGAAGAAACGCAAACTCTATTTGCGCGACCGCATCACCTTCATCGAAGACCAGCTGACGCCCGATATCATTGCTTAGGCATGGTCCGTGTCGCGCTCGCGTTTTCGCGCGTACATGGCGGCATCGGCGCGGGCCAATACTTCGGCGGGCGTATCCAGCGGGCCGATCGACGCCACGCCGGCCGAAGCGCTAACCACCAGCGTTGAACTCCCCCAACGCACCGGCGTTGCAAATACCGCGGCTTCGAGCGCGGCGGCCTTGGCCATCGCATTCGCTTCGCTTGCGTTCCACAGCAGCACCGCGAATTCATCGCCGCCGATGCGCGCCACGACGTCGGAGGCGCGCACGTGGCGCACGAGTGCCGCCGCAACCGCCTTGAGGACGGCGTCGCCGGCAGCATGGCTGTGCCGATCATTCACCGGCTTGAAGCCGTCGAGATCCAGATAAATCAACGCCGCGCTCGCACCGTACCGCTTCACATACGCAAACGAGCGTTTGAGCTCGCGCTCGAAGCCGCGCCGGTTGAGTGTCTCGGTCAGCTGATCGACGTCGATGCGCGCTTCCAGCTCGGTGATGCGCTCACGCGACGCTGCAAGTTCGGCGGCAAGCCGCGCCACCTCGGCCGCAAGGCGCGCGGTTTCCGCTCGCCGCTGCGGCGCGGCAGTCGGAAGCTCGTCGCCGCCCGCGCGATCACGGCTCGGCGGTTGCAAGGGAACGCGCCGCGGTACCAGCGTGTTCTTCGGCGATTTCGCAGGCTTGGGCTTCACCGGACCCTCGACGAATCGGGGGCGAAGGTTAGCGCAAAATCCGCCGCAGCGGATTGTTGGAAGGGGCGTATGGCCCGCCGCGGATGCGGTCGTCTGCGCCGCCAATCGTGATCAATCGGCCTGGAGAAACGCGACCGGATCGGTCTCCGAGTCGCTGAAAACCGCCGCCGTCAACGCGCCGCCATATACCGCGCCGGTGTCGATGTTCAACCGGTTGCCGCGCAGATCCGGCGTGGCGGCATCAAGCGGTGTGTGCCCGTGCACGATCAAGCGTCCATGGTCGCGCTGGTCGGAGAGGAACGGTTCCCTGATCCAGATCAGATCGTGCTCGCTTTGCGAGGTTAGCGGCTTGTCCGGATCGATACCAGCGTGTGCGAAGAAGCGGCGGCCGTCGTCGTGGCTCGTTTGCAATGACCGCAGCCACTTTACATGATTGCGCGGCAGCGCGTCGGCGCTGGTGACGCCGTAGCTCCGCAGCGTTTGCGCGCCGCCCTGGCTCAGCCAGAACTCGGCCTCGACCTCGCCGTCAATGATGTCGATGACCATGCCCTCGTGATTGCCTTTCAGCGCGATCAGGGGCTCCCGCCGCTCTGATTGAAGATCCATGATGAAGCGGACGACGCCGGCGCTGCCAGGTCCGCGATCGATGTAATCGCCGAGGAAAACCAAGGTCATGGGTCGGCCACGGGCATGCCGGCGGCAGCGCTTGATCAAGGTCCGCAACAACCCAAGCGAACCGTGGACGTCGCCGATTGCGTAAGTGAATGAAGTAACGGCCATTTTTTTGGATCGCTCCGGCTGTCAATGATGGCCTTATTCAGGCAACATTGTTCAGCGCACGTTCACCAATAAATGGGAACTTAGAGGCCAAGGGTCGGTTTGAGCGAATGGAGAAAGTTCGAGGTGATGTCATGAGGAAGTTCCTTACCGCTCTCGTCGCGGTCGCGGCCATCGGTGCGGCGGCGCTCGCGACCTCAAGCACGGCCGACGCCCGTTGGGGCGGTGGCTGGGGTTGGCGCGGCGGCTGGGGCTGGGGCCCCGGTCCGTTTGTCGCCGGCGCTTTGGTCGGCGGCGCGCTGGCCGCCCCGTATTACTACGGCGGGTACTACGGCTACGGCCCCTATTATCCGTATGGTCCGTATCCGTATTACGGACCGGGCTGCCGGCGCTATTGGAATGGCTACGCTTGGGTGCGCGGCTGTTACTAATGGCGGGGTAGTCCAGGCTCGGACTGCCAAGTTTGGTTAATAGTGGCGGGGTATCTTTCCGGTACCAAACTTCCGCCACGGATCGCCGCCTTAATTGGGCGACGGAGGCGGCGAGGAAACGGGGTTTACGGGGACTCCGCTCATTCGGTTCAGGACCGGCGCCCGGCCGGTCGCTTGAGGAGATCACATGCATAAGTCGCTCATTGCGCTCGTCGGCGCTGCGGGCATCGGCCTTGCTGCATTGGCCGCCCCGGCTCCGGCAAATGCCGGCTGCTTTGGTTGCGCCGTCGGCGCAGGCATTATCGGCGGCGTTGCCGCCGGCGCGATCGTCGGCAGCGCCATCGCTAACAGCCCGCCGCCACCCGGCTACTACCCGCCGCCGCCCCCTCCGGGCGCCTATTATCCGCCACCTCCTGGCTATCCGCCGCCGCCCGCATACGCGCAACTGGCGCCGGGTTGCCATTGGGGCCATCGCAAGGTTTGGGTCGAGGGCTATGGCTATCAGTGGCAGACCGTTCAAGTCTGTCCTTGATCGCCTGGCGCTGAAATGAATTTCGCCGGCCGGCTTGCATAAGCCGGCCGGTTTGCTTTTGTGCGGCAGTGCGATTTTGCGATCACGCCGCTGTAATAATCCGACGCGAAAAGGCGTCTGCATTTCGGACCGAAACGAGGGGCTTGAACGTGCGTCCGCTGTCATTCCAGGACGCAAGATTTGGCGAAGCGGCGCGGCGGGTCGTCGAGCGCGCGCGGCCGCTGGTCCGGCCCATCCTCGCTGTCGCCGTCGCGGCTTGGGCAGCCTACGGACTGACGGCACTCAAGTGGAGCGGCGTCGTTGTCGCTTGTCTTTATCTCGGCACCGCCGCGATCCTCTATTTCGCGCAACGTTCGATGATGTACTTCCCGGAGACGATCCAAACGACGCCCGCCCAGGCGGGCTTGGCGGAAGCGGAAGAAGTGACGCTGAGGGCGTCCGACGGCGTGCCGCTTGTCGCCTGGCACGTTGCACCGCGCGACGACAAGCCGGTGATCATTTATTTCCATGGCAACGGCGGAGCGCTGCGTTATCGCGTCGGGCGTTTCCATAAGCTCATCAGCGACGGCATCGGCATCGTTGCGGTCGAGTATCGCGGCTATGGCGGTTCGGGCGGCAGTCCGACCGAACCCGGGCTGATCGCCGACGGCGAAGCCGCCTACGCCTTTGCCGCCGCGCATTACAAAACGCAGCAACTGGTGCCGTGGGGCGAATCGCTTGGCACCGCCATCGCCGTGCGCCTGGCTGCGGAAAAGCCGGTCGCGCGCGTGATACTGGAAGCGCCTTTCACTTCGGCGGCCGCAGTCGCCGACTTACGTTATTGGTACCTGCCGATACGGTTATTGATGAAAGATCAATACCGCTCCGACGCGTTCATCGAACATGTCACCGCACCGGTGCTGATCCTGCACGGCGTGCACGATCACGTCGTTCCGTTCGCGATGGGAATGCGGATGTTCGAGCTGACCAAAGCGCCCAAGCACATCGTGCGCTTCCTCGACGGCGATCACGAAAATCTCGACGCCAACGGCGCGTTGCGTGCGGTCGGGCAGTTCCTTGCCGGCGATCTGGACGCGCCGCCCGCCCCGCCACGGCACTGAGCTACCGGTGCCGGCTAGGGCGTGTACCCATAGGCGCCAGATTTAAAATCTGGCCAGCCTAATCCTTCCCATTCTAACATTCGCATGAGAGCCAGCCGAACCCGGATGCGAATGTTAGAAGCAAAGGACACGGGATCTACAACGTCGTTTCGACCGGGAACATGCCGCCCCCCGGGTCGGGTGAACAGCCGTGGACGCATGACAAGGTGAGCACGTTCGGTTGCTGGATTCAGCAAGGCTGCCCGGAGTAGCGGTTCGCCGCTTCCGACGATTAGGACACTTGATGAGATGTCTTCCTCAAGAACGAGGCCATGTGCAGAAGAGATCATCCGCTCAACATCTTTGGCGGTAAATCGCCCAGCTAATGCCAAGCCCTGGGTACTGCTCGCATCAATTCTGGCGTCGAGCATCGCTAACATTGACGAATCCATCGTCAACATCGCTTTGCCGGCGATCGAGACGGACCTTCAAACCTCGGCGATCGTCGTCCAATGGATCGTCAACGCCTATATGCTGTCTGTATCAGCTCTTCTTCTGGTGGGCGGCGCAACCGGCGATCAGTCCGGTCGGCGCCGGTTTTTCATCATCGGAATCAGCATCTTTGCCGCAGCGTCGCTCTGGTGCGGACTAGCTCCCGGTCTGACGCAATTGATTTTAGCGCGCGCCGTTCAAGGCGCCGGTGCCGCTGTGCTCCTTCCCTGTTCTCTTGCGCTTATCGGGGCGACTTTCGACGAAACCGAGCGTG
This sequence comes from uncultured Alphaproteobacteria bacterium, assembly GCA_963845775.1. GTDB lineage: Bacteria > Pseudomonadota > Alphaproteobacteria > Rhizobiales > Xanthobacteraceae > BOG-931. Next base: position 764,867 of record CAWJTE010000011.1, read on the forward strand.
GCAGGGCGATCGGAACGTGGGCCGCTGCTTCGGCTGTGGCTTCCGCACTTGCACCATTGCTAGGCGGATGGATTGTCGATCATTTCAGTTGGCGTTGGATTTTTCTTATCAATCCACTGATCGCGCTTCCGGCCATTTGGATCGCCTATTACCACGTGCCGGAAAGTCGCGATCCCGATGCGAAGCCGGGTCTCGACTGGCGTGGAACTATCCTGCTGTTGTTGGGTCTCGGCGGTCTCGCCTATGGGTTGATTGCATCGCCGATATCCGGTTGGCGCGATCCGGTCGTGCTCGTCTCGATAACCGGTGGGTTGGCTCTGCTTGTTGGGTTCGTGTATGCGGAGTATCGAAGCCGCACTCCGATTTTACCGCTCTCCTTGTTTCAATCGCGCACGTTCAGCGCCGTCAATTTATTGACGCTGCTGCTTTACGGAGCACTGAACGGAGTTTCTTCTTTCTGCCCTTTGCGCTGATTCAAGTGCATGGCTATCCGGCCACGCTTGCCGGTACCGCGTTTTTGCCCTTCACGATTATAATGGCCGTCTTGTCGCGCTGGGCTGGCGGGTTACTCGATCGATTCGGCGCTCGATTGCCCTTGATGATCGGCCCCGCGATTGCCGCGTTGGGCATTGGAGTGATGGGACTGACGGTAGCGAACGGATCGTATGCGGAGTTTCTCATTTCGATTGCGATCCTCGGGCTAGGCATGGTGGTAACCGTCGCGCCTTTGACTGCAACGGTGATCAATGCGGTACCGGCGCGTAAGACCGGTGTTGCCTCGGGAATAAGTGACACAGTTGCGTCCGTAGGAAATCTTCTGGCGATAGCCATCCTCAGCGCTGTTGCGCTGTCAATCCTCGATCACCAGCTTACCCTGAATTTGCAAAACCCGGCTCTCTCCGAAGGTGTGAAGCACGCAATTCAAACCGCCCGCGGACAACTGGTCATCGAACCGGCGCTTGCCGATATTCAGGGCGCTGACAGAGCCAACGCCGAGTTGATCCTCAAGGCATCGCTCGCGAAAAGTATCAGGTGGGCCATGTTGATTGCTGCTGTTATGGCATTCAGCGGAGCAGCCGCCGGCGCCTTGATTCCTCGTCGGGCCGCGGGCAGCAGCGGCGGTCCACAATAGCCCTAGCCGTCGCCCATGCTTTCGAATTTATGATACACGCCCTAATCATTGCGGAACGGTCATGATTTCGAGCACATGGCCGTTCGGATCGCGAAAATAGAGGCCGCGTCCGCCGCCCCAATCGTTCAGCTGGCCGTCGTCGGGGCTCCATGGTGCGCTGCCATAGACGATGCCGGCATCCTTGATGCGCTTGAAGATCGCATTGAACTCGCGGCTGCTGACATGGAAGGCGTAGTGATGGCTTTCGAACTTGTCGTCATCGTCGAACAATACCGTCAGCGTTTTGTTGATCTTGACCGGTGCGAAATAGCCGGTGCGGCCGCGTTTTAATCCGAAAATGTGCGCGAAGAACTTGGCCGCTTCGGCCTTGTCGTGCGCCGGAACGATGGTGTGGTTGAGTATGATGGTCATCGCCGCCTCGCATTCGGCCGGAGCATGATCAAAACGTTTGGTAGGATTGTCCGAACTTGCCGCCAACCCGGGCAAAGCCGGTCTTGGCGGGTTCGTATTTGTCGTTGATGTTGAGCGCCTTGGCGTAGGAGCCGGCCGCCTTGTCCTTGTCGCCGAGCCGTTCGTAGGCGAGCCCCCGGCTGGTCCAGGCTTGCTGGTTTGACGGATTGATCTGCACCGCCTGGTCGAGATCGCTCGCCGCCGATTTTGCATCGCCGACCGCCAGGTAGCTGAGCGCACGCGCCACGAAGGGCTCCGCCTTCTGATTGGTCAACCCGAGCGCGGTGGTGAAGTCGTCAATGGCAAACTGGTACTGGTGCTCGCTCTGATAGAGCAGTCCGCGCTGGTAGTAAGCCTGCGCATTGTCGGGCCGCAGCGCGATCGCCTTGATAAAATCTGCGAGCGCCTGCACGCTGCGGCCTTGCAGGCGATAGACCACGCCGCGGCCGAGATAGGCGGGCGCGTAGGATGCGTCAATCGACAGCGCTTTGTTGTAGTCGGCGAGCGCCGGCTCAAACTGGTTGGCCTGCCGGTAGAGCAGCGCGCGGTTGGCGTAGGCTTGCGCATAATTCGGGTCGAGCGCGATAGCCTTGTTGAAATCGGCGAGCGCCAGCTCGGACTTGCCGCTTTCGGCCAGCACCGAGCCGCGCATGTTATAGGGTTGCGGGTCCTGCGGGTGCTTTTGAATGACCTCGGTGAGGGAAGCGAGATTGGGCTGCGAATTCACGGAGAGTGCGTCGTCTTTTTCCGGCCCAGACAACGCGCCGAGCCCCGAGCAGCCGGCGAGGACCAGCGCCGCGAACGAACAAACAAGCAGCGTACCAAACGGCGTTGCGGTCCGCTTACGCCAATTTTTTACTAACGCCGCTCCCGTCATCGGAAACCTGCGGTACCGTCCCTGGCGTTAGATTACCGCAGCGCCAAAGCAAAAGCGCGGGCCCAACAGCCCGCGCCCGTGGTCGATTGTCATCAATTTCAGCCGAAGCGGGGGGTGCGCGGCGGTCCGGATCGGCCGGCGCCGGGGCCGGTTGTCGGCTTCGGCTTCATCGGCAACAGGCCCTCGCGTTGCAACCGCTTGCGGGCGAGCTTGCGGGCGCGGCGGATCGCTTCCGCTTTTTCGCGCGCCTTGCGTTCTGAGGGTTTTTCATAATGGCCGCGAAGCTTCATCTCGCGGAAAATGCCCTCACGCTGCATCTTTTTCTTCAGCGCCTTGAGGGCCTGGTCGACGTTATTGTCGCGAACGAGAACCTGCACGCGTGCTCCTTTTCGCTGCACTCAGTTTAAGTGCGCTGGGGAATGAAATAGCGGCGCAAGCGTCAGCGCCTGCGCCACGTTGATGCGGTGTGTAGCAGAAACACCCCCTGAAGTCCACCCGTCCTTTAAAATCGGGCCAATCCCGACCGTCTCGGTCACCCGGGTGCGGGCGCTATTCGGCAAAGACCCGCGTCACATGCCCCATCTTGCGGTCGGGCCGCACCTGGGTTTTGCCGTAAAGATGCACGGCGGCGCCGGGGACGGTGAGCCACTTCCGGTAATCCTCGATCTCACTGCCGATGAGATTGATCATTTCCACCCGGCCGCGGCGAACCGGCTTCGCCAACGGCCAGCCCGCCACGGCGCGGATGTGCTGTTCGAATTGCGAGACCGAGGCGCCGTCGATCGTCCAGTGTCCAGAATTATGTACCCTGGGCGCGATTTCGTTGACCAGGAGGCTGCCGTCGCGGGTCACGAACAACTCGACCGCCAGTACGCCGATGTAGCTGAATTTCTGCGCGATCGTTTCGGCGATCCGCGCCGCCTCTTGCGCGGTCGCCGCGGAAATGGCGGCCGGCACGCGCGAGACTTTCAGAATATGGTCGCGGTGTTCGTTCTGCGTGACGTCGAAGCATTCCACCGCGCCGTCTTTTCCACGCGCGGCAACGACGGAAACCTCGCAGGCGAACGGCACGAACGCTTCCAAAATGCACGCTTGCCCGCCGACCTCGCGCCAGGCCGCTGTCGGATCGGTGCCCTCGTCGATCGTGGCCTGGCCTTTGCCGTCGTAGCCGAAGCGGCGGGTTTTCAGCACCGCCTTCCGGCCGATTTTTGCAAGCGCCGGCGCTAGCTCCCCGGCTTCGCCGACCGCGGCAAACGGCGCGGTGCGGATGCCAAGCGCGGCGACGAAGTTTTTTTCCGCCAGTCGGTCTTGCGTGGTCGCCAGCACGTTCCGATCAGGCAGCACCGGAACGCGCTTCGAAAGAAACGTCGCCGACGCTGCCGGAACGTTTTCGAATTCATAGGTGGCGACGTCGATGTCGGCGGCGAAGCGTTCCAGGGCCTGGGTGTCGGAATAATCCGCGGACGTTACCCGGTGCGCGACGTCAACGGCTGGCGACTCCGGATCGGGCGCGAAAATGTGACACTTGAAGCCGAGCCGCGCCGCGGCCAGTGCCAGCATGCGGCCGAGCTGGCCGCTGCCGAGGATTCCGATCGTGGCCCCAGGCGCCAGCACCGGCTCGGCGGCGCTCACGCGGCGGGATCCTTCGGCGCTTCGGCGACGGAGGCGGTTTGGCGCGCCCGCCAGGCTTCGAGACGCTTGCCGAGCGCTGCGTCGCTCAGCGCCAGTACGCTCGCGGCGAGAAGCGCGGCATTGATGGCGCCGGCTTGTCCGATCGCCAGTGTGCCAACCGGAATGCCGGGTGGCATTTGCACGATCGAATAAAGCGAATCCTGTCCGGACAGCGCCTTGCTTTCGACCGGTACGCCGAAGACCGGCAGGCTGGTCAGCGACGCGGTCATGCCGGGCAAATGCGCAGCGCCGCCGGCGCCGGCAATGATCACTTTGAAGCCGGCGTCTTTGGCGCCTTTGGCGAACGCGTAAAGTCGCTCTGGCGTACGGTGGGCGGAAACAATGCGTGCGTCATAGCCCACCCCGAGCGCGTCGAGCGTCTCGGCCGCATGCTTCATGGTCTGCCAGTCGGACTGGCTACCCATGATAATGGCTATAGGTTTCGCTTCCGGCGCCGCCAAGCTGATCCCCTGCGCGAAGGAAGCGGCGCATTATAGGTCCGCGTTCCGGGGTGGCAAGGCGCCGAGGCCGTCCCGTCGCCCGCCGATGCGATCAGATCGCGCGGCGCAGGCGGACAATTCGCGAATGACGAAAGGGCCAATTGCAGGAGTGACAGCCTCACTCGTTCATCGCGTCCGCAACCACCGGCAATCCAACTGGAACAGGAATGCCTCCAAGGTGTTGAAATGGATTACCAGCTCAAACTTATCGGTTGCAGCGGTTGGTAGCCAGCCCCTCGCTTCTGTCTCGCTGGACGGCCCGCAGACATTGGATCGGGGGCCGTGCGTGAAATCCGAAATAAAACCGACTATATCGAGCCCGGAGTGCACCCGCGGGCACGTGACGAGGTGAAGTAGTGGTCGAGTTAAACGTTCGACTTCCCAATGGCACGTATGTCATCTGACGTCCGAATCGATGCGGCCGCTCGCCAGGTATTTGAGGTGGGAGATCTTTAAGCGGCGCCGCTACGCTCGTGCAGGCTTTGAGCTGCGGCCGAGCGACACGGTGGTGGACATTGGCGGCAATATCGGCCTGTTCGTTCTTTGGGCAGCGCCACAGGTTCCGCAGGGCTACATCGTAAGCGTGGAACCAAATCCCGCGTCAATCGGATGCCTAAAATTAAACATCGAACGAAATGGTCTCGGCAACGTGACAGCCATGCAAGCGGCTGCCGGGAGCGATGGCGGAACGATGGAGCTGATCTACCATCCCGGTTGGGAAATGATCGCCTATAATGCCGAATTGTCCGCGCCGTGGTTCTACAAGCAAAGTGTGCCGGCGCGATTGGTCCGATGGATCATTGCAGGATTGACCAATCGGCACACCGCCGCCGAGCCCCCGCAGCGCATTGTCACGCCGCTGATGTCACTCGAACGCATCATGGACGACCACGAGATCGAGGTCGTGAATTATCTCAAACTCGATTGCGAGGGCAGCGAATTTGAGGTTCTAAGAAACATTAGCGGCGCCTGCTGGTCTCGGATCGAGCGTGCTGTGATCGAGTATCATGAGTTCGGACGCGATCGCCGGGCCACCGAGCTCGTGATGATCCTTGAAGGCAACGGCTTCGAGGTTGAAGTGCATCAATCGCTTGTCGAAAAACTTGGTCGACCGTTTGGAGCGAGTATTGGCGAGATCTGGGCCTGGAAACCGGGTGCTGCTGCTGCCAGGGCGTGATGTCGCGCCATGCCTGCGCGTTTCTGAGTACACCCCTATGCCTTCGCCTGTCCGCACGCCTCCCATAACCGCGCGGCCGTGACCGGCATGTCGAGCTGGGCGCCGGCGCCGCCGGGAATGGCATCGGCGACCGCATTCATCACCGCTGCGATCGACGCGGTGGTGCCGGCCTCGCCGACACCTTTGACGCCGAGCGGATTGGTCGTTGCCGGCACACAAAGAAGGGCGTCGCGAATATCCGGCGGCATGTCGGCGGCCCGCGGCATGGCGTAGTCCTGAAACGAGCCGGTAACCAGCTGGCCGTTGTCGTCGTAAAAAATCTGCTCCATCAGCGCCTGGCCGAGCCCTTGCGCCAGCGCACCGTGCAATTGGCCTTCGACGATCATGGCGTTGAGCACGTTGCCGCAGTCGTCCACCGCGGTGTAGGCGACAACATCCATGTGGCCGGTTTCCGGATCGATCTCGACCTCGGCGATGTGGACGCCGTTGGGGAAGGTCAGCGGCGTTTCGGTGGTGACTTTGGTGTCGAGGTCTTCTGTTATCGTGCCGCGCTTTTTCAGCTCGGCCGCGCGCGCGGCGACCTCGAAAATCCAACGCGGCGGTCGGTGCCGACCACGGCGAAGTTTCCGTCTTGGTAGGCGATGTCGCCCTCGCCGGTCTCCAAGAGCTGCGCCGCAACGTGCTTACCCTTGTCGAGCATCATGGCGATCGCTTTCACGACCGAGGCGCCCGCGGTCATCGCCGAGCGCGAGCCGACCGAAGCATAGCCTGCGATCTCAAGTGCCGAATCGCCATGCCGGTGGACGACTTTGTCGCGCGGGATGCCGAGCCGATCGGCGACCAACGGAATAAAGACCGTGGCATGGCCTTGCCCGGTCGATTGCACGTTGAGATTGACCGTCAACGTGCCGTCGCCGGCGAAGGACAATAGCGCGCCCTCGATCGGCGTGCCGCCGGCATGTTCCAGCATGCAAGAGATGCCGATGCCGCCGTATTTCCCGCGTTTCTTTACTTCCCGCCGGCGCGATTTGAAACCGTCATAACCCGCGAGCGCCAGCGCCTCGTCGAGCATCGGTGCGAAATCGCCGCTGTCGTAGATAGTGCCGACCGGGGTCTTATAAGGCATGGCGGATGTTGCTATCAGGTTGCGCCGGCGTAGCTTGACCGGATCGATGCCCGTCACGCGCGCCGCCTCCTCGACCACCCGCTCGAGCATGTAATTCGCTTCCGGCCGGCCGGCGCCTCGATAGGGCGCGGTCGGCAAGGTGTTGGTGAACGCGCAGCGCGCGCTGATATCGATGTGCTTGATGTCGTACATGCCCGGTAAGCAGCGGCTGAAACTCAGCACGGGATCGCGGCGCCGACCGAGCCAATATAAGCGCCGAGATTGGCTACGTTGCGAATTCGCAGCGCCAAAAAGTGGCCATTTTCGTCGAGCGCGAGTTCGGCTTCGGAATAGATATCGCGCGCCTGGTTGTCGCTAAGAAACGCTTCGGTCGCGCCCGACATCCAATGAATGGGTCGGCCTAAGTTTTTTGGCGCCGTCCACTGCGCGATATATTCCGGATAAGCGCCGGTCTTCAGGCCGAATGCGCCGCCAACGTCGTCGGTGACGACCCGCAACCGCTCCTTCGGCATTTTCATGATGCGACGAGATCTTCGCGCAAGATTCGGGCGCCCTGCGAGCAGGCCCGTAAAGTGTAAGCTGTCGCCGGCCGGGTCATAGCTTGCGGTGGCGCCGCGCGGCTCCATCGAAGTGATCGCCATGCGCTGGTTCATCACCGCGATTCGGGCGACGAATTTCGCCGTGGCGAACAAGGCGTCGACTCGCGGACATTGGCATCCGGATCGGCGGCGAAGCCCGGCCAGTCGATGCGCGAGATTGCCCGGGCGCTTCCGGCCACAATTGCGGGGCGCCGGGCCGCAGCGCCTCGCGCGCGTCGGTCACCGGCGTCAGCGGCTCATATTCGACCGCGACAAGTTCGGCGGCGTCCTGCGCCGCAACGGCGCTCTCGGCGACGACCATCGCGACCGGCTCGCCGACATGCATCACGTGCTCTGCGACGAGCGCCGGCCGGTGCGGCATGACAAGCGGCTTGCCGCCGCGGCCGTTGAGCGGCGGATGGCGGCCGACGCTCCCGAGCTCTTGCGCGTCTTGCCGGTCAGCACGCTGACGACGCCAGGCGCAGTGGGCGCCGCCGCCACGTCGATTTTCGCGATGCGGGCAAAGGCATGCGGCGAGCGCACGAAATACGCATACGCCTGATTTGGCAGCGGCGCGTCGGCCACATAGCGGCCCCGGCCGCGGAGGAGAGCATCGTCCTCTACGCGCGGCCCGTGTAGCCGCGCGGCCATTCGTTTTTGCATCCATGCTCTATTCCGGAACGTTCTGTCGGGATATGGCTCGGTCCCTTTATAACCGAAACCGCCGCCGGCTAAAGACGGACCTTGTGCGGGCATTTTTCCCCACCGGCGTCGCGCCAGCGCCTGGCACGCCTGCGTCGCTCATGGAGCTGGTGCAGCAAACCGTCGCAGCCATCCTCGCAGCGGCCAATCTCTAAACCACGAGGGCAAATCGACGTTGCCTACGGCCCTTTGTTTGTTAGGATACTGGGGGCTGGCGAAATTGCGCGCGACCGATTTTTAAGAGGTTTTGGCCCGGGCCACCCGCTCTCGCTTCAAACGCAACGGTTGAAGGAATTCCGATGACGTCGGACGTGGCGCTAAGCCGTCGTTCGTTTCTTGCCAGCGTCGGTGCTGTGGGCGGCGGTCTTGCGCTCGGCCTCGCCATACCGTTCGAGCCGGTATCGGCCGCAGATGAAATGCCCGAAATCACGGTTTGGCTTCTCATCTGCCCGGACAACTCGGTGGTGATCCGCGTCGCCCGTGCCGAGATGGGGCAAGGCGCACACACCGGACTCGCCATGCTGGTTGCGGAAGAACTTGAATGCGACTGGTCGAAGGTACGCACCGAATACGTGTCGCCGGAGGACAATCTGCGCCGCGAACAGGTCTGGGGCGACCTGTCGACCGGCGCCAGCAAGTCGATCGCCGCGTCGCAGCTCGATCTGCGGCAAGCCGGGGCGACGGCGCGGGAAATGCTGATCGCTGCGGCGGCCGCGCGCTGGAATGTATCGCCGAAGGAATGTGCCGCGCACAACGGCACTATTATTCACAAGCCGAGCGAGCGCAGCGTGACCTTCGGTGCCGTCGCCGCAGAGGCGGCAAAACTTCCGCCGCCGGCCAACGTCGCAGTTGAAAGAGCCGGCCGACTGGAAGCTCGCCGGCACGCCGCAACGGCGGCTCGACGTGTTCGATAAGGTGACGGCGCAACCGATCTATGCCGTTGATGTGCGGTTGCCCGGCATGCTTTACGCCGCCGTTGCCCATTCTCCGGTATTTGGCGGATCGCCGAAGGCCGTCGACGAGAATGCAATCGCTTCGAATGAAAGGCGTCCGGCGCGTGGTCCGGATGCCGGATGCGGTCGCGGTCGTGGCCGACTCCTGGTGGCGTGCGAAGCGCGCGCTCGAGGCGTTGCCGATAGAGTGGGAAGATGGCGGCAACGGTGCGCTCTCGAGCGCCAAGATCGCCGATGCCGTGCGGGCGGCCCTGCAACGCGGAAAAAGTCGCAGGTTGGTCGCACCGACGGTGACGTGGTTGCTGGTCTGGCACGCCGCTCAGCGCGTGGAAGCGGATTATGAGGTGCCGTTTCTGGCGCACGCGACCATGGAGCCGCAAACCTGCACCGCGCACGTCACCAAGCAAGGCGTCGAGGTGTGGGCGCCGACGCAGGCGCGATGACGGCGCTGGCGACCGCAGCCAGAGCCGCCGGGAGTGAGCAGCGAAAAAGTGAAGATTTAACGCGACCTTGCTCGGCGGCGGCTTCGGCCGGCGCGGCGCGATACAGGAGTTCGTCCGCCAGGCCGTGCAGATCGCCAAGGAGGGGGAGGAGCCCGTTAAGCTTCTTTGGACGCGCGAGGAGGACATCAAGCACGACTACTACCGGCCATTCGGCATGGCGCGCTTGGTCGCCGGGCTCGGCGCCGACGGAATGCCAGTGGCATGGAAGATCAGGCTGGCCGGACCGTCCTTCGTCGCCGCGCTGGTCCCCGGCTTCCGCCTGAATTTCGTCGACCATTCCTTTCTATCGCGGGCTGGCCGAAGAAATGGCCTACGATGTGCCGAATTATCTGGTCGATTACGTCGTACGGGGATTGCCGGTGCCGCTCGGCGTTTGGCGCGCCATCAACTATACGCAGAACACGTTCTACAAGGAATCGTTCGTCGATGAGATGGCCCTACGCCGCCGGTATCGATCCCTATCTTTATCGCCGGCGGCTGTTGCGCAACAGCCCGAAAAACCTCGCCGTGCTCGACGCTGCGGCAAGGAAGGCGAACTGGCTGACACCGCCGCCGAAAGGCTTGCATCTGCGGCATTGCGGTGACTGAGGCATGCGGCAGCTTCTGCGCGCAGGTCGCCGAGGTTTCGGTCGAGCAAAGGCGACGTGCACGTGCATCGGTTCATTTCGGCAATCGATCCCGGCCATGTGGTCAATCCACTATCGATCGAGATGCAAAACGAGGGCGCGGTCATATTTGCTTTGACGGCGGCGCTGCTGGGGCGAGATCACCATCACGGACGGCGGCGTCGAGCAGGGGAATTTCGACGACTACCAGATGTTGCGCATGGCCGACGTGCCACCGGTCGAGACCGTCATCGTGCCGAGCGGCGGGTTCTGGGGCGGTGTCGGCGAGCCGCCGGTGCCGCCGGTCGCCCCGGCTCTGTGCAATGCCGTCTTCGCGGCGACCGGCAAGCGCATCCGCTCGCTGCCGCTGAAGAATCAGGATTTGAGCAGGCCGATCTGACGAAGGCGCCGGTCAGGCAGTCCGAGCAGTTTCCGCAATGACCTCGAGCGGCAAGACCTCGACCGTACCGTCTGCGGCTTGTTTGATTTTGCCGGTGTAGCGCGAGAAAGACGGACTTTGCTGTAGCGCCTTCACCGCCGGTTCATCGGCGGCCGCTGCCAGATGATAATAATCGATACCGTCGCGGCTTTTCATGCAGCGATACGAGATTTTTCCCTTCAAGGCCGGATCGCTGTCCAGCGCCGCAATAAATTCAGCGATGTCACGATGCCACGCATCGGGCGGTACGCTCTTGAGCTTATATTTGATGAGAAAATATTTCATGTGTGTTTCCTGATGTTTCGGCATTGCCACCGGCCGAACGGACCTCGTGATTAATGCTTTGTGCCGTCTCGCGAGGCTATCGGGTGAGCATAAGCGCTTTCCCTGGCGCGGTCGCGCGCTAGCGGCGGCCGAACAGCTTGTCGAGCAGCCAAGAATTCAGACCGCCGCCATCCGGCTGGGCGGGGCGTGGCGCAGCGGCTTGACCGGGGTCCGGCGCCGGCACTGTCCAGTCGTTGCCGAGGCCGGGCAGCGGCGCGGGCGCGACGCCTTGAAGCGCGGTCCTCATGAAGCGGCTCCAGATCTCGACCGGCAGGCCGCCGCCGGTCGCCTTGCGCGTCGGAGAATTGTCGTCGTTGCCGAGCCAGACGCCGGTGACGAGGATGCGAGGTGTAGCCGATGAACCAGGCGTCGCGGAAATCCTGGCTGGTGCCGGTTTTGCCGGCCGCCGGCCAGCCGGGAAGATCGGCGCGGCGCGCGGTGCCGCTGACCAGCGTCTCGCGCAACATCGCGTTCATCATCGCGACGTAACGCGCATCGACGATGCGGCCGAGCATTTGTGTCGAGCGCGCGTAAAGCGTCTTGCCGTCGGCGGTGCGGACGCGCTCGATCACATGCGGCGAAACGGCAAAGCCGCCGTTGGCGAACGGCGCGTAGGCGGAGACGAGTTCGAGCGGCGAGACTTCGGAGGTGCCGAGCGCGATCGATGCGTTCGGTTCGAGCGTCGAACTGATGCCGAGGCGATAGGCGGTGCGGATCACGGCGGCGGGGCCGAATTCCAGCGTCAGCCGCACCGATACGGTGTTGAGCGAATTGGCCAGCGCCTGCGTCAGCGTCACCGGGCCGAAATATTCGTGCTCGTAGTTTTCCGGCTTCCAGCCTTTCACCGAGATCGGCGCATCCTCGCGCACCGTGTCGGGCGTAAGCCCGTGTTCGAGCGCGGTGAGATAGACGAACGGCTTGAACGCCGAGCCGGGTTGACGTTTGGCGGCGATGGCGCGGTTGAACTGGCTCTCGGCGTAGCTCTTGCCGCCGACCAGCGCGCGCACCACGCCGTCCGGCGTCATGGCGACCAGCGCGCCTTCGCCGATGCCTGAGTTTCTCGCCCTTCTGCGCCAGCGTGTCGGCGAGCGCGTCGTTCGGCGGCGCTTTGCAGCGCCGGATCGATCGAGGTCTCGACCACGATATCCTCGTCGAAACGTGCCGACGAGATCGTTGACCGCGTCCATCACCCAATCGGCGACGTAATTGACCGAACCGGCGCCCCGGCGGCTTTTGCCGCGCGCGCGGGGTGCGCGAGCGCGACGCGCACTGCGTCTTCGCTGATCAGTTTCTGCTCCGCCATGTCGGCGAGCACGAGGCGGGCGCGGCGCTCGGCGCCGTCCGGGTTGTGGCTCGGCGCCAGCCGCGACGGCGATTGCACGAGACCCGCCAGCAACGCCGCTTCGGCAAGCGTCAATTGCCGCGCCGATTTTGCCGAAATAGCGCTGCGCCGCCGCTTCAACGCCGTAGGCGCCGGAGCCGAAATAGACGCGATTGAGATAAAGCTCGAGGATCTGCGCCTTGCTGAATTTGTGCTCGAGCCAGAGCGCCAGCACCACTTCCTGCAGCTTGCGCGAGACGCGTGCGCTTCTGCGTCAGGAACAGATTCTTGGCGAGCTGCTGGGTGATGGTCGATCCGCCCTGCGAGGCGCCGCGGCGCAGCACGTCGGCGAGCAACGGCGCGCATGATCCCCAGCGGATCGACGCCGTGATGCGAATAGAAGCGGCGATCCTCGATGGCGATGAAAGCCTTCGGCACGTAATCCGGCAGTTCGTGCAGCGGCACCGCCGCGCCGCCCATGTCGCCGCGTGTGGCCAGCGTCGCGCCGTTGGCGCCGAGGATCAGAACCGACGGCGGACGCTTGGGGATTTCCAGCGATTGGATCGGCGGCAGATGGATGCCGATCCAGACAACGACGCCGATCGCCGGCGATGAGGGCCCACAGCGCCAGCACCACGCCCCAATAGATCAGCCGGCCGATGCCGGAGCGGCCTTTGCGTCGGCCCGGCGGCGCGGCGTGGTTTTTGGCCGGGAGCGCGGGTCGTCCTTGCGGCGCCGGCTGGCCGCGCTGCCGTGTCGACGGTGGCCCGCCGGTGCGGTCCTGCGGGCGCAAACGCAGATCGAGGCGTGCGGCGTCGGCCGCCACGCTTGCGGCCTGCCTCTGTCGCCACGCCATATCCCGTCCCCGAGCGCGCTGATCCCGAAAAGTGGTCACCCGTTTTCGGAAAAGATCATGCGCACCGAAGCGGACGGTAATCAGCGCGGTTTAAGGGGCGGTTACCGATCGGCCGGCCCGGGAGGGAGTCCTATTCCGCGACGGGCTCCCGCGCCGGCTTGGTCTCGCCGGTGGCAGCCGCGAACAGCGCGATCAGCGGACGCTTGATCGCGGCTTGCCGGGTCGGGGTGGTGATCTTGGCGCCGAGCAGATCGGTGACGTAGAACACGTCGACAACGCGCTCGCCGAACGTTGCAACATGCGCCGAGGCGATGTTGAGATTGAGCTTGGACAGCGTCGTGGTCAGTTCGTAGAGCAGGCCCGGGCGGTCGAGGCCGGTGACTTCGACCACGGTGTAGCGCTGCGACCATTGATTGTTGATGGTCACCTCCGGCTCGATGGCGAACGCCTTGAGGCGGCCCTTCGGCGGCGCCCGCTTTGGCACCACGTCGGGCAGCTTGATCATGCCGCGCACGGCCTTCTCGATCACATCGCCGATGCGCGCCGGCGCGGCGCGCTTCATCCTCGTCGCGCTCGAACTCGCGCGAGACCGCGATGGTGTCGAGCGCCAGCCCGTCGGTCGTGGTGTAAGATCTGGGCGTCGACGATGTTGGCGCCGGCGAGCGCGCAGGCGCCGGCGATGATCGACAGCAGCCAGGGATGGTCGGGCGCATACACGGTGAGCTCGGTGACGCCGCGCTCCGCGTCGAAGCCGACGCTGGTGGCGAGCCGCTTGCCGGCCTCCTCGGTCGTCGCGCACGAAACGCGCATGCGCAAGCTTGTGCGGCAGATCGACCTTGAGCCAGTAGGCCGGATAGTGGCGGGCGACATAGGCGTCGAGCGTCTCGGCCGGCCAATCGCCGAATCTCGGCGCGAAATCGGCCTTGGCGGCGGCCACGCGCTCGGCGCGGTTGACCTCGGAGAAGCCGCCGGTCAGCACCGGCTCGGTCTCGTAATAGAGCGTGCGCAAGAGCTGCGCCTTCCAGCCGTTCCATACGCCCGGCCCGACCGCGCTGATGTCGGCCGTGGTCAGGATGGTCAGGAGCTTCATGCCGCTCCAGCGACTGCACCACGGCGGCGAAGTTCTCGATGGTCTTGCGGTCGGAGAGATCGCGCGATTGCGCCACCGTCGACATGACGAGATGCACCTCGACCAGCCAGGCGACGAGTTCGGTCTCGAGCGGCGTTGAATCCGAGCCGCGGGCACAGCCGCCGTGCGATGCGCGCACCGGCGATCGAGTGATCCTCGACGCGGCCCTTGGCGATGTCGTGCAGGAACAGCGCGACGTAGAGCAACGTGCGATGCTGCGGCTGGATCGTGCGCATCAGCTCGCTGGCGAGCGCGACGTCGGGATTATCGCCTCGCTCGATCTCGTTGAGCACGCCGATGCAGCGCAAGCAGATGCTCGTCCACCGTGTAGTGGTGGTACATGTTGAACTGCATCATCGCCACGATGCGGCCGAACGCGCGGACGAATTCGCCGAGCACGCCGGCCTCGTTCATGCGCCGCAGCACGGTCTCGGCCTCGTTCTTGGAGGTCAGGATCTCAAGGAACAGCCGGTTGGCTTCCTTGTCGTCGGCGCGGACGTCGGCGTCGATCAGCTTGAGCGAGCGGGTGGCGGCGCGCATCGCGTCGGGATGGATCGCGAGATTGTGCTTCTGCGCCAGATAGAACAGCCGGATCAGATTGACCGGATCGCGCTTGAAGACATTGGCGCGGGCGAGGTTGATGCGGTTGTTGTCGATGATGAAATCGTCGGTTTCGGTCAGCGTGCGCCGCGGCTGCGCGCGGGACGAAGGCGCGCGATGACGCGGCTCAGCACCGGCGCCGGCTTCGCCTGCCGCTCTTCCAGCCCGGCGCAGAGGATGGCGGTGAGATCGCCGACATGCTTGGCGGTGAGAAAGTAGTGCTTCATGAAGCGCTCGACGTCTTGCAGGCCCGGATGCTCGGTGTAGCCGAGCCGCACCGCGATCTCGCGCTGGATGTCGAACGACAGCCGCTCCTCGGCGCGGCCGCAGAGGAAATGCATGTTGCAGCGGACCGACCACAGGAAATCCTCGCAGCGGCGAAACAGGTTGTATTCGTCGCGGTCGAACACGCCGCGATCGATCAGTTCCTCGGGCTCGCGCACGCGGTAGACATATTTTGCGATCCAGAACAGCGTGTGCAGGTCGCGCAAGCCGCCCTTGCCGTCTTTGACGTTGGGCTCGACCAGATAACGCGACTGGCCGGCGCGGCGGTGACGCTCTTCGCGCTCGGCGAGCTTGGCGGCGACGAATTCCGGCGCCGTTCCCTGCACCACCTCCTTGTCGAAACGCGTGGTCAGTTCGCTGTAGAGCGTTGGCGTCGCCGAGCAGCTGGCGCGATTCCAAGCAGCGCGGTGCGGATGGTCATGTCGGCCTTGGCCTGGCGGATGCATTCGCTGACCGAGCGCGTCGCATGGCCGACCTTCTGCCCCATGTCCCACAGGCAATAGAGCAGTGCTTCGGCGACCGATTCGCCCCAGGCGGTCTGCTTGTAGGGCAGCACGAACGAGCAGATCGATGTCGGAGCCCGGCGCCAGACAGGCCGCGGCCATAGCCGCCGGTGGCGATCACCGCCATGCGTTCGGCCTTGCGAATGGACCTGCGGCGGATAAAAGCTTCGGTTGCCGCAAGCTCGAACAGGATGCGGATGATCTCGTCCTGCGTCTGGCAAAGCCGCTCGGCGCAGCGCCGTCCGTGGCGGTCTTTGAGCAACAGTTCTTCGGCGCGGGCGCGCGCCTCGGTTAGCGCGGTTTTTAGGCGGCGGGCGACCGCGGCCCGCAATTCGCGCTCGCGCCCGGCATGGGTTTTCGGCGAGCGTTCGAGGTCGGCGACAATCGCCGCACTATCGATGAGTTCCCCGGCGGGGCGCGCGGAACGTTGGATATCCAGCATCGCGGTACGTCATAACCGAGCCGCTATACGCTGTCATCGGGCCGCCGACGGCGGCCGCGCATGCCGGGGCGGCACCTATAAAAGCGCCGGCAATGTCAGCGTTTGGTGGCAAAGCCGACATTGACTAAACTCTTGGCCGCCCTCTGGGCTGCCAATTCGATTTATGAGTACACGGGCTAGTATTGTCGGCGGACAAACCGCGGTCCCGGGAGGATAAATCCGATGAAAAGCTACGATCTTTGCGAGTGCGGCGCGCCGTTGCGCCTGATGGAGCGGCCGACGCCGAAGCCGGCCGGGACGGAGGTGCTGCTCAAAGTGATTGCCGCCGGCGTCTGTCACAGCGACCTGCACATTTCGGACGGCTATTACGATCTGGGCGGCGGCAAACGGCTGATGCTCACCGACCGCGGCGTGAAGCTGCCGCTGACCATGGGGCACGAGAATGTCGGCGAAGTGGTCGCGGTCGGGCCGGATGCCAAAGGCGTCAAGGTCGGCGACCGGCGGCTGGTTCATCCCTGGCTCGGCTGTGGCGAATGCGCGGTCTGCCGGCGCGGCGACGAGCAGCTTTGCCGCACGCCATTCAGCATCGGCGTATTCCGCGCCGGCGGCTACGCCGACCATTTGCTGGTGCCGCATCCGCGTTATCTGTTCGACATCGGTAACGTTGCGCCGGAGAAGGCTGCGCCGCTCGCCTGTTCGGGCATCACTACTTATGGCGCGTTGAAGAAGGTCGGCCCGCTGCTGCTGGAGGAGCCGATCGTGATCATCGGCGGCGGCGGCCTGGGGCTGATGTGCCTGGCGCTACA
The DNA here is from genome assembly GCA_963845775.1 of uncultured Alphaproteobacteria bacterium. GTDB lineage: Bacteria > Pseudomonadota > Alphaproteobacteria > Rhizobiales > Xanthobacteraceae > BOG-931. The sequence goes on from CAWJTE010000011.1 coordinate 781,846, forward strand.
CAAGACGATGGGCGGCAAAGCCGCCATTGTTGTCGACATCGATGCAGCGAAGCGGGAGGCGGCGAGCAAAGGCGGCGCCAAGGCGGTGATCGATGGCAACGCGCCGGACGCGGCGAAACAGATCATCGGCGCGACCAACGGCGGCGCCTGGGCGGTGATCGATCTCGTCGGCGCCTCGCGCACCGTTCAGCTCGCGCTCGATTCGCTCGTCAAAGGCGGCAAATTGGTCGTCGTCGGCCTGTTCGGCGGCGACATTACGCTGCCGACGCCGTCGCTGCCGCTGCGCGCAATCACGCTCCAAGGGTCCTATGTCGGCAGCCTCACCGAAATGGCCGAGCTTCTTGATCTCGTTCGCCGCAAAGGCGCGCCCGATTTGCCGGTCGGCACCCGGCCGCTGGCCGCGGTGAACGAAGCTTTGGAGAATTGAAGGCAGGCAAGGTCGTCGGCCGTCTGGTGCTGACGCCGGCCGGATAGTTTGGAGGCGTACGTCATGGACGCTGCCGCTCTGCGCGCGCTGCAGGCGCCGATCAAGGAACGTTACAAAGCCGATCCCAATGCGGGCGTCGTCACGCTCAAGGCCACTGGCACGCTCGACGATGCCGCCATCGCCTGCAAGGTCGAGACCGGCCGCGCGCTGGCGGTGGCGGGCTTGCACCCAGCCACCGGCGGCTCAGGCTTGGAGCTGTGCTCGGGCGACATGTTGCTCGAGGCTTTGGTCGCCTGTGCCGGCGTGACGCTCAAAGCGGTCGCGACCGCCATCGACGTGAAGCTGAAATCGGGCAGGGTCGCTGCCGAAGGCGAGCTCGATTTTCGCGGCACGCTCGGCGTCGCCAAGGATGCGCCGGTCGGCTTCGCCCAGATCCGGCTGCGCTTTGAGCTCGACACCGACGCCCCGCAAGACAAGCTCGATCAGCTGCTCAAGCTTACCGAGCGATATTGTGTGGTCTATCAGACCATCAAGAGCGGTCCGCCGGTGGAGATCAGCCTGAAGCGCAGTCCGGCCTGAAACCGCCGCTAAGATTTCGCCTTCGCAAGCTTCGCCTTGAGCGCGTAGAGCGCTTCCAGCGCGTCGCGCGGTGCCATGTTGTCTGGATCGAGCGCAGCCAGCGCCTCGACCAGCGCGGTGAGCCCGGCGTCGGCGGGCAGGGAAGCCGTGCCGTGGCGGCGCATGGCAAACAGTGGCAGATCATCGATCAGCTTGCGCGCCGGCGAGATGCGGTCCTCGGCCTCGAGTTGCGTAAGCACAAGCTTGGCGCGTTCGATCACGCTCGCCGGCAGGCCGGCGAGCTTCGCCACCTGAATGCCATAGGAGCGATCGGCGGCGCCGGGCACGACTTCATGCAAGAAGATCACTTCGCCCTGCCATTCCTTCACCCGCATGGTCGCGTTATGCAGCCGCGCGAGCTTGGCGGCGAGCGCGGTCATTTCGTGGAAGTGCGTGGCGAACAGCGCGCGGCAGCGATTGACTTCGTGCAAATGCTCGATGGTCGCCCAGGCGATCGACAGCCCGTCGAAGGTCGCGGTGCCGCGACCGATCTCGTCGAGAATCACCAGCGCGCGCTTGCCGGCCTGATTGAGGATCGCCGCAGTTTCCACCATTTCGACCATGAAGGTCGAACGTCCGCGGGCGAGATCGTCGGCGGCGCCGACCCGCGAAAACAGCCGGTCGACCACGCCGATATGCGCGGCGCGCGCCGGAACGAAGCTGCCCATCTGCGCGAGCACGGCGATCAGCGCGTTCTGCCGCAAAAACGTCGATTTGCCGGCCATGTTCGGGCCGGTGACCAGCCAGATACGTCCGGCTTTTTGATCCCCCGGCGGCGACAGATCGCAATCGTTGGCGACAAACGGGCCGCCGTCCTCGGCCAACGCCTGCTCGACCACCGGATGACGGCCGCCGGCGACGGCGAAAGCGAGGCTGCCGTCGATCTGCGGCCGCACGTAATCGCGCTCGGCGGCGAGATTCGCGAGCGCGGCCGCGACATCGACGCTGGCGAGCGCGTCCGCCGCCGCTTTGATCGCGGTGCTTGCCGCTGTCACAGTGGCCGCCAGTCGATCGAAAATCTCCAGTTCCAGCGCCAGCGCCCGATCGGCGGCGCTGGCGATTTTCGCTTCCAGCTCGCCGAGCTCGGTGGTGCTGAAGCGCACCTGTCCGGCCAGTGTCTGGCGGTGAATAAAGGTCGCGTTGAGCGGGGCGCTCATCAGCTTGTCGCCGTGCTGCGCCGTCACGTCGACGAAATAGCCAAGCACGTTGTTATGCCGGACCTTCAGCGAGCGGATGCCCGTGAGATCGGCGTAGCGCACCTGCAACGCGGCAATCACGCGGCGCAACTCGTCACGCAGTGCGCGTGCTTCGTCGAGTGCGGCCTCGTATCCTGCGCGCACGAAGCCGCCATCGCGACGATAAGCCGGAAGTTCGTCGGCGAGCGCCTCCCGGAGTTCGGTGGCAAGCGCCGCGAGGGGACGGCGCAGCGCCTTCGCCGCCCGTGCAAGCTCGCGGGGAATATCCGCCAACACCGACAGTCGCTGTGCGACGTGCGCGGCGGTAACAATGCCGTCGCGGATGGCGGCAAGATCGCGCGGGCCGCCGCGGCCGACGACGACGCGCGACAGTGCGCGCGCAAGATCGGGCGCAACATTCAATTGGTCGCGCAATTCCGCGCGTGCGAGTGCGTCGCTCACCAATGCCGCGACGGCGTCGAGCCGGTGTCCGATCTCCGCCGGATCGGTCAACGGCGCCGCCAGCCGTTGCGCCAGCGAACGCGAACCGGCCGCCGTCACCGTGCGGTCGGTAGCGGCAAGGAGCGAACCGCGCCGTTCGCCGCCAAGCGTGCGCATCAGTTCGAGGTTCGCCCGCGTCGCCTGGTCGATGGCCATGGTCGCACCGGCGGCCTCCCGCACCGGCGGCGACAGCGGCGGGCGTTTGCCGAGCTGCGTGCGTTCGACATAGGTGACCGCGGCCGCGACTGCAGTGAGCTCGAACTCGCGAGAAAGCGCCAAACGACGCCGTTGTCGCCACCGCGAAGAATGACGCCAGCCGCCGCTCCGCGGTCGCGCCGTCGAACACGTCGCTGGTGAGCGGCGTAACCGCCGGCAGCGTGCGCAGATAGGGGGCGAATTCCGGATCGGAATAAAGCGCGTCGGAGACGATGATCTCGCCCGGCTGGATGCGGGCGATTTCGGCGGCAACGCTGCTGCGGTCGCATGCGGAGACGATGAATTCGCCGGTCGAAATATCGATCCAGGCAAGGCCGAAACGGTCGTCGTCGGATGAGGCGCGCACCCGCGCAAGCGCCAGAAGGTAATTGTTGCTTTTGGCGTCGAGGAGCGAATCCTCGGTCAAGGTGCCGGGGGTCACCAGGCGCACGACATCGCGGCGCACCACGCTCTTGGCGCCGCGCTTGCGCGCTTCCGCCGGGTCTTCAAGTTGCTCGCATACCGCGACGCGATGACCAAGCGCGATCAGCCGGTGCAGGTATTCGTCGGCGCGCTCGATCGGCACGCCGCACATCGGAATGTCGCGGTTGAGATGCTTGCCGCGCTTGGTCAGCAGGATGCCGAGCGCCCGCGAGGCGACTTCGGCGTCGTCGAAGAAAAGTTCATAGAAATCGCCCATCCGGTAGAACAAAAGACAATCCGGATTGGCAGCCTTGATCTCGATGTATTGCTCCATCATCGGCGTGACGCGGGCCGGCTCCGCCGGCGGTCCGGTCTCGTCGATCGCGATGGGGCGCGCAGCATCCATAGGAGTGGACGCTAGCAGAGGCGGCTCAGGCAAAAAAGCGGCGGTGAGACTTGCTCACCGCCGCGAAGCTGCACGGGGTCGTTTATGCCGATTCAGAACGGATAGGGATTCGGCTTCTCTTTGATCGTCACCCATTGCCACTGGGTGAACTCGTCCCAATTGGCCGGGCCGCCGATGCGCGTGCCGTTGCCGGACGCGCCGGTTCCGCCAAACGGCACATGCGGCTCGTCGGCGACGGTCTGGTCGTTGATGTGCAGGAGGCCGGTATTGAGCCGGTTGCCGATCGCGATCGCGCGCCCAAGGTCGGTCGAGAACACGCCGGCCGAGAGCCCATACTCGTTCTTGTTGGCGAGCGTCACCGCTTCATCGTCGCTGGCGACCGAGGTAATCGCCGCCACCGGTCCGAAGATTTCTTCTTCGAAGGCGCGCATGCCCGGCTTCACGCCGGTCAGTACCGTCGGCTTGTAATAGGGCCCCTCAAAGGTCCCGCCCGCCTCCAATTTGGCGCCCGCCTTCACCGAGTCCTTTACAATGCCGTCGATGCGCAAGGCTTGTGCTTTGTTGATCACCGGTCCCAGCGCAACCTGTCCCAGCGGATCGCCAACCGGCAGATGATTAGCCTTCTCGACGAGTTTCGCAGTCAGCGACGCCGCAATCTTGTCCTTGACCAAAATGCGGCCGGTGGTCATGCAGATCTGGCCTTGGTGGAACCAGGCGCCGAACGCAATCGCCGAAGCGGCGGCATCGAGATCGGCGTCCTCCAGCACGATCACGGCATTCTTGCCGCCGAGTTCGAGCTGAACTTTTTTCAGATGCTTGCCGGCGAGTTCGCCGATACGGCGGCCGACATTGCTCGATCCGGTGAACGATACCATGGCGATGTCGGGATCGGTACAGATTGCCTCACCCGCTTCGACGCCGCCCGGCAGAACGTGGAGCACGCCCTTGGGCAGGCCGGCTTCCTCGAACACCCTGGCGATGATGAACCCGCCGGTCATGACCGTACGCGGGTCCGGTTTGAGCACCACAGTGTTACCGGTCGCGAGCGCCGGCCCGACCGCCCGCATCGACAGGATCAGCGGGAAGTTGAACGGCGAAATGATGCCGACAACTCCACGCGGAACGCGCCGCGCAATGCTGATGCGACCGGGATTGGACGGCAGCACTACGCCTTGCGGTTCGGTGCACATCGCCGCCGAACGATAAAGACCTTCGGTCACCAGATGGATTTCAAATCCCGCTTTGGCCGGAATGCCGCCGGTTTCCCGCGCGATCCACGGGATCAGCTCTTCCTGATTGTCTTCAAGGATTCGCGCGGCTTTGCGCAGGATGGCGGCGCGTTCCTCATACGGCGTTGCCGCCCAGCCGGGCTGCGCGGCGCGCGCCTCGCGGGCGGCTTGACGCACGTCGGCAGCGGTTGCGTTGCCGACGCTGGTTATCTTGTTGCCGGTTGCGGGCTCAAGCACATCCATCGACCCGCCGGCGGCGTCGCGCCAGTCGAGGCCGAACACGCGGCCTTCCCAGGTCTTCTCAATCAGGAATTTCGGTGCTGGTACGTTCATTTGTGATTCCTCCCTACGCTTCGCTTTATTGTAGCGGGTATTCGACAATCAGAGCGGATCCCCCGCAATATCTGAACGGATATATCGAATTCGCCATCATGGAACAATAGCAATACACTTTTGAGGCAGGGATTGTGCCCATTCGACGAAAGCACGTCTCTTTCCCGCGAAAGTCTCGGCAACTCAAATTCACGCTTTGCTTTCCCGCTCGCCTGCGCCGCTTTTGTCCGGCACGATCAATCGGCGCCGCACCGGAAACAAGCTGATGTCAAGGCGGCGCGAAACCACGCCCCAGACACCGGCCGGCGCGAACAACATGAGCATGATGGCGAGGCCACCGAGCAAGATCAGATACCAGGAGCCAAGCGCGGCCAGGTAATATTGCAAAAGATAGAAGATCGCGACGCCGATGATCGGGCCTTCCATTGTTCCGATACCGCCGATAACGACGATGAAGATCACATAAGCGGTCCAGTCGATCAGCGAGTAGGCGCCGTCGGGCGAAATCCTCGCCTTCTGCAAAAAGACGAGCGCGCCCACCATGCCGGTCACAATGGCGGTCACGACGTAGATAAAAAGCTTGGTGCGGAAGACGTCGACGCCGGTGCTCTCGGCGGCCGCTTCGGAATCGCCGATCGCCGACAGCGCAAGACCGTAACGGGATCGCAGCAGGCGATAGACCAGCACGAATGTGCCAACTGCAAGCACCAGCGCGAGCCAATAAGAAATGATGTCGCGCGCCGCCGGCCCGCGCACCGCAAAAAGATTGCGGAGGAAATCGAGCCCGACCATGGAAGAAGCGACATCGGGCGGCAGCGACGTTCCGGTGCCGCCACCCAGTTGCTTGACCTGCGCCAGAATGAGCCGGCAGACCTCGGCCACAACCCAGGTGCCGATGGCGAAATAGGCGCCGCGCAGCCGGAATACGATCAAAGCCGCGGGGATGGCGACCAATCCGGCGGTCGCACCGGCTAGCACAATCGACAACACCGGATCGAGGCCGGCAATGATGGTGAAGGCGAACAGCGCATAAGCGCCGGTGCCGACAAAAGCCTGCTGCCCGACGGAAATCAGCCCCGCGCTACCGGCCAGTAAATTCCACAACTGCGCCAGCGCCAGCATGGTGAAGACGTAGAACAGCTCCTGCAGCAACGCGCGGTTCGCGAATGCTGGCAGCGCGACGAGGAGCAGGATCACGGGGACGGCGATCAGCAACGTAATGGCCGACGCGCGCGTCGCCTGTGTCACGGTAAAACGTGAGTCGTGAGGACGGAGTGCGCCTAAACCGGCCGGGGTCAATCCACCGATGCCCATGGCGCAGCCGCTCAATCCACCGCGCGCGGAAATAGTCCGCGCGGCCGGATCACCAGTACGATCAGAAACGCCACGTGGCCCGCCAATATTTGCCATTCGGGATCCAGATGCGCGCCGATGGTCTGCGCCAGCCCAACCACGATGCCGCCGGCGAGCGTGCCCCACAGGCTGCCGAGACCGCCGATGATCACCGCCTCGAAAGCATAGAGGAGGCGCGCCGGCCCAATGCTCGGATCGAAATTGCTACGCGCGCCAAGGAAGAATCCCGCCACCGCGCAAACGGCAAGTGCGATGCCCATGGTGAGGGCGTAAATCGAACGGTCGTTGATGCCCATCAGTTGGGCAATCTGCACGTCGTCGGACGTGGCGCGGAACGCCCGCCCCACTGCGGTGCGATAGAAGACCGCATTGAGCAGGAGAATGACGGCGATTGCGGTGGCGAGGCAGATCAGCGGCATGACGCCGATCGCGATGCCGCCGCCGAGTGGCAGCGAAGCACCTTGCAAAGGACCGACGTTGAGAAAGCGCGTATCGGCGGAGAAACCTTCCAGCAGCCCGTTCTGCACGATGATCGACAGGCCGAAGGTGATCAGGAGCGGCGGCAGGATATTGCGGCCGAGCACGCGGTTGAGCATCACCGATTGCAGCGCGTAGCCGCCGGCGAACATCAGCGGCACGACGATCGCGAGCGCGAGCACGATCGGTACGCCGATGCCGACCAGTGCCAGCATCAGGAAGGCCGGCAGCACGATCAGATCGCCATGCGCTAGATTGACGAGCCGCATGATGCCGAAGATCACCGACAGGCCCGTGGCGTACAGTGAATAAAGCCCGCCGAGCAAGATTCCCTGCACCACCGTATCGATCCAGCCGAACATGCGCTTACAATCCGAAATAGGCGGCGTGGATGGCGTCGCGGCTGAGCTCGCGCGGCCGGCCGGAAAGACTGACGCGTCCTTCCATGAAGCAATAGGCACGGTCCGCGACCGACATGGCATGGACCAGGTCCTGCTCGACCAGCACGATGCTGGTTCCGTGCGTCTTGATGTCGGCGAGCGCGGCATAGATATCGCGGATCACGATCGGCGCGAGACCAAGGCTGAGTTCGTCACACAACAGGACGCGCGGGTTCGACATTAGGCTCCTGCCGATGGCCACCATTTGCTGCTGGCCGCCGGAGAGAGCCGTCGACGGCGTGTGGCGCCGCTCCCGCAGCATGGGGAAAAGCTGATAAACGGTCGTGAGGCTCCACGGCCCTTCGCTGCGTCGGCCGTAAGCGCCGACCAGCAGATTCTCCTCCACCGAGAGCGAGGAAAACAGCCGCCGTCCTTCCGGCACCAGCGACACGCCGAGCTTGACGATCTCGAATGCCGGCAGTGTTCCGATGTCGCGCCCGTCGAGCCGCACCGCCGCCGCCTGCCGCGGCAGCAATCCGGTGATCGCTTTCAGGAAGGTGGATTTGCCGGCGCCGTTGGAGCCGATGATGGCGACGGTCTCGCCCTCATCGAGCGCAAACGTGATGCCGAACAGCGCCTGAAAGTCGCCGTAAAAAGCGGTGAGTCCGTGGGTTTCCAGTACCGCCACGCCCAATCCCTCACGCCGCGATGCCCATGTAGATTTCGCTCACCTCGGCCGAGGCCATGACCGAGCGTGGCTCGCCTTCAATGATCTTGCGCCCGAAATTGAGGACGACCAGCCGGGAAACGACGGCAACAAGCGCATGCACGACATGCTCGATCCAGACGATGGTGAGGCCCGATTGCTTGATCGCCCGCACGAGCTCGACGAGCTCGGAGCACTCGGCTTCGGTCAGCCCACCGGCAATTTCGTCGAGCAGTAAAAGCCGCGGCGAACTGGCCAGTGCGCGCGCCAGTTCGAGCCGTTTGCGGCCGAGTAGATTGAGGGTGCCGGCGCGGCGATTGGCATGCGCGATCAGCCCGGTGCGCTCCAGAATATCGCCGCAGGCGTCAACCACCTCCGCCTCGCGCTGCCGGCGGCCGTGGATGGCCGCAACCAGCAGATTCTCGAATACGGTCAGATTCTCGAACGGATGCGGGATCTGGAACGAGCGGCCGATACCGGCGATGCAGCGGGCCCGCGGCGCTGCTTGCGTGATGTCGCGGCCGTCGAAACGGATGGTGCCCGCGTCCGGCGTAAGCAGACCGGTGATGAGATTGAACAAAGTGGTTTTGCCTGCGCCGTTCGGGCCGATGATGCCGAGCGCTTCGCCAGCGGCGACCTCAAGCTCGACGCCGTCGACGGCTTTGAGCGAGCCAAACGATCTCTTCAAGTTGTGCAGCGTCAGGATCACGCGACCGCCCAGTCAAACGCCGGTCCACTAGTGAACCGGCGCTTGCATCTTATCTCATGCCGAGCCGGCGTCAGCCGCTCGCTGTTGCCGCCGACCCGACACTCAGGCGATCGGCTCCATTTTTCCGCCGACCGGGATTTCCGGCGCGGTCTTATTGTCGGTAACGACGATGTCATACTTGTTGCCGTTGCGCAGCCGCCACTGGCCGCCGACCAGCGGCGTCTTGGCGATGTTCTTGGCCGCGAACGGCGGCAGGTTTTTGCCGTTCCAGGCGATCGGTCCGACGACGGTGTTGAGGTCGGTCGCAGCGATCGCCTTGACCAGCGACTTATTGTCGAGCGCGCCGGCGCGCTTGACCGAGTCGGTGGCGACCTCGAATAGCGCGTGCATGAAGCCGATCGGCTGCGTCCACTGCTTGCCGGACGACTTCTCGTAGGCGTCGGCGAGCTGCTTTGCCGATTGCCCGGTCAGCGACGACTTGAACGGGTGGGTCGGTGTCCACCAGACTTCCGAGGAGAGGTTGTTGCCGTTCTTGCCCAGTGCTTCGACCGCCACCGGGAACAACAGTGCCTTACCGACGGAAGCGATCTTCGGCTTGAAGCCTTGCTGTGAAGCCTGGTTCCAGAACGTCGTAAAGTCCGGCGGAATCATCACGCCGGTAATGATGTCGCAATTCGCCTTCTTGAACGCGGCGATCTGCGCAGTGAAGTCGTCGGTCAGATTCTGATAACGGCCGGGATCGGTCAGCGTGTAGCCGAGCTTGTCGAGCACCGGCGGGAAGCCGACCTGTTTGCTGCCCCAGGCGTTGCCGTCGCCGTCATTGGGGAACAGACCGCCGACGGATTTGTCGGTCTTGAGCTGGCCCCACATATTGGTGAAGACGGCGATGACGTCTTCGAGGCCCCAGAAGAAGTGGTACGTGTAGTTGAACGGCTTCCACGCCGGCGGACCGCCACCGGGATCGGCCTGCCGGCCGATGAAATACGGTTGCCACGGCGCGACGCTGGAGATGCACGGCACCTCTTCGATCTCGCATTGGGTGGAAACCGGATTGGTGGTTTCCGGTGTCGATGCCACCAGCATCAGGTCGATCTTGTTGGAGACGATCAGCTCCTTGGCGACCTCGGCGGCGCGGTTCGGATTGGACTGACTGTCCTTCACCGTCACTTCGACCGGCAGTGTCGCACTGCCGACCTTGATGCCGCCCTTCACCGTCTCAAGGAAGCTCGAGACAATGAACTTGTCGGCTTCGGCGAACGGCGCGAGCGGCCCGGTCTGTGGACTGACATAACCGAGCTTGAGGGTCTGCGCGGCGCGCACCGACGGTGCAACGACCGAACCGATGGCAAGCGCGGCGCCGGTAGCCGCCGACGACTTCATAAAGGTGCGCCGGTTCACGCGACGGTTGTCTGATTTCCTCGCCATGACGTCCTCCCTGTACGATCCGGCGCCGGCGCCCGGAATCGGGCCGCGCCACTGGCGTTTTTTCTCGAACGCAGCCTTCGACTTGCACCACGCGGTGCGACTAGTTATTGTTCGATTATCGAACGAAGGTTCGCGCTCCGGTCATTGTTGCCGAGCGCCGAATTTCTGTCAATTGCCGCGGCGCCGCCGAGGCAGGCGAGGGCATGCAGCCGATGGCGCAAGAGCCGTCGCAAGACAAAGAATTCATGGCGACCCTCGCCAAGGGTCTTGCCGTGCTTGGATCGTTCGACAAAGAGCGGCCGGCGATGACGTTGTCGCAGGCGGCGCAGGCCGCCGGCCTGTCGCGCGCCACGGCGCGGCGGATTCTGCGCACGCTGAGTGCGCTGGGATACGTCGTGCAGAACGGCCGCGACTTCTCGCTCTCGTCCGGGATTCTGAAACTCGGCTTCGCCTATCTCGCCACCCAAAACTGGATCGAGCAGGCGCTGCCGCAGATGCGTCAGCTCAGCGAGCAGTTTCATGAGTTCCTGCTCGGCGGCAATTCTGGAAGACACCGAGATCGTTTACGTCGCGCGCATTCCCGCCAGCCGCATCATGTCGGTCGCGCTTGCCGTGGGAACGCGACTGCCGGCCTTTCATACTGCGCTCGGGCGGGTGCAGCTTGGCTTTCTTGACGAGGCCGAGCTGTGGCGCCGATTGCGCTCGCTGCACATCGAGGCTTACACACCGTCGACGATCACCGACGTGCAGGCGCTGTTCGATCGGGTGCGCGAAGATTGGGAGCAGGGGTTTTCCATTGTCGACGAAGAACTCGAACGCGGCCTGCGCGCGATCGCAGTGCCGATTGTCGAGCGCGGCGGGCAGGCGACGGCCGCGCTCAATCTGAGCACCCATTCGACGCGCACGACGCGCAACGAGATGCGCGATCGCTTCCTGCCGCAATTGCGTCGCGTCGCCGAACAGATTTCCGTTTCGCTGGTCTGAGGACATGGTTGCGGAGCACTTGATCGGGGCGGGCATCTTGCCCCGGCGCTGTGGCGCCGCTATCGTTCGCTCATCGGTCGGAAATCGCACCATCGTTCGATAATCGAACTAAGGTCAAAAACCTAAACAAAAGGGACAGCAGGGAGAGGGGAGCGCCATGAGCGTAGCCGCAAAGGGATCGAAGCCCGCCGCGAAGTCAGCCATCACCGCGCCGCAGACCGGCGACGAGTACCTCGACTCGCTGCGCGACGACCGCACCATCTACATCTACGGCGAGCGCGTGAAGGACGTGACCACGCACCCGGCCTTTCGCAACACCGCGCGGATGGTGGCGCGGCTCTACGATGCGCTGCACGACAAGAAGCACGCCGACAAGATCATGGTGCCGACCGACACCGGCAACGGCGGCAAGACGCACGCTTTCTTCAAGGCGCCGAAGTCGCTCGAAGATTTATTGGCCGGGCGCAGTGCGATCGCCGAATGGGCGCGCATCACTTACGGCTGGCTTGGCCGTTCGCCCGATTACAAGGCCTCGTTCCTGGCTACGCTTGGCGCCAACGCTCAGTTCTACGATCCCTACACCGACAACGCAAAACGCTGGTACAAATTCAGCCAGGAGCGCGTGCCGTTCGTCAATCACGCCATCATCCATCCGCCGGTCGACCGCGACCGGCCGCCAAGCGAAGTCGGCGACATCTGCTGCCACGTCGAAAAGGAAACCGACGCCGGCATCATCGTATCCGGCGCCAAGGTCGTGGCGACCGGCTCGGTGCTCACCAATTACACCTTCGTCGCGCACCATGGCCTTATTCCCGTGCAGGACAAGAAATTCGCCGTCGTGTTCATGATCCCGACCAACGCGCCGGGCGTGAAATTCCTCTGCCGCACCTCCTACGAGATGACCTCGACGGCGATGGGCAGCCCGTTCGATTATCCGCTGTCATCGCGCATTGACGAGAACGACGCGGTGTTCATTCTCGACAAGGTGCTGGTGCCCTGGGAGAACGTGTTCGTTTACGGCGATATCGAGAAAGCCAATAATTTCTTCCCGCGCACCGGGTTCCTGCCGCGCTTCGTCGTGCACGGCTGCACGCGACTAGCGGTCAAGCTCGACTTTGTCGCCGGCTTGCTGCTGAAGGCGGTCGAGGCCGCGGGCACCAAGGATTATCGGGGCGTGCAGGCCAATGTCGGCGAGGTAATCGCCTGGCGCAATCTGTTCTGGGCGCTGTCGGACGCGATGGTGCGCGATCCCAAGCCATGGATCGGCGATTACGTGCTGCCCAACATGGATCCGGGCAACGCCTACCAGATCATCGCGACCATGGCCTATACCAAGGTTAAATACATCATCGAGCAGACGGTGGCGTCCGGGCTGATCTATCTCAACTCGCACGTCAGCGACTTCAAGAACGCAGAAATCCGCCCTTATATCGACCGCTACATGCGCGGCTCAAACGGATACAAGGCCGAGGAGCGCGTCAAGCTGATGAAGCTGCTGTGGGATTGTCTGGCTACCGAATTCGGCGGCCGCCACGAGCTCTACGAGATCAACTACGGCGGCTCGACCGAGGAAATCCGCCGCTATTGCCTGTTCGGTGCGCAAGCGTCCGGCAATGCCGACCGCTTCAAGGGCTTCGCCGAGGACTGCATGGCCGAGTACGATCTCGACGGCTGGAGAGTGCCGGACCTTACCGATCCCGGCGAGCTCAGCTATCACGTGCTGCGCGGGGGAAAGTAACAAGACCGGCTTGCGCTAGCTCATCGGCGTCAAGCCGAGCCGGTCCATCAGCGCGCGGTCGCGATCCAGCGCGGGATTAGGCGTAGTCAAAAACTTCGGTCCGTAAAAGATCAAATTGGCGCCGGCAAGGAAGCACAGCGCCTGGGTCTCCTCGCTCATATCTTCGCGGTCCGCCGAGAGGCGCACCACCGATCGCGGCATGATACGGGCAACGGAGATGGCGCGCACGAAACTCGAGCGGATCGAGCGGGGGAATGTTCGCAAGCGGTGTGCCGGCGACACGCACCAGCGTGTTGATCGGCACCGATTCCGGATGCGCCGGCAAATTCGCCAGCGTTGCGATCATGCCGACGCGGTCCTCGCGCGTCTCACCCATGCCCACGATGCCGCCGCAGCAAACATGGATGCCGGCAGTGCACACGTGAGCGAGCGTAGCAAGGCGATCGTGGTACGTCCGCGTAGTGACGATCTCAACCGTAGAATTCGGGCGAGGAGTCGAGGTTGTGATTGTAGTGGTCGAGACCGGCCGCTTCGAGCTCGCGCGCCTGCGCGGCGGTGAGCATGCCGGCGCAGGTTTCGAGCCCCAGCGCCTTGACCCCCTCGATCATGGCGCAGACCTGGGCCAGATCGCGGTCTTTCGGAGAGCGCCAGGCGGCGCCCTTGCAAGAACGGGTGGCGCAGGCCTCGCGCGCGGCGCGCGCTTGCGCCAGCACGGCATCAAGCCGCATCAGGTTGTCGGCACGCACGCCGGCGTCGTATTGCGCGCTTTGCGGACAATACGCGCAGTCCTCCGAGCAGCCGCCGGTCTTGCACCGCCGCCGGATCGAAATTCGCGCGGTGGATACTTTGCGCGCGGAAGATCAGCTCAGACAGCGGCAGCTCGAACAGCGCGCGCAATTCTTCGCGCGTCCAGTCGTGGCGCGTGCGGGCGGCGTCGATTTCCGTCGAGGATTCAGCGATGGCCATCGTCATACATTAAGGCAGATTTCGATCAATTCCAGAGTCGGACCCGCCGCCGACATCCGCAAAAAAGAAAAAAGGCCCCGCGGTTTCCCGCGGGGCCCGTAGAGATCAGCGCTAGCTTAGCTTAGTTCTTGGCAACCAGCGGCTTCGGAGCCTCTGGTGCCCAGAGCCTGAAGCCGAGGCGGGTATAAACTTCGATGGTGCCTGGTCCGCCAGCAGCGTTCTGCGACCAGATTCCGTCGGTCGCCCAGACTTGCAAATCGACCGGGCCGAAATCGTAGCCGACCAGGGCTCCGACTTGGCCATAGCTAAACCGGTTGCAGACACCCAAGGGGGCAGCAACCACATTCGAACAAGCCGAGCCGGTATCGGAGGTTGTCTGAACCTCGAAGGCGCCAACCGGGCCAAACGACCACTTGCCCAGCTTATAGAGAGCGTGCAAGTCGCCGTAGAACAGGTTACCGCTGGTTTCACTTAGGCCTGGTAATATAACGCCTGCTGGAGCTGCTGCTCCAACGCAGCAGTTGCCCTTCGTAGCTGTGTTGAAGTCGTAGAAGAAATTGCCGGTGATGTTCCAGTTAGCCGACAGATACGAAACCGCAAACGGGATTTCCAAGGTCCAGTAATCGGGATTCGGCGTAGTGAGAGTCGCGCTGCTACGCGTGCCATCCGGCGCCATGAAGTTGAAGCCGGAAGATACGAAGAAACCGTTACCCAGATTCCAGGACAGAATGAGGGGGCTAAAGGTGGTATTGGCGGTCACAAAGCCGCCGCCGATGACCGCGTTATTGCCAGAGCCAAAAAAGCCTGCGCCGGTGCAGGAACCCAAACCGGCACTGCAGGTGGTGTTCTCGTAGAATGCTTGCACAACCGACATGCCATAGGTGGCGCCGAGGAAGTGCCATCCCGGCACGTACAGCAGCGGCACGGCGTTGGCGATGGCGGGCAGGGAAAGGTGGGTCCCTGGACCAGGGAGAAAGGTCCCCGTGCTCGGTATGCTTTGCGGCATACCGAGGTATGCAGTCTCAAGGCCGGTATACAGCCCGGGCGGCGGCAAGGCGCCCAACGGCAGACCGATGGTCGCAGCGCTCAAGCGATTTTGGAAACTTCCAGATTCTTCGGCGAGAGCAGAGCTTGCCATGCCGCCGATAGCGAGCGCAGCAAGACCGCCCAACGCTAGTTGTTTCATTCGGGTCATTATGCCCCTCCGTGGTTTGTCCCCAAGACCCAGCGCAAGGAATTCCGCACGGGGCTTGAACTCGTCGGCACGTCCTGCCAACTGCCGGGAGGGTCGTTCAAGCCAGTAAAGATTGCAATGCTTTCTGCCGTTTGGCGCGGGGGAGAATGTCATTTCTGCTGCGGTAGTGGCAAAAATGACACGGGAATAATAGGCCGAGGGGCCTCGCAGCGCGTTTTATTTTCGTAAAATAAACGATTGAAAACAAAAGATTAATTGGAAGCCAGGCGTGAGCTGTTTGCCGGTATTCGCGTTGGCGGATGCCGGCCGTGGTTCACCTCGGGTGATGCAATTTCCGGGTGCCCGATCGCCTCGATTCGGATGACTGGACGAATGTGAATCCGGGCCCGCCAGCCCGCGCCGCTCGCTCACCAGAAATCGAGCGTCGGCCAGATTGTTTGTTCGTGCGAGTGCAGGAGCGAAGCAAGCCGTCCGACGTGCAGCACGATCGGCGTCAGCCCTTCGCTGTGGCGCAGCGCGAAGATATGGCCGACGAACAACGAGTGATCGCCGCAGGCATAACGCGCGATGACTTTGGCGGCGATCGTCGCATTGGCTTGCGCGAACAATGGCGTTGCGTCGGCGTATTCGTATTTCGGATCGATGCCTTCGACCGGGCGGCCGGCGAAATGCCCGATCATGGCTTCCTGGCCGCGCCCGAGAATGTTCACGCCAAAATGACCGGCTTCCAGCAGGAAAGCGTGCATGCGCGCCTTGAGACTGACCGAAATCACGCACAGCGGCGGATCGAGCGAACCCGACATGAAGGCGTTGGCGGTCATGCCGCGAACTTCGCCACGCACCTGCGAGGTGATGACGGTAACGCCGGTGGCGAACGACGCCATGACTCGGCGGAAGAGTTCGTGCGTCACCTCGCCTTGCGCGCCGGATTGACCCGCCGAAACTGTCATTGACGGATGATATGAACACAGTTGCGCTGGCGCAAGGAAACCGCGATCGGGTAGGCGCTGCCGGCAAATCCGGCCGTTCTCGTTGCTCGGGCTAACGGTCCATGACAAAATCATCGGCCGCCCGTTTCGCGCGCGTGTGGCTATCCGATCAAAAACGACATCTGATAAAAAACGAAGTGACGTTCACCCGGCAATCGGCAGATTTCGCTGCGAAGCTGAAGATATTTTCGGTCGTCTGGCAATTGTTTTGGCCCGATCGTCCTGGCTTAAGCGGGACGGAGCGTCGGCACTTGCGATGGTGTCTTGCCGCCTCGGCGTTGCTGTTTTTCGCCAGCGCCGTGTTCTCCGTCGGCCAGCACAATCCCGATGAATATTATCAGCTCGTCGAATTTGCCTCGACCAAGCTCGGCATCAGCGATCCAGCGGGGCTACCGTGGGAATACGCCGAACAAATGCGATCGTGGCTGCAGTCGGCGATCTATGTCGGCGTGGCGCGGGCGGCCGGTTATCTCGGCTTCGACCGCCCGCTGACTTTGCTGTTTCTGTTTCGGCTGACGACGGCGATTTTCACCTGGTCCGCATTGTGGACTTTGGTGATCGCTGGCCGCCACTGGTTCGGCGCCGAAATTGAACGTCGCCGGCTGTATTCGATCGCGGCTTTCCTTTGGCTTCTGCCGTTCCTTGGCGCGCGGACCTCCGCTGAAGCATTTTCAGCGGCCGCGCTGTGTTTCGGCATCGCGTCGCTGGAACGGCGCTCGCGCTTGCGCAGCGAAGGCGGCCGGTTCGCATTCGCCCTGCTTGCCGGCGCGGCGTTCGGGCTGTGCTTAGATTTTCGGTACGCGACCGGTGTGATGGCAGCGGGCGCCGGTGCCTGGTATCTGTTTGCGGCGCAGGATCGGCTTCTCGTTTTTGCCGGCCTGGTGCTCGGAGCGCTGTTGACGCTGGCTCTGGGCGTTCTCGCCGATTGGTGGGGTTACGGCCACATTACCTTTCCGGCCTACGCCTACCTCTATCAAAATTTTGTTTTAGGCCGGTCGCGGATTTTCGGCACCGAGCCTTTCTTCGCTTATCTGTACATCCCGTTGCTCGAATTGAACGCGATGGCGCCGGTTACCTTCGGCTTGATGGTAGCGACGCTTTTGACCTGGTTGGCGCGACCGCTCGGTATTCTGACGTGGGCGAGCGCGCCATATGTCATTTTATTGTGCATTGCCGCGCACAAGGAAGCGCGGTTTCTGTTCCCGCTGATTCTGTTTTGTCCATTCTTCGTCGTTTTTGCGCTCACAGCGCAGCCGCGTTATGGAACGCGGCTTGCCGCATTTTTCCGGTGGCTTGCGAGCGGGCTCTCCCTCAAACTTGGATATGCGCTCAACTTCGTCGGTCTGGTGGGGCTTGTCGCCATGCCGCAGTCGGCGAACTACCCGCTATTTCAACGGATCGAAAACGAAACGCATGCCGTGAACGGCATCACCGAGGCGGTGGTTATTAACGCGCCGGGCAGGATGCCATATGGAACCGGCGCGGCGCACATGGTGTTTCTTGAACCTAAAAATTTGCGGTGGATCTCGAATCCCCCGGTGGCCGATTTGGCAGCGCGACACGCCCGCGGTGAGACCTTCCTTGCGCTCGTCAACGTCCCAATCCGTTTCCCCGAGGCCGCAACCTGGGTCGAACGTCAGTGCACATTTGAATGGTCGACCTATCCGCGCTGGTTGCAACCATTCAACTTTCTTGGTTGGCAGGACCGCTCGCCGTGGTGGATGCTCTATCGCTGCGAAGGTGCGCGCTGAGTTACGCCTTCACCAATGTGCGGCCGGTGACCGCTTCGAGATTCTTGAAAAAGATCTTGTCGTGGTCGATCTTCGACAGCTCGAGCGATTTAGAATCCGCAGCGTCTCGCGGGGATACATCGTTCCGCCTTCGGGGTCGTACGGACAGTCGGAGGCAAATACGATCTTATCGCGCGGGAAGAATTCCAACCCCGCCTTGGTCGCCGGTTCGGCGGTGAACACGGCGGTGTCGGCCCAAAAGTCCTGCTTGAAATAATCGAGCGGGCGTTTTTTGAGACTTTTGCGCAGCGAGACGTAGTCGGTGTCGGACGTGCGCGAACCCATCACATCGTTGCCGGGGCCGATACGGCCTTCCAGCATCGGCACGATGCCGCCGAAATGATGGGTGATGATTTTCAGATTGGGATGCGTGTCCATGATTTTTGAGTAAACCAGGCGGATCATGGCGGTGGCGGTGTCGTAGGACCAGCCGAAGGTCCACCAGATTTCGTACAGCGATTTCTGCTCGGAGATGTAATCGGGCATTTCGGCGCCGCGGCAAGGATGCATCCAGATTGGAATACCGACCGCGTTCATCTTGTCCCAGAACGGCCGGTATTCCGGCCGATCGAGCGGCTTGCCGTTGACGTTGGTGTAAATTTGCACGCCGAGCGCGCCGAGTTTTTTCACCGCCCGCTCGGCCTCGCCGATGCCGGCGTCCGAGGCTTCGAGCGAGACCTGCGCCACCCAGCCGGGGAAGTGATCCCGCTCCTTGGCGCATAGTTCGGCAAAGCCGTCGTTGATGATGCGGCAATACTCGTCGATCTGCCCGGGTGTCTTGGCGATTTTTTCGATCGGTGGCTGCGAGTAGCTGAGGATCTGCTGATAATCCTTGTGACCGTCGACGATCTTCCTGCGAACATCCAGGTCGTAGAGCGCCGGAAGCGAACGTACGCGCTTGCCCATGTCCTTGTAATCTGCCGCTATGTCATCGAGCTTGGCGAAGAATTTTGGCGGAAAAAAATGCGTATAGGCGTCGATGCGCATGGGCCGGTTCTCCCAGTGTTTACAGTTTCTAGCACGGCGCTTGCGCCGCGCCGCCGTCAGTTACGCAACAGCACCATGCCCAAAACGCGCGAGGACGTCGGCGGGAATCGGCTGCGACTTTATGCGTCGGGGATCGTCGGCCGGGCGCACGACCCAAACACGCGTTTCGAAGCCCTCGACCGCGAGTGCGCCGCCCTTGGTCAAGCAGTGCTCGATCTTGAAGCTTGAGCGGCCGCATTCGACCAACCGGGATTCGATCGCCACCTCGTCGCCGAACCGGGTTGGGAATTTAAAGCGGGCGCGTGTTTCCACCAGCGGATGTCCGGCGAAAGAATACGCCTTGAGATACTCGATCTTGTTCATGCCGAGCGCGCGTTCGATCAGCACGGTGGTGGAGGTGTCGAACATCTCGAAATAGCGCGGATAGAAAATGATCCCGGCGGGATCGCAATCGCACCACTCGATACGAAGGCTACGGACGTTGCTGTGCATCCCGGCGACTGCGATCAGCGCGGCGCCATGCGCAATGCCGCGTCGATCCGGATCGTTTCGCCGTTAATGTAACGGTTCTCGATCAGGTGGCGCGCGAGTGCGGCATACTGCGACGGATCGCCAAGCTTTTTCGGGAACGGCAGTGATAACGCGAGGCTTTCCTGCGCCTGCGGGGTCAGCCCCATCAGCATCGGCGTGAGAAAGATGCCCGGCGCGATTGCGTTCACCCGCACGCCAAATTGCGCGAGTTCGCGTGCCGCGGGCAGCACCAAAGCAACGACGCCGCCTTTCGACGAAGAATAGGCGGCCTGGCCGATCTGCCCCTCGTAGGCCGCGACCGAAGCCGTACACAAAATAACGCCGCGTTCGCCATCGGCTAGCGGATCGAGTTTCGACATGGCGGCCGCGGCCAACCGCATCGCATTGAAAGTACCGATCAGATTGATGCGGATGACTCGTTCGTAGTCGGCGAGCGCCATCGGCCCCTCCTTGCCGACGATGCGCATGGCTTTTCCAACGCCGGCGCAGTTGACCAGGATGCGCGCGCCGCCGTGATCGGCTGCCGCCTTGGCGATCGCCGCTTCGGTGGATGGTCCGTCGGCAACGTCGCAATGAATCGCAATGCCGCTGATATCGATCGCCACCTCGGCGGCGGCTTTGTCGTTGACGTCGAGGATGGCGACTTTAGCGCCGGCTTCCGCCAGCATGTGGGCGGTCGCCGCCCCAAGGCCGGATCCCCCGCCGGTGACGAGCGCAGACTGTCCGCGAATATCCATGTTCAACTCACTTGTTTGGTGGCAACGGTTGCACGGCCGACGACGATAACAGTGGCCGGCGGCCGGTCGGCGTACAAATCTTCAACCAATGCTGTGCGATGGGCGAGCACGGCCCGCTGGTTGATCGATCCTTTGTCGGTTATTTCGCCGACATCGAGCGACGGCGGCTCGGCGAGCAGGATGGCGCGGCGGACGCGGGCCGAAGTGCCGCGGCTCGGCTCTGAGAGGGCTTCGAGCAACTGCGCGAACTTGTTGCGCACGCGCGCCTCGGCAACGACGGCCGCCGCCGATGCATCCGCCGCCAAATCCGGCGCCAGTTTGCGGCATGCCTCGATGTCGGGAATGATCAGCGCGGCGATGTCATCGCGATCCGCGCCGGCCAGAACCACATCACGCACCAGCGGCGCGCAATACGCGATGAACGCCGCGCGCAGCGGGCCGACGCTGACCCACGTTCCGGTCGCGAGCTTGAAATCCTCGGCGATGCGCCCGTCAAACATCAGGCCTTTGGCCGGATCGTCGGCATCCGCGAATTTGAGCGCGTCGCCGATCTTGTAGAAGCCTTCGGCGTCGAATGCGTCGGCGGTGAGCTTCGGCGCGCGCCAATAGCCGGGTGTGATATTCGGGCCCCGCAGCCGCGCCTCGTATTTGCCGTCGAGCGGCACTAGCTTGAGCTCGACGCCCGGCAGCGGGATGCCGACGTTGCCCGATTGATCAGTTTCCCACGAGCAAGCGATCGCGGTCGGAGCGGTCTCCGTCGAGCCGAGGCTGGAGAGGAAGATGATGCGCTGGCCGGTCGTCGCCACCGCGAGCTCCTGGTATTCGTCCCAAACATGCTGCGCCAGGCTCGCGCCGGCATAGAACAGAACCTTCAGCCGGCTGAAGAAGCGCTCGCGCAGGGCCACATCGCTGCGCAGATAGGGCAGCAGCATCTCGAAGCCCTTCGGCACGTTGAAATAGATCGTGGAGGCGACGTCGCGCAGATTGCGCACGGTTGCCTCGATGGCGCCCGGCATCGGCTTGCCTTCGTCGACATAGAACGTGCCGCCGTTGTACAGCACCAGGTTGAAGTCGTGATTGCCGCCGAAGGTGTGGTTCCACGGCGGCCAATCGACCAGCACCGGCGGCTCGTCGGCAACGAAAGCGAGATTCGATCGAGCCATCTCCTGATTGGCGCATAGCATCCGCTGCGTGTTAATCACGCCTTTCGGCTGGCCGGTCGAGCCGGAGGTGAACAGGAATTTTGCGATCGTATCCGGCCCGACCTTGGCGTGCGCCGCTTCCACCGCCGCCGTCGGTTTTGCGTCAGCGAATTCGGCAAACGGCGTTGTCGGCCGGTCACCGGCCGGATTGGCGACGGTCACCACCTCCACGTCAGCCGGTACGGTTGCGGCGATGGCGCGCGCGAAGCCTTTGCCATCGGCGGCAAACACCAGGCTGGGCGTCAAAGTTTCGATGATGCTTTTGAGCTTTTTGAAATCCTGCGAGACCAGCGAATAGGGCACCGAAATCGGCGCATAGGGGATGCCGACATGCATGGCCGCAAGCCCAAGCAGCGCATGTTCGAGATCATTGCCCGACAAGATCACGATCGGACGCTCGGGCGAGAGATCGCGCGCGAGCAACGCACTGGAAATCGCCCGCACCGCCGCGAAAGTCTGCGCATAAGTCAAGGTACGCCACGCGCCGCCGGCGTCACGCTGCGCAAGGAAGACCCGCTCCGGCGCGGCCTTGGCCCAGTGGACGAGCCGCTCGGTTATGCCGTTCGGATAAGGTTGCAGCGGATGCGGCGAGCGCATCAGCAGACTGCCGTCAGCTTTGCGCTCGACCACCACGTCCGCCGGGCCGAGCCGCACCGCTCGAAGCGGAGCGCGGCTTTGTGCGGCGTTTGTCTTTGCCAACGTGCGCGACATGCTACCGAAATCAATACAGCCGTCCGCGTGACACGACTGCGCCAGCGCGTCAAGGCGCGCGAAATCTCTGCCAGCTTGACGCCATTTGACCCTGTCTGCGGTGACCCGTAAATATCCCACAGGCAGCGGAAAGCGGAGTGAGCCATGCGCGAGGTGTTTGTTTGCGATGCGGCACGCACTGCGATCGGCCGTTATGGCGGCGCGTTGGCCAAGGTCCGCACCGACGACCTTGCCGCGGTTCCGATCCGGGCGCTGGTCACGCGCAACAGCAAGGCCGACTGGTCGCAGCTCGACGAGGTTTTCTTCGGCTGTGCCAATCAGGCGGGCGAGGACAATCGTAACGTCGCGCGCATGGCGCTGTTGCTGGCCGGATTGCCGGAGACGGTGCCTGGCCTGACGGTCAACCGGCTGTGCGCGTCCGGCCTCAACGCCGTCGGCGACGCTGCCCGCGCAATCCGCACCGGCGATATGGATTTCGCGATTGCCGGCGGCGTCGAGTTGATGACGCGCGCGCCGTTCGTCATGGGCAAAGCCGGCGAAGCGTTTTCGCGCGCCAGCGAAGTCTACGACACGACCATCGGCTGGCGTTTTGTCAATCCGGTGCTCAAGGCCCAATACGGCATCGATTCCATGCCAGAGACCGGCGAGAACGTGGCGGCAGAATTTCAAGTCGCGCGCAAGGACCAGGACGCGTTGGCGCTGCGCTCGCAGCAGCGTGCCGGCAAGGCGATGGCGTCCGGTTATTTTGCCGAAGAGATCGTTCCGGTCGAGGCGCCGGGCGGCAAGGCCGGTCCGATCGTGGTCGACAAGGACGAACATCCGCGCCCCGACGCGACCATCGACAATCTCGCCAAGCTCAAGCCGATCGTGCGCAACGGAGGCACTATTACCGCCGGCAATGCATCGGGTGTCAACGACGGTGCGGCCGCCATCATCCTGGCCAGCGAAGCGGCCGCGAAAGCGCACGGGCTCACGCCGCGCGCACGTGTGCTCGGCATGGCTTCCGCGGCGGTGCCACCGCGCATCATGGGCATCGGGCCGGTGCCGTCGACGCGCAAGCTGATGGAGCGGCTCGGTCTCAAGATCGGCGATTTCGATCTGATCGAACTCAACGAAGCATTCGCGTCGCAGGGGCTCGCTTGCCTCCGCCAGCTCGGCGTCGCCGATGACGCCGAGCACGTCAATCCGCATGGCGGCGCGATCGCGCTCGGCCATCCGCTCGGTATGTCGGGAGCGCGGCTCGCTTTGACCGCGGTGCACGGGCTGGAGAAGCGCGGCGGCAAACGCGCGCTAGCCACTATGTGCGTCGGCGTCGGCCAGGGCGTGTCGCTGGCGCTGGAACGGGTTTAGGCGGGAGACGCAATTCGTGCCGTTGTCGCCAGGTTACGTTCCGTTCCATCCCAATCCATCCAAGCCGAAATTCAAGCCGCCGCCCGGTGCCGTCGATGCGCATTGCCACGTGTTCGGCCCGGAGGCGAAATTTCCGTTCGCGCCGGAGCGCAAATACACCCCATGTGACGCGCCGAAGGAAAAACTGTTCGCGTTGCGCGATTTTCTCGGTTTCGACAAAAACGTCATCGTCCAGGCGTCCTGTCATTCGAAGGACAATCGCGCGATGGTCGATGCGCTCGACACCGCCAAGGGCAGGGCTAAGGGCGTTGCGTTCGTCGGCGAAGAGGTCACCGACACCGAGCTGAAATGGATGGACCGGGCCGGTGTGCGCGCCGTGCGCTTTAATTTCCTCAAGCGCCTGGTCGATTTCACGCCCCGCGACGTGCTTGAGCGCATTACCAGACGGGTCGAAAAGCTTGGCTGGCACGTGGTGGTTTATTTCGAGATGGCCGATCTGCATGAGCTGGAGGGTTTCTTTACCGCGCTGCCGACCATTGTCGTGGTCGACCACATGGGCACACCCGACGTGAGCAAAGGCGTCGATGATTCGGAGAACCAGCGCTTTCACAGGCTGCTAGACAAACACAAGAACTTTTGGGTGAAGGCCACTTGCCCCGAGCGTGTGACGATTGTCGGGCCGCCTTACGACGACGTGGTGCCGTTCGGCCGTGCGCTGGTCGAGCGCTTTCCCGACCGCGTTTTGTGGGGCACCGACTGGCCGCATCCGAACATGAAGAAGGTGGCGCCGGACGACGGCGTGCTGGTTGACTACATCCCGAAGATCGCGCCGACCGCCGCGCTGCAGAAAAAACTTCTGGTCGACAATTCGATGCGCTTGTATTGGGGCTGACGGAAGCGGCCCGGGGGAGGACATGGCGACATTCGTGCTCGTTCACGGCGCTTGGCACGGCGCCTGATGCTGGCGGCGCGTAGCGCGGATGCTCGCGCGCAATGGCCATGAGGTGTTCACGCCGACGCTGACCGGATTGTGCGAACGCTCGCATCTGCTGACGCCAGGCGTCGATCTCGACACCCACATTCTCGACATCGTCAACGAAATAAAATGGCAGGGTCTGAACGATGTCGTGCTGGTCGGCCACTCCTACGGCGGCATGGTGATTTCCGGCGCCGCCGAAAAAATCGAAAAGGCGATCGCTTCCTTCGTGCTGCTCGACGCGTTTCTTCCGGACAACGGGCAAGCCTTGGTCGATATCGTGTCGGCGCCGGTGCGTGACGGGGTGCTGGCCGCGCAAAAAAGCGGCGCGGCCTCATTGCCGCCGCGCTCCGCGGCGTCCTTCAATGTCAACGAACAGGATCGCGCCCGGGTTGACGCGCAATGCACGCCGCAGCCGCTCAAGTCCTTTGTACAGAAACTGACGCTCAGCGGCGCCCGCGACCGCATTGCCAAGAAAACCTACATTCGGGCGACCGGCTACGAGAGCCCTTATTTCGACCTTGGGCTTGCGACCGCGCGCAAACGGGGCTGCCGCACCCATGAGGTGGCGTGCGGTCACGATGTCATGCTCGATATGCCGGAACGGCTGACCGAGATATTGCAGGAAGCCGCCTGAAGGCGAAGCGAAAGCCGCGGCGCGGATCAAGGGAGGGGTTAATATTTCCTAGCTGGAACGGTTCGAGAGTGCGGCAACGGCTTACGTTGCCAAGCTTTCCCGCGCTATATTATGTCGGGCCCACCGGAGAAACGCTGAGAGAAAATGTCCATGCCGCGCAAGGAGCAGGTTTACGACGACATTCCGGGTACATTCGTGTTCGACGCCGAGCGCTCGCGCGAGGGCTTCGGCATCAACATGTTCTGTATGTCGCTGATGAAGGACGAGAACCGCAAAACCTTCAAGGCGAACGAGCCGGAATATCTGAAAAGGTTCAGGCTTACTCCCGATCAGACCGAGGCGATCCTCAAGCGCGACTACAACCGCATGCTGGAACTCGGCGGCAACATCTATTTCACGGCGAAGCTTGGCGCCACTGACGGTCATTCGTTCCAGCATCTGGCTGCATTGATGACCGGCAATACGCAAGAAGGTTACGCCAAGATGATGCTGGGCGGCGGCCGCACGGTCGAGGGCAACCGCTCGCGGTCCGGCAAAAACGCGCCATCGGCATTTGTCGCCGGCGCGGGCGCGGCGAAGAAATCAGCCAAGCCGAAGGCCAAGGCTAAAGCGAAATCCAAAAAGAAATCGAAGTCGAAGCCGAAATCCAAATCAGCAAAACGGAAGTGAAGTCGTGGCCAGGATCATCGCAGGTATAGGTTCATCGCACGTGCCCGCCATCGGCGCGGCGATCGACAACGGCAAGACCGAAGAACCGTATTGGAAGCGGGTGTTCTCCGGCTTCGAAAAATCGCAAGAATGGATGCGGCGAGACCAAGCCGGACGTGGCAATCATCGTCTATAACGATCATGCCTCGGCGTTCTCGGTGGAGATGATCCCGACCTTCGCGCTTGGCTGCGCCGCGGAATTTCCGCCCGCCGACGAAGGCTGGGGCCCGCGCCCGGTGCCGGTGGTCGAGGGCTATCCGGCGCTCGCCTCGCATATCGCCCAGTCGGTCATCCTCGATGAGTTCGATCTCACCATCTGCAACAAGATGGAGGTCGATCACGGCATGACCGTGCCGATGAATCTGTTGTTCGGCAAGGTCGACAAGAATTCGCACTGGCCGTGCCCGGTCATTCCGCTCGCGGTCAACGTGGTGATGTATCCGCCGCCGACCGGCCATCGCTGCTACATGCTCGGCAAGGCGATCCGCAAGGCGGTGGAATCCTATCCGGAAGACCTCAGGGTCGTGATTTTCGGCACCGGCGGTCTGTCGCATCAGATTTCCGGGCCCGCGCGCCGGCCTGATCAACAGCAAATGGGACAAGGCCTTCCTCGACAATCTGACGAAGGATCCGCAGAAGCTCGCCAAGATCGCGCACGTCGATTACATGCGTGAAGCCGGCGCCGAAGGCATCGAGATGGTCATGTGGTTAGTCATGCGCGGCGCGCTCGACGACAAGGTCGACGAGGTCTACCGCTTCTACACCGTGCCGGCGTCGAATACGGCGGTCGGGCACATCATTCTCGCCAATCGGCCGCGCCCGGCGAAACCGTCGGGCAAGCACAAACACGGCGGCCGCCAAACACAAGCGCGCCGCGGCGCGCGCCAGGCAACCGGTCGATGCCGGAGCCGGTAATGAAAATCTGCGTCGCGGGTCAGGGCGCTTTTGGCCAAAAGCACCTTGACGCGCTCAAGCGTATTCCGGACGCCGAAGTCACTTCGCTGGTCGGCGGCAATCAGGATGCAACTGCGCAGGTCGCAAAAAAATACGGCATTCCGCATTACACCGGCGATCTCTCGGAAGGTATCAAGCGCGCCGACGCGGTGATCCTCACTACGCCGACCAAGATGCATTTCCGCCAGGGCGAGCAGGTGATGCGCGCCGGCAAGCACGTTCTGATCGAGATTCCGGTCACTGACAGCGTCGCGGACGCCGAGGCGCTGGTGAAGATCGCCAAGGAGACCGGCGTGATCGCCATGGGCGGCCACGTGCGGCGCTTCAATCCCAGCCATCAATACATCCACAAGAAGATCGCCAACGGCGAACTGAAAATCCAGCAGATGGACGTGCAGACCTATTTCTTTCGCCGCAAAAACATGAATGCAGCCGGACAACCGCGCAGCTGGACCGATCATCTGCTTTGGCATCACGCGGCGCACACGATCGACCTGTTCCAGTATCAGACTGGCCAGACGATTTCGGATTGTTACGCCGTGCAGGGTCCGGTCCATCCGACGCTCGGCATCGCGATGGATATGGGGATCGTCGCGCGGGTGCCGTCCGGCTCGATCCTCACGCTGTCGCTGTCATTCAACAATGACGGACCGATCGGCTCGTTCTTCCGCTACATCTGCGACAACGGCACCTACAAGGCCTATTACGACGATCTCGTCGACGGCAAAGACAATAAGATCGATCTTTCGCAAGTCGACGTGTCGATGGATGGAATAGAGCTGGAAGATCGCGAATTCATTGCTGCCATCAAGGCAAAGCGTGAGCCGAATGCCAGCTTGGCCGAGCTGCTGCCGTGCATGCACGTGCTCGGTAAACTCGAAGGTATCGTCGATCCACTGCGCAAAGCGCACGCCTAGGCCGTCGTTCTCGTTTGTTTTTCCGGAACCCGGCCGGTCTGATCGGCATTAACACCGCAATGAACTTCATCGAGAAACAAGCAGAGGTTGCCGGTCCCCGGGCCGGGCCTGCCGCTGCTTATGCAGCCGGTCAAGATCGACGGCGAAGTTTATTGGGACGGCGGCTATTCCGGAAATTTAGTGCTGTATCCACTGGTATATGAATGCGAAACTCGTGACATCCTCATGGTTCATCTGACGCCTGCCGAGCGGTCGGAGATTCCGTTCACTTCGCACGACATCATGAATAGGATGCAGGAGATCGGTTTCAATGCCGCTCTGATCCGCGAGGTGCGCGCGGTAGCCTTCATCAACAAGCGGATTGTCGAGGGCAAGATGACTGAGGGCAAGGAAATGCTCATCCACCTCATCGAAGCCGAAGATATCATTCGCGAGTTTCCCGGATCGAGTCGGTTGAACAACGATTGGGATTTTCTGTCTCATCTGCACTAGGTTGGCCGCGACCGCGCAGCCAAATGGTTGGCTGCCAACCTTGATCGCCTCGGGGTCGAATCGACCGTAAACGTCGAAGAAAAATATTTTTAGCCTTGCGGCGCGGGGTGCTCGTAGCCTCGGCGAAACTTTGATTTACTGAACCAATGACGTCGGTTGATATCTCCGCCGCGGCCGCCGATGCCGAGCCTGTCAAGATTGCCAGCCAGAAGGTGGTGAACCTCGCTCTTCAAGGCGGCGGCAGCCACGGCGCCTTCACCTGGGGCGTGCTCGATCGCCTCCTCGAAGACGAACGGGTGTCTTTCGAAGGCATCAGTGGAACGAGCGCAGGCGCTCTCAACGCCGTCGCGCTCGCGGACGGGTTGGCGGCCGGCGGCCGCGAAGAAGCGCGGAATGCGCTGCGGCGTTATTGGCGTAAGATATCCGACGCCTCGTCGCGCGGCATTTTCAACCCGTCGCCGTTGGACAAGGCGAATCCCGATTATGGGCTCGAGCATTCGCCCGGTTACCTGATGATGGAGTCGCTGAGTTACTTTGCGTCGCCCTATCAGATGAATCCTTTGAACTACAACCCGTTCAAAGAACTTTTGGAGGAGGTAATCGATTTCGAACGTGTCCGGCGGCAACAGGTCGTCAAGCTGTTCATTTCCGCGACCAACGTGGAAACAGCGAAACTGAAGATTTTCGAGGGTAAGGACATTGGCGCGGAGCACGTGCTCGCGTCGGCATGTCTTCCGCTCATGATGCACGCCGTCAAGATTGACGGCCACTATTACTGGGACGGAAGCTTTACCAGCAATCCGGCGATCTTTCCGCTGCTGTTCAATTGCGACTCGCCGGACATTGTCATGATCCACATCACGCCAGCCGACCGTCCCGGAATTCCGACCACATCGCCTTCGATCATGAATCGGATGCAGGAGATCAGCTTCAATGCCTCGCTGATCCGCGAAATGCGGACGATCGCCTACCTGACCACTCTGATCGAAGCCGGCAAAGCGGAGGGAGCCAAGCGTGCCTTTATGCACTTGATCGAAGCGGAAGACTTGATCAGGAAGTTGTCATGGTCGAGCCGGTTGAACGGCGACTGGGCGTTTCTGACCTATCTTCACAAGATGGGGCGCGATCGCGCCGAAGCATGGTTGAACGCGAATTTGGATCGCGTCGGTGTCCAGTCGACCGTCGATCTCTATGCTAAGTATTTTTGAATGCCAATTATTTTTGAAACGGCTTTTCGGGGACTTTCGCGACCACATTGTGGGTTCGCTGCGTAGTCATTCCACGATCCCGATCAGCTTGGCGAGCCGCTCGGCATCGGCGCGCAATGGCTCGGATTTGCCGTCATAGACGATGCGGCCCTTGTCGAGAATGACGGTGCGCGGTGAGAAGTTCAACGCCACGCGGCTGTTCTGTTCGACTAGGATGATCGACAACGCGCTTTCCGCGCGCAACTTGGCGAGCACGGCGGTCAGCGCCTCGACCAGCACCGGCGCAAGGCCCTCGGTCGGTTCGTCCATCAAAAGGACCGAGGGATTGGTCAACAGCGCGCGCGCGATCGACAACATCTGCTGCTCGCCGCCGGACAATTGATTGCCCATGTTGCCCAGGCGCTCCTCGAGCCTGGGGAACAGCGCGAAGACACGCGCATCGGTCCAATGTCCTGGTCGTGCGGCCACATTGAGGTTCTCGTGCACCGTTAGCGAGGGAAAAATCTCGCGCTCCTGCGGCACGAAACCGATGCCGGCGAGCGCGCGGCGGTAGCGCGCCATTCCGTCGAGGCTTTGCCCGTTGAGCATGACGTTGCCGGCGTGCAGTGTGGTGTGGCCCATCACCGTGGCAAGCAGCGTGGTCTTGCCGACGCCGTTGCGGCCGATGATGCTGATGCATTCGCCGGGCGCCAGCGTCAGATCGATGTCTTCGAGCACGACGGTCTCGCCGTAGCCCGCCGAAACCCGGCGTAGTTCCAGCGCGCTAGGCATGGCCACCCGCTCGTAGTCCGGCCTGACCGAGATAAACTGCACGCACCTGCGGGTTCGCCTCGATTTCCTTTGGCGTTCCTTCGGCGAAGATGGCACCGCTCACCATCACGGTGACGCGCTTGGCGAAGCGGAACACAACGTCCATGTCGTGCTCGATGATGAGCACGGCGATCTGTTCTGGCAGTTTTTCAATGGCGTCGAGAATGATGTGGCTCTCGGCGCTCGGCACACCCGCCGCCGGCTCGTCGAGCAGCAGCACTTCCGGCCGCAGCCCGATGGCGATCGCCAGTTCCACCAGGCGCTGCCGGCCGTAGGACAGCTCGGATAGCCGGTGGCGTGCGGCATTCCCCAGCCTGAGCATCTCGAGGAGTTGCATCGATTCCTCGATCACGTCCGTGCGCTTGCCGGCCGGAGAAAACATCGAGGAGGCCGCGCCAACGCGTTCGGAAACGGCGATGCACACATTTTCAAGGACCGAGAGGCCCCGGAAGAGCCGGTTGATCTGGAAGGTACGGGCAATGCCGAGCTTGACCCGCTCGGCTTGCGCCGCGGCGGTGATGTCACGGCCGCCGAGCAGGACGCACCCGCCGGTCGGCCTCACTAGGCCCGTCAAAAGATTGATGAACGTCGTCTTGCCGGCGCCGTTCGGGCCGATCAGCGCATGGCGGGCGCCACGCTCGAGCCTGAAGTCGACGCCGTTGACGGCGACAAGGGCGCCGAAATGGCGGCTCAGCGCCCGGGTTTCGAGCGTTGCTTCCACTGTGGAGGTCATGAGGTTTTGCGCCGCGCGCCGTAGCGCCGCCACGCTGTCTCGCCGAGGCCGAGAATGCCGTTGCGGGCGAACAGGGCGATGACGACCAGCAACACGCCAAGGCCGAGTTGCCAGGCAGTCGGATAGATGCGCGCCAGGAAGTGCTCCAGCGCCAGATAGACGATGGCGCCGACGACTGCGCCGTAGAGCCGCCCGTAGCCGCCGAGAATGAGAACGATCAGCACGGTCGCGGCACGGTCGAGATCGAGCGCGCTGAGGTTGACGAAGGCGTTGGTCTGCGCCCACAGGCCGCCTGCAATCCCGGCGATCGCCGCCGAGATCGTGTAGCAGACCACCAGCCGGCGGCGCACCGGCGCGCCGACCGCCGACATGCGCAGCACGTTCTCGCGGATGCCGGTCAGGCTTTGACCGAACGGCGAATAGACGAGCGAGCGTACGAAAATAAAGCAGACGAACAGAACGGCGAGCGCGTAGAAATACTGCGTGTCGTTGTACAGCGGGTTGAACTCGAAAACCCCGAAGATCGGCTTGATCGGAAGGTTCGGCAGCCCGTCGAAGCCGCCGGTGTAGTCGTGCGCCATGTTGGCGGCCTGCTCGAGCAGCGCCATGGTGCAGATCGTCAGCATGAGCAGCGTCAGCCCCGCCGTGCGCAGGAGCACAAGACCCGACAGGAAGCCAATGATCGCCGCTGCCAGGGCAGCGAGCAGGAGGCCGGTAATGGGCTCAGTCCACAGGCCATGATAGGCCAGCATGCCGACGGTATAGGCGCCGGTACCGAAGAACGCCGCGTGGCCAAGCGTGACGATGCCGGCGTAGCCGAGCGCGAGATCGAGCGACAGTGCGAACAGGATAGCGACCAGCAATTCGGTGCCGAAGCCGAGATAGCCTGGGAAAAGGAAATAGCCGCCGATGGCGACGAGCCAGGGAAGCGGCTCCCACCAGCGAAGCCGGTGACGCGTGATCAGCGCGCGCGCCGCTGGATGATCGGAACGCGGCACTGCGGCCTGCGGTGCCGGCGCAGCGGCGAGGCTCATGCTTCCTTCCTTGCAAACAGACCCCGCGGCCGCCACAGCAGCAGCAGAATTGCAAGCACGTAGATGAAGATGGTGCCGCCCTTGGGCAGATAGAGCTTGAGGGCGAAATCGAGGACGCCGAGGAGGAGCGCGGCGTAATAGACGCCGAGCACGCTACCAAGCCCGCCGACCGACACCACGATCAAAAAGTACACCAAATATTTAAGCGCGTACTGCGGATCCAGGCCGAGAAACTCGGCGCCGAGACCGCCGCCGATCGCCGCCATGCCGCTGCCGAAGGCAAACGTGATGGTGAAAAGCCGATCGACGTTTATGCCGAGCGATTCCGCCATGCGGCGGTTGTCGACCGTGGCGCGGATCTGCGCTCCGATCCGCGTGCGTTCGAAGATGAGCCAGATCCCAAGCCCGATGAGAAAGCCCACGACGGTCAGAACGACGCTATAGGTGCGGTAGTGGGTGAAGCCGAGATTGAGCTGCCCGCCAAGGTACGACGGCAACTCCAGCGTCTGGCTTTCGGGGCCAACCACGATCGTGATTCCGGCGATGAAGATGAAAATGAGCCCGATGGTGAACAACACCTGGTCGAGTTCGCCGGCGCGATAGAGCCGGCGGTAGAACAGCCGCTCGAGCACTACGCTAAGCGCAACCGTGACGATAAAGCCGAGCACGAGCGCGACGATGAATCCGACGTGGAGGCGGTTCATCGCCAGCACGATGATGTAGCCGCCGAACATCGCAAACGCGCCATGGGCGAGGTTGACGAAGCCCATCAGCCCCATCGTCACCGAGAGCCCAACAGACACAATGAACAACACGGTGCCGGCGGACAGCCCTCCCAGCACGATGCTCGCGAAATCGTTGAGAAATTCCACGGGCAATCCCCAAAGCCCGGCAAAGGGCGCAAAGCAGCTAGCGCACGGCGAACAGTATCACTCTATTCGCCAACCGCTACCTTTCCGATTTCATCAACGGATAAGGCCGCCGTCCGCGCGCGCGGATCAGCGGCCCCATCGCCAGAGTCTTTGGACTTTGCGGCCTATTCTTTCTTAGGCGCACACGGGCCGATCGCCATCGCTTTGCATTGGTCCTTCACCTGCTGGGTCTCGCCGATGACCTTCTCATGCAGCTTGCCATCGGAGCCCTTCACCACTTCGTCGAGATATTCGTTCATGACGATGTCGCGGGTTGCCGGGTCGATCGTGATCGGACCTTGTGGACTGTTGAACGTCCAGCCTTCGAGCGATTTGACCGCGGCGTCGCCGTCCATCTTGCCTTTGGTCGCCTGAGCGGCGTGGACGATGGCGGCCATACCGTCGTAACCGCCGACCGACATGAAGTCGGGAGTTGAATCGGCACCGTAGTCCTTCTTCCACGCAGCGACGAAACGCTTGTTCTCGGGATTGTCGAGGTCGGCGTTGTAGTGGTGCATGGTGATGAGGCCAACGGCAGATTCGCCCATTCCCTGCAGTTTGATGTCCTGGACGATGTCGCCCGGGCCGATCAGCTTGATGC
Source organism: uncultured Alphaproteobacteria bacterium (assembly GCA_963845775.1). Classification (GTDB taxonomy): domain Bacteria; phylum Pseudomonadota; class Alphaproteobacteria; order Rhizobiales; family Xanthobacteraceae; genus BOG-931. The sequence continues at coordinate 815,364 of CAWJTE010000011.1, forward strand.
CGGCCTCGCGCATGCCGAGCGCGGCAAAGGTCTTTGCCGCCGCCGTGGCGTGATCGCCGGCCGGCACGAACACGTAGAGCACGTCCGGCTTCTCGTCCTTCGCGCGCTGGAAAAAGGGCGTGAAGTCGGGAACTGCACCCGGGCCGCCCGCCGGGATGGCGTCGATCACCTTGCCGCCATTAGCTTCGAAGGCGGTCTTGAACGCCGCCAAGCTGTCCTTGCCCGGCGGATAATCGGTGTAGGCCACGACGGCAGTCTTGGCCTGCAGCCGCTTCGCCGCCGCCTCGCCCATGGCATAGCCGGAGTGCCACATGGTGAACGAGGTGCGCACAAACTCGGGCGCAAGATTGGTGATGAAAGCAGTGCCGGCATTTTCGATCACTGCGAGCTTATGGCCTGCGGCGATGAGTGGCGCCGAACCGATGGCATCCGGCGAATAGACAAAGCCAGCAAGTGCGTCGACCTTATCCTGCGTCAGCAATTCTTGCACGACAACCTTGGCCTCGGCACCATTGGGCGCCTTAGAGTCGCGCTTGATCAGCGTGATCTTGTACGGTTTGACCGTGTCGGGATTGAGCTTGAGATAAAGCTCCATGCCGCGCTCGATCTGCTGAGCCAGTTCGGCGCCGATACCCGTATAAGGCAGGACGACCCCGACCTTGATTTCCTGCGCCACGGCGCTCCCGCTCACAACCGCGAGCGCGGCCAACGCAACAATGATCCGCTTTGACATAAAGCATCCTCCCATAGGGTTCGCTGTAATCGATTTCACTGGCTGGTTATTTTGCCCGACTGATATGCGAAAGCCGCAGACGGCACAAGCGAAACCCGGTGGCTGCGGTGCGGGTCTTCGTCGCGCCGGGACGGTCGGAAACCGCCTCTCCGCGACATCATGTTTCGTCGCATCGCTGTTGCGGCGAAGGCGACTATCTCCGGACCGAGTTCATCTCGGCCTCGCGCGCGAGCGCGGACAGGCCGCGTAACGGCAGCACGCGATTTTCCGCAATGGTGGCGTCAAGCTTCGCTTGGTTGACGCTCAACTGCGACCGGTCGTTTTGCGCGTGCCAGAGATGAAGAACGCCGGTTGCGAAGCGGCCATCCTTGCGCCGTACGCCGGCATGGAGAAGGCGCGCGACCAGGTCGGAATCCTCCAAGCCCCAGCCGACGTAGCTGCCGTCGAAACCGTCAATCGCGTCGAGATCGTCGCGCGCGACCGCTAAGTTGCAGGTTTGCGCGCCCTCCCAGCTGTGAGGGTTGAGTTTGCGCAACGGGCCGAGCGGCAGGCGCAACGCCGGCAGCAGTCGATTGATCCCTCCGCGCAACCGCCGGCGCACAAGGGCTGCCAGGCTCCAGGATTCGGCCGGAGTTCGCTCGGCGAGCGCCGCCCGGGTAAACTCAGGCCCCAGCAGGATGCGGTTGCCGGGCACGAACCATCCCGGTTCCGCCAGCGCGCGGTGGCGGGCGATGAAATCGGCGCGCGCGAGGCAGTCGCCGTCGATGAACACACAATATTTTCCCGCACTGGCGCGAATGCCGCGGTTGCGTATTTCGCCGCCGCGAAAACCGGCGTGCTCGTGACGGACGTGTTTGATCGCAAAGCTAACGCGCGACGCCCAATGCTCGATAACGCGCGCGGTCTGCGGCCCTGAACCGTCATCGGCGACGATAATCTCGAAATTGCGGTCAGACTGCGCGGCAAGCGCCCGCAATGCCGCATCGAGCGCATCCTCGCGATTGAAGGTCGAGACGATCACCGAAATAAGATCGGTGTCCCGCGGAGGAGAGCGATCCGCCGCGTTACGCGCGCCGCGGCTTCGGCTGAAACGGGCCTGCAATCGCCGTTTGCGTTCGCGCAGGATGCGAAACGGCAGGGCAAGATAATATTTGCGAACGATCTGCCAGGCTCCCAACAGCCCGACCGACGACGCTTTGCTTGCCGGGACGTACCAACCGTTCAATCCGGTGCGGCGGATCAAGCGGTAGCCGGCGCCGGATAGGTATCGATGCGTGGCGAGGTTCGTCACATGATCTTCCACCAAAATCAGCCTTGGCCGCCAACGCACGATATCGAATCCGCGCAAGACCTCGACCTCGTGGCCTTCCACGTCAATCGAAACGAAATCGATCGGCGTCGGCGCCCCGGCCTCGACCAGGATGTCGTCGAGCGTCCGCGTCGCAACGTCGACGGTTCCGTGCGAAATGGAGCGCGCGACGACGAGCTCGGGTTGGAGCGAAGAATGCGGCCCGGAGAGGTAAAGTGTCATCGCGCCGCCGGCATTTTCCGGCGACGAGCACGCCGCCGCGACAACGCGCGCTTTCCGCCTATGCCGCAATTGCACCGCCAGGTCCGGTTGCGGCTCAACCAAAATCCCGGTCCAACCAATTTGTTCGAGCGGCCAGGTCTGCGAGCCGTGCTGCGGTTCGTTGGCGCCGACTTCGACGAAAAATCCGCTTCGCGCGGCACCAAAGAAATCGGCCTTAAGCGCTTCTTCGGCAGTGTCGGGAAAAACGGTTCGCATGCTACGCAGACCTAATCACCCGCTTCGGGCGCGCCAGCATGGCCGCCGGGGTGCCTCTGTCAATCTCCGAAACTAAGCGCTTAATCGGCCGCACTTGCGACCTTTCATCGGCGGTGCAAAAAGTGCCGTGCATGAGAGGCCGACCGAGGAAACAGAATTTATGCCGCAGCTCAGCGCCATCGTCATTACGCGAAACGAGGCCGGCAATATCGGCGCCTGCCTGGATACGCTTGCATTCTGCGACGAAATAGTCGTGGTCGATTGCGGCAGCACCAATTCGACTGTCGATATTGCGCGACAAAAAGGGGCTCGCGTCGAGCTGCATGAGTGGCACGGCTTCGGGCCGCAGAAGAACTACGCGCTCTCGCTGGCGACCGGGACCTGGGTCCTCACCGTCGATGCCGATGAGCGCGTGAGCAGCGAGCTTGCTGCTGCCATCAAAAATGCGATCACCGAAGACGGAGCGGACGGCTGGGAGTTTCCACGGCTGTCGAGCTTTTGCGGCCGCCCGATGCGCCATTCGGGCTGGTATCCGGATTATGTGCTGCGCCTGTTTCGGCGCGGCAAGGCTGCCTTTGACGACGTCATCGTGCATGAGCGGGTGATCTGCCGCGGCAAAGTCAAACGTCTGCGTCCGCCGCTGATCCATCATCCCGTATTGAAACTCGAAGACGCGTTGTCGCGCATGGACCGCTATTCGACGGCAAGCGCGACCGCGCTTATCGCTTCGGGGCGAAGGGTGTCGTTCCTAACCGGCATCGGCCACGGACTCTTTTCGTTCTTGCGGGTTTACGTGCTGCGCGCCGGTTTCCTCGACGGCGCGGAGGGGTTTCTGCTGTCGGTCGCCAACGCCGAAGGCAGTTACTATCGGTACATGAAGGTTTGGCTCGCCACCCGGCAGCCGCGCTGAGCGGCGGCATCTCGGGCCGCGGAGGCCGCGCAAAGGCCGCGGGAAACCGATTGGTTAATCGGGTCTTAACCTCGCCGCACCTATGCTATGGCGTCGGTGATGCGGCGGGCGGCCCCGCTGTTGATTGATGTACAGGATGACCCGCCAGGCTTCCCTTTCGCCGGTTCGCGCGCCTGACGCGCGCTCGCCTTTCGTACGGCTGCGTGAACTGCTCGGCGATCTCCCGCCGGGCAAGCCGGCGATCAGCATGGCCGTCGGCGAACCGCAGCATCCGATTCCTCCTTTCGTCGGTCCGGTGATTGCCGCCCATGTCGAAGAATTCGGCCGCTATCCGATGAATAAAGGCCTTGATGCGTTCGGCGAAGCGGTGGCTAAATGGCTCAACCGCCGCTATGCGCTCGAACGTCCGGTCGATCCGGCTTCGGAAGTTCTGGTGCTTAACGGCACGCGCGAAGGACTGTTCCTCGCAGCGTTGGCGGCGAAGAAATGGGTGAAGCCGCGTGCCGGCCGTCCGGCTGTGCTCATTCCCAATCCGTTTTACGCCGCGTATGCCGCGGGCGCGATTGCCGCCGAATGCGAGCCGATCTATCTGCCGGCGACCGCGGCATCCGGCTTCTTGCCGGACTTGAGCGCGCTCACCGACGACCTGCTCGGTCGCGTCGTTGCCTGCTATCTTGCCTCGCCGTCGAATCCGCAGGGCGCGGTGGCCGACCGCGCTTACCTCGGCAAGCTCGCCGCATTGGCGCGCCGTCACGGCTTTCTGGTTTTCTGCGACGAATGTTATTGCGAAATCTACGGCGATCGGCCGCCGCCGGGCATGCTGGAAGCCGCCGCGCCGGATTTTGCCAACGCCGTCGTCTTTCATTCGCTGTCCAAGCGGTCGAGTCTGCCCGGCTTGCGCGTCGGCTTTGCCGCCGGCGACCGCCGCTTCCTCAGCGCCTTTCTCGAATTGCGCAACGTTGCCGCGCCGCAGGTGGCGATGCCGGCGCAGCACGTCGCCATCGCTGCCTATAACGACGAGACTCACGTCGAGGAAAATCGGCGGCTCTATCGGGAGAAATTCGATCTCGCTGATCAGATCGTCGGCGATCGTTATCATTACCGCCGGCCGCTCGGCGGATTTTTCCTCTGGCTCAACGTCGCGGCACAAGGCGGCAGCGAAGCGGCGACATTGGCGCTATGGCGGGACGCCGGCGTCCGCGTCGTGCCTGGCCGCTACCTCGCGCGCGAGCAGGCCGACAGCAGCAATCCCGGCGCCGACTATATCCGCGTCGCCATGGTGCAGAACAAGGAGATCACCGCCGAGGCGCTTCATCGCCTGGTCGCGGTGCTGGGTTAGCGCATGATTGCGAAAAGTGGAAACCGGTTTTCGGATAACGTCATGCGCAAACAAAGAATCTAGCGATGTCGATGATCGACCGCAGTCTCGACGGTATGGCGTTTCTTTCCGGCCAGCTTGGAGCGATCGTGCGCCGGCGGTTGCGCGAACTCGGCGGCGTCGCACTGATCAGCCTCGCCATGCTGGCAGCGCTTGCGCTCGCCACTTGGTCGGTCAACGATCCATCGTTCAGCCACGCGACCGATGCGCCGGTGCACAATCTGCTCGGCCGGCCCGGCGCAGCGACCGCTGACCTGTTGATGCAGCTGCTCGGCCTCGGTTCACTGGCGCTCATCCTGCCGATCGGCGTATGGGGCTACCGGCTACTCGGCCATCGGCCGTTGCGGCGTGAGCGTCTGCGGCTGGTGCTGTGGCTGCTCGGTGCCGTGCTGGCGGCGGCGTTCGCTTCGTCGCTGCCGCGTGGCGCGCATTGGCCCCTGCCGTGCGGGCTGGGTGGCGTGGTCGGCGATGCCATGCTGCGCTTGCCCACGGTCTTGTTCGGCATTCCGCTTGCCGGAACTTTCCGGATGGCGGCATCGATCGCGCTCGGCGTTGCGGCGCTTATCACCTTTGTCGGCACCGCCGGTTTGGTCCTTGCCGGCTCCGTCGACGACGAAGATGGCGAAGCAAGCGATGACCACGAGGGCGAATGGATCTCGCTCGGCCGCCTGATGCATTTTGTGTTGAGCGTCCGCACCCGCGTGGCGCTGATGTTCCGCCGTCCGGCGCGATCGAAGATGGCGCAGCGCACGGCTGCGCCGGTGCCGCGCCGGATCGAGCCGCGTTTCGACGGCCGGCCCGATCACCGCGTGGCCGAGGAATCCGATGACGAATTGGCCGGCGTTCCGGCGCCCCGCGCCCCACGCAAGCCCCGTCCGCCCAAGCCGCGCCGATCAAGCGGCGGCTACGTCCTGCCGCCGCTCGAATTGCTGGCGCAGCCGAGCAAAATCGGCCGTGCCACGGTCAGCAACGACACGCTGCAGGAGAACGCCACCGCGCTCGAAAGCGTGCTGGCCGATTTCGGCGTACGCGGCGAGATTATCAACGCGCGGCCGGGGCCGGTGGTCACGCTCTACGAGCTCGAGCCGGCGCCCGGCATCAAATCCTCGCGCGTGATCAGCCTCGCCGACGACATCGCCCGCTCGATGAGCGCGCTGTCCGCCCGCGTCGCGGTGGTTTCGGGCAGAAACGCCATCGGCATCGAACTGCCAAATCCGACCCGCGAAAAAGTCTATTTGCGCGAACTGCTCGCTTCGCACGATTACGTCGAAAGCGCAGCGCGCCTGCCACTCTGCCTCGGCAAGGCGATCGGCGGCGAAGCCGTCCTGGTCGATCTGCAACGCATGCCGCATTTGCTCATTGCCGGCACCACCGGCTCGGGCAAGTCGGTGGCGATCAACACCATGATCCTGAGCCTGGTGTATCGGCTGCAACCCGACCAGTGCCGGCTGATCATGGTCGATCCGAAAATGCTCGAGCTTTCCGTCTATGACGGCATCCCCCATCTGCTCACACCGGTCGTGACCGATCCGAAGAAAGCCGTGGTCGCGCTCAAATGGGCGGTGCGCGAGATGGAAGAGCGCTACAAGAAAATGTCGAAGCTCGGCGTGCGCAATATCGACGGTTATAACGCGCGCGTCGTCGAGGCGAGCGCCAAAGGCGAAAAGCTCACGCGCACGGTCCACACTGGTTACAATCGCGAGACCGGCGAGGCGATCTACGAAAAAGAGGAGCTCGATCTCGAGCCGCTTCCTTACATCGTCGTCATCGTTGACGAGATGGCCGACCTGATGATGGTCGCCGGCAAGGATATCGAAGGCGCGGTGCAGCGGCTCGCGCAAATGGCGCGCGCCGCCGGTCTGCATGTCATCCTGGCGACGCAACGGCCGTCGGTCGACGTTATCACCGGCACGATCAAGGCCAACTTTCCGACCCGGGTTTCCTTCCAGGTTACCTCGAAGATCGACAGCCGCACCATTCTTGGCGAACAAGGCGCCGAGCAGCTACTCGGCCAGGGCGACATGCTCTACATGGCTGGCGGCGGACGCATCAGCCGCGTGCATGGACCGTTTGTCTCCGACGGCGAGGTCGAGAAGGTCGTGCGGCATCTGAAGTCGCAAGGCGTCCCCGAATATCTCGAGGCGGTCACGGCCGAGGATCCGGAAGAGGACGGCCAGACGGTGTTCGATTCGACGTCGATGGGCGCGTCCGAAGGCGGCGATCTCTATCAGCAGGCTGTGCAGGTGGTGACTCGGGATCGCAAAGCCTCGACCAGTTACATTCAGCGTCGGCTGCAAATCGGTTACAACCGCGCTGCCTCGCTGATGGAGCGAATGGAAGCCGAGGGGATCGTCGGACAAGCCAACCACGCCGGCAAGCGCGAAATTCTTGTCGAAGCGGTCGAAGACGATCGCTATTGAGAATCAATCGATCGGCGCTTAATCCGGAAGGCCGCGAATTAGCCATATCGCGGCGGTAATCGCTTGATTTAAGCCTGCGGATGAGTTTGAGCTCGGAAATCACGGGGTGAATGATGTTGGGACGGCGGGCGCGGACGGTTTTGCTGGCCATTGCGTGCATCGTGCCGTTTGCCGCATCCGCCGCCGCAGAAGACGTCCCGTTGCCGCCGCCCGCGCCGCGCGGCAAAGCCACATCCGCTCCGCCGCCTGCCGTCGCTCCTGCACCGACAATGCCCGGACCGGCCGCTGCGCCCAGTCACAAAGGCTTTTTCCCGTTCTCATTCTCGACCCCCGGCAAAAACGGCGCCAGCCAGGCGACCGCCTTCGACGAAAAGCAACGCGCGTTGCTCGACCGGATCAGCGCTTACCTCACCAGCGTGCAGACTTTGGTGGGGAATTTCGTGCAGATCGGCCCTGACGGCCACCGCCTCGATGGCACGTTCTGGATCCAGAAGCCGGGCAAGGTCCGCTTCCAGTATAATCCGCCCAGTCCGATCGACATTATCGCCGACGGTTCATCGGTCGTTGTGCGCGACCGCTCGCTCGAAACCACCGACGTCTATCCGCTGTCGCAGACGCCGCTGCGCTATCTGCTTGCCGACCGCATCGACCTTTTGCGCGACACCGATGTGATCAGCATCTCGGCCGACGATACCTTCGTCACCGTGGTGATCGAAGAAACACAAGTCATAGTCGGCACCAACCGGCTGATGATCATGTTCGACGCCAAGACGCTGGCGCTCAAACAATGGACGGTCACCGATCCGCAAGGTCTCGATACCACCGTCGCGGTATTCAACCTCGATACGGTGAAGAAGCCAGATCCGAACTTGTTCGTGATCAACTATCAGAACAATTTGAAATAGGTTTTTTCCTCCCCTGCCTAAGCGGGGGAGGATAAAATTCACTGGCGCGCGGTGCCGATCAAGCGGGCGCCGCGCTGAAACGTCATGTAACTCCACAGCCAGTTGACCGCGACCACGAAGCGGTTGCGCAATCCGATCAAAAAATAAATGTGCACCGCGCTCCAGAACACCCAGCCCAAAAAGCCGGTGAGCTGAAAGAAGCCGAGCTTCACCACGGCGGATTTCCGGCCGATGGTGGCGAGCTCGCCGAGGTGGCGATAGGCGAATGGCGGCGGCGCAGGTCGGCCGAGCGCGCGCGCGGCGATCACCTTGGCGGCATAGCTGCCCATCTGTTTGGCCGCCGGCGCGACGCCCGGCACCGGTCTGCCTTCTCGATCGACGATGCTCGCGGTGTCGCCGACAGCGAAAATCTCCGGCCGCCCGGAAACCGACAAATCGGCCTTCACTGTGATGCGCCCGGCGCGGTCATGTTCGGCGCCGATCCACTGCGCGGCCGGCGAGGCGACGACGCCGGCCGCCCACACCACTGTTGCCGCCTCGATCCGGTCGCCGGCGAGCGAGACACCCTGCGCGTCGCAGCCGGTAACGGCGCGATTGAGTTGGATTTCGACGCCCATGCTTTGCAGCGAGCGCGTGGCGTAATCCGACAGCGGCTGGGGAAAGGTCGGCAACAGGCACGGGCCGGCTTCAAGGAGAATGATGCGCGAGTTGCGCGGATCGATACGGCGGAAATCGTGCCGTAAGGTTCGCCGCGCCACTTCGGCGATCGCGCCGGCCATCTCCACTCCGGTGGCGCCGCCGCCGACAATGACGAAGGTGAGAAGCCGCGCTCGTTCGGCCTCGTCTTCCACCACTTCCGCCCGCTCGAAGGCGAGCAGGAACCGCCGCCTGATTTCGGTGGCGTCGGCGATATGCTTGAGCCCCGGCGCGAACGGTGCCCAGTCGTCGTGGCCGAAATAGGAATGGGTTGAGCCGGTGGCGAGCACCAGATAGTCGTACGGCAGATCGATCTCGCTGGTGTGCACGCGGCGCGCCTGCACGTCGATCCCGGTGACCCGCGCCATGATCACCCGCACATTCTTCTGCGCGCGCACAATCGCGCGGATCGGCCAGGCGACGTCGGCGGGTGACAGCGCCGCGGTGGCGACTTGGTAGAGCAGCGGCTGAAAGCAATGGTGGTTATTGGCGTCAATGAGCGCGATATCGACCGGAGCCTTGGCCAACGCTTTGGTGGCTTGCAGTCCGCCGAAACCCGCCCCGGCGATCACCACTTGCGGCCGTATCGACCAACTCAGCATACGCGTCTCCCGACCGGCTTGCGCAGGATAACAGAATTCCGGCGACAATTGCCTTGTGCCTTGGTGCACGCTTGCGCATATAAAACCGCAGTGCGTTCACGCTCATCCGGCATGCAAATCACCGTCACGACCTGGAACATCAATTCGGTGCGCTATCGCATCGATCTGGTCGCCAAATTTATCAAAGCGGTCCGCCCCGACGTCCTCTGTTTGCAGGAAACGAAATGTCCGGACGATGCGTTCCCGATGAAGCGCTTCCGCCGGCTCGGCTACGAACATGCCGCGCTCAATGGCCAGAAGGGCTATCACGGCGTCGTCGTGCTCTCGCGGTTGCCGTTCGAGTCAAAGACGATCCGGGGTTATTGCGGCAAAAGCGATTGCCGGCACATCGCCGTGACACTGGGCGAGCGCGCCGGCCTCAAAGACCCGATCACGTTGCATAATTTCTACGTGCCGGCGGGCGGCGACATTCCCGATCCGGCGGTCAACGCGAAATTCGCGCACAAGCTCGCCTTCCTCGACGAGATGCACGCCGACGAGACGCTGCGGCCGGAAGCATCCGGCCGCGCCATCATGGTCGGCGATCTCAACGTGGCGCCGCTCGCATGCGACGTTTGGAGCCACAAGCAGCTTCTTTCGGTCGTTTCGCACACGCCGGTCGAGTGTGAAAAGCTTCTCGGCGTGCAGAAAGCCGGCGGCTGGGTCGACGCGGTGCGCCGTCGGGTGCCGGAGCCGGCCAAGCTCTTTACCTGGTGGAGCTACCGCTCACCCGACTGGACCAAATCCGATCGCGGCCGCCGTCTCGACCATATCTGGACTTCGGCTATGCTGGCGGATCGCGTCTCGGCGATCGCGGTCGCCAAGGATTATCGGAGTGCCCGGCGGCCCTCGGACCATGTGCCGGTGACGGCGACGCTCGAGCTATAAAAAGACGCAGGGAGCGAGCGAGGGGGAAGCGACCATGTATCCCGGCAATCATGCGGTGACGCGCGCCACACAACCGGCCTTCATCATGGCCAAGACCGGCGAGGCGGTGACATATGCCGAACTTGAGGCGCGCAGCAACCGGCTGGCGCATTTGTTCCGCGCGCGCGGGCTCAAGCGGCTCGATCATTATTCGATCTTCATGGAGAATAACGCGCGCTATATCGAATGCTGCTCCGCCGGCACCCGCGCCGGCCTGTTTTACACCTGCATCAATTCGTATCTGACGCCGGACGAGCTTGCCTACATCGTCAACAACAGCGAATCGAAGATCCTTATCACCTCGGAAGCCAAACGTGCGGTGGCCTTGGCGGCGCTCAAGCACTGTCCCCGGATCGAGCTTTGCCTGATTGCCGACGGCGAGGGCGACGGCGCCCGGGTGCAAAATCTCGACGCGGCGACAGCCAAGTTTCCGAGCACGCCGATCGCCGACGAGACGCTGGGCATTGCCATGCTGTATTCCTCCGGCACCACCGGCCGGCCGAAAGGAATTTTGAGGCCGTTGCCGGAGCAGCCGCCGTCGCAGCCATTGCCGCTTTATGCCTTCCTCGACAAGCTGTGGCGCTACCGGGACGGAATGATCTATCTGTCGCCGGCGCCGCTTTATCACTCGGCACCGCAGGCGGCAGTCAGCCTCACCATCGATCGCGGCGGCACTGCGATCATCATGGAGACGTTCGACGCCGAGCGTTATCTGCAACTGGTCCAGCAGTACAATGTGACGCACAGCCAGTTGGTGCCGACCATGTTTTCACGCATGCTTAAGCTGCCGGACGCCGTGCGCCGCAGTTACGATCTGTCGTCACTGCAATGCGCGGTGCACGCCGCGGCGCCGTGTCCGGTGCCGGTCAAGCAGCAGATGATCGAATGGTGGGGGCCGATCATTCTGGAATATTACGGCATGACCGAAGCGATGGGGTTTTCGGCGTGCGACAGCGCTGAATGGCTCAAGCATCCCGGCACCGTCGGCAAAGTGCTGTTCGGCGAGCTCAAAGTCCTCGACGAGGAGCTAAAATCCTGTCCGACCGGGACGCCGGGCACGCTGTGGTTCAAGACCGCAAAGCCATTCGAATATTTCAACGACCCGGGGGCGACGGCGAAGGCGCAGTCGGCCGACGGCGCGATGAGCACGGTCGGCGACGTCGGTTACGTCGACGACGACGGCTATCTCTATCTCACCGATCGCGCGACCTTCATGATCATCTCAGGCGGCGTGAACATTTATCCGCAGGAATGCGAGAACCTGCTGATCACGCATCCGAAGGTCGCCGACGCCGCGGTGTTCGGCGTGCCGAACCAAGACCTCGGCGAGGAGGTCAAAGCGGCGGTTCAGCTCATGCCCGGCAATGCGCCGGGGCCGGAATTGGCCGGCGAGCTGATCGCGTTCTGCGCCGAGCATCTTGCCCATATCAAATGTCCGCGCTCGATCGATTTCGAGGCCGAGCTGCCGCGGCTGCCGACCGGCAAGCTCTACAAACGCGTGCTGCGCGAGCGCTACTGGGCAGGCCACAAGACCCGAATTGTATGACGCCCTCGGCCTTCCCGGCCGCCTGAATTTCCCACGGCGCGTTGGCGCGATTGGTGAGGCCCCGAGCTCGAGCATCGGCGCGAGCAAAAGAAGCAGCACACCGACTAGGCGACCGCTACTCCGGTTTCCCGACGACGACGAGTGCGGCGCGGATATTTTCCATGTCGCGCGCCCATTCATTGGTGCGCGCGGTAATGATCTCGCGCAGGCGCTGGGCGGCATCCGGATAGCCTTCCAGCATCTTCAAGAACATCGCGCGCGAAATCCGCAGCACCGTCGCGCTCTCGCGCGCGGTCGCCGTAGCTGGGCGCCGGGTTTCGGCGAGCAGCGCGGATTCGCCAAGCAAGGTGCCCGGCCCGGCGACCATGGCGGCTTCGCCGCCGGTTTCCGGCAGCAAGTTGAACGAACCCTGTTGCACGATATAGGCGCCGTCGGTGGCCTCGCCGGCTGCGAACAATACCTGGCCCTTGTCCACGCGATAGCTCTCGGCACCGATGGCGAGGATGCGCAACGCCGGCGCGCCAAGCTGATGGAGAATGGCGATCCGTTCAAGGAACGCGATGTCGTCCTCGATCGTCATGTTGCGTTGGCTAAGGCACCAGCTTATAGCCGCCGGCCTCGGTTACGAGGATTGTGGGGGCTGCGGCGTCCTTCTCGATCTTCTGCCGCAGCCGATAGATGTGAGTTTCGAGCGTGTGCGTCGTCACCCCGGAATTGTAGCCCCAGACTTCCTGCAGCAGCGTCTCGCGCGACACCGGCCGCTGGCCGGCGCGGTAGAGGTAGCGCAGGATCGAAGTTTCTTTTTCAGTCAGGCGGACTTTGCTGCCTTTCGGATTCAGCAACAGCTTCGAGCTCGGCCGGAATGTATAGGGTCCGATAGTGAAGATAGCGTCTTCGCTGGCCTCATGCTGGCGAAGCTGGGCGCGGATGCGTGCCAGCAGCACGGCGAAACGGAACGGCTTGGTGACGTAATCGTTGGCGCCAGACTCCAGCCCGAGGATGGTGTCGGAATCGGTGTCATGGCCGGTGAGCATGATGATCGGCGCCTTGAAGCCGTTCTTGCGCAGGATGCGCACCGCCTCGCGCCCGTCGATGTCCGGCAAGCCGACGTCCATGATGACCAGATCGATTTGCCCGGTCTTGGCGGCCTGCACGCCTTTGGCGCCGTTTTCCGTAGCGACCGCCTCGAACTCCTCGTGCAGCGACAATTGCTCGGTCAGCGCATCGCGCAGCTCGGCATCGTCGTCGACAATAAGGATCTTGCGCGTGTTGGGCATCAATCCCGGACCCCCCGCCGCTGCCGGCCGGTCGATAGTGGCTTGGTCAATCGATTTGCAGTCCGCTGGCGCCAAGTAGACATTCAAGGATACAGAAGCAAGCGGGCGTTGGGAATTCGGCCCGGCGCCGTGGCCTCCAAGCATGCAACGGTCTTCCCTTCGCACTATCCACTTCAGCGCGCGGCCGGGCCGGCGGTGGCAAGGCTTACTGCGCGCCGGCCGCTTTACCGTGCCGGTGGCGCTCGGCCGCAGCGGCGTGCGGGCCAACAAGCGCGAAGGTGACGGCGCGACGCCGGCGGGACGGTTTCACCCGCTACGGCTTTGGTGGCGACCCGACCGGCTGCCGCGCCCGGCGTCGTCGCGGCTGCCGACGCGGCGTATCGGCCGGTTGGACGCCTGGTGCGAAGACCCATCCGACCGGCGCTACAACAGGCCGTTCCGCCGGTTTGCCAATGAACCGGGCGACCGGTTGTGGCGCGACGACGGGCTCTACGACATCTTCTTCGAGATCGACCACAATACGCGCCCACGCGTGGCCGGCCGCGGCAGTGCCGTGTTCATCCACGTGGCGAGGCGGGGTTTCGCGCCCACCGCCGGGTGTATTGCGCTTCGCCGGCAGGATCTCTTGCAGCTAATCCGCCGGGTTGGGCCAAAGACCCGAATCATAATTCACTACTAGGTGACCGCAGGCCGCGTGCCGAAGATGGCTGTGCCGACACGCACATGCGTGGCGCCAAAGCCAATGGCGACAGGGAAATCCGCGCTCATTCCCATCGAGAGGAGCTTCAGATCGTTGCGCCGCGCGATCTTGGCGGTAAGCGCGAAATGCGGCGCCGGCGCCTCGCTGACCGGCGGAATGCACATCAGCCCGGAAATGGCGAGGGCATATCGGTCGCGACAAGCGGCGATAAATGCGTCGGCGTCCTGCGGCTGAACGCCGGCTTTTTGCGGCTCGGCGCCGGTATTGATCTCGACAAACAGCAGAGGTTGCCGGCCTTGCCTGGCGATCTCCTTGGCTAACGCTTCGGCAAGTCCGGCGCGATCGACCGAGTGAATAACATCGAATAACGCTACGGCGTCTTTCGCCTTATTTGATTGCAGCGAGCCGACGAGGTGCAGTTCGAGGGCGCCGCCGCGCTGTTTTTGCCGTGCCATCAGCGGCGGCCATTTTGCCTTGGCCTCCTGCACCCGGTTTTCGCCGAACACATGTTGGCCGGCCGCAAGCACCGGCTCGATTGCCGCGGCGTCGAAAGTCTTGCACACCGCCACAAGCGTGATGTTTGCCGGATCGCGGCCGGCGTCACGGCAGGCGCGGACGATCTCCGCGCGCACCGCCGCCAGTCCGTCCGCTCGTATCGTGGTTTCCATTTGGTGAATGCCGCGGCTGAACCATTCAAATTCTAACGGCGGGGCAAAGCCAGCTTTTACGCGTTCCTACTAACTTCTGGAACCCAGGGCGCGGGGAACGCAGTATGTCGGAAGTCGACGTGAAGTCTGCCAACGGATCGGCAAAACGCGCGCGGCGTGGCAAACCGCTGCTCAGTATCCGCGCGCGCCTGATCGTTATCGCGCTGCTGGCGATCGCGCCGCTGATGATCGAGCGGGTGCGCGGCCTCGAGCGCGCACGCGCCGAGCGGGCGCAGCTTGCCCTGTCGCAGGCGATGGATCTGGCGCACGGCGGTGCCGCCGCGCAGCGCGAGATCGTCTCCTCCATGCGCGCACTCCTGCAAGTGGTGGCACGCGCCTACACGCGCATGCCGTCCGATGAGGCCGGCTGCAACCGCGCGCTTAGTGAGCTCATCAGCAACGTGTCCTGGCTGCGCGGGTTGAATGTCGCTGGCCTCGACGGCCGCATTGAATGCGCAACCGATGCGCGCGGCGTCGGATTGAATATTTCAGATCGCTCATACTTCCAGACCGCGCTGCATACCCATGATTTCGTGCTGAGCGATTACTTGATCAGCCGCGTGCATCAACTTCCGGGGCTGATTGCGACCTATCCGGTGCTGAAAGCCGACGGTTCGATTGACGGCGTCGTCCTCGCCTCGATCAACCTGCAATGGATGGGCAACCTGGCGGCGGCCGCCGCGCTGCGTCCCGACACATCGGTAGACCTGATCGATGCCAACGGCACGCTGCTCGCCGCCTCAGCCAATCAGGGTTCGCTCATCGGCAGGAGTTTTGCGGAAACGCCGCTGGTACGCGACATGCTTGCGAACGACGAAGGTACCATGACGACAATGGGCTTCGACGGGGTCCGGCGCATTTTCGCCTTTGTCCGGCTGCCGTGGACGCAGGCTCGCCTTGCCGTCGGCCTCGACGAAGCCGTCGTGCATGGCAGCATTGACCACGAGATCAGCGTCGCCTACCTGCAGCTCGGGTTGTTCGGAATGCTCGTTCTGCTTACGGTTTGGTTCGGCGGCGAGCGGTTGATTCTGCGGCCGATCCAATCACTAGCGCGCGTGGCGACGCGGCTTGGCCGCGGCGACTTACAGGTACGCGCCACCGACGAGCCCTGGCTCGCAGAGTTCGAACCGCTGGCCACCGCATTCGACGACATGGCGTGCAAGTTGGCCGAGCGCGAAGAGGAACTGCAGATCGCCAACCAGCATCTCGAGGAACTGGCGAGCCTCGACGGGCTTACCGGCCTGGCCAACCGCCGCGGCTTCGACCGCGAGCTGAATCGCGAATGGCAGCGGGCAGGCGAACGCTGCCAGCCGTTGGCGTTGATGATGGTCGACATCGATCACTTCAAGCTGTTCAACGACCGCTACGGCCATGTGCGCGGCGACGCGAGCCTGCGCGCGGTCGGCGAGACTTTATCGTTGGTGACGTTGGAAGAGGCGGTGCTGGTTGCCCGCTACGGCGGTGAAGAATTCGCCCTGTTGTTGCCGGGATTGGAAATCGAGCGTGCGAAGGCTCTCGCCAAGGAAGCGCGTCAGTCGATCGAAGACCTGCTGATTGCGCACGCCGAAACTACCACCGGCATCGTTACCATCAGCATCGGCGTTGCCGCGATGGTTCCGCATCCGGGCCAAGTGGCCGCCGATCTGGTTGAGGCAGCCGACCGCGCGCTTTATGCCGCGAAGCGGCGTGGCCGCAACACGGTTGTCGCGCAGCCGCCGCTTCTGCTGAGCGCGGCGAGCGACGCCGCCTGAGACGACTTCAGGGTAAAAAAGACAAGGAGCCGGCGCGAAGCCGGCCCTTCCCCCATTCAAGCTGTCCAGCCCATCAGCCCTTCGTCACCGTCGGTGGCGGAGGCGCAGTTGTGCAGCCAGCAATGCTCAGGAGAGAAAGCACTGCGACGAGTGCGAGCGCGATTTTCTTCATTGGTAGCTCTCCTCATGAACGGCGCGACCTTATAAGCGGCGCTGCGCCGCTCTCTAGTGCTGGAAAGCCACACTCGCGCTTGTTCGCGTCGCGCTGTGCGGGAACTTTCATTTGCGGGAAGCGATTTTCGCCGATTTTTGCCAGTCTTTTTGTGCTTTAGCGGCTACTTTCCGCCGGCGTTGCAAATATGCCGCACCCAAAAAATCCATGCGCGTCGCCGAGAAAATGCCTAACACCGGGCCGAACGATGCCGTCCGTCACCTGCAAATGGTTGACTCCGCGGGCCGCGAATTGGCGGACGCATCGGTTCCGATTGTTCCGTTTGCGGTGCTCGGGTTATGATGTGCAGATGGGGAAGGGGATAGCCACTTTGGTCCGCACACGGTCAATTTTGCTCGCTGCCGCATTGGCCGGCGCGCATGCACTGGCGGCATGCACGGCGGCGGCCCCCTCATCCTCGTCCGGTCACGCGAACGCCCAAGACCTGCTCGGACTGACTCACATGCAGGACGCCAGCGGCATCGGGACGCGCGATCTCGCGCCAGACGAAAAAGCGGTCGTCAGCCACGCCGTCGGGTTGTCGGTGTCCAATCCCAACGGCGCGCAATTCAAGTGGCCGCAGATCGCCAACACCGAAGACGGCAATATCAACTATTGCGGGATGGTGAAGGCCAACAGCCCGTATGCGCCCTATAGCGGCTGGCAGGCATACATCGTCGAAGGCACGATTTCGGGCGGCAAGCTAACCACTGCGGTCGTTGGACTGATCGCCGGCGGCAAGGATGTCGAGATCGTTCGCAAGATGTGCAAGAAATACGGCCTTGATCCCGGCCCAGCAGGCTAATTCAACGCGACGTTTCGAAGTCGACGGCCGGTGGTGTTCGAACATCGAACACACTCGATGAGCGCACCCCCGATCTTGCGGTGTCCTTAATTTACGGCGACGTATGTCGTCTCATCTGACGCTTTTTTCATCACGTGGGCCAACACCCACAGCAACGCGCGTGCAGGCTTTGTAGCGGCGTCTGGTACAAGCGCGACTGCACTTGGTGGCGTTGTTAAAGTGCGGGCGCGACGGCCGCGCTCTAGGCAACTTAGGTTTATCTGGCTATCATACCGCCCTGCTAAGAAACGACGGGGACGCAACCCCGAAAAAGCGCGCATCACATCCAGGGGAGGACTTTTCCATGAGACGGCGCGAATTTCTGAAATACACTGCTGCGACGGCGGTGGCCGCACCATTCGTGCGCGCCGCTCGAGCTGATGCCGGCGTCGTGAAGGTCGGCGTGATCGGCGCCAAGACGGGCCCGCTTGCGCCCGGCGCCGCGATCACTCACTTCCCGCCCTACCAGTTGTGGGCCCACGAAGTTAACGAACGTGGCGGCCTAAAACTGAAAAGCGGCGCGGCCAAGATCCAACTGATCGAGTACGACGATCGCACGCAGCCGCCCGAGTGCATCAAGGCCGTCGAGCGTCTCGCGACGGTCGACAAGGCCGACTGGATCGGGGGTCCGTACGCCACCGGCTTCAATCTCGCCGCAGCGCCGACCTTCGCGAAGCATGGCTATCCCCAACTCACGCAAGCCTGCGTCACCGATCAAGGGCCGGCGCTGGTTAAGAAGTATCCTAACTTCTTCATGTTCCAGAACTCGACGTCGGCCTATGCCAAGGGCGCGATCGGCGTCCTGAAGAAGCTGAAAGACAGTGGGCAGATCGGCAACAAGGTCGCAGCTGTGAACGTCGGCGACGACTTCGGCATCGAGCTTGCCAACGCCGGACGGCCGCTGTTCAAGGAAGCCGGCTTTGAGATCGTGTACGACAAGTCGTATCCACTCGGCACGCAGGACTACACGCCGGTGGTCAAGGCCGCCAAGGCCGCGAACCCGGACGCCTTCGTTGCCTGGTCTTATCCGCCGGACACATTCGGTCTTGCCGATTCGGCCAAGATCGAAGCGCTCAACGTCAAGGCTTACTATTGCGCGGTCGGTTGCGCCTTCCAGGGCTTCTCGCTGAAGAACGGCGCAGCCGCCGAGAACGTCCTCGGCGCCGGCGGCATCGTTGACACGCCGGAAATCCGCGACTTCTACAAGCGGCATAAGGAAGTCACCAAGGTAGACGCCGACTACTGGGGCAGCCCGTTCTACTACTCGATGCTCCAGGCGCTGACGCAGGCGGTCGAATCCGTCGGTTCGATGGACAGGCAGGCGATTGCGGACTATCTGCGTAAGAGCAAGTTCAAGACTCTCATCGGCGAAGTCGAAATGCCCGGACAGCTTCTCGACAAAGTCTACACAGTCGGGCAGTGGCAGGGCGGCTTCTTCAACGCCGTGGCGGGACTTGGCTTCACTAACTTTTCGCCGGTCAAGCTGAAGACCAACTGGGGATGAGAATCCCTTAAGCTCCGAAGGCGGATCGACCGCGCTTCGACGAGCTAAAAGACCGCGCCTTCACGGTGATCGTCCCCGGTTCCCCTCGTTAAATGGAACCGGGGACGACGCTGTAAATGGTTTAGCCTTATCCGGCCGCGCATGGCCGCGGGCGTCCGCACCGGCATCTTTAATCGATAAACCCGCATCGACATGGATATCGTCATTATCGGCCTGCTGCTTGGCGGCACCTATGCCTTGATGGCGATGGGCCTGCAATTGCAGTACGGCGTCGCCCGTATCATGAACCTCGCCAACGGCGAGGTGCTGATCGCCGGAGCCTTCGGCGCGTTCTGGTTCTTTGCCGGGACGCAAGCGAGTCCGCTGTGGTCGCTGTTGTTCGTCGTGCCGCTGGCTTTCGCGCTGAACTGGGCGATTTACCGCGTGCTGATCCTGCCGCTCGTTCGCCGCGCCAAGAACCAGGGCAAACTCGAAGTGGACAGTATTCTGGCGACGTTCGGCATCAGCTTCATCTTCATCGGCGTCATGGTTGCGGCCTTCGGCGCGCAGTACACCGATTACGCCTATTTGTCGCAACCGATTTTCATTTTTGGCGAACGCTACGGCCTCAATCGCGTCGTGTCGTTCGGTTGTTCGATCGTGCTTTGCGTCGCGCTGTATCTTTGGCTGCATAAAACACGTGCTGGCTTGGCGCTGCGGGCGGTGTCCGTCAATCCATCGGCGGCCGGACTTGTCTCGATCAATGTTGTGCGCACCTCGGCCTTCGCATTCGCGCTGGGCGGCGCAGTGACCGCAGCAGGGGGCGTGCTGCTGAGCATGTATCTGACGTTCGACGCGTCGTACGGCGTCGTCTTCACGCTTAAAGCGCTGATCATCGTTATCCTTGGCGGCGTCGGCGACATTCGCGGAACGATTATCGCGGCCTTCGTCCTCGGTCTCGCCGAAACCGCGGTCGCCTCGCTGATCGACCCGGGCCTGACGTTGGCCGCAGCCTATATCCTGTTCATGATCGTTCTGCTGGTGCGTCCGGAAGGCTTGTTCGGGAGGCGCACGGCGTGAGCACGATCGGGAAAACACCGTTGGCGGGTGGTGAGGCGCTGGGCGTCAGCATCCACGAGCGGCGCACTATCCTGATCAGCGTCCTGATCTTCGTTGCCGCGAGTTTGGCGCCGCTGGTGTTCGACGGTTACCTGCTGCAACTGTCGATTTCTATGGTGATGTACGCGGCGTTCGCCACGTCGTGGCTCTTATTTTCCGGACCGACCAACTACATTGCGCTCTCGACGGCCGCATTCTTCGGCATCGGTATGTATGTGACCGCGGCGGGCATCGACCTGGTACCCTATCCAGTGCTGATCCTCGCTTCCGGCGTTGCCGGCGCGATCTTGGCGGCGATTGTGGGGCTCGCCACTTTACGCGTTTCCGGAGTTTACTTTGTCATCTTCTCGCTCGGCTTGGCCGAACTGGTGCGCCAGTTCATGACTTGGGGTCAGCACGTATTCGGCACGTTGAGCGGTCTCTACGTCACGGTCGACCGCAGCGAGCCGATGTACTACTGGCAGCTTTTGGCGCTGACCGGGATCATCTATCTGGTGGGGTGGTGGATCGGGCGATCGCGCCTTGGCTTCGCGTTGCGCATCATCGGCAATGACGAAGTTGTCGCCGTGCACTGTGGCATCAATACCGCGCGTGCCAAAGTGGTACTGTTCGTCATTTCCAGCACCTTCGCCTCGGTCCTCGGCGCGCTGATTGCGCCGCGCTGGGGTTATGTCGAGCCGGTCGTCGCGTTCAATCCGTTCCTGTCATTTCAGGTGGTGATCATGGCGCTGCTTGGCGGTACGCACCGTTTGTGGGGGCCGTTGTTGGGCGTCATTCCCTTCACGCTCTTGTGGGAGCTGATGTCCATCGAGTTTCCCGACCAGACGACCTTGCTGCTCGGCGTTTGCTTCCTGTTGATCGTGTACGCCATTCCGAACGGCATTACCGGACTTATCGAGGATGTCTGGCACAAGCGGGGAGGGCGAATGGCTCGCTTCCTGATGCCTTGCAGCGGCTGCTCAATGGCTCGGCGGCGTCGGTGAAAAACCTTCTGCAACGGGGCAAGAGCAATGCCTGAAGTCGCTGCCGCCGAAGCCTTGTCGGCCACCGCCGTTACCAAGCGGTTTGGCGGCCTGGTCGCGGTCGAGAGCATGACGTTTATGCTGACCGAGAAAGAGGTCTTGGGCCTGATCGGGCCGAACGGCTCGGGCAAGACCACAATGATGAATTTAATTTCCGGCGCGCTCAAACCGAGTTCGGGTGAAATCAGGCTTTACGGCGACAACATCACCGGCATCGGCGCCAGTCAGGTCGCCAACAAGGGCGTGGCGCGCACCTTTCAGTTGGTGCGCATGTTGCCGGCGATGACCGTGCTCGAGAACGTCGCTGCCGGCGGCGTGTTCGGTCATGCCCGCCGCTGGGGCAAGGAACTCGACGATTACGCCCATGCTTTGTTGGCGCGCGTTGGTCTGGCCAATGCCGGCGCAGCGGTTGTTTCGGCGTTGACCTATATCGACCAGAAACGGGTCGAGCTTGCGCGCGCACTCGCCTCCGATCCAAAAGTTCTCCTGCTAGACGAGTGGCTCGCCGGCCTCAATCCGACCGAGCTGAAAATCGGCATTGCGTTGATCGAGCAACTGCGCAAAGAAGGTTGCACTATCATCATTGTCGAGCACGTCATGCATGCGATCCGCAGTCTTTGCGACCGCTGCATCGTCATGAACTCCGGCGCCAAGATCGCCGAAGGCACGCCGGCGGAGGTGCTGGCCGACCACGAGGTCATCCGGGCCTATCTCGGAGTTGCCGATGCTTGAGAGCCGGAACATTTCGGTATTTTACGGGCGCCATCGCGCGCTGGAGAACGTGTCGGCGACCGTATCAAAGGGCGAGATCGTAGTGATGCTCGGCGCCAATGGCGCCGGCAAGAGCACGTTCTTGCGCGCGATTGCCGGCCAGACGCGCAAGGTGGAAGGCGGCTCCGTGCTGATGGACGGGACCGACATCACGCTGCGTCCGCCGCATGAGATCGTGGAGACCGGCATCGCGCTGGTGCCCGAGGATCGCGGCATTTTCGCCGACCTCACCGTGCAGGAGAATCTGACCCTCGGCGCCCATCCGGCGCGCGCGCGGGCGCTTGAGGCGGAAAATCTGGAGCGCGTGCTCGAGCTGTTTCCCAAGCTGAAGGAGCGCCCGAAGCAGGTTGTGCGCACGATGAGCGGCGGTGAGCGGCAGATGGTGGCGATTGGCCGGGCGATGATGTCGGCGCCGTCCATTCTTCTGCTGGATGAACCCTCGCTCGGGCTTGCCCCGGTTCTGTGCACCGAGCTGTTCCGCACGCTTCGCCGCATCAAGGAAGCCGGCGTCGGAATTTCCTGGTGGAGCAGAACGCCAAGCAGAGCCTCGCCATCGCCGATCGCGGCTATCTGCTCGACAACGGCCATATTGTCGGCGCCGACACCGCCGCCGCCTTGGCGAAGGACGAAAAGGTCAAAGCCGCGTATCTCGGCGAGTGAGCAGCCGCTCGATCGCGGGCGTAAAACGTTCTATTGCTGCGTCCATTCCTCGGCGCTGGCGCCGGCCAGCGACTGCACGCGCGCTTCGTCGGCGGCAAGCTCGCGCGCCGGGCCGGAATAGACGACATGGCCGTCGTCGAGCACATAGGCGTGGTCGGCGATTTCCAGGCTCATGCGCACGTTCTGCTCGACCAGCAGCACGGAAATGCCTTCCGTGCGCATCTGCGCGACGATGCGAAAGACTTCGCGCACGATGAGCGGCGCCAAGTCCCTGCGACGGCTCGTCGAGAATGAGCAGCTTGGGATTGATCAGCAGCGCGCGCGCGATCGAGAGCATTTCCTGTTCGCCGCCGGACAGCTGGCGGCCGCGGTTGTGACCGGCGCTCTTCGAGCCGGGGGAACAGCTGATAGACGCTCTCGAGCGTCCACGGCCCCGGCCGCTCGAGCGGCACCAGGAGATTTTCGTCGACGGTGAGATTGGGAAAAATCTTGCGGCCTTCCGGGACGTAGCCGACGCCGAGCGCGGCGACGCGAAACGGCGGCCAGCGCGTGGTGTCCTTGCCGAAGATGGTGACGCGGCCTTCGCGCGGCGGCGTCAGTCCCATCAGGCTGCGCAGCGTCGTGGTCTTGCCGGCGCCGTTGCGGCCAAGGAGCGCCGTCACCTGCCCTTCGGCGGCCTCGAGGCTGACGCCGTGCAGGATGTGGCTCTTGCCGTAATAGGTATGGAGCCCTTCGGCCGATGAGTGCCGCGGTCATGCGGCCTTGCCCAGATAGGCGCTCTGCACCGCCTCGTTCGCGGCGATCTCCTGCGGCGTGCCTTCGGCGAGGAATTTGCCTTGATCGAGCACCATGATGCGGTCGGCGAGATGGAAGACGACGCGCATATCGTGCTCGATCAGCACGATCGTCAGCTTGCTGTCCTTGTGCAGGCGGCGGATGAGCTGGGTGATCTCGTAGGTTTCCTGGTCGCCCATGCCGGCAGTCGGTTCGTCGAGCAGCAGCAAGCGCGGCTTGAGCGCGAGCGCCATCATGATTTCGGTGGCGCGCTGGTCGCCGTGGGCAAGCTCTCCGACCAGGCGGTCCGCCTTGTCGGCGAGGCCGCCCATGTCGAGCAGTTCGGCGACGCGCGCGCCGACTTTGCGTCCGCGGCCGCGCGAAAGCCAGGGCCGCAAGCGAAATCCGGAAGCGACTTCGACCGGGATGCGCAGATTTTCGCGCACCGACAGTTCGGGAAAGACTTCGGTGATCTTGAAAAGTGCGGGCGATGCCGCGCCATACCCGGCGCGCGGGCAGCAGATCGGTGATGTCCTCGCCGTCGAAAATAATGTGCCCCGAAGTCGGCCGCAGGAATCCGCTGATCAGGTTGAAGAACGTGGTCTTGCCGGCGCCGTTGGGGCCGATGACGGCGCGCAATTCGCCCGGCTCGACCGTCATCGACACGTCGTTGACGGCAATCAGGCTGCCGAAATGCTTGGAGACGTTCTCGACCCGCAGCAGGCTCATGGCGTCGCCTTCCGCCGGATGATGCCGAGCACGCCGCGCGGGAAGAACAGGACGACGAGTACGAAGAACAGGCCGATGAACGACATCCAGTTCTGCGTCTGGCTTGAAACGTAGTCCTGCAGCACGATGAAGATCGCCGCGCCGATCAGCGGCCCCCAGAAGCTGCGCATGCCGCCGAGCACGGCCATGATGACGAAGTTGCCCGACTGGTCCCAGCGCATGGCGCGCGGATCGACGAAATTGTTCAGCAGCGCGATAGAGCGTGCCGGCGACGCTGACGAAGAGGCAGGAAATGACCCAGGACGCCCAGATGTGCCGGTCGACCGGAATGCCGAGAAAGCGCGCGCGGCGCTCGTTCTCGCGGATCGCCAACAGCGTGCGGCCGAACGGCGAGCGCAGCAGCAACGCCATCGCCGCCGCGCAGACCGCGAACACCGCCAGCACGAAGTAATAGAACGCCTTGTTGTTCTTGAGGATGTCGATGCTGGTGAAGCCGAGATCGAGCGGCATGCGGTGCCAGGCGCTGACGCCGTCGTCGCCGCCGGTGACCGAGAACCACCGGAAGGCGATGAAATAGAACACCTGGCCGAAGGCGATGGTGCACATGGCGAAATAGACGCCGCGCAGCCGCACGATCATCGGGCCGATCAGCGCGGCGGCCGACCGTGCCGACGAGGATGCCGACCAGCATGCCGAGCGGCGTGCTCGGACAGAGATACTTGATGGTCAAGGCGGTGCCGTAGGCGCCGAGGCCGAAATAGGCGGCATGGCCGAACGACAGCACGCCGGTATAGCCGAGCAGGAAATTGAGCGCCATCGCGGCCAGCGCGAAGACCAGCACGCGGCTGCCGAGCTCGACATAGCCGCCGACACGCGTGCAGCCAGAACGGCGCGCGTCAGCAGCAGCGAGCCAGACCAGGACGTCGGCGGCGCGCTTGTCGAATTTCGGCATCAGAAGCGCCCTTCCTCGCCGAACAGCCCGCGCGGCCGGACGATCAGCACCGCCGCCATCATCACATAGATCACCGCCTCGCTCGCCGACGGGAAGAACACGCTGGTGACGCCCGAGGCGACGCCGATCAGCAATCCGCCCAGCAGCGTGCCGGGCAGGCTGCCGAGGCCGCCGACGATGATGGCGATGAAGCTCGGCATGATGAGGTTGTCGCCGATCGTCGGCTGCAGGCCCGAGCATGCCGACGGCGAGCACGCCGGCAAGGCCGGCGAGATAGATGCCGAGGCCGAAATTGAGGTTGCGCAGGACGCGCACGTTGACGCCGAGCACGGAAACGGTCTCGAGATCGAGCGTGCCGGCGCGGATGCGGATGCCGAGCCGCGTGTAGTTGAGGATCACGAACAGCCCGGCCACCGCCAGCGTAACCAGCAGCACCATGAACACGCGGTAGCCGGTGAGGAAGAAGAATTCGTTGCTGAGCGGGCCGACGAGCCAGCCGGGGATCGAGAACGGCAGGCTCTGCGCGCCCCAGATGAAGCGCGTGCCGTCCTCGATCATGAAGGCCAGGCCGAAGGTCAGCAGCAGGCTGTAGAGCGGATCGCGGCCGTAGAGCCGGCGGATCAGCACGCGCTCGACCAGGATGCCGATGAAGGCGGTGAGAAACGGCGCCACCACCAGCGCGCCCCAGAATCCGAGATAGGGAATCAGCGTGTAGGCGAGATAGCCGCCGATCGCCAGAAAGCCGCCATGGGCGAAATTGATCACGCCCGACAGGTTGAGGATCAGCGACAGCCCGAGCGCCATCAGCGCATAGAACGCGCCGATGATCAGCCCGTTGAAGACGTTGAAGAGCAGCAGCTGCGTCATGCGGCGATCACGAAGTCGTCGCCAGTGCGGCGGTCAAGAATCGGCCCGCCGCATGCGTCCGGCGGGCCTGGCTGATAACCACGGCGGACACGGCTGCAAATCGCCGTTCCGCTAAAGACAACCCGGCAGCCGCAACGGCGCGGCCGCCGAATCTGCCGTATCGTTACGACGGCCACACCATCTTGCAGCCGGTCTGGTCGACCGGCAACGCGGCCTCGTCGCCCTTCACCAGCTGCGTCACATCGAACAGATCCTCCGGATCGCCGCCCTTCGGCGCCGGCTGCGAATGGCCGACGAACAGGGTCGGCATCAACTGGTTGTCGCCGATGCGGTAATACGGATTGTTCGGCATCAGCGCGACCTCGGGCGGCAGGACCAGACCCTGCATCGCCTTGGCCATCTTGACCGCATCGAGCGATTTGGCCTTCTCGGCGGCGAGCTTGCAGGTATGGACCGAGGCGATAGCCGAACCAGGTGCGCGCGGTCGGCACTTTGCCGCCGCTGCGCTTGCGGACCTCGGCGACGAATTCCGCCACATGCGGCACGCCGGGCTGCTTCCAGTACCACTCGAACACCCAGTCGCCGAACAGCGCGTCGGGCGGCAGGCCCTCGTTCACTTCCAGCTCCTGCTGCGCGCCGGCGATATGGAACTTCTTGTTGAGGCCGAACTGCACCGCCTGCTTAAGGCAGTTGATCATGTCGTCGCCGGCGAGCAGGAGGATGATCGCGTCCGGAGTTGGTCGGCTGCGCCTTGATGAGATAGGACGAGAAGTCGGTGGTTTGCAGCGGCACCATGTCGCCGCCCAGCTCGGTGCCGCTGGCCGCCTTCAGGCTGGCCTCGAAACCCTGCTGTAGCGAGTGGCCGAAAGCATAGTCGGTGGTGATGAAGTACCACTTCTTGCCGTAGCTATCGAGAAGCAGCTTCGAGACCGAATTGGTCTCCATGCGCGTCGTGTTGCAGACGCGGAACACGTTCCAGTGACACTGCGAGCCGGTGACCGAATCGGTGTGACCGCCGGGCACGATATGAAATACGCCTCTTCTCGAAGCTGACGTTGGCCATCGCCTGCGCCAGCCCCGAGTTGATGTTGCCGAGCAGGAAGTTGACCTTGTCGCGCTCGATCAGCTTGTTGGCTTTCTGCACCGCCGTGGCGGCGTCGGCACTGGTCGAATCCTCGACCAGCAACTCGACCTTGCGGCCGAGAATGCCGTTCTTGGCGTTGATCTGATCGACGGCGAGCTGCGCGCCGATCAATTCGTTCTTGCCGAGCGCGGCGTAGGTGCCGGTCAGCGGATTATCAAGCCCGATCTTGACTGGCTCATCGGCCAGCGACTTCACAACGAACGGGCTCGCGACCTGTATGGCGCCGAGCGCAAAACCGGCCTTGAGCAGCGTGCGTCGGCGCAGCGGATAACCGAGAATTTCTTTGGACATCGAGTTCTCCCGTAGGTTCTTTGTTTGCCGCGGTTGGCAGCCCTTTGAAACATCAAAAATGATTTACGCGCGCGAAGCAATGGCCGCCAAACGACGGTCGGTAAAGCTTTTCGACACCAAAATTATTCCATATCGGCCCGCCATCGGCGAGTGGGCGGCCTTGTGGTGAGACAAAGAGCCGCCGCGATGAAGCGCGTTCGGCCGCGTCCCTCAGGGCGCAGGATACATGGTGCGCACATCCGCAGTGAACGCCTTACGCGACTGCGGATCAACGTAGAACATATGCCCGCCGCGATAGAGTCGAAGCTCGGCGCGCTCGCCGTCCACGCTGGCCGGAATGTGATTCAGCACATAGCGGGAGTCGGAGTAGGGCGTGACCATGTCGCTATAACCATGCGCGATCATCAGGCGGAATGACGGGGTGAGCGCGAGCAGCTCGCGCAAATCTTCTGCCGCGCTCGGCTGGCTACGGCCGCCGCCCTCCTGCCAATCCCATTTGCCGGAGATTTCCGAGGCCAGCAGATTGTAGGTCATCTCGGTCTTAAAACCGAGTTCGTCGCGCGCATAGGCGACGAAGGCACTGCCATAAGCGCGAATGAAACCGTCGAGAAATGGATCGGGCCCGCGCGCAGTTTCCGATTCCGGATTGGGATCGTCAGCCGCGAACGTCGCGTCATATTGGCTGACGATCTTGTGGCCGGCTGCGTGCAGGCTTTTGACGTAGGTGTCGCGGATGAAGCCGCGTTCGCGGGCAACGACGTCTTCCGGCAGGCCGGTCATCTGCGCGACCCGCGCATAAAACGCATGCGCAGCATCGCCGGCGAGCGGCGGGCCGGCGAGCGCGGAGAGATAATCGGTCAGCGCGAAATGCTCGGCCTGAGCCAGCGCCGCGGTACTGAAGATGCCCTTACGCTCGAGTTCGGCCGCCGCCAGCGAGGGCAATTTGAGCGCGGCGCCCAGCGCGAACCGGTCGCCGCCGAACTGGAGCGAGCCTTCGAGCAACGGCGAGACCATGATGATGCCGCTCGCCACGATGCCCTGATTGTTTTGCAACGCACGCGCGACCTTGGCGGCACGGAAGCCGCCGTAGCTCTCGCCCAGAATGAATTTCGGCGAACTGACGCGCCCGTTCTTGGCGACGTAAAGCGCGATAACTTTTGCCAGCGACTCAGCGTCGCGATGCACGCTCCAGAACGCGCTGCCGCCGTCGGGTTTCGCCGGCCGGCTCCAGCCGGTGCCGACCGGATCGACCAGCACAAGATCGGTGAAGGCAAGCCAGGTATCCGGATTGTCGATCAGCCGGACATTGGCGCCGTCATAGCCGTTGCCGAAGGCGGCAAGCCGCGGACCGACCAGGCCTAGGTCGAGGAAAGCGGATGCGGCGCCCGGCCCGCCGTTGAAGACGAAAGTCACCGGCCGCCTTGGATCGTTCGGGCTGGCCACGAAGGCGGTGTAGAAAACCGCCGCCGCGCGCTCGCCGGATTGATCGAACAGCGAGAAGGTGCCGGCGGTCGCGGTGTAGGCGAGGTTGCCGGACGGTGTGTCGACGCTGTGCTCGGTGACGGAATCCGCCGGCAGCAGCGCGAGAACGCCCGGGCCGCCCAATTCCTGTTTGCCTTGCTCCGCGTGTCCGGGCCGGTCGCCCGACGGATGGCCGTGCTCCTGCGCGCCGGCCGCACTGGCAACGAGCGCGATCCCGATGGCAACGACCAGGCGGCGAATATCGATCATCTGTTGTCCTTTAAGAAACTGCATGACACCCATACCAACCGCGCCGATGATCGTGTGGCGAAAGCGCCCGAAAGATGGCTGTTGCCGCCGAAGTTAGCGGATCGCCGCCTTGTGAACGACCAGGCTCGTCGAGCCGTCCGGTGGACAAGCAAGGTTGGATCGGGGAAGTTCTGGCCGCTTGCGATCCGACCAAGCGTGGACATTCCGGAGCAGCCGGCCGTGCCGTTTCCCCGTGCCTCGAAGGCGCTGACGCGTTTCACCGTGCTCGACCTGACGCGGGTGCGGGCAGGCCCGACCTGCGTACGCCAGCTTGCCGATTGGGGCGCGCGGGTCATCAAGATCGAAGCGCCGCCCAACGCCGACGAGCCGATGGGCGGGCCGCGCGAAGCCGGCGACTTCCAGAATCTGCATCGCAACAAGCGAAGCATGACGCTCGACCTCAAGACGCTGGCCGGGCTCGCCGCCTTCAAGCGGATGGTGAAGAAAGCCGATGTGGTGGTGGAGAATTTCCGCCCCGGCGTAAAAAAGCGTCTCGGTATCGACCATAAGAACTTGCGCAAGATCAATCCGCGCTTGATTTATGCCAGCATTTCTGGGTTTGGCCAGGATGGCCCTTATGCCGATCGCCCGGGCTTCGATCAGATCGCGCAGGGCATGGGCGGCTTGATGTCGATTACCGGCCCGCCCGGACACGGACCGTTCCGCGTCGGCATTCCGGTTGCCGATCTCAGCGCTGGGCTGTTCGCCGCACTCGGCATTCTGGTCGCGCTGCTCGAGCGGGAAAAGTCCGGCAAGGGTCAGGCGGTCGAAACCTCGCTGTTGCAAGCGCAGATCTTCATGCTCGACTTCCAGGCCGCCCGCTATCTGGTCAGCAGCGAGGTGGCCCGCCAAGCCGGCAACAACCATCCGACCACCATTCCCACCGGCGCATTCAAGACCGGTGACGGTTACATCAACATCGCCACCACCGGCGGCAAGATGTGGGAGCGGTTCTGCCGCGCCATCGGCGACGCGACGCTGGCGCAGAACCCCGACTACCGCACCGCCGAGGCGCGCTCGAACAACCGCGATGCGCTCAATGCGGCGATTGACCGGCTGTTGCAGAGCGGCACCAGCGCCGAATGGATCGAGCGCCTCAACAAGGCCGGCGTGCCATGCGGGCCGATTTACGCGATCGATCAGGTGTTCGCCGATCCGCAGGTCAAGCACCTCGGCATGGCGCAAAAAGTCGCCGGCAGCGCGCTGCGTCTCGTTGGCCAGCCCGTATCGCTGTCGCGCACGCCGTCTCGGCTGGTCGCGCGGCCGCCGAAACTTGGCGAACACACCGACGCGGTGCTGAGAGAGTTCGGATTTTCCGCGCGCGAGATCGCGGCGCTGCATAAGGCCAACGCAGTATGATTGCCATTTGGAATGAAAGAGAGACCGGTCGATGACCCAAACCGACAAATTGCTCGCGCGCAAGGAAGCGGGCGTGGGCATCGTCACCTTCAACAATCCGGAGCGGCTCAACGCGGTGTCGCTGGAGATGTGGGAGGCCGCCAAGCGGGCGCTTGATGCATTCGCCGCCGACAACGACGTGCGGGTCGTGGTGTTGACCGGCGCCGGCGATAAGGCGTTCGTCTCCGGTGCCGATATTTCCAAGTTCGGCAGCGAGCGCGCGACGCTTGAAGGTGTTCGCGCCTACGATGCAACGACGGCGGCGACCTTCGCCAGCATCGACGAATTTCCCAAGCCGACCATCGCCATGATCCGCGGCTATTGCGTCGGCGGTGGGCTTGGGCTCGCGTCGTGCTGCGACTTGCGCATTTGCGCGGACAATTCGCGCTTCGCGGTACCGGCGGCCAAGCTCGGTCTCGGCTACGCTTATGCCGGGCTAAAACGGCTCGTCGACATCGTCGGGCCGTCCTTCGCCAAAGAGATATTTTACACCGCGCGTCAGTTCAACGCGCAGGAAGCCTGTGCGATGGGGCTCGTTAATCGCGTCGTGCCGGTAGCCGAGCTCGAAAGCGCGGTGACAGCCATCACCGACATGATCTGCGCCAACGCTCCGCTCACCATCAAGGCGGTGAAATTCACCGTCGGCGAAATCCTCAAGGACGAAAGCAAGCGCGACGTCGCCCGCGTCAACGAGATGGTGGAGGCCTGCTTCAAGAGCCGCGATTACACCGAAGGCCGCACCGCTTTCATGGAGAAACGCAAGCCGGTGTTTACCGGCAGTTGACCTGAATGTCCGCCTTTGGTCGCGCGTTTTCACATCAGGCCGCTGTGAGTGAAATGTCCCATCGCATCGTCGGCGAACGCGGGCGAATTTTCATTTTTGGTTTCCTCTCGGCGATCGCGCCGCTTTCCATCGATATTTATCTGCCGGCGCTGCCGATGCTGCGTAACGCGCTATCGGCCGACGAAGCGCTGACGCTGTTCACATTGTCGGCCTTCTTTATCGGTTTCGGCGCCGGCCAGTTGTTGCTCGGGCCGGTCTCCGACCGGTTCGGCCGCAAACGCCCGCTCGGCGCCGGCCTCGTTCTTTACGTTATTGCGTCGGTCGGCTGCGCGCTCGCCACCAGCATGACCACAATCGTGGTTTGGCGCTTTCTGCAGGCCTTCGGCGGCTCTGTCGTGCCGATGGCCGTGCAGGCGATGGTTCGCGATCTCTACAATCGCAACGAGACCGCCTGTATCCTGTCGCTCAATTTGCTGGTGACCGCATCGGCGCCGATCGCGGCGCCGCTGATCGGCGGTCAGGTGCTGCTGTGGTTCGACTGGCGCGCGATCTTCTGGGTGCTGGTCACGTTCGGGGTGTTTGCGTTCGCCGCCGTGCTCTTGCTGCCCGAGACGCTGGATCCGTCGCGCCGCAACGAAGCAAATCCGCTGGCGATGCTGCTCGGCTACGTCCAGCTATTCCGCACGCCGCGCTATCTCGGCTACGTCGCCTGCTCGACGTTTTATTTTTTCTGCCTGTTTGCCTTCATCGCCGGCTCGCCGTTCGTCTACATCGAGTATTTCGGCGTGCCGCCGCAATATTACGGCTTCCTGTTCGGCGTGAACATGGTCGGCATGATCGCGGCGAGTTACCTCAACAGCCGGATCGTCGTGTGTTACGGCGCCGACCGGCTCCTGCGCCTCGCCTGCGCCGCCGGGGCCGGCTTCAGTCTAGTTCTGCTGGTGACCGGCATCGGCGGATTTGGCGGCATCCCGGGCATCGCGGTGCCGCTGTTCCTGGTGCTGTCGCTCCTGACTGTGGTGGCGTCGAACGCCGTCTCGGGCGCCCTTGCGGTCGCGCAGAACCGCGCCGGGGCAGGGGCGGCGCTGGCCGGCGCGCTGCAATTCGGCGCCGGCGCGCTGGTGAGCGCGGCGATCGGCCGGCTCGCCAACGGCACGCCGCAGCCGATGGTCGTCATCATCTGTGCCGGCGCGGTGCTGGCCTTTACCGCCAATATGCTTTTGCTGGGCAAGGCGCGTCCAAGTACCTGATCCGGCCGAAGCGCGACCTTGTTCGGCGCGCGGCCTGCGGCTACATACGGCGCGCGAAGCTCAAGCTATCTCGGTCTTTGCGGAGAGGTGGCAGAGTGGTTGAATGCACCGCACTCGAAATGCGGCATACGGGCAACCGTATCGGGGGTTCGAATCCCTCCCTCTCCGCCACCCTTGGCCCCGACGGGCTGCGGGTGGAATGCGCTCCTAATCCGCTGCACCACGCGAGGCTCTCATGATTTCCGTCTTGATACACGTGCTGATTGTTGTCGTCGTCGGTGCGATCCTGTTTTGGGTCATCGACAGGTTTGTACGCGATGGACGGCTGGCGAATTTGCTGAAGATCCTTGTCGTACTGGTCTGTCTCGCCTCCATCTTGCAGCGCCTGCTGCCCATGATTGGCGTTGGCTTCTAGCGCGGTGTTCTTCGGTCAAATGAGCCGTCCCGATTATCGGCCGTTCGTCCCGGCGCCGGGGCATAGCAACATCGCGAGGCCGACGCCGCGCACGCATGCGCAGGCGCGCATGCAAAATCCGCGCGCCAAGGAATTGTTCGACACCTGGGCGAAACTGGGTGCAGCGCCATTCAAGGGCCTGACCACGGAGGATCATGTCCAGGCCGGTCTGTTTTCGCTGCAGCCGCAGGACGCGCCGACGCCGGCTATGGTAGCGGCGGTGAAGGATTTGCTCGCGCGCCTGTCGCCGACGCAGCGGGGCGCCGTTTGCCTGCCGGTCGATTCGCAACTCTGGCGGCATTGGCAAAACACCGAACTTTACGTCGAGCATTACGGGCTTCGCCTCGACGAAGTGGATTCGTCCGCTCGCGAGGCAACCATGGCGGTGTTGCGTGCAAGCCTCAGCGGCAAGGGCTACGACATCACCCGCGGCGTCATGAAGCTTAATCGCTTTCTCGGCGATCTGGTCGGCGGGCCGGATGTGCTGGGCGAATGGGCTTACATTTTTTGCCTGTTCGGCGAGCCCTCTGAATCCGAGCCTTGGGGCTGGCAGCTGTTCGGCCATCATCTGTCGCTCAACTGCTTCGTCATCGGCCGGCAGATGGTGCTGACGCCGTGTTTTTTCGGCGCCGAGCCGAATTATGCCGACACCGGGCGGTTCGCCGGCACGCATTTGTTCGAGGACGAAGAGCGCGCCGGACTCGCCTTGATGCGCTCGTTGTCAAAGGAGCTGCAGAAGACGGCGATCGTCGCGCATTCGATGATGGGCGGCGACCTGCCGGCCGACCGCCGGCATTTTGCCGACAATTTGCATCTCGGCGGCGCGTTTCAGGACAACCGGATCGTGCCGTATGAAGGCTTGCGCGGAACCGCATTGTCGGCCCAGCAGCGGCGCGACCTGATGGAGCTGATTGCCGCTTATGTCGCGCCTCTGCCGGAAGGCCCACTCGCGGCGCGGCTTGACGAGGTGGAAAGGCATCTCGCCGACACGCATTTCTGTTGGATCGGCGGATTTGGCGAGGATAGTCCGTTCTATTACCGGATTCAGAGCCCGGTGATCTTCATCGAGTTCGATCACCACGCCGGCGTGTTCCTGACTAATGCCCAGCCGGCGAAATTTCACGTCCACACCATCGTGCGCACACCGAACGGCAACGACTACGGCATCGATCTGCTCAAACTGCATTACCGGCACGCGCCGCATCACCGGCACGAATAATTCCCTCAAACCTGTGGCGGCAAGGCCCACGGCCGGCGTTGGCGATCGGCGACTTTGAACGCAGCGATCTTCTCGCGCTTGCTCTGTGTGAGGTCGACATCGTCCCAGCCGTTGAGCAGCTGGTTGCGGCTGACCGGATCGATGGCGAAGGAAAAGCTGCGATTGCCGCGGGCGATGGTCTGCTGCCCGAGATCGACAGTGACCGGCATAGCCGGATCGGCGGCGATGGCGGCGCCAAGCTCGGCGACCTCGGCTTCCGGCAGAATAGCCGCGAGAAAGCCGTTCTTGACCGCGTTCTGTGCGAAGATGTCACCGAACGAGGGTGCAATCACGCAGCGGATGCCGGCTTCGTAGAGCGCGTATACCGCCGCCTCGCGCGAAGAGCCGCCACCGAAGTTGCGGCCGGCGAGCAAGATCTTCGCCTCGCTATAGGCAGGCGAATTGAGCGGAAAGTCGGGCTTCAGATTCCCGGCGGCGTCGCGGCGCAAATCCTGGAACAGCGCCCGTCCCAGCTCCGGCGTACGCGGCAACCGCAAATAACGGCCGGGCAAGATTTGATCGGTGTTGACGCTGGACAAATTCAGCGGACAGGCCTTGGCGGTGAGGCGGACGAATTTTTCCACACTGCCTCCTACGCCTCGCGGCCGGCCAACAGCGGACGCACGTCGGCGAGGTGGCCGGTGACCGCGGCGGCGGCGACCATCGCCGGCGACATCAGGTGCGTGCGCGCTCCCGGTCCCTGCCGGCCGCGGAAATTGCGGTTGGTGGTCGAGGCGCAGCGCTCGCCGGGCGGCACAAGGTCGCCGTTGAGGCCGAGGCACATCGAACAGCCGGAATCCGCCCATTCCAGCCCGGAGTCGCGGAAAATCCGGTCGAGGCCTTCCTGCTCTGCCTGCCGCTTCACCATGGTCGAGCCGGGCGAAACCAGGCCCGGCACTTTGCTTGTCCGCCCGGCGAGCACGGCGGCGGCGGCGCGCAGGTCCTCGATGCGCGCATTGGTGCAAGAGCCGATGAAAACCCGGTCGACCGCGATCTCAGTGAGTTTCTTGCCGGGCGCGATGCCCATATAGTCGAGCGCTTCGCGCAGATATTTGGCGCGTACCGGATCGGTCTCGCCCGCCGGATCGGGTACGCTGCCGTCGATCGGCAGCGCGTCGTCGGGCGTGATGCCCCAGGTGACGATCGGCGCAATCGTGCGCGCGTCGAGTGTAACCTCGCGGTCGAACCCCGCTCCGGGATCGGAAACGAGTGTAGACCAGGCTTCGACCGCTTGCTCGAAGCTCGCACCCTGCGGCGCGTAAGTGCCGGCCCTGGAAATAAGCAAACGCGGTCGCGTCGGGCGCGACCATGCCGCAGCGGCCGCCGGCCTCGATCGACATGTTGCACAACGTCATGCGCCCTTCCATCGACAGCGCCGTAATCGCGCTGCCGGCAAATTCCACGGCGTGGCCTTGCGCGCCATCGGCGCCAATGCGGACGATCATTGCGAGTGCTATGTCCTTGGCGCCGACGCCGGCGGTCGTCTTGCCGCCGACGGTGACGCGCATGCGCTTCGGCTTTTTCTGCCACAGCGTTTGCGTCATCAGCACATGCGCGACTTCGGAAGCGCCGACGCCGAACGCGTAGGCCCCGAACGCGCCATGCGTCGAGGTGTGGCTGTCGCCGCAGACGATCAGCAGGCCCGGCAAAGTCAGCCCCTGCTCGGGGCCGACAACGTGCACGATGCCCTGACGCAGATCGCCAAGCCCAAAGAGCTTGATGCCGTTTTCCGCAGTGTTGTTTTCAAGCGTCCGCACCATCGCCGCGATCTCGGGATCGGCGATCGCGCCGCCGCGGCGGCGCGTCGGCACGTAATGGTCGGCGATGCCGAAGGTCAACGCGGGCTCGGCCACCGCGCCACCGCGCTCATGCATTTGCGTAAACGCATGGAACGATCCTTCATGCACATAGTGGCGGTCGACCCAGAGCAACGCCGCTCCGTCCTCGCGCCGGGTGATCTCGTGCGCCGACCACAATTTGTCGATCAGAGTTTGCGGCTCGCTCATACGGGTCGATGTGCCTCAGGGCCGGTGGGCTTGTCGAGGGTGGCCGATATTGTATGCTGAAATTGAATTTCCACGCAGATACGTTGCGCAACGATGAAGGCGCGATCTGACGCGTCGCGCCAACTCGGAGGATCTACGTCATGTCGGAGCAAAAAAATCCACTCAGCCGCCGCCGATTCCTCGCTACCACGGCGCTTAGTGCGGCGGCCGCTGCCTCCGGCAGCCTGGCCATGCCGTCCGTCCTGCGGGCTCAAACGCCCGGCGTGAAGATCGGACTGCTGCATCCCGTCACCGGCGCGCTGTCCTATTCCGGCCAACAGGGCCGCATCGGCGCCATGATAGCGGTCGAAGAGATCAACGCAGCCGGTGGCATCAAAGCGCTCAAGGGCGCCAAGATCGATGCGATGCTCGGCGACGCGCAATCGACCCCCGACGGGGCCACCGCCGAAGTCGAAAAAATGAATGCGGCAGAAGCCTCCTGCATCGTCGGTGGCTACGCCTCCTCAATCTGTCTCGCCGTCAGCCAGGCGGCGGCGCGCTACGACCTGCCTTATGCGGTTGACGTCGGCGTTGCCGATTCGATCGTCACGCGCGGGCTCAAGAATACGTTCCGTTTCGGCCCCGGGTTCGGCGTGATCTCCAAAGCTGCGCTCGACAATCTGGTGAAGATCAACGATGCGGCGGGCAAGCCGGCCAAGACGGTCATGATCGTGCATGAGGATTCGCTGTTCGGCTCCGGGCTTGCCAAGTTGCTCAGCGGGCAGCTGCCGGACAAGGGCTTTCAGATTCTGGAGACGATTGCGCATCCGACGCCGACACGCGATTTCAGCACCGTCGTACTCAAGATCAAGGCGCAGAATCCGGACCTCGTCATTCCGGCGAACTACTACAATGAATATGTGCTGCTCGCCCGTACCATGCTGGAGCAGCACGTGCGACCGAAGGGAATTTATTCGGTGCTGGGCGGTGCCGCGTCCTCCTACAAATTCGTCAAAGAATTTCCCGACACCGCCAAATACATCATGGACTGCAATCACTGGTTCAATCCGAAGAGTGCCAAGGCGCAAGAACTGAGGAAGCAGGTCGAAGACAAGGGGCAGTTCTTCACCTACGAGCTGTATATGAACTACAACGCCGTCCATCTCGTCGCCGACGCGATCGAGCGCGCAGGCGCCGCGGATCGCGCCAAGATCGCCGCCGCGCTGGAGACTTCGACCTATTCCAGCCCGATCATGCCCTACGGGCCGACCAAATTCGTCAACGGCCAGAATCAGGGCGCGGCGCCGGCCAATACCCAGGTGCTCGACAACGACATCAAGGTGATCCTGCCGCCGGAATTCGCCAACGCCAAGGCGGTGTTCCCGATGCCGGCTTAGGATTCATCGTCATTGCGGAAGCGAAGCAATCCAGCTTGCGGCAAATTCCGAATTGCTTCGTCGCTTTGCTCCTCGCAATGGCGATGGAAAACTGATCCAATCCAGGCCGTGCTTTCACCCCTCATCCTGCTTGCCGCGGTCATCAACGGGCTCATGACCGGTGCGGTTTACGCGCTGGTCGCCCTGGGTCTGACACTGATCTACGGCGTGCTGCACATCATTAATTTCGCGCACGGCGCGCTGTTGAGCGCCGCGCTGTTCGCCGCCTTTCTCGTCTGGCAGAAGCTCGGCCTCGATCCATATCTCGCGGCATTTGCGTTGGCGCCGTTGTTCTTCGCGCTAGGCTACGGGCTGCAACGCTTCGTCATCGGCCCGGCCTCGCATGGCGACGACCGCAACACGTTGCTGGTAACGCTTGGCCTCGCCGTCCTCATCGAGAATGCGCTGCTCTACGAATTTCACGCCGACACCCGCACCGTCGAGCTTGCATACGGCTTTAAGAGCATCGATCTCGGCTTCACCTTCGTGGCGGTTTCGCGCCTGATTTCGTTCGTTGCCGTATTCGCGGTGGCGCTGGTGCTGTGGCTGATCATGAGCCTGACCGACACCGGCAAGGCGATCCGCGCGGTGGCCCGGGAGAAACTCGGGGCCGAACTCTCCGGCATCGACGTGGCGCACATCTACGCCGTCACCTTCGGGCTTGGCACCGCCTGCGTTGCCATCGCCGCCTGCCTGCTGATACCGAACTATTACGTCAATCCGAGCGCCGGCAACGCCTTCGTTCTCATCGCCTTCACCATCGTCGTGCTCGGCGGCATGGGCTCGGTGCCGGGCGCGCTGATCGGCGGTGTGATCATCGGCGTGGTGGAAAGTCTTGGCGGCTTTTTCTTCGGCGAATCGCTCGGCCAAGTCGGCATTTTCCTGATCTTCATCGCGGTATTGCTGGTTCGCCCGCGCGGCCTGTTCGGAGCCAGCGCATGAAGGCCTTTGTGCCGATCGCGGTCGTGGTCGCTGTGCTCGCGACCGTCCCGGCGTTGGTGCATTCCAACGTCGTGCTCAATTTTCTGGTGGTGACACTGATGATCGCGCTCGCCGGCCAGGGCTGGAACATCCTCGGCGGCTATGGCGGCCAATATTCCTTCGGGCACGCGGCCTTCTTCGGAACCGGAGCCTACGTGACCGCCATTCTTCAGATGCGCTGCGGCGTCAACGCCTGGCTTGGATTTGCCGCCGGCATCGCCGCCGGTGCCGTCGTCGGTGCGATCATCGGCGGGCTTGCGTTTCGCGCCGGGCTGCGCAGCTCATATTTCGCGCTGGTGACGCTCGCCTTCGCCGAAGTGCTACGCATTCTGGCCAGCGTCGCGCCAATTACGGGGGCGGGGGTTGGTATCTTGATCAAGCTCGATCTGGGCGCAAAATCGTTCCAATTCCAAAGCCGCGCGATCTTCTACCTCATCATCCTCGCGCTGGTCGCGGTAGCACTGGTAATCGCGCGCTTGCTCGAGCGCTCGCGCTTTGGCGTCTGGCTGATTGCGGTACGCGAGAACGAGGATGCGGCCATGGCGCTCGGCGTTGATGCATTTGCAGTCAAGCTTGGCGCGATGGTCGTTTCCGCCGCCATCACTGCCGCTGCCGGCTGCTTTTATGCGCAATATTTCCTGTTCATCGACGCCGCCATCGGTTACGGCCCGTGGATCTCGATCGAGGCGCTGCTGACGCCGATCATCGGCGGAACCGGCACCGTGTTCGGCGCGCTCTTAGGCGCGCTGGTGGTGAAATCGCTCGGCGAAGGCGCCAAGCTCATCACCGGCGACATTCCCGGGCTCGATCTGATGATTTATGGCGCGGTGCTCATATTGGTGATCCGCTTTGCGCCGCGCGGGCTCGTCGGTGCCGTGATCGATACGTACCATTATCTTCGCCCGCCGGCGCAAAAGCGGGCGGTGGAGGCGGCGCATGGTTGAGCCGCTGCTGCGCGTGGAAAGCGTGTCGCGACGGTTCGGCGGCTTGTTGGCGGTCAACGCCGTGTCGCTCTCGGCTCCTGCAGCGCACATCACCGCGCTGATTGGACCGAACGGCGCCGGCAAGACGACGCTGTTCGCCGTGATTTCCGGTTTCCTCAAACCGAGCGCCGGTCGCGTGCGCTACGGCGGCGAGGACATTACCGGCGAGCCGCCGCATCGGCTGGCGCGCCGCGGCATCGCGCGCACGTTCCAGATCGTGCAGCCTTTCGCCGGCCTGACTGTGCGCGACAACATTGTGGTCGGCGCGCATCTGCGCCATCGGGCCCGGGATGCGGCGCTGGCGATGGCCGAGCAGGTGGCACGCGAGGTCGGTCTCGGCGATTTGCTCGACCGGCCGGCGCACACGCTGACCGTGGCTGGGCGAAAGCGGCTCGAACTGGCGCGGGCGCTGGCGACCGAGCCGAAGTTACTGCTCCTCGACGAGGTATTGGCGGGCTTAAACCCGTCGGAAATCCGCGCCATCGTACCGACGATCCGCGCGTTCGCTACGCGCGGCATCGCGGTCGTCATGATCGAGCACGTGATGCAGGCGGCGATGAGTCTCGCCGACCGCGTTTTTGTTTTGGCGGAGGGCCGCATTATCGCCGAGGGCAGTCCGGCCGAGGTGACGGCCGACCCAGTAGTTGTCGAGGCGTATCTCGGCCACGGCGCCGCGGCAAAAATGCGAGGCGCGTATGTCCACTGACGCGCTCCTTGACGTCAGCGATTTGCGCGCCGGCTATAGCGACGCCGACGTGCTGCGCGGCATCGATCTAAAGGTCGATTTCGGCGAGATCGTCGCCGTGCTCGGGTCTAACGGGGTCGGCAAATCGACGCTCAATCGTACCATTTCCGGTATTTTGCGGGCGCGCGGCGGCGCGATCCGCTTCGATGGCGCCGCCATCGAGCGCGAGAAGCCGGCCGCGATCGTCGCGCGTGGCCTCATTCACGTGCCCGAGGGACGGCGCATTTTCCCCAATCTGACGGTCGCCGAGAACCTCGATCTCGGCAGCTATCGCCGCGGCGCCGAACGGCGCGCCGCCAACCGGGACCGGGCGTTTGCCGTCTTCCCGCGTCTGGCGGCGAGGCGGACGCAGCGCGCCGGCACGCTCTCCGGCGGCGAGCAGCAAATGCTCGCCATCGGCCGCGGCCTGATGGCCGAGCCGCGCCTGCTCATTCTCGACGAACCTTCGCTCGGGCTTTCGCCGCTTTTGGTCGAGGAATTGTTCAGGCTGATTGCGCGCATCCACGGCGAGGGCGTCGCGGTATTGCTGGTCGAGCAGAATGTGGTGCAAAGCCTGGAGATTGCCAGCCGGGCCTATATTCTCGCCGAAGGACAATGCGTCATGTCCGGGCTGTCCGCCGATATCGCCGCCGATCCGGAACTCAAACGCGCTTACCTGGGGCTATGAGCATGGCCGAAATCGCCTTGTCCGAACGTCTCGCGCGTGCCCCCATCCTGATGGCGGCCGGCGTGTATGACCCGTTGACCGCACTCATCGCCGAGCGCGCGGGCTTCGAAGCCCTGTACGTCTCCGGCGCCGGCATCGCCTATACCCGGCTCGGGCGGCCGGACATCGGTCTCGTCAGCATGAGCGAGGTGGTGCAGACGGTGGCGCTCATCCGCGATCGCGTCGGCAGCCATCTGATCGTGGATGCCGACACCGGTTACGGCAATGCGCTCAACGTCGAGCGCACCGTGCGGCTTCTGGAACGCGCCGGCGCCGGCGCCATCCAGATTGAAGACCAGGATTTTCCCAAACGGTGCGGCCATCTCGATGACAAGACGCTGATCCCGGCAGTGGAAATGGTCGGCAAGATCAAGGCGGCGGTCGATGCGCGCGATTCCGCGCAAACGCTGATCATCGCCCGCACCGATGCCGTTGCCGTCGAGGGCTTCGACCGCGCCGTGGAGCGCGCCGCGCTGTTTCACGAAGCCGGCGCCGACGTGCTGTTTATCGAGGCGCCGCGGCAACGCGAAGAACTGGCGCGCATCGGCGCGCGGTTCGGCAAAACCGTGCCGCTCCTTGCCAACATGGTTGAGGGAGGCAAAACGCCGATCTTGCCGGCGAGCGAGCTTGAGGCGCTCGGTTTTGCCTTGGTCATTTTCGCAGCGGGCGTGGTGCGGGCGCAAGCCAAGACAGCGGCGGAGTTTTACGCGTCGCTGAAGACGCATGGCAGCGCCGAGCCGTTCCGCCCGCGCATGTTCGATTTCGACGGGCTCAATCGTCTGCTCGGCACGCCTGAAATGTTGGCAAAGGGCGCGCGTTATGCAGGCGAAGAATCTAAAACGACGAAAGGCGGAAAGCCGTAATGAAGACGTTCGATCTCGTCATCAAGAATGCGCGCGTGGTGCGTCCGAACGCAACCGGCGTGGACGGCCTCGACATTGCGTTCAAGGACGGCAAGGTAGCCCGTCTCGCGCCGGAAATCCGCGCCGAAGACGCCAATGAAGTGTTCGATGCTAAGCGCCAGCTCGCTTTTCCGGGCTGCGTCGATGCGCATATGCATGTCGGCATCTACCGGCCGCTTGCCGAGGACGCGGTGAGCGAAAGCAAAGCCGCTGCTATGGGCGGCGTCACCTCCAGCCTCAATTACATCCGCACCGGAGCTTATTATCTCAACCGCGGCGGCCCATATCGCGAAGTCATGCCCGAGGTGCGCAAGCTGTCCGAGGGCCGCTTCTGGGTCGATTACGGCTATCACGTCGCGCCGATCGAAAGCCGGCATCTCGGCGAGATGGACTATCTCGCCACCGAGCATGGCGTGACTTCCTTCAAGATCTTTATGTTTTACGGCGGCTACGGGCTGCACGGAAAATCCGATCAGCAGAGCCAGTTTCTGATGCTTCCTCCGGATGACCGCTACGACATCGCCCATTTCGAGTTTGTCATGCGTTCAGCGCGCGCGGTCATGGATGGCCGCCCCGAGCTTGCCGAGCACATCAGTGTGAGCCTGCATTGTGAGCTGGCCGATATCCTCAACGCCTATACGACGATTGTCGAGCGCGAGGGCAAGCTGAAGGGGTTGCACGCCTACAGTGCCGCGCGCCCGCCGCATTCAGAGGGACTCGCGGTGTGGATCGCCTCCTATCTCGCCAACGAAACCAACTGCATCAACATCAACCTGCTGCATCTTTCTTCGCGCAAGGCGGTCGACGCGGCGTGGACCATGCAACAGGTGTTTCCGCATATCGGCTTCCGCCGTGAGGTGACCGTCGGTCATCTCCTGCTCGACACCGATTGCGAATGCGCGGTACACGCCAAGGTCAATCCGCCGATCCGGCCGCGCGAGGACGTTGAGGCGCTGTGGCAGGCCGTCCTTGATCGCAAGATCGATTGGATCGTCAGTGATCACGCTTGCTGTTCGGCCGAGCAGAAATGGTCGAAGGACCAGCCGGACAATATCTGGCTTGCCAAATCGGGTTTCGGCGGCACCGAATACCTGCTCTCGGGCGTGGTGAGCGAGGGTAGTAAGCGCGGACTCTCGTACAACCGCATGGCCGAGCTGACGAGCTGGAATCCGTCGCGGCGGTTTGGCCTGCTCAACAAAGGCGATATCGCTCCCGGCTTCGATGCCGACATCGTCCTCGTCGATCCGCACGAGACCTTTACCGTTCGCGCGGCTGAGTCGGAGTCCGAGCAAGGATATTCACCGTTCGAAGGCCAAGAGCTAACCGGCCGCGTCAAAAGTACGTTCCTGCGCGGCGCGCTCGTTTATCAGAACGGCAATGTCGTCGGCGCGGCGCGTGGTCACTATCTGCACCGGCCGGTCAAATAACGTGTGAACTCGCCCACACCGGGGCAATAGCCCAACAAAATTGGTTTTCGACGCTGCAGTTGCAGCCACGGCTATTTGCTGCTTAGAGAACCGCGAACCACAACTTTCATCGAACAGCCGGCCAGGCTTTCAGAGAAATTCCGGGAGGCACAATGTTCCGCGCTACCAAAGACATCATGTTGCCGACGACGATCACCGGCTCGCTGCCGCGGCCAAGCTGGTACACGGAGAATCTCGGCACCCGGATGTTTCTCGACGCCATGGTGTCGCGCCGCTACCGCGAGCAATACGCCGACACACTGTCCTGCTACCTGCGCGACCAAGAGCTCGCCGGCCTCGACATCTGCACCGACGGCGACTGCCGCTTCGACGACGACGTCGGTGGCCAAAGCTGGACCAGCTACCCGCCGCATCACATGAAGGGTTACGAGCGCGGCGATCCGCGGCCGACGCCGGCCGGCCGCGGCGGCTTATGGTTTCCCCGCGGCCACATCTTGCACGACTATCTTGAGTTGCGGGTGATGCCGGTGATCATCGGCCCGATCGGGCGTGGCGATCTGCAATACACCGC
Source organism: uncultured Alphaproteobacteria bacterium (assembly GCA_963845775.1). Taxonomy (GTDB): domain Bacteria; phylum Pseudomonadota; class Alphaproteobacteria; order Rhizobiales; family Xanthobacteraceae; genus BOG-931. The sequence goes on from CAWJTE010000011.1 coordinate 859,258, forward strand.
GCTGTGGAAAACGGCGCAGCGGCTCACCACACGGCCAGTGAAATTCGGCGCGGTATCGGCGGAAATCGTTGCCTTCGCCTCGCAGGACCGGCACTACAAGAGCGTACCCGAGCGAATAATCGCGATCGCCGACGCGTTCAACGAAGAATATCACGAGCTTGCCGACGCCGGCTGCCCTGTGATCCAGATCGAGGAACCGCAGATCCACATGGCGGCCGCGCGCGGCATCCAGGACAAGGTGATCACGCTCGATTTCTTGGTCGACGTATTTAATCGTACCGTGAAAGGCCTACGCGCCAAGACCGAAGTGTGGGCGCATTCCTGCTGGGGCAACCCGTCGCAGCAGCGCATGTTCGCAAGTGTGATGAGCTACAAACCGTCGCTGGAGACTTACAACAAAGTCGACGCCGATGTGATCACGTTCGAATCAACGAGCTCAGGCGGCATTGATATGGAAGCGATCGGCAAGACCATTGTTGGCAAGAAAATCGCTATCGGCGTCATCGACCACCACACTCTGCAAGTGGAAAGTCCCGACGAGGTGGCTGGGCAAATCCGCACCGCGCTGAAATACATTCCGCCGGAGCGGCTGGTGATCTCTTCCGACTGCGGCATGGGCCGCGAGGGCATGAGCCGTCGCCACGCCTTCTACAAGATGGTCTCGCTGGTGCTCGGCACCAACATGGTGCGCAAGGAGCTTGGCCTCCCCGAGGCTCAATGCCTGGCCGCGGACGAACACTATTCTCTGGTCGTGCCGGCAAAATAGTTCGCCCATGCCGGGGCCGGAAAGCTAATCTTGGCTGGGGTGGGGAACTCACGCTCGCCCCTGGTGGTTAATTGGCGCAAGCATTGGCGCGTTCGACTGAGTTGCGCTGTCGGTAAGACCGTGGAGCTTTTCCTCTCCTGCGCATGGCTCGCGATCATGGCTTGGCTGATCATGCGGTCGGCCCGGCAGCGAGGGTTGCTTCCCCGACTCGTCCGCGCCGCTCCGCCGCCGCCTGACGCCGCGCCGTTGATTACCGTTATCGTTCCGGCGCGCGATGAAGCGGCCAATATCGGGTCCTGCCTGCAAGCGCTCGTCGCACAGGACTATCCCGCGAGTAGCGTGCGCGTGCTGGTGATCGACGACCACTCCGCCGATGCAACGGCCGCGATTGTGCGTGGCGTTGCCGCGCGCCACCGACAGATCTCACTCATTCAAGCGCCGCCGCTGCCACCCCGCTGGGTCGGCAAATCGCACGCGTGCTGGATCGGGGTGCGCAACATTGAGCCGCAGTGCGATTGGCTGTGCTTCATCGACGCCGACGTGAAGATCGCGCCAGGCGCGCTGTCGAGCGCGCTACAAGCAGCGTTCGGCCACCGGCTCGATCTGTTGTCGCTCGCGCCGCGCCAGGAACTGCAGAGTTTTGCCGAGCGGTTGATATTGCCGTGCGGCCTCATCAGCCTGTCGTTTCTACAGAACCTGCGTCAGCTGCAGTCGCGTTCCGGTTCGGACGCAACGGCGACCGGGCAATTCATGCTGGTGCGGCACGACGCCTATGAGGCGGTCGGCGGACACGCGGCGGTTTGCTCCGCGATTTGCGAAGATCTGGAATTTGCACGTCGTCTCAAGCGATCCGGACGGTCAGTCCTGCTGATGAGCGGCGACGATCTTTTATCCACCCGCATGTACACCGGCTGGCGAACGCTGTGGCCGGGCTTTGCCAAAAACCTGGTCGATACGTTCGGCGGTCCGCTTCCAACCCTGGCTGTGGCGACGGCCGCCTTCCTGCTGGCGTGGGCGACGTTCGCGATTCCGGCGTTGGATTTTGCCGACTGGATGCACGGCGTGGATGGTGGGGCCGCCGCGCTTTCGCTCGCACTTGCCGGTTCCGGCGCGGCCATCGGGCTACATGTCGCTGCTGCGTTCCATTTCCGGATTCCATTCTGGTACGGTCTGATCTTTCCGCTGGGCTATACCGCGGGCGCGCTCATGGCGTTCGACAGCATCCGCCGCCGTCTCAGCGGCCGGGTGAGCTGGAAAGGCCGAATCTATTCATGACAGTGGTGAAACGAAAAAGCGAGGAAACGCCGCCCGCCGAGCCGGTGCGCGTAGCGGGTCCGCTCAATTCCGGCGAAACCCGCGCCGTCATGATCGGCGCGATCGTGCTCGCGGTGTTTCTGTATTGGATCAAGCTCATTCTTCTGCCGTTCGTGTTGGCGGCGATCGTCGCCTATATCTGCTCACCGCTGCTGGACTGGGCGGCGGCGCGCACGCGCTGGCCGCGGTTGCTGTTTGCGATCGTCCTGTTCGTCGTCTTGAGTGCCGTCATGCTGGCCGTGGGCGCTTTTGCCGTGCAGCGTACCGTGGCCGAGGCTCGCGCAACAGCAGCGGATTTACAGCTGATGCTGGAGAACTTCGCCCGCGAAGCGATCGGCGATCAGCCGATCAAACTTTTCGGCACGACGCTGAGCGCCCACACGATCGCTGAATTCGGCGATTGAGCGCATTCGCGAATGGTTCGGACAGCCGGACCAATTCGCAACGCTGGCGGACTACGGCCTCGTGTCGCTGATGGGCGCCTTTTTGACATTGGTTCTGTTGTTCTACTTCCTGGTGAGCGGTGAACGTGTCGCGGCTAGTGTTTTCTGGATCGTGCCGCCGCATCGCCGTCCGCTGGTGGCACGCATCTGGAAGCGGCTCGATCCCGTCCTGTTGCGCTATTTCATCGGCGTTCTAGGTGTCGTCGCTTATGCAACGATCGCCGCCTATGTCGGTCTCGGCGTTATCCTGGGTATCCGCCACGCCGTACTGTTGGCTCTGCTCACGGGCGTGCTCGAAACGGTCCCGGTGATCGGCCCGACCGCGGCGGCGGTCATTGCCGGTCTGGTGTCGCTGCGTACGACGAGCGGTATCGACGGCGTCCTCGCCTACGCGCTGTATGCGACGCTGTTGCGGTTATCGATCGATCAATTGGTGGGGCCGGTGGTCCTGGGCCGTGCCGCCCACGTGCATCCGGTGTTGATCATCTTTTGTTTTCTGGCCGGTGGCGTCGTTCTCGGCATCCCGGGCGTGATCTTGGCCGTGCCGGTGGCGCTCGTCATCAAGAGTACGCTGGCTACGCTCTATGGAGATGACTGACCGGGCGGCCGGTGCTCGCCCTGCCGCGCTTTCGCCTCTCGCCCTCGGACCGGAAGCTTGGCTATAGTGTGTGGCGCGCCAGCAACTTTCACAGGCGTTTTGCGTTATTTGTCGGGTTGAGGACACGCGGAGGCCCGCGACATGGCGGTGTGGGATTCAACCGAATTTAGGACCCGGTTACCGCACAGCCATCCCTGGCTGGCGGGGGCGGTTGACGCGCTTGACGAGCGGTTACGCCGCAATCAGGCGGTGTTCGAATACACCGACGATCCAACTTGCGTATTTCGGCTCGACATAACCCGCGCCTGCCACTCAATTGCCCTGCGTGACGGAACGCGCGTGCGCGCGGGTCAGCGGATCGCGCGGCTACACCTTTGGAACGAGCAAATTCCGCCGGTGCCGGAAAATGGCCCGACAATCGGCTGGGCGCGGCAAATGCGGCGGGCCATGCTGACCTCGTTGCGCGAGCTGGCGCGCTTTCTGGCTGCCCGGCCCGATTTGCGCGACATCGCCGTAATCGTCGGCGATGCGCCTTCGGGCACGGCGGATCAACGGGAGCAACTTGCCCGCATTATGGCCCGTTTTGGCTTCGAAGCGGTGATCGCGCCCGAGCATTTACCCAGCCGCGAGCGCCTGCGCCGCTTTGGGGAAAATATCCTGATTTCGCTGATCGTTTTCGTGCATAATGCCAGGGCGCTGCGCCCCGACACGCTGTTGCGCGTACGATTGCCGATCTATTTGTCGTGCCGGGCGCTGGAAAAGGAATTTGGCGGAGTAAGCTGCGAGCGTTAGTTGTGTCATGACGATTGCCGAAGCAATTCCCGACGCAATGACGTTTGCGCAGTCGTTGGGCGACATTTGCCTTGTCGGCGCGGTCATCGGGTGCTTTTTCACGCTCGCCGCGTGCGCTTGCGTGCTGAGTTTCCCGGTCGAGGAGAGCAGGCGTCCCGCGGTGCCGCCGCCGGTGACCATTCTCAAGCCGCTGCACGACGCCGAACCCGGTCTGCCGGCGCGTCTCGCCGCCTTTTGCCGGCAGGAATACGAAGCGCCGATCCAGATTTTATGTGGTGCACACGATCAAACCTCGCCGGTGGCGGCAGTCGTGCGCGCGATGGAAGGCGAGCTACCGGATAACGGCATCGAGTTGATCGTCGATCCGCGTCATCATGGCGTCAATCGCAAGGTTTCGAATCTGATCAACGTCATGCCGCGCGTCCGCCACGACACGCTGGTGATGTCCGACAGCGACATCGTCGTCGATCCAAACTATCTACGCGAACTCACGGCGCGGTTAGCCGCGCCGGGCGTCGGCGCCGTCACCTGCCTCTATCACGGCATTGGCGGTTCCGGACTATGGACGCAATTGTCCGCGCTCGCCATCAACGCAACGTTTCTTCCGCATGCGGTCACCACCGTCAGTCTCGGGCTCGCGAAGCCGTGCTGTGGCGCCACCATCGCAATCCGCCGTTCGATGCTGGACCGGATCGGTGGCTTCACGGCGCTTGCCGACGCGCTTGCCGACGATCACGCCATCGGCGTCGGGGTTCGCTCCCAAGGTTACGACGTGGTGATGGCGCCGTTTCTGGTCGGCCATTGTTGCTTCGAGGGCAGCCTGCGCGAGTTGATCCGACAACAAATTCGGGTCGCGCGCACGATCAAGAACATCTATCCATTGGCATATGCCGGCACAATCATCACCCATCCTTGGCCGCTGGCGCTGCTCGCGCTAATCTCTGGCAGTCCCGCGGCGGTCATGGTGACGGCCGCCGTGCTACTGGCGCGGGCTACGTTGTGCCGCTGCGTCGAGTGGCGGTTCAACTTGCCGCGACAAAATTACTGGCTCATACCGGTGCAGGATCTGATCGCGTTTAGTGTCTATGTGGCGAGCTTCTTCGGGGCAACAGTTCATTGGCGGGGCGCCGATTACCGCGTGACAGCGGATGGCACTCTGCTCGAAGGACAGGACCTAAGAGGTTCATAATGCGGACGCTGTTTTTGCAGGCTCCGTCGTTCGATGGTTTCGACGGCGGGGCCGGGTCGCGCTACCAGGCTCGGCGCGAAATTCGCTCATTCTGGTATCCGACGTGGCTTGCGCAGGTCGCGGCCGTCGTTCCCGACAGCAAACTGGTTGACGCCGTCCCGCACCGGCTTGCGCTCGCCGACGTGGTGCGTGAGGCGTCGCATTACGATCTGGCCGTGCTGCACACATCAACGCCGTCTTTCGCGTCGGACGTCCGGGTCATCAAGGCGCTCAAGGCGGTCAATTCGGACCTCAAGGCCGGGTTCGTCGGCGCCAAGGTCGCGGTCGATCCGCAAGGCAGTCTTGAGGCCTCGCCGGCGATCGACTTCGTGGCCGGCAATGAATTCGATTTCACCATCAAGGAAGTCGCGGAGGGCCGCGATTGGAGCAGAATAAACGGACTCTCCTACCGCGATCCGGACGGCGCTATCAGGCACAATCCGCCGCGCGCCGTGCTGGAAAACATGGATGCATTGCCCTTTGTCACGCCGGTCTACAAGCGCAACCTGCAGATCGAGAATTACTTTATCGGCTACCTCAAGCATCCCTATATCTCGTTCTACACCGGCCGCGGCTGCAAATCGCGCTGCACATTCTGCCTGTGGCCGCAGACGGTCGGTGGCCACCGCTACCGCACCCGCAGCGTCGGCAACGTCATCGAGGAAATGCGTTGGGCCAAACAAGCTTTCCCGCAAGTGAAGGAATTTTTCTTCGACGACGACACCTTCACCGACGATCGGCCGCGCACCGAAGCGGTCGCGCGCGAACTTGGCAAGCTTGGCGTCACCTGGTCGTGCAACGCCAAGGCAAACGTGCCGCGCGATACGCTGAAAGTAATGCGCGACAATGGCCTGCGTCTCCTGCTGGTCGGCTATGAAAGCGGCAATCAGCAGATCCTGCACAACATCAGAAAGGGCATGCGAGTCGACGTGGCGCGGCGGTTTACCCGCGATTGCCACGACCTCGGCATCGCCATCCACGGTACCTTCATCCTGGGACTTCCCGGAGAAAGCCGCGAAACCATCGAAGAGACCATCCGTTTCGCCCGCGAAATCAATCCGCACACGATCCAGGTATCGCTGGCGGCGCCGTATCCGGGGACCGAACTGTACCGTGACGCGGTCGACAACGGCTGGCTCGACGCCGCGCATGCCGATCTGATCGATGCCAACGGCGTGCAGATCGCGCCGCTGCACTACCCGCACCTGAGCCACACCGAGATTTTCGAGTCGGTCGAGGATTTCTACCGGCGCTTCTACTTCCGCGCGCCCAAGATCGCGGCTATCGTCGCGGAGATGGCGCGCAGTCCGCAAATGACCGCGCGCCGGCTGCGGGAAGGCCTCGAATTCTTTTCCTTCCTGCGCGAACGGCGGGAACTCGCGCACTGAACCGGCTGATCATCACCGCGGACGATTTCGGGCTCAGCGAACCGGTGAACGCCGCCATCGAGGCGGCGCACCGGAACGGCATTCTGACCGCGGCAAGCCTTATGGTCGGCGCGCCGGCGGCGGCCGATGCGATCGAGCGCGCGCGAGCGTTGCCGAATTTGCGCGTCGGGTTGCATGTCGTCCTGGTCGATGGCGATCCGGTGGCCGACCGGACGCAGGTTGCGGGCCTCCTCGACTCCGGCGGGCGTTTTCGCAACGATCTTGCGCGCTACGGCGTGCAAGTCGCATTCGACGCTTCGCTGCGGCGGCAAATCAAGACGGAAATCGCCGCGCAATTTGAGGCCTATCGCGCGACCGGCTTGGCACTCGACCACGTCGATGGTCACCGGCATTTGCAGCTGCATCCGACCATTGCGGCCGCGATCATGCGCGTCGGCAAGCGTTACGGCATGCGGGCGTTGCGCGTTCCGGTCGAGCCGTGGCGCGTGGTCGCTAACATCGATCCGAACACGCAGCGTGTCGTCGGTCGCGTGGCAGCGCCATTCGCCGCTTGGCTGCGGCGCCGGGTACGCGCGGCCGGACTAACGACTGCCGACGCGGTATTCGGGCTCGCCTGGTCGGGTGCAATGACCAGAACGCGGGTCGCCGCGTTGCTCGAACGATTACCGCCCGGGCTGATCGAGATTTATCTGCATCCTGCGACGATCGATGTTTTCGCCGGCGCGGCGCCCGGCTATCGCTATGCCGAGGAATTCGCGGCTTTGTGCGATCCCGCTTGCATCGCCGCGGCGCAACGATCGGGCTATGCGCCCGGCGGCTACGGCGACGCAGCGGCGATCTAGCGCTTACGCTTGCCGTTGAGGTAACCGGCTTCGCGGAACCAGTCGATCGCGTCTTTGAGCGCTTCGCGATAAGGCCGCGCGCGAAAGCCGAGTTCGCGTTCGGCTTTGGCAGCAGTAAAAAACATACGGTGGTCGGCCATACGGACGCCATCCAGAGTGGTAAACGGCGCGCGTCCCGTCAGCCGCGCGGTCGTTTCAGCGACGACGGCGACTGAAACGGCCAGCGGGCGGGGAATGAGCCAGGTCGGCGGCCGCCGACCCGCCATGCGCGCGACATCGGCGAGCATGTCGGCCAGCAACACGTTTTCGCCGCCGAGAATGTAGCGTTCGCCGATGGTACCGTGCCTCAGCGCCGCCAAATGCCCGGCGGCGACGTCGTCGACGTGAACGAGATTAAGACCGGTGTCGAGGAAAGCCGGCACACGCCCGCGCGCCGTCTCCAGCACGATGCGCCCGGTCGGCGTCGGCTTCACGTCGCGCGGCCCGATCGGCGTCGATGGATTGACGATGACCGCAGGCAACGAATCCTTTTCGACCATCGTTTCGACCAGCCGTTCGGCCGCGATCTTGCTGCGCTTGTACGCTCCGATGCCCTCTTCGGTGGCGAGCGGAACGGTCTCGTCGGCCGAACTGCCGTCGTCGCGTAAGCCCAATGTGGCGACGCTTGAGGTATAGACCACGCGCTCGACGCCGGCGGTTTTCGCCGCCTCCATCACCACGCGCGTACCGTCCACATTAGCGGCGAAAATCTCGTTCGGGTCGCGCGCCCACAGTCGATAATCGGCGGCTACGTGAAAAACGTAGCGGATGCCCTGCATGGCGCGGCCGACCGAGACAGGCTCGCGGATATCGCCCGGAACGAACTCAAGATCGAGCCCATCGAGTTGAAATCGCGGACTGGCGGGTCGCACCAGTGCCCGCACCGGGAACCCCTCGGCAAGGAGCCTTCTTGCCACTGCGGACCCGACAAGTCCGGTGGCTCCGGTAACCAGTGTTTTTGCCGTATCGGCCATGCAATCCGTCCGCGCGCGCGTCGGGAAACAAGCATTTTCGTGGCAAAAAAGCCATGCTCGCCGTAAATCGGTGTCGGCGATTTGGATTTAATTGGATTCAACTGCTACCAGCGGAATAGCAATGGTATCGGCGACGGACTGTGATAAACTTACGACAGAAACTCGGTGATTTGCCTGAAAGAAGCCGAGGACGTCTGCGAGGGACGCGCTATTGGGGGCGTGAAGTTCGGTCAACAGACGCGAGGATGAAGAGCTTCTAATGGCATCCCAGCTGGATTTTGCCGGCGGGACTTTCGTAGATGGGCTGGTGAATGACGCCGACGACTCAGCTTTGGTCGGCGATATAGCCGTTGAAAGTCCCCGCCGCCTTGTCATCGCATTTGTTGGTCTTGACTTCGAGGCCCGCATCGCTGCCGCGCCGGGTGTCTTGGTCGTTTGCCGCACCGCCGGCAGCGAACTCAAAAAGGTCACCGACAGCGCAGTTCGGCACGGTTATCGCGGGATGATCAGCTTCGGGGTCGCCGGTGGACTTGCCGGGCATCTGCGCGCCGGCGATTGGGTGGTTGCCAATTCCGTCCGCGAATTCGCAGACCGTGCGCGCGACCGATGCGGTGTGGTCGCGCAAGCTGCTTGGTTTGATCGACGGCGCCATCCATGCACCGATCCTCGGCGTTGATCAGCCGGTCGCCGAGCCGGCCAAGAAGCGGGAGCTTTACAAGACAACCGGCGCCGCCGTGGTCGATATGGAATCGCACGTCGTAGCTCGCGTCGCCGCCGAACATAACCTCGCCGTTGCCGCCGTGCGCGTCGTTGTCGATCCGGCGCACCGCAGGGTTCCCCCCGCCGCGCTGATCGGCATGCGGCCGGACGGACGTGCCAACGTCGGGGCGGTGTTGCGCGATTTGATCTCGCGACCGTCGCAGGTATGTCCGCTGGCCCGCGTCGCCTACGATGCATTCGTGGCGCGCGCCGCCATGGCGCGCGTCCGCCGCCGGTTAGGCCCGCATTTCGGGCTGCTCGATCACAGCTGAGCGGCGACGCTCAGGCCTGCGAAATAAACTTCGTATTCAGATAGGCCTGCAGGCCTTCGAGGCCGCCTTCACTGCCGTAGCCGGATTCCTTGATGCCGCCGAACGGCGTTTCCGGCGTCGAGACGTTGATCGAGTTCACCCCGACCATGCCGGACTGCAAGGCGTCGCCGATCAAGTTCGCGGTTTGCGCCGAACCGGTGAAGGCGTAGGCGGCGAGCCCGTAGGGCAGCGAATTGGCGCGTTCCACCACCTCGTCCATGGTCTTGAAGGTGACCACCGGGGCAAGCGGGCCGAATGGCTCTTGCGTCATGATCTTGAAGTCGTCCGGCACCTCGGTGATCACGGTCGGCTCGTAGAAATAGCCTTGGTTGCCGCGGCGCTGGCCGCCGGTGACAACTTTGCCGCCGCGATGTTTGGCGTCGTTGACGAAGGATTCCATGACATCGATGCGGCGCGCACTGGCCAGCGGCCCCATCGCCACGCCTTTTTCCAGTCCGTCGCCGACCTTCAGTGCTTTGGCATATTCAGTGAAGCGCGCGAGGAAACGGCCGTAGACCGGTTCCTGTACGTAGAAGCGTGTCGGCGAGATGCACACCTGGCCGGCGTTGCGATATTTGAACGCGGCGATGGCGTCGGCGGACTTTTCCGGGTCGGCGTCGGCAAACACCACGACCGGCGAATGGCCGCCCAGTTCCATGGTAGCGCGTTTCATTGTCTTGGCGGCAAGCGCCGCCAAATGCTTGCCGACCGGAATCGAGCCGGTGAACGAAATCTTTCGCACGTCGTCCTTGGCGATGAGGTGTTCGGAGATGGTGGCGGGAACGCCGAAGACGAGATTGAGCACGCCGGCCGGCAAGCCGGCATCGGCGAAGCAGCGAACCATCTCGACGCAAGCGCCGGGCGTCTCTTCGGATGCTTTGAGGATCAACGAGCAGCCGGCGGCGAGCGCGCCGCCGATCTTGCGCGCGGGCGTCAGCGCCGGGAAATTCCACGGCGTAAACGCAGCGACAATGCCGACCGGCTCCTGCACCACAAGTTGCCGTACCTTGCCGCGGCCGGGCACGATTCGGCCATACGCGCGGCGGCCTTCTTCGGCGTACCATTCGATGATGTCGGCCGAGGTCATCACCTCGGCACGCGCTTCCGGATAGGCCTTGCCTTCTTCCAGGGTGAGGATCTTGCCGATCGCGTCGTAGCGCTCGCGCATCAGATCGGCGGCTTTGCGCATGATCTTAGCGCGGTCGTAAGCCGAGGTTGCCCGCCACACCGCAAAGCCCTTTTTGGCGGCTTCGAGCGCGCGATCGAGATCGGCGGTGCTGGCGTGAGGCAGATGCGCAAGCGGCTTCTCGGTGGCCGGATTGATCACGTCCTCGCCGGCACGGCCGTCGCCATTGAGCCACTGACCGTCGATAAAAAGTTGAAGATTGGAGTACATGGGAACCTCTGGCGTCCTTTGATTATCGTGCGTTGCGCGGCAGTTTGAGATGATCGAGGCTAGCAGGTTTCCGGAGCCATGTTCATCCTACCGCACACGACGGCGGGCCGCCAAAATGAAAGCCCCGGCGCAAGGCCGGGGCAAGAACTGACCCGATGCGTGAACCGGGCTCTTAGAGCTGCCCGTATCTCCGGAGTGCTTCCCGGCAGGAGCTGCCGATCCGCCAGCTTTGCGCGGCCAGCGTCGCGCCGCAGCGCATAAGGTTGTTCCAGGTCATGCCGCCTGAATGGTCGCAATACCGCGCGGCGGCAGGCTTGCATGGCGAGAGTTCGGCGAGATCAATGGCGCCTGCGCTGGTCGACCAAACGCCGAGCAGCAGGCATGCGGCAAGCATCATTTTCATGCGATGACGGGTCCCTCGTTTTTTGGCTGGAAGGCGCTTGCCTAGCGTCTCGCGGCTGAAAAAGCCACCCTTTTTGTGCGTCGCACAAATGCCGCAATCGGACGACTTCTTCAGGCGCTTCAACGCCTTGAAGATGCGGAATAATCGGCAATTATTCCGGTAACCACAAGGCTAATGAGGTTCATTCGCACGCAGTCCGCCGTTCGCGGGAAGCCAGGCGATCGCGCGAAATCTTTGCCGATACGGTCTGCGACGGCAAGGCGAGGGCGCGTCAGTAACGCGCCGCGATAGGCAGCTCCTCGGCCGGAAACAGCGAGATGACGGTGTGGCCCTTATCGGTGACCACGACCTCCTCCTCGATCCGCGCCGCCGAATAACCGTCGCTCGCCGGGCAATAGGTCTCGAGCGCGAACACCATGCCTTCCTTGATCACGGTCGGGTGGTCCATCGAGACGACGCGGCTGATGATCGGCCGTTCGTGCAGGTTCAAGCCGAGGCCATGACCGAATTGCAGTCCGAAAGCCGACAACTCGTCGGGGAAGCCGAAATCTTCCGCCTTCGGCCATACGCTGCACACCTTGTCGGTGGTCACGCCGGGCTTGATCAGATCGATCGCCTTGTCGAGCCATTCGCGGCATTTCTTGTAGGCGTCGCGCTGTGACGGCGTCGCGCGGCCGACATTGAAGGTGCGGTAGTAGCAGGTGCGGTAACCCATGAACGATTGCAGGATGTCGAAGAACACCTGATCGCCGGGCCGCACCATGCGGTCGGTGAAGTTGTGTGGATGTGGATTGCAGCGTTCGCCGGAAATCGCGTTGATCGCTTCCACGTCGTCGGAGCCGTGGCGATAGAGGAACTCGTTGACCAGTGCCACAATGTCGTTCTCGCGCACGCCAGGCTTGAGCTTTTCGTCGATCAACTGGTAGGCGCCGTCCACCATTGCCGCGGCGCGGTTCAACAGCGCGATCTCGTCAGCCGATTTCACTTCGCGCGCCTCCAGCATCACCTGCTGGCCGTCGGCGATTTTCAATCCGGCTTTTTGCAGTTCGAACATCATCGGCGGCTCGACGATGTCGATGCCGACCGGCATCTTGGCGACGCCAGCGGATTTCAGCAGCGAGGCCATTTCTTCGGCGTGGTGCTTCATCAGGCCAAATGCCGGATCGACGGTGCCGCGCAAACCGACGAGACCCGCTTTGCAGTTTTCCGGCTTGAGCCACGGTGAGTAGAGGCGGTGATGAACGGCGGCCGAGCCAAAATCCCAGAGGATCGGGTCCCTGCCACGGATCAGCAGCGCCCAGCGCGACAGCTTGTCGCGCGCCCACTCGCCGATCTTGGTCGAGGTGACGTAGCGGACGTTGTTATCGTCAAACAGAATCAGCGCGCCGAGCTCGGATGCTTCCAGCGCGGCCTGCGCGCGGCCGAGGCGATAGCGGTGCATTCGGCGATAATCGACCCGTTCCTCGAAATCCACGGCCATGGTGCCGAGCACCGGCAGATGACGAGCCCAGTTGTAGCGCGGGTTGATGTCATCGGCGCGGACCGTCTTAGGGTCGCGGGTGATGTCGTCCATGGCGTGCTCCCTTAAGTTTATGCGCGGCATTATAGGCGCGCCGAACGTGGCGCACAGCCCACAGCGGTATGCAGTTGAGCCGCAGCCGCCAGCGCGATTACGCGGCGCTCTTACGTCCCCACAGCCGCGCCGAGGCGATATCGGCCCCCTCGCGGATCGACTTGAGCTTGAGCCATACCGCCGGCTCGATCACCCATTCGCGCCGCGTGAAAGTGCCGAAGCCGCAATCGGTTGAGGCGATCACGCGCTCGCGGTCGCCGATGGCGGCGACGGCCTCCTCGATCCGCCGCGCCACCACCTCCGGGTGCTCGACGAAGTTGGAGGTCGACTCGACCACGCCAGGAATGAGGATCATGTCCTTGGGAAACGGCACGCGCTTGAGCGCGCCGTATTCGTGGGCATGGCGCGGATTGGAAAACTCGATCGACAGCGCGCCGACGTTAGCCTGGTAGAGCGGCGGCAAAATCTTCTCCAACGCGATGTCATGGATGTGCGGGCCTTCCCAGTTACCGTAGCAAACATGCAGCCGCACCCGGTCACGCGGAATTCCGGCAATTCCCTTGTTGATCATGGCAACGTGCAGTTCGACCGCCTTGACGAAATCGGCGTCCGTGCCGTCGCGGTAGAACATGGTGCGGTCCATGGCGAGATCGGGGGCGTCGATCTGCAACATGAGGCCAGCCTTATGAATCGCCGTGTATTCGTTGCTCATCTCGCGGGCGATGGCGGCAAGGTAAGCCTCGTTGCTGTCATAAAAGGCGTTGAGCATGGTGGAGGCGATGATGCCGGGCGACGGCGCGGTCATGAAATTTTCCGCAAACGGCTTGCCTTCGCCGGCGACGCGCAGGAAGCGCGCAATCTCGCTCTCGATCACCGAGGTGTCGTGATAGTGCAGATCGCTCTGCGCCTGCGGCGCGTTCTGCTGCCGGCTGACGTTAGGAAAGCGGCGCATGAGGTTTTCCACCAGCTCGGGGAATTCCTCGAATTCGCGCCCGCGCCGGCGCTTGGACTCGCCGCCGAAGCCCGACATCCGCTGCGGTACGTAGGTCTGAAAGCCGACGCGCTGCTGCTCGCCGTCGTTGCCGCTGTCTATGCCGGCCTCTTTTTGCTTGGCGACCACATGTCGGACCGCCTTTTCCATCTCGGCATCGAAGTGCGTCCGGTCGTAACTTTCGCCGGCTTCGCGGCGGACCAGAAGCTCACTCAGCGCTTCGTTGCGCGGCAGGCTGCCAACGTGGGTGGTGAGAATGCGATCGCGGCTGAAAATCATCGGTCGGACTCCGGCATGGCGATTGCGATATTGCCGCACCACTATCGGATTGCAGCGGATCGCACCATCGGCATAATGCGGCGAAGTGGGCAGCCGTGGGCAAAACGACGCGCCTTTCGGGAGCAAACGCCGCGATGAATTTCGCTCAACCGAACCCGCCGCCGGGCGCCGCCGCGGCGATCCCACGCGACTACAATTTCGCGGCCGATATTCTTAAGCACAATCTCGACGCCGGCCGCGCCGGCAAGGCCGCGTTCATCGACCGGCGGCAGGCCTGGACTTACGGCGAACTCGCGGCGCGCGTCGATCGTTTCGGCGCTGGTGCTTCGTTCACTCGGCATCCGCCGCGAGGAGCGCATTCTCATCTGCCTGCTTGACAGCATCGACTGGCCGACCGCTTTCCTCGGCGCGATCAAGGCCGGAATCGTTCCGGTGCCGGTCAACACGCTGCTCACCGAAGACGACTATCGCTTCATGCTCGACGGATTAGCCGCGCCCGACTTCTGGTCGTGTCGGAAGAACTTTTCCGCAAATTCGCCACCTCGATCGGCAAGGCCGCGATCCTCGAACACGTCATCGTCTCTGGCGACAATGGGCACGGTCATCCGCGCTTCGAGGATTTGCTCGCCGCGGCGACAGCCGAGGCGGTGACCGCGCCGACGGTGCGCGACGAGATTTGTTTCTGGCTCTACACGTCCGGCTCGACCGGCAAGCCGAAAGCCGCGGTCCACACCCACGCCGATCTGAAGTTCACCGATGAGCTTTACGGCAAGCCGTTTCTCGGCATCGGTGAAAAAGACGTCTGCTATTCGGTGGCGAAATTTTTTTTCGCCTACGGGCTTGGTAATGCGCTCACCTTTCCGATGTCTGCAGGCGCAACGACGGTGTTGTTGGCGGACCGGCCGACGCCGGAATCCGTCGCCGAGGTTCTCAAGAAACACGGCGTCACGATGTTCTACGCGCGTGCCGACCTTCTACGCCGTGTTTCTCGCCAGCCCGGCGGCGCCACAACGTTCCGAACTACGATTGCGCCGCTGCGTCTCGGCCGGCGAAGCTTTGCCGGCCGACGTCGGCCGCCGCTGGAACGAGCGCTACGGCGTCGACATCCTCGACGGCCTCGGCTGGACGGAAATGCTGCATATCTTCATCTCCAATCGCGCGGGCGAAGTGAAATACGGCACCACCGGCAAGCCGGTGCCCGGCTATGACGTGCGCCTGATCGACGACGACGGCGTCGTCGTCAAAGCGCGCGGCGAAATGGGCGAACTGCAGGTGCGCGGCCCGACCAGCGCCATCATGTACTGGAACAACCGCGAGCAGTCGCGCGCGACTTTTCTTGGCGAGTGGACGCGCTCGGGCGACAAATACGTCGAGGACGAGCAAGGCTATTTCGTTTACTGCGGCCGGCACGACGACATGCTCAAGGTTTCCGGCATGTATGTTTCGCCGTTCGAGGTCGAGGGCGTGTTACAGAGCCATCCCGAGGTGCTGGAGGCCGCGATCGTCGGCTGGCCCGACGCCGATACGCTGATCAAGCCGAAGGCCTTCGTGGTGCTCAAAGCGCCCGAGAAGGCGAGCGCCGATCTAGCGCGGGCGCTGCAGGATCATTGCCGCGCGAAGCTGGCGCCGTTCAAATATCCGCGCTGGCTCGAATTCCGCATCGAATTGCCGAAAACCGCGACCGGCAAAATCCAGCGCTTCAAGCTGCGTGCCGAGGCGCAGCCGCAAGCGCGCTAGCGCCGGCTATTGCGTTAATATAGGCCGGGTATTACTACGCTGCCCGTTGGCGCCGCGGTAGCTCAGCTGGTAGAGCACCGCATTCGTAATGCGGGGGTCAGGGGTTCGAATCCCTTCCGCGGCACCAGTTCTTCACGAAGCGACAAAAGCAATCGGCATGTCGGCGTAGATCTTGTAGGTCTGCGACTTCGGCTTGGCCTTGTCTTCCTCGCGCAGATATTCGACCGAGCTTTTTCCCAAATACGCGCGCGGCAGCAGCATGACGCGCACGAATCGCGTCGGCCGGTCGGCGGCCTGCGCGAACACCGGCTCCGGACCGTTTTCGTACCAGGCGCCGCCCGGCGCGTAGGAGGTCGAGTGGCCGGCGGAGTCGATACGGAAGCCGCCCTCGACCAGACAGCGGATACCCGGTCCTTGATGGCGGTGCAGGTAGGCGCAGCCGCCCGGCGGGAAAGCGACGCTGTCGCCGCGCAAGATGAGTGCGCCCTTCGGCAAGGTCTCGAGCCGCGCAGACAGCTTTTGCCGTGAGCTGACACCGGACTCGGCCGCCGCGCCGCTGCCGGCATCGCCGTCGGTAAGTTCCCAACGCCAGATCGCCGCGCCCTCACGGCCGGCTTTGAACGTGACGGCCGCTTCGCCGCTCCACGCCTCGTCGTCGCGCAGCACGCAATCAGTGACGCTGACCGAGCCGTGCATCACCAGTATCATCCGCGGCCGTGCCGGCAACGACACGCCGGCGTCGTCGGCAACCATATCCTCATAGAGCGTAAGCTGGGGTGGCATGGATCTCCTCCCAACGACTTTTTGGCGCTTCTTCCGCGCATAAGTGTCATGCGCATCGGCGCGAACGCAATGGGATTTACACCCGCGCACGCAGCTTGCTAGATCCCGCTTGCGGCTACGCCATCGCTTACGCTCAAGAACAAATGGTGCGCCCCGGGAGGAATTATGCAACGAACCGTGCCGCCATTTCGCGCCGATCACGTCGGTAGCTTGCTGCGGCCACCGGCGCTGAAGGACGCGCGTGCCAAGCGCGAGCGGGGCGAGATCACAGCCGAGGCGTTGCGTGTGGTGGAAGATCGCGAGATCGAAAACGCGATCAGAAAGCAGGAAGAGATTGGGTTGAAGCTCGCCACCGACGGCGAGTTTCGCCGCTCGTGGTATCAGTTCGATTTCCTAAAGGGCCTCGACGGTGTCGAGCTTTACCAGGTTGCCGAAGGCATCACTTTTCACGGCGTGAAGACCAAGGCCGAGAGCGTACGCACGATCGGCCGTGTCGGCTTTTCCAAGCACCCGCATGTCGCCGATTTTCGCTTTGTCAAAGGGCATACGCGGGTCATGCCGAAAATGACCATTCCGGCGCCCAACATGCTGCATTTCCGGCCCGGCCGGCGCTCGATCAGCAAAGCGGTCTACCCCGATCTCGAACCTTTTTTCGAAGACGTGGCCAATGCCTCTCGCGCGGCGGTGCGGGCCTTTTATGACGCCGGATGCCGCTACCTGCAGTTCGATGACACCACCTGGGCGATGATGTGCGACGACCGTGAGCTCGCGCATTCGCGCGAACGCGGCGACGAGCCGGAAAAACTTCCGGGCGCCTACGCCCGCATGATCAACCGCGCGCTCGAAGGCAAACCGGCCGACATGACGGTCACCATGCATTCGTGCCGCGGCAATTTCCGCTCGACCTTCATCGCTTCGGGCGGATATGAGCCGTTCGCCGAACGGCTGTTCAATGAAATCAACATCGACGGCTATTTTCTTGAATACGACACGGATAGGGCAGGTGGTTTCGAACCGCTGCGGTTTTTTCCGAAAGGAAAAAAGCAGCTTGTGCTCGGGCTCATCACCTCGAAGAGCGGCAAGCTCGAAAAGAAGGACGACATCAAGCGCCGCATCGACGAGGCGACCAAGTATGTGGCGCTCGATCAGCTTTGTTTATCGCCGCAATGCGGCTTCGCCTCGACCGAGGAAGGCAACGTTCTGTCCGAGGACGAGCAATGGGCAAAGCTGCGCATGGCGGTCGAAATCGCCGACGAAGTTTGGGGCTGACAGCATGCAGCGGTCGAAGCCGCCGTTTCGTGCCGATCACGTCGGCAGCCTGTTGCGCTCGGCAAAGCTGAAAGCCGCGCGCGAAAAACGCGCGCGGGGCGAAATCGGCGCCGCCGACTTCACGGCGGTCGAGGATCGCGAGATCGAAAGCGTGATCGGCAAGCAGGAGGCGGTCGGGCTCAAGGCAGTGACCGACGGGGAATTTCGCCGCACCTCCTGGAGCCACGATTTTTTCGAAGGGCTGGACGGCGTCGAATCTTACATCGGCGAGCGCAAGATCAAATTCAGCGCGCAGGGGCCGCAACCGCGCGCGGTGTTGCTGCGCGTCATCGGCAAGCTCGGCGGCTACAAGTCGCATCCGATGATCGAGCATTTCAAGTTCTTGCGCAGCCACGCCAAGGCGATGCCGAAGATGACCATTCCGTCGCCGTCGTCGCTGCATTTCCGCTATGGCCGCGACGCCGTACCGGAGAAAATCTATCCGGCGATGGAGGATTTCTATCGCGATCTCGGCCAGTCCTATCGCCAGGTGGTGGATGCCTTCGCCGCCGCCGGCTGTCGTTACTTGCAAGTCGACGAAGTCAATCTTGCCTATCTATGCGACCCGTCGCTGCGCCAGTATATTGTCGCGCGCGGGGAGGATCCGGCGAAATTGCCGGCGGTTTATGCCGGCATGATCAACGCTGCGCTCGCCGGTATTCCGTCCGACATGACCATCACCATGCATCTGTGCCGCGGCAACTTCCGCTCGAGTTTCGTCGCCAGCGGCGGCTATGAGGCAGTTGCCGAGACTCTGTTCAACAGCATCAACGTGGACGGCTACTTCATGGAATATGATAGCGATCGCGCCGGCGGCTTCGGGCCGCTGCGCCACCTGCCGAAGGGCAAGACCGTCGTGCTCGGGCTGGTCACCAGCAAATCGGGGAAACTCGAAAGCCGTGACGAGCTCAAGCGGCGCATCGAGCAAGCGGCAAAGTTCGTGCCGCTCGACCAGCTTTGTCTGTCGCCGCAATGCGGTTTCGCCTCGACCGAGGAGGGCAATGTCCTCAGCGAGGACGAGCAATGGGCGAAGCTGCGCATGATCGTCGAGCTTGCCGAAGAGGTATGGGGACAATGAGTGCAGCGAACCAAACCGCCGTTCCGCGCCGACCACGTCGGCAGCCTGCTGCGGCCGGCGGCCTTGAAGACCGCGCGCGAGCGACGCGCCAAGGGCGAGATCACGGCCGAGGCGCTGAGCGCAGTCGAAGATCGCGAGATCCAGAACATCGTCCGGAAACAGGAGGAGGTGGGGCTGCAATCCATCACCGACGGCGAGTTCCGCCGCTCATGGTGGCATCTCGACTTCCTGTGGGGGCTCGACGGCGTCGAACGCCACGTGATGGATACCGGCATCAGCTTTGCCGCGGTCACGACGCGCAACGAAGGGTTGAAAGTCACCGGCAAGATCGGCTTCTCCGGGCACCCGATGCTCGAGCATTTCAAGTTCCTGCAAGCGTACACCAAGCGCGCGCCGAAAATGACCATTCCGGCACCGTCCGCGATCTACGGCCGCCCGTCGCCGACCCCGATTGATAAAAATGTCTACCCAGACCTCGACCAATTTTTCGACGATCTCGGCCAAGCGTATAAAAAGGCTGTGCGCGCGTTCGCCGATGCCGGCTGCCGCTACCTGCAGCTCGACGAGGTATTCATCGCCATGCTCTGCGATCAGGGCTATCGGGCGCGCATGAAGGAGCGCGGCGACGATCCGGACCGACTCGGCCTGCTTTACGGGGATCTCATCAATACTGCGATCTCGGACATCCCTTCCGATATGACGGTCACCATGCATCTGTGCCGCGGCAACTACAAATCAACCTTCATGGGTTCGGGCACCAGCAGCTACGATACGATCCAGGAAGTGCTGTTCGACCGGATCAAGGTGCACGGCTATTTCATGGAATACGACACCAGCCGCGCCGGCGGGTTCGAGCCGCTCAAGCGGCTGCCGAAGGGGCGTGTGGCCGTGTTGGGTTTGGTGACCTCCAAGAGTGGCGCGCTGGAAGGGCGTGACGCGATCAAGCGGCGCGTCGAGAAGGCGGTCAAGTTCACCGACCTCGACCAGCTCTGCCTGTCGCCACAATGCGGCTTCGCCTCGACGGAAGAAGGCAATATCCTGGCCGAGGACGAGCAATGGGCGAAGCTTCGAATGATCGTCGACGTCGCGGACGAAGTGTGGGGTAAAGGGGGTAGCCATGCCGGGCATCGTTGATGGAAAAGTCGCTATTGTTACCGGCGCGGGACGCGGGATCGGCCGCGGCATCGCGCTCCTGATGGCGCAGGAGGGGGCCCGCGTCGTCGTCTGCGACATCGGCGCTAGCGTCGAGGGCGAGGGCTCCGACGCGACACCGGCGCATGACGTCGTCAATGAGATCAAAAAGGCCGGCGGCCAGGCTATCGCCTCCACGTTGTCCATCAGCGAGCCGGCCAACGGCGACAAAATCGTCAAGGCGGCGGCCGACGCGTTCGGTCGCGTCGATATTTTGGTGAACAATGCCGGCATTCTGCGCGACCGTATTTTTCACCGCATGAGCTGGACCGATTGGTCGGACGTCATCAATGTGCATCTCAATGGCAGCTTCATCATGAGCCGCGCCTGTGCGACGGTTTTCCGCGAGCAGAATTCCGGCAGCTACGTGCACATGACCTCGACCTCCGGCCTGGTCGGCAATTTCGGCCAGGCCAATTACGCGGCAGCGAAGATGGGCATTGTCGGGCTGTCGCGCGGCATCGCGCTCGACATGGCGCGGTTCAACGTGCGCTCGAACTGCGTGTCGCCGTTCGCCTGGACGCGCATGGTGCAGACGATTCCGTCGGAAACGCCCGAGGAGAAGGCGCGCTTGGCCCGCGCTAGCCAGGTGACGCCGGAGAAAGTCGCCCCGCTGGCCGTCTATCTCGCCTCCGACAGCGCCGCTGGCGTCACCGGCCAAATCCTCTCGGCGCGCCACAACGAAATTTATCTGTTCAACGCCAACCGGCCGATCCGCTCGCTGCATCGCTCCGACGGTTGGACGCCGCAAAAGCTCGCCGAGCAGCTCAAAAGCGCCTTCGCCACGTCGTTCACGCCGCTCGAGCGCTCGCAGGATGTGTTTTCATGGGATCCGGTGTGACATGCCGATCGTCTACGACCAGCTGATGGCGACGGCGATCGAGCCGGCCGAGCAGGCCTATGAGCCGAGGGACTGCATGCTCTACGCGCTCGGCGTCGGGCTCGGCCACGATCCGTTGAACGAGGACGAACTGGCGTTCGTCTACGAGAAAAATCTGAAAGTTCTGCCGACCATGGCGACCGTGCTCGGCCATACCGGCTCGCTCGCGCAGCGCTCCGACACTGGCATCAACTGGGTGATGGTGGTCAACGGCGAGCAAGGCTTTACTCTGCACCGCCCGCTCACCGGGCGGGGCATCGTGATCGGCCGCACCAAAATCGTCGAAGTCATCGACAAAGGTGCCGGCAAGGGCGCGCTCATCCTCACCGAACGCAAGATCAGCGATAAATCAAGTGGCGCGCTGGTCGCGACGGTGACGCAGACGGTCTTCTGCCGCGGCGACGGCGGCTTCGGCGGCCCGCCGCGGCAGACCCCGCCGCCGCATCCGATACCGACGCGGGCGCCGGATGCGGTGTGCGATCTCGGCACCCGCCCGGAGATGGCGCTGATCTACCGCCTCAGCGGCGACTTCAATCCGCTGCACGCGGAGCCCGCTTTCGCCAAGGCTGCCGGCTACGAGCGGCCGATTCTGCACGGCCTTGGCACCTTCGGCGTTTCCGGCCACGCTTTGCTCAAGACCATGTGCGGCTACGATCCGGCGCGGCTCGTTTCGTTTGCCGGCCGCTTTTCCGCTCCAGTCCTGCCCGGCGAGACCATCCGAACCGAGATGTGGCAAGACGGCGCGATCGTGAGCTTCCGCGCCCGCGTGCTTGAGCGCGACGTAATCGCCATCAATCACGGCCGCGCGGAGGTTAAGCCGTGACCGAGAGCGCGGACCTTGCGCCGATCCGCGCTTCGGTCCGTGCGTTATGCGCGAATTTCCCCGGCGAATATTGGCGGCAGCTTGATCGCGAGCGCGCCTATCCGGAAGCGTTCGTCGCCGCGCTGACCCAGGCCGGATTCCTCGCCGCGCTCATTCCGGAAGAATATGGCGGCAGCGGACTGTCGATGCGTGCGGCCGCCGCGATCATGGAGGAAATCCAGGCGTCCGGCTGCAACGGCGCCGCCTGCCACGCGCAGATGTACACCATGGGCACGCTGTTGCGTCACGGCAATGCGGCGCAAAAGAAGCTTTATTTGCCGGCGATCGCGCGCGGCGAGTTGCGGCTGCAGGCATTCGGGGTGACCGAGCCGACGTCTGGTACCGATACGCTCAGTCTGCGCACCACGGCGACGCGCGACGGCGACGGCTATGTCGTCAACGGCCAGAAGATCTGGACCTCGCGCGCCGAGTATTCCGATCTGATGTTGCTGCTCGCCCGCACCACGCCGCGCGAGGAGGCGAAATCGCGCACCGCTGGGCTTTCAGTATTTCTCGTCGATATGCGCGTGGTCAAAGGCCATGGCCTGACCATCCGGCCGATCCGCACCATGATGAATCATGCCACCACCGAAGTGTTTTTCGAAAACATGCGGATTCCTGCCGACAGCATGATCGGCAGCGAAGACGACGGCTTTCGCTACATTTTGTCCGGCATGAACGCCGAGCGCATCCTGATCGCCGCCGAATGCATCGGCGACGCCAAATGGTTCATCGACAAGGCCGCGGCCTATGCGCGCGAGCGCGTGGTGTTCGGTCGGCCGATCGGACAGAACCAGGGCGTGCAGTTTCCGATCGCGCGCGCCTATATCGGCATGCGCGCCGCCGAGTTGATGGTACGCGAGGCGGCAGCCTTATACGAAGCCGACAAGGAATGCGGCGCTGAGGCCAATATGGCCAAGCACCTCGCCGCCGAGGCATCGTGGGCGGCGGCGGATATGTGCGTGCAGACCTACGGCGGCTTCGGCTTTGCCGAGGAGTTCGATATCGAGCGCAAATTCCGCGAAACCCGGCTCTATACGGTGGCGCCGATTTCCACCAATCTGGTTCTGTCCTATGTCGCCGAGCACGTGCTCGGCCTGCCGCGCTCGTATTGAACTTATCATGAGCCTGCCGCTCTCCGGCCTTCTTGTGGTCTCGCTTGAACAGGCGGTCGCCGCGCCGATGTGTACGTGCCGGCTCGCGGACGCCGGCGCGCGCGTCATCAAGATCGAGCGGCCGGAGGGAGACTTCGCGCGCTTTTACGACGGCTTTGCCCAGGGCGAGTGCAGCTATTTCGTCTGGCTCAACCGCGGCAAGGAATTGGTCGTGCTTGATCTCACCAAGACCGAGGACAAAGCGCTGCTCGAAGCGATGCTCGGCCGCGCCGATATTTTCGTGCAGAATCTCAAGCCGGGCACCGTGGCCAAGCTCGGATTTCCAATCGCGCGACTGCGCCGCGATTATCCGCGTTTGATCTGCTGCTCAATTTCCGGATTTGGTGAGAGCGGACCGTTTGCCGCACGCAAGGCGTACGATCTTCTCATTCAAGCCGAAGTCGGACTTGCGGCGATCACCGGCACCACGGAGCCGTCGCGCGTCGGCGTGTCGGTGGTCGATGTTGGGGCCGGAATGAACGCTTACCAAGCCATTCTGGAAGCCCTGTTGGCGCGGCAGAGCACCGGCGAAGGCGCCGATCTTTCCATATCGATGTTCGATTCGATGGCCGACTGGATGGCGGTGCCGCTAATGCAGCAGGAAGCCGGCAAGCCGCCGCAGCGGGTAGGCCTCACACACTCCACCATCGCGCCGTATGCCGCCTATCCCACCCGCGACGGCATCGATGTCCTGATCGGCATCCAGAACGATCGCGAATGGCGCCTGCTGGCGGAAAAAGTTCTGGACGATGCCGCGCTCGCCGCCGATTCGGACTTCGCCACCAACAAAGCCCGCGTCGCGCGCCGTGCCGAGACCGATCGCAAAGTCGCTGCCGTGACGAGCAGGCTCGATGCCGAAGCGTTGACGCAAAAGCTCGCCGCCGCCGATATTGCGTTTGCGCGCGTTAACGACGTGGCCGGGCTGGTGCGGCATCCGCATCTGCGCCGCATCACCGTCGAGACGCCGAGCGGCCGCGTCTCTTACCCAGCGCCGCCGGAGCAGCGTGGCTCGGTGTCGCGGCACTACGGTCCGGTGCCCGCGCTCGGCGAGCATACTGAAAAAGTGCGGGCGGAATTCGCCGCCGCGCGGGTTGTCGCCGGTTAACTCAGGAGTGCCGTGATGGATATCGGCTTTATCGGTCTCGGCAATATGGGCTCGCACATGGCGCGCCGGCTGATCGAGGCCGGTCATCGCGTCATCGTCTACGACACCCGCCAAGAGGCGATCGGCAATCTTGCCGCGCTCGGCGCCGTCGCCGCGCGTTCGCCGGCTGAGGTAGCCGACGCAGCCGAGACCGTGATGGCGAGCCTGCCGACGCCGGACGTGGTGCTTAAAGTCGCGACCGGCCCGGACGGCGTGATCCATGGCAAGCGCGTGCGGCGCTTCGTCGATGTTTCCACCACCGGCGCGGTCATGGCGCAACGTGTCTTCAAGCTTCTCGCGGCGCGCAACATCGTTCAGATCGACGCCCCGGTGAGCGGCGGCGTGAGCGGTGCCGAGAAAGGCGCGCTCGCGGTGATGGCCTCCGGTCCGCGCGCCGACGTGGAAGCGGTCGAGCCTGCGCTCAAAGTGATCGGCAAGGTGTTTTTCATCAGTGAGCGGTCCGGTGCCGGGCAGACCATGAAGCTCGTCAACAACGTGCTGTCGGCGACCGCGATGGCGGCGACATCGGAAGCGATGGTGACCGGAATGAAAGCCGGCCTCGATCCGCGCCTCATGCTGGACGTGATCAACGCCGGCACCGGGCGCAACACCATGACCGAAGACAAGGTCGCGCGCGCGATCTTGCCCGGCACGTTCAATCTCGGCTTCACGGCGGCGCTGTTGTTGAAGGACGTGAATCTCTTTCTTGCCGAGCGCGAAGCGCTCGGCGTGCCGACCGAGGTGATAGCGACGGTGGCCAAGGCGTTGCAGCTGACCATCGACGAGCTTGGGCCGGACGCGGATGTGAGCGCGGTCATCCAGCCGATCGAGCAGCGCGCAGGCGTTAAAGTCCGCGCGTCATGAGAGAAATATCTATGTAAATCAAAGCATTATCAGAACCGTGTTTTCTGTGATGGCGGTCACTTCGCTGTCGGGCGGAGCCGTTAAGCTGTGATTAAGCAAATGGCCTGGTTCGCCGCGCAGCCGCGCATCCCCCCGACCCCCTGCGGGCCGCCGGCGACAGCCTAGGGGTGGACTTTCGGTCCCCAAGCACCCCAACGACCCGTCTTCGGGTCGACTGAGCCCGCCCGGACTCATCGTCCGGGCGGGCTTTTATTGCAGTGAATTCTGCCGCATGGTGGATTGAAAATGCGGCCGAGCCGCGGGGGCAGAGGCTCCATGGCGAAAATTGCTCGTCCCGGGCCGAGCCTGTTGTCGGAATTGCCCGGACGTCTTGCGATCGACCTGTTTGCCGGCACCAAGCCAGTCAAGCTGCGCGCCGACGAAGTGCTATTTCTCGCCGGCGATCCCGGCGACGGTTGCTACAAGGTCGAGGAAGGGTTGCTCAAGGTCACAATGGTTTCCCGCGCCGGCAGCGAGCGCATTCTCAATTTCTTCGGTCCGGACGGGATTGTCGGCGAGTTATCGATGATCGACGGATTACCGCGCTCGGCGTCGGTGGTAGCAGTGCGCGACGCCGCGTTGAGGTTTCTCAGCCGCGCTGCCTTTGAGGCCTTTGCGCAGAAGCATCCCGAGCTTTACAAATCGCTGATCGCGCTCTTGGCCGCGCGGCTTCGCGAAACCGACACGGTGGTTGCGGCCGGAAGCTTCTTGCCGCTCAAAGGCCGCGTCGCCTCGACGCTACTCGATCTTGCTGGCCATTTCGGCCAGGACGTCGGCTCAGGCCGCATCGTCATCAGGCAGAAGATCGGGCAGGCCGACATTGCTGCCATGGCCGGTATCGCGCGCGAGAATGTCAGCCGAATCCTCAATGACTGGAAGCGGCGCAAGCTTGTGAGCCGCCTGTCCGGCTATTATTGCCTTGAGAACAAGGTGCAGCTCGAACGTGAAGCCGAGCTGTGACCGTATCCGTGACTTCCGACCGTCCAGCCATGAAAACTCCTGCGCTTGCCGATTTCCGCCGCGTCGTGGTGAAAGTCGGCTCATCGCTTTTGGTCGATGCGCAGGCCGGCGGACTTAAGGAATCCTGGCTGGCATCGCTCGCTGCCGATCTTGCCGAACTCCATCGCAACAAACGCGACTTGCTGATTGTGTCTTCAGGCGCGATCGCGCTCGGGCGCGCGGTGCTCAAGCTTCCCGGCGGTCCGCTGAAGCTCGAGGACAGCCAAGCCGCCGCGGCGGTCGGCCAGATCGCGCTGGCGCGCAACTGGACCGAGGCGCTGTCGCGCCACGGCATCGTTGCCGGTCAGGTGCTGGTGACGCTCGGCGATACCGAGGAGCGGCGGCGCTACCTCAATGCGCGTTCGACCATCGACACTTTGCTGCAATGGCGCGCAATACCGGTCATCAACGAAAACGACACCGTCGCAACCAACGAGATCCGTTACGGCGACAATGATCGGCTGGCCGCGCGCGTTGCCACCATGGTCAGCGCCGATCTGTTGGTGCTGCTCTCAGATATCGACGGGCTCTACGACGCGCCGCCGGAAGCGAGCCCGGCAGCCAAACACGTGCCGAGTGTTACTCGCGTCACGCCGGAAATCGAGGCCATGGCGGGTGCGGCGCCTTCGGACCTTTCGCGCGGCGGTATGCAGACCAAGATCGAAGCGGCGCGGATCGCCACCAATGCCGGCACGCACATGGTCATCGCCTCCGGGCGGCGCGAGCATCCGTTGCGCGCGATTGCCGAAGGCGCGCGCTGCACCTGGTTCCTCACGACCGCCAATCCGGTAACGGCGCGCAAGAAATGGATCGCCGGCGCGCTCGAACCCAAGGGCGCGCTGACAATCGACGCCGGTGCGGTGGCGGCGCTGCGCCGAGGCAAGAGCCTGTTGCCGGCCGGTGTCGTCGGTATCGACGGCGTGTTCGCGCGCGGCGACGCGGTCGTCATCCGTGGTCCCGACGGTGTCGAAGTCGCGCGCGGGCTTTGCGCTTATGACGCTGAGGATGCGCAGAAAATCCGCGGCCGTTCGTCGGCTGATATCGCCTCGCTGCTCGGCTTTAGCGGTCGCGCGGAAATGGTGCACCGCGACGACTTGGTCGTGAATCCGGAATAGCGGCGCCAGCTCAGCCAGCCTGTAATAAGGGAACCCCGGCCACTTCCGTGGCCGGGGTCCAACGCCGGGTGATTGAGGGTGAGGGGCTGGGGGGCTTCGCCCGGCGCTATATCATCAACGTTGTGAGGGTCAGCTGGTTCCCCGCCGTGCCGCAAATTTTTTGCTACTGGCAGGCATATGGACCTTGGATCGGGCAGGTTTTGGGGTCGTGCGGCGGAAAGGCAGCACCCGCGACGACGCTGGCAACGGGCGGTCGGGCGGAACATTAATCCGGCGGCCGTTCGGCAGAACGATATAGCGTGCAATGACGCGCAGGCCGGCCTCGCCGCCGCCGCAGCCCTCGACCACGTATTTAGCGCCGACCGGGAACCGGCGCGGCAGCTCTTTTTGACGATAAATCGGCAGGCCCATGGCCCTCTCCTTCATGCGAACCCAAAACGAAACGCCGCCACCATCGGCGAGGTTCCTCCAATTCCATGACTGGAGTGCGAAACGCTGTGGAGAAATGTGGACAACTCCGCTAGCGAGCCGCCTCGCCGGGCCTTGCCGAACGTGGTAGGAACCCTTCGAACACAAGCCGGATCAAGGCCATGAACGCTCCGCTGATGGCGGTTGGGAACCCGGTCAAGCTCGCCGTGACCATGCGCGAGATCGGTCGCGACCTGCGCGCGGCCGCCCACACCCTTGCGCTTGCGCCGGCGGCGCAAAAGAACGGTGCGCTCGCAGCTATGGTTAAGGCAATCCGGGGATCGCGCGCGGCAATCCTTGCCGCCAACGCCGAGGACGTGGCCGACGCCAAAGCAGCGGGCGCGACGGCGGCCTTTCTCGACCGCCTGACGCTGAACCCAGATCGGATCGAGGCCATGGCGAAAGGCCTTGCCGTGGTCCGCAAACTTGCCGATCCGGTCGGTACGATCCTGGCATCGTGGCGGCGCCCGAACGGCATGCGTATCGAACGCGTGCGGGTTCCGCTCGGCGTGGTCGGCGTCATTTACGAAAGTCGACCCAACGTCACCGCCGATGCCGGCGCGCTATGCCTGAAAGCCGGCAATGCCGTGATTCTGCGCGGCGGTTCCGAGAGCTTCCGCTCGACGCAGGCCATTCACGCCGCTTTGGCCGACGGCCTCGCCGCCGCCGATTTGCCGACCGCGGCCATATCGATGGTGCCGACGCCGGAACGCGCTGCCGTCGGCATGATGCTCGCCGGAATGGACGGCGCGATCGATGTTTTGGTGCCGCGCGGCGGCAAGGATCTGGTCGGCCGCGTGCAGACGGAAGCGCGCGTACCGGTCTTCGCGCATCTGGAAGGCGTTTGCCACGTTTATGTCGATCGCTCGGCTAAGCTAACGATGGCTGAAGCGATTGTGCTCAATGCCAAAATGCGCCGCACCGGCGTGTGTGGTGCGGCGGAAACCTTGCTGATCGATCGCGCCGGCGCGTCGAAACTGCTCAAGCCGCTCATCACCATGCTGATCGACGCCGGCTGCGAAATCCGCGGCGATGCGACGGTGCAGGCGATCGATGCACGCGTGAAGCCCGCCAGCGAAGCCGACTGGAGCACCGAATACCTTGACGCTATCATCACCGCCGGCGTGGTTGACGGCGTGGACGCGGCGATTGCGCATATCGAACGCTATGGCTCGCATCACACCGATGCGATCATCGCCGAAAATCGCAAAGCGGCGGAAAAATTCCTGCGTGAAGTCGACTCGGCGATCGTGTTGCACAACGCTTCAACGCAATTTGCCGACGGTGGAGAATTCGGCTTTGGCGGTGAGATCGGCATTGCCACCGGCCGGTTGCACGCACGTGGTCCCGTCGGCGTCGAGCAGCTGACGAGCTTCAAATACAGAATCCGCGGGACTGGACAGACGCGGCCGTCGTGATGAGTGCGCTCCGCCGTGCCAGTCGGCGGCCAAAGTGTGGGGCAGGGGGCTGTTGCTGACCGACATGAATCGCGAGTTCCCGCCTTCGCGGGCGGCGCATGCCCAGGCTGTTGCGACACCCCGCCTTGTCCTGCCCCCGCATGCGCCCGGCATGCGCATCGGGCTGTTCGGCGGCACC
Organism: uncultured Alphaproteobacteria bacterium; assembly: GCA_963845775.1. Taxonomy (GTDB): domain Bacteria; phylum Pseudomonadota; class Alphaproteobacteria; order Rhizobiales; family Xanthobacteraceae; genus BOG-931. The sequence continues at coordinate 888,572 of CAWJTE010000011.1, forward strand.
TTTGATCCACCGCACGCGGCGCACCGCAGCGCTTGTCTGTTGGCGATGCGGCGGCTCGGTCTCGACCGGGTGTGGTGGATGGTCACGCCCGGCAATCCGCTCAAGGATACCGAGGGGCTGGCGCCACTTGCCGCCCGCGTCGTGGCAGCGTGCCGGCTCGCGCATCATCCGCGCATCGACGTTACCGATCTCGAGGCGCAGATTGGCACACGCTACACTTATGAGACCGTCAAATATCTGGTGCGACGTTGTCCGCAGGTGCATTTCGTCTGGATCATGGGCGCGGACAATCTGCGCAGCTTCCACCGCTGGCAACGCTGGCGCGGCATCGCCAGGCTCGTACCGATTGCGGTGGTCGACCGGCTTGGCCCGAGCCTTTACGCCTCGGCCAGCGCCGCCGGTCAGGCGCTCGCTTACGCCCGCGTTCCTGAAACGGCGGCCAAGACGCTGCCGGAACGAATCCCGCCAGCCTGGATTTATCTGCATGGGCTCAAGTCGCCGCTGTCGTCGACGGCGCTGCGGGCGGCACGAGCATTGCAACGGGAGTGAAGCCGGAGCGACCGCACGTTTTTGCAGCACTGTGACGGCAAGACGGTTGAAACTGTCAACGCTGCGTGCCTATCTTAGTGTCAGCCCCGCGCTCGGTGGGGTGGAGAATGGAGCGAAAGGATAAGGACCCCTGTCCACACCTGTAACTCTTCGGGCCGAACGTCGCGCGCCCGAAATCGGTCTCCAGAATGCGTCCTGACGCCGAGGAGATCCTTCGTTTAGTCCTCAATCGCCTCGACGACATGAAGGCGGAGGACACCCTCACCATAGACCTGCGAGATAAATCTTCGATCGGCGACTACATGGTCGTTTCGACCGGCCGGTCGCAGCGCCATGTCGGTTCGGTCGCCGACAGGATTGTCGAAGACCTGCACAAAGCGGGCGTTGCTGCGCATGTCGAAGGCGTCCCGCATTGCGACTGGGTGCTAATCGACGCGATCGATGTGATCGTTCACGTCTTCCGGCCTGAAGTCCGCGCCTTCTACAATCTAGAAAAGATGTGGCTGAGTAGCCGGCCGGCGCAGCGCGCGAGCTAGGGCGTACGACGAGGGGCGTTTACAGGTTCGCTTGGTCACGGTGCGAAGGCTTCGTGTCCGCAGGTGGTGTGCAGCCTAACCGAATGCGAGTGCTTGTCGCCGTCGTCGGCCGTCTGAAACAGGGACCCGAGCGCGAGATCGCGGCGTGGTATTGCAAGCGCGCGCAGGCGACCGGCCGTCCGTTGGGCCTGCGCGACTTTGAAGTCATCGAAATCCGTGAAAGCCGTGCCCATGACGCCGAACGCCGGCGCGTCGAGGAATCGATTGCGCTCGCCAACGTCATTCCCGCGGGCGCGGTCGTTGTGATCCTCGACCAGCACGGCGAAAATCTCGACAGCCCGGCGCTGGCGGCGTTGCTGCGCCAGTGGCGCACACAAGACCGAGCGGCGGTATGCTTCATCATCGGCGGCGCCGATGGGCTGGCGCCGAATTTGATCGAGCGAGCCAAGCTGCGGCTCGCGTTCGGCGCTGCCACCTGGCCGCATCAGATCGTTCGCATCATGCTGTTGGAGCAGCTTTATCGGGCCGGCGCTATCCTCGCCGGCCACCCCTATCATCGGGCTTGAAATCAACCGGCACGGCCGAACCTTGCGCGTTCTTAATCTTGCCTCACCGTTATGTGACGAAAGCGGCCGCTTTGGGTCTTAATCCGGTCGTATCAGGTCCGTCTGTGTATTGCCTTCCGGAACCTGGCCTCTACCCTTGGGCAGCATGATTCTCCGCCGATCGAGCCGTCCTGATCCGCGCGTTGTGCTCGGATCGGCGCTGGCTTTTGCGCTGCCGTTTGCCGCCGATCTCGTCGCCTTTGCCCAGACGCCGCCGGGCCAGGCTCCGGCCGGTGCGGTCCAATCGCCCTCCGCGCAACCGCCTGAGGCGGCTCCGCCGGCCGCCGCGTCCGACGCGCTCAAGCAACACGATCAGGAACTCGATGCGGCGCGAGCCCGAGAGCGTGCGTCGGCGGAAAGCCAAGCCAAGCTTCGCCGTGAGATCGACACGCTCGGCGACGACCGGCGTGCGCTCAATCAACAGCTCATCGGCACCGCCGCGCGCGTGCGCAGCGTGGAGACCACCGTCGCCGCCACGCAAGCGCGATTGAAGCCGCTCGACGAGCGGGAGGCCGCTTTGCGTAAGTCGCTCGACGAGCGGCAAACGGCAATCGTCGAAATCCTCGCCGCGCTGCAGCGGATCGGCCATCAGCCGCCGCCGGCGCTGGTGGTCCAGCCTGAAGATGCGCTGCAAGCGGTACGAACCGCGATCATGCTCGGCGCCGTCGTCCCGGACATGGGTGCGCAGGCCGATGCGCTGGCCGGCGATCTCGCCGATCTGGTCAAGCTGCGTAAGGATATCGACGTCGGACGCGACCATCTGGCGCGCGACCTCGACACGCTGGGGCGCGAGCAATTGCGCCTGACCGTGCTGATCGACGAACGCCAGAAGAAGCAGGCGGTTACTGAACAGGCGCTCGATGCTGAACGGGCGCGCGCCGCCGATTTGGCGCGCCAGGTCGGTAGCCTCAAGGAACTGATCGGCAAGCTCGAATCGGACCTCGATCCGGCCACCCGCACGGCGCACGCGGAGGCCCGCTCGATCGAAGAGGATGCCACCCGGCCGGATCTTGCCGCGCTCAAAGATCCCGGCCGGCTTGCACCCGCGGTGGCGTTTGCCGCCATGCGCGGCCACCTGCACTTGCCGGTCAACGGCGCAAAAATCCACGACTTCGGCGCCGCCGACGGGCCCAATGGAATCCAGAGAGGGCAATCGATCGCCACCCATCCGGGCGCGCAGATCACGTCGCCCTGCGACGGTTGGGTCGTTTACGCCGGCGCGTTTCGCGGCTATGGCCAACTCTTGATCCTAAACGCCGGCGGCGGCTATCATGTGCTGCTAGCAGGGATGGACCGGATATCCGTCGATCTGGGGCAATTTGTGCTAACCGGTGAACCGGTGGCAGTAATGGGTGGCGGATCGCAGGTATCCGCGGCCGCGGCGACCAAGTCCAAACAACCTGCACTCTATGTGGAGTTCCGTAAGGACGGCACTCCCATCGATCCCGGCCCGTGGTGGGCAACAAACGAAGGTGAAAAGGTTCGCGGATGATGCGCAAAACTTCGCTTATTTTTCTTGGTGTCGTCGCCGGTGCGGGACTGACACTCCTGGCGACCCAACCACACATCGCGTTCGTTGGATCGAGCGCGAAAGCGGCCTCGTCTGACACTTACCGGCAACTCAATCTATTCGGCGACGTTTTCGAGCGCGTGCGTGCCGATTACGTCGAGAAGCCGGAAGATTCGAAGCTGGTCGAATCGGCGATCAACGGGATGCTCGCCGGGCTTGATCCGCACTCGAGTTATATGGATCCGAAGAGCTTCCGCGACATGCAGGTGCAGACCCGCGGCGAATTCGGCGGTCTCGGCATCGAAGTCACCATGGAAGACGGTCTGGTGAAGGTGGTGGCGCCGATCGACGAAACGCCTGCCGCCAAAGCCGGCGTAATGGCAAACGACATCATCACCAAACTCGACGACGAGCAGGTGCAAGGCCTGACACTCAATCAGGCGGTCGAGAAGATGCGCGGCCCGGTGAACACCAAGATCAAGCTCACCATCATGCGCAAGGGCCAGGACAAGCCGATCGATGTGACCATCGTGCGCGATGTGATCCGCGTGAAGTCGGTGCGCTCACACAATGAGGGCGAGGACGTCGGCTATATCCGCATCAGCCAGTTTAACGAGCAGACCACCGACGGGCTGAAGAAGGCGATCAGCGATCTCACCGGCCAGCTCAGCGCCGAGAAGATCAAGGGTTTCGTGATCGACCTGCGCAATAATCCGGGCGGCCTGCTCGATCAGGCGATCTCGGTGTCGGATGCGTTCCTGGAGAAGGGCGAGATCGTGTCTACGCGGGGCCGTAACGCCGAAGAGACGCAACGCTTCAACGCCCGGCCTGGCGACCTGACGCACGGCAAGCCAGTGATCGTCCTGATCAACGGCGGGTCGGCATCGGCGTCGGAAATCGTTGCCGGCGCGCTGCAAGACCACAAGCGTGCTACGCTGATCGGCACGCGCTCGTTCGGCAAAGGATCGGTGCAAACCATCATCCCGCTTGGCGCCGGTAATGGCGCGCTGCGGCTGACCACGGCGCGGTATTTCACGCCGTCCGGCCGCTCGATCCAAGCCAAGGGCATCACGCCCGATATCGAAGTGTTGCAGGACGTGCCCGACGATCTCAAAGCGCGCACCGACACGAAGGGCGAGGCATCGCTCCGCGGCCATCTGAAGGCCGAAGGCACCGAAGAATCCGGCTCGCAGTCTTACGTGCCGCCGGACGAGAAGGACGACCGCGCGCTGAAAGAGGCAATCGACCTCCTGCGTGGCGCTACGACGGACGCGGCGTTCCCGCCCAATCCGAAAGCCGCGGTTCCGAACTAACCCGCGGCTTATCCGACGCAAATTCGGGGCGGCTGCAAAGCCGCCCCTTTTTGCATCCCGGGCCGGTCTGAGGACGGCCGTGATAGACTTAAGTTCACATGATTCGCCGGGGGACGCCTTGCCGCGTATTATCCGGGCATTGCCGAAGGACTTGCACAGCCTAAGGATTTGGCCTGATGACGGCCGATGACTTGAGTGCGCCGCTCGGCCAGCACGAGCGGAAGCGCCGACGCAAATTTCCCGTGCCGATCCCGCAGGTCATTGCCGCCGCGCTGGCGTTGTTCGTCGGCGTGTTCGTGGCGTGGGCGGTGATCGGCGACGATCCGTTCGGCGGCGAGCCATTGGTCGCCGTGCCGATCGATTTGCACGCCGACGCCGGCGAGAGGTCCGACGTTGCGATGTCGCCGGAAACCGCCGCCGGCACGCACGTTCCCAATCGTTATGACGACCCGGCGAAGGCTCCGGTGGATGCGACCGCGCCATCAAGCCAGGCGCCGGCCGGCAACACCAAGACGGTCACCATCATTGACGGCAAAACCGGCGCCCGTCAGGAGGTGGTGATCCCGGACGGCAACGACGCTAAAGACCGTGCTCCGCTGGAGCAGAAATTCGTCGAGATCACGGCGCACGGTCCGATTCCGAAAATCGCGGCTGACGGCACTCGCCCGGCCGAGGCATTTGCATTCCCGGTCAAGCCGCTTCCCGGCCGGCCCGACGCACCGCGCGTGGCGCTGATCGTCGGCGGGCTTGGCGTCAGCGCGAGTGCGACCGCCGCAGCCATCACCAGGCTGCCGGGAGCGGTGACGCTCGCTTTCATGCCTTACGGCGCCGATGTCGCGCACATGGCGGCGCGCGCCCGCGGCGAGGGTCACGAAATCCTGCTGCAGGTGCCGATGGAGCCGTTCAACTATCCCGACAACAACTCCGGGCCGCAGACGCTGCTGACCTCGCTCGCGCCGGGACAGAATCTCGAGCGGCTGTATTGGTTGATGGCCCGCTTGCAGGGCTATGTCGGCATCGCCGGCGCCATGGGTGCCCGTTTCACCGCCTCCGAGCAGGCGTTCTCGCCGATCCTGCGGGAAACCGCCAAGCGCGGGCTAATCTTCGTCGACGACGGCTCCAATCCACGCAGCGTTGCCGGCCGCATCGCCGGCGCCAACAATCTGCCGTTCGCGAAAGCGGACATGGTGCTCGATTCGGTGCCGACTCCGGCTGAGATCGACCATGCGCTTGGCCGTCTGGAAATGGCTGCGCGCGAACACGGCGTTGCCGTCGGTGTTTCGTCGGCGCTGCCGGTGTCGATCGATCGCATCGCCAAATGGGCGAAAGCGGTGGAGGATCGCGGCATCCTGCTGGTCCCGATTACTGCAGTCGCGCTGAAGGCGAAGCAGAGCTAGCCAAGCGAATAGCAAGGTGGCGAAAGAGCGAATAGATTAGCTCTAACCCCACAGACCATTCGCTCCTCGCAATTCGCCATTCGCCCAATGACCTCTATCCAGCAACTTCCCTACCGTCCCTGCGCTGGCCTGACTGTGCTCAATCGGGCGGGTCTTGCTTTGATCGGCCGCCGCAATGGCGGGCCCGAACATACCGATGCGACGCATGTCTGGCAGATGCCGCAAGGCGGCATCGATGCCGGCGAAGACCCATGGCCTGCGGCTTTGCGTGAATTGCGCGAGGAGACCAATATCATGTCGGTCGAGCGGCTCGGCGAGATCGCCGAATGGCTGACCTACGATATTCCGCCCGCACTCATCGGCTACGCCTGGAACGGTAAATACCGCGGCCAGACGCAAAAATGGTTCGCGCTCCGGTTCACCGGCGACGAGCGCGAGATCGATATTCTGCATCCGCCCGGCGGCCATGAACCCGAATTCGTCGAATGGCGCTGGGAGAAATTGGACAATCTTCCGGACTTGGTCGTGCCGTTCAAACGCAAGGTCTACGAGCGGGTGGTAAGCGAATTCAAGAAATTTGCATAAGCAGGCCCCAAAAACGGACGGTAGATCGCCGGCGCGGGATGTTTGCTTTGGACCACGAACAGACATCGCCTAGCCTCGCCTGACAAAGCCGAAGACCCCCGCAGGGGGGGCCTTGCCGGGGTCTTCAGACGCATGAGCAGGCGCGCGAGGGGGAGTGGAAGGGGAGCGCCTGTGCCGCGCTTACAATTTTGCGCCCAGCGCTTCCCAAATACCGAATTGCGCACTTCGATAGGTCGGCGGCGGGTTGTGGATATCTTAGCGGCGATCGTCGTGGCGATCGTCATGGTGATGGCGGTGTCGCGTGGACATGTAGAGGTCACCATGATCCCGATGCCGGTGTCGCTCGCCGACGCCAACGCCGACGTTGCCGACCTCAACTGCGACGTCTTCCGCGACGATCATTGGTTTGTCGCCGGCGCTCAAAGAACCGGCAAATGCCGGCATGGTCAGGAGCGGAACAACAAAAAGGGCAAGCAAAGAATTCTTCATGACACTCTCTTTTGGTTGGCGAGACCCCTCGCCACGATCGTCGGCAGAATGCGCGTTTTTTGTTCCTGTAGTCTGTATAGAATTGACCAGCACGCTATCTGGAACGATACCTCGATGAGGCCGTTACCTTCAGACACCAAACAAATAAACAACGAGGATACGGCAATGGACAAAGATCGAATCAAAGGCTCGGCCGAGCAGGCCAAGGGAGCGGTGAAGGAGACCGCTGGGAAGATTCTGGGCGATAAGAAGCTGGAAACCGATGGCAAGACCGACAAGGCTGCCGGCAAAGTGCAAAACGCGATCGGTGGATTGAAGGATGCGGTGCGCGGCAAATAACGTCAGCACCGTCAAAGGAGACTTCCCATGGAATTGATCCTGATTATCGTCGTACTAGTGCTGCTGTTTGGCGGCGGCGGGTACTTTGGTCGCAGCCGAGGGTTTTGGTGATTGAACGCGATCCTACGCACAGTAAGCAGGGACGGACCGCTGCATAACTCCGCTGAATCGCCCAGACTGCGCGCGTGGTGGCAGTCGCCGGTCTCAAGATCGTGAACCGTCTCCGCCCCTAATCTGCGGCTGGTCGCGCAGAACGACATTGAGCAATGAACTGTGGATTTCGATGCTGCCGTTGTAATCGATCAAGCCCAGTTTGCGGAATTTGTTCATAAAGAAACTCACCCGGGACCGGGTCGTTCCGATCATCTCCGCCAGCGTCTCCTGGCTGACTTTTGCAATGATCGGTTCCGGCTTGCTTTCCTTGCCGAAATTCGCCAGCAGCAGAAGAGTCCGCGCCAGACGTTTCTCGCTTGAATTGAACAGTTGATCGACCAGGTCCTCTTCGACCCGACTGTTGCGGGCCAACAGATGCGCGATAAATAATTCGGCAAACGCCGGCTGTTCGTAAATCACGCGCGTGATGTCGGCCTTCGATATTCGCGCGATCGTACATTTGGTCAGAGCGGCGACCGTCGACAGACGCAACGGTTCGCCGGCCAGGCTGCCCTCGCCGAAGAAATCACCCGTGCCCAGAAGTGCGACAACGGCTTCCTTGCCCTGCTCGGAGACGACGGCTTTCTTGACCTTGCCGCTGTGAATGTAGAAAACCGCATCCGCCGGATCGCCCTGCCGGTAGACAAGTTGATCTTTCCGATAATCGGACATGCGTTGCCCGCCGTTTACCTTCGAGAGAAACGCTTTGGCATCGAACGGCAGCTTTGCTTTGCGTGTCATTGCCGACCCTACTTGTCGCCATGGTATCCTCTGGGATGACCGAGGAACGCGCCAAGCCAAAGGAACGGGATGCGCAAAACACGAAGCGTCCGGAACAGGGATCGAGCGCCGCCTTGCCCTGCCGCGAGTCCATCGTATATAAGTCAGTTCGTAGGGGATAGTTGTCGGTAATGTACATTACCGTCCGGCGGGTCATGTCCGTACACCGGCCGGAAGCGCAAAGGCGACTCCCTCCCTTCCTAATCTCGGACCCAAACACGGAGTCGACCCGCTTCTCCCTCCCCTGAGACACTAGCTCACTTTATCACGCGTATGTTTTGGGAAGATGAAAAGCCAGCCGCGCCCGGACCAGCTGATAGCATTCGCAAGATGCCGCCGTGAGGCCGGGCCGATCGAGGATTGTGACTTGCCGCCGGCCGCGTTCGATCAAACCGGCACGCTCGAACTCCCGGACGGCATTCGTGATAGTCGGCCTTTGCACACCCAGCATTTCAGCGAGCAGGTTCTGAGTGATAGGGAGCGCGTCACTGTCACAGCGGTCCCGCATCATCAGCAGCCAACGTGCCAGCCGCTGCCTGAGGCTGTGCGCACCGTTACATGCAACCGACACCATGACCTGTTCGAGAGAAGCCTGGACGTAAGCGTCCATGACGCCTTTGAATGACGGCATTGACTGCATGGCCCGCGTAAAGGCCGCGCGCGACATCTTTGCTGCGGTCCCCGGGATTTGGACGAGAAGCTGGACCGAGGAGCGCTTGGCGCCGAAGATGGCTTGCACATCGGTGAAGCCCTCCCTTCCGACCGTTGCCATCTCGATGATAGAGCCGTTCGCGTAAACCGCCACAACCGAGACCACACCGCTGTCGGGGAAGAATACGTGGTCGAGCGCACTGTCAGCGTCCATGAGGACTTGCGCGCGTTGGCAGTTAATTTGTTCAAACTCCGGCATAAGCCGCTTGAGATTGCGGGTGGGCAGTGCGAGCAACAGCCGATCGCGCGGCCAATCCGATGAAGCGTTCGCCGCCATTCAATTGTGCTCAGTTCGCGTTAGCGTATCGCTTGAGCAGTCTATGACAGTGTCCGTCTGGACATTGAGCAAAATAGCTCACATCCGACCGAGTCACGCCTGAGCGGAACGCGACGATGCGATTTAAATAAGGGAGCGCGACTTCCGCTTCGGGTCATGAGCGGACATGTCAGTGCGCCGCTGCGGCGGGCGCGCCAAGCGCATCCTGCAACGCTTTCAGTTGCGCGAGGTGGCGCGCGAGCTTGTCACGCTGCGCGTCGTCCTTGACGTCGGCGATGTCTTCCTCGGCGTCCTTGATTTCCGCACTTAGCATCGCGAGATCGAAATCCCGGCGTGCGACCGCGCGGTCGGCGAGCACGGTCAGCCCGGCGGGACCGACTTCGGCGAAGCCGCCGGTAACCACGACCGGTTCGCGGGTGCCGCCGCGATAAATGGTGACGATGCCCGGCCGCAGCACCGTCACGAGCGGCGCGTGGCCGGCGAGAATGCCCATGTCGCCTTCGATGCCGGGCAGATCGACCTGCTCGACATGGCCGGAGAACAGCACGCGTTCGGGCGAGACGAATTCGAAGTGCAGCGAAGCCATGGTTTAGGACTTTTCGGCAAGCTTTTTGCCCTTTTCCACCGCTTCTTCGATTGTTCCAACCATATAGAACGCGGCTTCCGGCAGGTGATCGTATTTGCCTTCGACCAGGCCTTTGAACCCCTTAATGGTGTCCTGCAAGTCGACGAGCTTGCCGGGCGAGCCGGTGAAGACTTCGGCGACGAAGAATGGTTGCGACAGGAAGCGCTCGATCTTGCGCGCGCGCGATACCGTGAGCTTGTCCTCTTCCGACAACTCGTCCATGCCCAGGATGGCGATGATGTCTTGCAGCGCCTTGTAACGTTGCAACACTTGCTGCACCGAGCGCGCCACCTGATAGTGCTCGTCACCGACAATCAACGGCGACAGCATGCGCGAGGTGGAGTCGAGCGGATCGACGGCCGGATAGATGCCCTTGGCGGCGATGTCGCGCGACAATACGGTGGTGGCGTCGAGATGCGCGAACGAGGTCGCCGGCGCCGGGTCGGTGAGGTCGTCGGCAGGTACGTAAATCGCCTGCACGGAAGTGACCGATCCCTTGGTGGTGGTGGTGATGCGCTCCTGCAGCGCGCCCATGTCGGTGGCAAGCGTCGGCTGATAGCCGACCGCCGAGGGGATGCGGCCAAGCAGCGCCGAAACTTCCGAGCCTGCTTGGGTAAAACGGAAGATGTTGTCGACGAAGAACAGCACGTCCTGACCCTGATCGCGGAAATGCTCGGCGACAGTCAGCCCGGTCAGGCCGACTCGGGCGCGCGCGCCAGGTGGCTCGTTCATCTGGCCGTACACCAGCGCGCATTTGGAGCCTTCGACCGAGCCTTTATGCGGGTCCTTGTTGACGCCCGAATTCGATCATCTCGTGATAGAGGTCGTTGCCCTCGCGGGTGCGCTCACCGACGCCGGCGAACACGGAATAGCCGCCGTGCGCCTTGGCGACGTTGTTGATCAATTCCATGATCAGCACGGTCTTGCCGACACCGGCGCCGCCGAACAGGCCGATCTTGCCGCCCTTGGCGTAGGGCGCGAGCAAATCGACAACCTTGATGCCGGTGACCAGGATCGCCGCTTCGGTCGACTGGTCGGTGTAGGCCGGCGCGTCCTGGTGGATCGACCGCGTCGCCTCCGCCTTGACCGGACCGGCTTCATCCACCGGATCGCCGATTACATTGATGATGCGCCCCAACAGGCCAGCGCCAACCGGTACGGAAATGGGCCCGCCGGTGTCGCGCACTTCTTGGCCGCGGACCAGTCCTTCGCTGGTGTCCATGGCCACGGTGCGCACCGTATTTTCGCCAAGCTGCTGGGCGACTTCGAGGACGAGGCGGTTGCCCTGGTTTGTGGTCTCCAGCGCGTTCAAAATCGGCGGCAAATTCTCGTCGAAGTGCACGTCGACGACGGCGCCGATGACTTGGGTGATATGTCCGACTGAGTTGGCCATCTGGTCCTCTTAACAGAACGGTTACAGCGCCTCGGCGCCGGAGATGATCTCGATGAGTTCCTTGGTGATCATCGCCTGACGGGTGCGGTTATACTGAAGTGTTTGCCGGCGGATCATGTCGCCGGCATTGCGGGTCGCATTGTCCATTGCCGACATCTGTGCACCATAGAACGAAGCGGCATTTTCCAGAAGCGCGCGGAAAATCTGCACCGCGAGATTGCGCGGCAGCAGCTCGTGCAAAATGTCCTCCGCCTCGGGCTCGAACTCGTAGGCCGCGTCACCAAGAGCGTCGGTGGCTGTGGCGTCGAAAACCGGCGGGATGATTTGCCGCGCGGTCGGTATCTGCGCGATCACCGAGCGGAAACGCGAAAAGAACAGCGTGCACACCTCGAATTCGAACTTGTCGAACAGCGCGATGACCTTTTCGGCGATCATCTCGGCATGCTCGAAATGCAGCGTGCGGGCGGCGCGCAAGTCGACCATGTCGACAATCTGGCTCGGGTAAAGCCGCCGCAGCTGATCGTAGCCTTTGCGGCCGACGCAAAAGAATTTTACTTCCTTGCCCTCGCGTATCAGGGCACCGGCGCGCTCGCGGGCAAGCCGGACAATCGACGTATTGAACGGGCCGGCAAGGCCGCGTTCGCCGGTGCAGACGAGCAGGAGATGCACTTTGTCGTCGCCAGCGCCGCGTAAAAGCCGCGGCGCGGTTTCGGAGCCCTTAACCGACGCGGCGATATTGCCGAGCACCTTGTCCATCGCCGTTGCATAGGGCCGCGCCGCCTCGGCCGCCGCTTGCGCGCGGCGCAACTTTGACGCCGCGACCATTTGCATCGCTTTGGTGATCTTCTGCGTCGCCTTGGTGGCGGCGATCCGGTTGCGCAGGTCTTTGAGCGACGGCATCGGACTTAAGCTTGTATTTCGTGATCAGGCCGCAAACGTCTTGGCGTAGCTCTCGACTGCAGCCTTGAGTTTTCCGGCGGTGGCGTCGTCGAGATCGCGTGAATCGCGGATGGTGTTGAAAATTTCCGGGTGCTGCTGGCGCAATGCCCTGAGCAAGCCGTCTTCGAATGCGCGGATGCGCGGCAACGGCAGCGGATCCAGATAGCCGTTGACGCCGGCATAGATGGCGACGACCTGCTCTTCCATCTTGAGCGGCGAGAATTGCGGTTGCTTGAGCAATTCGGTGAGCCGCGAGCCGCGATTGAGGAGCCGCTGCGTGGTGGCGTCGAGGTCGGAGCCGAACTGGGCGAAGGCCGCCATTTCGCGGTATTGCGCCAGCTCGCCCTTGATGCGGCCGGCGACCTTTTTCATCGCCTTGGTCTGCGCCGCGGAACCGACCCGCGACACCGAGAGGCCGACGTTCACCGCGGGCCGGATGCCCTGATAGAACAAATCGGTCTCGAGGAAAATCTGCCCGTCGGTGATGGAGATGACGTTGGTCGGAATGTAGGCCGACACATCGTTCGCCTGCGTTTCGATTATCGGCAGTGCGGTCAGCGAGCCGGCGCCGTGATCGTCGTTCATCTTCGCGGCGCGTTCGAGCAGGCGCGAGTGGAGATAGAACACGTCGCCCGGATAAGCCTCGCGGCCCGGCGGGCGGCGCAACAATAGCGACATCTGGCGGTAGGAGACGGCCTGCTTGGACAGATCATCGTAGATGATGACAGCGTGCATGCCGTTGTCGCGGAAGTATTCGCCCATCGCGCAGCCGGAGAACGGCGCCAAAAACTGCATCGGAGCGGGATCGGAAGCGGTGGCGGCGATCACGATCGAATAATCGAGGGCGCCTTGATCTTCCAAGACCTTGACGAATTGCGCCACCGTCGAGCGCTTCTGCCCGACCGCGACATAGACGCAATAGAGCTTGATCTTCTCGTCGCCGGACGCGTTCAGCGGTTTCTGGTTGAGGATGGTGTCGAGCGCGATCGCGGTCTTGCCGGTCTGGCGATCGCCGATGATCAATTCGCGCTGACCGCGGCCGATCGGAATCAGGGCGTCGATCGCCTTCAATCCGGTCGCCATCGGCTCGTGCACCGATTTGCGCGGAATGATGCCGGGCGCCTTCACGTCGACGCGCGACTTCGCCTCCGCCTTGATCGGTCCCTTGCCGTCGATCGGCTCGCCGAGCGCGTCGACCACGCGGCCGAGCAGTGCTTTGCCCACCGGCACTTCGACGATGGCGCGGGTGCGCTTGACCGTCTGCCCTTCCGCAATCTCGCGGTCGGAGCCGAAAATCACGATGCCGACGTTGTCGGTTTCGAGGTTGAGCGCCATACCTTTGACGCCGCTTTCGAACTCGACCATCTCGCCGGCCTGCACATTGTCGAGGCCGTAAACGCGGGCGATGCCGTCGCCAACCGAAAGCACCTGGCCGACTTCGGATACCTGGGCTTCCTGGCCGAAGTTTTTGATCTGCTCTTTCAGGATGGCAGAAATTTCCGCGGCGCGGATATCCATTAGCGGGCCTCTTTCATCACATGCCTGATGGCATTGAGTTTGGTACGGAGCGAAGTATCGACCATGCGGCTGCCGAGCTTGACCACCAGTCCGCCGATGATGGCGGGGTCGATCTTGATATTAAGGGCGACGTCCTTGCCGCTGATCGCCTTGAGCGCGCCTTTCAGCGCGGTGACGTGATTGTCCTTGAGCTTCTCGGCTACGGTAATTTCGGCGGTTGCTTCGCCTTTGTGCTTGGCGACCAGCTCGCGGTAACCTCGGATCATGTCACGCGCTGCGAACAGGCGGTGGTTACTGGTCACGAGCTTGAGGAATTGCGCGGTAGCCCCGCCGATGCCGGCCCGCGCGAGCACGGCCGCGAGCGCGTGCAACTGCTCGGCGGTGGAAAAGACCGGGCTACGGACCAGCCGATTGAGATCAGGGCTTTCGGCGACCAGCGCATCGAAGCGCTCCAAATCCGCCTTTACCGCATCGATGGCGTTCGCTTCGCGCGCCAGCTCGAACAGCGCTGTCGCGTAGCGGCCGGCCATGCCGGATACCAGGGGTTCGTCGCCTGCCACGTGTATGCCCTAAGCCAGCGTGATTTCCAGCGCGTGCGTTTTCTTTTGGATTTTTCCGCAAGACCGGCAACCGGCGCGAAAAGTCGGTGCAAGCCTTTGGGATTCAGGCGGGACTCGGACTATTGGAGGCGGCGGGAATGCCCCCGCGGCCCCGCGAAAATCGCGGCATCGCTAACATACCGCGCGCTGCGGTGCAACACGGCGAAACTCATGGCACAGCAGGCGAAACCGCGCCGTTGTGCTGCTTGTGCGGAGTGACCTACTCATGCACGTTACCGGCCCACGCCGGGCTTTTTTCGATGGCAATTGACACTGGCCGAGACGGCTCTTTGGCCGGCGGCTTCGCCAAGCTTCTTTGCCTGCTTTTTCTCGCCGGCATCGCCATGCGGCTGACGTTGCTCGCGGTGCCGCCGGTGATCCCGCTCATCCACGCAGAGCTGGGCATGTCGGAGACGCAGATCGGTCTCCTGATCGGGCTGCCACTGGCGGTGTTCGCCGTCGCCGCCGTTCCTGGATCGCTGCTTATCGCCCGCATCGGCAGCAACCTGGCGGTCGTGCTCGGTGTGACGCTGGCGGCGCTGGCAGGTGCCGCGCGCGGCGCTGCGGTCGATGTCTGGACGCTCTATGCCGCCGCGACCGTCACCGGTTTCGGCATCGCGGTTATGCAGCCGGCCATGCCGATGTTGGTGCGCGAATGGATGCCGGCGCGCATTGCGGCCGGCACGATCGCGTATTCGAGCGGCATGGTGATGGGCGCCACCGTGCCGCCAGCACTGACTCTTCCCGTTGTGCTGCCGCTCGCGGGCGGATCGTGGCGGCTCGACCTTGTGCTGTGGGCACTGCCGGCCGTTGTCATCGCGCTGGTGTTTCTTCTGTTTGGCCCGAAACGCCACGACCATGCCATCGCCGTCGTCGCGGGCGTGCGCAGCGGATTGTGGTGGCCGGACTGGAAAGATCCGTTGGTCTGGCTGCTCGGGTTTGGTTTCGGCACCAACAGCGCGCCGTTCTTCGCCGCCAATGCGTTTCTCGGCGATTATCTGGCGAGCCGCGGACAGGTCGATCTGTTCGGACCGGCGCTGAGCGCGCTCAACGGCGCGCAGATCGTCGGACTGTTTGTGCTGATCGTGATGGCGGGCCGGCTGCAACGCCGCGCCTGGCCGTTTCTGCTGTTCGGACCCGCCATGCTGGCCGCCTTCCTCGGATTTATTTTGGTTTCGTCGCCGCTCGGCATCATCGTGTGCGCTGCCCTGGTCGGTATCTCGACCTCGATCACCATGACGGCGGTCCTGGCGCTGCCGCCAGTTCTGGCCGCGCCGGCCGACGTGTCGCGCACCGCCGCCGGCATGCTCACCATCACCTACACTTGCGCCATCGTTATTCCGACTTTGTGCGGCGCGTTCTGGGACGTAACCGGCAGGTCATGGACCGTGTTCGTTCTGCCGTGCCTTTGTTGCGTCGGACTTACCGTGATCGGTGCAGTTGCTGCGCGCTATCCTTCGGCTACTGAAAAATTGGCCGTCCAACGGGCATAATGCCGCAATGACCCGGTCGCCGAAAAAATCCTCATCATTGAAATCGTCGCGGCGGCGCATGCTGCCGTCCGACCGGCTCGCTTATTCGGCCATCACCGAACGGCCGCCGCTTAAGCTACCGGACGGCGCACGCCTTGCCGTCTGGGTGATCGTCAATATCGAGGAATGGGATCCGACCGAGCCGATGCCGCGCACCGTGCTCACGCCGCCGGCCGGCGGCTCGACGATGCCGGACGTGCCAAATTGGGCGTGGCACGAATATGGAAATCGGGTGGGCTTCTGGCGTTTCGTCGAGGTATTCGACAAGTTCGCGATTCCGGCCGTGCTGGCGATCAACGGCTCGGCGCTTGCCGCTTACCCGCCGATCGTCCGCGCGGCGGCCGAGCGCGAGTGGGAGTTCATCGGCCACGGTTACACCCAGCGCAACATGCAGAAGGTGAAGAACGAGCGGGCCGACATCCGCAAAACCCGCGCCGCGATCTTGCAAGCGACCGGATTGCCGCCGCGCGGCTGGCTCGGCCCCGGGCTCACCGAAACCTGGCAAACGCCCGACGTGTTGGCGGAGGAAGGCTACGATTACCTCGCCGACTGGGTGCTTGACGACCAGCCGGCCTGGCTGAAGACGCGCGGCAAACCGATTCTCAACGTGCCTTACACCCAGGAATGCAATGACGTTGCCATGATGCTGATCCAGCATCACAAGGCTTCCGAGTATTGCGACCGCGCGCTCGACCAGTTCGAGCAGCTTTACGCCGACGCCGTCAATTCAGCGCGCGTGATGGCGCTCTCCGTGCATCCCTACATCATGGGCGCGCCGCACCGGCTGAAATATTTCCGCCGCGTGCTTGAGGTCATTCGCGGCAAGAGTGGCGTGAAGTTCATGACCGGCGGGCAGATCGCCGATTGGTTCATCGCGCACGGACCAAAAGCGCCGTGACCGTGCAGCAGCAAACCGAAGGAAAGCGCGCGGCCATGGGCGGCGACCTGCGTGCGCGCTTGATGCTGGTCGCGCTCTGCCTGATCTGGGGCCTCACCTGGCCGATGATGAAGATCGCGCTCAATGAAATTCCGCCACTGAGCATGCGGACCGCAACGGCTTTCATCGGCACGATGTCACTGTTGGCGATCTGCCTGGCTTCGGGACGAAGCCTGCGCGTGCCGTTCGGCAAAGCCTGGCTGCATGTGCTGGCCGCTTCGATCCTCAACGTGGTCGGCTTTAGCCTGTTCAGCGCCTTTGCGCAAATCGCCGCCGCCACCTCGCGGGTGGCGATACTGACCTACGCCATGCCGATCTGGGCGCTGGTGCTCGGCTGGGCGATCCTCAACGAGCGCCCGAGCCGCATTCAGTCGGCGGCTATCGCGCTCTGCGCTGTCGGTATCGTCATCCTCATCAGCCCGGTTGCCATGGCGATGACGAGCATTCCGTGGGGGCTGTTATTCGCCGTCGGCTCCGGTTTCAGCTGGGCAGCTGGCACCGTCTATCTCAAATGGGCGCGTATCGATGGCGATCCGGTTGGCCTTGCCAGCTGGCAGATCACGATTGCGTTCGTCATCATCACGGCGTGCATGTTCCTGTTCGACGGTCGTCTGCAATTTGAGCACGCGCACGCCGGCGCGTGGCTCGCCGTGATTTTCACTGGCGTGTTCGGCAACGCGATCGCTTACGCCATGTGGTTTGCGATTGTTAGGCGCGTGCCGGCGTTGACCGCGACGCTCGGTATCGTCGGCATCCCGGTGGTCGGCGTCGTTTCCACCATGCTGATCCTCGGCGAGCGCCTCAGTGTCGCCGATACGATCGGATTCGCCTTCATCTTCGCCGCGTCGCTTTGCGCGCAAATCCCCGCATCCGCGTTCAGTCGGGCTACGGCGTGATGGATTTTGCCAGTTCGGCGATACGTCCGACCATTGCGCCGGCCGGATCGCAAAATGCCTCGATGACGGTGAAGTGATTGCCGGGAAATTCCGCATAGCGGATTTGCGCCTGCGTTTTCCAGGTTTGCACCATTCGCCGGCTCTGCTGCTTGAATGCTTCGGTTTCGAGATCGCCGACCGTGGCGTCGAGCGTGCGGCCGGGCGGCATCGGCCAGAACATCGGCGACAGCCGGCGCGCGTCCTCGGCGGAAAGCCGCAGGTCCTGATTGGCGCTGAAGCCGGTCAAAGGCGTCAGGTCGAACAGGCCGGAAATGGCGTAACCGGCGGGCACCAGGTCCGGCGGCGCCTTAGGATAGAGCGCCAGCCAGTCGGTCGCGACCATTGCGGCAGCGAGATGGCCGCCGGCGGAATGTCCGGTGACGATCATGCGGTGGCCGAGCCGCGCCCATAGAAAGATGCAGGCGCGCCTGATCTGCTCGACGATATCGCCGATGGTGACAACCGGACAAAGATCATAGCCGACCATCGCCACTGCAAGGCCGCGCGCGTTCAAGCCACGCGCATGGTGGCTGTGAAAGGAAGGGTCCATCGCGCGCCAATAGCCGCCGTGAATAAAGAGCGCGAGCGGCGCCTCTTCGCCCGCGTCCGGCAAGAACAGATCGATGAATTGCCGGGGCGTATCGCCGTACGACATACCGAGCTCGGCTCGGTCGCGCTTGAGCATCTCGGCGCGATAAAGCTCGGCGTCGCGTCCCCATGCGGCAAAAATCTCCGCGTGGTTGGGCACGCTGATGCGCGGACTATATTCACTCTCCAAATCGGCGATGGCCATTGTGCGTCTCCGGCAATGCGGTGCGCAGCATGCGGCAAGGGCGTTGCGCGGGCAAGCAGCGCGACTTAAGACAAAGAACGCTCCGGATAAAGGATGCATATGAAGGTCGGCGGCAGATCCATGCGCACTATCTGGCTCGAACCTGATGGTTGGTCGGTCGGTGTGATCGATCAGACGGCGCTGCCGCACCAGCTTGTGACGGCACGCCTCACGACACTGGCCGAAGCCGCGCATGCGATCCGCGCCATGGTGATCCGCGGCGCGCCCCTGATCGGTGCGACCGCCGCATACGGCGTATGTCTGGCGCTACGCGAAGACGCCTCCGACGAAGGGCTTGAGCGCGCGTATGCGACGCTCATCGCCACCCGTCCGACTGCGATCAATCTGAAATGGGCGCTCGATGAGATGATGGCGGTGGTACGCAACCGGCCACGGGCGGAGCGGGCGGCGGCCGCCTATCGCCGCGCCGCCGAGATCTGCGATGAGGATGTGGCGATCAATACCGGTATTGGTCGCAGCGGTCTGCCGCTGATCGAGGCGGTGGCGGCAAGGAAGGAGCCTGGCGAACGCGTTAACGTACTCACCCATTGCAACGCCGGCTGGCTGGCGGCGGTCGATGTCGGCCCGGCAACCGCAACGATCTACATGGCGCACGACAAAGGCATTCCCGTTCACGTCTTCGCCGATGAGACGCGGCCGCGCAATCAGGGCGCGTCGCTGACCGCCTGGGAACTCGGCCAGCACGGCGTGCCGCATACACTGATCGCCGACAACACCGGCGGCCATCTGATGCAGCATGGCATGGTCGATCTCGTCATCGTCGGCACCGATCGCGTCACCGCCAGCGGCGACGTCTGCAACAAGATCGGCACTTATTTGAAGGCGTTGGCCGCGCACGACAACAACGTACCGTTTTATGTTGCGCTGCCGTCGCCGACCATCGACTTCACGGTCGCCGACGGTGTTGCCGAAATCCCGATCGAACAGCGCGGTGCCGAGGAAGTGGCGACCATGCGCGGACGCACCGCCGACGGCCGCATCGAGACCGTGCAGATCGCGCCCGCGGGCACGCCGGTCGCCAATTACGGCTTCGACGTGACGCCGGCGCGGCTCGTCACCGGGCTCATCACCGAGCGCGGCGTCATTGCCGCCTCGCGTGTGGCGCTCGCCGGGGCTTTCCCCGAGCGCGCTGGCGCGGCAAAATGAGGATGCGCTAACACGTTGGTTGCTGAGTCGGGACTTGTGCCGTGCGTAAAGTTGAAACTCGGCGTTCGCCGAACCCGCCGCTGCCCGGAATCCTGTCAATGAGCGTCAACCTGCTGCCGGCCTCTTTGCCGGTCGATGGACGACAATCGCCGACCGCGCTCGCCATCGCACGCGGAACCGCGCGCTTTCTACACGCGCTCGGTTATTCGGTGGTGAGCGAACTGCCGTTGCCGTCCGGTCGCCGCGCCGATCTGGTTGCGCTCAGCGGCGACGGTGAAATTCTGATCGTGGAGATCAAATCCTCGGTTGCCGATTTCCGCGCCGATCAGAAGTGGATGGAATACCGGTTGCACTGCGACCGGCTGTTCTTCGCTACCGTGGCTGAGGTTCCCTGTGAGATTTTTCCGGCCGATGCCGGCCTCATTGTGGCGGACGCTTTCGGCGCCGCGATCGTGTACGAGGCACCCGAGCATCGGCTGCTGCCGGCGCGCCGCAAGACGGTGATGCTTCGCTTTGCGCATGCCGCCGCGTTGCGTTTGCAGGCGCTGGCCGATCCACAGGGTCCTTACGGCGGCGAAGTCTGAGCGCGAGCATGCTTCCGTCGTCGCTCCCCACACGCAAATGATCGAAAGCTTTTTAGAAACCGAGTGAGGAGGGTTCGGCGGCGGATGCGGTCGCCACGGAAGCGCCCGCCGCAACAATCGGTGTGGACACGAACGCCTTGACGCCGTCATGGCCAAGCGCGAACAGCGGCAACACACGCGGCATCTCTAAATCATCGAGCAGAACGAGCCATCGGTTGTCGAGCACAATCCATTTTGTTTCCAGGCGCGCGGCCACCACCGCATGATCCTGGCCGCTGCCGAGATCGCGCACGATGACGAGGCGCAAATCGTCCTCGCTGACGCCAGTTTCCTTCAGCGCGACATATTTGGCGATGGCGTAATCCTCGCAGTCGCCGCGGCCAGTCGCGAGCGTGGCAAGCGGCGCGCTCCAGCGGTCCGGCACGCCCCATTGCGCCAGGTCGCTCATTGGCTCGATGGCAAGGTTGATGGCGCGGTTGATTACACCGAACCGGGCGCGGCCGTCATGGGCGTGACCGTCGGCGATGACGGCGAGAAACTTCCGTGCCGCCATCGGACAGGATTGCGCGTTCTCGCGGCAGCGCGTCAGAACGTCGCTCTCGTCGCGGATATCTGCGATAAGTCCGTTCCATTTGGCCAGGATTTCGCCATCGAACACCGGCAGCACTTCGCGGCCGAACGGCTCGGCAACGGCTACCGCCTGGATCGCCGGCGCGTCGCTTGCCGACGAGCTAATACCTGTCTGATACTGCGCAAAGGCGGTTGCCGGGCTGCCGAAAGCCGCAGTCAGAACAACCAGCAGATACGCAAAGCTGCGCGCTGCAACGCGACCGAACATCCGCCGTCCCTGTTTACGCGGCATGGCGCCCAGGCGGACGCTCACTGCGTTTTTCTTTTCAGGGACGCGATAACCCCGGCCTTGCTGACGCTGCGTTAAGGCGGCGGGATCGGTGCGGGAACAATCGCAAACAGCGTGCAGGAACTCTCACGCCATTGCCGACAATTTTATCGAACCGGCGGTGGAGCGCGCCGCTATACAGGCAATCGGTTTTGCGATTTAATTAAAGTTAGAACTGCAACCAATGACCAACGGGAGGAAATCGATGCGCCAGATGCGCCGGATAACGCTTTGCGGCTGTGCGCTGCTTGGCCTTTTGCTCGGGGTCAGCGCCGCTTCGGCGGAAAACAAGACTTTCGAGCTAAAGCTTTCGCATTGGGTGCCGCCGTCACATCCGCTGCAAAAGGCGATGGAGGAATGGGGCGCCTCGATCAAGAAGGATTCCGGCGGCACCATCAAATACAAAGTCTATCCGGCGCAGCAGCTCGGCAAGGCGTTCGATCATTACGACATGGCGCGCGACGGCATTGCCGACGTCACTTATGTCAGCCCCGGCTATCAGCCCGGCCAATTCCCGATTTTCGACGCCAGCAATTTGCCGTTCATGCTGGCCAATGCCAAAGCCGGCTCGGCGGCGCTTGACGTTTGGTACCGCAAATACGTCGCCAAGGAGATGCCGGACGTGAAATTCTGCTTCGCCTTCGCGCACGATCCCGGCACGTTCCATTCGCGCACCAAAAAAATCATGGTGCCGGGTGACATCAAGGGCATGAAGATCCGCCCGGCTCACGCGACAATGGCGTCGCTGGTTACCGAGCTCGGAGGCACCAACGTGCAGGCGTCGGCGCTGGAAGTGCGCGACGTGCTGGAGAAGGGTGTCGCCGACGCGGTCACCTTCCCGTGGGGCTCGATAGTGCTGTTCGGCATCGACAAGGTCACCAAATATCACATGGAGGCGGCGCTCTACACGACCAGCTTCGTGTGGGTGATGAACAAGTCGACCTATGCGCAGATGTCGCCTTCGCAGCAGAAAGTGATCGACAACCACTGCACGACGCAATGGGCGGAACGCGTCGCGTCGCCATGGGCCGACTTCGAGCATGACGGCATCGCCAAGCTCAAGGCAGAGCCGGGACAGGAAGTCTATCCCATCTCCGACGCGCAGCTCGCAGAGTGGAAGGCGGCTGCCGGCCCGGTATTGCAGAAGTGGGCGGCCGCGGTGAAGAAAACCGGCAACGATCCGGACGTAGTCCTCAAAGAGCTGAACATGGAACTCACCAAGTTCAATTCCGGGTATTGAAATCGCGACGCTCGCTGGCCGCCAAAACGCTCAGGAGGCGTTGATGCACCGAACACGCTGCCTCGCACTCGGCCTGGCCGCGCTCGGCCTCGCGTTTAATGTCCATAAAGCCGCCGCGCAGGAGAAAACTTTCGATCTTAAGATTTCGCACTGGGTGCCGCCGACGCATCCCATACAAAAAGCGATCCAGGATTGGGGCGACGATATCAAGAAACAGTCGAACGGTAGCATCACCTACCAGATCTATCCTGCGCAGCAGCTTGGCAAAGCCTTCGATCACTACGACATGGCGCGCGATGGCATCGCCGACGTGGTCTACATCAATCCTGGGTATCAACCGGGCCGCTTCCCGATTATCGCGGCTGGTGAGTTGCCGTTTATCGTCGGCAATGCCAAGGGCGGTAATCGGGCAATCGACGCGTGGTACCGCAAATACGCGGCAACCGAGATGAAGGATGTGCATTATTGCTTCTCCTTCGTGCTCGACCCGGTCGCATGGCATTCTACCAACAAGAAAATCGTGGTCCCGTCCGACCTCCGCGGTATGAAGGTGCGGCCGGCCCAGAGCACAATCGCCGCCTGGGTCACACAGCTTGGTGGCACCAACGTGCAAGCCAGCGCTCCCGAGGTAAGGGAGGTTCTCGCCAAAGGCGTGGCCGACGCGGTCACGTTCCCGTGGGGCTCGATGCTTCTGTTCGGTATCGACAAGGTGACCAAATATGACATGGATGTGCCGCTCGGCTCGGTAATGTTCCAGTGGTTGATCAACCCGGCGACATATGCGGCTATGTCCGCGGCGCAGAAGAAAGTGATTGACGATCACTGCACGAGCGAGTGGGCCGGTCGGTTCGCCGACCCATGGGTCGACTTTGAACGCAGCGGCCTGGAGAAAATCAAAGCCGAACCGGAGCACGAAGTTTACAAGATCAGCGATGAGCAAATCACCGAGTGGAAAAAGTCGGCGGAGCCGTTGAAACAAAAATGGGCGGACGGGGTCAGGAAGGCCGGCGGCGATCCCGATACGATCTGGAACGAGCTGCAGGCTTCGCTGAAACGATACGACGCCGGGTTTTAACGGATCAGCATTGTGGCAGAGCCGGAAGCAGCGCCGATCCAGTCAGCGTCCGCGCGCAACGCGATGGATCGGTTCATCGACGGCATCGAGCTGATCGCCGCGTTCTTCATCGGTCTCGTCGCCGTCGATATCTTCGTCTCGGTGCTGCTGCGTTACTTCTTCAGCGTGCAGATTCCCGACAGCTACGACTTCGGCCGGCTGCTGCTCGGCATCGTCATTTTTTGGGGCATCTCGGCGACGTCTTATCGCGGCACCCACATCACCGTCGATCTCCTCTACGCCAATGTCGGCGCACGCATGCAGCGCGTGATCGACGTTTTCGCCACTTTGGTGCTGCTGTTCGTGGTGACGGTGCAGACCTACACCTTGTTCGACAAGGTGAAGAACACCTACGCCGAACATGTTTCCACCTTCGACTTACGGCTGCCGGTCTGGCCGTTTTTTCTGGTGGCCTGGATCGGCGACGTATCTGCCGTGCTGCTGATCGCGGTGCGCACCTACCGGCTGATCTTTCATCCTGAGCTTTTGGGCGGCCGCTACCAGATCAAGCCGGTCGAATGAGGCGCGCGTGAGCCCGAGCATCGTCGCCATCGTCGGCTTTATCGTCCTGTTCGCGCTGATGCTGCTGCGGGTGCCGGTCGGCATGGCAATGGGGCTCGTCGGCGTCAGCGGCTTTGCCTATCTCGTCGGCGGCGCGCCGGCGCTCAAAATCGTCGGCCACACCTCGATGCGCACGGTGACCGACTACACTTTCGGCGTCATCCCGATGTTCCTGCTGATGGGTGCCTTCGTGTCCAATTCGGGCATGAGCCGCGAGCTGTTCCGCGCCGCCAACGCATTCGTCGGGCATTTGCGCGGCGGTTTAGGCATTGCCACCATCGCCGCCTGTGCCGGCTTTGCCGCGATTTCCGGTTCGTCGGTAGCGACGGCCGCCACCTTCGCCACCGTCGCCTATCCGGAAATGCGCCGCTACAACTATCCGCAATCGTTCGCGACCGGCGTGATCGCCGCCGGCGGCACGCTCGGCGCCATGCTGCCGCCTTCGACCGTGCTCGCCGTCTACGGCATCATTACCGAGCAGGACATCGGCAAGCTGTTTATCGCCGGGATCATTCCCGGCGTCCTTGCCGCGTCGATGGACATGCTCACCATCGTGGTCATCGGCCGGCTGCGGCCGAAATTCCTGCCGGCGGCGCCGCGGCATACCTGGCCGGAACGGCTGACCGGGCTGCGCGACATCTGGGCGACCCTTTTACTCTTCGTCTTTGTCATCGGCGGGCTTTATGGCGGCCTGTTCACCCCGACCGAAGCCGGCGGCATGGGCGCGGTCGGCGCGCTATTGATCGGCGTCCTGCGCGGCAAGCTCACCCGTACCGATATCCGCCGTTCGCTACTGCAAGCGGTGCGCACCGCCGCCGCCGTCCTCACGGTGCTGATCGGCGCACTCCTGTTCGGGTATTTCCTCACCGTCACGCAGACGCCGCAGAAGGTGACGGCGTTCCTTAGCGCCCTCGGGCTTGGCCGTTACGGCGTGCTGGCGCTGATCATGCTCATGTACATCGCGCTCGGCTGCCTGATGGACGCGCTGGCGATGATCATCCTCACCGTTCCGATTGTTTTCCCGGTGATCACTCAACTCGGCTTCGATCCGATCTGGTTCGGTGTCATTATTGTAATGACGGTCGAGCTCGGGCTTATTCATCCACCGGTCGGGATGAACGTGTTCGTGATCAAGAGCGTCGTTCAGGAGGTGAGTTTTTCGACCATCTTCCTCGGCGTGCTGCCGTTCATCGTCACTGACCTTATCCGCCTCGTGATCTTGATCGCGTTTCCGATCCTGGCCCTATACCTGCCATCCCACATGTGACACTTACACCCAACAGCAACACGATGTTCTCATGGATCTGA
This sequence comes from uncultured Alphaproteobacteria bacterium, assembly GCA_963845775.1. Taxonomy (GTDB): domain Bacteria; phylum Pseudomonadota; class Alphaproteobacteria; order Rhizobiales; family Xanthobacteraceae; genus BOG-931. The sequence goes on from CAWJTE010000011.1 coordinate 913,998, forward strand.
AGCTTTCCGGACGTAGCGCGCTCGTTACCGGCAGTTCAAAGGGGATCGGTCTTGCCGTCGCGCAATGGTTGGCGCGCGAAGGCGTGCATGTCGGTCTGGTAGCGCGGTCGGCCGAGCGCCTGGAGCACGAAGCCGCGGCGCTCCGCAAAGCGACAAAAGTCACCGTGCGCACGCTCGCCGCCGACCTCTCCGACGCCGGCGCGCGGCAACGCCTGGCCGAAGCTTTCCCCGACGTGGACATCCTCATCAACAATGCCGGCGCTATTCCCGGCGGCACCATCGAGGAAACCGACGAGGCGGCCTGGCGCACCGGCTGGGAGCTCAAGGTGTTCGGCTATATCGGCCTGACCCGGCTCTATTTGCAGAAAATGAAAGAGCGCCGCCGCGGTGTGATCGTCAACATCATCGGCGCCGGCGGCGAGCGGCTGGATTACGGATATATCGCCGGTGCGGCCGGCAATGCCGGGCTGATGGGGTTCACGCGCGCGATCGGCGGCACCAGTCCGGATTTTGGTGTGCGGGTGATCGGCGTCAACCCCGGTCCGGTGCTGACCGACCGCGTCGAGGTGCTCGGCCGCAAGCGGGCTGCGCAACTCTACGGTGATGAAAACCGATGGCGGGAGGGCTTTGCGCAAATGCCGTTCGGGCGGCCGGCCAGCACCGATGAGATCGCCGCGATGGTGGTTTTCCTGGCGTCCGATCTTTCCGGTTACACCAGCGGCACGATCGTCACCATCGACGGCGGGCTCACCCACCGCAGCCAGCTACCGTAATGTGAAGTGGATTTAGTTGCGGCCGCCGCCGGCCAGCACCGCGCGGGTAGCGCGGTCGGGACCGAAATCGTCGACGTTGTCGATCGCGAGGAGATCGGCAAGCCGGGTGCGCGCGCGGTTGACGCGGCTCTTGATGGTGCCGACGGCGCAGCCGCAGATGGCGGCGGCGTCTTCGTAGGAGAAGCCCGAGGCGCCGACCAGGATCAACGCCTCGCGCTGATCGGACGGCAGCTTGCCAAGCGCGGCGCGGAATTCGTTGAATTCAACGCGCCCGGTCTGCTCAGGATGCGATTTGAGCGTCTCGGCATAGCGGCCGTCGGCATCCTCAACTTCGCGCCGGCGCTTGCGGTATTCCGAGCGGAACAGGTTGCGCAAAATCGTAAACAGCCACGCCGGCATGTTGGTGCCGGGTTGGAACGAGTCGATATGCGCGAGCGCCCGCAGCAGCGTCTCTTGAACCAGATCGTCGGCGCGGTCGACATTGCCGCTCAAGGAGATCGCGAACGCGCGCAAGCTTGGCACGGTCGCAAGCACCTGATCGCGAATGGCGGGATCGAGTTTCATGCAACCCCATCGTCTTGATCGGTGAGCCGACGAACGAGATCGTCGATGTGCTTGGGTACGCCCTGGTTGACCACTTCGTCGTATAAGCCGCGCAGCTGCTGGCCGATGCGCGCTTGCACTTCCCGGCCCAAACGGACTTCACCCTTACGCTGCGTCGCTGCCTTGCCCATGGCGTCCGGCTCGTCCGCCTTGTCCTCATTCGCGGCAGGCGGTTGAAGGTTGACTGTCTTACCTGTGTTCATTTTTCGTCGTCCCCCCGTCGTCGCTTTGACCTGGCATGACCTCTACCTGCTGCCTGTCCCCAATCGCCGCACCAACGCGCGGGTCTTGCGGTTGGTTCCGGGCGGGGGAACCGGTTTCGGGAACCTTGTTTGCCCCAGGACGTTTTAGCCAATACGCTTTCGACGCTGGAAGGGGAGGGTGTTGCCGTTGACGACCTCAAAAGCCGTAGTTCAGCATTTGCCGTTTTTGCGCCGTTATGCCCGGGCGCTGACGGGCAATCAGGCCTCTGGCGACGCCTACGTTGCGGCCACTCTGGAGTCCCTGATTGCGAGTCCGAAAATGCTCGGAATCCGCGCCGAATCAAAGGGTTGCGCTCTACAAACTGTTCACCAAAATCTGGAATTCGGTAGCCGTGAACGGCAAACCCGATGCGGCAGAGCCGCATTTGCCGCCCGAGCAGCATCTGACCCGGATCACGCCGCGTCCGCGCCAGGCCTTTCTTCTGGTCGCGCTGGAGGGGTTCTCCGAGGAGGATGCCGCGCAAATCATCGATTGCGATCTGCCGACGCTGCGCGGCCTGGTTGAGGAATCCGGCCGCGAACTGGCCGCTGAAATCGCCACCGACGTCCTGATCATCGAGGACGAGACGTTTATTGCCATGGACATTGAGGCGCTGGTGGAAAGCCTCGGTCATCGCGTGATCGGCGTGGCGCGCACCCATGCGGAGGCCATCGCGCTTGCCCGCAAAACCCGGCCGGGGCTCATCCTGGCGGACATCCAACTGGCCGATGGCAGTTCGGGCCTCGACGCGGTGAACGAACTCCTCGGCTCGTTTGAAGTGCCAGTCATTTTCATCACCGCTTATCCCGAGCGCTTCCTCACCGGTCAACGGCCGGAGCCGGCCTTCCTGATCGCCAAGCCGTTCCAGCTCGCAGTGGTGTCGGCGGTGGCAAGCCAGGCGCTGTTTTTCGGGCGCAAGGCGCACCAGCGCGAGCAGCAGGCCACCGCGTAGCCTTCCGTGCGAAGGAAGTTTGCGTGACGGCCGGGCTTGTCCCGGCCGTCTGCGTTTTCCTGCCGCAGCTAGTCGAAATAATTAGGGCGCAACCGATCGGTCCATCGGTTGCGCCCAACTTGACCAGCCAAGCACGGGGGAGGGGGGAAAGGATGGCCGGTCCTCTCGAATAATTCCCGATCGTCATCTTGGTTCCGCTTCCGACTTCCCCGTATTGGCAATCACGCAAGTGTGAGAATACGGCTTGGCCAAAACCACGGCGTGACGGAACCGGTATCCGGCTGGCCACGTTGCTGATGGCGCGTGGAATTTTGCCGCGCGCCGCTTCGGGGCTCGGGGATCACGCATGCAAGTCGCGGGGTTGATCCAATGCGGAGTTTGTTTTGGGTTCGAGCTACGGGCGTAGCGCTGGCGTTGTTCGCCGCGAGCTTTATCTCCTTCCCCTCTTTCCCACACGGCATGTTCACGCCGAAATCGCCGTCGGTGAACCGCACGCTGAAGGGCGATCGCTTGCCGTCGATCAGCCCGGCGGTCTTCCCGCACCAGCTCGGATTGCGATTGCTGCCGCCGACACACGCGAAAATCCCAGTCGGGTGCGATCGCGCGTTCAGCGCGATCTCATCGCCGCAGCTCGCGCATGTCTTTGGCCGCTGTGTGGCGTGAGAATTTTGCGAAAAATTTGAAGCAAAAACGCAGCGGATAACTGCGGCGCGCCACGAGGAACCTTTAACGAACGCCGGCAATTGATGACCGGAACCCATCGGCGGAGTGGATCATGTCAGCGGTCAAGCTGTTGTGCCGCGTCGGCACCGCAATTCTTAGTGCAGCCTTTGCTACGTTCGTCGGCGGTGCTGTTTCGGCGCAATCGCTTTCGAACGACGTGTTGGCTCACGACACCATCGCGTTGCAGGAGGTTGCGCCGCGGCCGGAAGCGCCGCGTGCGGCGCCGACCGAAGACGACGTTCCCGCTCCGCTCCGACGCCAGATCGTTAGCTACAGTGGCGATCAGCCGCCAGGCACGATCATTATCGACACCGCACATGCATTTCTCTATCTGACGCTCGGTGATGGCAAAGCTCTGCGCTACGGCATCGGCGTCGGTCGCCAGGGCTTCACCTGGTCCGGCATCGAGACGCTTTCACGCAAGTCGGAATGGCCCGACTGGATTCCGCCGGCCGAAATGATTGCGCGGCAGCCCTACCTGCCGCGCTGGGTGGGCGGCGGGCCGGGTAATCCGCTGGGCGCCCGTGCGCTCTATCTCGGCAATACCGATTACCGCATCCACGGCACCAACAATCCGGGTTCGATCGGCAAGCACGTCTCCAGCGGATGCATTCGCATGCGTGACGCCGACGTTATCGACCTCTACGACCGCGTCTCCGTCGGTACCAAGGTGGTGGTGCTGCCGAACGATCAGGGCGCAGTCGCCTTCAGCGACCAAAGGGACGTCGCGCAAAGGGGCGTGACGCCAAAAGACGTGGCGTCACAGAACGTGACGATTGAAAGCAACCACGGTGCCATGACCGCAAGGATTATGGTCAGGTCGACGCACCAGGTCGAATCGAACGGCAATCCCACGGCTTTCGGCCTCTACTGATGTGGGTGGCGCTCTGACCGAAGGCCGGCGCCAATCGCCTGCCGCTATTTTGCGGCCATGGCGAAACCGCAAACGCGACCATCTTATCTTCCGTAGACGGTCCAAGCGTATGGTCTTGACCCCGGCGGGGTCGAGGTCGAACTGGAAGAGTATGGACAGGCCGGTGGCGAAAAGGACGAGCAGGCAACCGGACGAATTGACCGGGGAAGTGCCGCAGGCATTTTTTCCGGACTTTGCAACGGTTCGCGCTGTGCTTGAAGCGGGTCGGATTGGCGTCTGGTCTTGGGACATCGCCACCGACGCGGTGACGTGGTCGAGCAATATTAAATCGATCGTCGGCCTTGCGCCGGCAACGTTCGGCGGCACGTTTTCATTTTTTGCGAATGACATTCACGACGAAGATCGCGCCAGAGTTCTCGAAGCGGTCAACGTGGCGATGCGCACCGGTGGTCCGTACGAGGTGCGCTTTCGGGTCGCGCCGCGCGAAGGGCGAGCAGAAACCTGGATCGAAGCGACCGGCACGGTAGTTAGCAAAGACGGTGCGCCGGTGCGCATGGTCGGTCTCTGTCACGACGTTACCGAACAGGTGAAGCTGCAAGAGGAATTGCGCAGCCGCGCCAAGCAGCAGGAAGCCCTCGCGCAACTCGGTGAGCGCGCATTGCTGGAGACCGACATCGAGCGGCTGCTCAACGATGTGGTCTCTACCGTCGCGGTCACGCTCCCGGTCGATTTCGTCAAGGTGATTGAGCTTCTGCCGGGCGGCAACGATCTCTTGCTACGGGCCGGCTTCGGCTGGGAGGCCGGCTGCATCGGCTCAATCTTGATGACCAAAGAGCGCGATGACTACGCTCCGTACATCCTGGGGGCGGTTGTCCCCGTGGTTACCGAAGATTTTGCGAGCGAAAAGCGCTTTACCGTGCCGCAATATCTGCGCAATCACCGCTGTGTCAGTGGGATGAGTACTGTCATCACTGGTCACGATGGCCGCGCCTATGGCGTGCTCGGTGTCTGCACCAAAGCGCCGCGCCGGTTCAGCGTGCAGGATATTTCATTTCTCGCCGCGGTCGCCAATCTGGTCGCTGGCGCCATTCACCGCCGGCAGTTGGAGCAGCGCCAGGAGCTATTGATCCGCGAATTGCGGCATCGCTCCGGCAATCTGTTCTCCCAGCTCTTGGCGCTGCTCTCGCAGACAGCGAGAAATTCGCGCAACATGGCCGACCTGATGGCCAAGTATCAGGCCCGCGTGCTGGCTCTGGCTAACGCCCATCGGTTGATCACCGAAGCCGGCTGGAAGTCCACTTCACTCGCCGAGTTGCTCCGCGTCGAGCTGGGGCCCTATCTCGAACGCACTGACCTTAAGGGCCCGGATGTCGATCTCGATCCGGACCCGACCTTCAGCCTCAGTGCCGCGCTGCACGAACTTGCCGCCAACGCCATCAAATACGGCAGCTTGTCGCGCCCGCAGGGCCGGCTCGACTTGAACTGGTCGGTGGCCCGCACGCGGCGCGGCGTGACGCTCACCTTCGATTGGGTCGAGCGCAACGGCCCGCCGGCACGGCGGCCGCGGCGAACCGGATTCGGCTCACGGTTGATCGGTCTGGTGATCGAGCGGCAAATGAACGGCGAAGTACATTCGAGCTACACCCGTGAGGGGTTCTCCACGCGGCTGATCGTGCCGCTCACGCACGAACGCTGGCCGACGCAGGATTCGACGGTGCCAAGCCCAGTGGAAAACGCATAACGGGGAGGGGAACACCGGAACCCCGGCTGCGTTGACCAGCGCGGGTCGGCCCAAATCGGGCTATAATTTCACTAGCGGGAGTGAAACGGCTGCATCCTCGTCGCAGGCGTGCACAGGCGAGGTGGAGCGTCGCGCCCACGGCCGTCGCGGCGCGTGGCTTGGTCTGCGTTTGCGTCCTGTGCGGCGGCGGCTCCATCGCTCTAGCCGCGGATCAAAATTCCTCCGAGCATGCCGGCGCGATCTTCATCGCCCAGCTTGCGCTCCTCCTGGTGGTCGGCCGCGGCCTTGGCGAGCTGATGCAGCGCTTTGGCCAGCCGGCGGTGATGGGCCAGCTCCTCGGCGGGCTCATTCTCGGGCCTTCGCTGCTCGGAGCAATCTGGCCGGATCTTCAGTACCTGTTATTTCCGCCGACGGTCGAGCAGAAGAGCATGCTCAATGCCGTCTCCCAGCTCGGCATCCTGATGCTGCTGTTGCTGACCGGGATGGAAACCGACCTGCGGCTGGTGAAGCGTGTCGGACGGTCGGCGGTCGCGGTAGCAAGCGCCGGCGTGGCGCTGCCTTTCATCTGCGGCTTGGGGCTCGGCGAAATGCTGCCGGATTCGATTCTGCCGAATCCGCAAGCGCGTTTCGTTACCGCATTGTTTCTCGCCACCGCGCTGTCTATCTCGTCGATCAAGATTGTCGCCGTGGTCGTGCGCGAGATGAACTTCATGCGCCGCGATATCGGCCAGATCATCGTCGCGTCCGCCATCCTCGAGGATTCAAGCGGATGGATCATCATTGCCGTCTCGTTCGGTCTTGCTTCCTCCGGTACGCTCGATTTGCGCTCCGTGAGCTTCGCCATCCTCGGCACGCTTTTGTTCCTAGCGATAAGCCTCACTATTGGCCGACGCGTCGTGTTCGGCTTGATCCGCTGGACCAATGACACGTTCGAAAGCGAATTCGCCGTCATAACCATGATCCTGCTGATCACGCTGGCGATGGCGTTGACTACCTATCTGATCGGCGTGCAGACGGTGCTTGGCGCGTTCGTCGCCGGCGTCTTGATCGGCGAATCGCCGATCCTCACCAGCCATATCAACGAGCAATTGCGCGGACTGATCGCGGCTTTGTTCATGCCTGTGTTCTTTGGGCTGTCGGGGCTGGGCGCCGACTTGACCATCCTGAAAGATCCGGCGCTTTTGCTATTGGCAGCTGGGCTAGTGATTATTGCCAGCGTCGGCAAATTCGCCGGCGCGTTCGTCGGCGGCAAGATCGGCGGATTGAGCCGCGCCGAATTGCTCGCGCTCGCCTGCGCGATGAATGCCCGCGGCTCGACCGAGGTGATCGTAGCCACGATTGGCCTTTCGGCTGGCGTATTCAGCCGCAATCTCTACACGCTGATCGTGGGCATGGCGCTGCTCACCACCGTGGCGATGCCACCGATGCTGCGCTGGGCGTTGCGCCGTCTGCCCTTGCGCAAGGCGGAGCGGCAGCGGCTCGAGCGCGAGGACCTCGACGCTCGCGGCTTCGTGCCGAATCTCGAACGCTTGTTGCTTGCGGTCGACGGTGGCGCTAACGGCACGCTGGCCTCGCGGTTGGCCGGCGCGATTGCCGGGTCCGGCGACAAGCCGACCACAATCATCGAACTCGGGCCCGACAAGTGGCGGCAACCGGCGCGCGGGGACAATGACGAATCAAAAAATAAGGTGCGGGCCGCGGCTGCGAGTGCAGCGCCGCTCGCGGAGGAACCGGCGCGCGGCAATGTCGACGTCACCACGCGCACCCGCAAAGCGCCCGATGCTGAGGCGGTCGCTGACGAGGCGCAGAAGGGTTACGATCTGCTGATCGTCGGTATCGACAAAACCCGTGGACCGCGCGACGGATTCGGTCCGGAGATCACCTGCATCGCCGAGGGGTTCGAGGGGCCGCTTGCGGTCGCAATCGCCGGCGGACGCCGGCTTAAGAGCGGCGGCGAGCCGATAGGCAGAATTCTTATTCCAGTCAATGGCACCGACGTGTCGCGCCGGGCGGCGGAAACAGGATTTGCGCTGGCGCGGACGGGCGGTTCGCGGGTCAGCGCGCTTTACGTGGCGAGCGGGCGGCCCAACGGTGGCCGCGGCCGCGGCCGCGTCCGCCGCGGCTCGGCCACCCGCCGCAACGAGGAAGCCGTGCTCAAGGATATTACCGAACTTGCCGACCGCTATGACGCACGGATACGCACTGCGTTGCGCGTCGATGTGGCGGCTGAAGATGCCATCCTTAAGGAAGCCGAGCGCGGGGGCTACGATCTGATCGTACTGGGCGTGACCCGTCGTCCGGGCGAGACGCTGTTCTTCGGCAATATGGCAGCCGCATTGCTCGAGCGTTGCGACACGGCCATCCTGTTCGTGGCGAGTTAGAACTGCGCTTGGGTATGCTACGCTGGCCGATATGCTTGAGGCTGCGGTCAGTATTCCATCGGCGGGCTTGAAGCTTTACGGCATGCTCGGTGTCCCGGCCGGATTGCGGACGCCGGAGCGGCGCGCGGCGTTCCTCGTCCTGCACGGCTTTGGCGGTAATTGCAAATCCGCCGGCGTGATTCATCCAACGAACGTCCTGAGCGAGTTCGGCTACGTCACGCTTCGCTTCGACATGCGCGGCTGCGGCAAAAGCGAAGGCGAGTTCGGCCGCGTCATCTGTCTCGAACAGGTCGAGGATCTCGGCCACGCGCTCGAGTTTCTGGCGCGCCATCCCGCCGTCGACCCTGACCGCATCGGCGTAATCGGATCGAGCTTCGGCGGCGCGGTTGCGATCTATGCCGGCGGCACCAATCCTCGCATTGCCACGGTTATTTCGAATGGCGGTTGGGGCCACGGCGAGCGTAAATTCCGCGGTCAGCATCGCACGCCCGAAGCCTGGGCGAAATTCACCGCCATGCTGGCGGAAGGGCGCGCGTACCGCGCCCGTACCGGCAAATCGCTGATGGTACCGCGCGCCGACATCGTACCGATTCCCCATCGCGTGCGGCAAAATCTCGAGAAGCAGGATGTACAAATGCTGGCAACCAACTCGGTCGAGATGTTTCCAGCCGAGACCGCGCAGAGCATGGCCGATTTCCGTGCCGAGGAAGTGGTCGGAAAGATCGCGCCGCGGCCCCTTTTGCTCATCCATGCCGCCAACGATTCGGTGACGCCGACCGAACAGTCGATCGAGCTGTTCAAGCGCGCCGGCGAGCCGACGGAACTTCATCTGTTCAGCGACCTCGACCATTTCCTGTTCAACGAAAATTCCACGCGGATTTGGAACCTGCTGCGCGACTGGCTCGGTCGCTACTTTCCGGCGCGTGCATGATGCTTGTCGGTGATGAAGAGCTGGCACGTTTCATCTGCGACGCGCTGACCGCTAAGGGCGCGAGTGCGGCGGACGCGGGCGTGGTTGCCGATGGGCTGGTCTGGGCCAATCTGCGCGGCGTCGATGGACACGGCGTTTCGCGCCTGCCGTCTTACCTGAACATGATCGATCGCGGCGAGATCGACCCAAAGGCGCAGCCGCGTTTGCTGCATGACCGTGCCGCAACTTTCGTTCTCGACGGTGGCCGAGGTTTCGGGCCGGTGGCGATGATGCAGGCGATCGCCGTCGCCACCGACCGGGCGCGCACCGCCGGAACGTGTTTTGGACTGATGCGGGAGACCACCCATACCGGAGCGATCGGCCGTTATGCGCAGTGGATGGCGGAACGCGGTTGCGCCGCGCTGATTATGGGCGCGGGGCCCGCTTTCGTCGCTTATCACGGCGCGCGTGTCGCGAGCCTGGGAACGAGCCCGATCGCGATTGCGGTGCCGAGCGGCAAGGGCCCGATCGTCCTCGACATGGCGACCAGCGCGATTTCCAACGGGAAAATTCTGCAGGCCTTGGCGACCGGCGCGCAGTTGCCGGCCGGCGCGGTCTTGACCGGGGATGGGGCGCCGACCACCGATCCGGCCAAGGCCGAGATCTTGCTGCCGCTTGGCGGCCCGAAAGGATCGGGGCTCGCCTTGATGTTTGAGATGCTGGCGAGCGTGCTGGCGGCGGCGCCGATCCAGGCGCTGGCGCTCGGTCCGCAGAAGCGTCGGCGGTTCCTGCAAAACATTGTCATTCTCGCGGTTGATATTGCCAATTTCCGGTCGCTCGCGGATTTCGTGCGCGACGCCGACATCCTCGCGGCATTGCTCAAGGCGTTGCCGCGGCAGGAGGGGGTCGATGAGATTCTCTTGCCCGGCGAACGCGCCGGCCGCACCGAAATCGTGCGGCGCCAATCCGGAATCCCGATTGCCAAAAAGCTTTGGCAAGAGCTCGCGGCGGTGGCGAAAACCGCAGGGATCAAGATGCCGGATTTACGCCAGCAGCAAGCCTAGCTTTTGTTGCGGTTGGCGCGTGTGACTGTGCACTGTCAACGCTCACGCTTCCGCAAGCCGCAGGCCGACGAGGCGGTCCAGTGCGGCGTGGTCGGCGAGCAAATGCGCCGACGCGCCGCTATGCACGATCCGGCCGCGCTCGAGCACGAGCACGCTCTCGGTCAATGACAACGCAATATCGGCGTGCTGCTCGACCAGGATAAAAGCGTTGGAGCCTTCCTTCGTCATGCGCCGGATGGCGGCAGCCAGCTCCTCGACCACGATCGGCGCGAGGCCTTCGAGCGGTTCGTCGAGCAACAGCAGCGCCGGATTTGTCATCAGCGCGCGCGCGATCGCCAGCATCTGCTGCTCGCCGCCGGACAATTGATTGCCAAGATTGCGCCGGCGTTCGGCCAGTCGCGGAAAAAGGTCATAGACGGAGACGAGATTCCAGCGACCTGTACGCGCGGCCACGGTGAGGTTCTCCTCAACAGTGAGCGAAGGGAAAATCTCGCGCTCCTGCGCCACCCAGCCGATGCCGGCAAGCGCGCGGCGATGCGGTGGCCGCCGGGTGATCACCTCGCCGCGCCAGCGGATGTGGCCGCGACCGACCCGGGTATAGCCCATGATGGTAAGGAGCAGCGTCGATTTGCCGACGCCGTTGCGTCCGAGCACGGCGAGCCCGCCGCGCTCCGGGAGCGTGAAGGATACGCCGTCGAGCACAACTGCGGAGCCATACCCCGCGCGCACGTCGTCGAATGCGAGCAGCGGGTCAGCCATGACGCGGCTCATGCAACACTTTGGCCGGCGCTTTGCCGAGATAAACCGCGCGCACCTGAGGATCGTTGGCGATTTCGTGCGGCGGCCCCTGCACCATGACGCGTCCGCCGACCATCACAATGATGCGCGAGGCGAAGCGGAACACCAGCTCCATATCGTGCTCGATGAATAGCACCGTGATGTCGCTGGAGAGCCCGGCGATGGCGGCGAACAATTCCTGGCTTTCTTCGCGCGGGACGCCCGCCGCCGGCTCGTCAAGTAGCAGCACCTTCGGCCGGGTGGCGAGCGCGAGCGCGATCTCGAGCAACCGCTGCTGGCCGTATGCCAATTCGCGGGTCAGGCGGTGACACACCGCGCCGAGCTTCAACGCGACGAGAATGTCTTGGGCTTCGTCGATTTCGTGCGGATAGGCGTTGAGCTGCCGCCACCAGACTCGCGCCGCGCGCGTCCGCTCGCATACCGCAAGCGTCACCGATTCCAGCGCGGTGAGATGAGGAAACAGCGAGTTGACCTGATAGGTGCGCACCAGGCCGCGGCGCACGCGTTGCTCGGGCGGTAGCGTCGTAATGTCGGCATCGTCAAGAAAGATGCGACCGGCGCCGGGCTGCAACATGCCGGTAATCAGGTTGATCAGCGTGGTCTTGCCAGCGCCGTTGGGGCCGATCAGCGCATAGCGCACGCCCTTAGGCAGCTCGATCTCGATGTCGCGGGCAACGACAAGCGAGCCGAAGCTCTTGGCGAGGCCGCGGGTCGCCAGCGCCGGCGCGCTCACTTACGGCTCCAGCGCGCGGCCACCTGCGCCAATCCGCCGAGAACGCCGTTGGGGAGGAAAACGACGACGGCCACCAGCAGAATGCCGATCCAGAAATACCAGTATTGCGGCACAACCCCGGAGAATTGATCGCGGGCGATCATATAAATTGTCGCGCCGACGAGTCCGCCGTAAAGCCGGCCAGCGCCTCCGAGCACCAGCATCACCACCACTTCGGCCGAGCGTTCGAAGCCCAGCGAATCGAGCGAGACCGTCTCCGTGGTCTGCGCAAGGAGCGCACCCGCGACGCCGGCCATGCAGGCGGCGATGGTGTAAATCGTGCGGATATGCGCGCGGCTTGGTGCGCCGATCGCCGGCATGCGCACAAAGTTTTCACGAATACCGCGCAGCGAAAGGCCGAACGGCGAGTGAATAAGCCGGCGCGCGAACAGGAAAAGCACGAACAGCGCGGCGAGTGCGTAGGAATAGGCGGTGCGCCCGTAAAGATCGAACGAGAATATGCCGAATAGCTTCCAGGTATGGATGCCCTGCAGCCCGTCCATGCCGCCGGTGAGCCAGCCCAAAGTATTCGCGAGCTCCGCCAGCAGGAGCCCGAAACCGAGCGTAAGCATGATCAAGGCAAGATGCCGAAAACGGGAGATGACGAAGCTTGTAGCATAGCCGATGACGCCGGCCGCGAAGGCGGCAACAACGAGGCCGCTCAACGGCTCGCCCCAGCCATATTTCGACAGTAGCCCTGCGGCGTACGCGCCGATCCCGAAGAATGCCGCATGCCCCAGCGAAACAATGCCGGCATAACCGAGGATCAGGTCGAGCGATAAGGCAAACAGCGCGGCAATGGCGATCTGGCTCGCGAGCGACAGGTAATTCGGGAACAGGAAATACGGCAGCAAGGTCGCCAGCCAGAACAAGATCTCGGCCGGCCGCCAGCGCGTTTGCCCCGCGAGATAAAGCCGCGGACTGATCGAGGTTTCGCTCAGCGCCATCAGCGTTTCCCAAGCAGGCCGAGCGGCCGCCACATCAGCAGACTGATCATCACCAGATAGATGAGAAATGCGCCGAGTTGCGGGACGTAATATTTGCCGGCGACGTCGCTGATGCCGAGGACGATGGCGGCGGCGAAGGATCCGGAAATCGAGCCGAGCCCGCCGACGGAAACGACGATCAGCACGTAAATCAGATAGGTGAAGGCAAAAGACGGATCGAGTCCGACAATTTCGATGGCGAGCGCGCCGCCGAGCCCGGCGAGTCCGCTGCCGAGCGCGAAGGTGATCGCAAATGTGCGGTCGACGTCGATACCGAGCCCGCGCGCCATGCGTTCGTTGTCGACGGCAGCGCGCACGCGGGCGCCGAAGCGGGTATATTCCAGGCCGAGCACCAGCGCGAGGGTGATGAGCAGCGCCAGCCCAACCAGGATGAGCCGGTAAACCGCAAAGCGGATGCCCATGAAGGTGAGCGAACTCCGCAGATAGTGCGGCAATTGTAGCGGTTGCTGATCGGTGCCGAAGACGTAAGCCGCAATTGCCACCGAAATGAAGACCAGGCCGATGGTCAGCAGCACCTGGTCGAGTTCGCTCGCGCGATAAAGGCGGCGAAACAGCGTCCGTTCAAATCCGACGCTGACGACGGCGGCGACGATGAACGCGCACGGCAGCGTGGCGAAGAACGGGCAGCCGTAATGCGACATGAGCGAGACGGTCAGGTAGCCGCCGAGCATGGCGAAGCTGCAATGCGCCAGGTTGATGAAGTTCATCATCCCGAGCGTCACCGACTGCCCCACCGAGAGAACGAACAGCAGCATGCCGTAAGCAAGGCCGTCGAACAGCACGCCGAAGACGGGAGGAAGCATGGACGGAAGGCCTCGACGAGATTGACGCGTAGCAACCTAGCGGAGGCTGCGGCGACCGGCCAAGCCATTTCCCGGCCCGCGCGGCGGGCGACGCCGCCCACCGGTTACTTCGCCATTGCCGCCTTGAACGGGTCCTTGACGTTAGGGATGGCGGCGATTTCCACGTTGACGAGCCGGCCATCGACCTTCTCGACCCTGCTGATGTAAACGGTCTGCACGATGTCGCGCGTTTCCGGGTCGATCGAGATTGGACCGCGCGGACTTTCCCAGCTCGCACCCTTGGCGGCATTGACCAGCCATTCGCCGTCGGTCTTGCCGCCGGAGTTTTGCAGCGCAAGTTCGATCAAATGCATGCCGTCATAACCGCCGACCGAGAAAAAGTCGGGGTTGCGATGATATTCGGCGTTGTAAGCGTTGACGAAAGCGTCGTTGAGCTTTGAGCGATGATTGTAATCGTAATGCCCGGCGGTGATGATGCCGACGGCAAGATCGCCGATGCTGGCGAGCGCGTGTTCGTCAGCGATTTCCAGCTGGCCCATGATCTCGGTTTTTTGCGGATCGACACCACGGTCGGCCAGCGCCTTGCCGAACGCACCAGGCTGCGCGCCGCCGGGAATCATGATGAAGATGCCCTGCGGGTCGAGATCCTTGGCGCGCTGTACGTAAGCGGTGAAATCCGGATTCTGCACCGCCATTCGCACCGAGCCGACGATGTCGCCGCCCGCTTCCTTGAAGCCCTTCTGGAACGCCGCCTCGGCATCGATGCCGGGACCATAATCGGTCACCATCGTATAGGCTTTCTTCAGCCCATGTTGCTTCGCCCAGGTGCCAAGCGTCTGATTTAGCTGTGGCACGGTGAACGAGACTCGCACCATGTAAGGCGATTTGGTGGTGACGATGGCCGTGGCCGCATTCATCACCACCATGAACTTCTTCGCCTCGGCAGACACGTCGGCGGCCGCCATGGCATTGGGCGTGAGGTTGAAGCCGGCCAGGATGTCGATGTTGTCGCGGGTCACCAGCTCTTGCGCCAATCGTTTCGCGACCGGCGGAGCGATGCCGCCGACGTCCTTGCGGATTAGTTCGACCGATTTGCCGGCGAGCTTGTTGCCATGCTGTTTGAGGTAAAGCTTCAGCCCGTCATCTATCTGCGTCGCGGTATCCGCGAACTGGCCGGAATACGGCATGATGAGGCCGATCTTGACGGTGCCTTGGGCATGCACGGCTGCCGGCAGCAGGCTCATCGCGAACGCGGAAAAGCTCGCAAGCAAAATACGCTGCATGTGATCCTCCCGTTTGTTTTCTGAGGGCGAGAATGCCCCGCGACGCCGGACGAGAAAAGCGCCGCAAGACAGGCGGCCCGCGGCGTTTTGTCTTGCAGTGCTTTAACTCGGAGCGACTTGGGCTGCCGCCCCTGCGCGCGAGCTTACTTCTTCATCCGCTCTTTCACCGGATCCTTCACGTTCTCGACCTTATCGAATTCCACGTTGAGCAGTTGGTCGCCGACTTTCTCGACACGGCGAATATAGACGGTTTGAATGATGTCGCGCGTTTCCGGATCGATCGCGATTGTACCGCGCGGGCTTTCCCAGGCCATGCCTTTAGCGGCCGCGATCAGCGAGTCGCCATCGGCAGCGCCCTTCGTCTTCGTTAGCGTCTGGTAGATCAGATGCATGCCGTCATAACCGCCGATCGAATAAATATCGGGGTTGCGGTGGAATTCGTCGTTGTAGGCTTTGACGAATTCATGATTGAGCTGCGACTGGTGATTGAAGTCGTAATCCGACACCGTGAGGATACCGATGCCGACGTCGCCCATGCTCTTGAGCGCGCTCTCAAAAGTGAGCGAGTCCTGGCCCATGACTTTGACCTTTGAGGGGTTGACGCCCCGCTCGGCCAAGGCCTTGCCGACGGCGGCCGGCTGCGCGCCGCCGGGAATCCAGATGTAGATCGCATCCGGATTGGCATCCTTGGCGCGCTGTACAAACGCGGAAAAGTCCGGATTGGCGACCGGGAAGCGAACCGAACCGATGATTTCGCCGCCCGCCTCCTTGAAGCCGAGGTGGAATGACGCTTCGGCATCGATGCCGGGACCGTAATCCGACACCATTGTGTATGCCGTCTTGACGCCATGCTTGGCGGCCCAGGTACCGAAGGTTTGGTTGAGCTGCGGCGTGGTCGTCGAGGTGCGGGCGATATACGGGGATTTTGTCGTTATGATTGCGGTGGCCGCGTTCATGACCACCATGAATTTCTTTGCTTCTGCCGAAACGTCTCCTGCGGCAAGCGCGTTCGGCGTCAACGCGAAGCCGGCGAGAATATCGGCGTGATCGCGCACGATCAGTTCCTGCGCCAGCCTTTTGGCGAGGTCCGGCGCAACGCCGCCGACGTCTTTGCGGATGAATTCGAGTTTCTTGCCGGCCACCATGTCGCCGTGCTGCTTCATGTAGAGCTTAATGGCGTTGTCCATCTGGATGGCGGTGTCGGCGAACTGGCCGGAATACGGATTGATGATGCCGATTTTCACCGTGTCTTGCGCGTGGGCGGAGACTGCGCTGAGCCCCAACGCCAATCCGGCGAAACCGTAGAGAAATTTTTGCATTGTGCTTCCCTCCTCGTTGTTGTTGGCGCAAAGCCCTTTATCGGACATCCTCGTCCAAGCGGCGCATGACTGCAACCCGCGTGATTGCGTTGCGCAAATGGGCGGAGGCCTGCGAATTGGATTGGCCTGTGGACGGCAAGGCTTTAGTGTGCGGCGCATGGATCTTGACCAAACAGAAACTGGCACGGTGGATCGGGACGAGGTCGCGCGCTTCTCGCGCCTCGCCGGCCAATGGTGGAACCCGCAAGGGCCGATGGCTGCGTTGCACAAGTTCAATCCGGTTCGTCTTGCCTATGTGCGCGACCGTGCGGCCATGCATTTCGACCGCGATCCGAAACGGCTTGATAGCCTTGCGGGCCTGCGGATACTCGACATCGGTTGTGGTGGCGGCATATTGAGTGAACCGCTGGCGCGGCTTGGTGCATCGGTCACCGGCGTTGATCCGTCCGAAAGCAATATCGCGGTCGCCTGCCGGCACGCTGAACAATCCGGGCTGGCAATCGATTATCGCGCTGCCACCGCCGAAACATTGGCCGACGCCGGTGACGTCTTCGACGTGGTTCTCGCCATGGAAGTGGTCGAGCACGTGAGTGATGTCGGCCGGTTCGTTGATCTGACCGCCGCGTTGGCCAAGCCGGGCAGCCTGGTGTTCGTCGCCACGCTTAACCGCACCGCCAAAAGCTTCGCGCTTGCGATCGTCGGTGCCGAATACATTCTGCGCTGGCTGCCGCGCGGCACCCACCAATGGGACAAGTTCGTGACGCCCAACGAGCTTGCGACCGCGCTCGATCACGCCGGTCTGCATATCGCCGGCGAAACCGGCGTCGTCTACAATTTGTTTGCCGACCGCTGGCAGCTCGCGGCCGACATGGACGTCAACTACATGGTGGTCGCAGAGAAAGCGGCGTAGCGGTCACGTGATTATTTTTCCCTGGCTCTGGGCCATTTTCACCGTCATTGCCGCAATTGCCCAGACCGCGCGCAATGCCATGCAACGCGAACTGACCGCGAGCCTTGGCACCGTGGGCGCCACGCATGTGCGGTTTCTGTTCGGCTTTCCGTTCGTACTTGTCTTTCTTGTCGGCGTTTTGTTCGTGAGCGGATCGCGACTGCCGCTGCCGGGATTGATGTTCTGGCCGTGGACGATCGTCGGTGCCTTGGCGCAAGTGGCCGCCACCGCGCTGATGCTTGCGGCAATGAATGAACGTTCGTTCGTCGTCACCATCGCTTATCTCAAGACCGAGCCGATCCAGGTCGCGGTGTTCGGACTGGTCTTTCTCGGCGACAAGCTGACTTGGCCGATGCTTACAGCCATCGTCGTTGCTACCGCAGGCGTGGTGCTGATGTCGACCAAACCGGGGGGCATGGTCGGCGGCATCAGGCCGACACTGATCGGGCTTGCCGCGGCCGCGATGTTCGCCTTGTCTTCGATCGGCTATCGTGGCGGCATTCTCAGCCTCGCTTGGCCGAACTTCGTTATGGCGGCAACGTTTACGCTTGCCGTCGGCATTGCCATGCAGGCGGTGCTGCTGTCGTTTTATCTTACGCTGCGCAATCCGACGGTGCTGCTCGCGATTATGCGCGCGTGGAAGCCGTCGCTGTTCGCCGGCTTCATGGGTGCGGTTGCCTCGCAATTCTGGTTCCTTGCTTTCGCGCTCGCCACCGCCGCAAGCGTGCGCACATTGGCGTTGGTCGAAGTGCTGTTTGCGCAGATAGCCGCCCGTTATGCCTTTGGGCAAAAGACCACGGCGCGCGAAGCGGCCGGGATGTTTCTCGTCATCGCCGGCGTCGGGCTCCTCCTCTGGGCCTATTAAGGCTTTTCATTCAGGGAAGGAAACGGGCACAAACATAAACAAAAATATGAAAGACAGCCTTTTGGCGGAGCCGGTATGATATCGGCATGGAGTGGCAGTTTTGACACGGCCCCAATGACCGGATTGAAGCAGTTCATTCGTCCCGCAGTTCTCATTTCAGTCATCGGCCATGTGGGGGTCCTGATGATGGGGCTGCACTTGGTCGGAGCGAATCCGTCCGAGGCGATTCCGCCGGATGCGATGGTGATCGACATCGTGCCGCCGGACGAAGCCCCGCGGTTCGAGGGCACCCCTTCCGATTTGCACTCGTCTGGTACTCAAACTCAGCCCAAGCCTGGTAACGCGAGTATGGACGCGCGACCCCCGCCTAAACCGGCCGCACAATCGCAGCAACAAGAGCAACAGCGTACGAAGCAGCAGGATGATAGTCGCAAGGCAACGCAGCCTTTGCCGGCGCCTGAGGCGGCGCAAGCTGAGATATTTCGGTCCGAACTGGCGCAAATTCAGGCGTCAGAGCCGCCGCCCGCGCCGCCCCGGCCGAATTCCCAGGCAACACCGGATCAGCCGGACATCGCCGAGCAATTGGCGCAGCTTGCGATGATGGGCGGACCACTCGGCGGTGGTTTCGCGGCGCCCGCTGTCAACACCAACCAGGCCGGATACGATTTCACCTTGTTGTTCCGCGAACGCGTCAGCTCCTGCTCGGATCGGGCGGCGGGGATCGATCCCAGCGATCATGTCCGTGTTGTGCTACGCGTTTCTCTCAACCAAGACGGTACGCTGGCGTCGGCGCCGCAATTGCTCGAGCCGATCGCGTCGTCAAAGGAGCGGGCGGTGATGCAAAGCGCCATCAATGCGCTGATGAAGTGCCAACCCTACACCATGCTCCCGGCGGAGAAGTACAAGCATTGGAAAACGCTCGACCTCGTCTTTTACCCAATGAATTTTCAATAAATTTTTTCTGCCGCCGAGCTTCCCTGCAAGAATGCGGTATTGCCGTCGGGCTGTCGGTCCCGGCCTACTAATTGAAATCGTCGGGCAGGACGGGCAGCCGGTGAAACTCGATGCCTTCCTCGTGGAGGTCTTTCGCTTCTTCCGGTGAGGCTTCGCCGTAGATCGAGCGATGCTCGACTTCGCCATGGTGGATTTTGCGCGCCTGCTCGGGAAAACGCGGGCCGACATAGTCCGCGTTCTTGGTAATGTGCTCGCGCAGTTCCTTGAGCTTTTTGCGCAGCTCGCGCTCTGGCGGTGACATCATTGCGACCGGAGTTTTGGCGGGTGCCGGCGGCGCAGCCGGCGTCGTCGGCGGCTGGTCGGGCGTCTCGCCGCGGTTGAGCTGTGGCGCCATGATCGCCTTCTCGACTTTGGCTGAACCGCAAGCCGGGCACGTTACCAGCCCGCGTTTGGCCTGTTTGTCATAGGCGGCCGAGTTGGCGAACCAGCTTTCGAAGTCGTGGCCATTGTCGCAACGCAGCGCGTAGCGGATCATAGCGGCCCCCGCACGGCGCGCAGATGCGTCGGCTCAGCCATCGGCTCGATGACCTCGAAACGCCGGCCGTGATGCAGCGAGGGAATGCGCCCACGGGCGGCGGCGACTTGCGCCGGATCGACGTCGGCAAGAATGAGCCCCGGCTCGGTGCCGCCTTCGGCCAAGATCTGGCCCCACGGGTCGACGACCAGCGAATGGCCGAATGTTTCGCGCCCGTTCTCGTGCTTGCCGCCCTGCGCGGCGGCGAACACGAATGCGCCGTTCTCAATCGCACGCGCGCGGATAAGCACATGCCAGTGCGCTTCGCCGGTCTGCCGGGTGAAAGCTGACGGAATCGAAAAGAACGATGCGCCAGCTTCGGCTAACGCGCGATAGAGCGCTGGAAAGCGCAGGTCGTAGCAGACGGTCACGCCGAGACGTCCCCACGGCAGGTCGGCCACCACGGCTAGATCGCCGGGCCGGTAATTCCGGGATTCGCGGTAGCTCTCGCCGTCGGTCAGATCGACGTCGAACATGTGGATTTTGTCGTAGCGCGCAATCACGTCACCGCGGCGGTCGATCAAGAAAGAGCGGTTGGCCGCCTTGTCCGCGGAAACCTTCACCGCCAGCGAGCCGATATGCACATAGATCGAATGTTTGCGCGCGGTGTCACGTAGCGCGGCCAGCGTCGGATCGGCCTCCTCGTCGGCGATGGCGGCGAACAGTCGCTCGCGCTTGACCTCCATGATGTTGGTCATTTCCGGCGTCAGCACGTAGCCGGCGCCGGCGCGCGCCGCCTCCTCGATTGCTGCCAGCGCGGTGGCGAGATTAGCCTGTGGGTCGACCCCGGAGCGCATTTGCACGAGGCCGACCTTGAAGCTCGAAGGCGACGGTGTATTCATGTCTGTCGACTTTCGCCCGGGTTGAGCAGCACATCGAGCTTGCCGGCCTCCTCAAGCGTGTAAAGCTCGTTGCAGCCGCCGACGTGGGTCGCGCCGATAAAGATTTGCGGAAACGTATTGCCGCCGTTCGAGCGCTCGATCATCTCCTGACGCATCTGCGAATTCCCGGTGACGTTGATCTCACGGAAGTTCACGCCCTTGCGCGAAAGCAGTTCTTTCGCCCAGTGACAATATTGGCAAAATTCCAAGGTATAGATTTCGACAGAAGTCATAACGGCCCGTTAATCCCGGCAGTTCCTTATATGGACGTTCGCACCGGGTCGGCAACCCGGGCAAACACCAGCACGTCGACGTTGGCGGCGCCGGCGCGCAACAGCCCCTTGGCACAGCCTTCGACGGTTGAACCCGAGGTGAGCACATCGTCGACCAAAACGAGCCGGCGGCCCTGCCTTCCGGCGGTACGCGAAACGCGCCCTGGACGTTGGCGGCGCGCTCGGTGCGTGACAGCCCGACCGGCTGCGCAGTCGGCTTTACGCGCTTGAGTGCATTGGCGGCAACCGGCACGCCGCTCGTTTTAGATACGGCGGCTGCCACCACCGCAGACTGGTTGAAGCGGCGCGCCCATCGCCGCCGCCAATGCAACGGCACGGGAACGAGCGCGTCCGCATCGACCAGAAGCTCGCGGCCGGCCTGGCCGTGCCATCGCCCCATCATCGGCGTCAGATCGAGCCGGTCGCCGTATTTGAGCGCGTGCACCAGCGCGCAGGAGATCTCGTCGAAGCGCACCGCGGCGCGCGCGCTTATAGGCCGGCGGGTCGGCGATCGCCTGCATTGACAGGATCCCCGGCCCTGGGTCGTAGACGAATGGAACGCCGAGCCGCTCGCAATACGGACGCGTGATGAAGGACAGTTTCGACCAGCACGCCGGACAAAGACCCTCACCCTCGACCGGCGCGCGGCAGACGGCGCATAGCCGCGGCAGCGCGAGATCAAGCGTGGCGCGCCAGAGCGCATGCACGGCATCCACCGCGCGTTGGCGCCGCGTGGCGGAGGCGACGGACGCCATGTCGCCGATCACGTCCCCCATGCCGTTACGCTAGCGCCAGCCGGACCCCTTGTCACTTTCGTCTTGCGTTGGCTACGGGGCGCGGCGGTGAGACAATGTGCTTATGGCCGAAAGTCCATTATCGCCGACCCCGCTTATTTTCGACCGAGGTCTCCTTCGCGCCCGCCGTCACCGCACGGCCGTCGGGTCGCCGGCGACATTCTTGCTCGACCGCGCCGCCGCCGATCTCGCCGACCGGCTGGCGGCGGTGCTGCGGCGTTTCCCACTGGCGCTCGATCTCGGAACGCCAGGTGGTGCGTTGCGCGCTGCGCTCGTCCGCCTCGGTTCGGTTGATGCGATCGTGACGGTGAACACTTTGCCCGCAACGGGAACCGGACGCGTTGCGTTTTCGGTCGCCGCCGACGAAGAAGCGCTGCCGTTTCGCGACGCCAGCTTCGATCTCGTGGTCTCGGCACTGTCGCTGCAATTCGTCAACGACTTGCCGGGAACGCTCATCCAAATCCGCCGCGCGCTCAAGCCCGACGGCTTGTTTCTTGCGGCGCTGATTGGCGGCGAGACCTTGACCGAGCTCCGGCAAGCGTTCGCAGCGGCCGAGAGCGAGATCGAAAGCGGCGTCTCGCCGCGGGTCGCGCCCTTCGCCGACTTGCGCGATCTCGGCGCGCTCTTGCAGCGCGCGGGCTTCGCGCTGCCGGTGACCGACGTCGACCGGGTTACGGTGCGCTACGATTTGGTCTTTCCGTTGATGCACGATCTGCGCCGCATGGGCGCGGCGAACGCGCTGGTCAACCGGCGCCGAACGCCGCTTCGGCGCGCGACACTGATGCGTATGGCGGAAATTTACGGCAAGCGCTTTGGCGGCGCCGACGGGCGCGTGGGCGCCACGTTCGAGATCGTCTGGCTCTCCGGCTGGGTGCCGCATCCGAGCCAACAACAGCCGCTCAAGCCCGGCTCGGCCAAGGCGCGGCTCGCCGATGCACTCGGCACGCGCGAAATTTCGACAGGTGAGAAAGCGGAGCGCTAGCCGAAGCGGGTCACTTCAGCGCCGTGGCGACGCCGGAGTACAGACTCTTGACGTTGGAGCCGAGCGTCGCGATCGCTCCGACGATTACGATAGAGACGCCGGATGCGATGATCGCATATTCGATCGAGGTGGCCCCACGCTGGTCGCGCACGAAGCGCCGGAGCGAGATTAGCATCGCTTTCCTGGAAGATTTGAACATCCCTTTTGCCCCGTCTTCATAGCAGTGTCGTCAAGTGCGGGATCAGCGGTTCGTCGGCAGGCGGCATCGGATAATTGCGCAGGTCGTTCCGCCGCACCCATTTCAGTTTCTGCGCTTCCCGTGCTTCGACAATTCCTTCCCAGCGCCGACAAACATAAAGCGGCATGAGCAGGTGGAAGTCGGGATAAAGGTGACTCGCGAAAGTCAGCGGCGCGAGGCACTCCTCCTTGACGACGATTCCCAACTCCTCCTTCAGCTCGCGGATCAGACTTACCTCCGGCCGCTCGCCGGTTTCGACCTTGCCGCCGGGAAACTCCCAAAGCCCGGCCATCGGCTTGCCCGGCGGCCGCTGCGCAATGAGCACGCGACCGTCGGCGTCGATGAGGGCACAAGCGGCCACCAGAAGGACCTTGGCGCTCACGACCGGGTTCACTCTAGTGACAGCGTAGTTAACGGACGTTTGGTGCTGATGCGTAGCTCCCGACTTTCGCCGCAATGGTTAAGGAGCGATCAAGAGCGATAGTCGCCGTTGATCGCGACATAGTCTTTGGTCAGATCGCAGGTCAGCACGCGGTCACGGCCCTTGCCGATGCCGAGAGCTACTTTCAGGGCGATCTCGGGTTTCTTCATCGCGGCCGAGACCGCGGCCTCGTCGTAGGCCGGATCGCGCTCGCCCTTGTGGGCGACGCGAATACCGTTGAACCAGATCGAGAGGCGGTCGCGGTTGGCCGGCTCGCCTGCTTTGCCCACCGCCATGACCACACGGCCCCAATTCGCGTCCTCGCCGCCGATCGCGGTCTTGACCAGCGGCGAATTGGCGATCGACAGCGCGATGCGGCGCGCCGATTTTTTCGACCTGGCGCCTTCGACCGCGATCTCAATCAGCTTGCGCGCGCCTTCACCGTCGCGCGCAACTTGCTCGGCAAGATCGGCGAGCACGGCGTTGAAGCTCTTGCGGATGGCCGCAAGCCGCGGATCGGAGAGGCGCTTGAACTTGGCGACACCCTGCGCCGCCGCGGCGCCGGTCGCGAAAGCGAGCAGGGTATCGGACGTCGAGGTGTCGCCGTCGATGGTGACGGCGTTGAAGGTATCTTCGACGCCGTCGCGTAGCAGCGCTTTAAGTACGGCCGGCGCGATCGGCGCATCAGTGAAAACGAATGACAGCATCGTCGCCATGTCAGGCGCGATCATGCCGGCGCCCTTGGCGATGCCGCAGATCGTCACCGCTTTCGAGCCGAACCGCACCAGGGCGGCCGCGCCTTTCGGAAACGTGTCGGTGGTCATGATCGCGTTAGCCGCTTCCTGCCAGTGGCCGGGCGCGGCGTCGGCGGTCAGCCGATCCATCACGCCGGCGAATTTGCTGGCATCGAGCGGCTCGCCGATCACGCCTGTTGAGGCGAGGAAGACATCGCCCGGCGCGCACTGTGCCGCCTTGGCGGCGATGGCGGCGGTCAGCTTCGTCGCCGCGCGGCCGGATTTGCCGGTGAACGCATTGGCATTGCCCGAATTCACCACAAGCGCACTGGCGCTGCCGCCTTTAATCCGGGAGCGGCACCAGTCCACGGCGGCGGACGGGCATTTCGAGCGCGTGAACACGCCGGACACGGCGGTGCCAGGATCGAACAGCGCGAGCAGCACGTCGGGGCGCCCGGCATAACGAATACCTGCCGCGGCGGTCGCGAGCCGCACGCCGGCAACCGGCGGCATTTCCGGAAAAGCCGCGGGCGCGAGGGGGGAGATTGAGGCGGACATGACTGTTGCAATGTTTCCCGGACGCAATGCAGCACGAAGCCAAGCGGAGTGGTGCGTTACAGACCCGGGATCGTAACATACCCGCGTACGTGCTTCCGGGATGCGCCTGCGTTACTTCTTTGCCGGTGCGGCGGGATTGAGCGAGGGGTCGGGCGCGACCGGCTTGTCGAGGCGCTCGATCGTCGCCGATTTTCGCAGATTCTCAACCAGCTCCGTCTGCGCGCGGTGAGCGACGTAGTTCTCGATCTGCTGTTTCACCTGATCGAAGGTCGGCGTAGGCTTTGCACGCTTGTCTTCGACCTTGATGACGTGCCAGCCGAATTGCGTCTTTACCGGATCGGAAATTTGCCCCGTGTCGAGCCTGAAGGCGGCATCGGCGAATTCGGGCACCATCTGGTCCTTGGTAAAGTAGCCAAGATCGCCACCGTCCGCAGCGCCGGGGTCCTTCGACTTTTCCTTCGCCAGCGTAGCGAAGTCCGCGCCGCCCTTTAACTGCGCGACAATCGCTTTGGCCTCCTCCTCGGTCGGCACGAGGATGTGGCGCGCATGCACCTCGGGCTCGCTCTTCGCCTGCTTGATGGCCTCGTCGTAGACCGCGTGTTCGGCCGCATCCGACAGGGCGGCTTTGCCGGCCTCCTGCAACAGCGCTTCCATCAAAAGCCGGTTGTGATCGAAAGCGAGCAGGTGCTTGACCTCCGGGCGATCGGCCATCTTCCGCTGTTCGGCCGCCTGCGACAGCACGATCACATCGATCAGATAGTTGATCAGATACTCGCGCTTCTGCGGCGGCGGCATGTTCGGGATATTGCTACCGATCTCCTCTTCCGCAAAAGTAACGTCGCTTTCGTGGATATCGACGCCGTTGGCGCGGGCGACCGCCGCGTCCTTATCCTGCGCCCAGGACACGCTCATTGCCGCGCCGAAGGGAGCGGAAACAAGCGCGGCGAAAGTTAGCATCAAAAACGCGTGGCGGACGGATAGGCGGGTACAGGCCATGAAACGCTGTCCTTCAGAAGGATGGGTAAATTTGCCGCGCTCCGGTGCGGCGCGTCGGCGCGGACACTCGCCGAATCGTCTGCGCTTGACAATGGCCGATTCGGCGGGGGATTTAACGAGCGCGTGAAGAGCTGTGTTGCATTGACAGGAAACCCACCCCCACCTATGTCTCGCACAGTATTTCACGCAACCCATGCCGTCTTTGCAGAAGACAAAATAACGCTGCATTTACCGCCGGTTGGACGCGTGCCGATCGCCGCTCAAAGAGCGCGCTGGAGCAGCCCGCGAAGGGAAGGAAGATTCGATGATCGGCGGAGTTGCCCGCAAGCTGTTCGGTTCCTCCAACGATCGGCGTATCCGCACCTACCGGCCGCGCGTCGAGGCGATCAACGCGCTCGAGCGGGAACTCGAGCAGCTCTCCGACCAGGCGCTGCGTGGACGCACCGAAGATTTCAAAAAGCAGCTGGCGGAAGGCGCGACCCTTGACGACATTCTGGTGCCGGCCTTCGCCACCGTTCGCGAGGCCTCAAAGCGCACGTTGGGCCAGCGCCATTTCGACGTCCAGCTGATCGGCGGCATGGTGCTGCACGAGGGCAAGATTGCCGAAATGAAGACCGGCGAAGGCAAAACGCTGGTGGCAACGCTTCCGGTTTATCTTAACGCGCTCGCCGGCCGCGGCGTCCATGTGGTCACCGTCAACGACTATTTGGCCAAGCGCGACGCCGAATGGATGGGCCAGATCTACAAGTTCCTCGGGCTTACCGTCGGCGTGATTGTGCACGGCCTCGATGATGCGGAGCGCAAGAAGCAATATGACTGCGACGTGACTTACGGCACCAATAACGAGCTCGGCTTCGACTATTTGCGCGACAACATGAAGTACCGGCTGGAGGATATGGTCCAGCGTGGGCATGTCTACGCCATCGTCGACGAAGTCGATTCGATCCTGATCGACGAGGCGCGCACGCCGCTGATCATCTCCGGCCCGCTCGACGACCGGTCGGACTTCTACAACACCATCGACACCTTTATCCCCAAGCTCGACGGGGAAGACTACGAAGTAGACGAGAAGCAGCGCACCGTCACGCTCACCGAAGCCGGCATGGAGAAGATGGAGCAGCGTCTACGGGAAGCCGGCCTGCTCAAGGCTGACTCGCTGTACGACATCGAGAACGTCTCGCTGGTGCATCACGTGCAGCAGGCGTTGCGCGCCCACAAGCTGTTCCAGCGCGACAAGGACTATATCGTTCGCAACGGCGAAGTCGTCATCATCGACGAGTTCACTGGCCGCATGATGCCCGGCCGGCGCTATTCGGAAGGGCAACATCAGGCGCTCGAGGCCAAAGAACGCCAGCCAATCCAGCCAGAGAACCAGACGCTCGCCTCGATCACGTTCCAGAATTATTTCCGCATGTACGACAAGCTCGCCGGCATGACCGGCTCGGCCTCGACCGAGGCCGATGAATTTCTCGACATCTATAATCTCGAGGTCCTGGAAATTCCGACCAACATGCCAATGATTGGCTCGACGACGATGACGAGGTCTATCGGACTTCGGCGGAGAAATACCGCGCGGTCATCGAGCTCATTGAAGATTGTAAACAACGCGGCCAACCGGTGCTGGTCGGTACCACTTCGATCGAGAAATCCGAGCAACTTGCCGAAATGCTGCGTCAGAAGGGCTGGGAGCAGCACGATTTCTCAGATCCAGACGCATTCGCTGCACTATACGCCGGCGACAATTCCTCCAAGGCCAAGGTGTTCGCCATTCTCAATGCGCGTTACCACGAGCAGGAGGCGCAGATCATCTCGCAGGCCGGCGTGCCCGGCGCCATCACCATTGCCACCAACATGGCCGGCCGCGGCACCGACATCCAGCTCGGCGGCAACGCCGACATGCGTATCCGTCAGGAGCTGGGTCACATCGAGGATTTGCGCGAGCGTGACAAAACCCCACGTGCTGCGGAAATCCGCAGTCAGGTCGCGCGGTTGAAAGACGTGGCGCTTAAGGCGGGCGGGCTGTTTGTGCTTGGCACCGAGCGGCACGAGAGCCGCCGCATTGACAATCAGTTGCGCGGCCGCTCCGGACGCCAGGGCGACCCCGGTCATTCCAAATTCTTCCTTTCGCTCGAAGACGATCTGATGCGCATCTTCGGCACCGACAAGCTCGATGGCATGCTGACCAAGCTGGGCTTGAAGGAAAACGAGGCGATCATCCATCCCTGGATCAACAAGGCACTGGAAAAAGCGCAACAGAAGGTCGAAGCGCGCAACTTCGACATCCGTAAGAACATCCTCAAGTTCGACAACGTGATGAATGACCAGCGCAAGGTCATCTTCGACCAGCGCGTCGAGTGGATGAACGATCAGGCCACGGCTGAAATCGTCGCCGACATGCGCCACAACGCGATCGATGATCTGGTCGCCAAGCACGTGCCGGAGAACGCCTATCCGGAACAGTGGGATACCGCGGGCCTGAAGGAAGAACTCAACCGCGTGCTCGGACTCGATCTACCGGTCGACGAATGGGCCAAGGAAGAAGGCATCGCCGACGAAGAGATTTTTGCGCGTATCGAGCGCCGCGCCGACGAGCACATGGCTGCCAAGGTCGCGCAATGGGGCTCCGACGTCATGCGCTACGTCGAGAAGTCGATCCTGTTGCAGACACTCGACCATCTGTGGCGCGAGCACCTGGTGATGCTCGACCATCTGCGCCAGGTGATCGGCCTGCGCGGCTACGGGCAGCGCGATCCGCTTAACGAATACAAGTCCGAGGCTTTCACGTTGTTCGAGACCATGAGCCAGAATTTGCGCGAGGCGGTGACGGCGCAGCTCATGCGCGTGGAAATCCAGGCTGCGCCGCCGCCGGAGCTGCCACCGGCGCCGCTGCCGGCCATGGCCGGACACAAAATCGATCCGGTGACCGGCGAGGACGAGATGGCCCTGGCAATGGCAGGGGCCGAGACGCTCGCCCGCCACGGCATCGGTACCGCCGGTGGTGTCGCGGCTGCGGCCACGGCCGCGGCGCGCGATCCGCAAGATCCGAAGACTTGGGGGAAGGTCGGCCGCAACGAGGCTTGCCCGTGCGGCTCAGGCAAGAAATTCAAGCACTGTCACGGACGATACACGTAACGGGACCGGATATCGTCGATCAGCAATCGGCACGCAAGCCGATTACTAAATGCTGATTACCGGCTCCTGATTACTGCAATCCGCTCCAGCGACTGTCGAAGCTGCCGGCGGCGACGGGCGGCTGAGCGCCCTTTATGACGGCCCCGCTGCTCGGCGGCGGCGCGGCATTGGCCTCCTGCTGCTGCGCGGCCGGTTTCGGCTTGGCGGTGGCTAACTGCGGCGTGGGTTTTGCCGGTTCCGCAGTGGGCGGCTTGGCCGGTTTTTCGGCCGTTTTCTCCGGCGCCTTCTCGCTTGCCGTCGGCTTCGCGCTCGCGACTGCCGTCTCGCTACGCGACGGCTTGGGCTTGGCTGCCTCGGCGCCGCGTTCTTTGGTGCCGGTATCGGTGGTGGCAACTTGCGTTGCGGTGTTGCCGCCAAAAAAGCCGCCAAACAAGCGGCTGGCCAGCGAGGGTTGACCGTTGCTGTCGGCGGTGGTCACCGGCGGCGGCTGCTGCGGTAACGCGTCGGGTGGCGGAACGCGCGCCGGCGGAAGACTGCCGCCGACTTGCGTGAGGAAAACCCGGTTCATGCCGCCGTCCAGGCCGGAGTGAATCGGCGCAACCGCGACATTGGCATTGACCAGCGACGTGTACGCGGCGTTGTCGGCGACTTCCTTCGCGTGCGCCGGTCCGGCGATATCCGGCGCCACCACAAATTGCGGGCAACGCCCGGTCGGATTGAAGGTGAGCGGCCTCGACGAATTCGGCGGAGGCACCGCGTCGAACACGTAATGCTTGTTGCAAACGTCGATTTTGGGCTCGAGGCGCGACACCTCGAAGTGGTCGTTGCCTTCCTTGATCATCCGCCAGAAGGCAATGTTCGGATTGGTGCGATGGCGCGCCAGGTTGGCCGGCGTCATGCGGAACGGATAGGCCTGAAGTTGGAATGACTGCTGGCCGCCGAGAAAGGACTCACGCGCCAGCGAATAGATTTCGCCGATCTGCTCGTCGGTCATCGCGTAGCAGCCGCGCGACGAGCAGTCGCCATGGATCATGAGGAACGCGCCGTGACGGTCGTTCGCCCGGTCGTAGGCATTGGGAAAGCCGGTGTTGATGGCGAGGTAGTAATTCGAGTTGGGCTGCATCAAAGCCGGCGTGATGGTGTAAAAGCCCTCGGGCGCCTGCCGGTCGCCTTCATGCACCTTCGGGCCGAGATCGCCCGACCAGCGGCAAATTGGATAGACTTTCAAAATCTGGAAGTGGCCGGTGTCATCCTGCTTCCAGACTTCGAGCTCGGATTCTTCCTTGAAAATGCGCACCAGGATCGGGGTATCCTTGGGCATATGTTTCTGTTCGAGCAATGACACCATCTGCGGCGACAATTCTTTCATCGCGCGCGTGGGCAGCTCGTAGGAATCTTCGCCCAAGCAACCGGCGAGCGTCAGGCCAGCGGCGACGACAGCCGATACCGTTAACGCTCGGCGCAGGCTGGCGCGGTTCAAACTGGTACTCCCCGACTGATGAACGGTCCCCGTACCATCGCTCGTCAATCGTTATCCTTCCAAGGTGGCTTTCGCAAGCCGACCGGTCCGCCGCTCAAAAGGTGGACCATGACGGTCCTGAACTTAAGGTAAATTTTCGCAAATTTGCCAGCTAAAACCGGCACTTTATCCGGTCGCCGGCGGCTGAACGCAGACGCCGGCGCCGCGTGCCGGCGCCCGTTCGGCAGGGGATCAATCCAGGCACGAATGTGGCGAACGAAAATCGACATAGGAACCGGCGGCGATCGCCTCAGCCGAGGGTCTTGCCGATCGCCATGAACTTCTCGCGCCGCAAGCGCACGATCGTCGCCGGATCGAGACCCTGTAGTTCGGCGAGCGCCTCGCCGATCACCTCGCCGGTGGCGGCGATCGCCGCGGCCGGATCGCGATGCGCGCCGCCGGTCGGCTCCGGCACCACCGTGTCGACAACGCCGAAGCGCACCAGATCGAGGGCAGTGATTTTCATACTCGAAGCCGCTTCCTGCGCCTTGGCGGTATCGCGCCATAGGATCGAGGCCGCGCCCTCCGGCGAGATCACGCTATAGACCGCGTGCTCGAGCATGATTACGCGGTTGGCGGTCGCGATCGCGATCGCACCGCCAGAGCCGCCTTCGCCGATTATCGCCGCGACGTTCGGAACGCCGATACGCAAACACGCTTCGGTCGAGCGAGCGATCGCTTCGGCCTGGCCGCGTTCTTCGGCGCCGATGCCGGGGTAGGCGCCCGCGGTGTCGACCAGCGCGATCACCGGAATTTCGAAATGATCGGCCATATCCATCAACCGCACCGCCTTGCGATAGCCTTCTGGCCGCGCCATGCCGAAATTGTGCTTGAGACGGCTATCGGTGTCGGAACCTTTTTCCTGGCCGATCACGCAAACGCTCTCGCCGCGGAAGCGGCCGAAGCCGCCGACGATGGCCGCGTCTTCGCCGTAGGTGCGGTCGCCCGCCAGCGGAGCAAAATCGGTGATCAATTGGGCGATGTAATCGAGGCAGTGCGGCCGCTGCGGATGCCGCGCGACCTGTGTCTTCTGCCACGGCGTCAGACCGGCATACAGTTCCTTGAGCGCTTGATCGGCTTTGCTCTCGATGCGGTTGATTTCTTCGCCGATGGAGATGGCGTCGTCGCCGGCTTGCAGCGCGCGCATTTCCTCGATCTTGGCCTCGAGCTCGGCCACCGGTTTTTCAAAGTCGAGATAGGAGCGCATCACGCATTCATGCCGAATTTCATCAATCAATTATTCGCGTCGCCTAACGGATGCAAATCGCGCACAAGGCTTTTCAGGCGCTCCTCGAGGACATGCGTATAAATTTGCGTGGTCGAAATGTCGGCGTGACCGAGCAGCGTCTGCACGACGCGCAGATCGGCGCCGTTGTGCAGGAGATGGCTGGCGAAAGCGTGGCGTAGCACGTGCGGGCTCAATTGCGCCGGGTGCAATCCGGCGGCGGCCGCGAGCGCCTTGAGTTCGCGGGCGAAGTGCTGGCGGGTGAGGTGACCCGCCTCGCCGAAGGATGGGAATAGCCATTTCGACCCGGCGCCGCCCGGCCGGCGTATCAGTGCGAGCTGGGCAAGGTAGTCCGCAATGGCCCGCTTGGCGGCGTTGTTGAGCGGAACGAGCCGTTCCTTGTTGCCCTTGCCACGCACGTTGATGACGCGCGCATCGCGTCGCGCTGCGGATACCGGCAGGGCCACGAGTTCAGAGACGCGAAGCCCGGTGGCGTAGAGAAGCTCGACCAAGCAGGCGATGCGCGCCGCGCGCAGCCGGGTGGCGGGCGCGGCTTTCGGATCGATCCGGCCCGCCGCTTTTAGCAGCCGGTCCACTTCGGCAAGCGTCAGCGTTTTCGGCAATGCGCGGGCGCGTTTCGGACCTTGCAGCACGACGGCCGGATCATCCTTGCGCCGGCCTTCGGTGTAAAGGAAACGATAGAGCTGGCGAATCGCCGACAGTTTGCGCGCGACTGTGGCTGATTGCATGCCACGCCGCGTCAAGTCGCCGAGATAGGCACGCAAGTCGTCGGTGGTGGCCGTAGCCACCGAGCGCCGGGCAGCGCCGAGATAAGCGGCGAAATCGGCAAGGTCGCGGGTATAGGCGGCAAGCGTGTTCTTCTCGGCGCCGCGCTCGGCCGCCAGCATGTCGAGAAACAGCGCCGTGAACCGCAGGTCCGACACTCTTGCCGCGCGCGCAGTTCCTTGAGCCATCTTGCCAGCCATCGGCGGCGCCCTCAGCGGTTCTTGAAGAATTTGTCGGGCGGGATCGTGACCGAAATCTCGCGCGGCTTCGGCTGAACGAAATGCGCAAGTGCATAGAGTCCGCTATAGACCAGCGCGCAGATCAGGGCGACCACGGCGAGAAAGCGAAGCAGGCTCGGCATTGTTAGGCGCTCGCGCTCATCCCGTTGGTGCCGGTGAACGGGAGCGAGTACGATCATGTTCGGTTCCGCCTGGCAAGTCGCTCGAGACAGTGATACGGGCCTTTCAGCGGGCCGCGAAGGCCACGATGGATTTAGCTTATAAATGGTTGAAATTGCAGTACAAAATGATTCCGAGGCGACAGCCGTCCTGGCCGGACTTGGAAGCCGCTCGGTGGTGCTCGTCGGCATGATGGGCGTCGGCAAATCGTCGGTCGGCCGCAGGCTTGCCGTGCGGCTCGGGGTTCCGTTTGTTGACGCCGACAGCGAGATCGAGAAGGCCGCCGGCATGAGTATTGCCGACATTTTCGACCGCCACGGTGAGCCCGATTTCCGCAGCGGCGAGGCGCGCGTGATTGCGCGGCTTCTGGAAGGCGGCCCGCAAGTCCTGGCCACTGGCGGCGGCGCATTCATGAATCCGAACACGCGCAATACCGTCCGCGCGAAGGGAATTTCGATCTGGCTTAAAGCCGAACTCGACGTGCTGCTGCGGCGCATCAGCAAGCGGCGCAGCGAACGGCCGTTGCTGCAGAGCGGCGATCCGGCGGAGACATTGCGCGGGTTACTCGCCGAGCGCGAGCCGACCTATGCACTCGCCGATCTCAGCGTGCAATCGAGCGACGTCTCGCACGACGCCATCGTCGCCGACATCATGACGGCGCTCGCCGCGTTTCTTGGCGCGCCGCGGGGAGGGGTCGGCGCATGACCGCACCGCTCCGCGCCGATCCTGCGACCGTCAAGGTCGCACTCGGCGATCGTAGCTATGACATCGTTATCGGGCGCGGCTTGATCGCTTCGCTTGGCGCGCGCGTCGCCGCGCTCCGTCCGCGCGCTAACGCCCATGTCGTTACCGACGAAAACGTCGCGCGTTACTATATTGGTGCGGTCGAAGCATCCCTTGAGCAGGCGGGCGTCGCGATGAGCGGCACAGTGGTGGCGCCCGGCGAGAGCTCGAAGAGCTTTCGCCCGTTTGAGCAGATTTCCGAGGCAATTATCGCGGCGCGAATCGAGCGTGGCGATCTCATCGTCGCGCTCGGCGGCGGCGTGGTCGGCGATCTTGCCGGCTTCGCCGCATCGGCGGTGCGGCGTGGACTCGATTACATTCAGGTACCGACCACACTTCTGGCCCAGGTCGATTCTTCGGTCGGCGGCAAGACCGCGATCAATTCCGCGCACGGCAAAAATCTGATCGGCGCATTCCATCAGCCGATCTTGGTCGTTGCCGACACCGCGACGCTCGATACGCTGCCGCCGCGCGAATTCCGCGCCGGCTATGCTGAGGTCGCTAAATATGCGCTGCTCGGCGACGCCGCTTTTTTCTCCTGGCTGGAGGCGAACTGGCGCGACGTGTTCGCCGGCGGCAAATCGTCCGGAAGTTCTGCGCGGGAGCATGCCATTGCGGTGAGTTGCCGCTCCAAGGCGGCGATCGTCGCGCGCGACGAGCGAGAAACCGGCGAGCGGGCGTTACTTAATCTCGGCCATACATTCGGCCACGCGCTGGAGGCGGCGTGCGGGTTTTCCGATCGGCTGCTGCATGGCGAGGCGGTGGCCGCCGGCATCGCGCTCGCTTTTGGATTTTCCGCCCGGCAAGGGCTTATCCCTGCCGCCGAAGCCGAACGCGCCATCCGTCATTTGGCGGACGTCGGATTGCCGACGACGCTGCAGGACATTCCCGGCGGCTTGCCGGGCGTCGAGGCGCTGATGGACCTGATCGCGCAGGACAAGAAAGTGAAACGCGGAATGCCTACATTTATTCTGGTGCGCGGAATCGGCGCCGCTTTCGTCGAGAACGGCGTCGACCAGAACGACGTGCGCGCATTCTTGAGCGATAAGCTTGCGGCGAAATGACGATTTACGACTGGTTGACCGTTGCTGCGATCCTGTTGTGTCTGGTGCTGTCGGCCTTCTTCTCCGCCAGCGAGACGGCGCTGACCGCATCCTCGCGCGCCGCGATGATGCGGCTGGAGAAGCAGGGCAATAAGGACGCCTCCATTGTCAATCGGTTGCTGGCGATGCGCGAGCGGCTGCTCGGTGTGCTGCTGTTCGGCAACAACTTAACCAACATTGCCGCCTCGACGCTGGCGACCGGCTTGTTGCTCGCGTTCTTCGGCCACGTCGGTGTCATCTATGCCACCGTGGCGATGACGTTGGTGATCTTCATCCTCGTCGAAGTTCTGCCCAAGACTGCGGCTTTCAATATGCCCGATCGCATGGCGCTGACGGTCGCCCAACCGGTCGACCGGTTGGTGCGCTGGTTTTCCCCTTTCCTTCGCGTGGTCGAGTGGCTTGTCCGCATGATCCTTCGCCTGCTCGGCATGCAGGTCGGCAAGCTGCAATCGATTCTCACGCCGCGCGAAGAGCTGCGTGGCGCCGTCGACCTCATGCACCGCGCCGGCGTAGTGGAAAAACTCGACCGCGACATGATGGGCGGCCTGCTCGATCTGCGCGAGCTGATCGTGTCGGACGTCATGATCCATCGCACCAAAATGATCATGCTCGATGCCGATCTTTCGTCGCACGAGATTATCGATGCCGTCCTGTCCGCCTCGGTGACGCGGCTGCCGCTATGGCGCGGCTCGCCCGACAACATCATCGGCATCCTGCACGCGAAGGAAGTGCTGCGCGCGCTGCATGCTGCCGGCGGTGACGCCGCCAAAATCCACATTCCGGAACTGATCCGGCCCGCCTGGTTCGTGCCGGACACTACGCCGCTTTACGAGCAGCTCAAGGCGTTCCGCCATCGCAAGACGCCGTTCGCGCTCGTGGTGGACGAATACGGCGAGCTTGAAGGGCTGGTGACGCTGGAGGATATCGTCGAGGAGATCGTCGGCGACATTAGCGACGAGCACGATATTGCCGTGCCCGGCGTGCGCGTGCTGCCGGACGGCTCCGTCAACGTCGACGGTGCCGTCCCGGTGCGCGATCTCAACCGCGCGATGGACTGGAGCATTCCGGACGGCGAAGCCACCACCATCGCCGGCGTGATGATCCACGAGGCGCGCTCGATCCCGGAGCCGGGCCAAAGTTTTACCTTCCACGGATTCCGCTTCCAGGTGCTGCGTAAGACCCGCAACCGCATCACCGCACTGCGCGTGACGCCGCTCATCCGCAAGGTTACCGCGACGGCGAGGGCCGGCTAGCGGGGGCCTGCGCGTCTTGCGAAACGCAGGCGGGGTCCGCATCTAACACAAGCCAATCGGGAGCTTGCTGCATGGACGAGCGGACAAAGATCGTCCCCTTATTTACCCCGGCATCGCCGATCGATCCGGGCGTGCGCATCGGCCACGTGCATCTGAAAGTGGCCGACATCGATCGCGCCCTGGAGTTCTACTGCGGCGTGCTCGGCTTTGAGCTGATGCAGCGGCTAGGCGATCAAGCCGCGTTCATTTCCGCCGGCGGCTATCACCATAACATCGGGCTCAATACCTGGGAGAGCCGCGGCGGTCCGCCGCCGCCTTTCGGCACCACCGGCCTTTATCACGTGGCGATTCTCTATCCCACCCGGCCGGCTTTGGCCGATGCGCTACGCCGCTTGACCGAAGCGAAGATTCCGCTCGACGGCGCCTCCGATCACGGCGTCAGCGAAGCGCTTTATTTGCGCGATCCTGACCAAAATGGCGTCGAGCTTCATTGGGACCGGCCGCGCGACGTCTGGCCGCTTACCGCCGACGGCCGGCTTGCCCTGTTCACCCGCCGGCTCGATTTGATGAACCTGCTCGCGGCTGCACCACAGCCGCCACAGCTGGCAAGCAAGTCGGCGCCGGAGAGGGTGCGCGATCCGTAAATGTCGTTTCAGCCCTCACCCGGGGCTTGCGCATGGATGGCAAGCGCATGCACGCCGCCGGAAAGCTCGCCGGCGAGGGCTTCGTTGATCATGCGGTGTCGCTCGATCCGGCTCTTTCCCCGGAACGCTTCCGACACGATATAAAGCCGGAAATGAGTCTCGCCGCCTGGGCGATGCCCGGTGTGGCCTTCATGCCGGTGCGATTCGTCCTCGACGCGAAGGCTCTCCGGTGCGAAAGCGTTGCGCAACTTTTCCGTGATGAGATCCTGCCTTTGCATGGGCTTATTTACGCCGCGCGCTTTTGCCGCCTGTCAAGTCTTGAAGGTTTAATCGACGCGCCCGCATAATCGCAACGATGAGTGCGAATTCGCCATTATTTGATCGCATCCGGGTCAAGCCGGATCAGGATCGGACGCTCAAAACCGAGCTTCCCGCCTGTCAGTGGCCGCATTGCGATGCGCCGGCAACCCATCGCGCGCCGAAGGGTCGGCTGCGCGCGTCGGAATATTGGCGGTTCTGTCTCGAGCACGTGCGCGAATACAACAATTCGTACAATTTCTTCGCCGGCATGAGCGAAGACGCGATCGCGAGATATCAGAAAGAGGACATTACCGGTCACCGGCCGACTTGGAAGATGGGTTCGGTCGGCGGTATGGGCGGCCGCCGCGGCAAATCGCGCCGCGGCGCTGGCGAATCGCGGGGGGCCGGCTGGGCGGCCGAGGATCCGTTCAACCTGTTCGAAGGCATGTCCGCGGGGCGGACGGGAAAGGCGCCGCCGGCTGCCGAGGGCCGCAAAATCCTCAACGCACAGCGCCGGGCGCTTGACGTGCTTGGGCTTGAAGGCGACGCCGCCCGGGCCGATATCAAGGCCAAGTTCAAGGTCTTGGTGAAGCGGCATCATCCCGATGCCAATGGTGGCGACCGCGGGTCCGAGGATCGGCTGCGGGCAATCATCCAGGCCTATAACTACTTGAAGTCCGCTGGTTTCTGCTGAATCCACATGGGCTGCGAGTGGCTTTCGCGCCCCGGTGCGCTTCTGCTAAATTTGGCGCGTTATCCGGCCGCCGGTGAGGGCTAATTCACGTACCTCGGTACGTTCCGGGGTCACGGAGGTTCAATGTCGCTGGCAACTGAAGCTGCTCCCGGGCTGCCGGATATGAAGGTCTCGATCCGGCAGGTGTTCGGAATCGACAGCGATCTGGAGGTTCCGGCCTATTCCGCGCCGAACGAGCATGTTCCGGAGCTCGACGCCGACTACCGCTTCGACAAACCAACCACGCTCGCCATCCTCGCCGGCTTTGCCCGCAACCGCCGCGTCATCGTCACCGGCTATCATGGCACCGGCAAATCCACCCACATCGAGCAGGTGGCAGCGCGATTGAATTGGCCGTGCGTGCGCGTCAATCTCGATAGCCACATCAGCCGCGTCGATCTGATCGGCAAGGATGCGATCGTTATCCGCGATGGCATGCAGGTCACCGAATTCCGCGACGGTATTCTGCCGTGGGCGCTGCAGAACAACGTCGCACTCTGTTTCGACGAATACGACGCCGGCCGGCCCGACGTGATGTTCGTGATTCAGCGGGTTCTGGAATCATCGGGCCGGCTTACGCTTCTTGACCAGAACAAGGTGATTAAGCCGCATCCGGCGTTCCGCCTGTTCGCCACCGCCAACACGGTAGGCTTGGGCGACACATCCGGCCTCTATCACGGCACCCAGCAGATCAATCAGGGCCAGATGGACCGCTGGTCGATCGTCACCACGTTGAACTATCTGCCGCACGACAACGAGGTCGATATCGTGCTCGCCAAAGCGAAGCACTATCGCAGCGATCAGGGACGCGACATTGTTTCTAAAATGGTGCGTGTCGCCGATCTCACCCGCAACGCATTCATGAACGGTGATATCTCCACCGTCATGAGTCCGCGCACGGTCATCATCTGGGCGGAGAACGCCGAAATTTTCGGCGACATCGGCTTTGCGTTCCGGCTCACCTTCGTCAACAAATGCGACGAACTCGAACGCCCGCTGGTGGCAGAGTTCTATCAGCGCTGCTTCGGACAGGAATTGCCGGAGAGCGCTGTGAACGTGGCGCTTAGCTAAAGCCGTCTCGGCGGCGACCATGACCTCGAACATCAAGCCCAAGAATCTGGCGAAGGAAGCGCCGACTGAGCCGTTCAAGCGGGCGGTTGGCGTATGCGTGCGTGCGATCGCCGGCAAAAACGACATCGAGGTTGCCTTCGCCGCCGAGCGTCCCGGGCTTGCCGCCAACAAGGTCAGGTTGCCGGAGCCGCCGCGCCGCCTAAACGAGCGGGAAGCCGCGATCGTGCGCGGCCACGCCAATTCGATCGCACTGCGGCTCGCCTGTCACGATCCCGGCGTGCATCGCAAGCTCGTGCCCGGCGGTCAGCAGGCCCGCGCGGTATTCGAGGCGGTCGAGCAGGCCCGCGTCGAAGCCATCGGCTCGCGTCGCATGGGCGGGGTGAGGAAAAATCTCGCCGCCATGCTCGACGACCGCTTCCATCGCGGCAAATACGACGAGATTACCGACCGCGCCGACGCTCCGATCGAGGACGCTATCGCCATGATCGTGCGCGAGCGGCTGACCGGCGAAGTTCCGCCGGCTGCCGCGCGCAAGCTGGTCGATCTGTGGCGGCCGCTGATTGAAGATCGGGCCAGCCGCAATCTGGACCGGCTGGAACGCGTACTCACCGACCAGCGGCGGTTCGGCGACGTCATTCACGATCTGCTCGATAGCCTCGACATGGGCGAGGACCGTTCCAGCCAGTCTGAGGAGGAAGAAGGCGAGCAGGGCGACGAGCAGAACCGGAGCGAGGAATCCGGCCGCGACGGCGAGGCTTCCGAGTCCGCCGACAGCGAGCGTATGAGCCTGGAAGAGGCCGAAGCGTCGTCCGAGGAAATGTCCGATGCCGCAGCAGAGGCGATCGACGCGCCGGCGGCCGACATGGCTGATGACGCCGAGATGGGGGATTCGGAAACGCCGGCCGAGCCGTGGCGGCCGCGCCATAGTCGCAACGAGCCGCGCGGCCCGGACTACCGGCCGTTCACCGCCAAATTTGACGAGGTCATCGGCGCAGAAAATCTTTGCGATACGGAAGAGCTTGAACGTCTGCGCGGCTATCTCGACAAGCAGCTTTCGCATCTGCAGGGCGTGGTCGCGCGTCTGGCAAATCGGCTGCAGCGGCTTTTGCTGGCGCAACAGAATCGGGCCTGGGAATTCGATCTCGAAGAAGGGTTGCTCGATCCGGCCCGGCTGGCGCGCGTCGTCGTCGATCCGCTGCATCCATTATCTTTCAAGCGCGAGAAGGACACCGATTTCCGCGATA
Source organism: uncultured Alphaproteobacteria bacterium (assembly GCA_963845775.1). Classification (GTDB taxonomy): domain Bacteria; phylum Pseudomonadota; class Alphaproteobacteria; order Rhizobiales; family Xanthobacteraceae; genus BOG-931. The sequence continues at coordinate 953,653 of CAWJTE010000011.1, forward strand.
CGGTGGTCACGCTCCTCCTCGACAATTCCGGCTCGATGCGCGGGCGACCGATCACGGTGGCGGCAACTTGTGCCGATATTCTCGCGCGCACACTGGAGCGCTGCGGCGTCAAGGTGGAGATTCTTGGTTTTACCACGCGCGCCTGGAAGGGCGGGCAATCGCGTGAAGCCTGGCTGGCGCAGGGCAAGCCGGCCAATCCCGGCCGGCTCAACGATCTGCGCCACATCATCTACAAGGCGGCCGATTCGCCGTGGCGGCGCGCGCGCAAAAATCTTGGCCTAATGATGCGCGAAGGGCTGCTGAAGGAAAATATCGACGGCGAAGCGCTCGATTGGGCGCATAAGCGCCTGCTCGGACGGCCGGAGACGCGCAAGATCTTAATGATGATCTCCGACGGCGCGCCGGTTGACGATTCCACGCTGTCGGTCAATCCGGGCAATTATCTCGAGCGCCATCTGCGCTGGGTGATCGAGGATATCGAGACGCGCTCACCGGTCGAGCTCATCGCTATCGGCATTGGCCATGACGTCACACGCTACTACCGCCGCGCCGTCACCATCGTCGACGCCGAGGAACTCGGCGGTGCGATGACCGAGAAGCTTGCGGAATTGTTTGGTGAGCAGTCGCCCGAGGAGGTTATCCGGCGCCCGGCGCGCTCGCGGCGGCGGCGATTGGACGCTTAGCGTGGGATCGTCCGATGGAGCGAAAGAAAGCGTCGGAACTTCCGCAAGGTCTGCTGCACCTGTTTGACCGCTACGTGCACGGCGAGCCGCCGGGATTTTTTCGATGGCGCGCAAAAGTTCGCCGTCGGCGGCCTGACCGCCGCTGCTTTGTTCGAGATGCTCAAGCCGAGCTACGCCTGGGTAATCCAGGTGCCGCCTGACGACAAACGGATCAAAACCGAATGGACATTGGTACCGTCGCCGCACGGCAACGGCAGCATCAAGGGCTATCTGGTGTGCCCCGCCAAGGCCGGAAAACTTCCCGGCGTCCTGGTCGTGCACGAGAACCGCGGGCTTAATTCGTACATCCAGGACGTTGCGCGGCGGCTGGCGATCGCCGATTTCATGGCGTTCGCGCCGGATGCGCTTACTTCGCTCGACGGCTACCCCCGGCGATGATGAGAGGGGCCTGCAACTTTTCAATCAGCTCGATCGCGGCAAGATGCTTGAGGATTTTCTTGCCGCCGCGCAATGGCTGAAAGCGCGTCCCGATCGCGCCGGCAAGATCGCCTCAATCGGCTTTGTTTACGGCGGCGGCGTTTCCAATCAGCTGGCCGTGCGCATGGGCACCGACCTCTTGGCCGCCGTGCCTTTTTATGGCGTGCAGCCGAACGCCACCGACGCGGCAAGGATCAAGGCTCCGGTACTGGCGCATTACGGCGAGCTCGACACCCGCATCACTTCAGGTTGGCCGGCCGGCGCCAATCACGGATTCCACAACGATACCACGCCGCGTTACGACGAAGCCGCCGCCAAACTCGCCTGCAGCGCACGCTCGATTGGCTCAATAAATATCTGAGGTAGGGCTGCGGCTTATGCCGCGACGGTGCGCTTCTTGGCGATCACCCGCTTAAGCTCAATCGCGCGGGGCGACAGGTCGCTGTCCTTCGCCCTCATCAGGAACGCGTCGAGGCCGCCGCGATGATCAACGGTCTTGAGCGCATTGGCGGAGATGCGCAGCCGCACCGAGCGCCCAAGCGCGTCGGACAAAAGCGTGACGTTGAGCAGATTGGGCAGGAAGCGCCGCTTGGTCTTGCGGTTCGAGTGGCTCACTTTATGCCCGATCTGCCGGGTTTTACCGGTCAGCTCACAACGCCATGACATGTCCAAATCCCGTCTGCATCAGATTGAAACATCCGCGCGTTGGGCGCCGCGGCGCAGCCAAAGGCCCGCGAAGGTTGCGGAGCTATAAAGAGCGCGCCCGAAAGCGTCAAGCCGAGCTTTGATCGAGCGCGCCCGGCGCGCAGGCGGCCGAAAAACGCGCTAAATCACACAAACGTCGTATTCTCCGACAAGACAATAAACGGCGTTTGCTTTATCGCCTGCTGCGCCTGCGCGTGCTTAAGCGCCATAATATCTAAGCCTTTTGCCAACTCTCGGGAGCCGCCAGCGCCGTGCCTAATCTGCCAAAGCCACTCATTCTGAGTGAGCGTTCCGCCGCCCTCGCCGCGGCGGTTTTCGTCGTGGCGGCGAGCGTTGTAGCCGATGCCGGTCATGGCGCGTCCGCGCAAGGCCGGCTCGAGGCCGAATACACGGCGACGCTGGCCGGCATTCCAATCGGGCGCGGCAACTGGATCATCGATATTTCCGACGATCAATTCAGCGCCGCAGCTGCCGGCGCGACGACCGGGCTGCTGCGGGTCTTTACCGGCGGCCACGGCACCAGCTCCGCGCAAGGCATCGTCAGTATCGGACAGCCGGTACCGGTCAGCTACGCGGCGAGCATCAGCAACGACAAGCGGAACGACGATGTGCGGATGGCGTTCGCCGGCGGCAACATCAAGGACCTGAGTGTCGAGCCGCCGTCCGGACCAAGTCCCGACCGCATTCCGGTCACCGACGCCGATCGACGCAACGTGCTCGACCCGATGACTTCGGTGCTCAACGCGGTGGGCGGCAGCGGCGATCCGGTCTCGCCGCAAGCCTGCGCGCGCAAGGTCTCCGTCTTCGATGGCCGCATGCGCTATGACCTGCGCAGCGAATTCAAGCGCATGGAGACGGTGAAAGCCGACAAGGGCTATCAGGGGCCAGTTGTGGTCTGCGCGGTCTATTTCATCCCGATCTCCGGCTACGCGCCGCAGCGTTACGCGATCAAATATCTCGCCGCGATGCGCGACGCCGAAGTGTGGCTGGCGCCGATTGCCGGTACGCGGGTGATGGTACCGTTCCGCTTCTCGCTGCCGACGCCGATCGGCACCGGCGTACTCCAAGCGACCCAATTCGTCGCTGTCTCCAAGCCGCCGCATGCGGCAGCGAACGTCAAGACGAGGTGAGCGCGGCGCGGCGGTTCAGCGTGATCCGATAGCCGCCCTCCGGTCCCCATTATCCACAGGCACCCCTCCCTTGATTCTGTTCAAGAATGTTCGTGGACGGACGCGTTAACCAATCAGCAGTCGAAAGTGGAGCCCTGGGGTGCCGTCGACACCCGATCTGGTATTGCGGATAGAGGCTCGCGCCATATGTCGCGGTGAACGAAGTCGAACATGGCGCGAGTCGCCAATTCGGCCGCGATTCGTTCCAAACTCGTTCCACACGTTAAGCACAGGGCTTTCCCGCGGTAATACGGGCTCTTCCGACGTGTTGTTGTGATACAATGAAGCGCGCAGCTGCCGCGTCGGCGGCAGTCCGGGCGATCGATGCCAATTTCCTTTTCCCCTCCCACCAGCCGTAATGTGCGCGCCCGCGGGGCCGGCGTGACCGCCGTGCTCGGGCCGACGAACACCGGCAAGACTCACCTCGCCATCGAGCGAATGCTGGCGCATTCGTCCGGACTGATCGGGCTGCCGCTGCGGCTGTTGGCGCGCGAAGTCTACAACCGCGCCGTCGAACGCGTGGGTGCCGACGCGGTGGCGCTGGTCACCGGTGAAGAGAAGATCAAGCCGCCCAATCCGCGATTCTGGGTCGCCACCGTCGAAGCCATGCCGCGCGAGCTTGACGTGGCGTTCCTCGCCGTCGACGAAATTCAGCTCGCCGCCGATTTCGAGCGGGGCCATGTTTTCACCGACCGCATGCTGCACCGGCGCGGCCGTGAGGAAACCCTGGTACTTGGCGCGGCAACCATGCGGTCGATCATCGAACGGCTTCTGCCCGGCGTCAGCCTGGTCAGCCGTCCACGCCTTTCGACGCTCAGTTTCGCCGGCGAGAAAAAATTGACCCGGCTGCCGCGCCGCTCCGCCATCGTCGCCTTCTCGGCCGAGGAGGTTTACGCCATCGCCGAACTAATTCGGCGCCAGCGCGGCGGCGCCGCGGTGGTGCTCGGCGCACTGTCGCCGCGCACGCGCAATGCGCAGGTCGCGCTCTATCAGGCGGGCGAGGTCGATTATTTGGTAGCGACCGACGCGATCGGCATGGGCCTTAACCTCGACGTCGACCACATTGCATTCGCCTCCGACCGCAAATTCGACGGCTACCAGTTCCGCAAACTCTCGCCGGCCGAGCTTGCTCAGGTCGCCGGGCGCGCCGGCCGCGCGAACCGCGACGGCACCTTCGGCACGACCGGCCGCTGCCCGCCGTTCGAGCCGGAATTGGCGCAGGCGATGGAGTCGCACACTTTCGAGCCGGTGAAGATCGTGCAATGGCGCAATACCGATCTCGATTTCTCCTCGATCGGGGCCTTGCAGGCGACGCTGGCGGCGGCGCCAACCGAAGACACCATGACGCGCGCGCCGGTCGCCGAGGATATCCTCGTGCTCGACCGTGCCGCGCGCGAAGACGACGTACGCGCGCTGACCTCAAGCAGCGCCGATGTCGAGCGGCTGTGGGACGTCTGCCAGGTTCCCGATTACCGCAAGATCGCGCCGGCGACGCACGCCGAGCTTGCGGTCAGCCTCTATAGCTATATCCAGCGCGAAGGAGCGATCCCGACGGACTGGTTCGCCCAGCAAGTGGCGTTGGCCGATCGCACCGATGGTGACATCGACACGCTGTCGAACCGCATCGCTCATATTCGCACGTGGACGTTTGCAGCCAACCGGCCGGACTGGCTCGCCGATCCGGAGCATTGGCAAGGCGTGACCCGCGCCGTCGAGGACAAGCTTTCGGACGCGCTGCACGAGCGTCTGACCGAGCGCTTCATCGACCGCCGAACCAGCGTGCTGATGCGCCGGTTGCGCGAGAATGCCCAGCTTGAGCCGGAGATGAGCAAGAGCGGCGACGTGATCATAGAAGGCCACGCCATCGGACGGCTCGACGGATTCGTCTTCATGCCGGATGCCTCTTCCGGCGATTCCGAGGCCAAGGCGCTGCAAAACGCAGCGCAGAAATCGCTGGCGGGCGAAATTTCCGCGCGCGCCGTGCGGCTGGCGGAGGCGCCTGACGGACAATTCGTGCTGGCCGCTGACGGCACTGTGCGCTGGACCGGCGCAGCGGTCGGCAAGCTCACCAACGGCGACGAGGCTCTGCGGCCTCGCGTGCGGGTGATCGCCGACGAGCATTTGTCCGGTGCGCCACGCGAGGCGGTCGAGACGCGGCTCGACAAATGGGTAAAAGCGCACATCGAGAAATTGCTTAGTCCGTTGTTCGAGCTCTCGGCGGCCGCGGATGTCAGCGGCGTCGCGCGCGGCGTGGCCTTCCAGCTGGTTGAAGCGCTCGGCGTTCTCGAGCGGGCGCGCGTTGCCGATCAGGTAAAGGGGCTGGAGCAGCCGGAGCGGGCGACGTTGCGCAAATACGGTGTGCGTTTCGGCGCCTATCACATCTACCTGCCGCTGCTACTCAAGCCCGCGCCGCGGGCGCTTGCGGTGCAGCTTTACGCGCTGGCTCAGCCCGGTGCGCCGAACCCGGGCCTCGATGATTTGCTGCAGCTTGCCGGCAGCGGCCGCACCTCTATTCCGGTCAATCGGGAGACTGATCCTGCGCTCTATCGCATGGCCGGGTATCGCGTCTGCGGCGAACGGGCGGTGCGCGTCGATATTCTCGAACGGCTGGCCGATCTGATCCGTCCGGCGCTGGCGTGGCGCGAAGGCGTCGCCGGAGCCAAGCCGCCGGGCGCGGTCACTGGCGGCGGCTTCACAATTGTCAACACCATGACTTCGCTGACCGGTGCATCCGGCGAAGACTTTGCTTCGATCCTGCGCTCGCTTGGCTTTCGCATGGAGCGGCGGCCAAAGCCGGCGGAGGAGCCGGTTGTACCGGCGGCCGCGGCGGATGCGTCTGCGCTGGCCTTCGCGGGAGGTGAGACGCCCTCGTCCGAGGCCACCGACGCTCCACTGGCGCCGCTCGATACTGCGGCGCCGGTGCCGGAGGCCGCAGCTGAAAGCGCCGCCGGCGAAGTACCCGTTGAAGTGCCGGTATCGCCGGTGGCCGCCACCGTGGCGGACGCGCCAGCCGACCCGCTGGCTACTACGGCGGCGGAACCGGCGATGATCGAAGTCTGGCAACCGGGGCGGGTGGCGCGCCCAGGAAGGGGCCGTCGTCCGCGCGCCCGGCAGGGCGATGCCGGCAAGCATCCGGCAAGGGCCGGCGGCGAACCGGCTCCGGCGAGTGCGACTGCGTCTGAAGGCGAAGCATTGGCTCCGGCCGCGGAGCAAACCGGGCCGATCGCGGCTGTCGAAACGGGCGAAACTTCGAGACTTGAGCGGCCCCCGCGACACCGGCGCCGGGAACGCGGTGAGCAGCGCTTCGACCGTCCACGACGCGAGCGGCCACCCCCGCATGCGTCGAAGCTTGAACGCAACAAACGGCGCGAGCGAGAAGATCGCCGTGAAAAAGCGCCGGATCCCAACTCGCCATTCGCCAAGCTCGCCGCGCTGAAAGCCCAGCTCGAAGCCGACGCCAAGGAGCGTCGATAACGTTGCCGGTTGAGGGCAACTGCCAACGCATCGACCGATGGCTGTGGCATGCGCGGCTGGTGCGCAGCCGCGTCGCGGCAGCCGCGCTGGCCAATGCCGGCTATGTCCGCATTAACGGCGCGCGGATCAGAGCGTCTGGCCGGATGGTGCGGCGAGGCGACGTCAACACCGTGGCGCTCGACCGGACCGTGGCGCTCGACCGGCGAGTGCGCGTGCTCAAAGTGACGGCGTTTTCCGAGCGGCGCGGGCCGGCCGCCGCCGCGGCTTGTCTCTACGAGGAATTGCTTTGAGAGCACAGCCAAACGCGCCCACCGTCGGCAAGGCTGCGAACCTTGCGCCCCCACGGGCCATGCGGTAGGAGCAAGGCTCGCGAACGGACCGATGTCAGAGTGAGCAGATGACCTATATCGTCAATGATAATTGCATTAAATGCAAATACATGGACTGCGTTGAGGTGTGCCCCGTGGATTGCTTTTACGAGGGCGAGAATATGCTGGTCATCCACCCCGACGAGTGCATCGATTGCGGCGTCTGTGAACCTGAATGCCCGGTTGACGCGATCAAGCCTGACACCGAGCCCAACGTGGAGAAGTGGCTTAGCGTGAATGCGGAATTTGCGAAAATCTGGCCAAATATCACCGCCAAGAAAGACCCGCCCGCCGACGCCAAGGATTTCGAGGGTGTAACAGGCAAGTTCGACCAGTATTTTTCGCCGAATCCAGGAACGGGCAACTAGTCTAAACCATTGTATTTTTGGCCCTTAACCCTTTAGTGTATTGCGACCTTTTGCTCGGCCATAAGGCTTTGATTTTGGCCGAAAATGTGATATAAAGCTTCTTACATAATGAACACCGCCCCCCATATGCGGCTCCCTCACTCGGGGAGCTTATTTTTCCGGGGCGTTATCGAGGAAATGTCAAAAGAGGCGTGAAAATCCACGCGAGAGCTGTGGCAGAGAAAACTCGTCGTCATCGTGCAAAGAAGGGCACGGCCGGCATGAGCCGGAAGGCTGGAAAACCCGCCTCCGGCGCAAGCCGCAGGCCCGCACAGACCACGCGGCAAACGACCCGGGGAAGGGTCGGCGTCGCAAAACCCGCCCACCGGCGGAAGCCGGAAGCGGAAGGAGTAACTTTGGGAATGAACGCGAAGAAGACTACGCAGCGGCAAGGCTTCAAGACCAACGAGTTCATCGTGTATCCGGCCCATGGCGTGGGCCAGATCGTTGCGATCGAGGAGCAGGAGGTCGCTGGAGCGCGGCTTGAGCTTTTCGTCATCAACTTCGTCAAGGATAAGATGACCTTGCGGGTGCCGACCTCGAAGATCGCTTCCGTCGGCATGCGCAAGCTCGCGGAGACGCCCGTGGTCAAGCGGGCGCTGGAGACGTTGAAGGGTCGTGCACGCATCAAGCGTACCATGTGGTCGCGCCGCGCGCAGGAATACGAAGCCAAGATCAACTCCGGCGACATCGTCGCCATCGCCGAAGTCGTTCGCGATCTCTTTCGTTCGGAGTCGCAGCCGGAGCAGTCTTACTCCGAGCGGCAGCTCTACGAAGCCGCCCTCGACCGTCTGTCGCGCGAGGTTGCAGCCGTGCAGCGGTTGACCGAAACCGAAGCGATCAAGGAGATCGAGGCCGCGCTCGCCAAAGGTCCCCATCGTGGACCGAAACCGGAAGCGGACGAAGACGCCGTAGTCGAGGAAGAGGCAGCGTAACCGTCTCACCGACGCTCGCGTTTCGCGCAAAGTTCCAAAGGCCCGGCAGCGATGCCGGGCCTTTTGTTGTTCCGGCGCCCGCGCGGAGAACGTGATCTGCCGGCAAAAATTCGCCCGTTAGACATAAATTAAGCTTCATTTGAAAGGAACTAGAGCGACGAGAGCGGTGAGGACAGGGGCGTTTGCGTATGCGGCGGGTTCGGAGGCTCAAGCGCGGGCGTTATCTTTCCCTTCTTGCGGCCGGCTTCCTCGGCTACCTACTCGGCGCTTGGCACGGCTCTGCCGTCAGCTCTACCGGTTTTTCAGCTTCGCAGAGTGTCGCGCTGCGCTTTCCGGAGACGAATGCTGATGCAGGTGTGGTCGAAACCGTTGCGGATATGCCGACGGGCACCGTGAGTGCCGCGGAACTTAAACAGGCGCGGCTCGTGCTGCTAAGTCCGCAACCGATGGCACCGACCGTCGCGGCTCCAAAGGTGCAACCGCCGGAAACCGTGGCGTTGCTGCCGCCGGCGGACGCCGCGCCGCCGCGCCCGGCGTCCGCGACATTGGCGCCGCCGCATCTCGAAACGAAATCGGTGGCAGTCACGCTGCCAGTTGCCGAGCCTAGGGCACCAACGACTGCCGCAGTGGTGCCGCATCGCGTCAGCCGACCGGGCTTCCTTCTCAATGACGCGCAGATCGCCAGCATCAAGGAACGGCTGCATCTGACCGCGGATCAAGCCCGCATGTGGCCGGCGGTCGAGGCTGCGCTGCGCAACATCGGCTACGTCAAGGAGCGTCTTGCGCGCCGCCACGGCGCGCCGACGGCCAGTGAAGTCGCTTCGATCGATCCGAATGCCGCCGAGGTGCAAGACCTCAAGTCCGCCGCCATCCCACTGATCATGAGCTTCTCTGACGAGCAGAAGAACGAGGTGCGCAGCCTCGCCCACGTCATGGGACTGGATAAGCTCGCATCCGAGTTTTGACGCTCAGGCCATTGTCTCCAGTACCGACCCCATCGTCTCATGGATCAGGTTGATGGCCTTGAGCGGACGGATCATGACTTTGAATTGCGTGATTTTTTGATCGCCATTCCAGGCGATCATATCGATGCCGTTGAGCGCGATCCCGTCGATCAGCACCTCGAATTCGAGCACCGCCGAGGCTTCGCCGATCCATTCGTTACGGTACGTGAACGTGTCGTTCTTGAGCACCCGCAGCGCTGCCTTGAGATATTTCGCCACCAGCGGTTTGCCGACTTGCGGCTTAAAGACGACGGGCGAAAGAAAGCGGGCATCGTCCGCCAGCAATTGCTCCAGGGCGGCGACGTCGTTGTGCGCCGCGACTGAATACCATTTTGCGATCGCTGCCGGTCTTGGCATGGTCTCCTCGCGTTTGCGGCACTGTCCGGCTTATGGACACGTCGCGCGGGAGGTTGCGCGCCTAGCGTGGCTATGGCAAGGATCGCCGCGATTTTATTACATTTGCCGCGCATCAGCCGTACGCGGCGCGCCCGGCCGACAGGTTCGCTGCCGTAGCTCAGTGGTAGAGCACTCCCTTGGTAAGGGAGAGGTCCTCAGTTCAATCCTGAGCGGCAGCACCACCAGTTGCGCCGGTGCATGGGGATCGAGAATGCGGAGAGGCGGCTGCCGCATGATCACAAAGGCAGCGTCGTTATGAAAGCTGCCCTTTCGTCAGGTATGACGAACTGCAAACCTTAGCGGCGACCAAACTAGGCGAGATCGATGACGCCGGCCTCGCCCCCTTCTGTGCCCCATGCGAGCAATAGCCCATCGGCGCTCCAGGCAAGCGCGGTAACCGGCGCGTCGCCCGGCTTCTTGGCCAGAACCTCGGCTCGGTCTTCGATACGCACGAACAGCACTATACCGTCGCTGAAGCCCACGGCCACGATTTCTTGCCGTGGATGGCAAGCGACGACCTCGATACGATGTTCGGATGGCGCGAGTACGCGCGGCTCTTTGCCCATCGGGCCGTCCTTGCCGTGGAACGGCCAAAGTATGAGCTGTGGCGCCCCGGATGTGGCGAGGAAGCGACCGGTCGCGGTCCAGCCGAGCGACTTAACGCGCGCCGCGTAACCGGACATGCGCATGTGCTTGCCATCGGCGAGCCGCCAGCCGTGCAGCATCGGCTCCTGCATGGCGGTGACCAGGAAGCGCCCGTCGGGGCTGATGATGACGGAAAGATGCGAACCCTTCCATTCGAGCTTTTCCGGTGCTGCCCGCCGCGCGTTGGGAAACCACAGCGTCGCGCCGTTGTAATGAGCGACGGCAAGCCGCAGGCCTTTGGGAAGAAAACTAAGTCCGCCGACCGTTGAGGGCGCTTCGAATTCGTACAGCTCCTTGGCTTGCACGAAGGTCGACTTGCCGGCGGACCAGGCGACGACGCCATCCGGCCCGAGCGCAACATGATCGATCCAGCGATGCTTTGCATCGGTCGCCAGCGTCTGCGCTTCGCCGCCGACATTCATTGCAATCACTTTGCCGTCGTCGCCGCCAGAGATGATGCGTTGCCCGTCGGCGGCCATCGCTAGAATGGCGCCGCCATGGACGGCGACGCGGCGCGGTTCGCCCTTTGGCGCGACGAACAGCATCGCCTCCTCGCCGAGGGCGAAAACGACGGTCTGGCCGAGGAAATGCGCGGCGACCACCGGCGCGCCGGTGGCGACCGGGTCGAGTGCGGTCGACGACGGAGACGGTATCGCTACGGGGATCGGTCATTAATCAAGCAATGCAGCTGGCGAAGCCTTGCCGAATTTTATCCTCCGGCAGATTGCGGCCAATGAAGACGATGCGGCTGTCGCGCTTCTCGTCGTTATGCCATGGCCGTTGATGGCTGCCATCGAGGATCATGTGCACTCCCTGGAAGACAAAGCGATCGTCGTCATTCCTGAATGAGAGGATGCCCTTGCAGCGGAGAATGTTTGGGCCTTCTTTCTGCACCAGGTCCTGCACCCAGGGGAAAAACCTATCGGGATCGAGCGGCTCATCGATCTTCAGCGATACTGATTGCATGTCCTCGTCGTGGTAGTGCTTGAGGCCGTGCCCGCGCGCATGCTTGTGTTCGTGGTCGTGATCATGGTGATCCTGAGGGTCGTCCTCGCCAGGAATTCCGGTTCAATGTCGAGAATGCGGTCGAGGTCGAAGGCGTTGCGGCCCAGCACCTCGTTGAGCGGTATCTGAGCGCGCTCGGTCTTGTGCACTTTGGCGTAGGGGTTGATGCTGCGGATGCGCGCTTCGACCTCGCTGAGCTCGTTGCGTGAAACCAGATCGGTCTTGTTGATCAGGATCACGTCGGCAAAGGCGATCTGGTTCTTCGCTTCCGGGGCGTCCTTGAGCCGTTCATTGAGCCACTTGGCGTCGGCGACGGTGACCACGGCGTCGAGCCGGGTCTTACGGCCGACATTCTCGTCGACGAAGAAGGTCTGTGCCACCGGCGCCGGATCGGCGAGCCCGGTGGTCTCGACGATGATGGCGTCGAATTTTCCCTTCCGCCGCATCAACCCGTCGATAATGCGCACGAGGTCCCCACGCACCGTGCAGCAGACGCAGCCGTTGTTCATCTCGAACACTTCCTCGTCGGCGCCCACCACGAGATCGTTGTCGATGCCGATCTCGCCGAATTCGTTCACGATCACGGCGTATTTCTTGCCGTGCGGTTCGGAAAGGATGCGGTTGAGCAAGGTCGTCTTGCCGGCACCGAGATAGCCGGTCAGCAACGTTACGGGCACTTTTTCGGACGAAGACTGTTCGGACATGCGGACCCTCCTGGCGTCCCAGTTCTGGAGTTTCGCGGACTGTGACTTACCCCGATGCGAGCTTCGGAATGAAAGGCACGCTCATGATTGTCAAACTATAACACGGCGTCAGGATTGAAACGGCCACCGGTTCGCAACTCGGTCATGGGAATTTCAAATCCTCTCGCCGGCTATGCCGGCTATATAGGCGATCCTGCGCGCGCTCAAAGCCCCGCTTACCACTTCCCGCAATTCGCGCTGACACATGTCCGCGGAAAAAACCTTTGGCATCTCCCAGCCTCCAAAAGCGCTTTCTGCTCCCCCCATCGCCCGCGTGTTCATGTACGTGGCCCTGCTGGCTTGGGCGACGACCTTCGTTGGGCTCACTCGAAGCCTTGTCAGTAGTCTGATCCCCGTGCTCCACTCCGCTAATGGCCGCCGAGATTTCCCGTGAGGAGTGAGGCGTGAGCTCGTCGATCGACAAACTCCTCGAGAACGCCGCGGCCTACGCGGCTGAATTCGCAGGCCCGAGCACGCAAGTCCCGTCGAAGGCCGTGGCGATCGTGACCTGCATGGATACGCGCATCGACGGCTTTCGCATCTTCGGACTCGAGTTCGGGCGATGCGCACATCGTGCGCAACGCGGGAGGTCTCGTCACCGACGACGTCCTGCGCTCGTTGGTAATTTCACAGCGCCTTCTGGGCACGCGCGAAGTGATGCTCGTGCACCACACCAAGTGCGGTCTGCACGGAGCAGACGACGCGGCGCTCGTGGCCGAGATTGCCGGTGGCGTGGGCAGTCCGCCGCCGTACGAGCTTGGTGCGTTCGGCGACCTCGACGACGCGGTGCGTGCAGCGATCGCGCGCGTGCGCAGCCATCCGTTTCTCCTGCACCGGGACCGCGTGCGTGGCTTCGTGTACGACGTCGATACCGGCCGCCTGCGCGAAGTGGTCGTCTAACCGCGGCCTGCGCGCCACATCCCTCAAGACTTGGTAACGGACCGCGGGGACTTCGCGCGATCAGCGGCGCGAGACAGAACGTCACCAGCGCCGCGAGGATCACGAAACCACCACGTAGCTCCAAGTACGATCGCGCACGAAGCCCATCACCAACACCGGCAAGACCCACCGAGACCGCTCGCCCCGCAGTGACTTGCTGTCGCTGAGAAATGTTCCCGTTATCGGCGAGCGTCAACGTACCTCACTACTTGTGGAGAAGCCGGAACGCATGGGTCCATTCGTTTTTGGTGAAGCCAAGGATGCACCAGAGCATGCACAAAGGTTCGATGGCACGCGCAGCCTCGGCCTTGCCCATGTCGGCGGTCTCCCACCCGAATTGATCGTTGATTTGGTGTACCACCAGCTTGGCCTTGTCGTCGTTGCCGCAAATGAACATGGTCGGCTTGCCGCTCTTATATTCGGGATTGATCATCCGCGCGTTGCCGACTGAGTTGTAAGCCTTGACGAAATGCGCGTCGGGAAATGCAGCTTGCAGGCGCTCCATCAGCGATTGGTCAAGGCCGGTGAAAAACTTAAGCACGCCATGGACCGGCGGCGCTTCGGCGATCGGGTTGGTGGCGTCAATGACCGGCTTGCCAACCAGATTGCCGGCGCCTGCCGCCTTGAGCACGTCGGCTGCGACGCTGCCCTTGACCGCGAGCACGACGATTTCGCCGAACTTCGCGGCATCGGCAAAGCTTGCGGCTTGCGCTTCCTTATGTTGCGCGACGAAATCCTTGAGCTTGCCGGTGTGGCGGGTGCCGAGAACGACCTGGTGGCCATGTTTGATGAATCCGGCGGCGAGCGCTTTTGCTACGTCGCCGGAGCCGAGAATGCCAACCTTCATGTGTTTCTCCCTGTGACGGTGCGTACCGTCAAACCTAATTGGTTGCGCCCAGAACGGTAATCAAGAAAACCCATCGCCACGGGAGCCGGCGGCAATAGCCTTAGGCGCATGTCTTTGCCGGCGCTTTCGAATTCGCTGGGTCACATTCCTATCGGCACGCGAACCTTGACGTCCGGCCGCTTGGCGCGCGGCAGCCGTGTGACGGCGGTGAGGAAATAGCCGAAATAATTGCTCACCCATGGTATCAGCTGAAACGACGATTTGCCGCCGAACAGCCGATCGATTGAGATAATCGGGACCTCACCGAGCTTTAGTCCGGTCAACTGGGCATTGATCGCCATTTCGAAAGCGATCGCCCACCCCACCGATTTCGTGTCGCGACTCAAGCGTGGGAAATCGGCGCGGCGAAACATCTTGATGCCGGTCGTCGAGTCCGAAAACCCGGTGCCGGAAATGGCATAAAGCAACCAATTGGCGACCCGTGAAAGCAAATGGCCGATGAGCGAACCGCCAAGCCTGCGGCCGCCGTGGCTGTAGCGTGTCGCGCTCACGAAATCAGCGCCTTCGTCCATCAGCGCCATCATGTCGTCGATCACCAGCGCGGGCCCAACTTCGTCGGCCGCAAAAATGAGGACGCGCTCGCCGGCGGCCGCCGCTACTCCGGCTTGGATGGCAAAAGCGACGCCGCGACCGGAACGGTTGAACAGCGGCCGCACTTGCGGATACAAGACGCGCGCTTCTTCCACCACGGCAATGCTGGTATCTTTCTCATCGTCGAAGATCACCAAGATTTCGTGCGGCATGACGAGAACCGCCCGCAAAATGCGCAACATTACACGCAGGTTGAGCGTCTCGTTGCGCACTGGAAGCAGGATTGTAAGCGCGACCGCGGAATCAGTCATAATCCGTTCGCCGGCTCATAACCGCGTAACTGCACAAACGCCCGGCCGGCCCTTTGCCATCCATGCTTTTGCATCCAGGCCGGCAGCCGCCGCTCGGCGAATACGGCGACAATCATGAAGGTGAGAAGCCACATCACATAGAAATAGCGCGGGGTCGCCGTGTAAATCAGATCGACAACGTATTCGGCGAGGACGGCTGTGCCGATTAGACGTAGCCAAGGATCGAAATCGCGGCCGCGCAGCGTCACGTAAAGGACGATCACGACAGCGGCCAGATTGAACGGGATCGACACCGGTAACCAGCTTGGCTCGCTCAGCCAGGCGCCAATTTGCGCCACGGCGCCGTGCAGCTCGGCACCGCCGAAGTCAAGCCGCAGCAACTCGCCAAACGCAGACAGATAGGCGGTTGGCGGCATCACGTAGGTTCCAGGCAATCGGGCGTTGCCGCTCGACAAGACGAACGCGTGACCGAAATACCAGTTGTGCAGGGGCATGGCGAGGACCGGAAGGAAGCCGGCGCACATCGCGACCAGCAACCGCCATTGCCGTCGCGCAAGCGCGGCGAGACCGGCACCACTGAGGACGATGCCGGCCATCGGCGCGACGATTGGTTTTACGAAGACTGCAAGCGCCAGCAGGAAAGCGGCGCCGCCGGCGGTGAAGGCACGCGTCGCGCCATCGCCTGGCTTAACGATGGCCAACAGGCCGGCAAGCAGCAAGATCTGCGCCGCCGGATCGGCAAATCCCCGCGCCGCCCATTTGGCGTAGTCGAAAAAACTTGAGCCGAAGATAGCGCCGATCGGTACGACGGTGAATATTAGCGCCAGTCGCCAAGCGAATGCATCCGACAAGAAACGCTTGAAAAGGTTTAGAACTATGATCGGCATCAATAGGATAAGCGACAAGTAGCCCAAATTGCTATCGCCGAAGAAAATCATTTCAATCGCGCGCAAGTATCGCAGGCCCGGTCCGCCGTAAAAATAGACGCGCTCGTCTCCAGCCAGCGCGGCTGACAGGTCGCCGCGCAAGAAATGCTGCAGAATGTCGCGGCCATAGCCGGTGTAAATCAATCCGTCGTCACCGCGGTCCAGCGGACGCCATCCGCCGATGAGGCTCGCGTCATTGATGGCAACGACGATCAGCGCCAAGCCGATCAGGACAAACGGCCGCACCATCTGGCGCACTGTGCCGCGCCACAGCAAACCAAGCACAGCAAGGAAGGCAAGCAGCGCTACCGCGGCGCACGCGATCCGACGCACCTTCACCGGCCACGGCGGGTGGAGCGTCATCGCCAGCGAGTCCGGTTGGAGAGCCACGCCAAAAATCTGCCGGCCAATATCATCTAACCGTAGGACACGGCATGCGGTCTCCGCGTGCCGGATCATTTCGTAAGCCGAGTTGCTGCGCGGCCAAAGCACCTCGCCTCGCCAGCACAGGCTGGAGCCGGCATATGCGGCGGGAAACTGATACATAACGAACCACGGCATGGCGAGATGCCAACGCCGAAGTCCCATCCAGAAACGGCGATCAGGGTCGGCGCGGTGAACGTCCGGCGCCTCAGTGTACCAATTGTAAATGACGTCATTGATGAAACCGAGCCGAAACCAGACCGGGTCGGAAAAGTCGATCGCGGTCACCGAGCGGGAATACGCTGGATGATCGAGCGCACCGTCGGCCGAGAATGCATAAAGCTGGTTCGGAGATGCTTGGTTGAGCCAGCATCCGCGCATATCCGGCGTGCAGCGCCGCTCCGGTGGATAGAGCGCGTCGAATTCCGTTTTCATGGATTGATATACATCCGCCGGCAATTCTGTCTCGAAAACATTGCCTTGCTTGACGGGCAAGAACACGTTTTCGCCTTCGGCGATAGGAACGGGTGCCAGCAAAAACGACAGTGCCGCTGCAATGGCGACCGCGGCGACTGTCAGCATCCAATTGCGCAAGCGCAGCGCGATCGAGCCGCTGAAAATCAGTACGGCGGCAATCAATACGACGGCATACGCCGGGAGATGATTGATCGGCGGTCTGATCGCCACGACCGCGAGCGTCAGTGCGGCCGCACGGTACCAGCCGCTCCCCGTTGTCACCGAAATTGGGACGTTGGCTGTTCTAGCCGAATTAATCATGGTTTATGATGGCAGGCGGTGGGCTTCGGCGTGCTAATGACGACACAACAGCATCATAGCGAATTTGCCAAGGTCGGCCATGATGTGCGCGTCGGCCACAACGTCGAGATCCGCAGGCCACATCTCGTGCGCATTGGAAACCACGTCGCTATCGACAGCGGCAGCTATATCACCACCGCCGCCGAAATTGGCGATTACGTCCATATCGGCCCGTTCGTGACCGTCATCGGCGGCGAGAACGCAAGTCTGATCATGCGCAATTTCACCAATCTGGCGGCGGGCTGCCGCGTGATCTGCGGCAGCGACCGTTTCATGGGCGATGGACTGATCGGTCCAGGGAGCCTGCCCGCGCAATATAAGGACAACATGAAACTCGCCCCCGTCATCCTGGAGAATTTTGCGAACGTCGGAACCAACGCCGTGATCATGCCGGGCGTCACGTTAGGCGAAGGCTCGGTGGTAGGCGCATGCTCGCTGATTACCAAGGACACGGAGCCGTGGACGATCTATGTCGGCGTTCCCGCTCGGGCGATAAAAGCTCGCCCGCGCGAAAAGATGCTCCAGTTCGCCAAGGAGCTCGGTTATCTCAACGCCTGAGTGCCGCCACCACGGCTCCGCTCACCCGATCGATGTCCGATTCGGTCATATCGAGCCGCGAAGCAAGCCAAAGTCCGCGGCGGGATACGTCGATGCTGTGAGCGAAGTCGCGATCGTCCATCCGATACGGGGCCTGACGGTGGAGCGGATGCCAGAACGAGCGATGCCCGATCTTTGCGGCGTCGAGTGCCGCGGCTACCGCGCCGCGATCATCGATAAGCGCATCGGTCCATTGCCGGACCTCCCCAGCTTGGGAAAACGGCGGCAGCCGCAGGCCCGGTTGGCTAGCGAGCCGCTCGACATAAGCGCGGTCGCGGCGCACCGCCGCCGCCAGCCGGCCCTCGATCTCGTCGAACTGCGCCAGTGCTACCGCGGCTTGCAAGTCGGTGAATTTGAAATTGAACCCCAGCACCGGATGATCGTCGTCGCCACCGGTGCCGCCGCGGCGTCGTCCCTGATCCTTGAGTTCGCGCAGGCGATCGTGCAGCGCGTCGCTGTCGGTCACGATCATCCCGCCCTGGCCGGCGGTAATGGTTTTGTTGGCGGAAAACGAAAAGCAGCCCGCCAGACCGAAGGAGCCGAGCATGCGGCCGACGAAACGCGAGCCAAGCGCTTCGGCGGCATCGCAAATCAGCACTACGCCGGCCTTGCGGGAGAGCGGCTCGAGGCGCGCGTAGTCGGCGCCGCGGCCGTTCACGTCGACGGTGACGAGCGCGCGCGTTCGCGGTCCGATGGCGGCCTCGACGGCGTCGACATCGACGCCGAAGCGCACCGGCTCTACCTCGACGAGCTTGACTTCGGCGCCGGCGAGCCGCACCGCGTTGGCCGTGGCAATGAAGGTGAGGTCTGGCACCAGCACTTCATCCCCGGGACCGATGTCAGCGGCCATCAGCGCAAGCGCAATCGCCGAGGTGCCGCTCGTCACAGCCACGGCATGGCGGGTTCCGACAAAAGCAGCGATCCGCCGTTCGAACTCGCGGGTGAGCGGACCGTCATTGACGTATTGGCGATCAAGAACGTCACGCAGGCGATCGAGCTCGCGACCGCTGAGGTGCGGGCCGAACCAGGCGATCTGCCGATCGGAATGGTCAGTGGGTTTGGGCATCGGTCCGCACACTCGATCGGCGATAATTGTTGCGACGCAGTTTCTTGATCGGCAGGGCAAGTTGTAATCTGCAATTATCTACATCATGGATATCTGTTAAATGCAAAAATATAGTCGCTCTGGACGGCCGTCCGATCGAGCGGTCGTGCCGACAAGCGTTGACACCTTCGAGGCTCGCGAATGACGGCGCTCCGCGTCCTTGTCACCGGTGGTTCGGGCTTCATCGGCTCCGCGTTGGTGAAGGCCCTGCTGCGCGGCGGAAATCGCGTGCGCGTGCTTGACGACAATTCGCGCGGCAGCCCGCGGCGGCTTGCGGACGTCGCCGCCGATATCGAATTCGTCGCCGCCGATATTCGCGATACCGATGCGGTCGAGCGTGCCGCGCAGGGCATCGACGAGGTGCACCATCTCGCCTTCGTCAACGGAACCGAGTTCTTCTACAAGGCGCCCGAGCTCGTACTCGATGTCGGCGTGCGCGGCATGATCAACGTCATGGATGCTTGCCGCCGGCACGGCGTCGGCACGCTTGTGCTTGCCTCGAGCTCGGAAGTCTATCAGACACCGCCGAACATTCCGACCGATGAGAACGTACCGCTTGTCGTGCCCGACCCGCTCAACCCGCGCTACTCATACGGCGCCGGCAAGCTGATCAACGAGGTGATGGCGATCAATTACGGCCGTAAGTTTTTCCAGCGCGTACTGATCTTCCGCCCGCACAACGTCTACGGTCCCGATATGGGCTTCGAGCACGTCATCCCGCAATTTGCGCTTCGCCTGCATGCCGCCAAAGCGCAACCGGCGGGGCGGCTGCGCTTCGATATTCAAGGCAACGGTGCTGAGACCCGCAGTTTCTGCTTCATCGACGACCTCATCGCTGGCGTCCTGACGGTGCGCGACAAGGGCGAACACCTCGGCATTTATCATGTCGGAACCATGGAAGAAGTCAGCATCGCGGATCTGGCGCGGCATGTCGCCCGTGCCGCCGGGCGCGATATCGAGCTGGTGGCTGGGCCTCCGGCGGCAGGCGGAACGCCGCGCCGGTGTCCCGATATTTCGAAGCTGGTGCGATTAGGGTATAAGCCGCGCGTATCGCTCGACCAGGGCCTGCAACCAACTCTCGACTGGTATTGGCGCAACATCAATCTCGCGCCGCAGAAGTAACCCGCGTTCAAATCCGTGAACAATCGCCCCTTGCGCCCCAGCAAAGTCGCGCGTGCCGCCGGCACCGGCGGAAGCGTTCCGCTCGAATGCTGCCAGGTCTGCGGTCAGGCCCCGCTCGATCACGTGCTGTCGCTCGGTTATATGCCGCCGGTCAACCAGATGGTGACGATTGGCGATATGCCGCGTCAGCAGCCGTGGTTTCCGACCAGCCTGCTGCATTGCCGCAGTTGCGATCTGGTGCAGCTCGGCTTGGTGGTCGATCCGGCCATTATCTTCCCGCCGGACTACCCCTACACCAGCGGCACCACCAAATTGTTGCGCGACAATTTTGCCGATCTCGCACGTGAATCCGCCACGATGCTGGGTCTCGGCAAGGACGATCTGGTGATCGATATCGGCTCCAACGACGGCACGCTGTTGTCAAACTTCAAGAATGGCGGCCATCGCGTGCTCGGTATCGAACCGACCGACGTCGGCGACATCGCCAATTCACGCGGCATCCCGACGGTGAAGCGATATTTCGGCCTGCCGGTCGCGCGCGAGGTGCGGCGCGAGCATGGTGCGGCCAGCGTGGTCACCGCGGCGAACTGCTTTGCCCACATCGAGGACGTGCACGCTGTCGTCGATGCCGTAGTCGAAATGCTCAGACCCGATGGCGTGTTCATTTCCGAATCGCACTATCTGATCTCGCTGCTCGACACGCTGCAATACGATACGATCTATCACGAGCATCTGCGCTACTATTCGCTGGCCAGCCTCAAGCACCTTTTGGAAATGCACGATCTTGAGGTGTTCCATGCGCGGCCGATTCCGAGCCACGGCGGCTCGATCCGCGTGTATGCCGCACGCAAGGGCGCACAGCCACCGCGCGACGGCCTCCAGCGCATGCTCGGCGCCGAGCCGCGCGGCGCGGCCATGGCGGCGCGCCTGGAATCGTTTCGCCGCGATGTCGTGCTGTCGAAGCTGCGGCTGTTGGCGATGCTGCGCGACCTCAAGGAGAGCGGGGCGCGCATCGTCGGCATCAGCGCCCCGTCGCGGGCGAGCACGCTGGTCAATTATGTCGGCCTCGACGAGAACCTTATCGATTATGTCTGCGAAATCCCCGGGTCGCTCAAAATCGGCAAATATATGCCGGGCACCCGTATCGAGGTCGTAGACGAGAGGCGACTATTTTCCGATCAGCCCGATTGCGCGATCATATTTTCTTGGCATATCGCCGACGAACTGGCGACGAAGCTCAAGACCAAGGGGTTTCGCGGCCAGCTCATTTCGCCGTTGCCGGTGCCGCGGGTGCTGTAGAATTAGGCGCTGCCGATTTACAATGCCGTCCAGCTAAACGTGTTTACGCTTCGTTCCCAAGGCGCTTCGGCCCCCCTGCTGCCCAGCGGAGAAAAGCTTTAGATGACCGTGCGACCCAACATCGCTTCTCCCGGTGCGCCGACGACCGTGGAAAACGCCGACGCTACCGTCGTTGGCGGCGCCGGCCACGTTGGCGTACCGCTGGTTTTGGCGCTCGCCGAGGCTGGCACGCGAGTCAACGTCAACGACCTCAACGAGAAAAGTCTCGCAACGTTGCAGGGCGGCCAATTGCCGTTCATCGAGCACGAGGCCGACGGCGTGCTCGGCCGCGCGCTGGCCAACCGCCGCCTCGTTTTCACCAATTCGCCGGACCAAATTTCCACTGGCGGACCGGTCATCGTCACCATCGGTACCCCGATCGACGAATTCCTCAATCCGGTGCGCAAGGTAGTGGAGGACTGCGTCGATGCCCTGTTGCCAACCCTTGCCGACGGTCAACTGCTCGTGTTGCGCTCGACCGTCTTTCCGGGCACCACCGACTGGCTGGCGGATTATTTGCGGGCGCGCGGCCGTAAGCTGAAGGTCGCCTTTTGCCCAGAACGCGTGGTTCAGGGCCACGGGCTTAAAGAATTGCGCGAGATGCCGCAAATCGTAAGCGGCACGAGCGTGGAGGCGGAACGTGAAGCAGCCGCGCTGTTTGCACGCATCGCGCCGGAAGTGGTGGTGGTTTCACCGATCGAGGCTGAATTCGCCAAGCTGTTCAGCAACGCCTATCGCTACATCGAATTCGCCGCGACCAACGAGTTTTATCTGGTAGCCAAATCCGCCGGCGTCGATTACCGCCGCGTGCTGATGGCGATGACGCATCATTATCCGCGCTTGAAAGGCATGCCGCGGCCGGGCTTTGCCGCCGGTCCCTGCCTGGTCAAGGATACGATGCAGCTCAGCGCGTTTGCTCGCAACCAATTCGGGCTCGGGCACGCGGCTCTGCTGATCAACGAAGGTCTGGTGCTGCACGTTATCGACGACATCAAACGCCGCTTTGATCTGCCCCGCATCACGGTCGGACTGCTCGGCATGGCGTTCAAGGCCGAGAGCGACGATACGCGCGCCTCGCTTAGCTACAAGTTCAAGAAGGCGCTCAATGGCCACGTGCGCGGCTTGCTGACCACCGATCCATTTGTGACCACCGATCCCGAGCTGCGGCCGCTCGATGAGGTGATCGCGCAAAGCGACTTGATGATCCTGTGCGCGCCGCATGCCGCTTACCGGCTGGCCGACTTCATGGGCAAACCGGTGTTCGACGTCTGGGGCCATCTGGAAGGCGCCAACGTCATCCGATGAGTCCGGCCGCGCCGCCGCGCCTCGACATCATCATCCCGGCGTACAACGAAGGGCCCAATATCCCGCAGGCGGTAGGCCGGCCGATTAAGTCAAGTGCGCGCGGCGGGACGCTCATCGAACAGCAGCAGCGACAGCGCTTTATGCGGCTTGATCAAATCGGCCAGCGTATAAGCGTCGAGCACCGTGAGGAATCCGTCTCTCGCTTCGCGTAAGACATTGCGCAGCACGCACGCACGTTCGATGCGGCAATAGCCATGATGGCTGAGGCACTCAATTACGTCGAGCCGATCCTCGGTATCGCGCACCACTTGGCCGATATTGATGTCTCGCGGCTTTCGCATAAGCTGCATGCCGCCGTTGCGGCCACGGACAGTGTCCAGATAGCCCTTCCGGCTCAAATCGTTCACGACCTTCATCAAATGATGTTTGGAGATGCCGAAGCTGTCGGCGATCTCGTTGATGGTAGTAAGTTTGCCGTTGTTGAGACCGACCTGGATCAACACGCGCAACGCGTAATCGGTATGCAATGTCAGGCGCATGATGTTTCCCGGTGGTCCTTCGGCGGCGCCCTTCAGACGGTCCTTCTATTGCGGTCTTAGTGCCGTCCAGGCAACGCTCCGCCGTTTTAGCGCTTGCTCATGACTGCTTCGCAATAAGATTTATTATAAATGCCTCTTTGAGGTTGCGCACAACAGCAACCCTTTCGGTGTGTGCAGAGCACTTCCGATAAAGGCAGAGCAATTCTGAGATCCGAGGCGGAAATGCCGCGACGATTTTACGCCGACAATCGCCTCGACAATTACCCTGGAACCCCTCTAAAAAGGACCCCTGCGGCTGCGGTCTTCGGCTGCCCCGGAAAGTGGGAAATTCATGGATTATCGTGCCTATTTCACCGATGCGCTCGGTCGGTTGCATAACGAGAGCCGCTATCGAGTGTTCGCCGACCTTGAGCGGATTGCCGGCCGTTTCCCGCACGCGATCTGGCACTCACCGGAGGGGCCGAAGAACGTCGCGATCTGGTGCTCGAACGATTACCTCGGCATGGGGCAGCATCCGAAGGTGACCGGCGCGATGGTCGAGACCGCGACCCGGATGGGCACTGGCGCAGGCGGCACGCGCAACATTGCCGGCAACAATCATCCACTGGTCGAACTCGAACGCGAGCTCGCCGACTTGCATGGCAAGCAAGCGGCGTTGGTCTTTACCTCCGGCTATATCTCCAACGAAACCGGCATTTCCACGCTGGCGAAGCTGATGCCGAACTGTCTGATCCTGTCGGATGCGCTCAACCACAATTCGATGATTGAAGGCGTGCGCCAGGCGCGCTGCGAGAAGCAAATTTTCCGTCACAACGACATGGCGCATCTCGAAGCGCTGCTCGCGGTGGTCGAGCCGGGCCGGCCGAAGCTGATTGTGTTTGAAAGCCTCTATTCCATGGACGGCGACGTTGCGCCGGTTAACACCATCTGCGATCTCGCCGACCGCTACGGCGCCATGACTTATATCGACGAAGTGCATGCGGTCGGCATGTACGGCCCGCGCGGCGGCGGCATTGCTGAGCGCGATGGCGCAATGAGCCGCATCGACGCGATCGAGGGCACGCTGGCCAAGGCGTTCGGTTGCCTTGGCGGCTACATCGCGGGCTCCGCCGCGATGATCGACGCCGTGCGTTCCTATGCACCGGGCTTCATCTTTACCACCGCGCTGCCGCCGGCCGTCTGCGCCGCGGCGACCGCCGCCATCCGCCATCTGAAGACCTCGCAATGGGAGCGCGACCGGCACCAGGACCGCGCCGCACGCACCAAGGCGGTGCTTTCCGCCGCCGCGCTGCCGGTGATGACGAGTCCGACCCATATCGTTCCGGTATTCGTCGGCGATCCCGAGCGCTGCAAGGCGGCAAGCGATCTACTGCTCGCCGAGCACCGCATCTACATTCAGCCGATCAACTATCCGACCGTGCCGAAGGGCTCGGAACGGCTGCGGATCACGCCAAGCCCCTACCACGACGACGGGCTGATTGACGCGCTGGCCGAGGCGCTGGTCGACGTCTGGCAGAGGCTAGGACTGCCGTTCAAGGAGCGTGCGCTCGCGGCGGAGTAGTTTGCCGCTCAACGATCCGCCGCGCGGCGATCGCCGCCGATCAGTGCCGGCGGCCGCCGCGCAGCACGATGCGCATCAAATCGGCCGCATTTTTCGCGGTGAGTTTTTCCATGATGCGCGCGCGGTGCACTTCGACCGTTCGGGGCGAAATGCCGAGTTCGGGCCCTTCCTCCTTGTTGGACGCTCCGCGCGCGATCCGCTCCAGCACGTCGCGTTCGCGGACAGTGAGCCGCTTATGGCCGGGAAAGTCGCGCGCGAGAATGCCGTCGTTCCGATTGAGGTTTGCCCAGGCGTCGATAGCGTCGCGCACGCGCGTGACGACATTGGCCGGGTCAAACGGCTTTTCAATCGGGTCAAACGGCTTTTCAATGAAGTCCAGCGCGCCGTTGCGGATAGCGTCGATTGCGGTTGGGATGTCGCCGCGCCCGGAAATGATCAGAATCGGCGCCGGATAATGCTGCGCGTCCAGCCGCCGCAGCACGTCGAGGCCGGAGCAGCCGGGCAGATGCACGTCGATCAGCACGCAGCCGGGGTTCGCGCCCGCGCCGCGGAGAGGAAAGATTCACCTTCGACAAAGTGGTGACTAAAAACCCTTCGCCGCTCAGCATAATGTCGAGCGCCGCGCGCACCGACGGATCGTCATCGACAATGAAGACTTCGTTCATCGTCGCTCCACATCGCGGGCGCGCGGGACGACACCATACAACGCAATTCGCGGATTAAAATAACACCGCTCGCGCGTTCTCTGAGGTAACCGGCGGCGGCGACCTAAAAACAAATAACCGTCGCGTCGCGGCGGAAAAAGCAGTATCGCCGCTAATGGACATCCCCGGCAAACTATGGTGATTTAAGCGAAATTGGGTGCCGCCCGCCCCAACAAAGCGCCGTCAAATCGACACGGGAAACGCCATGCTGCAGGGCTGGGTCGTTATCGTCATTGCGCTCGCTTACATCGGGTTTTTGTTCCTGGTGGCGAGCTACGGCGACCGCCGGCATGAATGGGTGCGCGGCAGCCGCGCCCGGCTGCTGATCTATCCGCTCTCGCTCGCGATCTACTGCACTTCGTGGACCTTCTTTGGTTCGGTCGGGGTGGCAGCACGCACCGGCTTTGATTTCCTGACCATCTATATCGGGCCGGTGCTGATGGTCGGGCTCGCCTATCCGCTCATCATCCGTATCGTCCGGTTGGCCAAAGGCCAGAACATCACCTCGATCGCCGATTTCATCGCTGCCCGTTACGGCAAGAGCCAGGCAGTTGCGGCGACGGTGGCCCTGATCGCCATCGTCGGAATGATCCCTTACATCGCGTTGCAGCTCAAAGCGGTGTCGGCGTCGGTCGGCACCATTCTTTCGTCCGCTGCCGCGACCAATGTCTCAGCGCAACCGCTGCTTGGCGATATCGCACTGTTCGTCGCCTTGCTGATGGCGGCCTTTGCAGTCTTGTTCGGCACCCGCCACATCGACGCCACCGAGCATCAGAATGGATTGATTCTCGCGATCGCCGCCGAGTCGATCGTCAAGCTGGTGACGTTTCTCGCGGTCGGAATCTTCGTTACGTTCGTAATGTTCCACGGACCGTTGCCGCTGTTTGCCGACGCGCTGAAGGAGCCGCGCACCGCGGCAGTGCTGACCAGGATACCGTCGTTCACCGGCTTCTTCGCTACCACCGTGCTCTCGCTGTTTGCGATTGTACTGCTGCCGCGGCAGTTCCATGTCGCGGTGGTCGAGAACCACAATGAGGCCGAAATCCGCCGCGCATCGTGGCTCTTTCCGATTTATCTGGTGCTGATCAATCTATTCGTGATGCCGATCGCTCTCGCTGGTCTGCTGAGCTTCCCGGCCGGGCGCACGGACGCTGACATGTTCGTGCTGGCGCTGCCATTGCTGGCCAACTCGGAATTGTTCACGCTGATCGCCTTCGTCGGCGGCCTGTCCGCCGCGACCGCGATGGTAATCGTCGAGTCGGTGGCCTTGGCAATCATGGTGTCGAACGACATCGTCATGCCGTTCATTCTCAAGCGGCGGGCGGCCAGCGCCGGCGAGCCGCGCGACGCCGGCGCGCAAATTCTCGCCGTACGCCGCATCGCCATCTTCGCGATCCTAATCCTGGCCTATATCTATTACCGCTCGGCCGGACCGGCGCAGCTTGCCTCCATCGGGCTCCTTTCTTTCGCCGCCATCGCGCAGCTCACGCCGGCGTTTTTCGGCGGGCTGATCTGGCGGCGCGGTACGGCGGCTGGCGCTATCGCCGGCATGACCGCCGGCATCCTGGTGTGGGCCTATACGCTTTTGCTGCCAAGCATCTCCGACGCCGGCATCGTCGGCGCGCATATTCTCAGCGCCGGGCCATTCGGAATCGGCTGGCTGCGGCCGCAGGCGCTGTTCGGCCTCGATCTTCCACCGCTCGTGCACGGCGTGGTGCTCAGCCTCGTCGCCAATGTGGTCCTCTATCTCGGCTGCTCATTCGCCTCCCGGCCGAGCGCAATCGAGCGCGTGCAGGCGGATCTGTTTGTCCCGACCTCGCTGGCGCCGATGACGCCGAGCTTTCGGCTGCGGCGCGCTTCAGTGACGGTCGAAGAACTGACCGCCACGATCGCGCGTTATCTCGGCGAGGAGCGCACGCGCGATTCGTTACGCAGCTTCGCCGCCTCGCGCCGCGTTAGCCTCGAACCGCAGGCCGAGGCCGACTTCCAGCTATTGCAATACGGCGAGTATCTGCTCGCCTCGGCGATCGGCGCCGCGTCCTCGCGGCTGGTACTGTCGCTCTTGCTGCGCAAGCGTGCGGTTTCCACCAAGGCCGCGCTTAAGCTTCTCGACGATGCCAGCGCCGCGATCCACTACAACCGCGAAATTCTGCAGAACGCCCTTGACCATGTGCGTCAAGGCATCGCCGTGTTCGACAAGGACCTGGCGCTGGTCTGCTGGAACCGGCAGTTCGGCGAAATTTTCGATTTGCCGCATGCGCTGACGCGCGTCGGCATCGCGCTCGATGAAATCGTTCGTCATATCGCCGGACGCGGCGCGCGCGAAACCACCGACCTCGACGCGGAAGTCGCCCAGCGCATCGCCCGCTATACCTCGGAGGCCGAGCCTTTCCTCGAACGTTTCGCCGAGCGCGGGCTGGTGATCGAAGTGCGCGCCGACCGCGTGCCCGACGGTGGCCTGGTCACGACCTTCACCGACATCACGCCGAGCGTGAAGGCGGCCGAAGCGCTAGAGCGCGCCAACGCGACGCTGGAGCGCCGCGTGCGTGAGCGAACCGGCGAATTGACGCGACTCAATG
This sequence comes from uncultured Alphaproteobacteria bacterium, assembly GCA_963845775.1. Taxonomy (GTDB): domain Bacteria; phylum Pseudomonadota; class Alphaproteobacteria; order Rhizobiales; family Xanthobacteraceae; genus BOG-931. The sequence continues at coordinate 981,367 of CAWJTE010000011.1, forward strand.
CCGAGCTTGGTCGCGCCAAGGCCGAAGCGGACGAGGCAAACGTATCAAAGACCCGTTTCATTGCCGCCGCCAGCCACGACATTCTGCAACCGCTCAACGCGGCGCGGCTTTACGTCACCAGCCTGATCGAGCGCCAGCGAGCGGGCGAGGACGGCGCTCTGGTGCAGAATGTCGACGCTTCGCTCGAAGCGGTGGAGGAGATCTTCGCCGCGCTGCTGGATATTTCGCGGCTCGACACCGGGGCGATGCAGCCGGAAATGACCGATTTCCGCATCGACGAGTTGCTGCAACGGCTGGAGGTGGAATTTGCACCGCTAGCGCACGAGAAGGGGCTGACGCTCAAATTTGTACCATGCTCGCTGGCGGTACGCTCGGATCGGCGCTTGTTGCGGCGGCTTTTGCAGAATCTCGTCTCCAACGCCATCAAATACACTCCTGCCGGTGGCGTGCTGGTTGGCTGCCGGCGGCACGGGACGTGGTTGCGCATCGACGTCTGCGATACCGGCATCGGCATCCCGCAGGGCAAGCGCCGCGCCGTATTCAAGGAATTCCATCGTCTCGATCAGGGCGCGCGGGTGGCGCGCGGCGTCGGCCTGGGCCTATCGATCGTCGAACGTATCGCCCGCGTGCTCGATTGCGAAGTGGCGCTCAAATCAAATGTCGGCCGCGGCTCGCGCTTCTCGGTCGAAGTGCAGCGCGGAAGCGCTGTCGCGGTACAGCCGACGGTGCAGCCGATGCCAAAGCGGGTCGCTGGGCAGCTCGCCGGCACGGTGGCGATGTGCATCGACAACGACCGCAGCATCCTCGACGGCATGCAGACTTTGCTCGGCGGCTGGGCCTGCCGGGTGCTCAAGGCTGCCGATCTGGCTGAGGCGCTAGCGGCGATCGAAGGCAGCGGGCTTAATCCTGATGGCCTCCTGGTCGACTACCACCTCGACGGTGGCAACGGCATAGTCGCGATCGCCGAACTGCGTCGCAGGCACGGCCGCGACCTGCCAGCAATTTTGGTGACCGCCGACCGCTCGGTGCATGTGCGCGAGGAAGCGCGCATTGCCGGCGTGCATGTGCTCAACAAGCCGGTGAAGCCCGCGTCCTTGCGCGCGTTGATGACGCAATGGCGCGCGCAGCGCGTTGCGGCGGAATAGGTAGTGGATTAGGGCTCCCGCGCCGGCACGTGGGGCCACTGGCCGGCTTCGATCTTGCCGGCGGCGATCACCGCTTGCGTGCGGCTCTCCACGCCAAGCTTCTGTAGAATGGCGGAAACGTGCGCCTTCACGGTCGCTTCCGACACACCGAGTTCATAGGCGATCTGTTTGTTGAGCAAGCCGCCCGAGAGCATTATCAGGACGCGCACTTGCTGCGGCGTCAACGTCGAAAGCCGCGCGATCAGCGCGGCGGTTTCGGCGTCGGATTGACGGGTGAGATCGACGTCGGGCGGCGTCCACACTTCGCCCTGCAGCACGCGCGCGACCGCCGCCCGCATGGCCTCGATGCCGAGCGTCTTCGGGATAAATCCCGCGGCACCGAATTCCATGCAGCGGCGGATCACCGTCGGGTCGTCATTGGCGGAAACCACGACGATCGGCAGGCTCGGATATTGTGCGCGTAAGTACATCAGCCCGGAAAAGCCGCGCACGCCGGGCATGGAAAGGTCGAGCAGGATCAGATCGACCTCGCCAGCGCCGCGCTCAAGCAATTCGCTCACCTCCTCGAACGTGCCGGCCTCGGCAACGTCGGCGCGACCGAACAGCCCGCTGACCGCCTCGCGCAGGGCACCACGAAACAGCGGATGATCGTCAGCGATCAATACCTGATAGGATTGCGCCTCGCTCAACGGGATGACCTAAAGTCGATCGATCACGCGCGGAAAATCGCGGCCACGCAGCTTATGTTACTTCGGGTCAGAGGATGCCGTCCACCGGTTCCCTGCCGTCACTTGATGAGGCCCGTGGCCGTCAGCACGATGCCGATGGCGGAGAACGTGATCAATGTTATGGCGGCGCTGAACTTGAAGCGTAGCACGGCGAGCGCAGCGGCGATAAACAGCACCGCGCCCAGAAATCGAAGCTCGCCGCGTGCGGCAGATCGAAAGCGAGCCCGGCATAATTGACCTGGTCGATGCTGTGAAACATCGTGCGGATGCCAAACCACGCTGTGAGGTTGGCGAGCATGCCGACCGCGGCGGCGGTGACACTATGCAGCGTACTGTTGAGCAGCGCGCTGCTGCGCAAGCCTTCGATGAACGGCGCCGCCGCAATGATGAATAAAAAACAGGGCGTGAACGTCATCCACGTCGCCAATAGCCCGCCAAGCCCGCCGGCCACGAGCGGCGGCAGCGTACCCGGATCGCGGTAGGCGGTGATGAAGCCGAGAAATTGCGTGACGATCATGATGGTGCCGGGCACCATCTCGCCCATCGCTATGCCTTCCTGCATTTCCGTCGGCGACACCCAATGGTACGCGTCCACCACTGTTGCGTCGCGTAGGAGAGGACGGCGCCGTCACCGCCGATCGCCATCACCGCGACTTTGCTGAATACGAACGCGATCTGAGTGTAGATATTTTGCGTCCCGAATATCGCCGCGAGCGCGATCAACGGCGTGAGCCACAATGCCAGCCAGAACGCTAGCGTGCGGATAGCGTGAAGCGCTTTCGGGCGCGCCTGGGCGGGTAGTGTCAGCGCCTTGGCATCGGCGGCAAGCTCGCGCATTGTTGAGGGCAGATCGGCCAGTTCGGCACCGGCGCCAATCAGGGCGGCGCCGAGCACGATGATGGGGAACGGAAATTTGACAAAGGCGGCCGCGAAAGCCAGCGCAGCAACACTGAGCATCAATTTGCTCAGCAGAACGCTTTGCCCAAAGCGGATGATCGCCAGGATCATGACCGCGAGGATTGCCGGTTTTACCCCGATAAATACGGCTTGACCGAACTGCGAGCTGGCGCCCGTGATATAGGCGACCGACAGTGCCGCCATGCACAGCGCGCCGGGATGATGAATAGCGTACCGGCGATGACGCCGCCGATCGTGCGGTGCGCCAGCCAGCCGACATAGACAGCAAGCTGCTGCGTTTCCGGCCCAGGCAGCGCGATGCAATAACTGAGCGCGTGACAGAAGCGCTTTTCAGTGATCCATTGTTTTCCCTCGACCAGCAACCGATGCATGGTCGCGATTTGCAGGGCCGGCCCGCCGATGCCGGCCGCCGAGACGTGCACCCAGATGCGTAGCGCTTCGCCGATGCTGCCGAGGTCGCTCGCCGCTATCGAGTCGCTGTTACTGGTACGCGCATCCATGAGGCGATCAACAATGATAAGAATTGAGCGTCGCTCAGCGGGATGACCGAGCGCCCCCGTCAGTGACTTTACTTCCTTGCACAGTCCCTGATCCACTCCGCATTTGATCTGCACGCCTTGGGCGCGCCTTATTCCGGCAGGCAACACCCGACAAACTGCAACGCCACCTCGCGCCAATGCGGCCGCGCGCGATGTTCGGCAACGTAGATGCCCTGCCAGGTGCCAAGCAGCACCTTGCCGCCGGCGACCGGCACGGTGAGCGTGCTGCCGTTGAGCATGGATTTGACATGCGCCGGCATGTCGTCCGATCCTTCGGTGTTGTGTACCCGTTCGGCGTCGGCCGGCGCGATGCGCCGGAGTGGGGTGACGAGATCGGTGCGCACATCGGGCTCGGTATTTTCCTGGATGACCAGCGATGCCGAAGTATGGCGGATGAAAATAAATAGCGTGACGTCGCGCGCCCTGGCGCCGGCAAGAAAGCGCGCCGCCTCGCGCGTGATCTCAAAAAAGCCTTCGCCCGAGGTCTCAAGCGTCAGAATCGCGGTGGAAATCGTGTCGATCCGGGCGGATTGGATGGCTGACAAAGTGGGAGGCACAGCAGCCGCGCAGTCAGCTTTTGTTCAGGACTTGCTTTTGCGCCTGCGCGATCGCTTCGACCAGCCGATGCCACACCCGGCCGACAAACGCCACCATACGGTTGACCTTGGCGTCGCTCGGCAAATGTATCGTCAGATCGTTTTCGCCCGCGGCGGGCGGCTCAGCTACGGCGCCAGGCGGCAACGGCAGACCGCGTGAGAGCAGCTCCCTTTTCAGCGTCGCGTTCTCGCTGCGCAGGCGCGCGATCTCGTTCTCCAGTACGGCGCGGTCATCCGGCACTGCCTGACAGGTCCAGCCGACGGTGCGCTCGCTACAAAGCGAAACCTCGCCGGTCTTGCTGTCGAGCCGCAGGAAACCGACGGAGGTCTTGTTGAAGCTGTAGCGCGCGTCGCCGTTGCCGGGCGGCGCGTCATCGGCGAATGCCGGCCCGATCAAACACACGCCGGCAACGCAGGCGGCAAATGCTTCGGCGCGCATGCCGATCTCCCTCAGTCCCGCCCCCGCGCGTCCGCATCGACATAGTAAAGGTATTCGCTTCGCGCGTGCACAACCGGTCGTCCGCAGCGCATCGGAGCAGCCCATAAATCTTCGATGTATCAATAGATTAGGATTGGTTCGTATTCTTGGGCGTTTCTTGACTTGGCGAAACCCAGTCAGTATGGTCCGCGCGGCTTTCAGCGGGGCGCGCCGGTTTCGATTGCCGGTAAGCCGCGAGTGTCGAAGTGATGAGCGAGCGGCACACGCGAGAACGGCAACCACGATCAGGCGCACACCGATGAAGCCGCTCTCTCCGCGAGACTTCGGCGTCTCGGCGAAGGCCTTGGCCAGGCACGTGAGCGCGCGGTCGAGCCCTCCGATGACACTGGCGGGGACCGGGCAACGACTGCATCGGGCTACGCCAAGGGCTTCCGGCTCTCGAGCGAACTCGTTGGAGGCGTGCTGGTCGGCGCCGGCCTCGGCTGGGGCATCGACCGCTTGCTCGGAATCTCGCCCTGGGGGTTCATCGTTTTTGTCTTGCTCGGCTTTGCCGCCGGCGTGCTCAACGTGATGCGCTCCGCGGGGGTCGTTCCCGGCGCCAAGCCGGACGGCGGCACATCGGCAAGCCGGAAACAGTGACGGTAACGCCGGACGGCGATGGAACCATGACGGTCGATCCGATCCATCAATTTGCGATCCAAGACATTGCGTCCGTTGTTCACCGTCGGCGGACGTCATTTCGCCTTCACCAATTCCGCGCTGTTCATGTTCATCATCGTCGTTCTGGTGTCGGCGCTGCTGATCGTCGCGACCATGCCGCGCGCGATGGTGCCCGGACGGCTGCAGTCGGCTGCCGAGATGTCATACGAATTCGTCGCCAACACGGTGCGCAGCTCGGCCGGCACCGAGGGAATGAAGTTCTTTCCGTTCGTATTCACGCTATTCATGTTCGTTCTGTTCGCCAACATGATCGGGCTCATTCCGTATTCCTTCACGGTGACCAGCCAGCTGATCATCACCGCGGCGCTGGCGCTGCTCGGTGTTCTTCATCGTGGTCGATCTACGGCTTCTGGAGGAACGGCCTGGGCTTCCTCAAGCTGTTCGTGCCTAAGGGCGTGCCGATCTACATCCTGCCGGCGATCGTCGTCATCGAGGTTCTCTCGTTCATGTCGCGCCCGATCTCGCACAGCGTCCGCTTGTTCGCCAACATGCTGGCCGGCCACATCACGCTGCAGGTGTTCGCCGGCTTCATCATCATGCTTGCCGGTTTCGGCATTCTCGGCTGGTTCGGCGCGGCGCTGCCGTTTGTCCTGGTCGTCATGCTGACCGCGCTCGAATTTCTGGTGGCCTTCCTGCAGGCCTACGTCTTCGCCATTCTCACCTGCATCTATCTCAACGATGCGATCCACCCGGGCCACTGACGGCTTCCAACTGTTGCAACCTCGAAAAGGAGTTTCTCATGGATCCGACTGCCGCAAAATACATTGGGGCCGGTATTGCCTGTATCGGCATGGGCGGCGCCGGCGTCGGCGTGGGCATCATCTTCGGCAATTACCTGGCCGCAGCGCTGCGCAATCCGTCGGCCGCGCAGGGCCAGTTCGGCAACCTGATTTTCGGCTTCGCCATCACCGAGGCGCTCGGCATCTTCTCGCTCTTGATCGCGCTTCTGCTTCTGTTCGGGTTGTGAACGCCGTCGTCATGGCCGAGCCGACCGCCCATACCGAAGCACCCAAAGGGCACGGCGCGTTCCCGCCGTTCCAGTCGCAGCATTTTCCCTCGCAGCTGCTCTGGCTGACGCTGACCTTCGCTTTGCTCTACGTGCTGATGTCGCGGATCGCGTTGCCGCGCATCGGCGGATCTTCGCCGCGCGGCATAAGCGTATCGCCGACGATTTGGCGGCCGCGCAGAGACTTCAAGGAGCGGTCGGAGGCGGCCAATGCGGCGTACCTGAAGTCGCTGGCCGATGCCCGCGCCCGCGCGCAGGCGATCGCCAACGAAACCCGGGCGCGGCAGGTGGCCGAGGCCAAAGGAAGCAACAAGCGACTGGAAGCGCAGCTCAACGAGAAGCTCGCGGCGGCGGAGCAATCGATCACCGCCACCCGAAGCGGCGCAATGGAGAATGTCGGCAAGATCGCGGCCGAAACCGCAGCGGCGATTGTCGAACGCTTGATCGGCGTCGGCCCCAAGCGCGCAGGACGTGGCTGCTGCGTCGGTGACGTGAGCAAGCGTTAGGATCATTTCATGGCCATGCCGGAAGCCGAAGCCTGGGTTGCCATCGCCTTCGTTCTGTTCCTCGGCCTGCTCGTCTATCTGGGCGCCCATCGCCGGGTGATCAGCGGCATTGACGCGCGGCAGGCGCGGATCAAGTCCGAGCTCGACGAGGCGGTGCGGTTGCGCGAGGAGGCGCAGGCGGTATTGGCCGAATTCGAGCGCAAGGCGCGCGAGGCCGAGGGCGAAGCCGCCGCCATCGTCGCCAGCGCCAAGGCCGAGGCCGAACGGCTCGCTGGTGAAGTCAAGATGCGCATGGAAGATTTCGTCCTGCGGCGGACCAAGGTGGCGGAAGCAAAGATCGCCCAGGCCGAGGCGCAGGCATTGGCCGATGTGCGCGCCGCCGCCGCCGATACGGCGGTCGCCGCCGCCGAGAAAATTCTTGCCGCCGCCGCCAAGGGCCAGGTCGCCGAGGACCTGTTGGCCAAGGGCATCGAAGACATCAAGAAGTAGTTCAACTGAACCGCTAGGTTCGTGGTTCGCCGCTGTCCCCGCGCGGAATCAACCGTGTCACACGTGTTGATAGCGGGGGCAGTGGCGCCAGCGGTCTTTGACTACCTCCATAGAGCGCGCCTGTACCGCTGCGGGTGATTCGCCCGGCCGGACGCACGCGGCCGGAGCAAACGGGGCGGCCTGTGGTCATTTTCGACTGCAACGGCGTGCTTGTTGACAGTGAACCGATCGTCTCCGCCGTGCTCGCCGGTGCGCTGAGCCGATAGGGATATCGTTGCCGGCGAACGAGCTTGGCCCGGCGATTTCATGGCCGGCGGCCAGCCGATGTCTTTACCATTCTCGGGCGGAGCGTCCTGCGCAGCTTACCGCTTGATTTCGCCGACACGGTCGCGGCCGACACACTGCGGCGACAGCGCGCGGAGTTGCGCCCTGTCGCACATGCCGCGCACGCCTTGACCTGAATCCGCGGGCCCAAGGCGGTCGCCTCTTCGTCGCCGATCGATCGCGTTCGCCTGAGCCTCGAAGTCACCGGCCTGTTGCGGTACTTCGAGCCGCGGCTGTTCTCCGCCAGCGAGGCAGCCAGGGGGAAGCCGGCGCCGGACCTCTTCTTGTTGGCCGCAAAGCGGCTCAATGTCGCTCCAGCTGAGTGCATCTGTCGCCGGTGTCGCCGCGGCCAAGGCCGCAGGCATGCGGCCGATTGGCTTTGTCGGGAGCAGTCCTTCCGAGGGGCGGCTCGCTCACGACCTGAGTGCCGCCGGCGCCCGGAGCGTGATCGCTGATCTTCGCGCGCTCAAGAGCGCAATCGTCGATTTGCGCGGTTGGTAACTCTCATTCACGGCTCAAGCTGACGGCGCGCGCCCGAGAAATAACGTGCTCGGCACTTTAATCGACGCTGGCTGCCGGTTGCGGCTTATGTTTCGGCCGCTTGACTGGGGCGGCCGGTTTGGCCTGCGCCTCCGCGGTCTGCGGGTCAAAGCCGACATAAGCGATGTAGTCGTCAAGTTGCGCGATCGGTGTCGGCACCGGGAAGGTGACCGCATCTTCCACGTGGCTGAACGGGGTACTGCCCTGGTTGGGGGCGATGGCGACCGGAACGATAAGAAACTTCGTCTGTACCGGGCGCGTACCGCCGCCCGGCGTTTCATGCACAACGGCGATGCGCAGCGGTACATCGACCCGGCCAGGGCCTCCTGCCGGTCCGACAACGACGCGGCCCTCTACCCCGATTTTCATGACGATGTTGCCAGCAATGACGGAGCATTCGCGTGCCTCGCGGGTAAATTCAACCTGGTATTTGAGCTGCATCGCGGATTTATCGCCGCTCGGCCCGATCGCCATCGTGCCGGCGCCCCGGCGGACCTCGATGGTCGGGCAATTTACGTTAGGTTGCGCGCCGGCGGCCGTTTGCGGTCCCTTCGCCGACGAACCGGAGAGGAAGCCCGTGATCGGACCAAGTCCGCCAGAAGGCGGTGGAGCTGCGGTCTCCGGCGAGGACGCAGTCGGTCCGCCAAACTGGCCACCGCTTGAACACCCGCCGAGAAGCAAAGCGAGCAAAATTGCTGCCGCGGCCGTGCCGCGGCCGTGCCTTGCCATCTCCCGACAGATCCCCGTCATTCCCCGGCGGTACATTGCCAGACATCCCCGATGCCTTTGTTATATCAAGGGAACCGTGGCCATCCCAAGGCGGCGTGCGGGGCTTGGTTAAAGCTGTAGGCGGTCCTTCAACCGTCCATAGAGCAGGTGGTCCTGCCAGAGGCCATTGATACAGAGATAGTCACGCGCATACCCCTCGCGTACGAAACCCGTGTTCTCCAGCAGCTGGATAGAGCCGGCATTGGTCGGGATGCAGGCGGCTTCAAGCCGATGCAAGCGGAGCGTGGTGAAGGCAAAGTAAACAAGCGCGTGCACCGAAGCGGTCATGTAACCTTGACGCGTGTAGGGCTGGCCCATCCAATAACCGAGACTGCCGGCCTGCGCGACCCCGCGGCGGATATTGGCTAGCGTCAATCCGCCGACCAGCACATCGTCGGAGCTGCGGAAAATCAGGAAGGCGTAGCCCTGGTCGGTGCGCAAATCCTCGGCGTAGCGGCGGATGCGGCGGCGGAAGGCGCCACGGCTCAAATCGTCCGCCGGCCAGGTCGGCTCCCACGGCGTAAGAAAGTCGCGACTTTGCTCGCGCAGCGCCGCCCACTCGCTGTAATCTGTGACCTGCGGCATACGTAGCAGCACGCCCTCCCCGGCGACACAGGGCGTCGGATCGGAAAAATTAATGGTACGGAAGAACGCCATCGCTCGCTCGACCCGGGCAGCACTCACCGATCGATCCAGCATAACCAATCCCTGCTTGCGCGGCGACGGTTGAGCACAGTTTTTCTCATGCGGCCTGTCGCGTCAGCGATTCGGCGATCGCCGCTGCATTCTCGAGCGCCGAGCCTAGTCCGAGCACCGCAATCGCCGGCTTGCCTCGGCGGATAAGTGCCCGCCCGGCGGCGCGAGCGCTATCGACCGTCACCGACTTCGACCTTGTCGATCAACTCGTCGAGTGGGACCGGCCGCTTCCAGGCGATCATCTGCCGGGCGAGTTGCCCGATACGATCGCCCGAGCTTTCCAACGCCATAAGCAGTCCGACCTTCATCTGCGCCCTGACCCGCGCAATCTCGGATTCGGAAATGGTCTCAGCCGCATTAGCGATCTCGTTGACGACGAGTCGCATCAGTTCGGTAGAGTTGTTTGCGTCGGTGCCGGCATATAGGCCGAACATGCCGACATCAGAATAGGGATAATGGAAGGCGTAGACTGAATAGCACAGGCCGCGCTTTTCCCGCGCCTCTTGGAACAGGCGGGACGACATGCCGCCGCCGACGATGCTGGTAAACATCTGCAAACTGTAAAGCGCCGGGTCAGTCTGCGAAACGCCAGGCAGCGCCAGCGCGATATGCACCTGCTCGAGCTCACGCTTCTCGACGCGCGTGCCGCCGCCGAACCGAGCCGGCTCGGCTGCCGGGCCGGCCGGGCCGTGGAAGCTGGCAAAATTCTTCTCCACCTCGGCGACCACGGTCAAATGATCGATCGCGCCGGCGGCACCAACCACGATGTCGGGCCCGCGGTACTGCCGTACGAGATAGTCGCGCAACTTGGCGCCGTCAAAAGTACGCACGGTCTTGGCGGTACCGAGGATCGAGCGGCCGAGCGGCTGCTCCGGGAAGGCAATGTCCTGGAGATGCTCGAACACAAGGTCGTCGGGCGTGTCGGCGACCGCGCCGATTTCCTGCACGATGACATTCTGCTCGCGGATCAGCTCCTCGCGGTCAAACGCCGGCTCCGACAAGATGTCGGCCAGGACGTCGAGTGCAAGCGGCACATCGGCCCGCAGGACGCGCGCAAAATAGGCGGTGCTCTCGGCGCTGGTTGCGGCATTGAGGTCGCCGCCGACCGCCTCGATCTCTTCAGCGATCTGGCGGGCGCTACGCCGCCGGGTACCCTTGAAGGCCATATGCTCGAGAAAATGCGAAATGCCATGCTCGTTCGGCCGTTCGTGGCGGCTGCCGGAATTGACCCAGACGCCAAGCGAGGCCGTTTCGAGATGCGGCATGGCGTCGGTCACCACGCGGATGCCGGATTTCAAGGTGGTCACCGCTACGCTCATGCTGCCGCTCCTTCTTGTGCGGCACGGCTCGTTTGCAGAATGAAACGCTCGACCGCTGACTGATCGACCGGCAGCGCCGTGACGCGCTCCGGACGCCGATGAAGATCGGAAAGCCATTCCGGCAATGGCGGACGCGCGCCGCAGGCCGCCTCGACGGCGTCCGGAAACTTGGCGGCATGCGCGGTCGAGAGCACCACCATCGGCAGGCTCGGATCACGCGCTTCCTTCTCAGCGACGGCGATCCCGACCGCGCTGTGCGGGTCGACGAAGGTGTTGGTCTCGCGGCGGACCGCACGGATGGCGGCGGCGACTTCCTCTTCGTCCGCGCGACCGGCGGAAAACAGCGCGCGGATCTGCGCCAGCGCGTGTCCGGACAGCGCGAAGCGCCGCGATTGCGCGAGCGATGCCATGAGGCCGCGAACCGCGCCGGCATCGCGGTCGTAGACATCGAACAAAAGCCGTTCGAAATTGGACGAAACCTGAATGTCCATCGACGGCGATGAGGTTGGCACCACGTCGCGCAATTCATAAACGCCGGTCGCCAGCGTGCGGGCAAGGATGTCGTTGACGTTGGTAGCGATCACCAGGCGGTCGATCGGCAGGCCCATGCGCTGCGCCACATAGCCGGCATAGATGTCGCCGAAATTGCCGGTCGGCACGGTGAAGGCGACCTTGCGCAACGGCGCGCCGAGCGCGACCGCGGCGGTGAAGTAGTAGACGGTCTGCGCGACGATCCGCGCCCAGTTGATCGAGTTGACGCCAGAGAGCCGCACACGCTCGCGAAAGGCGGCGTGATTGAACATCCCCTTCACAATCGCCTGGCAGTCATCGAACGTGCCGTTGACGGCAACGGCGTGGATATTGGCGGCGGTCGCCGTGGTCATCATCCGCCGTTGCACGTCCGAGATCCGCCCGCGCGGGAACAGAACCACGACATCGACTTGGTTGCGGCCGCCGAACGCTTCGACGGCGGCGCCGCCGGTATCACCTGAAGTCGCCACCACGACGGTGCGACGCTCGCCGCGCGCGGCGAGCGTGTGATCCATCAGCCGCGCCAGAAGCTGCATCGCCAGATCCTTGAAGGCTAGCGTAGGGCCGTGGAACAGCTCGAGCGCAAACGTATTCACGCCGCGCTCGCTCAATGGAGCGACAGCGGGATGGCGGAAAGTGCCGTAAGCCTCGCGCGTCATGCGGGCGAGGTCGGCTGCGACAATGGCGTCGCCGGTGAAATGCCGGATTACCTCGACCGCAACCTCCGCATAGGGGCGCCCGGCGAAGCCGGCGATGGTCTCTTGCGTCAGCTGCGGCCAGCTTTCCGGCACGTAAAGGCCGCCGTCGCGGGCAAGGCCCGCGAGCATGATTTCGGTGAAGCCGAGTGCCGGGGCTTCGCCTCTGGTCGAGATGTGCCGCAACCGACGCCTGCCTTGCGCCCGGCCAAAGCCGCGACGCTAAACTATTGACTTTACGGGAATTATTGCGGGAGGCCGATTGCCGCCCGTCCCGGACCAACGCCACAGTTATAGAAGAGCTGGGCCTTTCACAAGGAAAGGGAAGGAAGCTCGTTATCGGTTAACAGCGCCGAAACCGCGGCATGGTCCGCAGTATGAAGCGACCGGCCACTGCTTCCCAGTGTGTTGCTCCGATTCCACGAAAAGGCGCTTGCTCGCTATATGAGCGAGGGCAGAGGCGGTGCGTTGCGGATTATTGCCGGGCGGGCAGATCGTCTCGGTATGACGCCACGACGCGCCAAGAATTTTGATCGAATCATCAACGTCCTTTCGATGTTGGGGACGTGGACGGCGGTCGCTCTTGTGCTTTGGCAGATGCACGCCAATGGCGTTTCCTTGGGGCCACTTTAGAGCATGCTGAACCGGCTCGTCTCGTGTTCACCTCTTGGGGAACGCCGTGAAAATGTAATCTTGATCGGCCACGACCGCATGGCATGCGTACCCGCAGGTAGGTTCGGTCCCCTCAGGCGTAAAAGTGTCAGACGCGGCATCATAAATGAAATTGGCGTATGCCCATGCGTGCGTGTGCGGGAACCTCGTGGTATCTTTTTCGATTACGTCCATTGCTTTCAGAGTGTCCGGCACGTTTGCGAAATAGGGTGCAACCTTATTCCTTTTGAAAATCCATTCGATCTTCACAATCTTGGACCCGTCAGGAAAAAGCCCGTTCTTATACGCGTTCATCATCACGTCATTTGCCAAGATCACTTTCATCAAAGTTTCGGTTTGACTCACAGCGACGTCCTTCCAATTTTCGTATCCTCTGAAATCAGCAAACTCGAGCTTGCCTAATTTCAGCGTGTACTTGTCCTGCGCCGCAATCGCCACACCGCCGAAGATAGCGACCAAGACCGCGACCTGTGCCACCGCGGGGGACCATAAGTGCCTGAGAACGGAAACGATCGATTTGTGGGACATGAAAAAAACTCTACGGTTGGACGTTGAGACGACGGAGCAGTGCGGCGCTGCGAAAATACGAGTTCGACCGGTTCGAACGACTGGCTCTGCAAGGTCGAAAGAAAGTGAAGTCGGTTTTCTTAGAGGCCGTTTCGAAACTCGTTGTCAGGCGCGTAGCTCGTCGAGCAGCACCTTGGCCTCCTTCAGATCGAGCGTGTCGAACCCTTCAGTGAACCAGCCGTAAACCAGAGCAAGCAGTTCGTGAGCTTGCTGCGGCTTGCCTTGACCACGCCAGAGCCGCGCCATGCTCATTGCCGCGCGCAGCTCCCAGGATTTTGCTTGCTGCTGACGTGCGACAGCGAGTGCGCGATCAAAATACTTTACTGCTCTTTCCGTGTCCGGCTCGGGCGACTTGAGTGCGATTTCCCCGGCAATACGATGCACCTCTGCCTCGCACCATTTTTCTTTCGACCTTTCTACTTTGTCTATCGCGTCGTCTATGCAGCGCCGAGCATCGTCAGGTTGGCCGAGTTCCGCGTAAGCCATTGCCAAATACCACAGGTGCCACGGTTCATAAAGAAGTGCTCCAGTTGACCGAAGTGAGGTGATCCCCGAGGTGATCGCCCGAACTGCATCCGAGGCTTTTCCGGTCAATGCAAAAAGCCAACCCCGCATCGCGGTTCCACATGCTTTCCAGTACGGTGCCCCTCTTTCGTCTGCCAAAGCGATAAGCTCTTCGACCTCCGTTTGTGCAGCGGCGTAATTTCCGCAGCGGATGAGAATAACAACTGCGGAAAACAGCGCATACATCAATGTGGTAGCCTGGCCGGCTGCACGCGCATCCTTGACTGCGCGCTCCGCGTCATTGCGCGAAGCCGCGGGATAACCAAGCTGCCACACACACATCGAACGAAACGACAAGAGGGTGACCCCGACGTCCCGGCCAGAACGCGTCATAAGCGGACCGTGTTCGGATGGATCGTAAATCGCGAGCGCTCGGTCGTAGTGCTCTTTGCCATCCACAAGCTCGCCCGTGAGCGCCAGAGCGTTCGCGAAAGCGACTTCAAGCTTGATCTGCTCGCCACGCAAAGCCGGCGTGGCCGGCAAGGTCGCGATTTGGTCAAGCGCTCTTTTGAGTTGCTCTGTCCCCTCACGAAGCGCGGCACGCGCCAGTGCTCTTTGTCCGGCTTTGCCCCACAGGCCCGCCGCCTTCTCGATCAGCCCGGCCTCGGTGCAGTGGCGCGCCAGCAGTTCGGGCTGGGTCTCGGTGCTGTCCGCAAACCGGCCTTCGAGAGTTTCGGCAATGCGAGCATGAAGCGCCCGTCGCGGCTCGCGCAGCAGCGTGCCGTAGGCAGCGTCTTGCACTAGAGCATGCTTGAACAGATAAGTCGCGTGCGGAGGTTGGCCTTGCCGGAACGCCAACCCAGCGGAGATGAGATGATTGAGAGCCGAATTTAGATCGGCCTCCGGCTTGTTCACCACCGCAGACAAGAGAACATGCGAGAACTCGCGCCCGATGGCCGCCCCGATCTGCGCGACCTCCTTGGCCGGGCCAAGCCGGTCGAGCCGCGCCATCAGCGAGGCGTGCAAGCTTGCGGGGACGGCCAAGGCTGGGGATGGAACCGCGCCGGCGATGCGCCGCGCGTCTCCCTCGCCCTCCGCCTCAAGTACCGCCTTGGTCATCTCCTCGACGAACAGAGGGATCCCGTCAGTGCGTTCTACGATCTCCGCCATCACATCGGTCGGTAGCTCCTTGTTCCCGACAAGGCGCGCGATGATCGCGGCCGCTTCACGTTCCCCAAGCCGGTTGAGCGCCAGGCTCGTCACATGCGACCGTCCAGCCCACGGGGCGTTGAACTCGGGGCGGAAAGTTACAATGATCAACACCGGAAGGGTTTTAATTCGGTCCACCGTCCGACCGAACACTTCCAAGCTTGTGGGGTCGGTCCAATGCGCATCCTCGAAGATCATCAGCACCGGATTTTGGCTTGCCAACCCCGCAAGTTGTTTGGTCAAGGCTTCCAGCGTTCTTTGCCTGCGCTGTTCCGGCGTCAACTCAATCGCGGGATAACGTCCATCATTCGGAAGCGACAGCATGTCGGCAAAGAGCGCTGCATCCTGAGCTGACGTTGCGCTCTGCGCCAGCAGCGCATCGAGCTTGTCGAGCTTCGCTTGCGGACTGTCGTCGTGCGCCAGTCCGGCGGCACGTTCCATCTGACCGATGATCGGATAAAGCGCGCTGTCGGTGTGCTGCGGCGAGCAGAAATAGCGCAGGCGCGTGTGCGGCTCGGCAGCGAGGCGTTCCATCAGCGCGGCCGTGAGCCGCGATTTGCCGATGCCGGCCTCGCCGGAGAGGAGCACTACCTGACCTTCGCCGCTCTTTGCTCGCGACCAACGCCGCAACAGCAATTCGAGTTCTTCTTCCCGCCCGACCAGCGCGGTCAGGCCGCTCGCGTGCAGGGCCTCGAAACGGCCTTCCGCCGAACTCGCCCGCAGCACCGCCCAGGCGTGCACCGGTCCGGCAATGCCCTTGAGGTCCTTTGCCCCGAGGACTTCTTGCTCAAATAGATTGCCGAGAAGCCGTCGCGTGCCCTCGGTGATCACGACCCTGTTCGGCTCGGCAATGCTTTGCAATCGCGCTGCAAGGTTCGGCGTCTCGCCGACGATGCCGCGCTCCTGCGCCTCGCCCGATCCGACGAGGTCGCCTACGACAACCAGCCCTGTTGCAATACCGATACGTGTTTGCAGGGGAACGCTCGACTTCAGGGTGGTGATTGCTGCGACTATTTCCAGCCCTGCCCGGACTGCCCGCTCGGCGTCGTCCTCATGGGCCTGCGGATAGCCGAAGTAAATCAGAACGCCGTCGCCCATGTACTTCGCAACGAACCCACCGAAACGCTTCACGGTCTCGGCGACGCACTTCTGATAGGCCGAAATGACCTCCCGCAGGTCCTCCGGATCCATGCGCGCGGAGAGCGCCGTCGAACCGACTAGGTCCGAGAACATGACCGTGACCTGGCGGCGTTCGGCAGTGTCTTGGGGCTTCGGCTCGGTCAACGCAGGCTGCGGCGATGTCGGGGCGACACCGGCAAGCTCCGCAACCGCTTCCAGCAGCTTCTTGCGATGACCGAACGATGCTACGCCGATGTCCTTGAGATCGTCATTGGTCAGCCGGCCCAGCAGCTCGATGTCGATGTCGTTGGCGCGGAACATCTCGGCATACTGGGCGAGACCGATCCCGCGGAGCCAACCGTCAATGTCCAAAGTTCAGTCCCCTCGGCTCTTGTCAGCGGCAGTTTTTGAAAAGGTTGAGTGATTGGCGCCAGCCGTGATTCCAAGGGGTTCCTTGAACCAACTTGGATTCGCCATGTGGACGCCGACCACTCGACAGCAGCATAGCCGCCCCGTCACCCGATACCAGACCGATTTGACCGACGCAGGGTGGTGCGTGATCGCGCCGCACTTGCCGAAACCCTGCGCTATGGGCCGGCCGCGCGAGTGGCCGATGCGCGAGGATTATTAATGGCATCTTCTATGTCATGCGGGCGGGCTGCCCGTGGCGGCTGCTGCCGAACGATCTGCCGCCATGGGGGACGATTTACCGCTGATTTGCCGCCTGGCGCGACGACGGGCGCTTTGAACGGATAAACCACGCGCTCGTGATGGCAGATCGCGAACGGGTCGGTCGTGACGCCAGCCCCTCGGCGGCAATCATCGACTGCCAGAGCGTCAAGACCACAGAGGCGGGCGGGCCACGCGGTTACGATGCTGGAAAGAAGATCAACGGACGCAAGCGCCATGCGCTCATCGACACCCACGGCCGCGGCCTCGTGCTCGACCCGCATCCGGCGAGCATCCAGGATCGCGACGGCGGCGGACCGCTTCTGCGGGCTTCGCGCCGATCATTCCCCTTCATTGAGCGTGTCTTCGCCGACGGTGGGTATGCCGGCAAGAAGGTCGCCAAGGCCACATTGATCGCGGTCGAGATCGTGCACAAGAACCCCGATCAGGTCGGCTTCGCCGTTAACCCGCGGCGCTGGGTCGTCGAGCGGTTCTTCGCATGGATCGGGCGCAATCGCAGACTCGCAAGGGACTTCGAGGCCACCATCGACTCCGCACGCGCCTTTCTCTATGCCGCATCCGTCATGCTGCTCGTGCGTCGGATCGCTCGTCCCTCATGACTTTCGAAACCAACTCTTAGGGATTTTGACGCAATGACGCCGAAAATGAATTCAACTCGGCAGTAACCGTCGGATATGGGGTTCCGACCTTAAACGTCGGGCGGCTTATGCAGTTCCGGCGTGCCAAAAATTAATAGGTATCTTTTTCTAGCGCCAACAAGCAGACACAGCGATCAATCGAAATTGATAGATCAAAAAAAGCTATTTTTGTCGCCGGAAAATATCGGCAGCGCCGTGTTCTTCACGAAAATCAGCCGGTTGCGGGGCTGCGCCTGCTTCTTATGACAAACTCGCGACACTGAGCTCGGTTTCGTTTGAATACGAGAGCGGGCCGGTTCAAAAGGAACGCGGGGGTGGCCAATTCGGCAGCCTCGCGGCATCCTGATCGGACCGTTCGCGGCGGGATTTGACCGCATAGGCAACGAACACGACGACCAGAACCAGCGCCAGGCCGTACCAGGTGATGGCGTATTGCAAATGGTCGTTGCGAAGGCGGACCACGAGCTTGCCGGGCTTGGGCCAACCGCCTGGCGGCACCGGCGATTCCTGCTCGACATAGAATGGAGCCACCCTCGGCCAGCCCTTGGTGGCGGCGATCGACTGCGGGTCGCGCAGGAACCAGAGATTGTGCGCGGGATCGGGCTTCGGCGTGAACGACTGCACAACGTCGGGCCAGCGCATCGCGCCGGTGATCTCGACATCGCCGGATATCTGAGCGGCCGCGCGCGCCGTCGCGTTCCACACATCGTTCGGCACAAAACCACGGTTGACTACGACGACGGCGCCGTCCGGAAGCTTCGCCGGGACGAACACCCAGTATCCGGTGCCGAGTGAATTCACATCGGGCCGGAAGGCTGACGCGCTGGCGTAGACCAGCGCTTCAGTGCCGTTCTCGTATTGGGTATGGAATTTGACCCGCCGGTATTCGTCGCGCGCCTGATCGAGATCGGGCCAGGAAGCGTGCAACGGCAGGGCGACCGGCGGCGCGTCGAGCCTTTCGGTCAGTGACGCAATCAAGCCTTCCTTCCAGGCCTTGCGCTGAAGCTGCCAGCTGCCGAGCGCGACCAAAGCGGCGAAGACAAGCGCCGCCGGGATGAAAAGGCCAAGCCATGAACGGCGCTTCGCCGCGCGCGCGTTCAAGGCTCGCTCTTGCCGAAGCGACCCTCTTCGGCCTTGTGGTGGTATTGTAATGCGATCATCAGTCCCTTTACCGGCCGCAACGGTCCGAGCGTGACGATCAGAATGAGCGGCAGCCAAAGCGCCGCGTGCACCCAATAGGGCGGCTTGTACACGATCTCGGTGATGAGTGCCGCGAAAACCACAATAAAGCCAGCGATCAAAATGATGAATACGGCCGGACCGTCGCCGGAATCGGCGAAGCCATAATCGAGCCCACACGCCTCGCAGCGGGGTCGCAGCGTCAGGAGTCCCTGAAACAGCTTGCCCTGCCCGCAGCGCGGACAGGCGCAGGACAGGCCGGCGACGATCGCGCCGGAGAGCGAGTCGATCGTATTTTTGGCCATCCATCCCCGCGCTCGTTGCAGTCGTATCCGGGGCGTAGCGCAGCGCGCAGCGTCGCGCTGCAGAACCAGGATCGTTTTCCGGCGCAGAGTTGCAACGATCCCGGATCAGCGCTGCGCCACTTGATGCCGCAACTCGTCCGGGAAACGGGTAAGCATCGTCCGCTTTATTCCGGCAGCGGCGTTCCGGCGCCCCACACATAGATGCAGGCGAACAGGAACAGCCACACCACGTCGACGAAGTGCCAATACCAGGCGGCGAATTCGAAGCCGAGATGCTGCGTCGGCGTGAATTGGCCCTGGCATCGCGCGGACCAGGCAGACGATCAGGAAGATCGTGCCGATGATGACATGGGCGCCGTGGAAGCCGGTCGCCATGAAGAAGGTGGCGCCGTAGATGTTGCCGGAATAGTGGAACGCCGCGTGGCCGTATTCCCACGCCTGCACGCAGGTGAAGGACATGCCGAGCACGATGGTGCAGGACCAGCCCCCAGATCAGGCCTTTGCGGTTGTTCTCCAGCAGCGCGTGATGCGCCCAGGTCACCGTGGTGCCGGAGGTGAGCAGGATCAGCGTGTTCAGCAGCGGCAGATGCCAGGGATCGAACGTCTGCGATGCCCTTCGGCGGCCACACGCCGCCGGTGAAATGCCGATACGCGCCGACATCCTTGAGCTCGGCCGGGAACAGCGCGGTGTTGAAAAAGGCCCAGAACCAGGCGACGAAGAACATCACCTCCGAGGCGATGAACAGGATCATGCCGTAGCGGTGCGAAATCTGCACCACGCGGGTATGGTCGTGTTCGACTTCGGCTTCGAGGATGACATCGCGCCACCAGCCGATCATGGTGTAGGCGATGCCGATGGCGCCGACGCCGAGGATGATCGGCGCGTAGGCCACTATATGGTGCATCCAGATGATCAATCCGACCGCGGTGACAAATGCCGAAGTGGCGCCGATCGCCGGCCACGGGCTGGGATTGACCAGGTGGTAGTCGTGATGCGGTTTGGCATGTGCGCCGGCCATCGTCGTCTCTCCAGTTGGCGGGCCGTGCTCGCTGCGCGCCTTGTCGTTGCTCGTCAGATCGTGCCGGATCTTTACCGGCGCCGAACTCTCCGCCACCGGCTGTTCCGGCACACGACCGGATAGAAGGTATAGGACAGCGTAATGGTTTAACATCGTCCTGTTCGGAATCCTTGGCGAGCTTGGGATCGACATAGAACACGACCGCCATGTCGCGCTTCTCGCCCGGCTGCATGGTCTGCTCGGTGAAGCAGAAGCAGTTGATCTTCTCGAAGTAGATGCCGACGGTCGGCGGGCTGACATTGTAGCCGGCCTGGCCGGCGGTCACGCGGGCGGATTCGTTGGTGACCGTGTAATAGACGGTCACGACCTGGCCGAGCTTGACGTCGATGGTGCGGCGCTCCGGCTCGAAGCGCCACGGCAGTCCGGCGGCGACGTTGGAATCGAAGCGCACCGTGATAATGCGGCCGGATGCGTGTGCGTCGGCGGCGACTTCGCCACCTGGGTGGTGCCGCCGAAGCCGGTGGTGCGGCAGAACCAGGAATAGAGCGGCACCGCCGCGAACGACAGGCCGACCATGCCGGCCACGAAGCCGCCGCAGCAGAAAGGCGACGACGAGATCGCGGCGGCGTGGCGCGCTGTCGGGTCCTGCGTCGGTCAGTCGGCATTCGGTCATCGCATCGGGCCTCACATCGGCCGCATCAGGACGCCGGAGCCAGCTTCACGAGGGTGACCACGAAGAACAGCACGACGAACGCGCCGAGCGCCAGCGCGATCGCGATCGAACGGGCGCGGCGCGCACGCAGCTGCTGCTCCGTGAGCTTGATGCCGGTCTCGGGCGGCCGCTGGTTTCCAGTCGTTCATGGTTCACGCTTCAGTGCCGTCATGCCGCGCAAATGGCCGAACGAGCCCTGCCGACATCCGATCGACCAGCAGCATCGCAAACAGCAGAAACAGGTAGAGGATCGAGAACCCGAACAATTGCTTGCTGCGCGGCATGGCCGCTGCCGCTCGGCGCGCACCCGCAGCGCCAGCGCGATCATGACGGCGCCGGCGCCGAGCGCGACGACGCCATAGAGCGGGCCGGCATAGCCGAGCAGCCAGGGCGCGACGCCGAGCGGCGCCAGGACCAGCGTATAGAGCAGGATCTGCCGCCGCGTTTCGCCGTCGCCGGCGACCACCGGCAGCATCGGAATTCCGGCGCGCGCATAATCCTCGGTGCGGTACAGCGACAGCGCCCAGAAATGCGGCGGCGTCCAGAAGAAGATGATGAGGAACAGCAACGATCGGCTCGATGGCGAGGCCGCCGGTCGCCGCCGCCCAGCCGATCATCGGCGGCAGCGCGCCGGCGGCGCCGCCGATCACGATGTTCTGCGGCGTCGAGCGCTTCAGCCACATCGTGTAGATCACGACATAGAAGAAGATCGTGAAGGCGAGCAGCGCAGCCGCCGAGCCAGTTGACCAGCAGCCCGAGCGACGACCACCGAGAAGGCCGCCAGCGTCATGCCGAAAGCCGGCGGCTTCGCCGGGCGTGACGCGGCCGCGCGGGATCGGCCGGCTGGCGGTGCGCGCCATGAGCGCGTCGATGTCGGCGTCGTACCACATGTTGAGCGCGCCGGCGGCGCCGGCGCCGACCGCGATGCAGAACAGCGCGGTAAAGCCGATCACCGGATGCAGGTGGCCGGGCGCGACCGCAAGCCCGACCAGCGCCGTGAACACCACGAGCGACATCACCCGCGGCTTCAGCAGCGCGATGTAGTCGCCGACGCCCGCAATGCTGGGCTCGACGCGCGCAAAGCGCAACGCTCATCGGATCAGCGGCAGCGTGTCATATTGATGGAACGGCGGCGGCGACGGCAGCGTCCATTCGAGCGTGGTGGCGCCGGGTCCCCACGGATTGGCCGCCGCGCGCTCCTTGCGCACGAAGGCCTGCGCCAGGCCGAAGAAGAACACCAGCGTGCCGAAGCCGGAGATGTAGGAGCCGATCGAGGAGATGAAATTCCAGCCGGCGAACGCATCGGGATAATCGACGATGCGGCGCGGCATGCCGGCGAGCCCGAGGAAGTGCTGCGGGAAGAACGCGATGTTGACGCCGATGAAGGTCAGCCAGAAGTGCAGCTTGCCGATCGTTTCGCTGTACATGTAGCCGGTCATCTTCGGGAACCAGTAGTACCAGCCGCCGAAGATGGCGAACACGGCGCCGAGCGACAGCACATAGTGGAAATGCGCCACGACGTAATAGGTGCCGTGCAGCTCGCGGTCGACGCCGGCATTGGCCAGCACCACGCCGGTGACGCCGCCGATGGTGAACAGGAAGATGAAGCCGATCGCCCACAGCATCGGCGTCTTGAACTCGATCGAGCCGCCCCACATCGTGGCGATCCAGGAGAAGATCTTCACGCCGGTCGGCACCGCGATCACCATGGTGGCGGCGATGAAATAGGCCTGCACGCTCGCCGACATGCCGACGTTGTACATGTGGTGCGCCCAGACCACGAAGCCGATGCCGCCGATCGCCACCATGGCATAGGCCATGCCGAGATAGCCGAACACCGGCTTCTTGCGAGAACGTCGCCACGATCTGGCTGACCATGCCGAAGCCCGGCAGGATCAGGATGTACACTTCCGGATGGCCGAAGAACCAGAACAGGTGCTGGAACAGCAGCGGATCGCCGCCGCCGTGCGGATCGAAGAAAGTGGTGCCGAAATTGCGGTCGGTGAGCAGCATGGTGATCGCGCCGGCGAGCACCGGCAGCGCCAGCAGCAGCAGGAACACCGTCACCAGGTCCGACCACACGAACAGCGGCATCTTGTGCATGGTCATGCCGGGCGCGCGCATGTTGAAGATCGTGGTGATGAAGTTGATGGCGCCGAGGATCGACGAGGCGCCGGCGAGATGGATCGACAGGATGACGAAATCCATCGCCGGGCCGGGATGGCCGTAGGTCGACAGCGGCGCATAGAGCGTCCAGCCGGTGCCGGCGCCGAATGTGCCCGGCTCGCCCTCGACGAACATCGAGGTCAAAAGCAGCGCGAACGACGCCGGCAACAGCCAGAACGAAATGTTGTTCATGCGCGGGAACGCCATGTCGGGCGCGCCGATCATCAGCGGCACCATCCAGTTGCCGAAGCCGCCGATCATCGCCGGCATGATCATGAAGAAGATCATGATCAGCCCGTGCGCGGTGACGACCACGTCGTAGTAGTGCGTCTCGTGGAAAATCTGCAGGCCCGGATACATCAGTTCGGCGCGGATCGGGATCGACATCACGCCGCCGATCAGGCCGGCCACGAGCGCGAACACGAGGTACATCGTGCCGATGTCCTTGTGGTTCGTCGAATAGACAAAACGGCGCCAGCCGTGCGGGATGGCGTGCCCGTCGTCGTCGCCGTGTGCCGCGTGTGCCATCGTATCCATTGTCGAGTTCCTTCGTTAGCTTCTTGTTCGGTCTCGTGCGTTCGTCCTGCGCGTCTAATGCAGCCGGCGTGCCGGCCGCCGCAACGTACGTTCGGCGGAGCGCTCTCCGCGCCGGCGAATTTCTGCTTCGCCTGGGCGACCCAGGTGGTGAAGTCGCTGTCGCTCACCACCCGCACCGCGATCGGCATGAACGCGTGGTCCTTGCCGCACAGTTCGGAGCACTGGCCGTAGAACATGCCCTCGCGTGGTCGCCTTGAACCAGGTCTCGTTGATGCGGCCGGGAACGGCGTCGATCTTGATGCCGAAGGACGGCACGTTGAAGGAGTGGATCACGTCGGCGCCGGTCACCAGCACGTGCACGATCTTGTTCACCGGCACGACCATTTCATTGTCGGCGGTGAGCAGCCGCGGCTGCCCGGGCTTGAGGTCCTTGTCGGCGACGAACAGCGAATCGAATTCGAAATTGCCGTTATCCGGATAAGCGTAGCTCCAGTACCACTGCTTGCCGGTCGCCTTCACGGTCAGATCCGGTTTCGGCACGTCGAGTTCCAGGAACAGCAGCCGGAACGACGGCACCGCGATCACCACCAGGATGACGACCGGAATGATCGTCCAGAGCGATTTCGAGCAGCGTGTTGTGCGTGGTGCGCGACGGGGTCGGATTGGCGCGCGCGTTGAAGCGCACCATCACGATGCCAGAGCAGCGATCAGAACGAAAAACGCAATCGCGGTGATGATCCAGAGCAAGAAATGTATTGAACGAGCCGATGTCGTCCATGACCGGGGTCGCCGAATCCTGCAGGTCCATTTGCCAAGGCGCCGGCTGGCCAAAGGCCGGCCAACGCCGCCCCCCGCTCGCAAACAAAATCCCCAGGGGCAGCGTACAGGCGGTCAAGCGTGAGAACAGCGTCATCTGTTTCTCGGCTCCTTGTTTCTTGCAATCACCGCCGCCGCTAAGGCGTCACCGGATAACACGTATAAAATACATCTTTTTGTCACGACGGCAGCGACCGGATGCTTTTGTCCACGCCGGCGACGGCCGCCATGGGTCTGATCCTAGACAAGCATCGGCGGATGGGAGTTGACCCGTCAAACCACAAATCGCGTTCTACCGCAATGCACCCATGAGCGGCGGCGCAAGCGGCAGTAACGGGAATGTGGACCGGCCGAGGCCAGGCATTTCACCCGTCCTTTGCATAGCCACAATGACTTGATTTTTGATCCGATCTTGACACTGCGTGCTCACGATGTAGGCAGGCCGCGCGGCGGTTAGCATGCCGGAACATGATTCGCGCCAGCAGGCCTGCCGGGTCGGGCGTCGAGGAAACGTGACGATGGCAAATGTCGAAGGCGGGCACAGGCTGCGGCCAATAATCTCGGCATTTTGCGCCGTCGCTGCCGTTCTTGCCGTGTTCGCCGGGGCAGTCCCGCTTGCGCTGGCGCAGGGCGCGGTGCGCTCCGTCCATGGCGATTGGCAGATTCGCTGCGACACACCGCCCGGCGCCCAGGGGGAACAATGCGCGCTGATGCAGAGCGTGACCTCGGAGGAGCGGCCCAACGTGGGCCTGACTATCATCATTCTGCGGCCCGCCGGCACCAACCTGCACTTGATGCGGGTGCTGGCACCGCCCGGCGTTCTGCTGCCGGAGGCGCTCGGATTGAAGATCGACGACGTCAATGTCGGGCGCGCCGGATACGTGCGTTGCCTCCCGAATGGCTGTGTCGCAGAAGTCACTATGGAAGACAACCTGATCCGTAAGCTGCGCGAAGGCCATACCGCGACCTTCATTATCTTCCTGACGCCCGAGGAAGGCATCGGCTTCCCGGTGGGCCTCAAGGGTTTCGCCGAAGGCTTCGACGCACTGCCCTAGGATGGGCCTCACGCGATTGCGCCTTGCCTTTAAAGGCCGGCGTTTGTCACTATCTTCGTGATAAACTCTGTAACGCGCGGATGGCATGCCATGGACACCAAGCAGTATCCGGTGACCCATACCGATGCGGAGTGGAAGAAGCTTCTTTCGCCCGAGCAATTTCGCATTATGCGCGGGCAAGGTACCGAGCCGCCGGGAAGCTGCGCGCTTAATTATGAAAAGCGCGCCGGCACATTCGCCTGCGCCGGCTGTGGGCAGCTGCTATTCGCATCGATGAAGAAATTCGAAAGCGGCACCGGTTGGCCAAGTTTCAACGATCCGGTTGCCGGTGCCGTAGAAACGTCGACCGATACCAGCTACGGCATGGCGCGCACCGAGGTGCATTGCAGCCGTTGCGGTAGCCACCTCGGTCACGTCTTCGACGATGGCCCGCCACCCACATATCAGCGCTATTGCATCAACGGCGTGGCGATGAACTTCAAGGCTGAATAAGCGCTCTTCAGTCAGGAGGAGGAAAACTCCAGTCATTTGACGGCCTTTGTGTCATAAGACTGCAATGGTCTGCGGCGAAATCCTGCCTCATTCGCGTCGTTGTCGTGTGGAATATCGGAACCTGAATCGCTGGACGGGCAGCCGATGAGCAGCGCACGGGATACGGCCGTACGCCTTTTGCTGTTGATGATGATCGCCTCGGTGGTCCTCCCGGCGGCGCTGTTCATTTACGCCTCGTGGGTGAGCTATCGCGAGATTCACGCCGTCGCCGACGAACGCATCCTGCGCTCGCTTGACGTTATGCAGGAACAGGCACTCAAGGTTTTCCAGACCGTCGACCGCACCTTTGCCGAGGTCAACGAGATCGTGCGGGGCCTGTCGGACGAGGATATCCGCGCCGACGAACCACGGCTGCGCGAGCGTCTCGTCAACATCGTGGCCACCATGCCGCAGCTGCAGGCCATCCTGCTCGTTGGGCGCGAAGGCCAGCCGCTGGCGGCAAGTTCGGTCCGAGCGCTACCGGCTGGGGTTAACTTCAGGGACCGCGACTATTTTCGCGCGCAGGTCGACGACGATCCGGGCACTTATGTGAGCGATGCGCGCTCGCCGCGCCTGCCGGGCGTCGGCGGCGATTTTTTCGATCTTTCACGCCGGCTGGAATCGCCCGACGGCAGCTTCAACGGCGTTATCTCGGTGGCGGTCCGGCCAAAATATTTCGAGGATTTTTATGCGCTGATTGGCCAGACGAAGGGCAGCTTCTTCGCGTTGGTGCGTTTCGACGGCGCTTATCTCGCGCGTTATCCGTTGTTGGCCGACCGCATGCAGCGACTGTCCACGACAAGCACATTCCGCCGAACCCTCGCCCATGGCGTTGAACATGGCCTCTACACTGCAAACTCCGACATCGACGGCATTTCCCGGCGTTTCGCTTTTCGCAAATTGCCGGGCTATCCGGTTTATGCGCTTGCCGGCGTGACCAGTGCGACGCTCGTGGGCGAGTGGATTTCCGGCATGCTGACACAGCTCATGGTCGGCTTGCCGGCGGTGGCATTGGTTCTTGCCGTGCTGTGGATCGCCTTGCGCCGGACGCGGCGTCTTTATGACGAAGCCGATCGGCGCGAGGTGGCGGAAGGCGCGCTCCGCCAGGCACAGCGTCTGGAAGCAATCGGTCAATTGACCGGCGGAGTGGCCCACGACTTCAACAATCTCTTGATGATCGTTGGCGGCAGCGTGCACCGGCTACGCCGCCATCTCACCGACGAGAAGCAGGTGCAACTGCTCGACGCTATCGGCAATGCCACCCAGCGCGGTGAAAGCCTGACCCGCCAGCTGCTCGCCTTCTCGCGGCGGCAGATGCTGCAATCGAGCGTCATCGATCTGTCCGACCGCCTGCCGGAACTCAAGGACATACTCAGCCGCTCCCTGCGCGGCGACATCGAGATCCGGGTGCTCGCTTCCAAGTATCCCTGCCTGGTCAAGGTGGATGCAAGCGAGCTCGAACTTGCCTTGCTCAATCTGGCGTTCAATGCGCGCGACGCCATGCCGTTCGGCGGCACGTTGACCATCGCGGTAAAGCCGATCGTGCTGCGTGGCAAGGCCAGCGAAGAGGGTTTGAGCGGCGAGTTCGTCGCCATCCGCGTCGCCGATACCGGGGAGGGCATCCCCGCCGATGTGCTGCCGCGCGTGTTCGAGCCGTTCTTCACCACCAAGGAAGTTGGCAAGGGTACCGGGCTCGGGCTCTCGCAGGTTTACGGGTTCGCCCGCCAATCGGGCGGCGCCGCAACAATTACCAGCACCGTAAAGCGAGGCACTGCAATCACGCTGTTCCTGCCGCGCAGCTTCGAGGCGAAGGCGCAGCCGCGCGAGCCGGCGATCGCCGCCGGCACGCCATCGCCCGCCGGCACCGTACTCTTGGTCGAGGACGATCCGGACGTGCTGGAGGTCGCCGGCGCCTATTTCGCCGATCTCGGTTACCGCATCAAAGTCGCCACCAGCGTGCAGGCTGGCCTCGATCTGCTGGAGAGCGAAAGCGGCGTCGATCTCGTCTTTTCTGACATCTTGATGCCGGGCGGTATGAACGGGCTCGAACTGGCGCGGCAGGTGCGCGCGCGCTTTCCGCAAATCGTGGTGCTGTTGACCACCGGCTATTCTTCAAGCGTCGACGAAGCCGCGCGTCAGGGGTTCGAGGTGCTGCAAAAGCCCTACGACCTTGCCGAGCTCAAGCACGCCCTGCAAAGCGCGTTCAAAGCGGCGGAACGGGCGGGTCATCCCGCCGCGGCGGAATTGCGCCGCGCGGCGGGATGACCGGCTCAGGCTTCGCCGATTTCGCGCAAGATTTCGGCGGTGTGTTCGCCGAGGCGAGGCGAAGGACGCTCGGCCGCCATCTGCGCGCCATCGATGACGATTGGCGTGCGCACGCCGGGAATTTTGCCTTCCCTCGCTGCCGCGCTCGCCGGCTCGATTTTCATGCCGCGATGAACGACCTGCGGATCGGCGAAAACTTGCGCAAGATCGTTGATCGGGCCGGCCGGCACGTTGGCAGCCTCGAGCTTGTCGAGTAGTTCCGCGCGCTGCATGAGCGTGGTCAGCGCCGTTAGCCGCTCAATTAACGCCGCGCGATGCGCAAGCCGCGCCTTGTTGTCGATATAGTCCGGCTCCCTGGCCAGTTGCGGCTCGCCGAGCACGGCGCACAATTTCGCGAATTGTCCGTCGTTGCCGCTGGCGATGATGATGTGCCCGTCGGCAACCGGAAACACCTGATAAGGCGTGATATTGGGGTGCGCGTTGCCCATGCGATGCGGAACTTTGCCGGAGACGAAATAATTCAGCGCCTGGTTGGCGAGCACGCCCACGGTGGAATCGATCAACGCGGTATCAACGTAGGCGCCGCGGCCGGTCTTTTCGCGCCGCGCTAGCGCCGCAAGGATGCCGACCGCGGAATAGACGCCGGTGAAAATGTCCGATACCGGCACGCCGCCGCGCAACGGCTCGCCGTCGGGATTGCCGGTGAGGTCCATGAAGCCGCCCATGCCCTGCGCCATCAGGTCGTAACCGGCACGCGGCGCGTAGGGACCGTCCTGGCCGAAGCCGGTCACCGAGCAGTAGATCAGACGCGGATTGTCCGGCGCGAGGCTTTGGTAATCGAGGCCGAATTTGGCCAGCCCACCGACTTTGAAATTCTCGATCAAGACATCGGAACGGGCCGCGAGCTTTTTGACGATGCGGCGATCCTCTTCGCTTTCGAAGTCAAGCTCGATCGAACGTTTGCCGCGGTTGGTGCCGTGAAAATAGGCGGCGCCGAGATGGCCACCGTCGGCGGCGGCTACGAAAGGCGGCCCCCACGAGCGGGTGTCGTCGCCGGGGCCCGTGCGCTCGACCTTGATCACGTCAGCGCCGAGATCGGCGAGAATTTGCCCGGCCCACGGACCGGCCAGGATGCGGGCTAATTCCAGTACACGCAGACCGGCCAAAGGACCCGGCATGAACACGTCCTCCCGCGTTGCGGCAGCCGCGCCGCGCCGCCGTTAACTGACAAAGCGGCACCAGTTTGTCTACACCTTGGGCAATTCGCTAGCTTGTCATTGCTGCTGGCAATTATTAGCTAAAAACAACGACGAAAGGGGCGAGTGGAATGGTTGCGGTGAACACCTCGTTCTTCAGCGAAATGCTGCAGAGCATTGCTGACCGCAGCCGCGCCTTCCTACGCGAACGCCGTGAGCCGGCGCGGGAGCGGTCCGACGGCCTGATCGAGTTGTGTGAGGACTTGCTTTCCGGCCGCGGCGAAGCCTCGGGCGTCGCGCTCGCCAATGAAATCCTCATCGATTACGCAGCTCTGACCACCGGCCCGCGCATTGCGTTCTTTGAGGCGCTAGCGCGCGTTTTCGGCAGCGATCCGCTGCGCATCAATGCCGCCATCGCCGACTGGCAGCGCTCGCCGTCAGACGCGAGCGCGGGCGAACTCAACCGCGTCAGCGAGCCGCGCCGGGTAGAGCTGTTTCGACGGCTCAATCTCGCGCCCGGCGGCACCGCCGCGCTGGTACGCATGCGCGAGCAGCTCCTCGACGCCATGGATCACCGCGACGATCTGGCCGTGGTCGACGACGATTTCGTGCATCTGTTCACGTCCTGGTTCAATCGAGGGTTCCTCGTGCTGCGCCGCATCGACTGGCAAACGCCGGCGTTAATCCTGGAAAAGATCATCCGCTATGAGGCGGTGCATCAAATTCGCGACTGGAACGATCTGCGCCGCCGCATCGATCTGCCTGACCGGCGCTGCTATGCCTTCTTTCATCCGGCGCTGGTCGACGATCCCCTGATCTTCGTCGAAGTCGCGCTCACCCGCGAGATACCGGGCGCGATCGCGCCGATACTTTCCGACAAGCGCGAGGTGGTCGATCCGACGCGCGCCACGACGGCTGTGTTCTATTCGATTACCAGCTGCCAGCGCGGGCTCGCCGGCGTGTCGTTCGGGCATTTCCTGATCAAGCAGGTGGTAGAGGAAGTCTCGCGCGAATTGCCGCGCATCACCAATTTCGTCACGCTTTCACCGGCGCCGAATTTCGCCGCCTGGCTAGCGCGGGAGCGCAAAAGCCAAGCCTCGCTCGCGCTTACCGAGGAGGATCGGCAAACGCTCGCCGCGCTCGACCGCGCCGATTGGTGGCGTGATCCGGCCAGCGCCGCGACCGTGCGCGAGCCGCTTCTTTCGGCCGCCGCCTGGTATTTCCTGCGCGCGCGTAACGGCCGCAACCAGCCGGTCGATGCGGTCGCCCGCTTCCATCTCGGCAACGGCGCCCGCCTGGAGCGGCTCGATTGGCTTGGTGACACTTCTGAGCGCGCGTTGGCGCAATCGCACGGCCTGATGGTGAATTATCTCTACGACATCCATTACATCGAGCAGAACCACGAGGCCTATGCGCAACAGCAAACGGTGGTCGCAGCGACCGCGGTGAGCCGGCTGGTGCAGGCACCCGTCCGCGAAATCGTGCCGGTTTCGGGCTAATATCCTCCGCTCATTCCGGAGCGCCGCTCGGCCCCGGATTGAGTGGAGGAAGTTCAAATGCCCAACCTGCTCGGTATTTTGGAAACCGTGCTCTATCTCGGTGCGTTTGAGAGCGCGTGTGCTTTCTACGAGCAGGCGCTCGGGCTCAACAGCATTTACCGCGATCAGCGGCTATGCACCTACGATGTCGGCGGCCTGCTGCTTCTGTTTCTGCGCGGGCAATCGTTGGAGACCGTTTATCTGCCGGGTGGCTCCATTCCGCCACACGATGGACACGGTCCGGTACATATCGCGTTCTCGGTTGCCGGCGACGAATTGGTGGCATTCAAGGAGCGGCTCAGCGACGCCGACATCGAGGGCCGGACCAAATGGCCGCGCGGCGGCGAGAGCATTTATTTCCGCGATCCCGACGGGCACCTTGTCGAGCTGGCAACGCCGGATTCTGGCCGGGGTATTAGTGCCGTGACCGGACTTCCGAGCTGGCCTTAGCCAACAACCGCGATGCCTTGGATTTCGATCAGCATGTTGGGATGTTTTTCGCGAAGATGTTCGAGCAGGAGTGCTTCGGCGCGTATTGCCCACCTGGCTTGCTGGTGATTTCACGATCACAGCTCTCATCCCTTACCGGCAGGACCTACTGCCATCCGTCCGCGTCTTCATCGATCACTTGGCGGCAGAGTTCCCGAAAGCGGTCCAGATGTAGAGAATAACGCAGCGCTAGGACTTCCCGTAAACCGGCACGACGCCGCCGCGCGTGACACGGTTTTCCGGCGAGGCCAGAAAGAGGATTGTCGCGGCGACCTCCTCTACCTTGGGCCACAGCGCGTAGTCAGCTTTGGGCAGGTCGTTGCGGTTTGCCTGCGTGTCCATGATCGACGGCGCGACGGCGTTGACCAGGATGCCGTCTTTGGCGACTTCTTCGGCGAGCGCGACGGTCAGTGCCGCGACCGCGGCCTTACTCGCGGCATAAGCCGCCATACCGGCGCCGCTGCGCCATTCGATGCCCGGGCGGGCGGCGACGTTGACAATGCGGCCACCGTTGCCGCCCATGCTCTTGACGGCGCCGCGGCAGCACAGAAGGCAGCTGAGAAAGTTCATATTGATTTGCTGAAGCAGGGTCTCCACGTTCGCCTTGGCGAGCGGCCCTGCGGCAAAGCCGCCGGCGAGGTGGATCGAGGCCCATAGCGGCGCGATGCCGCCGTAGAGCCGCCCGATATTGTTCTCGTCAGCGAGATTGCCGGTTACGCTAAGGACCACCTGCTTGTGATCGCGCAGGCGGAAGCGTTGCGCTTCCGCCTCGTCAAGGCAAGGCACGTGGCAAATAGCGCCGGACCCGATTAGCGCCTCGACCACGGCGGAACCGAGCGCGCCGGCGCCGCCGGTGATAACCACGTGACGATCGCGAAAGTCCATGGCGGTTATCCTATCCTGTGTTGAGGGGAGAATCAGTGGTTGATTTCGACCTTGCCATCATCGGCGGCGGCATTAACGGCGTGGGCATCGCCCGCGATGCGGCAGGGCGCGGACTGAAAGTCGTTCTGGTCGAGCAAAACGACCTCGCCTCCGGCACATCGTCGGCATCGTCCAAGCTCATTCACGGCGGCTTGCGCTATCTTGAACACGGCGCGCTGCGGCTCGTGCGGGCCGCGCTCAGCGAGCGCGAGATTTTACTGCGCATCGCGCCGCACCTGATCCGGCCGCTCCGCTTCGTATTGCCGCTCGACCCGGCCGGCCGCTCGCCGTTTTTTCTACGCCTCGGTCTGCTGGTTTACGACTTGATCGGCCGGCGCGAAATCCTGCCCGGCACGCGCTCGCTTGATCTGACCACCGATGTACTGGGGCTGCCGCTGAAGCGCCATTTCCACCACGGCTACGAATATTCCGACTGTTTCGCCGACGATGCGCGCCTTGTTGTACTCAACGCGGTCGATGCGGCGGAGCGCGGCGCCTCGATCCGCACGCGCACGCGCTGCGTTCGCGCCGAGCGTGGCGAAGTGTGGCGGTTGATCCTTAATGCGCGCGGCGAACGCGCGGAGTTGACCGCGCGGGTGCTGATCAACGCCTCCGGTGCCTGGGTGGAAAACGTCGCGGCGACCGTGTTGCGTCAGGCGCCGCTCAACCGGCTTCGACTCGACAAGGGGAGCCACATCGTCGTGCCGCGGCTCTACGACCACGACCGCGCTTATATCTTGCAGGCTCCGGACGCGCGGGTGGTGTTTGCGATTCCGTTCCAGCGCGATTTTACTTTGATCGGTACGACCGATCACGGTTTCAGCGGTGATCCCGGTGCGGTGGCGCCGGCAATGGGCGAAATCGACTATCTTTGCGGGATCATCAACGAATATTTTCGCGCCAGTATCACGGCCGCTGACGTGGTTTGGGCGTTCTCCGGCGTACGTGCGCTCTACGACGACGGCGCGCGTAAGATGCAGGATATCGACCGCGACTATGCGCTTGTTCTCGATAAGAGCTTCGGCCTCGCGCCACTGCTCACCGTCTATGGGGGCAAGCTGACGACGTTTCGCCGCCTCGCCGAAGACGCGCTCGCGCGGCTGTCGCATTTCTTTTCGCTGCTGCGGCCGTGGACCGCGAAGACGCCGTTACCGGGCGGCGATTTCGTCTTTGACGGCGGGCCGGCGCTGGTTGCGCGCACGCGGCGGCGACGGCCATTTCTGACCCAAGACCACGCGCGCCGGCTCGTCAGCGCCTACGGTACACGCGCTGAGCAGGTTTTGGGTGCGTCGGACCGAGCGGAGGCCCTTGGCGAATGTTTTGGCGAGGACCTCACGGCCACCGAGGTGCGTTATCTGATGAGCAAGGAATGGGCGCTGACTGCCGAGGACGTGCTCTGGCGCCGTTCCAAGCTCGGCTTGCGGTTTTCCGCTGCACAGACGGCTGCTTTGGAGGCTTTTATGCGGAGAAAGTGACGGCAAAATCGCTCAAATTTTATCGATCGGTTTCATGCGGATTTTAGCCATTTATGGTGAGGTAACCGGGAGATTTCGCGTCATCACACGGGCGACGTCGAAACGCGTGGAACCGGCTGCACACGACATCGCGCAGCGTCTAATGGCGCTGAGGGTGCTGATCGTCGACGACGAGTTCACCATGCGCAAGGTCACGCGCTCGCTCCTGCAAGCGATCGGCGTGCAAACTATTTATGAGGCCCATGACGGCCGTTCGGGGCTTGAGGCGATCGGCACTTTCGGCCCGGACGTCGTCATGCTCGGTTGGGAAATGCCAAGCCCCAACGGGCCGGAATTCGTGCGCACCGTTCGCTCCCCCGAGACTTTCGCGCTGCCCGACGTGCCGATCATCATGCTCACCGGCTACGGCGAGCGCTCGCGGGTGGTGGAGGCGGTCAAAACTTGGCGTCAACGATTTCTTGCTCAAGCCGGTCTCGACCAGAGCGTTGATGGGCCGGCTGGTTTCGCTGATCGCCAAGCCGCGCAAGATGGTGAAGAAGGGCGACTATTACGGGCCCGAACCGCGGCAGCTTTCGAGCTACAAACCGGAGTCGGAAATCGTTTGCGTCTGATCGGTTAACGAAATGCTCACCACGTCGCAGGCCCGACCGCGTCCGCTGGAGCGCATTATGAAACGCATGGCAAGTCTTTTACCAACCCGCCAGGCGGGCATGGTCTGATGCATCCAAGCATTGATAATCGCCGGATCGTCATGTCGTCGAAATTGCCGAAGAAAGACGTCGCCGACCGCATCCAGTCACTTTGCGTGCTGGTGGTCGACGACAATCAGTACATGCGCAAGATGGTCCGCAACCTTCTGGTCAATTGCGGCATCAAGGATATTTATGAGGCGGGCGACGGCATCGCGGCGCTCGATACTATCCGGACGGTCGGACCCGACGTGGTGATCCTCGATTGGGAGATGCCGCTGTTAAGCGGCGCGGAGCTCGTGCGGATCGTGCGGTCACCGGGCGTTTTTCCAATGCCCGACGTGCCGATCATCATGCTCAGCGGCCACGGCGAGCGCTGGCGCGTGGTCGAGGCGGTGCGGCTCGGCGTCAACGAATATCTGATCAAGCCGGTCTCGGCGAAGGCGCTTTACGACCGGCTGGTGTCGATCACCATGCGGCCACGGCCGGCGGTGCAATTGGGCGACTATTACGGTCCCGAGCCGCGCAAGCTCGCCAACGAGACGGTCAAGAACGCCGATCGCGCCTCGTCGCTCACCGAGACGGCAATTAGCTGACGTCGCGGTCCCTCGGCCCGCCATTTGTCGGTCTTCACGATTTGCGTTAGAAAAGCGCGCAGGATCCCCTTCTTGCCGCGGAGCGTACGATCGCCGCATCGAAACAAAACTTTGCGCCTTGGGCCGATCCGAACTCTCGTCCGTTGCTGCGCATCGAGGCTCTGACCAAGCGCTTTGGCGCCACTGCCGTCGTCGATCATCTGTCCCTCGACATTTATGAAGGCGAGTTTTTTGCGCTGCTCGGACCGTCCGGTTGCGGCAAGACAACGCTGCTGCGCCTGATCGCCGGCTTCGAGCGGCCGAACGCCGGCCACATCCTGCTTGACGGTGTCGATTTGACTTCGGTGCCACCTTATCGGCGGCCGGTCAACCTGATGTTCCAGAGCTACGCGCTGTTCCCGCATCTCAACGTCGAGGCCAACGTCGGTTTCGGCCTCAAGCAAGAAGGATTGGCGAAGCAAGACATCGAGCGGCGCGTTGCCGACATGCTCGCGCTGGTGAAGCTCGAAGGCTACGGCGCCCGCAAACCGCATGAGCTCTCCGGCGGCCAGCGCCAGCGCGTCGCGCTCGCGCGCTCGCTGGTCAAACGTCCACGCGTGCTCCTGCTCGACGAACCGATGGCGGCGCTCGACAAGAAACTGCGCGGCGAGACCCAATTCGAGCTGATGGAATTGCAGCGCAAAGTCGGCTTTACGTTCGTTATTGTCACGCACGATCAAAGCGAGGCGATGACGGTTGCCCATCGCATCGGCGTGATGGACCGCGGCCGGCTGATGCAGGTCGCTCCGCCGGCCGATATCTACGAGCGGCCGAACTCGCGCTGGGTCGCGGATTTTATCGGCGACGTCAATTTGTTCGAAGGCAGGCTCGGCGACGATGGGCTGGGCATCGAAGGTACGGTCGCGGGGCGCCTGCGCGCGGCTGCTAAAGCTCCCGCCGCGCCCGGCGCGATGGTGTGGGTGGTAGTGCGGCCGGAAAGGGTCCGCATCAGCCGCCAGCCGCCGTTGCCTGGTCTCGACAATTGTGTCGCGGCTACCGTCGTCGACATCGGTTATTTCGGCGACAGTTCGGTCTACAAGCTGCGTATCCGCGACGGCTCGTTGATCAAGGCCGCGATTGCCAACGCGGGCACGGGGAGCGACGGCGTGATCGCAGTCGACGAGCAAGTGTGGCTGGCTTGGCCGGCCGAGGCCGCGACGGTGCTGACGCGATGACGACCGCGCGGCAAAACGGCTCGACCTTGCAAAAGCTCGTGTTGCGCATCCCCTTTGCGTGGCTGGTCGCCTTCTTTCTGCTGCCGTTCTTGATCGTGCTTAAAATCAGCCTGTCGCAGACGGCGATTGCGCAGCCGCCCTACACGCCGTTATTCGACCTGGCCGCGGGCTGGCACGGCGTTGTCGCGTTCATCAACGGGCTTTCGCTCGACAATTATCTGCTGCTCGGCTCTGACGCGATCTACGTCCTGTCATACGTCAAGAGCGTGGAGATCGCCGCCTTTTCGACGCTCCTGCTTCTTCTTGCCGGTTATCCGATCGCTTACGCGATCGCGCGGACACCGCGGCGCGTACAGGCAGTGCTGGTCCTGCTGACGGTGCTGCCATTCTGGACCTCGCAACTCATCCGCATTTACGCCTGGATGAACATCCTGCAACGCGACGGCCCATTGAACGACGTACTCATCGCGCTGGCGCTGGTTAAGGAGCCACCGGCCTGGCTCGCGACCGACACAGCCATCTATATCGGTATTGTCTATTCCTATCTGCCGTTCATGGTGCTGCCGCTGTACGCGACCTTGGAAAAACTCGACGAGTTGCTTTTGGAGGCGGCGGCCGACCTCGGCTGCCCACGCTGGAAGATCTTCTGGCTGGTGACATTGCCGCTCTCGTCGTCCGGCATGGTTGCTGGCGTGTTGTTGTGCTTCATCCCCATCATCGGCGAGTTCGTCATTCCCGATCTGCTCGGCGGCTCACAGTCGCCGATGATCGGGCAGACGATCTGGCTGGAATTTTTTGGCAACAAAGATTGGCCGGCGGCGTCCGCGGTCGCGGTTGTGCTGGTATTTCTCCTGGTGACGCCAATTGTCATCTATCAGAACCAGGCAATGCGGGCCTTGGAACGAGAATGACCGTGCGCAAGGTCTCCACATTCAATCTCGCCGCCATTCTCGTCGGCATCGCTTTCCTTTATCTGCCGATCACGGTGCTGGTGATCTATTCATTCAATGCGTCGCGCCTGGTTGCAGTGTGGGGTGCGTGGTCGACGCGATGGTACGCCGAGCTGCTCAACGATAGACCATTGCTCGACGCCGCTTACATCAGTATCCGCCTGGCTCTGACCTCGGCGACCGCGGCAACGATCCTGGGCACGATGGCGGCGTTGGCGCTGGTTCGCTTCGGCCGCTTCCGCGGGCGGCTTTTGTTCGCGTCGATGGTCTACGCGCCGTTGGTTATGCCGGAAGTAATCACCGGCCTGTCCTTGCTGCTCCTGTTCGTGGCCGTCGCGGCCGATCGCGGCTTCTGGACGGTTGCGATTGCGCACACCACCATGGCGATGTGCTTTGTCACGGTCATCGTGCAGTCGCGCTTTGTCGACTTCGACATGAGTCTCGAGGAGGCGGCGATGGATCTTGGCGCCACGCCGTTGCGTACTTTTGCGTCGGTGACTTTGCCGCTGATCTTTCCCGCGATAGCGGCTGCATGGATGCTCGCTTTCGCGCTTTCACTCGACGATTTGGTGATTGCAAGTTTCGCAACCGGGCCGGGCGCGACCACGTTGCCGATTCGCATCTATTCGGAGGTGCGGCTTGGCGTGAAGCCGGAGATGAATGCGGTATGCACGATCATGGTCGCGGTGGTGGGCGCGGCGGTCATCGTCGCCTCGCTTCTCGCCAAGGTCACCGGCGCACGCGGAACCCCCGCGCGCGCATAACCCGGTCAATCCCGGCTCTCGCCCGGCGGCCGGAACAAATAAAGCAGGAACCAGATCGGCACGATCACCAGCGCGCCGAGCATCAAATTTGGCAGGGCCCACGCGATTCCGGTACGCGCGAGGTCGGCGATCCGGTCGGAGGATAAGCCGGCCGCGTTCATCAAGTCGCCGGTGGTGATGCCGAAATGCGCCAGAATGGTTCCGACGATGAGCGAAGCGACCAGCACCTTGATCAACGTGCGAGTGAGGCGGTTGAGCATCCGGCCCCCGTCGCGGGCTTACACCCGCGCTGATTCGTCCGTTCGAATCATAATCCAACGGCGGTTAAGGGGCACGTTAAGGCGTGCCACCCCTATTCGGAATTTTTCGGGGCCGGTGCGGTGGTCGCCGCGGGTGCCGCCAACAGCTTGTCGATGACCGAGCGTACAGCCGAGCCGGCGGTGCGGCCCTTGACAGACTTAAGCAGCGGCGCGGCGGCGCCCGAGCGGCGGATCAGGCTCTGGGCGTCGGGCAACATGATCGGGTCGTCCCATTGGCCCTGCACCACAAACGGCAAGTCGAACTCGTTGGCGGTTTCGCTCGAGACCAGCGTCGCGACCCCTTTGAGATCGAGGTCGCGCGTGGGCACGGAGACTTGGCCGCCGATCGCGACCCGGACCGCCGGACCGGTCATATGCATGTCTTCAACCGACACCTGGCCGTGGTCGATCTTGACGGCGAGCGCCAGCTGGTCGAACGGCGTACGGCCGCTCCGGAAGTCGCCGTTGCCCGACAAGGGGCGGCGCTCGAGCCGGCGCAGTAACTGCTCGACATCGATACCGGCGATCGCGCCGTTGTGAGCGTTCAGGCTCGCCGTTCCGGTGAGCGTATCGGTCACCGCCAGTGCGGAAGAGCCCGATCCCTCCAAATTAACCGAGAGCATGCCGCGGCCCTCGAGCCGGCGTACGCCAAACAGCTGGCCGAGGCAGCTGGCAAGGTCGACATCGGTGAATTGCAAATGCGAGGTGACTGCGGCGCCGCCGTTGATACTGGCGAGTCCGAGCGAACCCCGGGCGGTGCCGCCAAACGCCTGCGATTCCCCGATCGTGATGTCGAGCTTGCCGTTGCGCATGGTCGTGGCGACGGCGGTCCGGCCGAGTTGCGCGCTGCCCACTTTTATATTGGCGGCTGAGAGTCGCAGGTCCAGGTCGAAGTCAGCCAGCCCATCGAGCGAAATAGGCAATTGATCCCAACTGTGCTCGTTTGCCGTCAAAATATGCATGCCTGACACGTAAGGCGTCAGATCGAGCGCATCGGCCGCGAGCGTGCCCTGCACGGTGCGGTGATCGGTCGAGAGCGTGATGACCCCTTCGGCCACGTTGCCGTCGAGGTCGACGTTGACGCTGGACAAGGAGACCACCCCGTTGGCGATGCCACCATGCGCGCGCAGCGCAAATCGCCCGAAACCGCCGAACGGCAACTGACCGACGGCGCTCCAAAGCATGGCATCGCGCAGCGAGGAGATTCCATGCTCAGAGTGCCGTCGATGCGCATCGTAGGCCGGGCGCTCATTGCGCCGTCGAACGCCGCTTTCACCAGGGCGCCGGAGAGCCGCAGCTTGATACCCGAGCGCTCACCGTTCAGCGCGGAGAGAAAATCGCCGAGCGTAAAGCTTGCTTCGATCGGCTGATCGCGCCAAACAAAACGGCCATTTGCGCCGAAGCTGCGCGAGATCGAAGGCCACGCGAGCTGAAAATCCAGGTCGGACAACCGGTCGATGACTTCCTTCCCGTCGTATTGCTTATGGATGATGACGGTGCCGTCCTGGATGCCGATTTCCGAGAACGAGGCGGTTCGCCCGGGATCGGGCTCCAACGCCTTTGCCAGCGCCTCGATCAGCCCAGCCCAGTTCGATTCACCACCGGGCAGGAAACGCACGGTGATCGTCGGCCGCACCAAGGCCAAATCGGCGATTTCGATTCGCCCAGCGAGCAGGGGAAAATAGCGCAAATGCGCAATCAATTCGTCGGCGACGACGGCCGGATCACCATTGCCGTCATCACCCAGCAATACGTTGCGAAAGCTGACGGTGCCGGACGGGAACAGCGAAACCGAGACGTCGCTGCGCAAGATCGGATCGAGTCCGGCTACGGCGTGGATCTCCCTGATAACCGCGTTGCGCACGGCCGCGGCGGGTACGAAAAGCGATAAGCCCACCAGCGTGACGATAATCGCCGCAACCAAAGCGGCGGCCGCAATCGCAAGGCGTTTTAAGCCGGTGGCCGCGGTCACGTGCTGCGTTCCGATGTTTGCTAAAACCGTCCGACTATACGGTGCGGCAGGGCGGCAGAAAACATGCCCGTAATCTATGTCGCTTTCGTGGCCGGCGGTGCCGACGTCCCGCGCAAATGGTTGCTGCAAAATGACAATTCTGAGCCCGCCGCGGCTGGCCGCCTAACGGGCCGATAAGCGCCGAAACGGGTTTGCAGGCGTTTGCGCTACCTCGGCGATCATCTTTTTGACGATCGCTTGCCCGAACGAGTCGAAGTTTTGCGCCGCCATCACGAAGGCGCCGGGGCCGCCGATCACGTGCTCGCGGTAATAATTCTCCAGACCGCCCGGCGGATTGGTATGGTCCGGATTCCAGGCGAGCGGCGTCTCACTGAGAATGACCAAGCCGTTGATGGTCACGCCCTGCGCCGCCGCTTCGTCGCGGGCGGGGACCACGTCACGCCCCGCGTTGTTGGTGCCGTCGCCCGAAACGTCGATCGTGCGCCGCGCCGATTCGAACGGAGCGCGCGCAAGCTGCGCAACGGCGAATTCTATCGCGCCCGATATCGAGGTGCGATCGGCGAACGATCGCGGCGCCTCCAGCACGCGATCGCCGAATCCTTGGCGGATTCCGCGTCGGCGATCACCGTCCAGTCGATCACAACGCGCTGCGAGCCGACCCCCGACCATTCGACAAAGGTCAGCCCAATGCGGCCGTTGCGGCCTGAACCGATCGCATCGAGGACTCGCGGATCGGAGATCGCCGCCGCATAGCCTTCGCGCTGCAACTGGAATTTTCCGGCATCGATGCTGCGCGAGACGTCGGCCGCCAGCACTAGGAGGAGATCGACCCGCTCGGCCGCAGATGCGGCGGATGGCAATGCCGCGACCAGTGCGCCGGTCAGCAAAAGCAAAGTTCTGACCGTGCGTATCATGTCTGGTGCCCGTCAGCTGTCGGCGACAGCGTGGATCGCCGCACGAATTCGCTGGTACGTACCGCAGCGGCAAATGTTAGTGATGGCGGCGTCGATTTCGGCATCGGTTGGCTTCGGCGTGTCTCTGAGCAACGCAACCACCGCCATGATCATGCCGCTCTGACAGTAGCCACATTGTGGCACGTCGAGATCGAGCCAGGCCTTTTGCACAGGATGCAGCTTGCCGTTCTCGGCGAGCGACTCGATCGTCGTCACTCGTTTGGCGCCAAGCGCGCCGATCGGCACCTGGCATGATCGTGTGGGGACGCCGTCGATGTGCACGGTGCAGGCGCCGCATTGGGCTATCCCGCAACCATATTTGGTGCCGGTCAACCCAATAGTGTCGCGCAGCACCCACAGAAGGGGTGTATCGGGTTCAACGTCAACGTCGTACGACCTTCCGTTTACGGAAAGCGTTGTCATATCATCATTCCACGGTTGCGCCCGAAGGGCATTCCGTGACCGCCACAACGCCGCTGATTTTATCCGGTTGAAACGTGAGGGCAAACACGCAAAT
Organism: uncultured Alphaproteobacteria bacterium; assembly: GCA_963845775.1. Taxonomy (GTDB): domain Bacteria; phylum Pseudomonadota; class Alphaproteobacteria; order Rhizobiales; family Xanthobacteraceae; genus BOG-931. Next base: position 1,022,886 of record CAWJTE010000011.1, read on the forward strand.
CCGCGCGCTCCGGAAGAGGGTAAAAGGTGGGGAAACGGCGAAAACGGCTCACATCCGGCGGTAGGCATAAGGCTCGTCACGCAGCACGGCGGCAAGCGCGGTGACCTCGCGGTGTCCGGGCACCAAATGGCAGACCGGATCAGCCGCGCGAGCATCGCCGGTCAGCGCGAAGGCCTGACAGCGGCAACCGCCGAAATCGATTTCGCGCCGTGCGCAACTGCGACACGGTTCCCGCATCCAGGCGGTACCGCGAAAAGCGTTGAAGGCCGGCGAGTTGGCCCAGATATCGGCCAGCGAATGCTCGCGCACCGACCAGAATTCAAGGCCGGGAATGGTCTCGGCGGCATGGCAGGGCAACACTCTTCCGGCTGGTGTCACGTTGAGCGAGCGGCGGCCCCAACCGCCGACGCATGGTTTGGGCAGCCGGGCATGGTAATCGGGCACAACCGAGTCGATGACGATTTCGCCATGATGACGCGTCCGCAGCGTCTCGACTTCCGCGGCCGCGCGTCTGACCTGTTCGGGCGTCGGCATCAAGGCGGCGCGGTTTTTGAGCGCCCAGCCGTAATATTGGGCGTGCGCGATTTCGACCCGGCTGGCGCCGAGGGAGAGCGCCAGTGTCACCATGTCGCCCAGCCGGTCGATATTGGCGCGGTGCATCACCGCGTTGACGGTGAGCGGAATCTTCAGGCGAACAACCTCGCCGGCAAGCGCTTGCTTGCGTGCAAAGGCGCCCGCGTAGCCGGCGATATGATCGGCACTCCCTGGTTCGCTGTCCTGGATCGAAATCTGCACATGGTCGAGCCCTGCATTGGCGAGCCGTCGCAACGTTTCTGCTGTTATGCCAACTGCCGACGTAATGAGATTGCTGTAGAGGCCAGCGGAACGCGCCGCTGCAACGAGGTCGACAAGATCGCGGCGCGCGCCCGGTTCACCACCGGAGAGATGCACCTGCAGCACGCCTAGTCCGGCAGCCTCGGCGAATACGCGCGCCCAGGCTGAGGTATCAAGCTCGTCTTGCCGCGAGTCGAGCGCCAGGGGATTCGAGCAATACGGACAGCCAAGCGGGCAGCGATGGGTTAATTCGGCCAACAGGCCGAGCGGCTTGTGCAAAGCTTCACCGTTCTCCGCCATGCGGTCACAGGTCCAGAAGCTTTTTGTCTGCGAGCCCGCGCAGCAGCGCCGTCACGTCGGCAAGAATTCTATCGCGCGGCGCCGCGAAGCTGCTCGCCAGGTCGTCAACGATGCCGGCGAAGGTCGCTTCACCGGTGCAACGTTTGAGGACCTCGGTGGCAATGGCGTCGGCTTTGAACACGCGCTCGGGAGCGAGCAACACCCAGCCACCCTGCGCCTCGTTATGCACCAGTCGCACGCCGCGCGGCAGATGCGGGCGAGCGTCTGGAGCGATCGCCGCCGCGCCGCTCACGATTGATCCTTCGGCACAAATGCGCCCGGCGGCCCCTGCTTCGGCGCGACATAGGCGTGATAAAGCGCGTCCAGCATCGCCCATAGCACGTCGCATTTGAATTCGAGCGCGGCGATGACGTTGCGCTGCGTCTCCGGCGTGCGTGCGCGCGCCTTAACGTAGTCAAGCGCAAAGCGCGAGTCGCGTTCGGCCTGCGGTGGCCGCTGCGAAAAGTAGGCCAACGTTTCCGCCGTTACGAAATCGTAGTTCTTCAGCATGCCTTCCATGCGTTCGCTGATGATCGCCGGCGAAAACAGCTCGGTCAGCGACGATGCGATGGCTTCGAGCAATGTCTTCTCACCCACGAACCGGACATACGCATCGACGGCAAAACGGGTCGCCGGCAACAGGCCGCGCAGCGAAACGACGTAGTCGCGGTCGAGTCCCAGTCCGTCGGTGAGCTTAAGCCAGCGCGCGATGCCGCCTTCGCCCTCGCGCGCGCCGTCGTGGTCGACCAGGCGGCTGCGCCACTCGCGGCGGATCGCCGGATCGTCGCAGCGCGCGATCAGGCTGGCGTCTTTGATCGGAATCGCCGCCTGATAATAGTAGCGATTGAGCGCCCACGCCTGCACCTGGCCCTTGCTACAAGCCCCGCCGTGCAGAAGCTTATGGAACGGATGCAGCCGGTGATACCGGCGCGCGCCGATGTCGCGCAGGCGGGCTTCGAGTTCGTCGGCACTCAACGCATTCACAGCACGATCTCCATCCCGTCGTAGGCGACTTCGAAGCCTGCTTGCTCCACTTTACGCCGTTCCGCCGATCCTTCGACTAAAATCAGATTGGTGTTGTTGATGTGGGTGAGGATGCGGCGGCCGCCAAGTCCGGCCAAAGCGGCCAGTGTTCCACCCTTGCCGGCAAGCGGCAGGTGACCCATCCGGCGGCCGGTCTTATCGCCGGTACCGGTGGTAATCATTTCGTCGTCGGTGAACAGGGTGCCGTCAAACAGCACGACATCGGCGCGCGCAAGCCGTGCCCGCAAGGCAGGCGTCATCGCGGATGCGCCCGGCACGTAGGCAAGGCGTTGGGAGCCGTAGCCGAGCTCGATGCCGACATTGACGCCAGTCTCCGCGGTGAGCGGCGGGTCTTTGCCTTCGAGATAAAGGGCGACTTTGCCGGGAACTGCGAACAATTCGGCGCTAATGCCGCCCGGGAGTGCAAATGGCTCGTCGCGCCCGACGGCGCACCGCGGGACCACGTCTCCAAGCACATTGAGCATCGGGTTCGCAGCCAGCGTGCCGAGCGTCTCGGCAGTTGCAAACAAGGTAAAAGCCTGACGTTCGCGCAGTGTCAAAAGTCCGCCGATCTGGTCCACTTCCGCGCCAGTCAGAATAGCGGCGGTGATTGGGCTCGATCGCGGGGGCATGCGCGGCTGCAAAGCCGGTGTTGCCAAAAGCTGCGCGCGCAGGTCGGGGGACGCGTTCAGCAATACCCAGTGTTCACCGTCAGCAGAGACGGCGAGGCTCGCCTGCGTCGATCGCTTGACCCGCGGATCGCCGGCCCAGGCGAGCCGGCATGTCGGACAAGCGCAATTCCATTGCGGAAAACCACCACCTGCCGCTGCACCGAGGACGATGGCGGTCAAACGCCCCATTCACGGGGATCGCGGTGACGTATGCGCGTGAACTCAGAACTCGGCCGGCAGATAGCCGTTGATCTCGAGCCCGATGCAGATTTCGACGAGAGTCGGGGTTGTCCAGGCCATGGTCGTTTCCTTTATCACACTCGAGGAGCGCTCCACGTCCGGACTCGCTTCCTCCAGCCCAGTAAAATAGGTCTGCGATAGCGTAGCCGACAAGAGAATTCTCCGGCCTTTTTCGTTTTCGGGTGGGCGTGCGCCCGCTCCGGGGCAGATTGCCACGCTCCCTTTTCACGCAGTGTGAACAAGGGCATTGTGCGCGCCACAGTCGCGTCAGGCCACATGGGACTGCCGCTACGTGCGGGCATCGAGAAAAGCCATTTTGGGGAGGAAAACAATGGGTTGTCAGGCAACACGGCGCCATGTCGCCGGCGGGATCGGCGCGGCTTTATTGGTTGTCGCTTTGACCGCGGCGCCCACGCCCGCTTCGGCGCAGAGCAACGAGCCGATCAAGATCGGTTTCAGCCTGGCGCTCACTGGTCCGCTTGCGCCGAACGGCAAGCAAGCACTTCTCGGCGCGCAGATCTGGGCGGAGGAGATCAACGCCAAGGGCGGATTGCTCGGCCGCAAAGTCGAGTTGGTCAATTACGACGATCAGTCGAAGCCCGATATGGTTCCTGGCATCTACACCAAGCTGCTCGACGTCGACAAAGTCGATGTAGTGATGGGTCCCTACGGCACCAATCTGAACGCGCCGGCGATGCCGATTGTCATGCAAAAGGGCAAGGTGTTCGTCGGTTTCTTCGCACTCGATATCAACGCGGAGTTTCACTACCCGAAATATTTCTCCATGCTGCCGACCGGTCCCAAACCGCGTGAAGCTTTCACCGAAGGCTTCTTCCAGGTAGCAGCGGCGCAAAATCCGAAGCCACAGACATTGGCGCTGGCCTCCGAGGATGCGGAATTTGCGCGCAATGCCTGCGACGGTGCGCGCCAAAATGCAAAGACTTTCGGTGTCAAAATTATCTACGACAAGACCTTTCCGCCGGGCACAACTGACTTCTCTCCGGTGATCCGCGCGGTGCAGGCCGCCAACGCCGATCTCGTGGTGTTTTGCTCTTATCCACTCAGCTCGGTTGGCATCGTGCAGTCCGCCAACGAACTCGGATTCAAGCCGAAGCTGATGGGCGGCGCCATGGTTGGATTGCAGGCGACCGTGTTCAAGGACCGGCTCAAATCAAAGCTCAACGGCATCGTGAACTACGAGACCTGGGTGCCGTCGCCGAAATTGATGGCGCCGGCCAAAGAGTTCTTTGAGAAATACCAGGAACGCGCCAAGGCCGCCGGCGTCGATCCGCTCGGTTATTATCTCGGCGGCTGGGGCTACGCCGACTTCCAGCTGATCGGAGAAGCGATCGACGGCGCCAAGAGCCTCAACGACGACAAGCTCGCCGAATACCTGCGCACCCATGAATTCCACACCATTATGGGCGACATCAGGTTCGGCAACAACGGCGAATGGACCAAGTCGCAGTTCATGCAGGTGCAGTATCACGACATTACCGACGCCTCGAACCTCGAGACCTGGCGAGGCATGAGCTACCAGACGGTCGTTGCTCCTGACGATCTCAAAACCGGTAACGTCGTTTATCCGGCCGATAAAGTGAAATAATCGCGGCAACAAAGGCTGCTTCTGCGGGGCGCGGTCCCGAGGTCCGCGCCCCCGCTCTATTCAGGACCGTCGAAGCCGTGCATTGTTCGGGCGCAGCGCTAAAGACGCTGAGCCGGGAAGCCGTTCGGGAGGAAAGCCATGGGTCAACACGCAAAGTTGCGCAATATTGTTTGCGGAGATCGCCGCCGCGCTCATTGGCGCCGTATTGGCCGCAGCCGCTTTCGCGCAGAGCGGCGATCCGATCAAGATCGGTTTTAGCCTGGCACTCACCGGCCCGCTTGCGCCGAACGGCAAGCAGGCGTTGCTCGGCGCCAAGATCTGGCAAGAGGAAATAAACGCCAGGGGCGGACTGCTCGGCCGCAAGGTCGAACTGGTGAATTACGACGATCAGTCCAATCCGGCGAATATTCCCGGCATCTACACCAAGCTCCTTGAAGTTGACAAGGTCGATCTCATCAACGGGCCGTACGGCACCAACCTGGTCGCGCCGGCCATTCCCGTGGCGATGCAGAAAAACAAGCTGCTGATTGGGTTGTTTGCGCTCGACGGCAACCGTGAATTCCACTACGCGCGCTACTTCTCCGTGATCGGCGCCGGGCCGAAACCGAACGAGGCTTTCACCGTGGGCTATTTCCAGGTCGCGGCGGCGCAAAATCCGAAGCCACAGACGGTCGCGCTCGCGGCGGAAGATGCGGAGTTCGCCCGCAACGCCTGCGACGGCGCGCGCGACAATGCCAAGACCTACGGTTTCAATATCGTCTACGACAAGACCTTCCCGCCCGGCACGACCGATTTCTCGCCGGTGATCCGCGCGCTGCAGGCGGCCAACGCCGACCTCGTGGTACTCTGTTCGTATCCGCTGAGCTCGGTCGGCATCGTCACCGCGGCGAACGAGCTCAACTTCACGCCGAAGATGCTCGGCGGCGCGATGGTCGGATTGCAGGCGACCGTCTTCAAGGACAAGCTAAAGTCGAAGCTCAACGGCATCGTCAATTACGAGACCTGGGTGCCATCACCGAAGCTTCTGGCGCCCGCGCAAGCGTTCTTCAACAAATATCAGGTGCGCGCCAAGGCCGAAGGCGTCGATCAGCTCGGCTACTATCTCGGCGGCTGGGGCTACGCCTACTTCCAGCTTCTCGGCCAAGCTATCGAAGGGGCCAACACGCTCGACGACGCCAAGCTCGCCGAATACATGCACAGCCACAGTTTCTCGACAATCATGACCGACAATTTCAAGTTCAACGACGATCGGCGAATTGACTAAGGGCACTACCATGCAGGTCCAGTATCACGGCATCACCGACGCCGCGAACCTGGAGACGTGGCGGGGCATGAGCTACCAGACGGTGCTCACACCGGACGATCAGAAAACCGGCGAGCTGATTTATCCTTATGCGAAGGCGAAGTAGCTTAGTCGTGCTCACCGCCCGCGGCGGACGAAAAGCCAAACATGCTACTTCCGACTTCGCTCGTCGGTTCATACCCGCAACCGGAGTGGCTGATTGATCGCGCGCGGCTATCACATCAGGTGCCGCGTGCGCGCGCGGACGATCTCTGGCTGCCGGCGCCGGAGCGCCTCCAAGCGGCGCAGGACGACGCCACCATTCTTGCGATCCGCGACCAGGAACGCGCCGGGTTGAACGTTATCACCGACGGCGAACAGCGGCGCACAAGTTACTCCAATCGTTTCGCCACCGCGCTCGACGGGATTGACGCCGACCATCCCGGCACCACGCTCAACCGCAACGGCCGGCGAATTTCGGTGCCGCGCGTCGTGGGTCCGATCCGGCGCACCCGCCCGGTCGAATTGCGCGATCTCGCGGTGCTGCGCGCCAACACGCGCCGCCGCATCAAGGTCACCGTTCCGGGACCTTTCACCATGAGCAAGCAGGCGCAGGACGAGTTCTACCGTGACCCGGAAGCGCTGGCGCTCGCCTATGCGGAAGCCGTCAACGCCGAGGTACTGGACCTGTTCGCCGCCGGTGCCGATATCGTGCAACTCGACGAGCCGTGGATGCAGCAACATCCGGACGATGCGCGCCGTTATGGATTGAAGGCCCTCGATCGCGCGCTGGCTGGCGCCACCGGTACGACGGCGGTGCATCTATGCTTCGGCTACGCCGCTTTGGTGCGCGACAAGCCGGCCGGTTATTCCTTCCTCACGGAGCTCGAGGGTTGCGACGTTGAGCAAATCTCCATCGAGGCGGCGCAGCCGAAGCTCGGCCTCAAAGTGCTGAGGCAGTTGCCATCGAAGACCGTTATTTTGGGCGTCATTGATCTCGTCGATCCGGCAATCGAGACGCCGCAAATTGTCGCCGACCGCATCCGGCGAGCGTTTGACGATGTCCCGGCTGACCGCCTGGTGATAGCGCCGGATTGCGGCATGAAATATCTGCCGCTGCCTGTTGCGTTCGGCAAGATGCAAGCCATGGCAGAAGGTGCCGCTGTGGTCCGGCAGGAGCTGAAAGGCCACTAATCCTTCGGTGCTCTTTTGCCGCGATCCTGACGGTGTCACGCCTCGAACGGACGTCGGAGGGGAGCAAGCATCGCTGGACCGGCCGTTTGCCAATGGCATCGCTAGCAGGACAAAAAAATCCGTCAGGCGTATTTCACGTCCGGCGCATAGCCCAGCGCCGACGCCCGCGCGGGGGGTCGGACGTCGTCGACCAACGGTTGTCGAAATCGCCGTCGGCAAATGCCAGTGAACCAATGAGGCAAAAGCCGACGGCCACGCCGGCGCGAATACCCGCCCAAATCATGAGACTGGCGGCCAGTTTCAAGGAATGTTCGTATTTTGCGCTTTATACTAGCGCTCGCGCCGGCCCTGCGCGTCGTTGCGCTCGAACACCGGGCCGACGAGCCGATACAGCGTCGAGCGGAAGAACGGCACCGGATCGTCCCAGGACAAGCTCGATTTTGCTTCGCAGTCGACTACCCAGCGCAGCCATGTCGTCAGCGGCACGCCGGCGGCGCGCGCGGCGGGAAAATCCTTCCACAAGCGGCACCAGCGAACGCCGGCTTTCGCCTGCGCTGCCGGCGGCCGCTGCAGTCCGGCAAGATCGGCGTAGACCAGCGCCGGAATATTGACTCCAGCGATGGCGCCCGGGTGGTGCCAAAGATTGAAACGCGGATTGATCTCGAGCAGCCGCAACTCGCCCTGCGGATCGCGTTTGAAATCGAGCTTGGCGACGCCGGTCAGCGCCAGTTGCTCGACGATGGCCCGACCACGGTTGCGGACATCGCCGGCATCGGTGATCTCAAGCGCTGTGGTGTGGCCGTAGGAGACCGGCTGGGTACGGATCTTGCGGCCGGTGAACTCACCGGCGATGCTGCCGCGTTGATCGACATAACAGTGGTAGCTTTCGATCCTGGATTCGGCGCCGGTGATAAACTCCTGCGCCAAGAGCTCAAGCCCGACTGCGCGTAATCGCGGCCACAGTGTTTGCAGGTCTTCGAGGTTTTCAGCGCACAGCGCCTTGCGCAACCCCCACGAGTCGTTCCAGCGATCGAGACGCGTCAGTGGCTTGATGATGATCGGGAAGGGGAGGCCAAGTCCATCGGGTTCGATTTCGGCGGGATCAAATCGTCGCGCGGCCGGCACGGGCAATCGGTGCCGCTCGGCGAGCGCCTGAAAGCGCGCTTTGTCGAGCAGATCCTCGATCAAGGTAGCGTCGGCGATCACAAAGCGGAACGCTTCCGCCAAGCGCTCGCGGAAGCGCGAAACCAGCAAGACCTGTGCGTCCTCTTCGTAAAAAAGTACCGGCCGCTCCGCTTGTGATTTGCCGAAGCTGACCAGCATATCGACCAGAGCATCGACGTTCTTCGAATAGTCGTTCCATGCCAGGCGCGATTGCGCGTAGCGCGAATGGAGTGAAGGAACGCCGGGCCGGCTGACCGCGGCGCAAGGAATGCGGGCCAGCGCCAGTGGCCGCAGCAAATCCATATCGCCCATGACGCAGGCAACGGCCGAAGGCGCTGGACTGTGGACGGGCGGCTGCGCCAGCCCACGGTGCCGCAGCGAGCCGATGGCCGCGCGGGCGTCCGAAACCAGATGCCACAGCACCGGTGTCTGTTTGATGAAGCGTTTTATCCGCCGCTTGATCCGCGAGGCCCACGCAACCGGAAAGCCACGCCAGCTCGCCGTTTCGGTGTAATCGTACAATTTCAAGTCGGTGTCGGACCATTCGCGCTTGTATGGCTCATCGCCGATCGTGAAGTCGAAGCGTTTGAGGCCGAGCTTGATCGCGTGCGCCATCAATTCGCGCAGATGCAGCGCGCCCGGACCGTAATGCGACGCGGGAGTTTCGCCGAAACTCGCAAGCACGTGGTAATAGCAGTCGCCGAACACGATGCCGAGATTTGTCGCCGCGCAGTCGGCCCCGATCTCGACGCGACTGATATGGACGAGGTGCCGGGTTTGCGGATTTGTCGCGAGCTCCAGATAAAAATCACGGTGCCCCGGCGGAGCAAAGATATTGGGAATACCCCGGCGCGCCAGGGCCTGGCCTTTTTGCTCCATCAGGATTTCGAGCGTCCGCCGCGCATCGTCGGCATCGGCCGCGGTGACGAAACGGATTTCGCCAAACTCCGCCATGTGCCGGCGCTTGGCGCGATCGCGGCGGCGCGTCGCCGACGAACGCTTGGCCATGTAGAAAGTTTCCCAGTCGTCGTCCAATTGGGTCAGATGCACCCCGCTGGCGTTGGCGGTGACCGCAAGAACGCTAAATGGATTGGATTGCCCGCCGATCTTCTGCGGCATCTTTTCAAATTTGATCCAATCGTGCTGTAGCACGGGATCGCGTTGCATTTGATCGAGCAACGCGCGCCAGCCGGATAGGAATTGCTCGGCGGTAATGCGCTGCGAGAAATCGCGCGCCAGCAGCGGTGCGTTATAGTCACACAAATCCTGGCCAAGCCAGCAAAGCCGGTTGGCGAACCGCCCCGGCACGACACACAGCGGCAGCATGAACGCGATGTCGCCCTCGCTGAAGCGGCCGACGGCGATGGCGGGGCGAACGCCCTGTTGTCGCCCGACGAGCCGAAACCAGGTCGCAAGCCAGTCAAAGGACTGAAATGCGGTACAGTCCGAGACGCGTTCGAAACGCCGCCATTCGTTTTCGATTTCGCTCAGGTCGCGGTATATACACACGCTCAGCTGCGGCGGGATTTCGCGCAGGCGCTGGCCCCGCTGCGTGAAAGCCGCAGGCTGGACGTCGTCCGACGGGGCCGCAGTCCGAAACGCCGTCAATGTGGTGGCGCGTGTCACAGCATCACAACAAAGAAAAAAGGCCGCATGTGGCTGTGTGATAAGCGAGAATAGCTAAGGCAGCCTCGCCATTTCGGTACGCTGTGGCGTTAAGGTAAAGCGGATGTAAACGCCGATGATCGCCCGTGTCCGATTGCGCGCGCCCACGCTCCGTCGGTCGTTATGGTACAGCTGGGTGGACTCGAACCACCGACCTCCTGATCCACAGTCGGAGCCACTGCACTAGTGTAGACTCAGAGGCGCTCAGGTTCAGCCTTGAAACCGGGCTGGAAATCCCCAAATTACAAGCATAACCTGAGCGAGTCTGATCTCGTTTGAGCAGACCTTACAGTCAGTGGGTTGATAGCCCAGTGTTAGCCTGAGGGACACCGAACCAATGCGCCGCAAGCGGCGTGAGAAACTGACCGACAATCAGATCGCGGACAAGCTGAAGCCCGATGCGAAGCGTTACTTCCATCCCGACCCTGAGCTGCCGAAGCATGGCGTTCGTGTGCAGCCGGACGGTACCAAGTCCTATTACGTCATCACACGCGATCCCTGGGCCAAACAACGTTGGGTGCGGATCGCCAGCACAGCCGAACTGAAGATCGAGGATGCGCGCGACAAGGCGCGCAGTGTGATCAAGCGCATTGAGGCGGGCGAGCCTGCCTTTCCACCCCCACCAGTAAAGCCCGAACTCGTTCAAGAACGTGGCTGAGACCTGGCTGCAACGCCACGTCGCCAAGGAAAAGCTGCGCTCGCAAGCGGAGATCAAGCGCTGCCTCAACAAGTACGTCTACCCGGTCTGGAAGGATCGACCATTCGCCAAACTGCGCCGCGGCGATGTGACCGAACTGCTCGACGCAATCGAGGACAAGCGTGGTGCCAGGCAGGCCGACTTGGTGCTGGCCATCATTGGCGGGATTATGCGCTGGCACGCGGTGCGTGGCAGCAAAGACGGTGGCGATGACGATTACGTGGCCCCTGTTGTACCGAAAATGCGGCGTTGGAAGTCTGCCGCTCATAGGCGCGAACGCATGCTCGACGACGACGAGATTCGCGCAGTGTGGGCTTGCACCGATGCGCTAGGGACCTACGGCGCAATTGTAAAGGTAGCGTTGCTCACCGGTCAGCGACGCGCAAAAGTCGCAGGTATGCGTTGGACCGATATCGCGGACGGCACGTGGACAGTGCGTGTCGAACCTCGCGAGAAAGGGACAGCAAAGCTGCTGCGGCTGCCGCAGCTTGCACTCGACGCGATCGCGGCACAGCCTCGGCACGCGAGCAACGGGCATGTGTTTCCGGCGGCGGTTGGCTCAGGTCCGTTCAACTCGTTCAGCCAGCGCAAGGCCGAGCTGGACGCCAAAATGCGCAAACGGCTTCCGCACATGAAGCCCTGGATCTTCCACGATCTGCGCCGCAGTGCCCGCAGCATGCTGTCTCGCGCTGGCGTATCGAGCCATCACGCCGAGCGCGTCCTAGGTCACGTGATCCCTGGCGTGGAAGGCACTTATGACCGGCACGACTATGCTCCCGAGATTGGCAGCGCGCTGGCCAAGTTGGCGGCCTTGATCGAGCAGATCATCAGTGGCCCGCGCGAGAACGTGGTGCCGCTCAACGCCTCGGTGCGGTCATGAGCGCCGGCGACGACACGGATCGGCGCATCGACGAATGGTTCGGGTCATTCGTCTGGCCTGAGGATCACTCCATCTCCGGATCGCTGGTCGATGCGCTGTTTCCTAACCTGAACACGCATGACAAGCTTGCACTGATTGGCGCGCTGGCCTTGCACCAAGCTGGTTTGGACCCCGAGTTGGAGACGTTTTACGCCATGATGTCTCAACTACCCAACCCGCCAAAGGATTGGGCGCGCTGGATGTTGGTCCGCGAAGGTCGCGATCATGGCCTGACTTGGGAGAAGGCTTACGACTACGCCGCCAACAAGTTGGGCAACCGCGTTACCGCCAAGACGATGAAGAGATCCTATCAAGAGTGGCAAAAGAAGGTACGGGAGAGCTAAGTAGACCAGGCTCATTTTGGGTCTTTTTTTTGAGTCTAGAGGCGCTTCTAGCAGCGTTCTATATGCGGCTCAGTTGGACGAAGGACTGAGCAAAAATGAGCGCCGACCCCGACATCTGGTACACATTCCGCGACCTACAGCGCCTGGGCATTGTCAACAATTGGCAGACGCTTGGCGATTGGCAAGACGATCCAAAAATTAAGTTCCCGCGCGGCGTGATGTTTGGGCGGAATAGCCGGCGCTGGAGCAAACAGCAACACATCGATCCGTGGACCGCTTCGCGGCCAACCGAATGGCCCAAGAATGAAGCATGCGCTTCCGGTGCGGGCGATGCGTAACCTCAAACAATCAGCAAACATGGACTCCCATGGTGGTCGTAAACGCGCCGCGCCGCAAGGCGACATCCGCGAGGTCGCGCGCCAATATCTGGCCCTCGGTTTGAAAGTTGTACCGATCCTCAATGGGAAGAAACACCCGAACTTTAAAGATTGGCAGCTACAGAGCTTCACACCTGAAAATTTTGGCGGCGAGTACTCGAACATCGGGCTGCAATTTGGCCCCATGTCGAACGACCTCTGTGACATTGATCTTGATTGTGATGAAGGGCGGATACTAGCACCGTATTTCCTGCCCGATACCGCCGCCGTGTTCGGCCGCCAATCGGCGCCGGCTTCGCATTGGCTTTACAGGTGCGATGCGTGGAAGCGCGCCGAGAGTGCGGTCCAAACGTTTGACGATCCCGTTCGACTGGCTAGTGGCGACGACACTGACCACGGTGTCCGCTTAGTCGAACTTCGCACCGGTCGAGTTAGGAAGGACGGGGTCGTGATAGGCGCGCTGTCCATGGTACCGCCGTCCGTCCATCCGAGCGGCGAAGTCGTGCGCTGGGACCGCGAGGGCGAGCCGGCTCAAGTCGATGGTGCCGTAATTGAACGGTGCGTGGCGACGCTGGCAGCAGCGACCATGCTCGTCCGCCATTATCCACCTAAGGGGCAGCGGCACGAAGCTATGCTGGTGCTCGGCGGTTGGCTGGCGCGCGCGGGTTGGGCTGAGGACCGCATCGAGCATTTCATCGGCGCTGTTGCACATACAGCCGGCGACGAAGAATGGTCTGAACGCATAAAGAGCGCGAAGAGCGCGGTGCGCAAGTTGGCAGAAGGCAAACCCATCCCTGGCACGCCGCGCATGCGCCAAATTTTCGGCGACGCCATCGGCAATAAACTCGAGAATTGGCTTGATATAGATGTCAGGCATGGCATCCCGACTTACCGGCCAGATGACAGCGTCCACATTCAGCCGGACGTAGGCGTCACTCTCGATGACTTCTACGCGCACATGCCGTCACACAAATACATTTTTGCTCCGTCACGTGACCCCTGGCCCGCTAGCAGCGTGAATGCACGCATTCCACCGGTGAGGGTCGGCAACGATGACATTCCGGCAAGCCGGTGGCTCGACCAGCATCATGCAGTCGAGCAAATAACGTGGGGGCCGGGAATGCCGATGCTGATCCGAGACCGGCTCATCGCTGAAGGCGGCTGGATTGAGCGCAAGGGAGTGACCTGCTTCAATCTTTATCGACCACCGACGATCAAGGCGGGCGACGCCAATAAGGCCGGACCGTGGATAGACCATGTCAACATGGTCTATCCGGACGACGCCGAGCACATCACCAGCTATCTTGCACATCGCGTGCAGCGGCCGTATGAAAAAATCAACCACGCGCTAGTGCTCGGCGGCAGGCAAGGCATCGGCAAGGACACGCTGCTCGAACCGGTCAAGTACGCGGTCGGTCCGTGGAATTTTGCCGAGGTCTCGCCGCAGCAGCTGATCGGACGCTTCAACGGCTTCCTGAAATCGGCCATTTTGCGCGTGAGTGAGGCGCGCGACCTTGGCGAGGTCAACCGCTTCAAGCTTTACGACCATTTGAAATCGTACACAGCCGCGCCGCCCGATGTGCTCCGAGTCGACGAAAAACGCCTGCGTGAATACGCCGTGCTCAATTGCTGCGCGGTCATCATCACGACGAACTACAGAACGGATGGGATTTACCTGCCGCCCGACGACCGCCGCCATTACGTTGCTTGGTCCGACCTTAGCAAGGAAGACTTTGAGTTCAATTATTGGAACGGGTTGTGGCGATGGTACGCCGAAGGCGGCTTCGGCCACATCGCTGCCTATCTCGCGGCGCTTGACCTCTCAGGCTTTGACGCGAAGGCACCACCGCCGAAGACGCAGGCGTTCTGGGATATCGCCGATGCTGGCCGACCGTTGGAGGATGCCGAGCTTGCTGACGTGCTCGACGAATTGGGAAACCCGGATACTGTCCTGCTCGGGGAAATCGCGGAAACCGCCAGTGGCGATTTCGGCGAATGGATGCGTGACCGCAAGAACCGCTGGGTCATACCGCACCGGCTTGAGAGCTGCGGCTACGTTCCGGTGCGCAACGACAGGGCCAAGGATGGCTTGTGGAAGATCGGCAGCCGACGGCAGGTCATCTACGCCAGGCACGCACTGCCGCTTGTCGTCCGCAGGCAAGCCGCGGTGCGGCTGGCCAGGGACGGCGGCAACGGCTGAAAGAGGGGGGCCGGTCAGTGGTGGTCAGTGGGTTAACATTGCACCCACGGCGGCATCTGATCGGCTTCCTCGCGCGCGTATTTTATCATCCACAACAACAGTAGATGATATGGCAAACTGTTCTGAAGGTAATATTTCCCCACTGACCACCACTGACCGGGATCACCGGCCACCGGACCGGTATGATTGGAATGTGCGTGCGAGGAGGGCGAAATTGCCATGCTGACCAGGAACAGCGATGGTCCGGTTTTCCCGGCGCGGGCGATGGCGCGCACGCGCTACACGCACGCCGTCATCGATGCTTTCGAGCAGATCGAGACCGCCCGCCAAGCGATGCAGGAAGCCGAGCGTGAACTCGCTGACCTGATCCGGCACGACCCGGAAGGCGAATGGCAAGATAGCTGGGCCAGATTCTTGGCCGACGGCGGCGTGACCTGCGATGAGTTGTGCCGCTGGATGGTGCAGGGCAAGCAGATCAGAAAAGATGTTGCGCGAAGGCACCATGTGCGGCTGATCGTCAGCAAACAATAAGCTCCCCGCTGCTTCTCATCGCCGCGCCTGGCGGACGGCAAGGGAGGCGCGCCGGGAACGGCGGGATGAAAAAATATGCGCAAGTTCGCGAGCGAGGACGATTGCAGCACGTTCGAGGGTTGGCTCGAAAACATCCAAGGCATCGATCCGGCGGCTACCACGCCGGAAGTGTTGGCGTGTTGGCGTGACCTCTACGATGACCTCAATAAGAACCCCAGCCCTAAAGTAGGGCTGATGAAGTTCAAACCATTAATGCCCGGAGAGCATCGCTACGCAGTCGCAATCCGCGAAGACTCCAATCTCTGGCTTACGTTTTGGGTCCGCCGTGCGCCGAAGGGCGATATTTTTCTCATCGCGCCGCGTGCTGATGGGCTTTGGAATCCTCACGCGAGCTATCATCGTGACGGCACGTTTCACAACAAAGGCTTTGACCGAAGGATTGGCTCTCCGCAGAAGCGCCAGCCATTGACGGGTGCATTTCAGGGAACCGAGCACCTCGGGGGATACATGGGGCACGGTAAAGGCATTGGAGCGATCTGCGATCCAGCCGCCTTTTCCGGTGTGGTCGAAGTGCCGCCCGGTGTCTTGGGGCTGTTCGATGGTCAAGTCGTTGTTGACCTCGTGATGCCCGGTCACGAACCACTATTTTGGCCATTCAACGAGGTTGCACGGCAGACCTTTAGGGACAGCCTTCCATGGGTCGTAATCAGGGTCGGGACTCCGGCAGCGTAAAGGCCGCCCCACCGTAGCTGCCCGCCCGCCGCTTCCCGCCGCCTTATCGGCGGGTCACGGTGGTTCTCACGATAAAAAATAGCCACTGAGGTGGCAGCGCTGCGGTCTATCAGCGGTTGTATTCGCCCGGCATTTGAACATCTCCTGCAAAGCGAATACGTGGGCACAACTCTGAACATAGATCAGAGGCTACAAGCCATTATTTGCCTTATATAACGAAGCTATAAACTCTTCCGTAGCATTGGGCTAACATAAGGCTGCTATCTTGGCCTTTAAAATGGGCCTCTTGCGATCCTCCGATGGCTGCAACCGCTGCGTGAGAGTGGTACTGAAACGATGCAGAACCTGACCGCCATCCGTCCCGCTGCCGATGCCCGACCGAGCAAGGTGCGTAGCGCGGTGACCAATGGCGCGCGCCTGCACGTTGTCGCACCCGGCGATACCAAATGGGCGCGCCGATTTCGCGATGTGCTAGGGCAGATCGTTTCCGATCTTGGTGACGCTGACGAGTTGAGCGAAGGCCAGCGCCAGTTAGCTCGGCGATGCGCCACGATGGCAATCGCATGCGAGCGGATGGAGGGTGAGGCCGCCGCGGGCCACACAATCGACCTCGACGCCTACGGCACTCTGACCGATCGGTTGGGACGCTGCTTTCAGCGCTTGGGGCTAAAGCGCCAGGCGCGCGACGCAACGCCGACATTGGATCAGTATCTGCGCGCGAAGGGGGCGCCCGAGTGATCCCGCGCGTCACATTGCGCGAAGCGCTGAGCGACGCCTCGTTGCTCGGCGGTAGGCTCGGGGGCGACAGTCGGCGGCCGTGGCGCGTGCTGTTAATCGCTGGCATGGGTGAGGCGCTCGATGACGACGAGCGCCTGCTGTTCAAGGAACTGACCGGTGGTCGCGAGCGTGAGCCAGGCGAACTTGTCGAAGAACTGATCGCCGTTATCGGCAGACGAGGCGGCAAATCGAGCGGCATCTCGGTACTGGCGACCCATATCGCTGGTTTGTGTGAGCATCCGGCATTGGTGCGCGGCGAGCGCGGCGTGTTGCTGATCATTGCGCCGGACCAGAAGCAAGCCGACATTGTACTTGACTACATCACTGCGAACTTTGAAGGCTCGCCGATTTTGAAGCAACTTGTCGATGTGCGCACCGCGCGCAGCCTGCGGCTCAACAACAATGTCACCATCGAAGTCCGCGCCAGCGACTTTCGCAACCTGCGTGGCCCCACTTTCATCGCCGTCATTATCGACGAGGTTGCATTCTTATTGAACGAGAACTCGGCCAACCCGGACGACGAAATCTTAAACGCTGTGCGCCCGGGCTTGGCGACGACGGGTGGTCCGCTAATCATGATCTCCAGCCCCTACGCGAGGCGCGGAGAGTTGTGGCGAACCTATCAAAAACATTTCGGCCCGACCGGTGATCCGCTGATCCTGGTGGCAAAAGGTTCTTCGCGTGAGTTCAACCCAACACTGCCGCAGAGCGTTGTTGATCGCGCCTATGAGCGCGACCCAGCCAGCGCGGATGCCGAATTTGGTGGCAATTTTCGCCGCGATATCTCGGGCTTTGTCCTACCCGAAGCGGTTCATGCTTGTGTCAGCGCCAAGGTGCTTGAACGGCCGCCGCAGCGTGGCATCAGCTATTTCGGTTGTGTCGATCCAAGCGGAGGCTCTTCAGACTCTTTCAGTTTGGCAATTGGCCACGTCGATCACGCCCGGCAGATGGTCATATTGGATTGCTTGCGCGAAATCACGCCGCCGTTCAGCCCGGAAGCGGCTACCGGTGAGCTGGCCAAGGTGCTGCGATCATACCACATCAACCGGATCACGGGCGATCGTTACGCCGGAGACTGGCCGGTCGAGCAGTTTGCCAAGCATAACATCTTTTTTGAGCAGAGCGCGAAGGCGAAGAGCGATTTGTATATCGATTTGTTGCCGCTGCTAAACAGCTGCCGCGTTGAGCTGCTCGATCATCCAAAGCTTATCGCGCAGCTGTGCAATCTGGAGCGGCGCGCCGGGCGTAGCGGGAGAGACTCAATCGATCATCCACCTAATCAGCACGACGATTTGTGCAACGCGCTTGCTGGCCTTTGCGCGATCAACAACCTGCATGGCGGCTACGACGCGCTGACCCTGGCTCGAAATTTCAACGGCACTAACTGCGACGACGATTTTGACGGCTCGCGCTCTTGGAGAGCCGCGAGATTAGCGACCTACTTGTATTCCGGCGGCACTATCGACCTGAACAACCCGCCGCGGCGATGAAAATGAGCCAACAAACCTCAACAATCGCCGAATTGTGCGAGTTAAACAACTAGAAAAGGAGGTCACAAATGGCCCGATATCGTATCAAACAAAACGACGATGACGAGGATAACTTCTACGTCATCGGTGGGCGAAAAATTCTTCGCGATGGCCGACGCTATCGCGTGACCGATAGTCTCCCACAATACGATGAAGTCCGAGTGATCGACGGCAAGGGCAACAGCGGGTTGGCGCTCCAACGACCAGGCTTCCGCGCTGCCGATGCTGGCAACCTAAGCAAGCAGATGCGCGATGAGGTCGATGTTGCGTACCGCGCTTACGACGACGCTATTGCGACCCAATACAAGCGGCCGCCGACCGGAGAAGGCAGCGGCGAGTTTGTCGGCCAGCGCGAAGGTGATCTTTGTACTATCGATGGCCGTCCGGGCCGCTTGGTTTACGACGACGAAACCGGCGAACTGGTCTGCATGGCCGACCATCCCACAGGCAAACGCGACACCCGCACCATCGACGAGATCGCCCGCGACCACGGATTGCGCATGAGTGAAGAGTACGATGCTTACGCGCGGTCGTTGACCGAAGCGTGGAGGCGACCGTGAGCAGCAATCGATATTCCGACCTCGAAAAGCAGATCAGCGTGGCTTTGACTAACGACAAAGCCACACCTGCCGTGCTCGCCGATTTGCTGATCGAACTCGAGGACGGCATCGGTGCCGCTGACGTGGCGGCGAAGGCGGAGCGCGACAAGGCGCTCGATCCGATCACCTCACCCGATGCCAAGGCGGCGCGTCAGGCAGCCGAGGACGCGGTATTTCTCGTCAATCGATTATCCACACTCAAACCGCGACTGGAGGTTCGCCTTACCGAGGTGCTTGCGCAGGAACGCCTGATGCAATGGCGCGCCGACTATGAGCAACTCAAGGGCAAGCGCGACGCATTGGCCGAGGAAGTGCGTGAGTATCCGGCGATCGTGGCCAAGCTGGTTGACCTGTTCAGCCGCGTGGCGATCAACGATGCTGAGATCGGCAAGCTGCACCGGGCGCGACCGGCTGGCGTGAGCCTGCACCTGCGGACGGCCGAGCTGGAGGCCCGCGGCCTCGATGGCTTCACGCGAGACACGCCGTCGATCATCGAGGAGCAGCTCAAACTGCCCGACTGGCAGCACAGCGAGAGGATGGCCTGGCCGCCGCCGAAGCCGTCCGAAGCCGCAGCGTTCGCGGCTTCGATGGCGCTGCCGATGCATCGCGGTGCCGACTGGTGGAAGGACGGTGACGCGCGCGCTGCTGAACAAGCGGCCGAGGCCGCACGTGTCGCCCGTTACTACGCGGACCAGCCGCGCGAGCGCGAGAAGCGCGAAGCCGCCGAGGAGCGCACTCGCGCCACGGGTGCCCATAGATAGCCGTGCGTGAACGCACGGCGGTGCATCCGGTGGCCGGAGCTGCGCGGCCGGCCTGCCCAGTGCGGAAAATAACGCCGCACAGCCCGCGGCCGGTTATCTCCCCGGCGCGGCGGGCAACACACGCAGCCCCATTGTAATTTGGGGCACGGTCGTCTCATGATCCCGGTATGGGGAAACGCCGATCGATCTTAAAGTTCGTATCGCACAGTGCGACGGTGCTTGAAATCGCAGTTGAGCATGGTTGGCTCCCCGGCGCTCGGTACACCAATTTGCGGGACGTACGGCGATTTTCCCCACTTGGCTTTCTCGATATCGAGTGGTCCCGGTACGACTTTCGGCGGCACTTAGAGGTAGCGTCCTTAACACGCCCAATGATAACCGTCGCACGCGACGTGGAAGAAAGGCGCGATCTCAGACGGATTCTTGATCAGGCTTATCGTTTATTGGAGTATGTGCACTACGTCGTTGTCGTTCCGAAGGATCCTCTTCTGGAACGGAAATTATCCAGCTCAATTCCGGCGGAATTTTTGTTAGGTTTTAGCGTGCCGACAAAATATGGGCGCACCAAGTTGTCGCCTCTCGCGTTCCAGCGGCCGGTACATTTGCTTGGTGGAAGACCAGATGTTCAGAGATCATTGGCTGCTGTAATGCCGGTGTTCAGTATCGACGCGAATCAATTCACACTGGACGCAGCATTTGGTGATTATTTTGACGGCGTAACGTTCCGCCCTCATCCCAAGGGAGGGTATCGAAGGTGCCTCACTGATTCTATTAAAAATATTTCCGCGCTCTGGACTGACTACCCCCATGTCGCGACATTGCGAGGCTCACATGGCAGAATTTGATCCGGAAAAGGCGCGCTCTGACTTTCTCATAGCGATGTACAATCAGATGATGAATGACATTAACCGTCACATTGTGGTGGTATGGCAGTCAGTAGGCGTTTTGCTCGGTGCGTTCGCAGTTTTTGCGCTTGTCGAGAAGCAGGTAATTTCCCTCGATATCGCTGCCGCCTTAATCATCCTTTTGTGTGTCTGGATGCTGGCACATGTGTATGACGCCTCGTATTGGTATAATCGTAATCTTGTAATCATCGCTAACATCGAACGCCAATTCCTACGGCAATCGGATCTTCGGGAAATTCATTATTACTTCGGAACGCATCGCCGATCCGGGGCGATGATCACTCACCTTGAAATTCAAATGTGGCTAGCACTCGCAGTGGCAGCACTAGTGCTGACGGTTCACATGGTCGCCGTCATAATCCCAATCTATTGTCTGCATACAAGGACAGGCACTGGCCTGAGCGCATTGCCCTGGGTGATGGCACTGGCCGGACTAGCGGCATGGCGATATTCGCATACGAAGGCAAAAAGTCGTTACGAAACCTTCTTGCAGAACTCACCAGGCAAGGCGATCGACGACAGCAACATACACCGCGGGCCTGGTCACCCGGTCTAGAGAGGAATGCTTTCTGGCGGCGCGGGCGCTAATGCCCTAGCCTTGCGTAAGGCACGGCGGCGCATCCGGTCGCCAGAGCTGTGCGGCGACGACCGGAGGCGCTGTCAACTGAATTTGTACGGGAGTGCTCGCCGAAGTCGGCCATCGAACCGGTCCGGATCGCGGGTTTCGCACTCCCAGATCGCCCGGATTCCGGTCGCACCGATGGTAGCCGCTACCCCGCGCCGGCAGGGTAGTCGGAGGGAACCCCTTGCGGTGTGCCCAATGGGCCCACTATGACGTTACCGTGACTTCAACCGGTGCGACCAATGGAGCTCGGCAAAAGGTCTTTGGCTGAATGGCTGGCCGAACAGGACGCCTCTCTGCTGCCGGCGGGCCACGACTACCACGCCGGATATGCCGCGCTGGTGACGTATCTTCGTGAGAACGTGCACAATCACGTAAACGCCGCAGCTGCAATTGCGGAAGGCGGGCTGCTCACGGACCACGGCCCCAATCACATTCAAAAGCTAGTTCAGAGAATGGGGGCGCTTCTGAGTTCAGGCGAAGGTTCGCTCACAGCGTATGAGGCTTACGTCCTTCTCGTTGCGGCTCAATTTCACGATGTCGGCAACATCTTTGGGCGCGCTGGGCATGAGGAGAATTCGGCGGAGGTGATGCTGGAGGCCGGCAAACTGGTCGGCATTGATAACGTGGAACGTCGCTGCATTTATCAGATCGCGCAAGCGCACGGAGGCGCTGAGAGGGACAAGATTAGACAACTCCAACGGCTAGAGTATGTCCGAAACCAGCCGGTCCGCGCGCAGATGCTTGCTGCGATTTTAAAGTTTGCAGATGAGCTGGCCGAAGATTCGGAACGCGCGGCTCGGTTCCTTCTAAATCGAGATGCGCTACCTGAACGAAGCCAGCTCTACCATGCGTACGCCGAATGTCTCAATTCGGTTGCTGTTGATCGCACCGCGCGCGAAGTGATCATGCGGTTCGATCTGCGGCGCCAATCAGTGTTGCGGACATTTCTTAAGCCTAGTCCGGACGAGGCGGGGCGCCGGGTCTATCTAATGGACGAAATTTTTTTGCGCACCATGAAGACACATTACGAGCGCACCTACTGCTCACGATTTATGAGACCAGTTGTCGAAGTGGACGCGGTCTTTGTAACCATTGAGATAACTGACGATCCCGGTTTCACCGTACTCGAAAAAGTCCAATATAGATTGGAGGACACCGGCTATCCGGATGCCAGCAAAGACATCTATGCGATGTGTCCCGAGTTACAGAACTTTGGTGCCATTGGAAAACTTGATGGCGAATCGCTCTCACGACATTTGGGCGGTTAACATGGCAGCTGCACTCACAGACAATCCATTTGCCGTTCAAACGCCCGAAGGCATAGCTGCCGCCGATGTATTGTCATTGTTTGTCGATGACTTCGCCGACTTCCATCAAATTATGCGGGTTGGTCATACCTTCTTGCACGGTGCACGCGGCTCTGGAAAGAGTATGATTTTTCGCTTTCTTGAGCCTGATTGCCAGATGCTCAAACATCACCGCGGCGCTAAAGACCTAGATTTTTTCGGCTTCTACATACCTGTCAAAGAAACTGAATTGAAATTGACTGAGCTAATAAGGTTGGAAAGGGCACATGGCAGTTTGGTGTTAAATGAACATTTGCTGTCGGTTAACATTGCGGCGAAGGTTCTCGCCACATTACAAAAGCTCCCGGTCACCGAGATAACCGCCATCAATAGGTTCCGCGAGTTCGTTTCGGGCGAGATGTTTACGTTATTGCGACGCGGAGGATGGGAAGGCGAAGCTCCTTCCATTCCGTCAAGCGGTGACTTTCTTGCGGTATGCACAACCGCGCAAACCGTACTATGGGACATCTATGCTGAGGCCGCGCGCTACGTTCAGCGGCTCTCCTTCGGGCGCGATCTCACCTATCCCGGCGCGTTGTTTGGCTTTCTAGATTTTGTAAGGCCATTTTTGCTGGCTTTGCGCGACCTGCCCTTTATGCCCGCCGGGAAGCCACTATTTTTGCTAATCGACGATGCGGACAACCTTAGCCTGGAGCAGACCAGAATTCTGAACACTTGGGTTTCCAGTCGCGGAAGCTCCGAGGTTAGCTTGAAAATTTCCACCCAACGAAAGTACAAAACGTTTCGTACCGTCACGGGTGAAAGTATCGAGACACCACACGACTTTGCAGAAGTGGAAATATCGGACATCTACACCTCACAACGTGATCGTTACCTGAGGCGCGTCCACGCCATTGTGGGAAAGCGGCTACAGCGCGCGGGAAATCAACTCCACGCCTGATGTGTTCTTCCCGCCCGATAAAGATCAGGAGCGAGAGATCGACGAGATTGCAGCGAATTTAGCAGCAGCTTGGCAGGAAAGCGGGCGCGGCGCTCGCCCACGCGATGACGCTTATCGATATGCGCGGCCCGACTTTATCAGAAGTCTTCTGGGTTCAAGTAAATCAGGTGCAACGTATAGCTACGCAGGTTTTCACCAGTTGGTTCATCTTTCGTCCGGCGTTGTCCGGTTCTTCCTTGAGCCCGCTGCATTAATGTTTGGGGCCCAGCAAGCCGAGAACGATATACGCCCGGTTCCAAGCATTGATCCTCACATTCAAGATCGCGTTATGCGTGACGAGGCGAACCGCTTTCTGATTTCAGAATTCGAGAAGATTACGAAGGATGAGGAGATCGCAGATGAATTGAAGGACCGAGCGACGAAGCTCCGCAATCTAATCGACGGCCTCGGCGCAATGTTTCAGGCAATTCTTGTCTCTGACGCGTCGGAGCGACGGGTCTTCTCGGTCGCTTTCAGCAATGGCCCAGATGAGGAGGTGCGCGACATCTTCGATCTTGGAGTGGAGTACGGATATTTGCACAAAAGTACAATTGGCAAGAAGGAAGGTGCCGGTCGAACGTCTCTATATATTTTGAGCAGAAGGCTTGCTCCTGTCTTTACGCTCGATCCCACGTCCTTTGCCGGCTACAAATTTATTACGAATGACACTGCAAGGCTTCTGATTTCCGATCCGAAGCGTTTTCAAAATCAACTCAGAACACAAAGGCTAGAGGACGTTATCGATCCCGCTCAGAAGAGCCTGTTCAAAGAGGATTAGATGGCTACTCCCGATCGCGTCAGTCTGGCAACTCTGGAGGCTAAACTGCCGAAGGATATCCATGTCTTCGTTTGCTCGGCGAGCTACGAAGAACGCTGCTATTCAATTCCGACGCACCTCAAACCGCTGGGTATTGGGACGGCGCTCGTTTGCGCGAACCAAGATCACCTGGATCGCATGGCTCACAATCTCGAACGCATCACAGCTCATTTCGGCGAGCGCTCACAATCAGTGATGCTGCGAACGGACAGACCTTTGGTGGGCGCCGACAACCTTTTGAGCGCTGCGCGCGCAGCTAAGAAAAACTGGCCGCAAACAGTGCTCGTGGACATAACAACGTTCACGCACGAAGGCGTCTTGATTGTGCTTAAGCTCCTTTCATTTGTGTGGGATCGCCCAGCGGACCGTCTATTCATCGCCTATGCCCCAGCGAGCGAGTACGCGGTTGGACTCGAGAGCAATCACAAATGGCTAAGTCAGGGAATTCGAGACATCCGTTCGGTGCTCGGATATCCCGGCTTGTTAAAGCCATCGCGCAAGTTACATTTGATTGTTTTGGTCGGCTTCGAGGGGGACCGAGCGAAATTGTTGATAGATACTTGCGAGCCTGACGCGATTTCGCTTGGCAAGGGCAAGGATGCGACAGATACTCGACAAGCTCATCTGCCTAAAAACATTGAAACGCTACGCCAACTCTCAGTCCACTATCCTCGATTTAACGAATTTGATTTTTCATGTGTGGATGCGGACGTGACGAAAACCGCCATTGCACAGCAAGTGCAAAGTTATCCCGAACACAACACTGTCATTGCCCCGATGAATACCAAGTTGTCCACCGTCGGCGCTGCGCTCTATGCCTCTGACGATACAGATGCGCAGCTCTGTTACGCTCCAGCGATATCGTACAATCCGCGGTACTCGGCTCCAGGTGAGGATTGCCTTTTGATGGAGCTGCCCTTCGGCGCGTTCCATTCCAACCAGGACCAGCGCGCCTGATCACTTGACACAATCTGGTCGCGCTGCGAGCCTGAGGACATGATCGGGGTCGACGTATTTTCCGGGGCGGGTGGTATGTCACTGGGTGCTCGCTGGGCGGGCATCGACGTGCGAATTGCAATTGAGATGAACGCTGCTGCCGCATTGACACACGCGAATAACCATGACGGTTGCGTGACGATCAACAGTGATGTGCGACATATCTCGGGTCTCTTGCATAGTCACCTCGCAAGGGAAGGACTAGTGCTATTTGGCGGACCGCCATGTCAGGCGTTTTCTACATCGAACCAGCGAACAAGAGGCCCCAAAAACGAACGGAATCACCTCTATCGCGAATTCCTCAGGTTAGCGCGACGACTTCGACCCAAGTGGATCGTTTTTGAAAACGTGCCCGGCATACTCGAACACCGAAGCAAGCAATATGTGAATGACTTGCAGCGTGCGCTTAATAAAATCGGGTATGGGACTTCTTCGGGTGTCTTGAATGCAATTGACTTTGGAGTGCCCCAAAACCGCAAACGATATTTTTTGATTGGTGCGTTGGATGCAGATGCCCCGTCCTTACCCGTTAAAAAAATTGAACGGCAAACCACAGTGGATGAAGCCATTCATGATCTTCCAGTTCTGTCGAATGGAGCGTCTATATGTCGGTTGCCATATGCAGGGAAGGCACTATCCACTTACGCCAGAAAAATGCGCTGCCGTAAGGTCGAAACCACCAACAACCTCGTCTCGAACAACGCCTCGTATGTGCTCAGACGATACAAACACATTCCTCAGGGTGGAAACTGGTCAGACATCCCGGGGGGCCTTATGCGGAACTATGCGGACCCCACGCGGTGCCACACGGGAATCTACCACCGGCTTCGCGGAGATACCCCCAGCGTTGTGATCGGAAACTTCCGAAAGAACATGCTCATTCATCCTACTCAGGATCGTGGTCTATCGGTGCGAGAGGCCGCGCGGCTGCAATCATTTCCTGACTGGTACACATTTTACGGCTCCATTGGGCAGCAACAGCAGCAGGTGGGCAATGCAGTACCACCGTTGCTCGCCCTGGCGATTTTCCGTGCAATTGTGAATGCTAACTATTTGATCCGGTAGGAGCCCGGTTACAATCATCCTTCGGAAGTCGCCGGTCGTGTCGGCATCACGTCTGCGACTTTTTGTCGAGAAGAGCTGTCAATTCGTTCCACTCTCTTGAGGATAGACCGGAGTTCTCCTTTGTCACCGTCGCTCCCGCAATCATCTTGCGAACTGCTTCGATTGCTCGAGCAGAAAGAGTGACAGCATTCAGGCGGTTCTGAACAAAAGCCTCATAGGCGAGAGGAGTCCATTTCTTCAGTATGGACAAGATTACGTCTGCATAGGCCCGAATTTCATATTGAGCGTGGGCGTCTGCTCGCAGCTGGAGAAAGTGCATTAGATTGTGAAGGTCTATTTTCCAGTACCACTGCGTGTAAAAGTTGAGAGAAAGATTCATTCGAGCTAACTCGCGGGCCAAGCCGCTTCGTGGCTTTTGGCCTTCGTTTTCCTGTTCGTTCTCGCTCAGCATGTGCAAGTAATTTGCGTACAGCCTTTCTGCATCCGTCTGCAGAATCTCAAGAACTTCACTCGCCTCATCGTGTTCCAAGACTGGACCACGACCTTGTCGGTTAGCAGAAGATTGAGCGGCTAGGTGCTCACGGCGGGGAATGTAAAACTCCTTATCCATTATAGAGTACCGAGCAGAGTACTCATTTACGTTTGCGGTTCGGTGCCGTATCCATTGACGCGCCACAAATATCGGCAACTTCACATGCAATTTGATCTCAGCCATTTCGAATGGCGTAGTGTGGCGATGCCTCATCAAATAATGGATCAAGCCTTGGTCTTCGCTGACCCGCCGAGTCCCGCGCCCATACGACACTCTGGCGGCTTGGACAATCGATGCGTCACCTCCCATGTAATCGACAACTCGGACAAAGCCGTGATCAAGAACCGGGAGTGGCTCGTAAAGGATTGACTCAAGCTCGGGAACAGTGATCCGGCGCGTTTCGGATTGTGACCGACGTAGTTCGGCGATCTCCTGTGATTGCTCTTGGGATACGGTCATTCGTCACCTCCGACTGAGTTTCATGCTTGCCCTCGCGCTCTTTGACGAACCAAGGGCGGCGGCAAGCGGCGCAGGCAGGGCATAATGCGATGATAGCACCGCGCCATTTCGGTGCTGAGGCGGCGGGGTCATCGATGCGCGCGACCCCGTTGCGGTCGCGCCAGGGTCGGCCATGGGCCGTTTTCCCGGCTGACGCTGTGTTCAAGGGTTAGCCCCGCGCGAACGCACCAGCGGCGTTCCCAGCCGTTAATAGCCGGCCGTTAGCCAATGGCAAACTTTCAAAGTAGCGACTGAGTATAAGTGGTTGATTTATTTGGTACAGCTGGGTGGACTCGAACCACCGACCTCCTGATCCACAGTCAGGCGCTCTAACCAACTGAGCTACAGCTGCACGTCCTCGCCACCGGCAGGCGCGCGAAAACTACCGCATGAGCGTTAAAAGTGAAAGCCGCGGCACCGCCCGGCGCTTAACGCAAAAAGCCCGGGCGAGAGCCCGGGCTTTGCACTGAACGCTGTTAACGCAACGCCTACGCTACGAACGCGCGGTTAGTTGACCTTGCTGAACGCCTTATTCATGCCGCTCTTGATCGGTTCGGCGGTCTCGGTCGCCACCTTCTGCGCCAAGGTCCCGAGCTCCTTGCTCTGCGCGGTGAGCGTTTCGAATTGCTTGCGGGCATGGGCGCTGGCGAGCTCGACCACTTCAGACAGCGTCTTCGCCGCCATGACCTCGCCGGCAAAATCGAACGCGGCGTTGGTGTTGGCGCGAGCTACTTCGATCACTTTGAGACCGTAATCGGAGGCGCCCTTGGTGGCGGTCGAGTAGGTGGTCTCCAGCACGTCGGTCGCCTCTTCCGCGGCGGCTTTCATTTTCTCGTAGGTGTCCTTGGCCTGGGCAACGCCACGCTCGGCCATCTCGCGGAAGGCGGCGGGCATCTCGACCTTGGGCATGTCGAATTTTGGCATCTCGAATTTCGGCATTTCAAACGCCGCCGAGGTCGGCTTGGGCGTCTTTACTTTCGGGGCAGTAGTTGTGGCTTCCACCATGACACTCGTCCTTAGCTCTCTCGTGCTTCTGGGCTGTTTCAACCTTCGAATTCCGATCAGCCTCGCCGCCCGTTACGCAAGGCGTCACATTTCGTTGACCCCGCAGCCGAACGCGCAAACAAACTCAAAGCCCGGGCTTCTTTAGCTCATATAACAGACATATTTGTGCATTGCAATAGACTTTACTGCATTGCACAATTGTGGGTAATTATTTGACTTAGCTTCATTATTTTGCCGTGCGATCGGCGGCCCGCGATCATGATTTAGGCTTCGCAGCATCCATGACTATTTTGGCAGCACTTTGTCCAAGCTCCTGCGCCTGCGTCGAGAGCGTCTTCATCTGGTGATTGAGATATTCCGATTGCAGCCGGAGCACCTCAGTCGGATCTTTTGCGTGCATCAATTTTTGCGCAAAGTCGAACGTCGCCTCCATATTCTGCTCGGCATACGCCATTGATTTGTGGGCGATCTCGCTGGCGCCGGCGCGGGCCGCCTGGGCTTGGCCGTGCCACTGCGCCACTGCCTGGTTCGCCGCCTGTGCGATGCCGTCAAAGGCGCTTCTTGCTTGTGACACGCTCTGTTCGACAAAAGCGCGCACCTCGTTGGGCATTGCGAATTGCTCGAACGGTTCCTTGGACATCGACAACTCCTTGTACCCTTGGCGGTCCGCATCCTAGCGCGAATTGACATTCGGTGCGCACCACGATCGTGGCCCCTCAGGCAAGCTATTGGCGCGATTAAGGTTATTCCGTCTTCCCGAGCGCCGATCAAGGTCTCGGCATAGACGGCACGGACCGTGCGCATTATTAAGAATTCGTTAGCCAACAGAGTTCCGTTGCATGCCGATCGTGCCGTTTGAGCCCGCTGTTGCGCGCGACCCTCGACTTGCGGCCCAGCTCGCCGATCGCGCGACCAGCACAGCGCCAGCGTGGTTGTGGAGCGCAGACGGATTGCGGATTCTGTGGGCCAACGCGGTTGGTGCGGCGATCTTTGGCGCCGCGAATGCCGGCGATTGCGCCGCGTGCCGCTTCGACACAAAGCATCCGGCTACAATTGAGATCACGCGGCTGGCGGCAACTTTGCCGCCGCCCGGGCAGGCGCGGCTTGAGCGTCTGCGCGGCTTCGGCGCAAGCTTTGGCCGCGCTCTCACCTGTGTCTGCTCGCAGGTGGTCCTTGGCGATGACGCCGCCATCCTTGTCGCGGCCAACGAACCGGCCGGTCCGGCTTTGTCGCTGCGCGAGCGAGTCAGCCGGCTGTTCGCCGGCGAAGAGCAGGCGCTCGCGGTGTTTGCGCATGACGGGACCTTCTTGTACGCGACCGAAGCGGTGCGTTCGCGGCTTGGGGCGTCTCCGACTCTCTCGACGCTCGGCGTTGCAGGTCTGATGACGCAGGCCCTTGCCGCCGGCAGCGCCAGCGGCGCAACGAATTACGGACCGGCGACCGTCGAGCGCGTGGGCACCGCTGATGCGACCGTTCTCGTCATCGCACTTCCTGCAAACAGTGGCGTAGCGCAAGCGGGCGAGGGCGCCGCACCGGCGGCGGCAAATCAGGCCGTAGCTTCGCCGCAAGTGCCGCACGGCGCCGCCTCTGGTGAGATCGTAGCTGAACGCCGGTACCCGTTGCGTTTCGTTTGGCAGATGGATGCCGACGGCCGCTTCATGGTCGGTTCGGACGAGTTCATTGAACTCATGGGACTGCGAACCATGACGGCGTTTGGCCGATTGTGGAGTGAGATCGCGGCGGCGCTGAAAATCGATCCGCAAGATGAGGTCGCACGCGCCGTCGCCACGCGCGAAACCTGGAGCGGCATCACGGTGTTGTGGCCGGTGGATCAGGGCGGCGAACGGCTGCCGGTCGAGCTGTCCGGGCTACCGGTGTTCGATCGCGACCGGAATTTTCGCGGCTATCGCGGTTTCGGCGTCTGCCGCGACATCTTGCGTATCAATCAGCTGGCGCGCGCAAGACAGGCGCGTCCGATCGGATTTATGCCGCCACCGGAACGGCCGGTCGAGGCGCAAGCCGAGATAGCTCCACCGCCGGTCGTCGAAGCGGTCGCGACAGCGCCCGCGCGCGGCGATGAATCCGAACCATCTGGTGCCGCGCTGGCCGCGAATGTCGTGCCATTGCGCGCTACCGTGCCCGAGCCGAAGGCGCCGAGCCTGAGCCCGGTAGAGCGCAACGCGTTTCGCGAACTAGCCCATGAACTGACGGCGCGGTTGCAGGGCGGCCGCCAAGCCGGCGCGGCAGAAAATGACGCGCCCGCGATCACCCCGACTGGACCCGAAACTCCGGCGTCCGATGAACCGGCGTCGCCCGCGTTCAAATC
This sequence comes from uncultured Alphaproteobacteria bacterium, assembly GCA_963845775.1. GTDB lineage: Bacteria > Pseudomonadota > Alphaproteobacteria > Rhizobiales > Xanthobacteraceae > BOG-931. The sequence continues at coordinate 1,053,425 of CAWJTE010000011.1, forward strand.
CGTCCTGCTTGAGCGCATTCCACTCGGCGTGCTGATTTATCGGCAGGACACCTTGCTTTACGCCAATCGCTATTTTCTCGAACTGAGCGGCTATCAAAATCTCGACGCGCTGACGGCCGCCGGTGGGCTGCATGCGCTGTTCGCCGAGCCGGAGCCCGGCACGCTCGCACAAAGCGGCGGGACCGAATCTCTATCGGTGATGACCCGCGGCGGCGAACGCCGCCCAGTCGAGGGCCGATTGTTCTCCATCCCGTTTGGCGAGGCATCCGCGCTCGCGCTCATTCTTTCCAACGGCGTAGCTGAAGAGCGGCGCCGCGCCAGTGCGCTTTCGCTGACGGCGGCTGAGAGCGAAATTCGCGAACTCAGAACCCGGCTTAAATCGCAGCAACGCAGCGAAGACGAACTGCGGGCCGCCACCCGCGAGGCGCAGAAGGCGGCGGCCGCCAAGGCCGAGTTTATCAGCAAAGTCAGCCACGAAATCCGCACGCCGCTCAACGCGATCACCGGTTTTGCCGAGGTGATCGCGGCGGAACGTTTCGGCCCGCTCGGCAACGAGCGTTATCGAGATTACGTCAAAGACATCCATGCCGCCGGCATGCATCTGGTATCGCTGCTCAACGACCTGCTCGATTTGTCGAAGATCGAGACCGGCCAGCTCGACCTGACATTCGCCAATATCAGCCTCAACGAGCTGACGCAGCAATGCGTCGGCATCATGCAGCCGCAAGCGAGCCGCGCGCGCATCATTATCCGGACCTCGCTGACCCCCGGCCTGCCGCAAGTGGTCGCTGACGAACGTTCGCTACGCCAGATCGTGCTCAATCTTTTGTCCAATTCGATCCGTTTCACCGGACCGGGCGGCCAAGTCATTATTTCGACTGCATTTGCCGACAACGGCGAGGCGGTGCTCCGTGTGCGCGATACCGGCGTCGGCATGAGCGAGAAGGACGTGGAGGCGGCGCTTGAGCCGTTCCGCCAGACGGCGGTGTCCGGTAGCTGGGGATCCGGCGGCACCGGCCTTGGCCTGCCGCTCACTAAGGCGTTAGCCGAAGCCAACCGTGCGCATTTTTCCATCAAAAGCGCGCCTAATGCCGGCACGCTTGTCGAGGTCGCGTTCCCACCGGGGCGGGTGGTCGCGCGCTAGCCGGCGCGGCTCGGCGTCGGTTTATCCGACCTTGACGACGATTTTGCCGAAATGGGCGCCGGCCGCCATGTGGTTGAAGGCCGCCTTGACCTCGTCAAAGCCGAACACGCGATCGACCACCGGCTTGATCTTGTGGACCGAAATCAGAGCGTTCATGGCTTCGAACATCTCCGTCGATCCGACGTAAATGCCTTGAACATTGGCGCGCTTGGAGAAGATCAATCCAGGATTGAGCTCGGTTGCGCCGCCGCTCACGCTGCCGATGATGCTGATTTTCCCGCCGATGCGAATCGCCCCGAATGCGCGGGTGAGCGTGTCCTTGCCCCCGACCTCAAGCACGTGGTCGACACCGCGTCCGCCGGTGAAGTCCCGCGCCGCTTTGTCCCACTCCGGCGTGTTCTTGTAGTTGATGGTACAGGCAGCGCCGAGCGCCTTCGCGCGATTGAGTTTCTCGTCGCTCGACGAAGTGACGATCGGGGTCATCCCCATCGCATGCGCGAGCTGCAGGCCGAAGACCGAGACCCCGCCGGTGCCTTCCAGCAGCACGGTATTGCCGGCGACCAGCTTGGCGTGATGCATGATCGCGCTCCACGCCGTCACCGCGGCACAGGGCAGCGTAGCGCCTTCTTCGACCGACAGATGCTTTGGAATCTTGACCACGCCTTCCTCTTCCAGCACCGCGTATTCGGCCAGCATTCCATCGATGGCGCCGCCGAGCGCCGAGACCGCGGTAGCCTCGGCGTTCATCTCGCCGGCCGGCCAGCGCTGAAAGAAACTGCCGGCAACTTTGTCGCCAGCCTTGACGTGCATTACGCCGGGTCCGACTTCGACCACTTCGCCGGCGCCGTCGGACAGCGGAATGAGGTTGTCGCGCGCCGGCACGCGATAGCTGCCGCGCACAATGCCGAGGTCGCGATAGTTGAGCGAGCAGGCGGCGACCTTGACCAGCACCTGCCGATAAAGCGGCTTGGGCATCGGACGTTCGACGACGGCCAGTGTATCGATGCCGGCGCCCGCCTTGGGCAGTTGATAAGCACGCATTCATTACCCTCCGGGGATGACGCCACGCTCGGCGATCCGCCGCACGCTTATATCGTAGGAAAAGCCTACCTCGCAGGGCTCGAGCGTACCGCTGACCGGCGCAACGGACCGGTAATGAGTGGATGCCGCGAGCGGCAGGTGGCCTTCGCCGCATAAAAGCCCGGAGGTGGCGTCGAGCCCGATCCAGCCGGCCCCCGGAAGATAAACCTCGGCCCAGGCGTGTAGCTCGGCGCCATCGCGCTCGACGCCGCCTTCGGCGCCTGGGGCCGGCGCGTCGGACCGCAACTGCACGAGATAGCCCGAGACGAAGCGCGCGGGCAGTCCAGTGTGCCGGAGGATTTGCACCAAAAGCCATGCGCTGTCGCGGCAGGAGCCGACGCCGGACGCAAGCGTCTTCTCGGGCGTCTGTACGCCGCCTTCCAGACGCGTGATATAGCGGATCAGGCGATGCACGCGCCGATTGAGTATGACCAGGTAGTCGACGGTGTCCTGTCTTTCGCCTACGGTAGCCTGGACCAGCTCTTTTAGGCGCGCGCCGGCAGGCTCGACTTGCACGAAGGGCGCAAGGTCGGTGCGCAACTCGGCGGGAAATGCGAACGGCCTGGTTTGCGCGTATGGCTCGACGAAAAAGTCGAAGGGATTGATGGGCGCGACGTCGGCGGTGAGTTCGACCGTAACGGAAAATTCCTTGGTCTTTTCCGGAAAAACGAAACGCGCAAGCCAGTTGCCGTAGAGATCCTGCTGCCAATTCACAAAGTGCTGCGCCGGTTTGACCGTCAGCGAAAAGCTCGGAATTCGCGTCCGGCAATGCGGCGCCGGTCGCAGCCGCACGATCTGCGGTCCGAGGCTGATCGGCCGGTTGTAGTCGTAACGCGTTGCGTGGTGGAGGCCGACGAGGATGGACATGCTGATACGCGATACGGATCGATGTGCTCCGGGAAACTGCCGACTCCCATGCAATTTCCGCGCCGCCATCAACCGCTTGCTGGCGTGGCCGCCAGCATATCACGCAAACGAAAATAAAAGGCGGCCCGGTCCCGTATCCGCGCCGTTTACGCGCTGCGTTCCTGGCGAACGATTGGCTTCGATCAGACCGTAACGGGCTCACCTTGGCGCTTATTGCCGAGACGCAACAGCGGCACCAGCACAAAAGCAACGGCCGTGGATGCCGCCGACACCAGGATGAGCGGCGTCAAATTCTTGTGAAACAAATCGTCGTAAAGATACGACCCGACATTATTTGCCACCGATGTGGCAAGGTTGATGACCGACATCATCACGGCGAAGCTGAAGCCTTCCGATCGCGGCGGGCAAAAATCGGCTGCCAGCGTCACTGTCGCGACAGTTGCGGCCATGGCGGCAAATCCCGCGCAGAAGCTCAAGATCACGGCCGAGGTCTCATCATGGAGTAAGACGTAAGCGGCCGTGGTCACCGTACCGAGCGCGATGCTCAAATAAAGCAGATGTTTGGAGGACCAGTCGTCAAACAGCCGGCGATAGAGGAGCGCGCCGACGACCCAGCCGGCCGCGCCGATCGATCCGAGGATGCCGATAAAGCCTTGCGAGAATTTCAACCCGTCCGTCATGTAATAGTACAGCGGCGTGCCGAGGCCGGGGCTGAAATAATAAAGGAAAAGGAAAAGCGCGATCACCCAAAGCTCGCGTCGGCGAAACGTATCGGTCACTCCTCCGAAGGTAGCTCGCAATCCGGCCAGATCGATGCGCGTCTTCTTCTCCGGAATAAGCATAATGGTGCCGAGCAGCACGGCCGCGGGCGCGACGGCGACGATCAGCGCGGCGGTATGCAGCGCTGTCGCCGGCGGCAGCCATTGCACGAGCTCGCCGCCGAGGATCAAGGCAACCATCGTCGCGGCGTTGAACCAAAGCCATTGCTGGTTGACGAAGTGTCCGCTCTCTTGCAGGCGCTGGCCGTTCTCAACCAGCACAGCGCCGCAGATCGTGCTCGAGATCGCCATGCCGTAGGCGGTAAGCTGCAACGCCCATACCAGCCGTTCCGGCGCGGTGAGCTGGGCCGCCCAAACGAAGCCGGCGGCGGCAGCGATGTTCGCCGCCAGCAAGTAAGGCTTTCGGCGATAGCCGAAAATCGGCACGAAATCGGAAACGGCGCCGTAGACGGGTTTGATGATCCAAGGAAAATTGAAAATGGTGATGTAGGCGGTGACTTGCAGCGCCGTCCAGCCATGCACTTCTTTCAGGAAATAGCTGAGGGGCTGGGCGAGCAACCCGCCGATCTGGCCAGCGCCTTCGACAATATAGACGAGAGCAAAAAAGATCATGAGGCGGCGGATCGCCGCTTTATCGCGCGTCGTCGTCTCGGTTATTTGCGACGAAAGCTGCTCATCCATCCGATTGCTGCAAGTTACCGCGCAATCGTTGAATGCCCGAGGGCTATCGTCAGTTCAAGGACGAAGGGAAAGAACGGTCGTTGCGCGGGGTTGCCGCCTACTGCCGTACGACCGCCGTCTGCGCCGCCGGCCGCGCGGCCAGATCGGGGCGCGCCAAAGACTTGTTGCCGAGCGAGACCGCGGTTACCGCGATGACGAGCGAAACGGTCAGCGCCAGCGTTGCAATGAGCTCAATTGCCGCGGCGTGCCGCCGCGTCAGCGTTTGTTTCGGCTTGGGCGGTGCGAAACCGGAATTGCCGGTCAGCTCTGCCATTGGGGGTATCCTTTGCAGAATCGTCCGATGGTCCAGCATCGCGGTCGATACCGGCGTCCGTTCGGCCGGATTTAGGCGCCGCTATTGAAGAATAAGGGCGATTTGGTGGGATATGGTTAACAGAACGTTAACGCCCCGCCGGCGCTACTTGGCGGCGACGGCGTCGGCCGGATTGAACTCCATCGTCACGTGGCCGGGCTCGCTCGCTACGCGCTTGAGCCAGGCGCGAACGGCGGGAAACGCCGTCAGGTCGAAATCGCACAGATGTGCGACATGGGTGTAGGCATAGAGCGCGATGTCGGCGATGGTGTAACGGTCGGCCGCGTAGAAATCGTGCAACGCAATGTGATTTTCCATCACGCCAAGCGCGCGGTGACCTTCCTCCATCCACTCCTCGAAGGCGTGCTGTTGCAAATCGCGGCCGCCCTTGACCAGGGTCAGCCAAAAATAGGCGGCGCCCAGATTCGGCTCGAGGCTGTGCTGCTCGAAAAACATCCACTGCAGCGCTTGCGCGCGCTCGATGCGATCTTCGGGCGCGAGCGCTGTGCCGCCGGCGATGTACCAGAGAATGGCGTTCGATTCGGCGAGGAACCGCCCGGGCGCGACTTCGAGAAGTGGGACCTGGCCGTTCGGATTCTTGGTCAGGAATTCGGGCGTGTGGCTTTCGCCTTTGAGAATATCGATCTCGATCAGCTGAAAGGGGATGCCGAGCTGCGCCAAAGCGAGGCGCGCTTTGTAGCTGTTGCCCGAGCGTTGCATCGAGTAGAGCGTGAACATGGCCGTCCCAGCAGAATCGATTGACTGGGATATACAGCCCGAACGCGGCGATGTCGTGACCGCGAAATTTGCCGCGGAGGCCGCAGACTATTTTAGAAGAATTGCGCTGGAAGACGCCATCGGTAAAGCAGAATAAAACGTGCTGCGCCGCAGCAGCAGAACGAACATTGCGAGCATTGTCGGTACGCCCAGTGGAATAAACGTCACATAGGCAAAACTGCGGGCGACAAGCGGAGCGAGCCAAAGTGCTGCGAGCGCCGTCTTTTCCCACGAGCCGAAGCCCCGGGTCGCGCCGTCGCGCGCAATAAAGGCAATGGCCGGCGCCAGCACCATCATGTCGTAATCGAAGGTGTATGGCGTAGCGAGGACAGTCGCTAAGCAAAGCCCGGCTGCCTTGAGCGCGAAGGGCGTGGCGGAGCGCCACAGCCGGATCAATGCGGTGCCAAGCGCGACGACTAACGCGCTCTGTAGCATGTAAGCCGCCGGAATCGGGGCGCCCCACATGCGCAGCCAAGCGAACAAGCTTTGGATCTTGTGCCAACCGGTGTCGCCCCGCTCGAGCGCGACTTGGCGGGTGAAACGAGTCGAGTTCGAGGAAGGCTTGCCACGCATGGGGCCCGAACGCGACCGTGCTCGCCAACGCCAGCGTCGCGACCGTCGCGCCGGCCGCAGCGAAGACGCGCCAGCGGCCGCTAACGGCGAGCACAAGCGGAATCATCAGCCCAAATTGCGGCTTATAGGCGAGGCAGCCGAACAGAATGCCGCTGACGACCGGCCGGCGATCGAGCTGAACGAGCCCGCCGGCGAGCAAGGCTGCCGTGAGAAATCCGTTCTGGCCGTGACCGACATTGATCAGCACGGCCGGGAAAGCGAGCGTCGGCAGCAGCCATCCGTTTCGCCACGGTGCGGCATTGCTCGCCGGATCGAAGGACCGCGAAAACAAAATCGTCCGGATAGTCAGGAGATAAAGGCCGAAGGTGATCGCCTGCCAAACTACAAGCGCCGTACCGTAAGGCATCAGCGCGAGCGCGGCGGCGATAAAGAGGAAAAACGGCGGATAATGCCAGCCGTAAAACGGCGTCGCTTCGCCGAATATTTGCTGTTCGCGCGCGTGCTGCCGCCCTGGGTCGAACGGGGCGTCTGGGGTGCCGTCGAGCACATAGCTGCCGGCGGCGTAGACGTCGGAAAAATCCGTGCCTAGCGGCCGTCCCCGAACGTCAACCAGTCCGTGCGCGGTGACGACCAGATAGAGCAAGCCGGCGATTGAGGCGATGAAAACGGCTATCGCCACCAGCCTGACGCGTTCGAGCGTCAGCCAGCTTCCGCTCCTTAGCACCTCGAACGTCGGCAGCATGCAGTCCCCCGATCGGCAGATGCATTAGGCCAGCGGAGCCTTAACGGAGAATTGAGCCTGCGGTAGCCGAGCCGCTCTTGCCTGGACAGGCGGGGCGCTCTAGGAAGCACGCGCCGCGCGGCGTTTTCCGCCGGCACTGGAGACATGTAATGGCCTTCCTCGCTGACCGTCTCGCGCGCATCAAGCCTTCGGCCACCATCGCGGTGACCGATAAAGCTCGTGCACTCAAAGCGGCCGGCCGCGATGTCATCGGGCTCGGTGCGGGCGAGCCCGATTTCGACACGCCGGAGAACATCAAAGAGGCGGCGATCAAGGCGATTCGCGACGGCAAGGCGTCAAAATACACGGCGGTCGACGGTATCCCGGAGCTCAAGACGGCGATTGCGCGCAAGTTCAGGCGCGAGAACGAACTTGCGTACAAGTCGTCGCAGATCATCGTCGGAACCGGCGGCAAGCAGGTGCTCTACAACGCGCTGGTCGCCACCATAAATCCGGGCGACGAGGTGATCATTCCCGCGCCCTATTGGGTGAGCTATCCGGACATGGTGCTGCTTGCCGGCGGCGAGCCGGTCGCGGTCGCGACCACAATGGAGCAGGGCTTCAAGATGAAGCCCGAGGCGTTGGAAAAGGCGATCACGCTGAAGACCAAATGGATCATTTTCAACTCACCGTCGAACCCGACCGGCGCTGCCTATGCGCGCGACGAGCTCAAGGCGGTGACCGACGTGCTCAAGCGTCACCCGCACGTCCACGTCATGTCCGACGACATGTACGAACACCTGGTCTATGACGACTTCAAATTCTTCTCGCCGGCCCAGCTTGAGCCGGCGCTGTATGAGCGCACGCTGACCGTCAACGGCGTATCGAAGGCGTATTGCATGACCGGCTGGCGCATCGGCTATGCCGGTGGCCCGGAGCCGTTGATCAAGGCGATGGCGGCGATCCAGTCGCAATCGACGTCTAACCCGACGGCGGTGGCGCAATGGGCCGCGGTCGAGGCGTTGGACGGGCCGCAGGATTTCATTCCGAAGCACAATCGGATCTTCAAGGAACGGCGTGACTTGTGCGTCTCCATGCTCAACCAGGCCAACGGCATCCGCTGCCCGAAACCGGAAGGCGCCTTCTACGTCTATCCGTCATGCCGCGGCACGATGGGAAAAGTCGCGCCCACCGGCAGAAAGCTTGCTACCGACGAAGACTTTGTCAGCGAGCTTCTTGAGGCGGAAGGCGTGGCGGTTGTGCAGGGCACCGCCTTCGGGCTGGGACCGGCATTCCGCATCTCGTATGCGACGGCGACGACCGCGCTTGAGGAAGCCTGTGCGCGTATCCAACGCTTTTGCGGCAATTTGAAATAACCGGTCGCGAGACCGATTGCCTGCCGCGATCTTGCGGATGGCGGCAGACGCATGCCCGGTTATGGCCTACAATGGCATAAGGCCCTAGGGAGGCCGCGAGGGAGAGTGCTTATGTTTCGCAGTTCGTTCATAGCGGCCGCAGTTACGGTAGCTGCGGTCGCGACCGCCACCGGGTCTGCGGGAGCGCAGGATCGGCGGTTTCAGGTCGGTCAACTGACCTGCTCATTGTCGGCCGGTATCGGTTTGATCATTGCTTCGCAGCGCAACGTGAATTGCATTTTCAGGGGCCAGCCCGGCGAGCCGGAGGAATCCTACAGTGGAACGATGACCATTATCGGCCTCGATATCGGCTTCACCACCGGATCGGCGATTGTATGGGGCGTCCTTTCCGATACGAACCGCTATGCCGGCATGCTCGCGGGAACCTATGTCGGCGCAACCGGCCAGGCTACGATTGGTGCCGGCGCTGGCGCCAACGTCCTCGTTGGCGGATCGAACCATTCGGTCTCGTTGCAACCGCTGTCTTTTCAGGGTCAGGTCGGGCTCAACGCAGCCGGCGGCATAGGAGCCTTGGAACTGCACGCAGTCCAATGAGCGGGTGCGCGTAATGTCGCGCCTCTTGACCAGCCCCGCCGCCCTTTGAAACGATGGAGTGAGGCGATCCGCGCCAGAACGACGGTCGCATCGGGAGGGCAGTGATGGCAGCCAACGGAAACACCGCCACGCGTGCAACGGGCCCCCGCTGTGTGGCGCTGGTCGGCCCCTTCCAAAGCGGAAAAACCACGCTCCTTGAAGCGATCCTCGCGCGCACCGCCGGCGTCCAGCGCCAGGGCAGCATTGAAGCCGGCAACACCATCGGCGACAGCAGCAAGGAAGCCCGTCACCATCGCATGAGCGTTGAGCTCACTGTCGCGACCACGAATTTCATGGGCGACTCCTACACGTTCCTCGACTGTCCGGGCTCGGTCGAGTTTGCTCACGATATGCGCGCGGTGCTGCCGGCCGTCGATGCGGCCGTCGTCGTATGCGAAATGGACGAGAAAAAGATTCCGCAATTACAGCTTATTTTGCGCGAACTGGAAGATCGCAAGATTCCGCGCCTGTTGTTTCTCAATAAGATCGATAAGGGTGATGCCGGCGTCCACGACGTGCTCAGGCTGTTGCAGCCGGCGTCACGCACCAAATTGATCTTGCGGCAAATCCCGACATTCTCGGGCGACATCATCACCGGCTTCGTCGATCTCGCCCTCGAGCGCGCGTTTGTCTACAAAGAGCATGCTCCTTCCGAAATCATTGCGCTCGAAGGCGACGCCGCCGATCGCAAGAAGACTGCGCGGTTCTCCATGTTGGAGACGCTTGCCGACCACGACGACGAGTTGATGGAGCAGTTGCTCGAGGATATCGAGCCGCCGCGCGATAAGGTCTTCGACGATCTCACCCGCGAATTGCGCGAGGCCCTGGTTTGCCCGGTGCTGATGGGAACCGCGACCCGCACCAACGGCGTATTGCGGCTGTTGAAGGCGATACGTCACGAATCGCCCGGGATTGCCGAAACCGCGAAACGGTTGGGCGTGAAAGGTGGCGCGGAAGCCGTCGCCTACGTGCTCAAGACGCAGAACACGACCCACGGCGGCAAAATGTCGATTGTTCGCATGCTCGCCGGCCAGGCGGGAGACGGCACGACGCTGTTGTCGCCGGATGACGAAGCCGGCCGAGTCGCCGGAACCTTCAAGCTGGTCGGCCAATCCACTGAGAAGCGCGGTCCGGCCGGCGTCGGTGAAACCGTAGCGTTTGCCAAACTCGACAAGGCGAAAACCGGCGATACGCTGACGGCGGGCAAGCAGGCCCATCCTGTGCTTGCCAAGGTCGAACCCTATCCGCCGGTGCTTGCCATCGCCGTCTCGGCGAAGGAGCGCAAGGACGACGTGAAGCTTGGTCAGGCGCTCAACCGGCTGGCCGAGGAAGATCCTTCGATCACCATCGTGCATAACCGCGAGACGCATGAAGTGGTGCTGTGGGGTCAGGGCGAGATGCACTTGCGCGTCACCACCGAGCGCCTCGGCGATCGCTACGGCGTCAGCATTGAGCGCCGGCAACCGAGCGTCGGCTACCGAGAGACCATTCGCAAAGGCGTGGTGCAGCGCGGCCGCCACAAAAAGCAGTCGGGTGGACACGGCCAATACGGCGACGTGGTGCTCGACATCAAGCCGATGCCGCGCGGCTCAGGTTTTTCCTTCGAGGACAAGATCACCGGCGGCGTGGTGCCGCGCAATTACATTCCATCAGTCGAGGAAGGGGTGATCGACGCCCTCAAGCACGGGCCGCTAGGGTTTCCGGTGGTCGATCTGCACGTTGCGCTGATCGACGGCTCCTATCACACGGTGGATTCCTCCGACATGGCGTTTCGCACCGCCGGCCGTATCGGCATCGTCGAAGGCCTGCCGCAATGCCAGCCGGTGCTGCTCGAGCCGATTCATCTGGTCGAGATTGTCTGTCCCAACGAGGCAACGGCCAAAATCAACGCGCTGATGTCGGGCCGCCGCGGGCAAATCCTTGGCTTCGATACCCGCGAGGACTGGGAAGGCTGGGACGTAGTGCGCGCGAAAATGCCGGAGGCGGAAATCGGCGATCTCATTGTCGAAATTCGGTCGGCGACCGCCGGCGCCGGCACGTTCACGTTCAAGTTCGATCACATGGCTGAACTTACCGGCCGAACCGCCGATCAAATCGTCGCCGCGCGCCGCGCGGCCGAGTGACGCCCGCAATCGCCTTAATAGCCAACCGAGGATGCCCGCGCGTTGCGGGCATTTGTCTCTTTCAAAAGTGGAGGACCGACAATGCCAGCCTATTGGATCGCGCGCGCTAAGGTCTGCGACCCGATCGAGTATAAAAAATACGCCGATCAGGTGCCGGGCATCATGGCCAAATACGGGGCCAAGCCTTTGGCGCGCGGCGGGCGCTTCCAGGTTATGGAAGGGCCGCAAAAGTTCGAGCGCTTTGTCGTGATTGAATTTCCGACACTGGAACAGGGCGTCGCCTGTTTCAATTCCGAAGAATACAAAAAGGCCGCCGGGTTCCGCCGCGGCGGTGCCGGGGAGGTCGAAATCGTGATGGTCGAGGCGCTGCCGTCGGCCTAGGCGGGCCGCGCGCGGCTCGCCGCCGCCCGGGGGCGGCACCGGTACGCCCTCGGCAGCGTATTCGTTGAGCTTATTGCGCAGTGTGCGGGCCGAAATGCCGAGCACGTTGGCCGCGTGGGTGCGGTTGCCCAGGCAGTGCTTGAGCGTCTCCAGGATGAGATCGCGCTCGACCTCGGCCACAGTGCGGCCGACCAGCGCGCGAGAAACCTGCTCGGCGGCAAGAGCGCCATGGGCCACTGAGGGCGTACCGCGCTGCTGATCGAGCCGCGCCCCGTCAGGGGCAAGGATCGCCTCGGTGCCGATCTCAATGCCGGTCGCCAGCAGCACGGCGCGATGCATGGTGTTTTCCAGCTCGCGCACATTGCCGGGCCAATAGTTGATCGTCAGGGTGCGGCGCGCCTCGGCCGACAAGGGGCGGCACGCCGTTTGCCGCGGCGTTATCTGGCGACGAAATATTGTGCGAGCTCGATGATGTCGGCGGGCCGCTCGCAGTTTATGGTTAGCGCGGGGTTAATGGGGATCACAGATCGCGCACAAAATCACTGCAGCCGGGTGCGACGCGTCATGAGCCGGGCGACTGTTCTCCAACGTGTTCGGAAAACGAAAGCACCGGTCCAGCAGGCTGGCGTTGACGAGTCGGTAAGACGGGTTAAGCGCCGGTTACTGACGATACTGCTGGATGCGTGTGGTACGCAGCCCGGCAAGGCCGTGCTGGTCGATTGAATATTGCCAGGAGAGAAATTCTTCGACGGTCAGCGTGTAGCGGCTGCACGCTTCTTCCAGCGAAAGAAGCCCGCCGCGCACCGCAGCGACCACTTCCGCCTTGCGGCGAATCACCCAACGCTTTGTTCCCGGCGCCGGCAAATCGGCGATTGTAAGCGGGGAACCGTCCGGCCCGATGACATACTTGACCCTCGGGCGATGCGGCTCGGTCATAGCAAGACTCTCAACAGACTCCACAAAACAGCTTCGACCTTACGCAGGCCGGCTTAAAATTTGCCTAAGCGCCGTACGCAATTGGTCAAAATCGGCTCGGCCGCTGGTCGCGGCAGCAGGTTTCAACCGGGCAGGGGGACAGAAATGCCAAGCCGCTCGGCATTAGAGGTATGGGCTGAGATTGCCGAGATTGGTGTTGAGAGTGTTGATGCTGCTGTTGAGGGTGCTGAGCCCACTCTGACTGCCGTTAGTAATGGACGTGATTTGGCTGATCTGGACGCTCTGGCCATTCACCGTCAGGGTCGGCGGATTGTTGCTGAGGTTGACGCCGCTGACTGTGCCCTGGGTCTGCGTGGAGACGGTAACGGGTTGCCCGTTGGCGCCGGTGTCGGTGATGGCGATGGAGTAGGTGCCGTCCGGCCAGGTCTGTGCGTTATTGCCTTGACCGTTCCAGGTGTCGGTCTGCGTTCCGGCATTCAGGGCGAACGTTCCGGTAAAGGCCATCGTACCGGCCGCACTGGTGATCGTGACGCTGGCGGTAGCCGGCGTGGTCTGGGTCAGGCTCCATGTGGCTGGAGTATTCGTCGCGTTCGAGAGCGTCGCGCTGTTGCCGCTGATCGTCACGGTGGAGACGACCAGTTGCATGGCCGACGTCGCCTCGGTGGTTTGCTGCATCGAGATCAACGTTTGCATGTTGGTGTTCATGTCGATCTGTTGTTCGACCGAAGCGAACTCGACCAACTCCTGCGTGAACGAGCCGGTGTCCATCGGGTCGAGTGGATCCTGGTTCTGCAACTGGGTGGTCAGGAGCTGCAGAAAGGTATCGAAATTACCGGCGATCGACTGTGAAGCGGATGTGCCCGCGGCGCTAGCCGAGTTGGAGGTCGTGGATCCGGTCGTCGTCGTCCCAAGCGACGATAGGGCATTGGCGGCTGTGTTGTTTGCCTGCGAGACGTTGGAGAGCGTGCTCATGGATTACTCTCGTCCTTCATCAGATGGTGGCCGCTCAAACGCGGATATCGACCCCGCCGCCAAGGCCTGGGCGCGAATAAATCTGGGTAGCGCTGTCCGGTGGCAGATCGGGGGTCGGGAATAACAAGCTGCGCGCTGCTGTTTTGCTGCGAGCTCGAGCCGTTGTTTTGGCCGGCGAACGATTGGTCGCGAAGCGTGAATTGCAGACCGTTGTCGGCAGTCTTCAAGGCTGCTTGTTCGAGCGCGCGCTCAAGCTGCGGCTGCTGACTTTGTAAGAGTTGCAGCGTGTCGGCGCGGTCGGCGTCATATGCGTGGTGACCTGACCGTCGCGGCCGACGTCAAGACGGACGTCGATTCGACCAAGCTCGGGCGGGTCGAGCCGGATATCGAATTGGTTGGAGCCGGCTTGCGCCCGCGCCGCGATCGCGACCGTCAGCCCGGCAATCGGAACAGCGGCAGCAGCGCTGGTGCTCGTCGACGCAGTGGTTGCAGCGTTCGAAGCCGTGGACGCCGCCGATGCGGAAAAGCCGAAATTGGGCAGCCCTGCGGTGTTCGATTTCGCCGGATTCACGTCGGTTTGCGTGTTCAATGCTTCGGCGGTGCCTGAGGCTGTAGTCGTCGAAGGCGCGGCGGTACGCGCGCCGGAGTTGGAGTTGGTGACGTGTGACGTCGGTCGCGTCCGGTCCGGTTGAGCCATTCTGGTCGCCGCCCAACACCAGGGAAGCCTCGGTGTGGCCTTTGCCCTGATCGCCGATCGCGAGCGTCGGCGTGGATGTGTTCGCGGACGGTTGCGTCGTGTTTGGATCGGTGGCGGCGACGACCACCGCAGCGGCTGCTGGGGTCGGACTTGGTGCCGATTGGGCTTGGCTCGTAGCCGTCGCTGTTGTCGGGTCGGCAACTGTTGCGCTGCTGTCGTCGTCGGTGTTGCTGTTGTCGGCGTGCCGCGATGCTTTCGTTGCCGGCTCCGGCGCTGCCGGTTGCCCGTCGGTCGGGAGATTATTCGCTTGTGCGGCGTTGTCGGCATCGCCTGTCGCTGCGTCACCGAGGTCTGAGGCCGGCAAGTTTGCGCTTGGCGCCTGAGCCGTCGTTGCCGCGGCCGCAGTGGTTGGGCTGCGTTTGCCGCTATTTGCTGCCGCCATGGGTGCGGGGTTTTGCGGCGACGGATCGGTGCCAGCCGTTTGCGAGGCCGGCTGGGTGCCTGGCGAAGCGGCAGCGCTCACATTTGGGTTGCGCGCTGATTTCTGATTGTCGCTTGCGGTTTGCGCACTCGCTGCTGTTGCCGCGTTGCCGTTTCCCTGATGTTGGCCGTTCCAGCCGGTCGAAGCTGGAGTAGTACCGTCGCTACCGGTTGCAGCCGGCGGCGCGCTTGGATTATCGGTCCCGGTCCCAGCCCCGGTCGTGGGCGCCGGACTTCACATTTGCAGCAGCCGTGTTGCTTGTCGAAGCGGTGGTCTGTGCGGCGGTGTCCGAAGCGGCCGGGCCCAACGGCGACGGAGCTTGCAGCGAAACGCTGCTTTGCGGCTGGTTTACCGTCGGGATGGTCGTGTCGGTCGCGCCGGCGGTGGCATCGAGAAGCGCCGCGAACCGCGAACCATCGGAATCTTGCGTCGGAGGTGTCGGCAGCGGCCGCTGGGAAGAAGCGATGGCGAAGGCGGTGCTAACGTCTGACGCGGAACTTGGCACAATAAACCCCTGCAGTCTAAAGGAGGCGACGTTTCGCCTGCAACCGCCGGGCCAGCGCGTCGCGCAAACTAAATCGCGCAAATTCAATGTGTTAGCGTTGCTATGCCGCGAGGCAGGGCGGCAGCCTCTGCGCTCGGTCGGCAGAATTTGCCGACTGGCCGGACGTGGCCCGGACGGCGTCGCGAAAGGGCGGTAGCCGTGGCGCCGCGCGCGGCCGGCGCATATAGTAACGCGCGATGCACAGCAGTCTCGAAGTCGAAGGCCGGCCCGCCGACACCCGCGTGGTCGTCGCCATGTCGGGGGGCGTCGATTCGTCGGTAACAGCGGCGCTTCTGGCCGAGGCCGGATATGACGTGATCGGCATAACGCTGCAGCTTTACGACCACGGCGCCGCCACCCATCGCAAGGGCGCCTGCTGCGCGGGCCGCGACATTCACGATGCGCGCGCTGTCGCCGAGCGGATCGGTATCCCTCACTACGTGCTCGATTACGAGAGTCGTTTCAAAGCGGCGGTGATCGACCGCTTCGCCGACAGTTACGTCGCGGGCGAGACGCCGGTGCCGTGTCTCGAATGCAACCAGGCCATCAAATTCCGCGACCTTTTGCAGACCGCGCGCGATCTCGGCGCGAAAGTATTGGCCACCGGCCACTATGTGGCGTCGCGGGCGTTGCCGGATGGCGGGCGCGCGCTGTACCGCGCGCGCGAAGCGGAGCGGGATCAGAGCTATTTTTTATTTTCCACCACGGCCGCGCAGCTCGATCTGTTGCGTTTCCCGCTCGGTGACCGGACTAAGGCGGAGACGCGCGAGCTTGCCCGGCGCTTTGGCCTTGCGGTTGCCGACAAGCAGGACAGTCAGGACATTTGCTTCGTACCGACGGGACACTACGCCGAAATGATTGAGCGGTTGCGGCCGGGCGCCGCCGTGCCCGGCGAAATCGTCGACCTTGAGGGTCGCGTGCTCGGCCAGCATGACGGTATCATCCATTTCACTGTGGGCCAGCGGCGCGGCCTCGGTATCGCCACCGGGGCGCCGCTTTACGTCGTTCGCCTTGACGCGCCCTCGCGCCGCGTCGTGGTTGGCCCGCGCGACGCGCTGCGCAAAAGCGGTATCCGCCTGCGAGACCTTAACTGGCTCGGTGACGGCAAAATTGAAGATGCAACCGAAACCCGCCCGGAGGTTTATGTGAAGGTGCGCTCAACGCGGCCGCCGCAGCCGGCGTGGCTGCGAACCGGCCCGGACGGCGACATCCGCGTCGAGCTGATCGACGGCGAGGACGGCGTTTCGCCCGGTCAGGCGTGCGTCTTCTACGACGCTGCCGGAGGCCAGGCGCGCGTGCTCGGCGGCGGGATTATCGCCGGCACGATGGCGGTGCCGAAGGCCGAACGCGCCTATCGTGGCAATCTGGCGGCAACGCATTGACAGGCGGGGCTTTGAGGCCGCGGTGGCGAGTGTGATGGCGGCGGAACTCGACCAACAGACGATCGCCAAAGCCTATGCCCGCTGGGCGCCGATTTATGATCTGGTCTTCGGCGCGGTGTTCGATCGCGGGCGTAAGGCGTCAATTGCAGCAGCTGAGCGGATCGGCGGCCGTATTCTCGAAGTGGGCGTCGGCACTGGATTATCGCTGCCGGATTATTCCTGGAGCAATCGCCTCACCGGCGTCGACATCTCCGTGCCTATGCTGCGCAAGGCGAAAGCGCGAGCCGTGGAACATCGGCTGACCAATGTCGACGGACTTGCCGTGATGGATGCGCAACGTCTCGGCTTTCGGGACGGCGTGTTCGATGTCGTGGTCGCTCAATACGTGATCACTGCGGTCCCGGATCCGGAAGCGACGCTGGATGAATTCGCGCGCGTGGTGAAGCCCGGCGGCGAGATCATTTTGGTGAACCATCTCGGCGCTGAATCGGGGCCGCGCGCGGCCTTCGAGCAGGGTTTTGCGCCGATCGCCCGGCGGCTCGGCTGGCGCCCGGAATTTCGCTTCGAGCGGGTGGCGCGATGGGCCGCGCAGCACAGCGGTGTGCGCTTCGTCGAACGGCGCGCGATGCCGCCGCTCGGACATTTCTCGCTGATCCGTTATGCCCGCCTCGGCCAGACTGCGCGTGAGGCTTACGCCGCGGTGAGGTGAGGTTGGTAGCGGAGGACGGATTCGAACCGCCGACACGCGGATTATGATTCCGCTGCTCTAACCAACTGAGCTACTCCGCCAAAGCCGTCCAATGGAGAGTCGGCTGGGGCGAGATTTAGGGTAGTTCACTTTCCTTTCCAAGAGGCAAGAATCCGTTTGGTACGGCTGCTTCGATACGGTCGTACCCCTTTGCCTTGTAGAGCAGATGCGAAACCACCCAGCTGACGATGAAGAAGCCGACGATCGAATAGCCGAGCAGGTTGAAATTGTCGTCGAGGGCGGCGACAAGCCGCCAGAACGACCCGTCAAACCCAAATTTGTCGCCGATCAGCCCCAGCACCTCGATGCCGCCGATCACCAACGCCGCGACCACCGAGGCGAGCGTGATGGTCATGTTGTAGTAGAGCTTGCGGATCGGGCGCACGAATGCCCAGCCGTAGGTTCCGACCATCACCGTCGAGTCGGTCGTGTCCAACAGCGACATGCCGGCGGTGAACAGCGCCGGAAATACCAGAATCGACCAGATCGACAGACCCTGCGCCGCTTGCGCGGCCGAGATTCCGAGTAGGCCGATTTCGGTTGCGGTATCGAAGCCAAGACCAAAGAGAAAACCCAGCGGGTAGGCGTGCCAGCTTCGCCCGATCAGCACAAAGGCCGGCCGGAACAGCCGACCAAGCAAGCCGCTCTTGGCGAGTATTTGGTTGACGTCATCCTCGACCAGCCGGTCGCCCTGCTTAATCGCCCGCAACGCGCGGTAAACTTGGATCAGCACGATGATGTTGGCCGCAGCGATCGTCAGCAAAAACACAGCGGAAAGGGAGGTGCCGATCACGCCGCCGACGTTTTTCAGCGCATCGAACCGATCCTGCAATGCGGTGGTGCTAAGCGCTATCGCCACCACCAGCCCGATAACGATCGAGGAGTGGCCGAGCGAGAAGAAAAAGCCCGCGGCGATTGGCCGGCGGCCTTCCTGCATCATTTTGCGGGTGATGTTGTCGATCGCCGCGATGTGGTCTGCATCGAAAGCGTGACGGAGCCCGAAGCTGTAAGCGAGGAAAGCGGTGCCGAGCAACAGCGGATTGTCGTGGAATTCGACCCACGCCCACAGCCAAGCCGCGACGTTGGCGGCGATCAGGATGACATACACGCCCACCACTTTGTCGCGCGTCCGTTCCGGCGCGTCGTCAAAGATATGCAAAAGCATGCCGCGCTCCCGCGAGGGTAATGTAGACCTTGGCTTTGTGATATTCGCCGCGTTTGCCGCTGGCAAGACGTGTCCGGCGCGCCTGATGGTCAATCGCTAGTTGCGCGCTGCGGCAACCGATCCGGTGAAAAGCGGCGATGCCGTGCGTGCGGTCAGCACGTTCGAATCGACGTCGTCCATTCTGCTCAAAATATCGGTAACCGGATTGTCGGCCCAGGCGTGGGTCACAAAACCGCGGTGCGAAATGTCGCCGGTGGGCAGGAAGGCGACCATGCCTTGCAAGTGATTGCGCCGCAGTTCCGCGCTATAGGGCACCGACCGCTCGCGCAAGAGTCGCTCGAGGTCGGCGTTGTGGTAGGCGGTGTGCGGTGTGTAGGAGCTTACGAAGAAGGTGGAGCGATTTTTAGCGATCCAGTCGGCAAACTTGTCGATCCCGGCGTAAAGCGCATCGAGCAGGACCAGACCGCGCACGCGAGAGCCGACACCGCCGCGATCGAGGACCGACAGTGTTGGGCCGAAGCCGCCGCTATAGGCGACAATCACGATCGGCATTTTGGCGAAGCTAAACGCGCTGTGCGGATCGCCGTAAAGCTTGGCAAGCTTGACCGCCGCTTCATCGAGGAAGCGCTTAAATCCGTTCGGCTCCCAGAACTTGCCGGCGCTTAAATCGGCGGCGTCGAAGGCGAATTGCGGCGCCACCAGCACCACGTTAGCGCCTGACGCGGTGATTTGCGCCGGCAGCTGCTGCCGGTCGCGTACGTCGCGCGCTAGGTCGGCGCCGTGGCCATGGAAGAACACAACCATGACCGCAGGACGCCGCGGATCAAATCCGGGCGGAATGTGCAACAGCACGCGATCGTCGCTGAAGATTCCAAACTCCCAGAGAATGTGACCGCGGAAATTTGTATGACCCAAACGGCCATCCTCCGCCACATTCAAGAACGGGCGATCCGATCCCGGCATCGCGCCATGATACGGAAACGGCGCAGTCTCGAAATCCACCAATGTCGTCACCGCTCCGGTATTGAGCGGCAAGCGCGGCGGCGCGGCTAGCGGCGCAGCTCTTTCCAGCGAGGCGACGCGCAGCGGCGGCTTCAGGCTTGGTGCTTTCGCGATTTGCTTCGCGGGGGAACGTCCGCTGTCGACGAAGCGCTCAATTCTACTCCATTCGCGAGCGACTAAGCTTGCCGGAGTTTCGGTGCTGGGGAGTGAGGGGTATGGCGTAGCGACCGCCAGTGGGTAGTTGATGCGCTCATAGGCGGAGCTGCCAACCTCGTCGGATTTTCCGACACCCGCGTCGGGCTTCGCCGTCGCGGTATAGGTTGCACCAGCCGGAGCGGACCAGCTGGAACGGAATTCATTGAAGATCAGCCAGCACCAGCCGACGGCGCCAACAAAGAAAAGCGCCGCGGAAATCCGGAGCAGGTTGCGCTCCAAGGCGTCGCGCAGCGTATTAAAACGGGGGGCGGGCTTGCGCGTGGCCGAAATGCGGACATGGCCGCCGGCCCGTTCAAGCCGCCGGCCAACGGTCGGATCGCCGTGGAAACGGCGGCCGTGCGTAGCCGTAACCGCGCCCATGGCGGGTTTGCGCAACGCCTGCGGCGATGGTCCTTGGACCGTATGTGGCACTGTTCCCCCGCCCAACATGCCCAAATTCGCCGATGATCGTGTCCCTAATTGGGCGCCTTACCGGCTCGGCTTCGACTGCGCAGACGCCGGGCGATCCGAACAAAACGGGAAAATTCCAGCAATCCGGCAGCTAAGCGAACCGGTCGTATCGGCATCGGCCCCATTTCGGTTGGTCTGGGGTCCGCCGACCGCCGAGCGTCCCCTCTTCGGCGATTGGGTCCCCCGGACTTTATGCGGTGCCGGTAAAGGCGGCGCTAACTCGTTGTCGCTGGTCACCGGAGTGGTCTTCTGCGCTAGCAAAAGATTCGATTCGTTTTGGCGGAAGCGATAGCCAATGCCGAAGTCGATCGGGGTGGCATTCTTGGCGAACAGCGCGGCCATGTTTTGCTGATACGAGCGTCCGAAGATGTTGAGCGGACCGATATACCGGCCGAACGGCTGCAGCCGCCATTGCCGCGGATCGAAATAAGCAAGCGGGATGCCACTGTCGTCCTGCAAAATCGTTGCGCTCTGCTCAAGCAGCATATTGCGCACTTTATTGAAGCCGCCGGTGTGCAGGAGATAGGACGCACTCTTAATAAAACTGTCGGCGGGGCCGAGTTTTTTGCAGAAAGCCAGGAAGCCGGAGTGGTCGATCGAGCCGTCGGCGATATTGGTGCCGAAATAATAGAGCGTCTGTTTTGGACCGGATCCATCGGAGAAGATAATCCTTATTCCCGGAGCGCCCGTCGGCGGCAAACGTCTGCCGGTCTTGTCGTTGGCATCCGGCGTTTGAACATTGCCCTCCTTGTCGAGGCCAACGTAAGTGACCTCGTGGATGGTCTTGCCGGTTCGCTCAAGAAATACATAAAGGATCGGCAGCGTTCCGTTGACTGGTCCCTCATGCAATTGCGTCTTCATGTTCTTGGTGATGAAGAAGCTATAGTTGAGCAGCGTCCCCATCGATCGTTCCAGGCTGTATAGCGAGCCGTCGATCGCGCCATGCGACAAGTTCGTCAGTTGCGGCACTTCGCCGACCGGCTCCAGGCCCGCCAAAACATAAGTCGACGCGCTCGGAAAAAACGAGGTCGCGTAGAGGAAATCCGGACCGCTGAACATGTACAGCATCGTGTCATGCTTCTCGGTCAGATACTGGCGGGAGAAAGCGCGGACCTTTGACAGCGTCCGCTTGTCCTCGCGGGCGAAGATCGAATCGAGCGTATGCGCATGCTGTTGCCAGGCCGGATCCTTGGTCAAAGTCGCAAGCGATGAACCGGCCGCTGGCGGCATGCCGGCGAGAAACTTCGCCGTATCGTCGGCCGTGACCGTTTCAGCGCTGCGCGCCGACGCCACAGTGGCCAGCGTGGCCGCCATCAGCACGGCGGCCAGCAATTTTGGCATGGTTGTCTGCATTTTTTCAGGCCGCCGTTTCCGAGACGTCCGCGGAAGGAACATTCGATTTAAGGCGGGAGACATAATAAATAACCAGCCCGGCCGACATCATGGCGACGCCGGCAAGCGATTGTAGCGGCCGGTTGACCACAAGATAATACATCATGAAAAGCGTCACGCTGAGAAAAATAATCGGCGTCACCGGATAGCCCCAGGCACGGTAAGGCCGTGCCAGTTTCGGGTGGCTGATGCGCATTTTGATAACGCCCAGCACCGCAAAAAACGAGCAGAAAGCAAGGCTGAACTGGATGAAATCAAGGACTGCTTCGAAGCTCTGGGTTAGCAGCAGCAGGTTCGAAACCAACAGTTGAAATATGATCGCGACGGCCGGAACGCCCCGCTTCGATTTGCGGGAGAAGACGCGCAATAGCGGCATGTCCTCCCCCATCGTCATGGTCACGCGCGGACCGATCCAGGTCATGGCGCTGATCGATGATATCAGGCCGATGGAAATCACTGCGCCGACAATCCGACCGCCAAGGCCGCCGAACACATGCTTGCCGGCGATGATGGCGACGTCGATCTGACCGGCGAGCTCGTGCATCGGCGTGGTGGCAAGGAACACGGCATTGAGAGTGACGTACAGAACAATGACGATCCCCGTGCCCACAAACAGCGCACGCGGCAGGTAGCGACTGGGCTCGCGCAATTCACCGACGATATAGGTTGCCGCGTTCCAGCCGGAGTAGGAGTACATGACGAATACCAGGCTGATGGCGAACGGCGCGCCGCCGACATAGACAAGATCGACCGCGCTCGGCGCAAAGGAGATAGATTGCGGGTCGCCCACGGCGAACCCGGCAATGATGAACACGACGATGAGCGTGAGTTTGAGTGCCGTCCAAGCGTTGTGATAGACGCCGCCGAATTTAACGCCGCACAGATGCACGAGCGCGGCGAGCCAGGTGATACCGAAACCGAGCAGGAGCGGCGAGACGCCCGGGACGATCGCCTGGAAGTAAATTCCGAACGCCATGGCGGCAAGCGCGATCGGCGCCGAGAACCCGACGGTCGCCGACAGCCAGCCTGCTACGAATCCGAACGCAGGATGATAGATGCGGCGCAGGAAATTGTATTCACCGCTCGATCGCGGCATCATCGCGGCCAGTTCGGCGTAACAAAAGGCGCCACAAATCGCGACGATGCCGCCGACGACCCAGAGCAGCAACAGCGAGAATCCCGACTTTATGTCGTTGACCTGAAAGCCGAGGCTAGTGAAAACGCCGACTCCGACCATGTCGGCGATCACAATGGCGGTGGCGGTGATCCACGACACCGTGCCGGCGGACGTTCCGCCCGAAGCGGTATTGGTCATCAATGAGGTGTCCTCGCCGGTCACGAAGGCATTACAGGGCGCAACCCGTTAAAATTCAAGCGCGTTTTCCCTCGTGCAGCGGCGGCCTCCGCGCTCGGTTCCACAGCGTTTTCGCGCGTTTGAACTCACCGTAGGCAGGCACGCTTCGCGAGGCGGTCTAGCACGAAATCGTCTTGTGTCGATGGTTTGTTACTCGTCCCCGAGCGCAGGCCATCGAGCGCTCGCCGTTGAACGCCGGTGCCGCGATCGCCGCGGGTTTCGGCTTGCGCGGCGCCGTCGGGTCGCCGCCAACAAGCGAACCGGTTACAACTGTCCGCTCGCTTCGATCGAATTGGGGGATGTGTTTGGTTTCCAACGTCACGATGGCCGGTTATAGCGACGCACTGGTCGTGCTCGGCACTGCCGGTATCGTTGTGCCGCTCGTTCGGCGCTGGGGCTTGAGCCCTGTTCTCGCCTATCTCGGTGCCGGCGCCGTTCTCGGCCCGTTGGGGTTGGGCTCGATCAGCAGTTCAGTGCCCGGGCTCTCCTGGGTCACCATTGCAGATGCCAGCAACGTCGCCGGCATCGCGGAATTGGGTATTGTCTTTCTTCTTTTCCTGATCGGTCTGGAGCTGTCCTTTCCCAGGCTGACGACCATGCGGCGCCTGGTCATTGGCCTGGGCGGCTCGCAGGTTCTGATCACCAGCGCCTTGATCGCCGGCGCCGCGGTTTGGGCCGGGAGCAATCTTTCGGAAGCGATCGTGCTCGGTGCGAGCCTATCCCTGTCGTCGACAGCCATCGTGCTCGAGCTTCTCTCAGGCCAGGAGCGTCTGACGACGAGCGTCGGCCGAGCGTGTTTTTCCGTCTTGCTTGCGCAGGATTTGGCGGTCATTCCACTCTTGCTTTACCTGTCGATTCTTGCCGCTCGCTCCGGCGGTTCGGCATTGGCGACACTGGCCAGCGCGTTGCTGCAAGCGGCGGTCGCCATCGCCGTTATCGTTTTGTTCGGCCGCGCGCTGCTGCGCCCGCTGTTCCGCCTGGTAGCGACGACGCGCTCGAGCGAACTGTTTATCGCCGCCGTACTGTTCGTCATCGTTGCGGCCGGAGTGATTGCCGATCAGGCCGGCCTTTCGATGGCGCTTGGCGCCTTTCTTGCTGGCTTGCTGCTGGCGGAGACCGAATACCGCAAGGCGATCGAGGTTACGGTTGCGCCGTTCAAGGGGCTCCTGCTCGGCATTTTCTTCTTTACCGTTGGCATGAATATCGATTTCCGCGAGCTGGTGCGCGAACCGCTTTTGCTGATCGGTGCAGTCGTCGCGCTGATCGCGATTAAATCTCTGCTGCTGACTGGACTGGGCAGGATGTTTCGATTGTCATGGCCGGTCGCGCTCGAGACCGGCCTTCTACTCGGTCCCGGCGGAGAATTCGCCTTCGTCAGCGTCGGCATCGCGGCTGCAGCCGGATTGATCGATCCGCGCCTGGCGAGCTTCACGCTTGCCGTCACCTCGGTCACCATGGCGCTGACGCCGCTCCTCTCGGTCGGCGCGCGTCAAATCGTAGCGCGGCTGACCGCCGGCAAACCGGTCGATGCCGAATTGATGGCACGTCCGGCCGAAGCGCAGCGGCATGCAATCGTGGTCGGCTATGGCCGAGTCGGAAAAGTGGTCTGCGAGCTGTTACGACGGCACGGCATTCCTTATATCGCCGCCGATTCCGACCCACTGACGGTGACGCGCGACCGGCGTGAAAATCATGACGTATATTATGGCGACGCCGCCGACCCGCGCTTCCTCGCCAGTTGCGGATTGGCGACCGCCGCAGGCGTCATCATTACGATCCACTCGGTTGGCGTCATCGACGAAGTCGTTGAGCATGCGCGGGCGATGCGGCCCGATATCTTGATCGTCTCGCGCGCCCGCGATGCGGAGCACGCGCGGCACCTTTACAGTCTCGGCGCTACCGATGCCGTGCCGGAAACCATCGAGGCGAGCTTGCAGCTATCCGAAGCGGCTTTGGTAGGATTGGGCGTTGCCACCGGACTTGCCATCGCCTCAATTCACGAGAAGCGTGACGACATTCGGCACGCCTTGCAGCATGCCGCGCAGGACGCCGGCCGTGCGAAGATACATTCGGTCAAGGCCAAGACGCAGAAATCCGCCTGAACGCCGTGCCCTCAGTGCCGTTGCACTGCGCGGTTGGCGAAGTCGAGCAGAACAGGCGACTTTGGCGGTCGCGAAATTGCCAGCCGTGCCGGAGACCGGCGCGTTTCGGCAAGCGCACGCACGAAGTCGGCAAACCAATTCTGCACCGAATGGGCCCGCAATCGGTCGATCATGACATGCCAGCGTTCGCGGCGCTCCTCCAGACCCATGGTCAGTGCAGCAGCGATCTGCCGTGCCATATCGTCGACGTCGTTGGGGTTGACCAACAGCGCGGCGTCCAGCTCCTTCGCCGCGCCGGCGAAGGAAGACAGCACAAGAACGCCAGGATCAAATGGGTTTTGCGCGGCTACATATTCCTTGGCGACGAGATTCATCCCGTCGTGCAAAGGCGTCACCAAACCGACGTGGGCCGCTCGGTAGAACCCGGCTAGCGTGAGCTGCGAGAAACTCTTGTTGAGGTAGCGAATGGGAGTCCAATCGACTTCGCCGTGGCGGCCATTCACTTCACCGACCAGCGAGGCAAGCTCGGCCTTCAGCTCGCGGTAAGCCCGGATGTTGCCGCGCGTCGGCACCGCAACCTGGAGGAAGGAAACGTTGCGCTTGAGTTGCGGCTCGTTCTCCAGCATCTGGTCGAACGCACGTATCCGGTTGCAAAGGCCTTTGGAATAGTCAAGCCGATCGACGCCAAGCACGAGCTTGCCGGGCAGGCTTCCGCGCAGACGACTTACTTCGGGGCGCGTCGAGGCTTTCGTCGCGCGCGCGGTAAATTCGTTGACGTCGATTTCGATAGGGAAGGTGGCAAGATGGGTCAGGCCGGCCGCCGACGTGATGGTGCCATCGACAACCGACAATCCTAATTCCAAACGCAGATAGTCCTCAAAATTTTGTCGATCCTCGTCGGTCTGGAATCCGAGCAGATCGTAAGACAGCATCGCACGAGCGAGATCAGTGTGATGTGGGACCGCTGTCATTGTGCGGCGATCAGCCCATGGCGTATGCAGAAAAAAGCCAATCGGGCGGCCGATTTTCAGCCGGCGCATTTCCTCGCCGAGCGCGAGGAAATGATAGTCTTGGATCCAGAACACCGCCGTCGGTCCGGAAAAGCGCAGGAGTGCGCGCGCCATGAAGGCGTTGACCTTGCGATAGGAGGCATAATCATCCGCGGTGACGTGAATGAGGTCGGAACGGGAGTGCAGCGCCGGCCAAAGCGCCGAGTTGGCGAAGCCTTCGTAGTAGCCGCGATAGTGCCGGGCCGGCATGTCGACGGTCGCCAGCGCGCCGGTTCCGAGCGCTTCGATCTTCGCGAATGAATCATTGTTTTGTTCGGAATCCGCGGTCTGGCCGCTCGATCCGACCCAGATCGCGCCGGAGTCTTTGACCATGGGGATGAGTGCCGCCGCCAGTCCGCCGGCAACTGGCTCATCGGATTTTGTCCGCGCAACGCGGTTAGATACGACGATCACAGTCACGGGGGATCCTCCGGTTCCGTGGTGCAACAACGAATTTCGACCCGATTTGTTCCTTTCTTTCAGTCGTTCATGTGCGCTGCAGCGCCATTTCACCGAATAATTTCGTAAATTTTTAGCGCGCCGGAATTCACGTGTTGGCGTAAGCAGTAGTAGAGAGAAGTGCGACTTCGGCGTGACGCGAATCCATGCGCGTGTGTTGCACGATAATCGGCACGTCGGATTCGAAGACGGACGAATAATCGGTGTCGCGCGGCACGACTGCCGGTTGGTTGAGATCGTTGAATTGCAGATGCAGCGTGCGCCGCGCCGCCACGGCGACGCGATAAGGACCGATCGGCTCGCGGTCGGTGAAAAAAATGGTGATGTTGACGTGCGCTTCTTGATCCCCTGGATTCAGGATGCATGCGGTCTCGTGTGAAATCAGGGTCGGGTGGGAAAAAGCGCTTTCCGAGGGAATATAACCCTCGGCGATTGCCCATCGCTTGCGGCCGATCGATTCCATATCCAACTCCCCGCTTGCGCAATCCATGAGTTAGCCGCGACTGGCGGCACGATGAACGGTCAAACCGCCAATTGGTTCCATTGATGGAACTTTCCACGCTTGGACGCGGTTATTTGGCCGTGAGCGCGCGCCAGCGCGCGCCCGAACCCGAAGCAATGCGGAAACGAAGAAGATGCGGGCCCTCACGGTCGCGCCCGGCACGGCAAATTCGGCAAGAATTGAAGATGTCGCCGATCCGCCGCGATCCGACGGGGCAATTTTAGTGCGCACCATTGCGCTCGGCGTTTGCGGCACCGATCGCGAAATCGTTTCCGGTCATTACGGTTGGGCGCCCCCGGGAGAAAGCCGTTTGGTGATCGGTCACGAATCGCTCGGCGCGGTGCGCGAGGCGCCGATGAATGGCGGCATCAATGTCGGCGATCTCGTCGTCGGCATCGTACGGCGGCCCGACCCGGTTCCCTGTTCGGCGTGCGCCGTCGATGAATGGGATATGTGTCGCAACGGCCGCTACACCGAACGCGGGATTAAAGAGCGACACGGTTACGGTTCCGAATACTTCCGGATCGAGCCCGACTTTGTCGTGAAGGTCGATTCGTCACTCGGCACCGCCGGCGTCTTGCTCGAACCGACCAGTGTGGTGGCCAAAGCCTGGGATCACACCGAACGCATCGGCCAGCGCACGCGCTCCTGGCAGCCAAAGACCTTGCTGGTCACCGGCGCCGGTCCCGTCGGTCTGTTGGCCGCCTTGATCGGCGCGCAGCAGGGCCTCGACGTGCACGTGCTCGATCATCAGGAAAGCTTGAAAAAGCGCGAGATCGTGCAACGACTGGGCGGCAAGTATCACACCGAAAGCCTGCAGAATTTGGGCCTGAAGCCCGATATCCTCATGGAGTGCACCGGCGCGCCGAGCGTGGTGCGCGATGTTCTCGGCCGCACCGCGCCGGACGGCATCATCTGCCTAGTCGGCGTCACCGCTCCCGGTCACGATTTCAACGTGGACGTCGGCGCACTCAATCGCACCATGGTGCTCGACAACGACACGGTATTCGGCACGGTGAACGCCAATCGCCGGCACTACGAAATGGCTGACAAGATTCTGCGACGCGCCGACAAGGCGTGGCTCAACGCGCTCATTTCGCGGCGCGAACCGATCGAACAGTGGACGCAATCACTGAAACGTCAACCCGACGATATTAAAGTCATCGTCGATTTCTCCTGATCCATGGCCGCACGCATCGAAGACTACGCGTTGATCGGCGATTGCCGGACGGCGGCCCTCGTCGGCCGCGACGGCTCGATCGATTGGTTCTGCTGCCCGCGCTTCGACTCGGAAGCGTGTTTCGCCGCGCTGCTTGGTTCGCGCGAGCACGGCCGCTGGCTGATTGCGCCAAGCGCGCAAGCGCGCATCACGCGCCATTATCGTCCGAACACGCTCGTGCTCGAGACGCACTTCGAGACCGAAGATGGTGCGGCGATGCTGATCGATTTCATGCCGTTGCGCGGACGCCATTCGACCATCGTGCGGCTGGTGACCGGTATTCGTGGTAAAGTGAAGATGCACACCGAGCTGATCCTGCGCTTCGGCTACGGAGCTATTGTGCCGTGGGTGACGCGGCTCGAGGATGGCGCGCTGCGTGCCATCGCTGGGCCGGACATGATGGTTCTGCGTACGCCGGTGGATCTGCGCGGCGCCGATATGACCACGATCGGCGAATTTACCGTCGATCGCGATGAGACGATTCCCTTCGTTCTGAACTATTTGCCCTCGCACCGGCCGCTCGATGGGCCTTTCGATCTGGCGCGGGCATTGGCGGATACGGAATCCTTTTGGCAAGATTGGTCGGCGAAATGCCGACCCGCCGGACCGTGGTCGGAAGCGGTTGTGCGCTCGATGATCACGCTCAAAGCGCTCACTTATGCCCCGACCGGCGGGATGGTGGCAGCCGTCACCACTTCGCTGCCCGAGCAACTCGGTGGCGAGCGCAATTGGGATTATCGCTACTGTTGGCTGCGCGACGCCACGCTGGTGCTGCTTGGCGCCATGCATGCCGGCTATTTCGAAGAGGCGCTGGCCTGGCGCGAATGGTTGTTGCGCGCGGTCGCCGGTAGTCCCGAGCAGTTGCAGATCATGTACGGCATTGCTGGCGAGCGGCGGCTGAACGAATGGACCGTGCCATGGCTGCCCGGATACGAGAATTCCGCGCCCGTGCGCATCGGCAATGCCGCCCACAGCCAGCTTCAGCTCGACGTGTTCGGGGAGATCATGGATGTGCATCACCAGGCGCGGCGCGGCGGCTTGTTGACCAATGATTCTGGATGGGCCACGCAACTGGCCTTCCTCGATCACCTGAAGAAAATTTGGAAACAGCCCGATGAGGGCATCTGGGAAGTCCGCGGTGGACCGCAGCACTTCACCCATTCCAAGGTGATGGCCTGGGTCGCGTTCGACCGCGCGATCAAAAGCGCGGAAACTTTCGGTCTCCAGGGTCCGCTCGATGAATGGCGCAAATTACGCGAGGAGATTTGCGACGAAGTATGCACCCGGGGATTCAGCGCCGAGCTCGGGAGCTTCGTGCAGTCCTATGACTCAAAGCATCTCGACGCCAACCTGTTACTTATCCCATGCGTCGGCTTTTTGCCGGTCTCGGATGCACGGGTGCAAGGCACGATCGCGGCGATCGAACGGCGCTTACTGCATGGCAGCTTCGTGATGCGCTACGACACCGGGGAAGTCGAAGACGGTTTGCCGCCGGGCGAGGGCGCCTTTCTTGCTTGCAGCTTCTGGCTCGTCGACGTGTATACGCTGCAAGGCCGCCACGCCGATGCCGAACAGATGTTTCGCCGACTTATCGCGCTGCGTAACGACGTCGGGCTGCTAAGCGAGGAATACGATCCGCGCGTGAGGCGGCTTGTCGGCAACTTTCCACAGGCCTTTTCGCATGTCGCGTTGGTCAACTCGGCCTACAATCTGACGCGGGAGGACAAGCCGGTCGAGCGTCGCGCCCAGGCCGACCATGCGCCGCCGGAAGAAGCGACCGCCGGCTAACCGCGCTTGAGAACCTTAAGCATCAGCTCGGTCATCCAGCCGAACGGCGGATAAAGGAAACGCGCACCATTGATGCGGGTTTGCAGGAAGACGCCTTTGCGGTGCGAGAAGGTCTGAAAGCCGAACTCACCGTGATAGGCGCCGATGCCGGATGGACCGATTCCGCCAAACGGAAGGTTCTCCGCCGCGAAATGGAACAACGTGGTGTTGATGGACGCGCCGCCTGATATGGTTTTGCGTAACACCTCGTCGCGCGCGCCGGCGCCGCCAAAATAGTAAAGCGCAAGCGGGCGCGGATGCGCGTTCACGTAATCGATCGCCTCATCGAGCTGGCGATAAGTTTTGACCGGCAGCACCGGACCAAAAATCTCCTCGCGCATGATGGCGAGGTTCTCATCGGGCTCGATCACCAGCGTTGGCGGCAGCTTGCGTCCGTCCGCCGGCAGCTTTTCGTGCGCCGGATTGATTTCGATGACGCGCACACCGCCGGCTTTGGCGTCCGCCACGTACCGGGCGATGCGCTGGTAATGCCGCTCGTTGATGATCGACGTGTAGTCCTTATTGCTGGCCAGCGTCGGATAAAATTTCTCCACCGTACCGACGGTTAGCTTGATGAATTCGTCAAGCCTGCGCTCGGGCAAAAGCACATAGTCCGGCGCGATGCAGGTCTGGCCGGCATTCAAGAGCTTGCCGTAAACGATGCTCTCGACAGTACTCGGCAACGCCGCATCTTCGCCCAGGATGCAGGGCGATTTGCCGCCGAGCTCGAGCGTCACCGGCGTCAGATTCTCGGCGGCGGCCTGCATCACCAACCGTCCGACGGCGGTTGATCCGGTATAGAGCAAATGATCGAACGGCAGCCGCGCGAATGCTTGGCCGACGTCCGGACCGCCAACAACGGTCGCGACCTGATCGTCCGGAAAAAGACCGGCCAGTAGCTCGGCCATTAAGTCCGAGGTGCGCGGCGTGAGTTCGGAGGGCTTTAACATCACCCGATTGCCCGCCGCCAGCGCAGCGACCACCGGAACGATGGCAAGATTGAGCGGATAGTTCCACGGGCTGACGATGCCGACGACGCCAACCGGCTGATAAAGGATGCGCGCGCCCGCCGGCATCAATTCGAGCGGGACCGATACGCGCTTCGGCGCCATCCAGTTAGGGAGATGCCGCCGCGCGTGACGGATCGCGGTCTGGACGGGAAAGACCTCGCCGAGCTCGGTTTCGTGCCGCGAGCGATTACCGAAGTCGGCGGAGATGGCCGCGGCGAGATGATCGACGTTGCGGCTAATCGCGTCGCCGAGCTTTTTCAGGTCGGCCAACCGCTCGCGCAGTGGCGGCGCTCCGTTACGCAAAAAGGCCGCGCGTTGGGCGTCAAACGTCGCGCGCATTTTGGCGCCGGCATGCATGGCCTTGCTGAGTGGTTCGTTCATAGCGGGGGCCTCGCGGGATAATCCGGCTGCTTCCGGGCTACGGCTTCGATCTGCGACATAGCGGCGAGCGCAAGATGGTCGCGCCAGGGCCGGGCGACGACTTGCACCGCGATCGGCAAGCCGGCGCTTTCGCGCTCGGTCTCGCGCGCGAACTCGATCCATAACATCACGGCTTGCGGCGCGGTCACTCTCTTCGTTCGCTCGCACGCGGGCAACGGTGACGACGCCGGCAGGGAAACCGCTAACATTGGCAAGCGGAGCGTAGGCACCGGGCATTGGCATCATTTCGGTAGCGCCGTGCCGCACCGCCGGCAGCGCATGAGGCGGACAAAGAATGAGATCGATCGGGCCGCCGTCGGCTTGTTCGAGCGAGTGCAACAAATCGCGCCGGAACTCCGCAATCGCCTCCACCGTCTGCCAGTACGCGTCGGTACTGCCGGGAGCAAAGCGCCGCAGATTTCTGGCGGAGCGCTTCTGACCGAGGGCATCAAGAAGGAAACCGGCGGCGCCGCGTAACCACAGCGGCGTACTTCCAATCAGCACCAATGGACGAACCCGCCGATCGATCTTGTTGCCGCGCAACAGCCGCCGCATTGCCTGAGTTCGATCCGCAGAAAGTGCGGCGAAGAGAAAATCGGTCGCGCGGCTTAACTCGGGCTTGCGCCACTCCACTTGCTTTGCTCCGGCCGCGCAGAGGGACGCGGCGGCTTCGGCAACTGCGCGCCGCACAGCCGGCGCAACCGGAAACTCTCCGTCTTCGGTAAAGGTCGCGAAGCGCAAGCGGCTTAGATCGACGCTCGCCGGGTCGCCGAATTCCGGTCCGGGATCGAGACATGGATCGCGGGCACGGTCGAGCACGCGCAGCCCCATGATCAAGTCCGCTACGTGTCGCGCCATCGGCCCTACTTGGCTGACAATCGCGGTCTGACCGATCGGTAAGCCGTGAGCGCAGTGATCGGGCAGGCGTCCAGCGGTCGGGCGGATCGACGTTATCCCGCAAAACGCCGCGGGAATGCGCAGCGACCCACCGATGTCATTGCCGAGACCAAGCGGTGAGGCACCGGCTGCGATGACGGCGGCTTCGCCACCGCTTGAGCCGCCGCAGGATCGCTCCAAGTCCCAGGGGTTGTTGGTTCGCCCATAGAGCGGATTGTCCGTTTCCGTGAAAATCATGAGCTGCGGAAGGTTGGTCTTGGCAATTGGAATGGCGCCGGCGGTGCGAAGGGCGGCGACGTAAGGGTCGTCCTTGCTTTCGAGGATGCCGCGGCGCGTCGTCAGGCCGTAGGTCGTCGCCGTGCCGGCAAGATCGAAGCACTCCTTGATGGTCACCGGAAGGCCGGCCAGAGGCGGTAGCTTTTCACCACGCGAGCGCGCTTTGTCGACATCGGCGGCGACTTTCCGCGCGCTTTCGGACAAATCAACGGTGACGGCGTTGAGCTTACCGTTGACGGCCTTAAGGCGTGCGACGAAGTATTCGACGGCTTCTACGGAGGACAGATCGCCTGCGGAGATGAGGCGGACGATCTCATGCGCCGGTACGTCGGCCAAGGCAGGTCCCTGCCGCGCAGGCGAGGCCGCGGCAACGTCTGCAAGTGTCATAGCGAACCTCCCCGACAAGTGCACAAACGTGGTTAAAGCAGGTCAGGGTCCGCCCAATCGCTGTATCTTGTCAATTTGCAAATAGCCGTGCCAACGGCGTCAACTGATCAGCTTTGCCGGGACTGGCCATGCTGCCGGCGGAGCTCAGTCTTGAGCACCTTGCCGTAATTGTTCTTCGGTAAGGCTTCGAGGAAGACGTAATCCCGCGGTCGTTTGAAGCGCGCGATCGCCGAAAGGCAAAGCGCGTCGAGTTCTTCCGCCGATACTTTGTGTTCCGGCCGGGGCACGACGCAGGCGACGACCTCTTCGCCCCAATCGGGATGCGGACGTCCGATCACCGAAACTTCCAACACGGTTGGATGGCGCAGCAGCACCTCCTCGACTTCGCGCGGATAGATATTGCTGCCGCCGCTGATGATCATGTCTTTTGACCGGTCCTTCAGCGTAAGGAAGCCTTCCGCGTCGAACGCGCCCATGTCGCCCGTATGCAGCCAGCCGCCGCGCAAGGTTTCGGCGGTGGCATCCGGGTTGTTCCAATAGCCTTTCATGACGACCTCGCCGCGAACCAGTATTTCGCCGACTTCCGCGGTGGGAAGGTCGCGGTCGAACTCGTCGGCCACGCGCACGTCGACGTTGATCCGCCGCAATCCGACCGAGCCCATGATCTCGCGCCAGCGCGGGCGTCTCCGGTCGGCATGTAACGCTTTCGGGAGCACGGTGATGGTCATCGGTACTTCGCCTTGGCCGTAGATTTGCGCAAATTTGGGTCCGAGCAGATCCATGGCGCGAAGGAGCGTTTCAAAATGCATCGGCGCGCCGCCGTAGATGATCGTGCGCAAGCCGCGATGATCGGCGGCGGCAAAGCCGGGGTGATTGACTAGTCGGCTGACCATCGTCGGCGCGGCGAAGAAGCTGACGTTGCCGTGGACCGCGAGCAAAGTAGCGATCTCTTCGGGGTCGAAACCCGCGCTCTCGGGAACGATGGTGTTGGCGCCCATGGCGACGAAGGGCAGGCCGTAACAGCCGGAGCCATGCGACATCGGCGCCGCATGCAGCACGCAATCGCCGGCGCCGACCGGCTCGATCTCGGCGAAATAGGCGAGAGTCTGCGCCAGCATGATGCCGTGGCTCAGCATCGCGCCCTTCGGGCGGCCGGTCGTGCCGCTGGTATAGAAGAGCCAGGCGAGATCGTCGGGCGAGCGCGCCACGACGTCGATGCCTTCGCCGTCATAGAGCTGGCGCCACTCGGCGGTTTCGGTAACGATCGTGCGTTCGTGCGCTGCCACGTCCTCAGCGCGATCGGGACTGGCTAGGACCAGGGAAGCCTCGGTATGGCCGATGATGTAGGCGAACTCCTCGCTATGGAGCTTGGCGTTCATCGGCACCGCGACCAGGCCGGCGTGCCAGATCGCAAACAAAGCTTCGAGAAATTCCGGCCGGTTGGTCATCGCGATCGCAACCCGGTCGCCCGGGCGGCACAAGGAATGCAGGTTACCGGCGAGCGCCCGCGAACGCGCCGCCCATTGCCGGTAATTAGCGTAGGTCTTGCCGCCGAACGCGATGGCGGGCCGGTCAGGTCCGGCGCGCCCCCATTTCTCCACCCAGCCCGCGAGATTCATCGCCGGCGCCGCAAGTTTCGATCAGGGAGCAGGTCCGGCGTCGATGAGCACCGCGGCAATGAGGCAGGGCTTGCCGCTACGATTGACCCACGCATGGTTGGTGCCGCGCTGGACGATACAATCGCCGACATGCAACTCGACCTCGCCTTCTTCCATCAGCATGTGCATCGAGCCGGAGATTACCACCAGATAGTCGATCGAGTTGGTCTTGTGCATGGTCGGATGCTTGGCGGAATCCTTTGCGCTTGGCTTGTTGGTCGAGCCGAGGTGGCCGAAAGCGGCTTCGGGATCGATCTTGCCGGCGCCCTCGGGCGGAATCTCGACGACGCGGAAAATAGTGCCCGACGGTGCCGGGTCGTGCCGCATCGGCCGCAGCGAACGGTCCTTCGCGCCGTGATTGTTCACCGGCATCTCATCGGTGACCCAGATTTCGGTGACGCCGAGTCCTGGCCAGCCCTTGATCTCGGTCGCGTTGGGCGCGTGATCGTCGATCATGACTATCGCCTTGCCGGCGGCGTTATGGCCGGTGACGAAGCGGCGGATTTTTTGCACCATAATATCCTCCCGATTGGCGGTTTCAGCGGCGAATGATGCGGTTACGCAACACGCCGATTTTTTCGACTTCAAGTTCGACGACCTGTCCGGGCTCGACGTATCGTCCGGTTTCAAGGCCTGAGCCGTTGCCGACAGTGCCCGAGCAGAAAATTTCGCCGGGGTGCACGGTCTCGTCACGCGAGACGAAAGCAATGCAGTCTTCGTATTTCCAGTACATCTCGCGGGAATTGCCGCGTCCGCGCTCCTCGCCATCGATTCGCACGATCATCTCCAGCGCGTAAGGATCCGAGATTTCGTCGGCGGTGGTGATGCACGGGCCGACCGGGTTCGAATTGTCGAAGTCCTTACCCTTGCCCGGGCCGAGATTGCTGAGCATTTCCAGACTCTGCTCGTCGCGGGCCGAAAGGTCGTTGAAAATGGTGTAGCCGAAGATGTGATCGCGGGCTCTTTCCTTCGGAATGTCTCGACCCGGCTTGCCGATCACGCAGGCGAATTCCAGCTCATAGTCGATAGTCTTTGAGTAGGCCGGCCATGCCACGTCCACATCCGTACCGCATACGGCAAAGCGGCTGGGTTTGTAGAAGGTCGGCCGCTCGTACCAGATTTTTGGCGGTTTGAACGCGCCGCGTTGCTCTAATTCGCGCAGCGCCTTTTCCGGATCGGGCGCAACGGCTGCTTGCGCCTTTTGGATGCGGGTGAATGCCTGGATCAGATGCTTTTCAAAACACAGAAAGTCCCGTAGTTGCGGCGGCGCTGGTAACGGCGATGACAGCTTGACCGATTTGGTTTCGACCATGCCGCGTCGGCTCCGCTGCGCTTCCGCAGCAATTTCGCGGGCGCGATCGAGCGCTGCTGGGCCGGCTTCGATCAACGCTTGCATGCTGTTGAAAGCAGCACCGGCGTTCTCTCGCGCGGCCAGGAAGTCGACGATCCGCGCATCGCCATCGGTCAGCGCGCCGATCCGCTGCTGACCGGATGCGACAAAGGTGACGAGCCTCATCGCTTTCCTCCCGAACCAGGGTCGCGCGGTTAGCCGCGATCTTGTTCACTCGTATATTATATTTCATTGAATGTTGAAATTCGTATAGTGGGCGAGCTTGGCGCGCAACGACGATGAAAGAAAGCCATCGATCGCGCGGGTTGGCGGCCGTTAGCGAACCAGCACGTTGCTGAACTGCCAGGGGTCGTCGCGATCGATGGCTTCCGGAAACAACCCGTCGCGGCCTTCGACCGGCGTCCAGTCGGTGTAGCGCCCGATCACTGGCCCGAGATAAGGGCGCTGGATTTCCAGGCATCGGCTGAAATCCATCTCGTCGGCCTCGACGATGCCGCGGTCAGGATGCTCCAGCATCCATACGATCCCGGCAAGCACCGCCGAGGTGACCTGCAATCCGGTGGCATTTTGGTAAGGCGCGAGCCGCCTCGTCTCCTCAATCGAGAGCTGCGAGCCGTACCAGTAGGCATTCTTGGCGTGGCCGTAGAGCAGCACGCCGAGTTCATCCATGCCGTCGACAATGTCGCGCTCGTCGAGAATTTGCCATTCCTGCTGCGGCTGCCAGGCTGCGCCGGCCATTTCGTGCAGCGACAATACGGCATCGTCGCAGGGACGATAGGCATAGTGACAGGTCGGCCGGTAGAGGACTTCGCCGTTTTCGCGCAGCGTGAAGTAGTCGGCAATCGAGATGGCCTCGTTGTGGGTGATTAGAAAGGCGTGCTGCGCCTGCGCGGATGGCGTCCATGACCGTACCCGCGTGCCGGCACCGGGCTGCGTGAGATAGATGGCTGCGTCGCAGCCGAAGTCGTGCCGGCGCGCATTAGCGGGCATCTTCTTCTCGTGCGTGCCCCAGCCAAGCTCCGACGGCTGCAGACCCTCGGCACAGAACCCCTCGACCGACCAGGTATTGACGAATACCCCGTGCGGTTTCGGCTCGCGCGCGCGCTGGGTATCGCGTTCGGCAATATGAATTCCCTTGACGCCGAGACGCCGCATTAACCCGGCCCAGCCGTCCTTGGTCTTGGGCACGTCGACTTTGGCGCCGGTCTCGGCGACGATATCGAGCAGCGCGTGCTTGACGAACCACGACACCATCCCCGGATTGGCGCCGCAGCAACTCACGGCGGTGACCCCGCCGGGCCGGCGACGGCGCAGCGCCAGCAAGCTTTCGCGCAACGCGTAGTTCGACCTCGCCGAGATCGATAGCGAGCGGTCTGTATAGAGTCCCGGCCACGGCTCAACGACCGTATCGATGTAGAAGGCGTCGACGTCCTTGGCGAAGTTCATCAAATCGACCGAGGACGTGTCGATCGACACGTTGACGATCATGCCACGGCCCGGTCCGCCCTTGAGCAGAGGCGTGAGCACCTCGCGATAGTTGTCGCGGTTAATGGCGGCGTGGAGAAAGCGGATTTGGCGGTCGTCGAGTAGGCGCCGGTCATCGTCGTCCGGTGCAATCACGACAAATTTCTTGCGGTCGAATGCGATGTGCCGCTCCAACAGTGGCAGCGTCCCACGGCCGATCGAGCCGAAGCCGATCATCACCATCGGGCCGTCGAAGCGCGCATGCAACGGCCAGGCGGTACCGGCCTCGGTCATGGCATGCATGGGGTCGTTCCTTTCTGCAATGCGTGGGAAGGTTGGGCCGCGCTGTTGCCCTGCCGAAATCACGCTCGCGCCCACGTGCGAAATTCCGCGCGACATAATCGCGTTAGCCGCGCGATGCAAGCATTTTCGTGTTGACGGACGCTTTTTTGGCCGCGCGTCAGCCGCGCCAGTAGCGGTCTTCCCAGCTGCGCGACAGCCGCATCGCCGACAAAATCAGTCCGGCCATCGAATAAGTTTGCGGGAAATTGCCCCACAGCTCGCCGGTCTGCGGATCGACGTCCTCTGACAGAAGGCCGTAGCGGTTGCGATGATTGAGCGCATCGGTGAAGAGATCGCGGGCTGCGTCACGCCGCCCGAGCGACCAGAGCGCGTCGATCAGCCAGAACCGGCAGATCAGGAAAGCGGTGACCGGCAGGCCGAAATCATCGGCGCTGGCGTACCGCATAACGTGCTTCTCGCGCACCAATTCGCGTTCCATCGCAGCGACGGTGGACACAAAGCGCGGGTCGTCGACCTCGACCACCCCTAGGTCGGGAAGCAAGAGAACGCTGGCATCGAGGTCGTCGGAGCCAAAAGCTGCGGTGAAGGCGCCCCGTTTCTCGTTCCAGGCGCCATCGAGCAGGGCCGCATGAATCGGCTCGGCGGTGGCGTTCCAATACTGTGGCGCGATCCTCCAGCCCGATCCGCCTGGCGATTGCGGAAAGCCGCTGACAGCCCGCCCAGCACATGGCGGCCGAATGGGTATGGACGCGCTGGCGGCCGCGATACTCCCAGATGCCGGCATCTGGCTCGAGCGCCTTCTTGGCGGCGCGCTCGCCGAGCGTCTCCAGCAGCCGAAACAATCCTTCGTCCCCCGGCCGCGGCAGACGGCGATCGAAGAACATCGGCATCGCCGCAAGGATGACACTGCCATAGGCGTCATGCTGGGTCTGATCGACCGCCGCATTACCGATCCGCACCGGGCCGTCGCCCCGATAGCCTTCCAGTTCCGGCGCGGTTCGTTCCTCGGCGCTCGTCGTCGGCACCACGCCGTAGAGTGGCCGCAGCTCCTGGTCGAGGTCGGACGCGATTGAAAGGGTAAAGGAGATGAATTCCTCCATGGTGCGCGTGGCGCCGATACGGTTGAGCGCTTGCACCACGAAATAGGCGTCGCGCAGCCAGCAATAGCGATAATCCCAGGTGCGGCCGGAGCCCGGCGCTTCCGGGATCGAAGTGGTGTGTGCGGCTACGACCGCGCCGGTTTCGTCGAAGTTGCTGAGCTTGAGGGTGATTGCGGCGCGGATGATTGCTTCCTGCCAGTCGTAGGAAATCGAGAGCCGCCGCACCCATTCGCTCCAGTAGTCGCGCGTGCGGTCGGCGAAGTCGCGGCAGGTCGCCTGCAGATCGCCGGGGAACGGCTCGTCGGGCCCGAACACCAGATGCAGGGGGCGCGTCAGCACGAATGGTGCCTCGTCGTCGATCAACGACAGCGGCGCATCTGTGGTCAGGCGGATGACGGTCCCTTCGGCGGAATAGCGGATATGGTTCGAGCCGAGCGAGCGCTGCGGCAGCGGCTTGCCATATTCGCAG
The DNA here is from genome assembly GCA_963845775.1 of uncultured Alphaproteobacteria bacterium. GTDB lineage: Bacteria > Pseudomonadota > Alphaproteobacteria > Rhizobiales > Xanthobacteraceae > BOG-931. The sequence continues at coordinate 1,092,744 of CAWJTE010000011.1, forward strand.
GTCGGCCGCATCCGGACGGTGATGCGCGGCAATCCGGCCACCGGCTCGATGATGCGAAAAATCTGCGGTGGCCGGAATACGCGACCGAACTGGCGGAAGCGCGGCATGAAATCGGTGATCCGTACCTTACCGCCCAGGCGATCAGTGAGGAGAAGTCGAGACGATCGCGGTGTTGCGCACATATTCGGATTGAAACTCAGCCATGTCGTTGAGCGCGACATCGGAGAATCCCTTCTCCTGCTTACCGGACACCAATCGGCAGAATATCGGGTCGCCGTCGAAGCGTGGATAACACCACCAAACGATCCGTGAGCAGGGATCGACTAGCGCAGCCGTTCGCCCGTTACCGATGACGGCCAGATCCAGACCGTGATCCTTCATCCCGCCGCGTCCTCGTGCTCGCACACGATGCGTGCCAGCCACGCGCGCACGTCTTCGGGCTTATCGAAATATCCGTTCACGCCAGGGACCATCCGGCCGACCGAGAAGCCCAGTCCGCCGAAATTGGCAATGACTCCGAACACCGGTTCGTCGGTAACGTCGTCGCCAATGAAAATGGGATGCCGCTTAACGAACGGCGGATAGGTCATCAGTTCGCGCACCGCGAGCGCTTTGCTGACACCCACCGGTTTAACTTCGATCATCGCTTTGCCCGGCAGGATTTCAACGCCGCTTGACGTCGGCTGTGCGCAGATGTGGGTGACGGCGGTGTGCAGCGCCGAACCGAGGTCGGGCGCCAGCCGATAATGTAAGGCAAGCGAGTAGCCCTTGTCTTCGACCAGAATGCCCGGACCGAGCTTGCTCAAAGCCGCGAGCTCGCGCTTTAGCTCGTCGCCGAGCGGGGCCGCCCTGATTTGCGGTTCGGTTCCCTGTATCGGGCGTATTTCAGCGCCGTGGCCACCAATGGCCGCGAGCTGAAGGGGTGCGAACAGCAAATCGATCTCGCTCAGCTTGCGGCCGCTTACGACGGCCATTGCGCCGCCGGTCAGCTCCTGGAGACGCGCCAGCGTGTGCCGAAGTTCGGGCGAAACCCAGACTTGCCGCGGCGTCGGCGCGATATCGACGATGGTGCCGTCGATGTCGAGCAGGACCGCACATTCCCGCAAGTCGGATGTGAGCGAAGTGGCGGCAATTTCCATATCGAGATTCGCGGTGTTCGTTTGCCTTCGCACGCTTTTATCCCATCACGATTTGATAAACGACAACGGCCGCGCGACAGATTCCAGCGATTTACGCTCGGCGGGAACGCCCCACAAAGCCTCGGCCGCGGCGGCGGCGAGCATCAGCGTCGAACCGATCGCGTAGCCGATGGCGACGTTGTTACGCGATCCGGTATTGATGAGCGAGCCCAACAGCAGGGGTCCGGCTACGCCGCCAACCCCGGTACCGATCGCGTAGAAGAAGGCAATTGCGAGCGCGCGAATTTCCAGTGGAAAGACTTCGCTCACGGTGAGATAGGCCGAGCTTGCGGCCGCCGAGGCGAAGAAAAACACAATCATCCATGCGGCGGTCAGCGTTTGTACGGTGAAGAGATTTTGGCTGAATAGATAGCCGACCATGGTCAGCAGCACTGCCGATGCGGCATAAGTTGACGCTATCATGGTTCTGCGCCCGATCGTGTCGAAAAGCCGGCCGAGCAAGAGCGGGCCGAGCACGTTGCCGGCGGCAAATGGCAGGACGTACCAGCCGATCCGGTCGGCAGGAATTGCGTAGAAGTCCGTCAGGATGAGCGCGTAGGTGAAAAAGATCGCGTTGTAGAAGAATGCCTGAGCAGCCATCAGCATCAGTCCGACAAGGGTGCGCCGACGATAGGTCTTGAATAGGACGCGCGCGACCTCGGCGAGCGGGGTGTGATCGCGCATACGAAGCCGCACCGGCGGTTGCCGCCGGGGCGGTATGCCCCGCTTGTCGCGGAAGCGGGTCTCGATCTCGCAGACGACCGCATCAGCCTCCTTGGCAAAGCCATGGGTGATCAGCCAGCGCGGACTTTCTGGAATCCAGCGTCGCATGAGAAGAATGATGAGTCCTATCGCGGTGCCGATGAGAAAGGCCAAACGCCATCCTAAGGCAGGGTCGATAAAGGCCGGATTGAGCAGCAAGATCGAGCCGGCCGCGCCCATGGCTGCCCCGATCCAAAAGCTGCCGTTGATAAGAAGGTCGGTCCAGCCACGCAGGCGGGCAGGGATAAGCTCCTGGATTGTCGAATTGATGGCAGTGTATTCGCCTCCGATGCCGGCTCCGGTCAGGAAACGGAACAGTACATAGCTGGACGCATTCCACGATAATCCCGTGGCGGCGGTAGCCAGAAGATAAACCGCGAGCGTGATGAAGAAGAGCTTCTTGCGCCCCAAGCGGTCGGACAGCCAGCCGAAGACTAACGCGCCCAACACGGCTCCGAGCAGGTATGCGCTGCCAGCGAGGCCGATTTGCGCGTTGTTCAATCCCAGTCCGGCGCGTTTCATCAGCTCTCCGGAAAGCGATCCGGCGAGTGTTACCTCCAGGCCATCAAGTGCCCAGGTTATGCCGAGCGCGACGATCACCAGGAGGTGAAAGCGTCCGAACGGCAGTGAATCAAGCCGGGCGGGGATTTCGGTCTCAACGATGCCGGATAGTGGTTGCGTTGTCGATGCGAGTCTTCGTCCGTGCAATGAATGTGACGTCCGGCTTCCAGAATCCGGATTACCCGCTGCCCAGGGCGCATATCGAGCCATGGAAGATCGCCCCCAAGCGCACTCTCACAGTAATCAACGCTTTGTGCGATCAGAAGTTCCCGTGCGGTGCCGTTGCCGCCCACGGAGATCAACGCGCGCGGGCATCCTTATTACTTATTATAAGTGATCCGCCAGATGATGCCGCTCGCGTCTTCCGAAACGAGCAGGGCGCCATCCTGGTCGACCGCGACGCCGACCGGTCGGCCCCAAACCTCGTCGTCATCGATCACGAAGCCGGTGACGAAATCGTCATATTCGCCGGTCGGCACACCGTTCTTTACGATCACGCGGATGACTTGTATCCAGTGCGGTCGACGCGGTTCCATGAGCCGTGTTCGGCGGCGAAGATATTGCCGCGATATTCGGCGGGAAACTGCCGCCCTTCGTAGAAAGCGATCTGCAGCGAAGCTGAATGTGCCTGGATGAGCACGTCCGGCGCAGTGACTTTATCCCTGAGGTCCGGCCGCTCGTCCTTGTGCCGCGGATCCTCGTTCGCGCCAATTAGTACCAGGGCCAGCCGTAGAAGGCGCCCTCGCGCACGCGGGTGATGTAATCGGGCGGCAGATTGTTGCCAATCCGATCGCGCTCGTTAGTCGAGCACCACAGCGTGCCGTTCGACGGGTCGATCGCATGCCGACACAGTTGCGGATGCCGGTGGCGAAAATTCCCATGCGCTTGCCTTGCGGGTCAAACCTCAATACGTCGGCGCGGTCGGTCTCAGGTCCCCACGTGGCGCCGAGCGGATGATTGGCCGCCCAGGTCTGGAGCGCCGCGCCGTTCAGCTTTTCCATATCCTCCGCGACATTGGAGCCGGAACCGACCGAGACAAACATGGTCTCACCGTTCGGCGAGAATACGACGTCACGCGTGCGATGCCCGCCAACCGGTAAATGCGGCACGATCGTCTCGGCCGGCCCGCGCGCAGTCAGATCGCCGTTGCGATACGGGAAGCGAACGACCGAATCGGTGTTGCCGACATAAACCCATTGCGGATTTGGGCCCGGAGGATAGAAGGCGATGCCAAACGGCCCCAGCAGGCCGGAAGCAAATGCGCTGGCCTGCGTCGTGCGTTCGCCGTCCGGACGCAGCACGCGAATCCGCCCGGCGGCGCTTTCGGCGACAAAAATGTCACCGTTCGGCGCCGGACGAATGAGCCGCGGATGCTCGAGACTGGAGGCATATTCGCTTATCGAAAAGCCGGCCGGAACGCTCGGCTTTTGCCCATCACGGTGCACGGTGGTGATTGCTGACCGACTCGGCAAAATCGGGAGCGGGCAGATCCTGCGGCCGGATAAGGCGGCGCGTCCCGGGACCATCCGCGTGCCAGTCGCCGAACGCCGCTTTGCCTTCGAGTAATGGACCATCGGTCTGCGCCGACAGCGGCACGCCGGTGGCGATAACAAGTACGATGACACCGACCGCGGCAATAGCGGGCACCGGACGAGGCATGCTGCACTCCTGATTTTGCTCGGTCCTGCGGTCAATCCGCTACTTCGAACAAGCCGAGGTGTTGGCGGTTCCTTTATAACCCTATGACAAGACCGTGCATGAGGTGGCCCTGGCTTGATCGATAAAGTGATCAATCAATTGGAAATACCGCGACGGCTGCGGGCGTTCGTGCGGGCGCGCGAGTCGAGCCTGATCGTGCTGGCCGCGGCGGTTGGGGCGGTCGCCGGCTTGGTCGTCGCAGCCATGAGTACCGGCGTCGATCTGCTACATCGTATTTTCTTCCAGCTTGAGCCGGGTGTGCGGTTGTCCGGTCTGCAGCGGCTTGCTCCGGTCTTGGCAATTTCGGTGCCGCTGGTCGGTGGGCTGGTTTTCGGAATTGCGCGCGAACTGATCGCGCGCTGGCGGCCCGATCGGGAAATCGATCCGATCGAAGCGAACGCCTTGCATGGCGGACGCATGTCGCTCATCGGCAGTATTATCGTCGCGGCGCAGACGGTTTGGTCGAGCGGAGTTGGCGCCTCGGTCGGCATCGAGGCCGGATACACGCAATTTGCCAGCGGCATCGCTTCGCGTATCGGCATTGCCTTCCGCCTGCGGCGAGCCGATTTGCGGATTTTCGTCGGCTGTGGCGCCGCCGGTGGAATTGCCGGCGCCTTCGGGGCGCCATTGGCCGGCGCATTCTACGCCTTTGAACTCATCATCGGCGGCTATTCGCCGAACAGTCTGGCGCCGATCGCGGTATCGGCGCTGCTCGGTTATCTGATCGCGCATGTGCTCAGCCCGGTGGAGGTCGGCATTGTCGCGCCGGACCAGATAACGGTCACGATCCGCGATCTCGTCATGTCCGGCCTGATTGGTCTGTTGTGCGCCACAGCCGGTATCCTGATCATGCGCGGCGTTGCGTTCTGCGAGACCTTGTTCGTTCGCCTGAATGTGCGTCTGTTTTTGCGCACGACGATCGGCGGGCTCGCAGTGGGCCTGTTGGCAGTCATCGCGCCACAAGTTATGTCGTCCGGTCACGGCGCGCTGCACTTTGCCGGGATTCTCAATTTGTCGCTTTGGACGGTGGCGCTCCTCTTTATTCTCAAAATCGCTGCGTCGATTATTTCGCTCGGGTCGGGCTTTCGCGGTGGTCTGTTTTTCTCTTCCCTTTTGATCGGCGCGCTCGGCGGCCAGCTTCTTGCCGTGGCGCTCGCCACGATATGGCCGAACGGGAATTTTGATGCCAATGCGTACGCCGTGATCAGCATGAGTTCGCTTTCGGCGGCGGTCATCGGCGGTCCGCTGACCATGACATTCATTGCGCTCGAAACGACCGGCGACATCTGGCTGACCACGGCGGTACTGATCGCGGTGATCATCTCCTCGCAGGTCACCCGCGAAATGTTCGGCTATTCGTTTGCCACCTGGCGCTTCCATTTGCGCGGCGAAACCATCCGCAGCGCCGCCGATGTCGGCTGGATGCGCGACCTGACTGTCGGCAAAATGATGCGCCACGACGTGCGCACCGTTCCTGCCGCGACCGTCGTTGCGTCCTTCCGCGAAGCCTTTCCGCTGGGGTCGTCGGCCGCGATCGTGGCAGTCGGTGACCAGGGCCGTTATGTTGGCATGGTGTTGGTCGCGGATGCGCATGCCGTGGAGGTATCGCCCGACCAGCCGATCAAGTCGCTGTTGCGCGCGACCGAGGTGATGCTGGTGCCGAGCATGGCGGTCAAGGAGGCGGTGCTCGCCTTCGACCGGGCCGAGACGGAGGCTCTTGCGGTCGTCGATTCCTATACTGATCGGCGCGTCATCGGGCTTCTGACCGAGGCCTACGCGCTCCGCCGTTATACGGCCGAGCTTGAAAGGCGCCGGAAGGAGCTGATCGGCGAGGAATGAGTTTTCAGGACAATCCCAACAATTACGCGGCTTGTCGACGGTCAATATGCCAGCCGGACCGCTTGATTCGTTGTATGGCCGCGAACGATCCCGAATAGCCCGAGTGGTCGTGCATCGGCCGCATGCGAGAGCGAGTGTTGACAGATCACGCGGGAACGGCGGACCATAAGACTAACTAAAGTTGCTTGAGGGAGGACCATCACGCCATGAGCGTGGACGATGGCGTCGCCGCGCTGACGCAGAAAATGCTGCGCCGAAAACTTTATGCCGTCATCTCGATGGCATCCCCAACTCCGGAGAAATTGAAGGCGCTTCTGCCCGCGCACCTCGAATACATGATCGCCCTGGAAAAGCGCGGCGTCTTGTTCGCGTCCGGGCCATTGGCCGACGGCGAGGGGCCGCCGACCGGCGCCGGGTTGACTGTCCTACGCGCGAAAAGCGCGGCCGAAGCGCGTGCAATCGCCGAAGCTGATCCGTTCGTAGCGAACGGGTTGCGTCGATACGAGCTCAAGGAATGGACGATCATGGAGGGGACGCTGGGCTTGCGGGTCAATCTCTCCGATCAGTCCATTGAAGTTGCCTAGGGAGAAAGCCGAATGGAGACCGTCGGTTTCGTCGGCGTCGGCAAGATTGGGATGCCGATTTCGCAAAATCTGATCAAAAGCGGCTATCGCGTCGTCGGTTATCGCCGCGGTTCGCTCGCCGATTTTGAGAAGATCGGCGGCGTGCCGGCCCGCTCGGTCGCCGATGTCGGCGAACAAGCCGACATCGTGTTCTCCTGCCTGCCGTCGGAAGAGGCGCTGGAGGAAGTCGTGCAAGGCCCGCAAGGGCTCATTCGGTCGGCGCGCCCAGGTCAGGTTGTGGTGGAACTCGGATCGTATCCAGTACCAGTCAAGCGGAAGCAAATCGCGCCGCTGGCGGAAAAGGGCGCGATCTTTATCGACGGCGAAGTCGCCGGCACGCCCGGCATGGTGCTGGCGCGCAAGGGCGTTATTTATCTCGCCGGCGACGAGCAGGCGTGCCGTAAGATCGAACCCGTGGTCGCCGGCTTCGCCAATTCCTGCATTTATTTCGGCCCGTTCGGAGCTGCAAGCCGCGTCAAGCTGATCAACAATCTCCTGGTTTCGATCCATATCGCAGCTACCGCGGAAGCGATGGCGCTCGGGCTCAAGGCCGGCGTGGATGTCGACTTGTTGATCAAAGCCATCGCAAACGGCAGCGGCGGCTCCACGCAGTTCGGTATTCGCGCGCCATGGATGGCGGAGCGGCGCTTCAAGCCGTTGCAGGGCCCCATTCCGGGCTTGCAACATTACATCGAGATGATCGGCGAGTTCGCCAACGGAGTCGGCGTGGCGACGCCATTGCTCGATCGCACCGCCGAGCTGTTCGATCGGTTTGTGGCGATGGGTCTGGCCGACTGCGACGGCGCCGCCATGATCGACGTCATCGGCTCGCTGCCGCGAGAAACATCGGGAAAAATCGGCGCCCGCCCAGGGCGAGACAGCAAGTGACAGGAGGAGAGTACGCATGATCCGCGTCAGCAAGATCGCTCACGCTACCTACGAGACGCCCGATCTCGATCGGCAGACCGAATACTACACGGACATTCTCGGATTATCCGTTGCGGCAAAAGAAAAGGATACGGTCTATCTCGCCTCGACGGTCGATCATCACTCGGTCGTGTTGCGCAAAGGGCCGCAAGCCAATTGCATCACTCTTGCGTTCCAGATTTCGCCCGATGCTGACCTCGGCGCGTTCGAGAAGCAGGTTGTCGGCCACGGCATCAAGACGACGCGCAAGAAAGATCCGGGGCCGTCGATCTCCGAGGCAGTCGTGTTTGCCGATCCAAAGGGCACCGGCATCGAAGTGTTCAAGCGCGATGCCTTTTCGCATCAGAAATTCCAGCAAAAAGGCATCGTTCCGCATAAGCTCGGCCACGTCGCCTTCCACGTCACCGACGTCAAGCAAATCACCAAGTTCTACTGTGACGTGCTCGGCTTTCGCGAGTCCGACTGGATGGCGGATTTCTTCTCGTTCCTGCGCTGCGGTCCCGACCATCACACACTTAATTTCATGGAAACCGGCTCTAATCGTCACTTCCACTCTGCTTTTGAGCTACGCGATTGGGGTCACATGCACGAGGCCTGCGACTTCTTGAGCCTCAATGGCTACAAGTTGCTGTGGGGACCCGGCCGGCACGGTATCGGTCACAATCTCTTTGCCTATCACCGCGCGCCGAACGGGCTGATCACTGAGACCTTCTGCGAGCTCGATCGGGTCAATGAAGAGCTTGGCTATTTTGAGCCGCGGCCATGGCACCGCGACAATCCGCAGCGGCCGAAAGTATGGGCCAAGGATCCGGCGGCCTCTAATCTGTGGGGCATCATGCCGAGCGACGAAATGATGAAATAACGGACGGACCGGAGAGTCCGTTCGATACCCCCGGGAGGATTCGATGCCTTGGCTTTTTATTTGCGCCGGAAGGGGCCGGCGACTCGTTGTTGCGCTTGCCGCCGTCATGTCATTATTCACAGCGCACGTGCCGGCCTCGGCCGTGGAGCCGATCAAGATCGGTTTCAGCATGGCGCTGACCGGCGGCGTCGCACAGAACGGCAAGCAGCTTCTGATCGCGCTTCAGTTATGGCGCGACGATGTTAACGCCAAGGGCGGCTTGCTCGGCCGTCCGGTTGAGTTGGTCTACTACGACGATCAGAGCAATCCCACCAATGTGCCGGGCATCTACACCAAGCTCATCACCATCGACAAAGTCGACTTGCTGCTCGGTCCGTATGCGACCAACATGGCCGCGGCGGCGATGCCGGTCATTGTTGAGAACAATAAAGTCACCATCAGCATGCTGGCGGTGAGCGTCAACCGGCACTTCAACTATCCAAGATATTTCTCAATGCTGTCGCTCGGGCCGGACGGCGTGAAAGCTTTTTCACGCGGCTTCTTTGAGCTTGCCGCCGCGCAAAAACCGAAACCGGAGACGGTCGCGATCCTTTCCGGCGATGCCGAATTCGCCCGGACGTCAGCCGATGGCGCGCGCGAGAACGCGATCGCTAACGGCTTTCAGATCATCTACGACAAAAGTTATCCGCCGCCGACCACGGACTTCGCGCCGACGGTCCGCGCCATCCAGGCGGCTGATCCGGACCTGGTGTTCGTCGCCGCCTATCCGCCAGATACCGTCGGCATCGTGCGCGCCGCAAACGAGATCGGGCTAAAACCGAAAATGTTCGGCGGCACCATGATCGGTTTGCTGATCACGCCGATCAAGGCGCAGCTTGGCCCGATACTCGACGGCATCGTGATTATGGAAAGTTTCGTGCCATCGTTTAATTTTCCGGGCGACGCCGAGCTGCTCAAGCGCTACCGCGCTGCCGCGGCCGGAGAAAAAATCGATCCCCTCGGCTATGGATTCGTCCCGTTCGGCTATGCCGCGGGCCAGGTACTCGCCCAGGCCGTCGAAGGAACGCACGGCCTCGATCAGGACAAGCTCGCCGCATATATGCACCGCCACACATTTTCGACGGTGGTTGGCGAGGTGACTTACGGCAAAGACGGCGAATGGACCGAGGGGCGCACAGTGTTCACGCAGTTTCAGGACGTCGCGCCCGGCAATTACGAGCAGTTCGCCAACGGTAGCGTGCAGCCGATATTGTGGCCGCCGCACTATAAGAACGGCACGATGATCTATCCGTACGCGGACGCGCGGAAATAACGGCGCGCCGTTACTCGCTCTTGCCGCCAAGCTGCTTGAGCTTGGCGAAGACGGCCTCGACGTTGAGCTCGTCGGATTTTTTCTCGGGTTCGGACGCCGGCTCTTCCTTCGGCGCGGTGGTGACCGAGGCCGGCAGCAATGTCGCCCCTTGGGCCTCGACCGGGACCGGCTTCTCCTTGGCGGCGCGCTGAACCTCGTGATCGAGGTCGGTCTGCGAACAAAGGCCGAGCGTCACCGGATCGAGCGGCGTCAGGTTGGCTGAGTTCCAATGCGTGCGGTCGCGGATCGCCTGGATGGTCGATTTCGTCGTCCCGACGAGCCGCATTATCTGGCTGTCTTTCAGCTCCGGATGGTTGCGCACCAGCCAGAGGATGGCGTTGGGTCGATCCTGACGCCGCGACACCGGTGTGTAGCGCGGGCCTTTCTTTTGCTTGGCTTCCGGCAAACGGACCTTGGGGTCGGCGATTTGCAGACGGTGATTGGGATTGGCCTCGGCCTCGTCGATCTCCTCACGGGTGAGCTGGCCGGTCAGAATCGGGTCCAGCCCCTTGATGCCCTGGGCGGCATCGCCGTCGGCGATCGCCTTCACCTCGAGCACGTGCAGGCCGCAAAATTGCGCGATCTGGTCGAACGAGAGCGCGGTGTTTTCCACCAGCCAAACCGCCGTCGCCTTCGGCATCAATGGCGCGATAGCCATGGGCAAATCTCCTTTGTGCTCCGCCCGCCCTTCCGGGCGAAGCCACTTATGTCATCGGGGATGACTGAAAAGCAGCCGGAATATAGGCGTGTCGGCCGCCCCGTGCAACCTGCGGTCCGAACGGCCGGCCCGCGCTTACCCGTTGCGAAATGACCCGGATTTGGCAAAAAGGAAGCAGCGGACCGCGGCGGCCGGGCGTTGTTGCGGTAACACGGAGCTTTTGTGACCGAGACGGTTGCCGAAATCCTCGACGCTTATCGCGGCGGAGACGCCAAGCCCGAGGATATTGTCGCGCGCGGCTTCGCGCGCATCCGCGCCCACAACGATCCGGCGATTTTCATAACCCTTCGCGAGGAGGCCGATGTGCTGGTCGAGGCGCGCGCCCTCGCCGGCAAGCCGGATAAAACGCGGCCGCTTCACGGCATTCCCGTTGCTGTGAAGGACAACATTGACGTCAAGGACCTGCCGACAACGGCCGCGTGCCCGGCCTATCTCTACCGGCCACACAAAGACGCCGCCTGCGTCGCGCGCCTGCGCGAAGCGGGCGCCATTATTATCGGCAAGACCAATCTCGATCAGTTCGCAACCGGCCTTGTCGGCGTACGTACGCCTTACGGCGTCGGCCGCAATCTGTTCAATCCGAAGCTTGTTCCCGGTGGGTCGAGCACCGGCTCGGCGCTCGCGGTCGGCGCCGGCCTGGTGCCGCTGGCACTTGGGACCGACACCGCGGGGTCCGGCCGGATACCGGCTGGCTTCAATAATATTGTCGGCCTCAAGCCAACCCGCCGCATGGTTTCCAACGTCGGCGTGGTGCCGGCTTGCCGCACACTCGATTGCGTTTCTGTGCTTGCACTCACCGTCGACGATGCTCTCGCGATGCTCAAAGTCGTCGCCACTCCGGATGCGGCCGACGGCGAGACGCAACCGCGGATGCTGAAGGACGTCAGCCCGATGCCGCAGGGTCTCAAACTCGGCGTGCCGCTCAAGGGACAACGCTTGTTCTTCGGCGACCGCGCTTCCGAGGCGGCCTACGATGCGGCATTGGCGAAAATGGAGGAACTCGGCGCAAAAATCGTCGAGATCGACATCGAGCCGTTCTATGCCGCGGCACGACTTCTCTATGAAGGGCCGTGGGTGGCCGAACGGTTTCTGACCGTCAAGGCGCTTGTCGCGTCGTCGCCCGAATCCATGCATCCGGTGACGCGGCAAATTCTGCTCGCGGGTGCGCACGGCAGCGCGGCCGACGCCTTCGCCGCCTTTTATCAACTCGACGATCTATTGCGCGTGCGCGATCATACTTTCCGCTCCATCGACGCGCTGATACTGCCGACGGTGCCGACTATCTACACGGTGGAGCAGGTGCTCGCCGATCCGATCGACCTCAACAGCCGGCTCGGCACCTACACCAATTTCGTCAATCTGCTCGACATGTGCGGCCTTGCCGTGCCGGCGTCGATGCGGCCTGACGGAACGCCGTTCGGCGTGACATTGCTCGCGCCCGCGGGCGCAGACGCGATGCTGGCGTCGATCGGCCGCGAATTCCATGCCGCGACCGGCTTGCCGCTCGGGGCGCTCAACTGCAAGCAGCCGCGATTGCCGTCGCTTAAGAATGTGGCGACCGAAGGCGAAATCCCGATCGCCGTTGTCGGCGCGCATCTCTCGGGCATGCCGCTGAACGGTGAATTGCGCGCGGCCGGGGCGCGCCTGATCGAGCGCGCGTCGACCGCGCCGCATTACCGGCTTTACGCGCTTGCCGGAACACGGCCGCCGAAGCCGGGGTTGCTGCGCGTCAAGAACGGCGCCGGCGCATCGATCGAGATCGAGGTTTGGGCGTTGTCCGCAAGCGCATTCGGCCGGTTTGTCGCGGCGGTCCCTTCGCCGTTGTCCATCGGCACGCTTGAGATCGACGACGGCCGCTCGGTCAAGGGCTTTTTGGTCGAGGCCGAAGCAGTCGCGGGCGCGCGGGATATTTCGAGCTTCGGCGGGTGGCGCGCTTTCATGGCGCAGCAGAAAGCGGCTGTCTGAGTTCCTGCTCGATCAGGCTTACATGCGCGGCGACCACGCGCCAGCCTTCCGGAAACCGGACCCAAGTTTGCATCTGCCGGCCCACTTTGCCCGCAGCGCTCGGGCGATGATAGAGCGTCGAAGCCACCGCGTGATCGCGGCCATACGCACTGATCACGGTTTTTGAGATCGTGCGCGTGCCAGGCGGTGTGCGGACGGTGCGGAACGCTTCGATTTCCGCGTAGCCGTAAAGGTTTTCGTTCGCGCCGTAACGGATCGTGCGCGGATCGTTGCGAAATACCGAATTCAAAGTCACGACGTCGTTGTCGCCGAGCGCTTTCTCGTAGCGGTCGAATGCCGCCTGTACTTCGGCGACGACCTCGGGAAGGTCGATGTCCATCTTCTTGTCTCCGACGATTTACGATAGATAAGGCGCCACGGCTTTTGCGGCCGGCGGAAGGTTTAACGCGAACCATCTCTATGCTGCAACAATGGATCAATCGCGGGGTGGGCTATTGCGTCCGGCATTTTCGTGCCGTCATCGCGGCCGCATTGCTGCTTGCCGCCGTGTCCGGCGTCTACACGGCAACCCACTTTGCCATTGATACCGATATCAACGACCTATTGTCGGCGAAACTGCCGTGGCGGCAGCAGGAGATCGCGTTTCGCGCAGTTTTTCCGCAAACCATTGATATCATCCTGATCGATGTCGGGGCGGCGACGCCGGAAACGGCGGAAGCGGCAGCGCGGGAATTGCTGCAGGTCCTCGCTAACAAGCCCAACCTGTTTCGCTCGGTGAAAAACACGACGGATAGTCCGTTCTTCCGCCGGAACGGGCTGCTGTTTCTGCCTCCAGATCAAGTAAAAGGCATTACCGGGCAGCTCACCGCGATCAAGCCGTTGATTGCCGGATTGGTGAAAGATCCGAGTTTACGGGGCCTGACGAAAAGCCTGGTGGAAATCCTGAGCTACGCAAAGCTCCGCAAGCTGCCGCTCGACACGATGGCACGCCCGTTGAACCTGGCTGCGGCGACGCTGGAAGGCACCGCGCAAGGGCGCGTGGCGGAGTTCTCCTGGAAGGCCCTAATGCAGGGCGATCCGCGTCCCCTGGACCTGCACCGCTACATCGAGATTTGGCCGGTTCTGGACCAACATACCCTTGAACCCGGTGGCCGGGCGACTGCCGCGATTCGCGGCATTATCGATCAACTCGGGCTGCGGCAGAAGTTCGGCGCCGAGACCACTCTCACCGGGCCGGTGATCATTTCGGACAAAGAGTTTGCCGGGGTGCACGAAGGAATCGTGTTCAATAGCGTCGTCACCGGTGTAATCATCCTGGTGATCTTGTGGCTCGCGCTGCGTTCGCTCCGTCTCGTCGGCGCGGTCGCCGTAAATCTGGCGGCCGGACTCGTGATCACCGCAGCCGGCGGCATTTTGATGGTCGGAGCGCTGAACCCGATCTCGCTCGCGTTTGCCGTCCTATTTGTTGGCCTCGGTGCCGATTTCGCGATCCAGTACACCGTGCGCTATCGAAATGAGCGCCACGAGAACAAAGATCTCGATCACGCCTTGAGCGGTGCAGCCGAATGGGTTGGGATTCCGCTCACGCTCGCCGCGCTCGCTGCCGCAGCCGGGTTCCTGTCATTTACGCCCACAGCGTATAGCGGCTTGGCGCAGCTGGGTATTATCGCCGGCTTCGGCATGCTGATCGCATATGTGTCGAGCCTGACGCTGCTGCCGGCGCTGATCCGTGCGGTTAATCCGCCGCCCGAGCCAAAATCGCTCAGCTTGCCGGCGCTTGCGCCAGCCGACGCTTTTCTCAAGCGGCACCGGATTGCAGTCATCGTCGCCACCGTTCTCGTCGTCGTCGCTGGGCTTCCGGCCTTGCCGAAGCTGCAATTCAATTTCAACCCGCTCGCTTTGGAGAACCAGGCGTCGCCTGCTGTGCAGGCTCTGTTCAGGCTGGGTAAGGAGGTGCCGTTAAGCACCGCAAAGATTTTGGCGCAGCCGCACGACGTGGCCGCGATCACCGCTAAGCTCGCCGCGATCCCGGAAGTCGCTGCGACATGGACCATCGACAACTTCGTCCCAGCCGATCAAGATCAAAGGCTGTCAGCCATCGAGGCTGCCGGCGCGACGCTTGGCCCGGTCACGCGCGGTCCGCCAGGACCGGCCCCGACCGATGACGAGAACATTGCCGCGCTGAAACAAGCCATGCAGGATCTGCAAGATTTCGCGGGCCAGCAGCAAGGAGCCGGCGCAGACGCCGCACGGCGGTTGGCCACCGCGCTCGGTAAGCTCGCGCAAGCGGATACCGCGCAACGCGCCCGCGCGACCGCCGCCTTTATTCACCCGCTGCAGATTGATCTTGACGATGTCGACCAGAGTCTGACGGCGGAGCGCGTGACGCGCGCTTCGCTTCCGCCCGAACTGGTACGCGACTGGGTCGCGCCGGACGGCCGGGTGCGGATCGAAGTCTGGCCTAAGGGCGACGCCAACGATAACGCCACTATCAGTCGCTTCGCGCGGGCGATTCAGGCCATGTATCCCGACGCGACCGGCGAGGCGATTGGCAGCACCGAGTGGGGCCAGACGATCGTCACGGCCTTTGCCGAGGCCGCCGGGCTCGCTTTGGTGTCGATCGCCATATTGCTCTGGATCGTGCTGCGGCGGGTGACCGACGTTTTGGTCACGCTGATCCCGCTTCTTGTCGCCGGAATCGTCACGCTTGAAATCTGTGGGCTGGCGAAATTCCAGCTCAATTATGCGAACATCATTGCGCTGCCGGTGCTGCTCGGCATCGGTGTCGCCTTCAAAATCTACTACGTTACGGCGTGGCGCCGCGGGCAGAGCAAATTTCTGCAATCGGTGCTTACGCATGCGGTGTTTTACAGCACGCTCCTCACCGCTACCGCTTTCGGCAGCCTGTGGCTATCCAATCAGCCGGGGATATCGAGCATGGGCAAGCTGCTGGCACTGTCGCTCGCCTGTACTCTCACTTCGGCGGCGCTGTTCCAACCTGCGCTCATGGGCGAGCCACGCCATCCAGCTCCCGACGGCGCCGACGGCAGCGGTTAACAGTCAGCCGCTCAAAATTCCTTTGGCTGCATCGCCGCACCGACACCTTCAGCTTCGAGCGTATGCGCGATGCGCAATGCTACGTCCTCGCGCCACGGCGCGGCGACGATCTGGACGCCGATCGGCAACGGGGTGAGCGGCACCGGCACGGCGACGACCGGAACGCCGACGAATGATATCGGCTGCGTATAGAGGCCGAGATTGGCGCGCACCGGCAGTTCGACGTCGCCGACCTTAAAGGTCTGCTGACCGAGCAGCGGCGCCGGGCACGGCGTTGCCGGCGCTAGAATGGCGTCGACCTCGCTGAACAGCTTGAGCAGTTCGCTCCGATACCAGCGGCGGAATTTCTGGGCTTTCACCACCAGCGAAGCCGGCAGCATTGCGGCCGCGATGAGCCGGTCGCGCGTCGTCGGATCGAAATCGCGCGCCCGGCTGCGCAGCCGGCCGAGATGCAAGCTGGCGGCCTCGGTCGCGGTGATGATGTACGCGGCCGAGCGCGCGCGCTCAGCTTGGGGAATCTCGATATCGCGATTGGCGCCAAGCGCCGCCGCAACCCGATCGACGGCATAGACCGCTTCGGCACTCCGGCATTTGAAATAGCCGCCGGCGACCGCAATCCGCAGCCCCTCGGCGCCGCGTTGCAGGAGCGGCGTGACCGGCTCGACCGTCCGATCGACACAAACCGGATCTTGCGCGTCGTAGCCCTGCATGGCGTCGTAGGCGAGCGCCAGATCGCGCGTGCTGCGCGCCATCGGTCCGACATGATCGAGGCTCGCCGCGAATGGAAACGTCCCCGCACGGCTGAGCCGCCCATAGGTCGGCTTCAGGCCGAACAAGCCGCACAGCGAAGCGGGCACCCGGATCGAGCCGTTGGTGTCCGAGCCGAGCGCCAGCGGCACGAGCCCGCCGGCGATCGCAGCGCCCGATCCGCTCGACGATCCTCCGGTCATGCGGTTGAGATCGTGCGGGTTGCGAGCCGGGCCGTCGTGCGGGTTCTCACCGGTGAAGTCGTAGGCGTATTCACCCATATTGAGCGCGCCGATAAGCACGGCTCCGGCCGCTTCAAGGCGCCCGATCAGCGCGGCGTCGCCGATGGCCGGCGGCGCCTCGCGATTGATTTTCGAGCCGGCAAGCGTCGGCAGGCCTGCAACGTCGAACAAATTTTTTACCGCGAACGGAACGCCGGCGAGCGGTGGCAATTCTTCGCCGTGCGCGCGGGCGGCGTCCAGCGCCTGGGCGCGCTCGAGCGCACGCTGCTCGGTGACCGCGGTGAACGAATTGAGCACAGGGTCGCGCGCGCGGATGCGGGCGAGCGTAGCCTCGACGATGCTTACTGCGCTGGCGCGGCCGCCACCGACCGCTGCGACGATGTCGGCCGCAGTGCTCCAGGCAAAATTCAGCGTCGCCGTCTCAAGCACGGAATACCGGCGCCGGCTCGCTCTCGTCCGGCAGCGGAAACTCGTCGACGAGGGCTGCGTGGATGAAAAGCAATTGCAAATTCAGCCTTACCCCGGCCAGCCAGGCTGGCTCGATTGGCAAAGCCAACGCTTGTCCACCCGCCGCGACAAGGCCGGCGAGCGAATCCGGTTTTGTCGTCGGAAGTGCGTGCCGCCGTCGCCTTCTCACGCGACGCGCAATTTTCCGTCTGCGGCCGTTTGGTTTACGTGTCATGCCGCTAAGTCCTTGGAAAAACTAGCCTAAGCCATTGATTCACAGGCATTGTTGCACGGCCCCCAAGGAGCGCCAAGGGGAAACCCCGGAAGCGCGTAAGAGCGGCTTCGCCCAATAAATGAGCAGGCTAAAATGCCTGCTTGTTTGGTATGCTGGCCCCGAATTTGCACAGTCAATCGCAATCTTCATGGCGATTGAGGGACTGAAAATGCCAAACGTCACCTTCGAGGCTGAACCGGCAGCGCTGTCCGTCGATCTCGAACGCGCTGCGCTGGTGATCATCGACATGCAACGCGACTTCCTTGAGCCGGGCGGTTTTGGCGAGGCGCTCGGCAACGATGTATCGCGCTTGCAGGCCGTCGTGCCGCCATTGCGGCAGGTTCTCGCCGCGGCGCGGCAGCACGGGATGCTCGTCATTCACACGCGCGAAGGTCATCGGCCGGACCTATCGGATGCGCCGCCGTACAAAGTCGATCGCGGTCGATCCTTCGACCCGCATCGGCGCAGTTGGGCCCATGGGACGCATACTTGTCCGTGGTGAGCCCGGTCATGACATTATTCCCGAGCTGTACCCGTCAAACGACGAGCCGGTGATCGACAAGCCGGGCAAGGGCGCTTTTTACCAGACCGATCTTGAACTGATGTTGCGCAATCGAGACATCGACACTTTGTTCGTTTGCGGAGTGACCACGGAAGTGTGCGTGAACACGACCGTGCGTGAGGCCAACGATCGCGGCTTCCGCTGCATCGTGCTGTCGGATTGTTGCGCCTCTTATTTCCCGGAGTTTCACGCCGCCGGTCTCGCCATGATCAAGGCCCAGGGCGGTATTTTTGGTTCGGTGACTCCATCAAAGCCGTTGCTCAATTCGCTGGCATCGATTCGCTATCCTGCACGCGCAGCAGGCTAGTTTCTGAGAAAGTCGCTCTTCGTTTGCAGGTGGCTCGCTGGGCCGCCCGAGTGACATTGCTGTTTTTTTAACAGTGCGGTGACTGTTATTTGGTCGCCGCTGTTTGTTTGCAACCCCTCCCACAGCGCCGCATTGAGCGCCGCCAAAGCGCAGATCAGCGTCGGTCAAAAGCAATTCGGTTGCCGATTCATTGGCTTCGCAGATGGAGCCGCCGGCGGTCCGCGCCCGATAATTGTTGGCACGCGCTTTGCGAAGGTTATGGGGCAATCGCTGACGATTGCGCAATGTTTCCGCCGGGGGGCGGGGCGTCTTCTCACTCAACAAGCACTGCCCGCTCAATAGGCGGGCGGTAGGTTGGCCTTTGAGCATTGCTTCGCAAAGCAATGACATTTGCCATGAACAGGAGCGTGCAATGACGTCCACAACATCGACGACGGGGTTCCATCCAAAACTGTTTACTCCCGGCGACTGGAATGCCTTCTTCGGCTTCGGCACCAACATTCTCACCAACATGTTGACGCTCACGATCCTGTTGCGGTTCGTGATCAAGATGCCGGATGCGATCGTGTTCGGCCGCATCCTGCCGGCGGTCGGCCTGATGTTGTGCCTGTCGACATTTTACTATGCGTATCTCGCTTACCGGCTCGCCAAGACGACCGGCCGCAACGATGTGTGCGCGCTGCCGTCCGGCATCAGCGTGCCGCACATGTTCATCGTCACCTTCGTGATCATGCTGCCGATCGCGCTCAAGACCAACGATCCGATCAAAGGCTGGGAAGCCGGACTGACGTGGGTGTTCTTCCAGAGCTTCATCCTGATGATCGGCGGCTTCGTCGCGCCTTACATCCGCAAAATCACGCCGCGCGCCGCGTTGCTCGGTACCCTCGCCGGCGTGTCGATCACGTTCATCTCCATGCGTCCGGCGTTGGAAATGTACATGACGCCGGTCATCGGTCTGACCTGCTTCGCCGTCATCTTGGTGGCTTGGTTCGGCGGATTTCGATATCCGAAAGGCATTCCAGCCGGACTGGTCGCCATTGCGGTCGGAATGATCATCGCCTGGGGCTCCAACCTGTTCGGCCTCAGTTACGGTGGGTTGACGCTGACGGGAATTACCAGTGCCTTTACGAATTTCGGCTTCGCGGTCCCACTTCCCGCCGTGGACCACATTTTCTCCGGCTTTGAATATCTCGGCGTCATTCTCGTTACCGCCATCCCGTTCGGCATTTACGACCTGGTCGAAGCGATGGATAACGTCGAGAGCGCGGAAGCGGCCGGCGATGCGTTTCCGACGACGCGCGTGCTGACCGCCGACGGTGTCATCAGCCTGATCGGTTGCCTGATGGGCAACCCGTTCATCAACGCCGTCTATATCGGCCATCCCGGCTGGAAGGCGATGGGTGGCCGCATCGGCTACTCGGCGGCGACCGGCATCATGGTGATCATCCTGTCCTGGTTCGGCGTGATCTCGCTGCTCTTGGCCATCATACCGGTCGTGGCGATCTACCCGATCCTGCTCTACATCGGCATGCTGATCGGCGCGCAGGCGTTCCAGAGCCACGCCGAAGGCACACGCGCCCGCCATCGTGCTGGCGCTGACGCCGCATCTTGCCGCGTGGGCTGGCGTGCAATTGGACGGTGCGCTGGGTGCGGCCGGCACCAACGCGGCGGCCGTCGGTTTGGACAAACTCGGCAATAACGGCGTTCTCTACGCCGGCCTTAAGGTCATGGGCGGCGGCTCGATCTTGACCGGACTGGTGCTCGCCGCGATCGGCGCCTTCGTCATCGACAAGAAGTTCGTCAACGCCTCGGCGTTCGCGCTGGCTGGCGCCGTGCTCACCTTCTTCGGCTTCATGCATGGTGAAGCGGTCGGCATCGCGGTGACGCCGGTCGTTGCGATCGCGTATCTGATCATGGCAGTCTTCCTGTTCGGTCTGAGCCGCGCTCCGGCAAGCTCGCTCGACCGTACGGCGCCGCACGAGGCGATCGGGCCGAACCGGCAGAGTGACCTGATATCAACGCAAACTCTGATCGCCTCTCCCGCTCGGGGAGAGGCGATTTTTTTATTCCGCCGCCGCTTTTTTGACGCCGCGGCCGTGAATCGCCTGCCAGATGCGGCTCGGCGTTGCCGGCATGTCGACGTGATCGATGCCGAGCGGTCTGAGCGCGTCGAGGATGGCGCCGATGATCGCCGGCGGTGCGCCGGTCGCGCCGGCTTCGCCGGCGCCTTTGATGCCGAGCGGATTGGTCTTCGCCGGCACTTCGGTCAATTCCGACAAGAGGTCGGGAAAGTCTTCCGCGCGCGGCATAGCGTAGTCCTGGAAGCTGCCGGTGATGAGCTGCCCGCTCTGCATCGAATACGACCGATTCCATCAGCGCCTGGCCTACGCCTTGCGCCACCCCGCCGTGAATTTGCCCCTCGCAGAGGAGGTGGTTGATGACTTTGCCGACATCGTCGACCGCCGCATAACGCGCCAGCGAAACCACGCCAGTTTCCGGATCGATTTCAACCTCGCAGAGGTGACACCCATTGGGGAAGTTTGACGGCTCGGCCGCGAAGGTACCCGAGGCTTCGAGGCCGACCTCGAATTGCGGCGGCAGGAACATCGGCCGGTGCAGCGATTGCGCCACCGCCGGAAGCGGCAGCGAGCGGTCGGTGCCGACGATATGGAAGCTGCCATCCTTGAACTCGATATCGCCTGCGGATGCTTCCAGCATCATTGCGGCCATGGGTTTGGCTTTTTCGATAATGGCGTCGGCGGCCTTTTTCAGCGCATTGCCCCCAACATGCATGCTGCGGGAACCATAAGTGCCGCGGCCGACCGCGACTTCGTTGGTATCGCCCTGGGTGAAGCTGATCGAGTCGATCGGCACGCCGAGCCATTCATGCACCATCTGCGCGTAAACGGTTTGGTGGCCTTGGCCGTGCGAATGCGTGCCGGCGATGATCGACAAGCGTGCCGCCCGGGTCGAAGCGGATCACCATGCGGTCATTGAAGATCGCCGCTTCTTCGATGAAATAGCCGATGCCGCGGCCGCGCAATTTGCCGTTCTTCTTCGATTCCGCCACGCGCTTCGGAAAGCCGTTCCAATTGGCCAACTTCAGGCATTCATCCATCACACGCATAAAATCGCCGCTGTCGAAGGCGATGCCGGAATGAAGCTTGTGCGGCATGGCCGACGGCGGGACGAAGTTGCGCCGCCGGATTTCGATCGAATCGATGCCGATCGTGCGCGCGGCGCGGTCGAGCAATTGCTCGATCAAATAGGTCGCCTCGGGGCGGCCTGCGCCGCGATAAGGTTGCATCGGCGGGGTGTTGGTCAGCACCGCTTTGCCCGCCGCGAGCACCGCCGGCACTCGATAGACTCCCGGCGCCAGCTTGAGCGCGAACAGCGGCACCACCATCGACGCGTCGAATACGTGCGAACCCATGTCGTGCAGCGCGTTGACGCGCAAGCCGAGGATTTTGCCGTGTTCGTCGAGCGCGAGCTCGCCAGTGACGACCTGGGAGCGCCCGTGCGAATCGCCGATAAAGGCCTCCGAACGCGTCGAAGTCCATTTGACCGGGCGGCCGTCGCAGCGGCGCGAGGCCCACAGCACCAGCGCGTCCTCCGGATAGACCGCGCCCTTCATGCCGAACCCGCCGCCGACGTCGGGCGAGATCACGCGCAGTTTGACCTGCGGAACCTTCAGCACGTCGCCGGCGACATGCGCGCGATGGCCATGCGGGTTCTGCGAGGTGGTGTGCAGCGTGTAGCTGTCGTTCTCGGGATGGTATTGGCCGAGCGTCACGCGCGGCTCGATCGAATTGGGAATGACCCGGTTGTTGACGAGCTTCACCGCGACGACGTGCTTGGCCTTGGCGAACGCGGCGTCGGTCGCATCCTTGTCGCCCATCATCAGCGACACGGCGACGTTGCCTGGATTTTCATCCCAAACAGAGGTTGCGCCGGGTTTGACCGCGTCTTCGACCGATATGACCGCAGGTAGCGGCTCGTAGTCGACCTCGACCAATTCGGCGGCGTCGCGCGCCTGCGCCGGCGTCTCGGCAACCACGAACGCTACGCGATCGCCCACCGCGCGTACCTTGCCGCTCGACAGGATCGGCCGCAGCGTCCGAAATCCCTTCGGGCCGCCCATGTCTTCCGGCATGACCGGCACCAGGCTGCCCAGCTTGTCGGCAACGACATCGGCTCCGGTCAGCACGGCGAGGACGCCCGGCGCCGCCTTGGCTTTCGCGGTGTCGATGCGTTTGATACGCGCGTGCGCATGCGGCGACATGACCACTACGCCATGACATTGGTGCGGCAAGTCGATGTCGTCGACATAGCGGCCGCGGCCGGTGATAAAGCGCGGATCCTCCAGTCGTCGGACTGGCTGACCGATACCGAATTTTGGCACGCGTGTTCTCCCTCGAGATCTTAAAGCAGTGCGCGCCCCTCCGGGCCCGCGCGGACGCGATCATTGCGTCACTTTGATTTATACTCGCCATTGCCGGCAATGGTAGAGGCCGCCGCTTGGCTGACCGCGTAGAATCCGCCCATCGACACGCCCACTTCGGCGGCAGTTCCGGGCAAAGAAACCTGTTCGGGCATCCGAAAGGCCTCACTTTCCTGTTCACCACCGAAATGTGGGAGCGCTTTTCCTATTACGGGATGCGCTCGCTGCTGGTCCTTTACATGACCAAGTATTTGCTGCTGCCGGGTCATGCCGGCAACGTCGCCGGATTGGCTCGGCTGCGGGCTGCGCTTGAGGCGGTATTCGGGCCGCTCGACGTGCAGCCGCTGTCGTCGCAGATCTACGGCTTCTATACCGCGCTGGTTTATCTGACGCCGATTTTCGGCGGGCTTGTTGGCCGACCGCGTGCTCGGCCAGCGCCGCACCGTCATCATCGGCGCGGTGCTGATGGCGATCGGACACTTCATGATGGCGGTCGAGCAGCTCTTCCTGTTCGCGCTGTTGGCGCTCATTCTCGGCAACGGCGCGTTCAAGCCGAATATCTCCACCCAGGTCGGCGGACTTTACGCGCCGGGCGACCGGCGCCGCGACCGCGCTTATTCGATCTTCTATGTTGGCATCAATGTCGGGGCGTTTCTGGCGCCGCTCGTTTGCGGCACGCTCGGCGAAGAAGCAGGTTGGCATTACGGCTTCGCCGCCGCCGGCGTCGGCATGCTGATCGGGCTTGTCGATCTATCTCTATGCGATGCCGCTGTTGCCGCCGGACGAATTGCAGAAGGCGAAGCGCGGCACACAGCGAACGACGCCCGCTCGATCGCAACGACTGGCGCGGCATTGCCGC
Source organism: uncultured Alphaproteobacteria bacterium (assembly GCA_963845775.1). Classification (GTDB taxonomy): domain Bacteria; phylum Pseudomonadota; class Alphaproteobacteria; order Rhizobiales; family Xanthobacteraceae; genus BOG-931. Next base: position 1,116,164 of record CAWJTE010000011.1, read on the forward strand.
CATTCTCCTGCTGTTCGTTCCCACCGCCTTGTTCTGGGCGACCTACGAGCAGAGCGGCAACACCATCGTGCTGTGGGCCGATGCCAACACCGACCGCACGATCGGCTTGCTCGGCCACAGCGCGGAAATTCCAACCACGTGGTTTCTCGCCTTCAACCCGTTGCATGATTTTCGCTTTCACACCGTTCGTGCTGGCGTTATGGACGCGGCAAGCAGCGCGAGGTACGGAGCCTTCGACCGTCACCAAGATGGCGCTCGGGTGTCTCGGGGTAGCGTTGTCCTACCTGATCATGGCGGCGGCAGGCTGGCAGGCGGGCGCAGGCAAGGCAAGCTGGCTCTGGCTCTTGAGCTATTTTGTTGTCGTCACCATCGGCGAACTTTATCTCTCGCCGGTTGGGCTTTCGCTGGTGACCAAGATCGCGCCGCTGCGGATCATGTCGATGATGATGGGCGTTGGCTGGCGACAAGTTTCATCGGCGGCTTCCTCGCCGGCACTATCGGCAGCTTTTGGAGCCGGATGGAGAAGCCGGAATTCTTTCTGCTGGTAGCGGCGATCGCCGCGCTCGCGGGGCTGATGATTTTTGCCTGCCGCTGGCCGTTGAAGGGGGCGTTGGGGAGTATCAAGGCCTCGTAACCAAGGAGGAGAAACGGGCGTGAAGAAAACCAAGAGCGCCGCGACGATAGCAAAAGAGAGCACATCTCCCTCCCGGCTGATCGACGCAAGGATCAAGGAGCTCGGCGACTGGCGGGGCGGGACGCTCGGGCGGGTGCGCGCTCTGATCAAAGCGGCCGACCCCGACGTGGTCGAGGAGTGGAAGTGGCGCGGCGTCCCGGTGTGGGAGCATTCCGGCATCATCTGCACCGGCGAAACCTACAAGGCCGTGGTCAAGCTGACTTTCGCCAAGGGCGCCGCGCTGGCTGACACTTTACACCTCTTCAACTCCAGCCTCGAAGGCAACGTCCGGCGCGCGATCGATATTCACGAGGGCGAGAAAATCAACGAGACGGCGTTGAAGGCGCTCATTCGCGCCGCCGTGGCGCTGAACACATCCAAGCGCAAAAGGTGATCCTTGTCATTCCGGGACCCGGGCGGGTCGAAAACTAACGATGGTGCTTGCAGCGGCCGGGATTATGGATTCCGGGTTCGCCGCTGAACGGCGCCCCGGAATGACGATTAATGGGCGGCCGCGACCGTCGCTTGCGCCGCGTGCGGATTTTCCATGGCGCTGATGTGGCTCTTCACCGCCTTCTGCACCTTCTCGAAGGCGCGCACCTCGATCTGGCGCACGCGCTCGCGCGAGACGCCGAACTCGTCGGCGAGCTCTTCCAGCGTGATCGGCTCGTCGGCGAGCCGCCGCGCCTCGAAAATGCGGCGTTCGCGATCGTTGAGCACCGTGAGCGCGTCGGCCAAGCGCCTTCGTGGCGGTTCTCCGATTGCTCGCTCTCGGCAAGCCGGCTTTCCTGGCTGACGCTGTCGTCGACCAGCCAATCCATCCATTCGCCGGAATCGCCGTCCTCGCGGATCGGCGCATTGAGCGAGGCGTCGCCGCCGAGCCGGCGGTTCATGTCGATGACGTCCTGCTCGGTGACGCCGAGCCGCTTGGCGATCAGCTTGACCTGATCGGGGCGCATGTCGCCTTCTTCGAGCGCGGAAATCCGGCTCTTGGCCTTGCGCAGATTGAAGAACAGCTTCTTCTGGTTGGCGGTGGTGCCCATCTTCACCAGCGACCACGAGCGCAGGATGTATTCCTGGATCGCGGCCTTGATCCACCACATGGCGTAGGTGGCGAGCCGGAATCCCTTATCGGGCTCGAAGCGCTTGACCGCCTGCATCAGCCCGACATTGCCTTCGGAAATCACTTCCGAAATCGGCAGGCCATAGCCGCGATAGCCCATGGCGATCTTGGCGACGAGCCGCAGATGGCTGGTGACGAGCTTGTGCGCGGCGTCGCGGTCGCCGTGCTCGCGCCAGCTCTTGGCCAGCATGTATTCTTCCTGCGGTTCCAGCATCGGGAACCGCCGGATTTCTTCGAGATACCGGGTGAGGCCGGATTCGCCCGACAGGATGGGCAGTGCAGCAGTTTGGGCCATGACAGCGCCCTCCATATATTGATGCCCCCGACGATCCGGCGGGCGAATGGCTGCCGCCGCTCCCAGAGCCGACGGCGCCAGTTCCTTATTTCGCACCCGCAACATCACGCGGATACACGGTCGAATCGGGCAAAGGAAGTGAAACAGGCGTCAAATCGCCGCGACGCCGCCGTGAATGCCGACTGAGACCGCGAAAACGCGTCGGCAGTTTGGTAAGGCCATTTACTTATCGCCTGGAATTCAGCCCGCATGGCCGGCCAGCGCCAGCATGCAAACGGGCAAGATCGGGTGGCAGTTCCGAGCGGAACGCAGGATTTTCACCGGTCGACTGGGTGTTCGATCGCCAATATATAGGCATGCAGGGCCTGTCTGCCAAGGCCCTCCAGCGCGGCTTGGGCCGGTTCCGGCAACAGCGCCGCCTTGGTGCGGAAGCCGGCGCCGTAGACATCGTCGCCCAGGAGCGGGTGGCCGATCGCGGCCAAATGGACCCGGATCTGGTGGGTCCGGCCGGTTTCCAGCCGGCAAGCAAGCAGGCTCGCCACCGGCGTTCGGTGCGGTTGCGCCCGCCGACTTCCAGCGGCCGTTTGCCCGCCATAGCGCTCAAGTACCTGCCAGTGGGTGACCGCCTCGCGGCCGTCCTCGCGCACCGCCATGCGGTCGCGCGCCAGCGGATGGCGGTCGATCGGCTGGTCGATGGTGCCGCGCGGGCGATCCGGCGCGCCCCAGACGAAGGCGAGATAGCCGCGCTCGAACGGCCCGCCGTCGCGGCCATGGTCGGCGAACTGCGCCGCCAGCGCGCGGTGGGCGCGGTCGTTCTTGGCCACGACCATCAGCCCGCTGGTGTCCTTGTCGAGCCGGTGCACGATGCCGGGACGTCGCTCGCCGCCGATGCCGGAGAGGCTCGCGCCGCAATGGGCGATCAGCGCATTGACCAGCGTGCCGGTCTGGTGGCCGGCGGCGGGATGCACGACCAGCCCTCTCGGCTTGTCGATGACGATGATGTCGGCGTCCTCGTAGACGACGTTGAGCGGGATCGGCTTCGGCAGCCGGCTTGGCCGGCCGCCGCCGGCGGCACGTCGACGACGATGGCGGCGCCGGAATTGACGCGATGGCTGGGATCACGGATCGTGCGCCCGTCGACGGCGACGGCGCCCGCCTCGATCAGCGCCTTGAGCCGCGTGCGCGACAGTTCGGCGACATGGGCGGCAAGCACGCGGTCGAGCCGGCCGCCGGTTTTCGTCGGCGGCAAGGCGGATCGATTTTTGCGTAGACGTCACGTGGGGGTCTTTGGGCAATTCGTCCGGCATCGGCAATGAGCAAATTAGCTGCCGTTGAGGCGCCAAGCGACCGGCAACAGGCCCGGTCCGAGTTGAGCGCTGATCGCATGGTTGCCCGCGTGCGGCCCGCTGATGATCATCTCCGGGCTCACCACGTTGATCGCGATCGCAGCGGTGGTCAGCGTCATCGGCTACCGGGCGTTCCGCGCCGGCGGCGCAGGAGCCACCGCGACGACCGACGGCGTTATCACGCTGCCGAAAAGTGCGCGCGTGATCGCAAGCTCGCTCACCGACGACCGCCTCGCAGTGACCCTCGATATCGCCGGCGCCATTGAGATCCGCACCTACGACCTCAAGACGCTGAAAGAGACCGGCCGAATCAGGTTCGCCGCCGCGCCGTGAACGGCTTGCGTGGCTACGCCATTCGAGGTTTATTCGGGTCGGGTTATGGTGGGAGCATGATCTTTTCGGAAAACCGGCATCCACTTTTCCGGATCATGCTCGAGGCTCCCTTCGTCTAGCGGTCTAGGACGCGGCCCTCTCAAGGCTGAAACACGGGTTCGAGTCCCGTAGGGAGCGCCAATGATATCAATGGCTTAGCTTCATCGCCAAAATACGGGATCCATTTTTGGGGAGTTTTTGGGGAATAAACGCTGCCGAACGACGGCGATCAACACCGTACAAACAAACAACGCGCCCGCTCATTCCATAGTTGCCTACTGAACTTGAAATCATCCGACGCTGCCACGGCGGCACCGTCTAAATGTTGCCGCAAGTGCGAGTATGCTTCTCGCGTTACCCCATGTTGCGTAATGCGTAACCTCGGTCCCAGCGCTTCCCCGCTGGGGCCTTTTTATTTGGTCGATCCCCCTCACGCTACCATTGCCGGTTGCTGGTCGCGCAGCGCGTACCACCCTTTCGCAATCTTCCTACCACCCCCGCCTGTCCAGCATGGGGGGAGGGTCATTTTTGGAGCTCGTAGGAAAACACGCGACGCGGCAATTTTCACAGCATGCAACAACGCACAAGCGGCGACTGATTATCTCCGTGGCCTTGCGGCCTCGTCGGCGCGATACTGACCAACGCGGTCTTGCAGTCAAACAACAACTATCAGCGAAACGTCCGACCCCGCGTTGAGCGCATCCGTGAGGAGTATGCGTGCGAGACGAGCCTACAAGACGTGAAGCGGGCTGCTCGACAAGATCACAACTCAAGAGTTCCTCCACTGGAACGGAACGCGGAGCACACGCGAACGTGTCCATATGGCTTGCACCCTTAGCGACGACCCGGCATTGTTATGTCAGCGAATAGCGCTCTAACGCGCCCGACATCAATCGGGCGTGAGCGATTTTGCTCAGAGTCCGAGCGGATATAGGCGCAGGCTTCGCGAGCGATACGCTAACGCGAACTGAGCACAATTGAATGGCGGCGAACGCTTCATCGGATTGGCCGCGCAATCGGCTGTTGCTCGCACTGCCCACCCGCAATCTCAAGCGGCTTATGCCGGAGTTTGAACAAATTAACTGCCAACGCGCGCAAGTCCTCATGGACGCTGACAGTGCGCTCGACCACGTATTCTTCCCCGACAGCGGTGTGGTCTCGGTTGTGGCGGTTTACGCGAACGGCTCTATCATCGAGATGGCAACGGTCGGAAGGGAGGGCTTCACCGATGTGCAAGCCATCTTCGGCGCCAAGCGCTCCTCGGTCCAGCTTCTCGTCCAAATCCCGGGGACCGCAGCAAAGATGTCGCGCGCGGCCTTTACGCGGGCCATGCAGTCAATGCCGTCATTCAAAGGCGTCATGGACGCTTACGTCCAGGCTTTTCTCGAACAGGTCATGGTGTCGGTTGCATGTAACGGTGCGCACAGCCTCAGGCAGCGGCTGGCACGTTGGCTGCTGATGATGCGGGACCGCTGTGACAGTGACGCGCTCCCTATCACTCAGAACCTGCTCGCTGAAATGCTGGGTGTGCAAAGGCCGACTATCACGAATGCCGTCCGGGAGTTCGAGCGTGCCGGTTTGATCGAACGCGGCCGGCGGCAAGTCACAATCCTCGATCGGCCCGGCCTCACGGCGGCATCTTGCGAATGCTATCAGCTGGTCCGGGCGCGGCTGGCTTTTCATCTTCCCAAAACATACGCGTGATGTTGTCGCTCCCGCCGTACTGTAATGTACATTACCGACACTATACCCTAGGCTGACTTATAATACGAACACGCGGGCAAGGCGGGCGACCCTGTTCCCGCTGATTTGTGCACCCTTCCTTTGGCGCGTTCTCTGTATCCCGAAAGGGTACCCCGGGAGGGCAAGCGAGGATGGCAATGATCCGCCAAGCAAAGCTGCCGTTCGATCCCAAAGAGTTTCTCTCGAAAGTAAACGGCGGGCAACGCGTTGCCGACTATCGGAAAGATCAAACTGTATTCAGGCAGGGCGATCCTGCGGATGCCGTTTTCTACGTTCAGAGCGGCAAGGTCAAGAAAGCCGTCGTCTCCGAGCAGGGCAAGGAAGCCGTGGTCGCACTTCTGGGCACGGGTGATTTCTTCGGCGAGGGCTGTCTGGCCGGAGAGGCGCTGCGGCTGTCGACGGTGGCCGCTCTGACGAAATGTACGATCGCGCGAATATCGAAGGCCGATATCACGCGCGTGATCCACGAAGAGCCGGCGTTTGCCGAATTATTTATTTCGCATCTGTTGGCCCGCAACAGTCGCGTCGAGGAGGACCTGGTCGATCAACTGTTCAATTCGAGCGAGAAACGCCTGGCGCGGACCCTTCTGCTGCTGGCGAATTTTGGCAAGGAAAGTCGGCCGGAACCGATCATCGCAAAAGTCAGCCAGGAGACGCTTGCGGAGATGATCGGAACGACCCGGCCCCGGGTGAGTTTCTTCATGAATAAATTTCGCAAACTGGGCTTGATCGATTACAACGGCAGCATCGAAATCCACAGTTCATTGCTGAATGTCGTTCTGCGCGACCAACCGCAGATTAGGTGAGCAATTTTGAACAGATTGCTAATCCTAATAAGAGCATGTGGAATTGGGGTGGCGGGCACTTGAGGGGGTGCCGTGTCGCAAGCAGATCAATTCTCTCCGCCTGCGAGGCCAAAGCCGACAAGGACAAGCAGGGTCTGCTTCAGTTAGCGCGAACCTGGACGCAAGCAGCGTTACAAGAGCGAGCGTCCATTAATCGTCAGACCAGCTGAGGCCAGTTGGTTTGCGCGCGTTGCGCGGAGATTTTTCTAGGAGGATACAATGGGACTAATCCTACTCTTAATTATTCTGATTCTTCTTTTTGGTGGTGGTGGTTTCTATCTGGGAGCTCCCTACCATTATTTTGGCGGTGGCCTCGGCACGATATTGCTGATCGTTCTTATAGTCCTTTTGGTGAGGGGCTGACGCGAACCGTCGCGCGCCTCGACAACTTAGCAGCAGGCCAATTATCTTAGAGGGAAAAGATCAATTATAGGCCGATAAGTCAGTGATTTCGTGGTGGTACGAAGGCGGCAGAGAAAATCACGTTGTGGGATAGCTGGTTGTGGAAGGACTTGCTGAAAGCGTTTGGGCGACCGTTCGGCAAGCCGTCATCGTTATTTATTGCTCAACTGGCCCCCGTGTTGCGTCGACCGATTGAGCTGGCAACCCAAAGCGGACATCGCGGCCGGGAAACCGTCATGCACTCGTGGGCTCGGTCGACATGACCTCTTGAGTGATTACCTTGAAGCCCGCGAGCGTGCACGTGCCGAACGAGGTGACGAGCGCAACGTCGGTCGCATCGCACCCACGTGCCATCAGGATGCGGCCGATGCGCGGCTTGTTGTGGCGGGCGTCGAACGTGTACCAGCGGTCATCGAGATAGACTTCGAACCAGGCGCTGAAGTCCATCGGTGAGTTGTCAGGCGGCACGCCGATGTCGCCGAGATAGCCGGTGCAGTAGCGCGCCGGAATATCCATGCAGCGGCACAGAGTGACGGCGAGGTGGGCGAAGTCCCGGCACACGCCTCGTCTCTCCGAATAGGCTTCGAACGCCGTCTTGGTTGGGCTCGCATGCTGGTAACCGAACGTGATGTGATCGTGGACATATTCACAGATCGCCTTCACCAGCGGCCAACCCTTGGGAGTCTGCCCGAAAAGGGACCAAGCGATATTCGAGAGGCGATCGGTCTCGCAGTAGCGACTGCCGAGCAGAAAGATCAGGACCTCCACCGGCAGGTCTTCTAGTGGATGCTGTTCTGCCTGAGGGACAATCGCATCCGGCTCGCCCTGGTCCTTTATAAGGAAGTCGGCGGACACGGTCAGGCGGCCCGCTGGGGGCCGGATCACGTGGCAGAAATTGCCGAAGCTGTCATGATACGTTTTGGGGACGATGGGTGGATCAAGCCGCACGCGATCCAGGGTCAGTAGATCGGGAAAACGCGACGGATGAACGCTCAGCGTAAGGATCATTGGCGTCGGCTGCGGGCAGTCATAGGAAATCTCGTAACCCGCACGAATTTTCATGGGAAACCTCGTCGACCCGCGTTCCTGGAGATCCGGTGAACGACGACACCGTCCAACCAATCGGTCTGAGGTGAGCCAGATGCCCCTTTTGCAATTGCCTCGAACGGGACCCGCGCGGTTAATTCACAAATCGCCTATCAATATCGTACACGACGGCTCTCCTCATTGAGGGAGCGCAGGCCAGCCTGCTCAACAGCCGAAATGTCAACGAACACCCTATTGAGTGGGGATACGCTTCGATAGACGTGATCTCGGCTCGGCATGCCGGACCAAGCCAGGAATACGTTCGATCACCAATACCCTCGGCGGCGACCGAAATACCCACCGCCGCCGCCAAACAAGAGCACTAGTACAACGACGATCAAGATCAATTCCATGGCAAGTCTCCTTTGACGGTGCTGACGTTATTTGCCGCGCACCGCATCCTTCAATCCACCGATCGCGTTTTGCACTTTGCCGGCAGCCTTGTCGGTTTTGCCTTCTGTTTCCAATTTCTTGTCGCCGAAAGCCTTCCCGGCCGCTTCCTTCACGCTTCCTTTGATCTCTTCCGCCGAACCTTTGATTTGATCTTTATCCACTGTCGTATCCTCGCTGTTTTGCTGAATTGCCTTCTGTGAGCCACGCTAGGCGGAATGGAGGGGCAGCGTCTGAGCAAAATTGCTCACGCAAACTACTTCAGTGTGAATGGGCGGCGTCACACGCTGCCGCGGAACAATAACGTCTTCTGTCGCGTTTCTCAGTATGTGCCGCAAAAAAGAGCTTTGCGACACCGCGAGAAAAATCACAGAGGAGAACGACAGATGAAAAAACTCACACTCTGCATTGCCACGGCAGCAGTGCTCCTGACCGCAGTACCGGCCATGGCGCAGATCGACGTTCAAGTTGGACCAGTTGGCGTCGGCGTTGGCGCACCCGGCCCCTACAATGGCGGATGTGGCTACAATAGGCCCTGCGGCGGCTACTATGACCAATACAACGGCGGACCGAATGTCGTCGTCGCGCCAGGACCGAATCCAGGCCCGGGTTGGCATGGACATGCGCGGCATAACGACGATCGTCGCTAGCATGATGGTATATTAGATCGAAAGGGCTCCAAATGGAGCCCTTTCATTTTTTATTCGTTTAGAACACCGCACCCGCAGCTTCGCCCTGCGTGAAGATAATCACCACCAATATTCTTGCGCGGCCGTTATGGGCATAATTGCTACCTCTCCTATTTAGCGGCGGCCATGCAGAATGGGGCGCTGACCTTTTTTTCAAGAAATCCTTCGGCTTGTCAAAAACTGCGGAATTTGGACCCGGTATTGGCCCTGGGGCATCGTTTTCCTCAAATTTCCCTATTTATTTATTGAGACTTTTTACCTCCGGATAACGTTGTCAACGCAGGGCGAACAAAATCCCGCTGAACCCGCGGGTAATGGTTTCGTCGGCGAGGATGAAATTATGTCTTGTTGCATTTCATATTTTTCCAGATTGATCTTCGCGACCGCGATGGTTTTGGCAGTTAGTGGCGTTGCGTATGCCGAAGTGGCGAGCATCTACGGCGGACGTGATGGTCTTTGCGGTCATCGCACCGCGAATGGCGAACGTCTGGATTGCTCCGCGATGACGGCGGCGCATCGCACGTTGCCTTTCGGCACGCGCGTTAGCGTCTGTCACAACGGATGCGTGATCGTACGGATCAACGATCGCGGCCCCTGGGTTCGCGACAGGCAGATTGACTTGTCACCAGCAGCGGCGCGAGCCATCGGCCTATATCAGACCGGGCACGTCACCATGGTTGCAGGGGGCAAGGTGGATTTAACTGCGAATGTGCCAGTATTTTAGCGTCCCACCTTTAAACGTAATGTCCGCTTTGAAGGCGTTTCGGACATGGTGCGATACGGGCGCGAAATGCCGCGGTCTCTCGTCGAGTGCAGCGAGACTTCGGTGCAACGCAGCACGTGAAGCGTGTTACTCGAACACCTCGTCGGCGATGGAGAGCACCCCTGGCGGCACATCGATGCCGAGCGCCCGCGCCGTTTGCAGGTTGATGGCGAACACGAATTTTGTCGATTGCAGCACCGGAAGGTCGGCGGGCTTGGCGCCCTTAAGGATGCTGCCGGTATAGATGCCGACTTGATGAAACACGTCCGCGAGGTCGGTTCCGTAGCTCATCAGCCCGCCCGCTGCGACAATATCACGATTTGCATAAGCCGCCGGAATCTTGTCGCGCGCCGTTAAGGTGGCAAATTGCACGCTGCGGCTGGTGAAGAACCCGTCAGCAGCCACGAAGAGGGCATCGGGGCGCTCGCGCAAGAGGGTGGCAAAGGCCGCATCGATCTCTCCGATCGTCGTGGCGTTGACGATCTGGATTTGCAGCCCCATGGTGGGGGCGACCTCCTGCACATCCCGCAATGTGGTTTTGATAGTCGATGCATTAGCCGGATTGACGAGCACGGCAACACGAACGGCCTTAGGCACCAAGTCATGCAGGAGCCGCAGCCGCTTGGCCACTACCTCGTTGAAGAAAAAATTGATGCCGGTCGCGTTACCACCCGGCCGCGCGAGGCTGGCGACAAGACCAAGCCGGACCGGGTCTTCGCCGACGCCGAAGACGATCGGGATCGTCGCTGTTGCAGCTTTGGCCGCGAGCGCAACCGTCGCGTTGCCGGGCACGGCGATCACGGCCACTTGTCGGCGGACCAGATCGGCCGTAAGCGCCGGCAGGCGATCGTAGTGGCCCTCCAGCCAATGGTACTCGACCGTCACGTTCTGGCCTTCGACATAGCCGGTTTCGTTGAGGCCTCTGCGGAACACGGTCATCTCACGCACGAACGTATCGGCCGACGGGGGGCTGATAAACCCGACCACCGGCATCGCCGGCTGCTGTGCCCGCGCGGCGAGCGGCCACGCGAGCGTTGCGCCGCTGAGTGCGGATATAAATTGCCGTCTTCCGATGTCGATTGCCATTTGAACCCCCAAGGGGTCCCGCCCTACGCAACGGTGGGTACAATATCACGCCTCAAATTGGCGGTCTGTGACGTACTTCACAGTTCCGCCGACGGCGAAAAGGATCACTGTTTTTCCGCATTACAAAGTGACGCGATTGGCCCCTAGCGTCACTTCGCTGCGCCGAACAATAGTTTCGCTATTGGAGTAACAACGGACATTGATCGGCACGGGGACTGAATGCATCGGTCGTGAATGACCCAACTCGACCGTTGGCGGCGAGACTTCGGTGCACCGCAGCAGCGCCGAGGACACTTGCTTGGCCTGTCTATATCAGTCGGCAGAAAACAACCTGATGATCTACGCTATTTCTTTCTCTTGCCGCGCGATACCCTACGATGCGCCATGCGGCGAGCGCCATGTCAGACCACAAATTTCATATCGGCCAAACCGTCTTTCTCAATCCCTCTCAAAGTCAAAACCTTCCGGGAGGCGCGTACATCATCACCAAAAAATTGCCGGAGCGTGACGGCGAGTTCGAGTATCGCGTGAAGAGTATGGACGAGCCGCACGAACGGGTTGTGCGCGAAAGTCAATTGGGAAAATACCCTAACGCTCGAACCACCAATCTTTAAAAACCACCGGGCAGTGTCATGTTGGTTGAGGGTGCTTGGTGCGGTTGTAGCCGCAACACGATCAGTCCACTGCGGAAGACAATGATTTTTGCAGCCGATGTACTGCCGCCTCGCTGATGCGTTTGGCGTGGCCGGTAAACTTCACCCCCAAACCGTCCTTTGAACGCCAGGTTACGTGGCAACGATGAACGCCGCCGCGAGCTGAAGTCCGAAGAATGAACTCGTCGGGTATTGAACTGGGATCCAGACCGGAAATTTTGGCGCCACGGTTTGAAAAGTTGCCTACGATACATAATCCGGTGAAACGGCCGTTACGATCATAGATGCTGCCTGTCGAGTTCCATTCGACACGAAAGCTGGTTCGGCGTTCGCGCATGTTGGCCGTCTCCCGAATAAGAGGGATTTCACGACATTGAAGCAGGGGAATGTGAGAGGACATTTAATCCAAAATTGAAAATGCTACGGTTTTGATGAAGCCGCAGTGGCCCATGGTCCTTGCGGACAAGGTGGCAAACAACGACTCACGAAGGCGAACCACGCTGCGACGGTCGTCGCGTGAGCGATAGGATGTTCTCGCGTATCTTCGGTTTATGGACAACGAAAGCACATGGCGGAGCCTTGCCGAAGCTGAACAGCTTGTAGCCGAAGGCCACATGCGGCTTGCCAGGCAGCGCGAAATCGTTGCGCGATTGCAGCGTAACGGCAGGGACATTACGAAAGCCAGCGCGCTCCTCCTGCACATGTTTGCTACGCAAGAACGGCATGAGCGGCAATTAGCCAAAATTCTGTCGCGGTTGGAAAACGGTCAGGCCTGATATCCGCAGCGCCCACGCGCACCGTTACGTAGCCGCGGCGCTGTTGGGTGTGAAGATGACAACTTCGCACGCTGACGGCGCGTGAGCGTGAAGGAAACAAACCTCTCGTCGATTTACATAACTCCGGTGAATGACAATCTCGAAGAAACCGTTAGGTATGCGTTCAAGAACATTGAACGGGGGCGGCTCGATTACGACGATTCCGTTCTATTCCTGCCTCGGGCGACCAGCGAACTGTCCTAAGCGTTCGGCGCTCCGATGGATGCAATCGTATCGGCTGAAAAGTTCGTCTTTTCGTTCCAGTGCATTTGCGATCAAAATCCTAACCGCTACCGATGGCGGCATACCCGCCTGATCGGCGAAATCGGCAAGAGCTTGTTTCTCGTCTGACGAAAGACGAAATGTCAGTCTGGCTTGGCGCGTCATAACGATATTTATCGTTTGGCGAACGCTTGGGTGGTTTCAGGATTCAATTTCATCACCATCATCGCCGCAGCAACGCCAGTCCGTCAAGAAAATATTCTGGTTGTTAGATACGTAAAGATGGAGACTCAGACACTCCGGGGACAAACCAAACCGTTTCGTCAATCGTTCGATACATTATCGACGAGGCTTACAGGGCTTTCTGACGAAGTGAAGACGGTTGGTGCCCGTTCAAAGAAGGCTTGACGTTTTTGTTTGACGCTTGGTATCGAACGCATTGCTCTTGGGAAACTTTGGTTATGAAAAGTGTTTTCAAAAAATTTCGTCCTTAAAAATAGGACTTGAACGTCCTCAATTTGGGTTTAGGTCTGTGCGTGGAGCCAATATTGGCTGTTCGTTCAAGAAAGAAATCGTCATGACTGTTTGCTACACCGTCGTTACAGTTACAGGACCGCAGGAAGATATCGCGTTCTTCAAAGAGAGTTGTTTGGACAACGGCGAGGAATTCGACTTTAATTCCTTGATTCCGATCCCGCCGACCATGGCGACAAGAATCCTTGGCGCGGGTGAAGATATGGCGAGGATCATTCAAGGCGCAAAGTCTCGAACCCCCGCCCATAATGGCGGCGTAGAACTTACCGATGCTGAACTTCATGAATTGCTGGACCTTAGTTCTCGTTCGGCAAAAATTTCCACCGCGTGGGCAGAAGCGCATTGGGGTTGCTCGAAAAATCCAATTGATGGTCAAGTCGATATTGATGAACCCGACAGGTTTGAGTTTGTTTTTTTCACCGAGGGCAACAACCCGCCTGAAAAAGTTTACAGGGCTATGATCGCTACGTTCCCCACACTCAACTTCGACATTGGCGGCGCGGTAACCGATGATGAAGACGCAACAAATAAGGGCGATCAACCACGCCTCGGAATCAATTGCGTCACGGGCGAAAAACACAGTTGCGATCCCCTTGGGCACCTTGCTTGCCTTCCATGCACCAAAATCTTCAGTTTCGATTTTTTCGGGGGTTCGAGCTAGATACCACCTTCTTACCCACCAAGCCCAAAAATCTGCGGCTTGTAACGGCTTGAATTCCTCATCGTCCTCAAAGCGAGGAGTTGCCCCGTAATATTGGCGTATCTCATCGGGCCGGTTCTTAATGTAGTCGCCCCAGACTTCAAGGATCGCCTTGCTTTCACCAGCCTTGTCAAAAATGAAATCTATTTTTTGCCCCTGTGGAACCAGAACATTAAGTTTGTCTCGGTTGTTGTGAAACATTATCCATCAAACAACGGAAGGCGAACGAGTAGGGGTTGTCGATAAAGCCCCAACCGATATCGCAATTCTCCACCCATATCCGCTGTTTCGCTCGTTCTAAATCGCGTAGATCGAAATGACACGACAATCGGATCGGTTCGTATTTTTCAATGACTGCATAAAACGCAGGAACATGTTCCATGCGCCGGGCCATTTCCTTCATTTTGAACCGATACCGCCCCGATTTTTTTCCCCGCAAGGTTAGGGGCAATAATTGATCCCAATCGACGACAAACTTCGCCCACAACTCGGCCTTCGGCGACAAAACCGGCCAGCACATAACTGGCGTCGTCCGTGTAGCTGTCATCCACGCAAGCTTGGAACACCATCAGCAACCGCCTAACAGCAACGGGCAGACTTCTAGGCTGGTGACCTGCGTAAGAATACGAAGATAGTTGGAAGATTTTAAAACAGTTCGTTATGGCGAAATGACGGTTTGAACTGCTTCCGAAATTCTTTGCGAACTTGCCTTCGATACCCCACACCTTCACCTAAAGTGCGCGGCCGCCAATTAGGATCACCCACAGCTTCCCGCCGTTCCCTTAAAACTTGATCCCATACGGCCTTTTCATTCGCCGCCGCAAATCGCTCGAACGCTTGTGCGTTTTCCACTTTTTTCATCCGGCGCAGTTCTTTCACAATGGACAATGGTGGCAGATCAACCTCACGGCGGATTGCATTCCGTCGTTCAATTTCCAAAAGACGCCGCACCGTGGCTGCGGACAAGTTCAGCGAGGGTTTTTCGAAGGGGGGAGCCTGTTGAATTGCGTTAGTAACGCCCGGCGTGATTTGTGGCGCAATACTGGCTGTTGCGACGGCCGCCGCGACGGTCAGCAACCGGCGGCGATCAATCAACGGGAAATTCGGCTCGGCCATGACGCCCTCCGGTGAATGAGGGCTGGCGCGATCCGCTTTATTTGCCGTTTCCGGCCCATCATCCCAATCGGGAAACCACCTTGCCGCAGATTTGGCAGGTTGGAGAAGCGCGCCAGCGCCTCGTCTTTGATGCTGTTGGCAGTTTGCAGGAAAAGGAAAAAAGAACAAGTGGCGAGAACTTATCTTCGGCCCCCAATCGGGCGAAATTGACCCTCAGCATACATTCCCGTCATTCTCGGCTCGACGGCAGAGATATATCCTTAGTTATATTGACCATGTGAATTAACTATCAGAAAATTCCTCTGCGCGGTGTTGCGCTTGAGCGTATGGAGACTGATCATGCGTCTTGGTTTGGCAAGCAGTGTACTCGGTGCCTGTGCTTTTGTGCTCGCTGCCGCGATACCAGCGCACGCCGCAACAGTCAGCGACGTGGTCACTTTTAGTGCCAACAATTTTAACTCCGCGTTCGGCTCGCCTGTGCCGGTCTCTACGGTCACAGGCTCATTTACGATTACATTTGACCCGACCCAAAATTATAGTGACACGACGAGCGGCATCACCTTGGACAGTCTCAATATAACTCTCGGATCAGCGCTTTCCTTCAACTACGCCTCCTCGACCGGCCTACTGGAGGTCGGGGGCATCAATGACGGGACGTGTTGCATTTCGTATTCTCCGCCGAGCAATGATTTCTGGCTTTACATCAGCGATTTCAATACTAGTCCGTCATTTTTTCAGCTTGGATACACGCAGGGCGAGGATGACTATTATTATACCTTCCAAGGTTCCGAATACGGATCGGTGACGGTTGCTCCCGCCGCGACGCCCCTACCGGCAACACTGCCGCTGTTTGCTGGCGGTCTCGGCGCGATGGGTTTGTTTGGCTGGCGTAGGAAACGGAAAAACGCCGCTGCACTCGCAGCCGCCTGATCAAAACACCTGATTGGATTTCGGATAGACCGCCGCGCGAGGCGGTCTTTTCTGTTTGTGCCACGCCGCTTATGTTGCGGCGCATGAGTTCTTCATGGCCCTTAGCGGAAAATCCGATCACGCCGGGCGAATGTCTGTTCCCGGAAAAAGCGGACGTGACAGCGGACATTCGCGTTCGGTAGCGATTGACCCAAAGCGAACATCAAGCCGAAGGCCACGCGTTTCTTCTGAAAGATAAAGACAACGCGTCACGCATTGTTTTTCGCGGCCAGACTGCGTTTCTGCCGTCGAACTTCCATCCAGCAGACAACAACAAACGTGAGCAGGCCAAACAGGCCGAACATCGCGCGCCCGACGAGCGGCCCGAGAAAAGCGCCCGAACCGGTGAAGTGACGTTCGCCGGGTCCGAAGCCGATCCAGACGAAGACGATGGCCAATCCAAGCGTGACCGCGACCCCGAGCGCGCCGCTTAGGATGCGCGCGAGCGCAGGCGCGCCGGATGGCAGCTGTCCGCTCATTTGGTCCCCCACGCCATAGACCACGTTGATCATGGCCGCTGACGCTCCGCCGAAAAACAAAAATCCGATTAGCGCGCCGATCCAGTCGGGCGCATCGTCGGGGTGCCGCACGGGTTGTCCGAACACGCCCAGCGATGCGAGCAGCATCCAGCCGCCGATCGCCATGGCCGGAAAAATGACTATGAGCCTGATCACCGTCGCCCGAATCCGCCCGACTTTCATCACCCGCGATGTTGGCCGCGATTTGTTAAGCAATGCTGGAGGCGGGGCCAACTTTTGTGTGAAACGAAGAAAACCAATTAGCGAGGGACAAAGAAGCCGTTAAAATGGCAGGGCCAAGTGTAGAAGTTTAAGGAAATAGCTTTGGCCGAATGTCGCCTTTTGGCCCACAGCAGACGTTCCAAGGTTGTCAGGAATGGTCGCTTTCTGGCCGATAGCGGAAATCAATCCGCATGCTCCAAGTGCCCGACGTCTACCTCCATTCTTCTTCTGCCCGCACCAGGGTTTGCAGTATGCACGCGACTTCTGGCGGAAAAACTCCGGGCAAGTTTCCCCAAGTGATGGCCGCCGAAAAGAAATTCACGCCGTTGTTCAAGCGGCGGGATCAACCGACCGGGGTGGAAGTAGCCGCTTCACGTTGTGATGCCGGTGACGGGGGAGGTTCCCGCCAAACCGCGAGAACGTAGCTATCAATCAAGCGACAAGCATTCTTGACAGCCAATTGATCGTTTGCGGGTTCTATGATGCCGGAAGCATCCCGAGGCTCACCGTTATTCGGGCTCGAATGGGAATTAGGCTGGGGCATAATGGGCACCCTCCGCAGACGCCACTCTTACACTTCTAAAACTACTACCAATTGACGTAGCCCGCCAGAGAGTTTGGGACACTACCGAAAAGCCGGGTAGTGCCTCAGTTTGAATCTTCGGTCTTTTTCGTTTCGGTCTTTTTGGCCCTGCGTTCTTTCCTAAGCTTTTCCTCATGGGCCTCAAGGTGCCACAGTATGCTGAGGTAGGTCTGGAGGATTTGTACAGCCTCCAATGTTGGTTCCCCTGCAACCGTCAATCTGGCGATTAGAGTATGCTGATCATTGACGGCGCGTCTCGCCTCGGCAGTGCGCCTGGAAGCGACGGTTAGCTTGGGATCTTTCCTTGGCACAAACTAGCGGCTGCGAATGCCCGCATAGCGTTTTCCCGCTTGTTTTCGTGGCTCATCGGCGCGGAAGTATTTGAGAATGAAACGGCCGTCACGGCCGGTAAGCGGGCCACCGCAGCTTAGACAAGTTATTTTCCCGTCGCCGTTCGCGGGGATCGCTTCAACATACACGACTTTATATTCCGTGTTGCAATGCGGGCAATACTTCAACGGAAGCTTGTCCATGTGACCGATCCCCGTTTGCAGGAAATCCTCTAGCACAAAACGGAGCTTTGCCACGCTGGTTTTGACAGTCACAAAAATGCAATAAAGCAATTATGACAAACCGGCAGGTTCGCGCTAACTGCCGCTCGCCCGGCCTTGCCCATATCCTTTGATGGTTGCGAGCGCATGAAGTAAGTCGCGGCTGGATCAACGAGTGGGGAAGGTCAATGTCTCTTGCGCCCATGTTGGCGGCGAATTCCGGAATTCAATTGCACGCTTTTGCCGCCATGGCGGCGTTTGCCCTCGGCATCGTGCAATTAAGCGCCCCGAAGGGAACGATACCGCATCGGGCAATCGGCTGGACGTGGGTGGCGTTGATGCTCGGTGTCGTCAGGCAGCATCGCATCGCCATGCTCTCGCTATTCTTCGGCGCTCTGGTCATTGCGGGCGCTTTCACGCTGGTGCCCGGCCGCATCATGCACGCCGTGGTGTTCGGCCAATGAGCGACGGTCCGCGCGTAGGGGCTACTTCCATTCCTCTTCTTCCAGCCGCCGCACAGCCGGGGCGTCCGGATTTTTCACCTTAATCCAGTTGTCAGAACGGCCGTCGCGATAGGGCGATGATCGCTACAGCAGACTGCGGCACCGCCCTTGAAACACGCCTAACCTCCCCTAAATGGTTCGTCGTTTAATGGCCAGCCTTGGTGCAGCGTGGGAGGGGATGGTGGAAAGCAAGTCAGGCGAGGAAATCTCTCTCTTTGTTCGCGATGAGCGGACCGGGCGTTTTCTATTCAATGCAAAGGCTTTGCGGGCTTTGGGGATCAACCCTGCGGAGGCTCAGCGACGTGGGTACCCGCTAAAGGAGCAATCTGCTGTTTCGGCGGAAGCTACGAAGGACGTTTAGACCGCCGCCACTCGTAGAGCTTGCGCGGCAAATGCGACTTCATTTGGTGGCGATATCATGCAGGTTCGGATTTGCGAGTTGGCGAAGCAAATTATCAACGCGGAAATAGTGTGTGGATGATGCGCCCCAAAGCTGGCCGCATTCCGCACGAAATTCTTCAAGCAGGCCGAGGGTTTGAAGCTGGCCACCGCCTCGGCTCTTGACTCATGAGAACAAAAAAGAGAACACTATACCCACGGTGTCAACGGTTGCGTTGGTAGGCACCAAGAACGGAGAGGGCCAACTCCCCCACCCTTGTCAGCCCTCTCCGTCTTCGTTTTTTGCAGCATCACCATATAGATCGCATGTGCGGCAGGGTGAGAAGTCAAGTGAGCGTGCTTGTCCGACCCGCGTTAATACAAAATTAACCGCAACTTATACATTTTGAGGACAGTTCGCGAACAAAGCGTTTCAATAACTCGGCTGTCGGGGCGAAAAACGGTGGCTTCTCATGAAGAACGGTCTCGCCAATGCTCTGCCCTCCGAACGTTACGTCGTTGAAATCGACGGAATGGCGAAATCCGAATATCGAATCTTCGTCAAGGCGCTGAAGGCGGGCTTGGAACTCAAACAGCAGTTTCCTAACAACAGCGTCAAAGTGCGCGACGCCGACGAGAATACGTCATTGTCTGCACACTGACGCACACACTTTCGCTGCGCCATCCTCTTCGATAGTCGTTTGCTGCCTATATTAGACTTGCCCAAGTTCGGGGCATTCAATTTAATCGCGCGGAGATGCTATGGCGGAAGATCAAAAACAACAAGAAAAGGGACGCCGTGCCGAGCAACCTACGGCACCCGCCCACTGGTCGATGGATTACTACTTCGACTATCTCAAGACGATTGTGTCATCGGCACCATCAGGCGGAACAGAGTTTGGAGAAAAAATAAAGAGTTATGTCGAGAAAAACCTCTCCGCTACTCACGAATTTATGAAGAAATTGAGCCAGGCGAAGAATTTTCAAGACCTAGTTCGATTGCAGAACGAATTCATGCAATCTCAATTGGAGGCTATTGCTGAGCAAACAAAGAGTCTCGGCGAGGCATTTACGAAGGAAGCGACGGAAGCGGTTAAGTCGCCTTTCAAAAGGTCTCCTTGATTGGCGCTTGGAGCGGTGAGAGCTCCTTCACTCTCTCCAAGACGAGTGGATACGCACGTTCGCTGTCGTCACCACCGATGCCAACGATCTGGTGGCCGAAATTCATGACCGGATGCCGTTGATCCTTCACCCTGATGATTTTTCGCGCTGGCTAAGTGACGAACCGGACCCGCGTGAACTGATGCGGCCGTTCCCCGCCGAGCAGATGCGGATGTGGCCTATCTCAACGCGGGTGAACAAACCGGAGAATGATGATCCGTCGATTGTTGAACCGATAGAAGTGACACCGTCTGCGGCGTAGGCCTAGCCGCCCGCACAGAACGAACGCCGCTCCCGCCCGTCAGCGGCCTTTCCTTTCGTATTTGGCCTTCAAGTCCGCAATTGATGGATGTCCGCGCTTGCGAAGGGCCAATTCGATGCCCTCCAAGATTATGTCATGGATTTTGCGGCGCCCCTCGAAAGCCGCTTCCCGTAACGCCTCATGCACGGCCTCGGGCAGATAAAGGCTGGTGTGGACGGTCCCGGGCCACCCACGGCCGCTGCGGGGCTTCCTTAGCCCCGTAGGGGTGGGTGTTAGGTTACGGCGGCGCTTGGCCATTTGAACGCTCCTGTCGGCCTTCCTAGCCCTTTTAAGGGCCTTCCACCTCGCAACGGCAGCTTTCACGGCTGTGCGATCTAGTGGCCCTGTAGCACTATGACATTGCAATGCTACGACGCTACCCTATGTCTTGACCGGGATAAAGGGACCCGTTATTCCCGGCCAATGCCCGTCTAAATCACCGTTGACGTCACTGGGTTTTTGGCCGCGCCACCGGGACACCCTTTTTCCCGCAGGGGACATTGGGGGTGGATTATGCGCATTGCAATTTATGCCCGCGTTTCCACGGCCGATAAGGGCCAAGATGTCGATAACCAGCTACTGCAATTGCGGGTTTGGTGCGCTAATTCCGGCCACACCATTACCCGGGAATACGTCGAACATGAGAGCGGGCGGAAGGGCGCGGAAAAGAGGAAGGAATTCGCCGCCCTTTTCGAAGACGCGGCAAAGCGCAAGTTCGATTGCGTTCTGTTTTGGGCGTTAGATAAATTCAGCCGAGAGGGGATGGTGCAAATGATTGTCCATCTTCAACGGCTCGCATCCTTCGGCATATCCTTCCATTCCTATACCGAGCCGCACCTTTCGACCGACAACGAGTTGGTTCGCAACATCCTGCTGGCGTTGCTGTCGTCTTTGGCGAAGGTCGAGGCACAGAAGATCGGTGAACGCACGAAGGCTGGAATGGCGCGGGCAAAGGCAAAGGGTGTCAAGATGGGTAGGCCGAGGCTCGGGATCGAATTGCGCCAAAAGATTGCGGAACGAGCCGCCAAAGGCGAGACGTCCTATGCTATCGCCAAGTCTCTCG
Source organism: uncultured Alphaproteobacteria bacterium (assembly GCA_963845775.1). Classification (GTDB taxonomy): domain Bacteria; phylum Pseudomonadota; class Alphaproteobacteria; order Rhizobiales; family Xanthobacteraceae; genus BOG-931. The sequence goes on from CAWJTE010000011.1 coordinate 1,137,266, forward strand.
GGATCGACCGCCACACTGCGGCGAAATACGCCAGTTAGGATGGGCCAGCGGTGTCTTTTGCAACCATTGGCCATAGCCACTGGCAATCGACACGCTCGCCCCGCTGGTCAGCCAATTCCCGCTTCCAGAGTACGCGGCCTTCCAAAAGCGGAACGCCGCACATCCGTTGCTCCGGTGGAGGTAGAGTATCGGCGTCAACTCGTATGCCGCTACCGAGCGCCTCCGCGTATTCGGGAAGTCCGATGAGACGCATTTTCGCCGCCGCGCTCGTCTGATCGTAGCCGAGCGCACGATGCTCGATTGCCACGCCACCCGCCTCGGGCCGAAAGATGCTGTACCAGATGCGCGTGGTGCCGTCGTTTGCAGGCATGCCGAGCGCACCCGAATTGTGCCACAGCCGTCCGCCGACCGATTGTGTAAAAGGCAATCCGCAATGGCCGCCGATCACACCGTCCATTCCAGTCTCGTCGATCTGTTGTCGTTTGGTAACGGCGTCGGTTGACGCAAAGACGAGTTGGTTGATGTTATCGACACCACCGTGAACTACCGCAAACCGGCAGGTACCAATCTCCAACTCGATCTGCCGTGGCAGGCCCACCATCCACGTGCGATCATGTGCCGATAGTTGTGCGGCTGCGTGAGTAAACCAAATCGCCGAGAGGCGGTCGCACGTGCTGCCCTCTTCAAATCCGCATCCGCAATCGGCCGCTCTGGCTGCAAGATTTTCCTCCACGTTGCCCATGACGACGTGACAGCCTGAAGCGCGGACCACTGCGAGCGTCGCTGCGGCGTCCGCACCGTAAGCGATGATGTCGCCCGTGCAGACGATACGATCATGCGAAATGCCGCGCCGAACCATTTCGTCAAAGAAAGCACGCGTAGCTTCTAGGTTGCTGTAGGGGCCGCCAAAAATCGCGACGTAATCGGCGGACCGGACAACCGGGCTAGATTTGGTCATTTTGTCGGTTGGAGGGGCCACAACCAACTCCCGAGCAATGTCGCCGTAAGCATACCTGCGAATTGCGCCGCGATAAATGCGAGAACTCCGCCCGGCGAAATCCCCGCAAAAGTATTGGACAGAGAACGGGCAATCGTGACGGCAGGATTAGCGAACGAGTTGAGGCGGTGAACCAGTAAGCGGCGGTGATATACAGTCCAACGGCGTAGGCCACCGCGGCGAGTGTGCGGGCAACGCATCCGAAGATTGTCAGCAACAGTCCGAACGTCGCAATGAACTCGGCAAACCATTGGCCGACGCCGGTGCGGCCATGCAGCGACACCTGCCAGAGCGGCAATTCAAACATAAGATGTGCGGCCCACACTCCGGCAATAGCACCGATCAATTGCGCGCCGATGTAGATTGCCGCCACGCTTCCCGATAATTCGCGGCGGATAGCCATTGCGATACTGGCGGCAGGATTAAAATGCGCGCCGGATATCGGACCGAACGTGAGAATGAGAACGGTCAAAATCGCGCCGGTCGAAAGCGTGTTGCAGAGAAGGGCGACCGCGCCGTTACCACCCGATAGCTTCGCGGCCATAATCCCCGAGCCGACTACGCCCGCGAGCAGGAAGGCCGTTCCCAAACATTCGGCAACGGCGCGGGCGGGAGCGGTGTCGGCTTTCGAGCGCAACTAATGCTTTTCCTCGACGATTTAATCCCATCTGCGTTCGGCAAGCCTTTGCTGACCGACAAACCAGAGGTGAATTTGATTGCGTGGCGCTAGGCCGCCTCAGTTGGCGGCCGCTTTCATTCTAAACCAGCGCGAATGTCGGCTTGTGGCCCTGAACGTCGTTCGCTGCAAGACAGCAACAGGTCTGGAACTGGGAGCATAACGGAAGTGGTGACACTCGCTCGAAATAACCTGATTGACCCCAAGCGCCTGTTCCGCAGGGCAACGATGCGCTCAATCGCGGAAAGGCCGATATTCTGCGACTTGCGCAACTCAACTGGTCGACATAGGATTTGACCACCGGGGACACGCAGGCTCCCCGTCAGACGATGTTTCGTCCAAGCTCTGCGCAACGCTCGATTAGTCGAGGTGATTGCGCATGGACGGAAATCGGCCCCCAATCTCTCCACAAGGTCTATATTCGCGACCCGGCAACGAGACAGCGTCACCGACTAAGTGGGTGACGCGCGAGCATCCCAAGATCGACCGCATTGCCTGCCCGTGGCTGATCCGACGTTTCATTGATCCGAATGCGGAATTCATTTACGTCCCGACCAGCCGGGTCCTCGCGGTCGCGAGGGAGGTTGGCGGAACGCCTTATGATATTGAGGGCGTCGAGTTCAGCCATGAAGGCGACTGCTGTTCGTTCGATACCTTCCTGCGAATTTACGGCATAAAGGTCCCGGCGCTCGATCACCTCGCAACGATTGTGCGCGGGGCCGATACTTCACGGTACGACCTCGCCCCGCAATGCGCGGGCCTGTTTTCGATCTCGCTCGGCCTATCCGCCAATTTCCCAAACGACCATGAAATGTTGGAGCACGGCATAGTTATCTATGACGCGCTTTACACGTGGTGCCGTAGTTTGCAGGCGGAGACCCACAATTGGCCGGCAATGGCTACCGTACAGGGACCTTAGAGGAGGTACGCATGCATTGGTTTTTGATGGTGCTTTTCGGTCTTGCTCTCGTGCAACCGAACGCGGCCGAAGCGCAGGAGATCGATTGGAGGCAGGTCGATACCGCACTCGGCAAGACGGCCGCAGTGAGTGGCGAAATCCATCGCTACGGATTTCCGCGCACTGATCTCAACGTAACGCTTGATGGCGTGACGATCAGACCGACACTCGCGCTCGGCGGATGGGTCGCCTTCCAGCCCATGCGTGGCGAAGCAATGGTGATGGGCGATCTGGTTTTGCTCGATAGCGAGATCAACCCGGTCATGGCAAAGCTGCTCGAAAGCGGCCTCGCTATCACGGCAATTCACAATCATTTGCTGCGGGCAAATCCAGCCACCTTCTACATGCACGTCGGCGGATACGGCGATCCGGTGAAGATGGCAGCCGCGATCCGCGCGGGGCTCGCGGAGAGCAAGACTCCCTTCAATCCGCCGCCAGCACCGCCACCGCCCGCACCCCCCATTGATCTTGACACCGCGCAACTCGATCAGATTGTCGGCTCTAAGGGGCAGCCAAATGGTGGCGTGTATCAGTTCGCCGTGCCGCGCCGGCAACCCGCCACCGAAGACGGCATGCCTGTCTCCGCAGCAATGGGCGGCGCGAATGCGATCGGCTTCCAACCGACTGGCGGCGGCAAGGCCGCGGTCACGGGCGACTTTCTCGTGACAGGCGACGAAGTGAATCCGCTGATCCGAGAGTTGCGAAAAGACGGCATTGAGGTGACTGCGATCCACAGTCACATGCTCACCGAACAGCCCCGAATGTTCTTCATTCATTTTTGGGCGAACGACGACGCGGTGAAGCTCGCCAAGGGTCTTCGAGCAGCGCTTGAGACGACCGCGATCGCGAAATAACTGATCGGCGAACTGGACTTAATATGATGATGTCGGCGACATCCCCGCGCGATCGGATCAAAGAGGTTGTGGTCTATTTCCTACGTCTCGGCTTGCTCGGCTTCGGCGGACCGGTGGCGTTGGTCGGCCAGATGGAAAAGGAACTCGTCGCCGACCGCGGCTGGCTGACTAAGGAGCAGATGCGCGAAGCAATCGCTATTTGCCAATCGCTTCCCGGACCTCTCGCGATACAAGTCGGCGTCTACGTCTCGTATCTTCGCGCTGGCTTTTGGGGCGCGTGGGCCGGTGGATGGGCGTTTATCCTTCCAAATTTCGCGATCGTCGCCGCGTTGGGGGCGCTCTACGTCTACCTCGGCGATCTAAAGCCCGTGACCGCGATCTTCTACGGGGTCAGCCCGGCCGTGATCGCACTGATCCTGCATTCCTGTTATCGGCTCGCAAAGCTCGGCATGGAGGACTGGTTGCAATGGTTGATTGCGGCCGCATGTCTAGCTATCACCCTGATTCTACAAACCGAGGTGGCGTTACTGTTCATCGGCGCCGGCATTGTCGGTGTCTTGTACTATGGCAGCCTTTTCCGTCGAGCACCGCCAAGGGCACTTTCGTTATCCGCGATTCCGATGCTGGCGCAGCTTATGCCGGCCGCGTCCGGGTCGACCATAGGCAAGCTCCTGTTCTTTTTCCTCAAGGCCGGCTCCCTCACATTTGGTAGCGGCTTGGTGATTGTCCCGTTTCTGGAACGGGGATTGGTGGAGCAATATGGGTGGCTCGATCAGCGCCAGTTTTTAATTGCGGTTGCGATCGGGATGGTCAGTCCGGGCCCGGTCGTCATCACCGCCACGTTCGTCGGCTATCTGGTTGGCGGATTTTGGGGCTCTCTCGTCTCAACCATCGGTATTTTTCTGCCTTCCTTTATTCTTGTGTTGGTGGCGGCGCCAATTCTGGCGCGTCACCGAGGCAATTCCAATGTCCAAGGCTTCGTGAAGGGCGCGTATGCCGCCGCAATCGGGACGATACTCGGCGCGTGCATTCTGCTCAGTCGGATCGCCATCGGTGATTGGTTGACGGCTATCATAGGGTTGGTATCGCTCGCCATTCTATTTCGTTGGAAAGTAAACAATCTGCTTTTGATCGCTGCGACTGCGGCCATTGGTTTGATTGCTTTCCCGCTAAGCAGGCGATACTGAAAACAATGCTTTCCTTCCCGGTGGGCGACCCAGCCGATCGTCAAATCGCCATCGGGCCGATAATTCATACGGCGCTAGCCCATCAATTCGCCCGCGCCTTCGGCAACGCCCAATTCGAAGCGCCGGGCCCGCGTGAGCTGGTTTGTTAGATCGTAGAGCACCACGACGCCGGCTGGGCCGACTTCGACCTTGATCCTGCGAGCGACCCGAAAAACGAACTTGCCGTACAACTTAGTTGAGATTCCCGCTGAATATATAACCGTCACCAGCCGGTTATCGCCGGATTTCAATCAGCGCCACCATGCCTACTGCGGACTGCTTTCGAGCATGCATAGTTGGGGCTTATATAACGGCCGGTACGGCCTCTCAAATATGGTCCTCATCGACAAGATCAGGAAAGAGGAGCGACCATTAGCTGAACGGATGTTGGAAGGCGAGTTGGCGCGCCAAAAGCGTCTCAGGGATGAGCTCTCCATGGATAAGGCGGCCCAACCTTGGCTTGACGAGCGGCACGTTTTTCAAAACTACAAACAATTACAGTTTTTCGACACACTCGCACTCTACTTCAATCGAATCCACGTGAGCGAGCGCGGGGAATTGGAGTTCGCGCATGTGCCGGTCAACGGCGAAAAAGACGTTACAATCAAAATTCGTCCCGGTGACGACGGTACCCATTCACTATCGCCCAATCCGTTCGCTGCAGAAGGCGCCACCTTCGCTTACGCCGGACGGCCAATCAAGCCAGCGCAACAGGATTGCCGCGGCCGTTGGACAAGTACTCTAGCCGCCGCACCGACCGTTTGGGAAATCTTTCCGCCTCGTCGGCGCCTGAGACCCGCAATGGAAGCGAACATTCCGGATTTTTGATGAGTGTTGTCGCGACGGTGCTTGCTGATCCAATTCAATGATGCCCAACCGCCGCACACGTATAGCAATCAAGATAGCGAAGCCTCAAGTCGGTAGTGCCTCAATTTGAATTTTTCGAGGCGCTCTCTCATACGAGGCAAGTTCTCAACATCGGTTGCGTTCCCTATTGCAGCGATTGACGGCGCGGAAGAACGTTCAAGATGGCCCGCGAGAGACGGGTTCTGCGTTTTGCCCCTTTTGCAGCTCAGCTCTCAGTTATTCGACCGAATAGCCTATGCGGCATAACGCTTAACGGCGTGCCGGATGACCAGCGAAGAGATGGGCGTGGCGCGTCACGTCGCGGCCCAACATTTAGTACGGGGACGGTGAGATCCGAGGTGGAAGCCATGGCGGTGCCGATGAGGCGCGCTTCCTAGTTGTGGGAACCCGTCTCAGTTTTTGGGCGACGTGGTGTGACGCGTCGCACCGAATTGAAAACTAACTGCCGTGAACCTCTCTTTATCCACCTGGTCTTTGCGAGCATGCCTTTCGAGGAAATTGAAGTCCGATATAAGGTCAAACTACCATCGGGCGACAAATCCAGCGTTGGTGGAGCGTAGCCATCTGCGCCCCGTCGTTTTGGTCTTCAATGGTGCCGACCGGAGGCCAAATCGTCTTCGTATGTAAATTAGGTTTGTCTTGCGGAATCCACGGTGGGGTGTATCAAATGTTAGTATGGTTTTAGTGACGCCCAAGGTCTTCATCAGCTGCGCAAACAGCGACATGCAAGTGGCGACAACGATCTGCACCGCAATTGGATGCCTCAACTAAACTTGGAGGGACAAATGAGCGAGTCAGCCCTCGTCGCCCCTCAGTTAATCAGCGGGGCCCGAATGCTCTATCTTGTTTGGACACCGGAGGATGCCGCTGCCGTGGCAGCTCTGGTGCCGAAAGAGCTCAGATCCGAAGCCCGGCGCTCGGTCTTCATGAATCAGTATGTGGTCGATAGCGCCGAGCAAACGTCGAATTCCGGCTTACCTGGCTCTTTCGGGTCTTACTCACTCACTTACCTGGGCGCCGACTTGGAAGGCCTGGAAGCGCAGCCCAATACGCCGGGACGGTGGTGGATCCACTATTTCAACAGCTCGGCAAACATGATCGTGTATGCAAAGAAACACGGAGTGCCCGCCGGCCCAGGTCAGACGACGCTTCATATGAGCGGAGACCGGCTTGTCGCGACTACCATGCTTGGGGGCGTGCCGACAATACGCACCACCTGCACGGTCAATATTGGCGCGGGACAACGCGCGTCTGGGCAGCTTCGTTACATCACACGCGTCGACGGTCAACTCACTAGTGGCCGCTACGCGTTCGTGATGAAAGCCGCGGATCAGTTCCGCGTCGACGCCATCGAGTTTCTGGACCGTTCCCACCCGGTCGACGCCCTGCGGCCGAAATCGCCGCTCGAGGTCAGCTTCGGCTTTTACTCACCCGATATTTCGTTCTGCTACCCAGGCGGCGAGGGACCTTTGAATGCCCCGCCACACGGCATCTGATTTTTCAGTTAGCGCGCCTGGATCGAAAGGATTAAAGGGGCCATGCGAGGTTTCAAAGGCGCGTCCCACAAGGGCTTATCGGTGCTCTCTCCGGTCGCTAAAATCGTCGCGCGGCTAAGCTCTACATGCATTATGTCGGTGACGCCCAGTCGAAGTGGCTCAAGAACCGCAGGACTTAACACTTTGGACCGGTGGACATTGCACTGATCCATAGGAACAGAACACGCAACAATCGCCTGAAAGCGGTTTGAGCTTCTCTCCGCAACCCTTGCATACATAGAAGAACTGGCACGCGTCGGTTGGCATTTGCTCGACCGTTTGGTGTCCGCACCGGGGACAAGTCAGTCTGGATACGAGCTGTATCAAGAAGATGGCTCGACAATGTCGCGGTTTGCGAATTGCGTCGCGATTGTTTCGAGCACTGCTAAGGCATCAGTGGTGCCGTCGGCTTCTCTCTTTTCAAAGTCTTGCTCCTCTTGGCCCATTGTATTGGTGACATGCGCAAGGCAAAGAACGTTTGCGCTCTTGGCGCGCGCGAAAGCGTAAAGCGCAGCCGCTTCCATTTCGACGGCGAGCACGCCTTTCGATCTGGCGGATTCTATTGCCTGGGCCGTTTCACGAAAAGGGCGCATCGGTTGTCCAACTTGACCCGACGATGGCATATAGACCTTTCTTCCTCAGCGCTTCAATCGCCAGAGCGATCAGGCCACTACGCGGCACCGTCGGAATCCAGCGAAGCAGACCCTCGTTCGGGTCCTTATTTTCGAGGATGGGGCGCAAAGGCAGGTCGGTTCTCGCTGTTGCACTAGGTATTCGGGATGACCAATTTATTTCGGCGTGCCTCCCACTGGGATATGCGTGCGCGGCCAGCGATTTCAATCAGCTCTTCAGCAAGCATGGCGTTCAACGCCGCCGAGTGAGGGTCGAGAGCAAGAGCCTTCTCCCAATAAGAGCGCGGCTGCGCGCATTACGCCGATGCTCGCTACAGCCTGTGGGACAATCGCGAAACAGCCCTTGCCAAGGCTCGTTCTTAGGTTGAGAGGGCGCTCGAACTCGATCCGGAAAATTCGGACGCCTACACTACATCAAGCCTCGTTTACTTGCTGCACGGGCGACATGACGAAGCCGTGGCCGACGTTGGCCCTTAGCCGACGTTCCAATCGTGCTTGCAAATGTCCGCTGTCGGGGGAAAAGCCGACACTCTCGTATGAGCGCGCCGTCAACAGGCGAGCATCCAACGGCAACCGTTCGTCCGCTGAAGCAGTTTGCCAATCCGAAAAAATCTGTTGTGTTCTAATAGCACTTTCAGACACGGCCAAATTGGCTAACTCATTGAAAACAAATCACCCTCACTCATCCGTAGGGAGCGCCAAGGATAACTAAAATCCCCGTCGTAGCTGAATAACCAGCAAATACAGGTCTTTCATCCTGCCTGGGTGGTATAACCAAGTGGGATACTCTATGCGTCTCTTGAATGCGTCTGCTGATGAACATCAGCAAGAACCGGCACCGCACTTACTACGCGATCAAGAAGGTGCCACCACGCCTGCAAGGGGCCGTTGCGCGAATGCTCGCCAAAGGCAAAACCCGACAAAGGCAAAACCCGACAAAGGCAAAACCCGACAGATGTGGCTTAAGCGTTCGCTCGCAACTAAGGAAATCGGTGAAGCGAACAGGCGCGTAAAAGCCGTCCTGATTGAATTTGATCGCGTGATCGAGGAGGCGGAGGAGTTGCTCGCGGAGCGCCCACTACGCGACACGCTTTCGGACGCAGAAATCAAGCAGATCGCTGATCGTCACTACGCCGAAATGCTTCACATCGACGACGAAGAAACTCGGGAGGGCACCGGACGCGATGAGTTCATGCGATCAATCGGTAAGCAACTTGATAACAAGGGCCTAGAGTACGGCACCCCAATTCCACCGAGCGACCACACACCCGCGTTTGGACTTCTCACAGAGTGAGGCTAGAAAGCGGATTGCTGATCTTGAATGGGAATTACCGATTATGCGAGCCGCCCTCGCCACAGGCGATATTTCCAAGGTGGGCGAGCATCTTGACTACGCACCTTGGTGCCGTCGCGCATACCGATGATGCGAAAGCCGTCGCGCTTTATCTCGTGAAGCCAATCGCTGCCGGAAAGTGGCTGCTTCACCACGCGCGGCAGGTAGGGTTCAAAGCGGGGACGAGATTGTTCCGAACGCACGCGGCGTTGAAGCTCACGCTGTACTGACATGGCGGTTTAGTTCAAGGAACAAATACTTAGCGACCGGAGACCACAGCTATGTGCCCCAAATGACACGGCCAGCCATAATTGCGCCATCAGTGAAATTCGGCGTTGCCACAAAAAAGAACCCCAAGCATTCTAGTCACTTGGGGCTGTTGAAAGTCGTTGCCTCAACTTCGGCTCTCTAAGCCGGGCGGCGTGTCTCGGGGGATGGGAGCCGCCCGGTGGGGCCTTCACCTTGCAGATACGAAGCGCGTTCGCCATCCGCAATACGTCTTTGCAGCAAAAGTTAAGCGGTGAACGCGGTCGTTTGCCGCGAAGCGCCGAGGCCGACTGATGGTGTCGAGGTCCGAGGTGGAACTAATTCTGGGAATGGCTGTAGCAGGCATTCCCGAAGTCGCACAAACAATCGCTGATGTTGCCGCTAAAAATAGGGCAATCGCGTTCGACGCGGCGGAACGGAGTTATCTGCAAACGGCGAGGGATTTAGGTTGTGCGGAAGCCGATGCTCGAACTTGGGCTTCAGCAGTGATGTTTCAATTGCGGGCGGAAGTGGGCGAGTTGGTGAAGTTAAAGATGCCGAAGAGGGGTGCCGCCTGAAATCGCTTCAGCAGAGGCTTATTTTTTCGGCGTCTTAGACTTGTTCTCACCGGATTGTTCGAGTTCGGTAGACGCGCATTGCATCCACGCCTTTGCCATGTCGATGAAGGCTTTCCGCTCGCTGTCAGTTTTTGCTTCGGACGCCCATCGGATGAACTCTTGAGCGTACTCTAAATAATCGCTCACAGGTGCCATCGCCGCGATCCTGATGTTGGCTCCGCAGCCCGCCTACAATCCAATTATTTCTTGTAAACAGGTTACGGTGAACGCTGTTCTTTGCGGCACAGTGCTGCGTTCCGACAGGCCAACCATCAGCTAACACGCAGCGACGTGCAAGCGTCAGAACACAAATGCCATTGCAACGACGACCAAGACGCCAGCAGCCAGCATTAAAATCTCGGCGGCGTCAAAGCGCTTAGCGATCCACATGGGCACCTTCTCTGTGCCCGACACCCAATGGTGACAGCTTACCCGACTAGACAAGGCGGAATTATGAAAAATGCAGGGCAACCCTCTGAGGGGAGCGCTGCTGCAATAGGTCGGGCTAAGGCGCGGGCTTTAGCCGGAAAGTTGAAATTGCCTATTGGAAACAACCCCCAGGGGGATGGTCGGTCAGCAGAGGCTCATCCGTGCCAAAGCGGGCGTTTTTTCAAAGAAACCTAAGTGCCGTAGTAAGCGTTCGGCATACATGGATTTCGCAACACTCCGAGACACGATGGTAGCAGCAGTAGACCTTCCGGGTCTCGTTGCCTACGTCGTGCTGATCTCCTCTGCACTGTTTGGCGTTGGGATCGCGGCCTACGCAGACGATCAGCGAGATAAGCGGCGACAGTGTGTACGTATTCGCTCGGTCGCGGACGGCACGAAAGGTTCGTCTTGAAATGCAAAACCATTCAGCGAGACCCAAGGTAGTGTCTCAGTTAATGTTTTTCACGCCGCTCCATCTCTTCGGCATGAGCGAATACTTCGGAAGCCAGCTTGTTCAACTCTATTGAATAGTCGCGGTCACCTTTCTCTTGGGCCCTAATGGCTTGCCCAATCAAAGCGGCCCCCAAGGGGCGTGAAACGAAAACAGGGAAATTGGTGTCGTGATTGCAATATTTCATCGCGTCGCGCCGCTGGCCGGTCTAACTCTCGCATTGGTAGCCACGGTCGGCTGGATAGGACTTCTCGGCTACGTCGCAATCAAAATATTTTGAGGGCGGCTGGCTTTGGCCTGCGCCAAAGGCCAACGAACAGGAATCGCTTCAGCACTCAATTGAAGCCACCTGACCCATTGACGCCCCCGTGACTTATCGGTGAGGACGAAAAGCTATCAGGTCACTGGAAAATTCAAGCGATGCTCGCCGGGGGCGGCCAAATTGGGGTCTTGCCTTACTGATGTGACCCCTGAGTGCCGCGCCCGGCGAACCGTCCGTGCGCGCTTTACCGCTATGATACGGCCCGAACGAAACCCGCACCAATCCTCGCGGCCTCTTGACCCGGTGGAACCATTGAAACCTCCGTGTCAGAAACGTTGCACCCAAATTCTGGACCCCTGGTCTGGATTGTCAAGCCAGCGCAATGGCGGCCCGCAGGGTGTCAGCTGGTGCCGCCTAGCCGTGGCTCACATGGTGAAGGTGTTGGAAGATTAGGAAGCCGCCAACGGAGACGGCCCAATAGGGAGGAAAAGTGATGGAATGGTTTAGCCAGAAAACATCAATAGCGGGCGTTCAAATTCCCAATTGGGGAATCGTTCTGGGCGCCATCGTCGTAATCTTGCTCATCTATTCATCCATGCACTGAGCAATTGAGGTTCAATTCGGCCAATGGCTTTGATAGCCGGTTCCGGCGAGCACCCGCCGTCAGGTACTGTCCTAATTCCAAAGGATTTGTCCTAATTTGCGGAATTGATCGTCCTAATTTGCTAAAGTTGTTTTCTGATGAATTGCAACCTTCAGCAAAGGTCCAATGTTTATCGGGCAGTGGATACTTCCGATACGACGCGCACTACGGCGCCCTGCCCGAAGTGCGGCACAAACATGGGGTTAGCTGTTATTACGCCCCATCCGCTTGCTATTCACATGGAGAGACACACGTTCCTTTGTGCCAAGTGCAATCAAACAAAGACGTACATGCTACCAGCAGGCGTCGACGCCGAAATGGCAAACGCTCCCGCGCATCCACATTAGTCGTACAGCGCGGGCGAGCATAAGGCCGCCTCAGTTGGCGGCCTCGTCATCCGAATAAGCAAATGTTTGCTGCGTAAGTGCTATTTCCATTCTTCTTCTTCCAGCCTCCGTAAGCCGGGGCCTCGGGATTTTTCACCTTGATCCGATTGTCAGAACGGCCGCCCCTATAAGACGATCCGCGCCGCTTCGATACGGTGCCCTCACATCCGAGCGCACAGGCGTGCTTAAGATGACCGTGCCGTCTTCCTCGTAATGCTCGTTGAGCGCAATTCCGGGAGTTTGCTGCGGTGCATGATGTCCGGAAGTGATGTAGTGGACGGCGCCCGCTCCCGGCATTGAAGTGCCATAGGGTGGTTGCGTCGAATCGCACCACATTGAGGGGAGCCGCAATCGGTTTGGATATCGCGAAGAACGTATTGCAAGTTCACGGGATCGACGCCCGCGAGAAGGTCGTCGTTTTCGGAAGCAACTCCGACGCAGCCAGGTACTGGCGTTCTTCAAAACCTTGTCGCCGTGCCTTATCGGCATGGAAGCCTGCGCTACGGCTCATTATTGGGCGCGTGAGGTTACAAAGCTTGGCCACGAGGTACGGCTGATGCCGGCGAAGGATGTGAAGGCCTACGTCAAGCGCAACAAGAACGATGCCGCCGACGCCTAGGCGATCTGCGAAGCGGTGCGGCGGCCCACGATGCGTTTCGTGCAGGCTAAATCGACCGAGTAACAGGGCCAGTTGATGCAGCACCGAACACGCGATCTTTGATGCGGCAGCGGACCCAACTGATCAATGCCTTGCGAGCGCATATCGCCGAGCTCGGCATAGTGGCTGCGCAAGGTCGCGAAGGGATCAAGCAATTGCTGACGATCGTTACGAGCGAACGGGACGCACGCTTGCCGGTCGATGCTCACGCGAGCCTCGTCTTGCTGGCGGCGGGACTTCAGGCGGTGCAGACGATGATCGGATCGATCGAGAGGCGGATCATTATTCAGCATCGCTCGAACGAGACGAGCAAGTGGCTGAAGACCATCCCTGGGATTGGCATTGTGGGCGCGACCGCCATTGCCGCCACTGTCCCGGACCGGAGGGCATTCCGATCGGGTCGTGACTTTGCGGCTTGATCGGTCTCGTGCCGCGTCAAGATTCGACCGGCGGCAAACAGAAACTCGGGCCGATCTCGAAACAAGGCGACCAATATCTGAGACGTATCCTGGTGGTTGGTGCCCATGCGGTATTGAAACGGGCGCGGAGCAGCCGGAGAAGTATCTCTGGCTGACAGGGCTTCTTGCCCACAAACCGTTCAGGCTGGTGGCGGTGGCACTTGCCAACAAGATGGCGCGTATCGCCTGGGCGTTGCTGGTCAAGGGTGATACCTATCGGCCGCCCGCGCTTGCGGCGTAAGGAGTCTGCCGATGGGAGAATGACGTTACGTCCGTGCGTTCACGAACTGCAGGGGTAATGACGACGTTGATGCGAAACGGTCGAGACCGTCGATCGAGAAAATCCGTTAAGGGCCACGCGATATTGAGCGCGTGCTATTGGTTGGGACCCGATCAGCGGATCACATCAAGGCCAGCGGCCATAGCGGCTGCATCGCGACAGGGCACGCCTCCAAGCGAAAACAGGCCGGATACCTGGCTGCACCCGAACGCTTCGCAAAACGTCAGATTCCTCTTGCACCGCGGGCGCCGTCCATACTGGCCCTTAGCGGATATCACGCTAAGGAGCTTGAATGTCGGCTTTCGGGGTAAAAGCCGACATCGATCCGCGCTCGCCTGCGAATTTTTTTATGAGTTGGCCTTCAACAAGCGAGCAATGCGACGGCAATCGTTCGTCTGCAAAAGCAGTTTGCCAATCCGGAAAAATCTCTTGTGTTCCAATAGCACTTTTAGAAACGGCCAAACTGGCTAAATCGTTGACGACAAAAGAATTTCACTCATCCGTAGGGGGCGCGAGCTTTTTAATTAAGCCGGCTGAGATGATCCTGAAGCGAATAGAAGACGCATAGCGCGAGGCTGGCCCAAACCGCCATACTGAAATAAAGCGACATCCAGGCAATCTCGCCCTTCCACTCAGCGAGGTCGTGCGTCACGACCCAACGGGTGCTCGCGTCGCGGAAACCCTCGAAAGGTCGCAGACGCTTGCTGCCGTCGGTGACCTCGGCCCGCCATCGGCTCAAATACATTGGGACATCGATGGTCATGAGAAATGCCAGATAGCCTGCAATCGCGATGGTCGCGATGGCGAGGATCACGCGGATCGAACCATCGAACTCCGGCAGCAACCGGCAAATGCCAATCCCAACGACGAAAAAGGTAAAGGCCCAGATGGAATTTTCGATGGCGCTGCCCAAATAGTTGGTGGTCAGCACGGCATACCATGAGAAGCATTCTGCGATGAGGATCAACGGCACGATCACCCACGCGGCGTTCAAGGTAGTGTCCGCTCCCGTGATCGTGCCCAGCCGGTGCAGGATAATCGCCCACTGCGCCGCGAAACAGAGTTCGGCCACGGTTGCTACCGACCGGCCGATGACGACGCTCGACAGCCACGTGTCGAACAAGCAGATTCGCTGAACATCCGCGCGCGGAAGCAACGCCCTGAATGCGCAGCCAAAAACATAGGCCGCGCAGAGCAGGAGCATGACCTCGATGCCACTGCCACCAAGATTGCCGGTCGGTCGTTCGTGGAGCTGGCGGTATAGCAAGAACCAAACCGCGATATTTGCGCCGCTGACCAGGGTCAACAGACCCCACCACCATGCCAGAGGATTTGACCAGGCGAGGGAACTTGACTGCCCTCGCCATTCCGAACTCATGGACCGCTCCGCGTGTAACCGAACTGACGTTTGATTGTAGTTATTCTGTCACAAATCGCGGCCCGCCACGAACAAAAATATGCATGCGGCGGCTGGCGGGGTGATTGCGGTAATAGCGAGCGCGCGACGTTGCCGCCGCGTCGAACATCCTCAAATCGAGCGCAAATAGCCGCCATCGCAGGCGATGGCTTGGCCGCAGATGTAACCGGCCTGCTCCGACGCAAGGAACGTCGCCAGCGCGGCGAATTCCTCCGGGCGGCCCAACCGTCTCGCCGGGATTTGTGCGGCGATTTGCTGCTCGTCGATGCCGATGGCGCGCAGGCGTTCGGTCAGCGTGTAGCCCGGCATGATGGCATTGACGGTGATGCCGTCGCCGGCGACTTCGCGGCTGAGCGCATTGACCAAACCATGGATGCCGGGGCGGAGCGCGTTCGAGATCATCAGCTTCGACAGTGGCTCGCGCGCTGTCATCGAGGTTACGATCATGATCCGTCCGAAGCGGCACTCGCGCATGCCTGGCAGGCAGCCGCGGATCAGATCGACCGTGCTCATCCACAAATTCTCGAAGGCGCTGCGCCACGCCTCATCGGCGGTAGTGTCGAATGTGCCGGCAGCTGGACCACCGGTGTTCACCACTAGGATATCGACGCCGCCGAGCTTATCGATCGCCTGCCGCAAAATATTCGCCGCGGCGCCCGGAATGGAAAGATCGCCCACGAGCCCGACCGCGCCGATTTCCTGCGCGGCGGCCGCGATCCGTCCGACGTCGCGTGCGCAGATCGCGACGACGGCACCTTCGGTGCGCAGCGCACCGGCAATCGCCTTGCCGAGACCCTTCGAGGCGCCGGTCACCAGCGCGCGTTTTGCTTTCAAGCCGAGGTCCGTGGCCGTGCTCCCGCTAGACCCTGATTGTCAGCTCGACCGCGCCCAGGCCTGTGAGCGCGTAACGATAGGACGAGGATTTGTCCGGGAATTTCGTGGTCACCAGGCTTCCGGTCATCACCACATCGCCGGCGCGCAGCATCGACCCGGTTTCGGCCAGATGCGTCGCGAGCCAAGCAACGGAATGAAACGGGTGGCCGAGTACCTGGCGCCCGAATCCGCGGTCGATGATCATGCCGTCGAGCGAGACGACCGCTTCGACCGCAGTGAGATTGGGCCACGGCCGTCCGAACGGGCCGAGCACGATCCCACCGTTCCAGGCATTGTCGCCAATGAGCGACAAGGCGTCCAGCTCGCGATAATCGGCGCCCCGATCGTCGATGATCTCGATCGCCGGCGCGACCGCCTCGACTGCGTCCGCAACCTCCGCCAGTTCGGGCGTCGGTCCATTCGGGCGAAGATCGCGCCCGATGCGGACCGCAATTTCAAACTCGAGCCCCACGTGTCCATAGTTGGTTAGCGGAAGCGTCGCGCCCGAGGCATGCACGCGATCTTTGAGAACGATACCGGCGACCGGGCTGTCGATGTTACACATGGCCTGCATGCGCTTGGTGGTCAGCCCGATCTTGTAGCCGGCGGTGCCGGCGCCATGCGCGTCCACAAGCAGCCGGACATATTCGCGCTGCACCGCATAAGCGTCCGCGACGTTGGTAATTCCACAAGCCGCGGCGAACGGCCGGTATTTCACGCCGCGGCGATGCTCCTCGATCAGCGTTTGCGCGATTTGGATTACGTCCGCCGCCATCGCCTCATCCCGGTCCGGAAACTCCACCTGCAGCGCAATCGAGAGGCCTGCGAATATTGGCGTGCAGCACAGACTTACCTCAACTTACGGGTTTATTCTGTGGATAAGCCTCTGGCTTCGGACAAGCCGGCCGTCCAAACCGGCGCAATGATCGTAGATTCAATTTGCGAGTCGCGTCGCGAATACCCAGACGGGAAAGGGCGACAACCAATGTCGGAAGTGCTCAAACCGGAAGCGAACAAACTTTATATTGGGGATGGGGTCGCCATCAAGGGAGCGGTGCTTCAGTCCGAGGCCGTCGTTGTCGACGGCCTGCTCGAAGGCGACATAACGGTCGGCAATCTGCTGGTGCATGAAACCGGCACCATCAAAGGCCGCATCACGGTCTCGCAAAATGCGGAGATTTTCGGCAAGGTGGTCGACAAGCTCGACGTGCGGGGCCTTTTGATCCTGCGTGCAACCAGCCGTGTCGAAGGAAATGTCAGTTGCGGCATGCTGAGCATCGAGCAGGGTGCCACGATCACCGGCGGAATTTCTTCGACGGCCGCAGGGACGCAGTCCTTCACCGCCGATAGCCGGCAAGATGCGCGCGTCGACAATGTGGCGGCGGCGCCGGAGCGGCGTTTCGATCTGTCGGCGCTCGACATGCCGAGTCCGATTTCGGCGTCGATTTAACGGCCGGCATAGCCGATTTGCGACTTCAAGCCTTCAGTAATTCGCGCAGCTTGTAGCGAATAATCTTGCCCGAACCCGTGCGCGGGATTTCGGCGATCGTTTGCACAATTTGCGGCACCTTGTAAGCCGACAAATGCATGCGGCAATGCGTGAGCAATGCCTCGCTTTCGACCGCTTTGCCCGGCCGCGGCACGACGAACAGCGCCGGCACTTCGCCGAGATGTTCGTGCGCGATCCCGACCACGGCGCAATCGAGCACCGCCGCGAAGGTGTTCACCACTTCCTCGATTTCCGCCGGCGCGATGTTCTGGCCGCCGCGGATGATGAGTTCCTTCAGCCGTCCAGTGATCGTGACGAAGCCGTTCTCGTCGGTCTTGGCCAAATCGCCGGTATGATACCAGCCGGCCCGCAACGCGCTCCGCGTTTCCTCAGGCTTGTTGTGGTAGCCGGGCATGACATTCGGGCCGCGGACGATCAATTCGCCTTCTTCGTTCGACCTGGCGTCGCGGCCGTTGAGATCGACGATGCGTACCGCAAGCCCGGGGAGCGCGACGCCGCACGATCCGAAGACGCGGCCGCCGGTCGGCCAGTTCATCGTCACCATGGTCGAGGTTTCAGTGATGCCGTAACCGTCGAGCAGCGGAACGCCGAACTGGTCCTCGAATTCCCGGTTCAGCGTCGCCGGCATAATGGCGCCGGCCGAGACGCACAGCCGCAGATTGGAAAATTTCAGGTCCTTCTCGCCGTGAGTCGCCTGCAGCAGATAGTGAAACATGGTCGGCACGCCGGGAAAGAACGTAAATTCCCCGGTCTTGAGCAGCCGCGCCGTTTCGCTGGTGGAGAATTTTTCCATGATGTGACAGGTAGCACCGGTCGCCAGCGTGCTTAAGATCGGCAAATTCAACGCGTAGGAATGAAACAGTGGCAGCGGCGACAGCATGGTGTCATGCTCGGAAAGGCCGGTGATCGGCGCCCAGCAGGCAGCGGTCACCCAAAGCATGCTGCGTACGGTGAGACGCACGCCCTTGGCGCGTCCAGTAGTGCCCGAAGTGTACAGAATGAATGCATCGTCGTGCAGCAAAGCCGGATCACGCGGCGCCGATCGCGCCGGCGCCGTCACGAGGTCCGCGTAGCGCAATATCGCCGTGCTGCAGGTGCCCCGATCGGTCGCAATCAGCATCACAAGGTTGGGCGCCGAAGCCTTGAGCTTGGCGACAAGGTCGGCACGTTCGGCGGTGGTAATGACCGCCTTGCAGCCGGCATCGGCAAGCCGGTAACTGATCTCCGTCTCGGTCGAATTTATAGCTGATCGGCACGCTGATCGCGCCGGCACGCGCGACCGCGATCAAGCTCTCGACCCAAGCAACCGAATTCGGCAGGAAGATCGCGACCGTATCGCTCGGCGCGATGCCGAGGTCGGCGAGGTGGCCGGCCAGCCTACCGGTACGCTCCAGCAGCGCGGCGTACGTCACCGCCGCTTTCGCATCGCGATAAGCGCATTTTTCGCCGCGCGCCGCAGCGTGTCGGTGCAGCAATTCGGCAATCGGCGCGATCAGATCGGTACGCAGCACCTTCGACCCTCACACCATGCTGTAGCCGCCGCTGATGCTGAGCACCTGGCCGGTGATCCAGCCCGAATGCGGTGAAGCCAGCAGCGTGACCATGGGCGCTACATCGCCGGGCAGGCCGAGACGGCGCACCGGATAAAGCTTGACCAATTTCTCGCGGTTAGCGTCAACCCATTCCTTGTCGTGCGGCGTCTCGACCATTCCGAGCGACACGGTATTGGCGGTGGTGCCGGAGCGGCCGAGTTCGCGCGCCAGCGATTTCATCAGCGCGGCCACGCCGGCGCGGGCGGCGGCAACGATCGCCAACCCGGATTCGCCAACGCGCGAGGAATCGCCAATCACGCTGACGATGCGGCCGTCTTTGCCGGCATCAAGATGCGGTACGGCGGCGTGGCAGCAGTGGATGGCGCCGTAAAGGCAGGCATCAATCTGGCGGCGCCAATCTTCCGGCTTGGTTTCGACGAAGCGCTGGCGCATCGCCAACCCGGCATTATTGATCAGGATGTTGAGGCCACCGAAATCCTTGACGATTTTCTCGATCATCGCCTCGACCGCGGCAAAATCGGCGACGTCGGCCTGGTAAGCCCTCGCCTTGCCGCCCGTTGCCGCAATCTCGCCGACCACCGCTTCGGCGTCCGCTGCGGACGATCGGTAATTGACGGCGACGTTTGCCCCTTCGGCGGCGAGACTGAGCGCAATTTCGCGGCCGACGCCACTGGTCGCGCCCGTCACTACTGCGATTTTTCCTTTTAGCCCCAGATCCATGTTCGTTCTTTCAGGTTTGGACCCGGCGTCGTGCTGTATCGATCAGGCGAAACAGACGCTCCGGCGTTGCGGGAAGCTCATTGACCTCGATGCCGAGCGGCGCGAGCGCGTCGCTGAGTGCGTTGGCCATGGCCGCGGGCGCGCCGATTGTGCCGCCTTCGCCCATGCCGCGAAAGCCGCCGAGCGTGGTCGGCGAGGTGCTTTCCAGATGCACGACCTGCATCGAGGGAATTTCGCAGGCCGAAGGCACCAGATAATCGGCGAGACTCGCGGTCGTGATCTGGCCCTCATCGTCATAGATGACTTCTTCGTACAACGCAGCGCCGATGCCCTGCGCGACGCCGCCGTGCACCTGGCCGTCGACAATCATCGGGTTGACCAGCCGGCCGCAATCCTCGGCGACGGCGAACCGATCCACCCGCACCTCATAGGTTTCCGGATCGATTTCGACCGCCGCGATGTGCGTCGCAGATGTAGTCGTGCCGAAAACCGGGTCGTAGGTTTTGGTTGCGGCAAGTTCGTCGCGTGCTTCGGGCGGCAGCCGAGTCGTCTCCGAATAGACCGCATGTGCGATCTCACCGAAAGTGATCGAACGATCGGTGCCAGTGATGGTTACGCGTCCGTCTTCGGCGACGAGGTCGGCGGGCGAAGCTTCAAGCAGGTGCGACGCGGCGTTGAGCACTTTGTCACGCACCGCCTGTGCCGCCAGCGTTCCGGCGCCGCCGGCGAGCACGAGGCTGCGGCTGGCATAAGTGCCGGTCGATCCGGGAACGAGGCTGCTGTCGCCCTGTGCGACCCGCACGTCTTCGAAGCGGGCGCCAATATGCTCGGCCACAATTTGCGCCAGCGTCGTCTCGAGGCCTTGCCCATGCGAGGCAATGCCGAACGAAGCGATGATGCCGCCGGTTTCATCCATGCGCACGATGGCCGTCTCGGTGCCGGTGTTCAGCAGCATGCCCGGCGCGACCGAAATGCGCGAGCCGATGCCGGTCAATTCCGCATAACAGGCGATGCCGATGCCGACCCACCGGCCGGCTTCGCGCGCCTGCTTCTGCTTGGCGCGCAACGCGTCGTAGCCGATCGCCGCGCAGGCAGCGTTCAGGCCTTCCTGAAAGCCCGATTTGTCCCACACAATGCCGGAGGCGACTTTGTAGGGAAACTCTTCGGTGGCGATGAGATTGCGCAGGCGGATGTCTCGCGCTTCGATGCCGATCTTGGCGGCGGCCATATCGACCAGCCGCTCCATGACGAAAGTCGAGATCGGCCGGCCCACGCCGCGATAGGGGCCGGTCGGCGCTTTTGCGGTGGCCACCGCCTGCACGCGTCCGCGGTAGTTCGGTACGCGGTAGGGTCCGGGCAGAAAGCTCACCACCTGCACCGGTTCGAGCGCCGCTGTCCATGGATAGATCGAATAGGCGCCGACGTCGCCGATTACGTCCGCGCGCAGCCCGACGATGCGGGCCTCATGGTCGAGCGCCAGTTCCGCATCGACGATTTCGTCGAAAGCCTGACTGCTGGTGGCGAGATCTTCCAGGCGATCGCTGGTCCATTTCACCGGGCATTCGAGCAGCCGCGCCGCCGCGCAAACGAACAATTCCTCGAGATAGAGCGAGCCCTTGCCGCCGAAGCCGCCACCTACGTCCGGCGCGACCACGCGAATCGCTCGGCCGGAAGCCCAAACGCCAAAACTAGCGCGTCGCGCACGATGCCGGGCACTTGCGTCGCCGAATGCAGCGTCAGTGCGTCGCGGGCGGAATCGTATTCGGCAAGGCAAGCACGCGGCTCCATCGCGACAGTTGTCTTGCGCCGCATGCGGAAGCGGCTCTGCACGCGGAACGCCGCCGACGAAAATGCTGCGTCGACGTCGCCGCGTTTGAATTCGCGGCTGACCAGCACATTGGTGCCGGCTTCCTCGTGCAGGAGCGGCGCGCCGGCGCGGGCCGCTTCTTCCGCGTCGACAATCGGCGGCAGCTTCTCGTAATCGATGCTGATGCGTTCGAGTGCGTCTTCGGCCTGATAGCGGCTCGCGGCGACGACGCCAACCGCGGGCTCGCCGACATAGCGCACCTTACCGCGCGCGAGCGGGATAATCGGCGTGGCGTAATAGTTCGGCATCTTCGAAATTGCGACCAGCGGCTTCACGCGCTCGGCCAAATCCTCGGCGGTCAGCACCGCGACAACGCCGGGCGCGGCGCGGGCGGCTGCGCAATCGATCGTGCGAATCCGCGCATGCGATTGGTCGCTGCGGCGGAAGGCGACGTGCAGCATCCGAGCCGGGTGCTGGTCGTCGGTAAACGCGCCGCAGCCGGTCAGAAGCCGCGGATCTTCCGTGCGCTTGACGCGCGCGCCAATGATCTTCGGCCGGGTATATATTTCCGGCCCGCTAGTCATAAGCGTCGGCGCCATTGCGCAACGTTGCCCATTGGGCGGCGTCATGGCCGCACAGCACGGTGGCGCCTTGCGCCTCGATTCGGCGGACCTCGGCGAGCGACTTAGTCAGCGCCTCGGGATCGACTGTATTGCGGGGAATGACCCCGGTATCGAGCGTTGAGCGCAGGCTGACGGTGTCGGATGCCAGGAGAAACGTCCCGGATTTCTCCAGTGCGACCAGCGCACCGGTTGTGCCGGGTGTGTGGCCGGGCAGGGGAATGAGCACGATGCGTCCGTCGCCGAACAGGTCGCGCTCGCCGGCAAGCGCCTCGAGCGGGCCGGGCGGCGTCCATTCGCGGGCGAGATAGCCCCGCCGCTCGGCCTCCGGCGCGCAGGCGGCTTCGATCTCCTTGGCGTGAATGACGAATGTCGCGCGCGTAAAGAAGGTGTTGCAGCCGCAATGGTCGGCGTGCAGATGCGAGCACACCACGACATCGACGTCTTCGCAGCGAAGCCCGGTTTTGGCCAGCGCGTTGACGACATTGTCGCCGGGTTGGCTAACCGGTTTCATGATTTTGGCGAGATCGCCCCAGCGCGTCTGCGCATCTTTTATCGCTGCCGGATGAATACCGGTGTCGAACAGCACATTGCCTTGCGCGTGACGCAACACGATTGCGGATACCGGCACGTCGAGGGTTTCGTCGCGCGGGGCAGCGGCGTCGTACATCGTCTTCCGCACCCGCAACCGCCCGCCGTACAGAACATGCATCTTCATGGAACTTCTCTGATACTCACGTTGTTGCGCTAATTGCGATGCACAATGTGATCTTTCCCATTCCAATCGCGGGCGGCTTGATACATTTGGCGATCGAACTTTTCCGTGGCGACATTGATCTCGATGACTTCGAGCATACCCGGCAAGTCGCGGCCGATATCGAAATAGACGACGCGGCAGCCGAGCGGCGCCGGCGCGGTATCCGAAAACGCTTCTTCGTATCCAAGCGAGCGGTAATTCGCCGCGGCTTTGTCGAAGTCGCGCGCGCCAATCCCCCAATGGTGGAAACCGTAGACGCCGCGTGCCTTCAAGGTCTCCTGGAATACCGACGGCTCACTGTCGTGCTGCTGAATTAGTTCGATCATGACCTCGCCGCTATAAGCAAAGCCCAGGCTGACCTGCATCCTGGTCGGCTTCCCGCGATAAACACCCTTTGGCGGCACGAACGGGCCGATCAAAAACCACGGACCGATGTGGAGAAGCTCGGTGTAGCGGCGCATTTCCTCCTGAATATCGGCAACCGAATAGGCGACCTGAATGATGCTGTTATCGCGCGGCCCAAAACTGAAATGGTCCATGGCGCTCTCCTTCATTCTTCCCGTGGCGCTCGCGCCCGCGCCGATGCGCTCGTGGCGCCGAATTTTCTAACCATCCAGCAGCGCCACGCAGCGCGTCCAGCCGGCTGAAGCGGCGTGAATTTTCACCGGAAAGCAGCAGACTTTAAAGCCAAATGGCGGCAATTGATCGAGATTGGCCAGTTTTTCCATGTGACAGTAGCCGATTTCGCGGCCGGCTTTGTGGCCTTCCCAAATCAGGCTCGCATCGCCAGTCTCGGCAAATCGCTTGCGGGTGAATGAAAACGGCACGTCCCAGCTCCAGCCGTCCGTGCCGGTGACGCGTACGCCCTGTTTGGTCAGGAACAGGGTGGCTTCGCGGCCCATGCCGCATCCTTTGTCGATGAAGTTCGGTTGGCCGTAAGTGCCGCCGGCAGCGGTATTGACAAGTACAATATCAAGCGGCTTGAGCGCACAGCCGATGCGGTCGAGTTCGCGCTTGACGTCATCGGCCTTGCAAACGTGACCGTCCGGCTTGCTGCGAAAATCCAGCTTTACGCCCGATGAGAAGAACCATTCCAGCGGCACTTCATCGATCTTCAGCGCCGGCTTGCCGCCGTCCATCGTGCTAGCGAAATGCCAGGGCGCGTCAAGATGCGTGCCGTTGTGCGTGGTGATGGTGACACGCTCGATGGCGGCGCCTTCGCTGTCAGGCAGCTGCTCGGGCTTGAGCCCCGGGAAGGTAACCGCGAATTCCCTGCCACCCTCTTTGTGGTCCCGGTATTCGATGCTCGGCAGCATGTTGGGCGGATCGGAGGCAATTCCCGCCTTGAGTGCAACCGAAAGGTCGATGATCCGCATGGCCTCCTCCCAACTTCCTTGGTTAGCTTCAAACGTACGGCACTTTGCGCCTCATGCTCAACCGTCCGGCGGCTTTCCGAACCCGCCGAAGCTCGCCTATGATCTTCGCAACAAGGAGGAAGCCGTGGGATTGGTCGAGGATAAAACCTGCATCGTGACCGGCGGTGCCGGCAGCCTCGGGCTTGCCAGCGTGCGCGTGCTGCTGGCCGAAGGCGCCAAGGTCATGCTGGTCGATCTCGACGCCGGCAAGCTCGCGCGCATCGTTCGCGAGCTTGCCACCAATCGGGCGAGTTTCGTCGCCGCCGACGTCACCGATGCCGCGCAGACGCGCAACTATGTCCACGAAACCGTTGCGCGTTGGGGCAAGATTGATGTGCTGTTCAGCAATGCCGGTAATGACGGCCCGCTGATGCCGATCACCGATTATCCCGAGGATTTGTTCGATCGGATTATCGCCACCCACGTTCGCGGCGGATTTCTCGCCTGTAAATACACCATTCCGCAGATGAATGACGGAGGCAGCATCATCATCACCTCGAGCACGGTCGGAGTGAAGGGAGTGCCCTTCAACTGCTCCTATGTCGCGGCCAAGCATGCGCTGATGGGCTTGGTGCGGTGCGTGGCCAAGGAGGTCGCGCCGCGGCGCATCCGGGTTAACAGCGTCAATCCCGGACCGGTGGATAATGCGTTCATGCGCACCGCGGAAAAGAGCATGAGCCACATGCTCGGACGCGATGCCGGCGAGTGGTTTGACGAGCAGATTCCGTTCGGCCGTCATGCCGAGCCCGACGAGATCGCGCAGGCCGTCTGCTTCCTTGCTTCCGACCGGAGCAAATACACCAGCGGCAACGCCCTGATGGTCGACGGTGCCTTCTGTGCTTGAGCAAGCGCCGCGCGCGGGGATTTAGGGAAAATGACCAAGTTTGGAATCGGGCAGGCTGTCCACCGAGTGGAGGATCGGCGTTTTACCACTGGCGCCGGCGCCTATGTCGGCGATCTTGTTTTGCCTCGCCAATGCTATGGCGTGGCGGTTCTCTCGCCGCACGCGCATGCCGTGATCGAACGCATGGACGTGAGTGCGGCCAAGGTCGCGCCCGGCGTCGTTTGCGTGCTCACCGGTGCCGACGCGACAGCCGACAAGGTCGGCGGCATACCGCCGTTTTTTATGCCTGAGATCTGGGGCGGGCCGAAGGGCTTTTCCACCGTACGCCCCGTGCTGTTGGCCGATTGCGTGCGGCGTGTCGGCGATTACGTCGCTTTCGTCGTCGCCGAGACTGAAGCGCAGGCGCGCGACGCGGCCGAATTGGTGGCGGTGGATTATCGGCCGTTGCCGGCGCTGATCGATCTCGAAAAGGCGGCGAAGGCGCAAGCGCCGTACGCACGGCGGTGTCGGCGGCGCTGAACTTGCCGGAGTCGAAGATCAGGGTGTCGTCGCCCGATGTCGGCGGCGGATTCGGCATGAAGGCCAATCTCTATCCCGACGACATCCTCGTGCTGTGGGCCGCTAAGCGTTGCGGGCGCCCGGTCAAATGGACCGCGACCCGCAGCGAGAGCCTGCTTTGCGACAATCATGCGCGCGATCAGATCGTCTATGGCGAACTTGCGCTCGACGGCAATGGCAAATTCCTTGCCATCCGCTCGACCGCCTACCAGGCGCTCGGCGCCTACTGGTGGGGCGCCGCGACAGCGCCGCTGTTCTGGTCGCTGATGTTCATTCCGAGTCTCTATGACGTGCAGACAATCGACATCAGGACCAACGCGGTGTTCACCAACACCACGCCGACTTCGGTCTATCGAGGGGCCGGACGGCCGGAGGCGATTTACCTGATCGAGCGGCTGGTCGAGCGTGCCGCGCAAGTCACCGGCATTGATCGGGTCGAGTTGCGGCGGCGTAATCTCATCAAGCCATCGGCGCTACCTTACCACACGCCGACGCACCACACTTACGATAGCGGTGAGTTTGAAACGCTGTTGGACAAGTGCCTTAAGCTTGCCGACTGGAACGGATTTGGGGCGCGCCGGCGCGAGGGCGAGCGAAGAGGCAAACTGCGCGGCCGCGCAGTCACACCCTATATCGAGCTCGGTGGTGTGTTCAACGAGCGCATGGAAATCAGATTCGATCCTGGCGGCATGGTGTCGATCGTCGCCGGCACGCATTCGCACGGCCAGGGTCACGCCACCGCGTTCGCGCAGCTTGTCGCTGAATGGCTCGGCGTACCGTTCGAGGCGATCAATTACATCCAGGGCGACACTGAGAAGGTGATGTTCGGCCGTGGTACGTTTGCGGCGCGAAGCTCGCTGGTTGGTGGCAATGGGCTCCGCGTGGCTGCGGACGCGGTGATCGCTCGCGGCAAAGAGATGGCGGCTGCCATAATGGAGGCTGAACCCGGCGACATCGAATTCAACGCCGGAGCGTTTACGGTTGTCGGTACCGATAAGCGCATGTCGATCACCGACGTCGCCCGCGCCTTTTTTGCTCGGGCCGGGCCGGTCATGAAATTGGGGCTCGGCCTCGACGGTGTCGGCACTTGGTCAGGCGTTCCCGGCGGCGCGCCCAATTATCCGAACGGATGCCAGGTTTGCGAAGTTGAAGTCGATCCGGAAACCGGCGCCGTGCGCATTGACCGCTTCGCCGCTGTCGACGATCTCGGCATGGCGATCAATCCGATGATCTGTGAGGGACAAATTCACGGCGGCATCGCCCAGGGCGTCGGTCAGGCGCTGTTCGAAAGCATCGTGTATGACGAAGAAACCGGCCAGCTGGTAACCGGAAGCTTCCTCGACTACGGCATGCCGCGCGCCGACGATATCCCGCTGTTCGTCTCGGAGCTGGTCGAAATTCCGGCCAAGACAAATCCGCTCGGCATCAAGGGCATCGGCGAGGCGGGAACCATCGCCGCGCCGCCGACCGTGGTCAACGCGGTACTCGACGCGCTGCGCGAACGCGGCGTCGAGCATCTCGATATGCCGCTGACGCCGGCTCGCATCTGGCAGGCAGCGAACGGTGTGAAGGCAAGTCCGTGACTCGCACTGCGCCGCTCATCCGCGAGCACCGGATTCCGACGCCGGACTGCAAGCCATATATCGCGGTCGAGGGGCCGGACGGAAATCTCTGGTTCTGCGAAAGCGGCGCTTCAAAGATCGGTTGCTTTGATGTCGGCAACGCCACTTTCCGCGAGTTCGCGTTGCCGGCGCGCAAATCGACCCCGATTGGGATTGCGCTCGGCGCCGACGGCCATCTGTGGTTCGGACAAAAGACCGGCAACCGCATCGGCCGCATTTCCGGTGGTGGTGAACTTATCGAATTCACCGTGCCGACCGCCAATGCAGGACTGGACGGCATTGTACTTGGGCCGGACGGCAACATCTGGTTCGCCGAAGGCGAGGCCGATCAAATCGGTCGGACCAGTCCCGACGGCCGCATCGTCGAATTCGGCGGATTGACCTCGGGCAGCCGGCCGCTGTCGCTGGTCGTTCGTGACGGAACGATTTGGTTCAGTGAAGCTGGCGCTAATCGCATTGGCCGTATCACGCTTAGCGGCGAGGTCGCCGAGTTTCCGCTTCCGCGGCCGGCCAGCCAGCCGCGCGCGATGGCGCTGCACCCGGATGGCAGCATCTGGTTTGTCGAAACCGGCGCCAACGCGATCGGCCGAATTGCCGGCGACGGCTCGATTGCTGAATTTGCAATCCCGACGCCCAACGCTTCCGCGCGCGGCATAGCCATCGCGGCTGACGGCGACATCTGGTTCACTGAAAACTTCGCTAACAAGATCGGTCGAATGAATCGAAACGGCGCTGTGATCGGTGAATACCAAATTCCGACGGCCGCAAGCGGGGCGCGCTGCATCACGGCGATGCGGGACAGCCGCCTGTTTTTTACGCAATATGACGCCGGCCTGATCGGCGAGATCATTCCGTAGCGATTTTTGAAGCGAATGTGACACCGGGAACTTGGGCGCGGTTTAGCCATGCGATGCGGCGCGACCGGTCCGTGTGCCCTTGCAGACAATCCGGGGTTCTGGCTAAATAGTCAGCATCGAGTTTTCGGCCGAACGACTGGGCCACGCAGCGACGACAACCGCGCCTGACTACGATCCTTCACCAAAAATTCGAGCGAACCGGGCCGTGCATGCTTACGCGGCTCATAATCTTGATTTTGCAGAGGAGTGTCACGTGAGCAACGGAACCGTGAAGTGGTTCAACGCGCAAAAGGGCTATGGATTCATTCAGCCCGATGGCGGCGGCAAGGACGTGTTCGTCCATATCAGCGCCGTTGAGCGCGCCGGCCTGCGCGAACTGCGCGAAGGCCAGAAGGTCGCGTTCGAGGTGGTCGTGGATCGCAAGACCGGCAAATCGGCTGCCGAAAACCTGAAAACCGTCTAAGAGGTAAGTGAGACTGCATTGCGGTCTCGCTTTTAAGTTTTTATCTCCGCATCAGCGTGTCGGCGTCGGTTATTTGTAATAGCCGACGCCGCAGCTCAATTCGCCGACCCGCGTCACGAAGGATTTTTGGCGACCGGCTCGGTCGTTCCCGGTTTTGGAAACAAATAATCCACGGCCGTTGGGTTTGGGCCCTTCGCCGCGTCGAAAAGTCGTTGCCCGATCGCGTCGCCTTTGAAATTGAACGCGCGGACGTTGGTATTGATCAGTGCCGGATTTGGATGCGCTACCGTGTTGCCGTCGCTGGCGTTGAAGCAGAAGACGTAAAGATCGTGCTCGTGGAATTGTTTGTTGCCCTTGTCGTTGAACTGAGCAAGCGCCGCCGCCTTATCGGCCTTTAACGCCGCGACTGCGCGATCGAGCATCGCCTTGGCTTCATCCGCCGTGCCGAATTGCTGCGCGCCGATTGCAACTGCGCTCCACAACAGCCCTGCCGCTATCGCAACTGCAAATGCGAAGCTTGACTTGCTCATGCCGTTCCCCCGGGAGTCGCCAGGATGCGGCTCTTCGACCCGCGGGCAATAAGCACACATTGCGCGCCTGCGTCTAATCACCAGGTCGTTAACGGAGGCCGGGGAAATCGGGCAGCTCGATTCCAAATGTCTGGACGATCAGAAAGAAATTGAGCGTTAGCACGATGGCCGTACCGATCAAGGCGGCGATGCGGGTGAGCAGGCCGTTGGCGAATTTGCCCATAATGTCGGTCCGGCCGGTGAAGATCAGCAAGGCGATCATCGGCAACGGCAACGCGATGCTCAGTATCACCTGGCTGATCACCAGCGCATTCGTCGCGTTCACGCCCAGCGCGACCACGACGAACGCCGGAAGCATGGTGACCAGCCGGCGCACCCAAATTGGGATGCGGAAGCCGACAAAGCCCTGCATGATCATTTGGCCGGCCATCGTGCCGACGGTAGAAGCCGACACGCCCGATACGATCAACGAAATGAGGAATACGAATGCGGCGCCTGCACCGAACAGCGGCGTCAGCGTCTGATACGCGGTCTCGATCTCGGCGACCTCGGGATGCCCGGCGTGAAAGGCGCTCGAGGCCATCATCACCATGGCCAAGTTGACCAAGCCGGCGACGGTCAGCGCGACGATGACCTCCCGATTGGAAAACCGCAGCACTTTACGCCGCTCGGCATCGCCGCGGACCGGCATGCGCGCCTGCGTCAGCCCAGAATGCAGATAGACGGCGTGCGGCATGACCGTCGCGCCGATAATGCCGACCGCGAGCAAAAGCGCCTGCCCGTCGGGGAGTTGCGGCACGAAGGTGTGTACGACTGCCGCGCTCCAATCGATTGGAACGACAAACATCTCGACCAGGTAACAGAGCGCAATGACGCTCACCATGCCGCCGATGATCAGCTCGATCGGCCGGAAACCGAAGTTTCCGATAATCAGCAAACCATAGGTAACGATGGCGGTAATGATCATCCCGTGCAGCAACGGCATGTGAAACAGCAGCGAAAGTCCGATGGCGCCGCCGAGGAATTCAGCGAGGTCGGTCGCCATTGCCGCTATTTCACTTGCCACCCACATCGCCAGCACGAGCGGTCGCGAAAAATGATCGCGGCACAGCTCCGCCAGGTTGCGGCCGGTGACGATGCCAAGCTTGGCCGACAGCGCCTGAAACAGCATCGCGATCAGATTGGCGAGCAATACCACCCAAAGCAGGCCATAACCGTACTTGGCGCCGGCCTGGATGTTGGTGGCGAAGTTGCCGGGGTCAACGTAGGCAATCGAAGCAATAACGGCAGGCCCGGCGAATGCCGTATAGCCACGCCAGCCGGCCGGCTCGCCACTCAACACCTGCCGGGCGGCGACGACTGTGCGTTCGGAGAGCGTTTGCCGTTGTTGGTCGGTCACCTGGTCCATCGCGGCCGACATGAAGCACTCTCGTGAAAGTGTAGCATCGGTTACATTTATAGGTGTCCCGCGCGGTTAGGTCAATGGATACAATATGTAGCCTATGCTATACTTTGACACGGCTGTAAAAATATGTTCTCGCGTGCGGGACGGGAACCCGGCTTCCCGATCACGCGGGTGACGCTAGCGATGGTGGATGCGGCAAAGCGCAGGCACGTCGATGCCGCCGAGAAGCTTCCCGCCGAAGGCACCCAGGCCCGCCGCTTCGGCAAGACGCGGTCGGCGCAATCGACCGCTTTGCTGGAAGATTATGTCGAACTGATCGCCGATCTGCTCATGAGCGCCGGCGAAGCGCGCCCGACCGATATCGCCAGGCGGCTTGGGGTATCGCATGCCATCGCCGTTTTCGCGGAGAGACATCTTGTTCGCAAGTGGAACGGATTTGCAGTCAACTGCACGGAGCCAGAGCTGCCAGCACTGAGAACGGGGCTTCGCCATGCCTGCCTCGGGAACGACCGGCGTGTTCCCTATCCCGCAGCTCCGGGTGGCCGTTTCTGAACGCCGGACCGCCGAGCTCGGATGATCATCGGTGCCAATGGCCGAACCTGAGGCAACAGTCCATGTCAGGCCAGCGACCCCATCGCGGCTGAACGCCACGTGACGGATGGGCTTGGTATGCGAACTCAGTATTGCAATCTGTTTGCCGTCTTGGGCGAACAATCGCGCGACTGGGTCCTCGAAGGCCGTAACGATCGTGTCGCCGCGAGGGCTGAAGGCGACATTGGCTATCTCTCCTGCGCCGCCTGAAAGCTGAGCAAGCTGGCGGCCGCTGTCGACGTCCCATATTCGGGCTGTATCATCCCAAGAAGCCGTCACAACTAGCTTGCTGTTGGGACTAAGCGCGGCTTGCTCTATCGTGCGCTGATGGCCCGAAAGGAGAGCAGTCTGCGGCCAGTTGTTCGCGCCCCAAATTCGGGCCGCCCCTTCATCTCCCGCTGTCAAGATTTTTTGGCCGTCTGGGCTGAAGAGGGCCACCATCACTTCGCGCTTGTCTTTCGGAAAGAGCCGCAGCTCAGCGAGTTGTTGACCATCGCTTGTTTTCCATACGCGAGCGGAGCCGTCCGCCAGGGCGCCGACAACCTGCTCACCGTTCTGGTTGAAATCGACGGACCTAAATTCGCTCTCGGACGAGACCGTTGCTCTTAGCGCTCCACTCTGCATCTCCCAAAGACGTGCGGTTCCGTCGACCGAAGCAGCAAGGATGCGATCTCCGACTGGGCTGAGGACTGTCTGTACGATGCGATCCTGTTTTCCTTGAAGGACGCGAAACCAAATCGGGTTGGAAGCGTCCCATAGACGAACTTTGCCATCTTGCGAGGCGCTCGCGATACGAAGACTCTTGTCAGGACTGAACGAGGCGAGCCATACTGGTCCCTCGTGGCCTCGAAGCGTCGCGACGGGTGCGCCTACGCGTGCATCCCAAAGTCGGACTGTCGCATCATCCGACCAAGTTGCAACCAGTTGGCCGTCGCCGCTGAACGCAACCCCGGATACGGGTCGATCATGTCCCGTCATTGAGATCAACGGGTACCCACAGCAGAAGCAGCAGGAAGCCGCTTGATTATTGAAGGACAAGGGCAGGCGAGATTACACCTCAAACCAACGCCCCCGCGGTCCCACCAATGGGGTCCAGTTCAAGGCTCTTATGTTATTCTCTCATCAAGACCAAGGCGTGAGTGTGTAATTTTCCTGCCTTCAATTCCGTTTCGGATTGCTGATGCCGCCATCCCCTCGTTCCTTCGATGTCGCCATTGTCGGCGCCGGCATTTGCGGACTGGCGCATGCTTTGGCGGCCGCCCGGCGAGGAAAGCGGGTCGTCGTGGTCGATCGCGACCGGCAGTCCAACGGCGCCTCGATCAGGAATTTCGGCTTCGTCACCGTCACGGGCCAAGCAGGCCGGCGAATGCTGGCGCCGCGCGCGACGCTCGCGCGACGTTTGGGCGGAGGTCGCAGAGGCGGCGGGAATCGCCGTCGTGCAACGCGGGCTCCTGATGATCGCCAGGCGGTCGGAAGCGCGCGACCGTCCTCGAAGAGTTTCTCGCCACCGAGATGGGGCGGGAGTGCCGCCTCGTCGAGCCAAACGATATCGAGACTTATGGAACGGGCCTGCGGTCGCAATCCTTCGCCGCGGCCCTCTATAGCCCGCACGAAATCCGCGTCGAGTCGCGCGAGGCGATCCCGCGCCTGGCTGCCTATCTTGCTGAGCGCCACGATGTGACGTTCCAGCTGCGAGACGGTCGCTCTGAGCGCCGCGCCGCCGCGACTTGAGACCAGCCGCGGGACCCTTGAGGCGGAGACGATCGTTGTCTGCCCAGGCGATGATTTTCACTCGCTTCACGCCGAGCGGATCGCCGCCTACGGCCTGACGCGATGCAAACTGCATATGATGCGGCTCGCGCCTCAACGCTTCGACAAACGCCTGCCCGCGATCATGTCCGATCTCGGCATGATCCGCTATCGTGGCTACTCGGAATTGCCAGCGGCGCGGACGCTCGCGCGCCGGCTCGAGGTCGAACAGGGTGAGCAGATCGCCAATGGCGTTCATCTGATCGTCGTCCGCAGCGCCGACAATTCACTCGTCGTCGGCGATTCCCATCACTATGCGGCGACGCCTGATCCGTTCGCGCCTGCCTGTGTCGATGACTTGATCCTTGAGGAATACGCGCATGTCTTCGCCGCAGAAGCGCCGCCAATTGCGGAACGCTGGACGGGAACCTACGGTTCGGCGAAGGATCGGCTGATGCTCGTCGACAAACCGTCGGATGCGCTTCGCATCGTGCTCATCACCAGCGGGACCGGCGCCAGCACGTCGTTCGCGCTCGCCGAGGAGGTCATTGCGGACCTTTTCGGTTGACCCATAGAGGCTCCGGCAATGAAACACGTCAAAGCGGTCATTTTCGACTGGGCCGGGACTGTCGTCGACTACGGATCGCTCGCCCCGATGGGCGCGTTTGTCGAGACCTTCGCCGAGTTCGGGGTCGCGATCAGCATCGACGAGGCGCGGGGGCCAATGGGCATGGCCAAACGACCGCACATCGCGGCCCTGGTTTCGTCGCCGCGCATCGCCGAGGCCTGGCAGCAGAGACACGGACATCCGCCGACCGAGAACGACATCGATAGCGCTTTACGACGTCTTCGTGCCGAAGAACGTTTCGGTCGCCGCCGACTATTCCGACCTCATTCCGGGCGTCGCTGAAGTCGTGAAGGCGCTTCGCGCAGAAGGGGTCAAGATCGGTTCGTCGACCGGTTACACGCGCGAGATCATGGCGAGGATTGCGCCGCCCGCTGCCGAGCAGGGGTTCACGCCCGACAGCCTCGTCTGCACCGGCGACACCGTCGAGGGCCGGCCCAGTCCTTTGATGTTTTACAAGGGTCTCCTCGACCTCGGCGTCTGGCCGGCATGGAGCGTGGTCAAGGTCGACGACACGACGGTCGGCGTCGCCGAAGGCGTCAATGGCGGCGCGTGGGCGGTCGGCGTCGCCGTCAGCGGCAATTGCTTCGGTCTTTCGCTCGCCGACGCCAAGGCGTTAGCGCCGGAAGACTTCGCAAGCCGCCGCGCGCGGGCCGAGGTCGCGCTCTACGGCGCCGGCGCCCACTACGTGATCAACTCGGTGGCGGATCTCATGTCTGTCGTCGCCCGGATCGAAGGACGCCTCGCCCGCGGCGAGCGGCCGTGAGTCGCCTCGACCGCATTCAGCGTGGCGCCGCCGAGCGAATCGGCGCGCGCTCGAGCCCAATCAGCAAGGCCAGCGTCACGACGGCCAGAATCATGGTGAGCGCGGCGCCCGAGAAAATGTCTCCGCGGTCGGTGAGACTGAAAATTGCGACCGGCATCGTCACCCAGCCTGGAGGATAGACCATCACGGTCGCGCCCAGTTCCCCCATCGAGAGCGCGAAGCTGAGGCCGAACGCGGCGACGAGATAGGGCGCAACCAGTGGCAGGGTCACGTGCATGAGCTTGTACGCCGGCCGCGCTCCGAGGCATGAGGCGACTTCCTCGTAGTCCGGCGGAAGACGGGAGAGCCCCGCCGAGATGTTGCCGAACGCGAAAGCGGAAATGAGCACGTAGTGCGCGACGAAGACGATCGCGATTGTGCCGTTCAGGAGCAGCGGCTTCTGGCTGAAGGCGACGAGGAGCCCAAGTCCGACCGAGACCGAGGGCACGGCGCTGGGGACGAAGAACAAAAGGCCAAGCGCGCCGGCCCATCGGTCTATGCGCGCGCGGAGCGCGAGCGCCGCCCAGGCGCCGGTAACCAGCGCGAGGAGGCTCGCGACCAGTCCGGTGACGAGGCTGGCGTATATCGCGTCGCGCGCCGCTCCGCCCATCGCGTCACGATAGTGTTCCAAGGTAAAGCCCGTCGGAAGAATGCCGTTCCATTGTTGGGAGAAGCTTGCGCAAATGATCACTGCGAGCGGCGCGACGAAGATGATCCCGAGAATGATCGCGGCGAAGCTCCAGACGAGGGCGCGGCCCGACAGCGACCATACCAGCATGGGCTACCCTCCTAGCCGGCGCGCGGCGAAACGGTAAAGGCTGAAGAGGATCAGCGACAGCGCCACATTGACGATCGCGATCGCGCAGGCACCCTGATAGTCCGACTCCTGGATCGCCTTGCTGTAGATCAGGAGCGGCAGCGTGATGACGCCCTTGGCGCCGATGAACAGCACGATGCCGAATTCGTTGACCGTCAGCAAGAGGCAAAGACTGCCGCCCGCGACGATCGCCGGCAGCGCCGCCGGCAGGATGACCTGGCGCACGATGCGCAGCGGCCGCGCCCCAAGCAGGCTCGCAACTTCGATCTGGCTGCGGTCGACGAGCGAGAAAGCGGCGAGCAGCGGCCGCAGGACGAAGGGCGTGTAGACCGTCACCTCCGCCAGGATGACGCCCCAGGCGGTATAAAGAAAATCGACCGGCGGATGCTCGAGGCCGAGGCCCGACGTCAGCGCGCCGTTAAGAATGCCTGCCGAACCATAGAGGAAGGTGAAGGCGAGCGTCACCAGGAAGGTCGGCAGCGCGATGAACGTGTCGATGACTTGCGCGACCAGGCCCGCGCCCGGGAACCGCGCGAAGGCGAGGATCAGCCCGAGGGTCAGGCCAAGGATCACGCATCCGATGGTCGAGGCGAGCGCAATTTCGGCGGTGTTGATGAGGGCGTTGAGGAATGCCCGCGAGTTCAGCACCTCCCAGGCCGCGGCAAAATTGAGAGCGCCCGCATCGTCGATGAGCGCAGCGCGCGCGATCAGGATCAGCGGGTAGAGGAAGAGCAGCGCGAGCACGATCAGCGGCGGCGCGATCCACCAGCCGCCGAGATTGAGTCTGACCGCGCGCGGCGCCAGCGCAACGGTGTCAGACACGCGCGTCTTCCACGATCAGGTTCGCGTCCGAGGGCGAGAAGAACACCTCGAGCCTCTCGCCGCGCGCAGGCGGGTTGGGCAGTCGGGTCGCGACGACACGCAGGATCGATCCGCCGATCTCGGCGACGAGGTGGGTCAGTTCGCCTTGCCAGTGGATCTCGCGCAACACCGCCTCGATGCGGTTCGAGCGTTCGGAGTCGCCGGTCAGGGTGAGATTTTGCGGTCGCACGCAGAGAAGCCGCTCGGCGCCGGCAGGCTGATCCGCGCCGGCCGCCACGAGTTTGGTGTCGCCAAGACGCGCCTCGACGAAGCCGCCCTGCTGCGCCGCCCCCTCGACGACCACCGGCAATAGATTGGCGCGGCCCAGGAACTCGGCAGCGAAGCGATTGGGCGGGCGGCGATAGAGTTCCCCGGTGCGGCCGATTGCGCTCAGTTCCCCGTCCTTGAGGATCGCGATGCGGTCAGCAAGGGTCAGCGCCTCGCTCTGGTCGTGCGTCACGTAGAGAATGGTCAGTTCGGGCAAATCGGCGTGCAGCCGGGCGATCTCTTCGACCATCGAGCGGCGGATTTGCGCGTCGAGCGCCGACAGCGGTTCGTCCAGTAGCAGGACGCGCGGTCGGACCGCAAGCGCGCGGGCGATCGCCACGCGCTGCTGCTGACCGCCGGAGAGCTCCCGCGGGAAGCGGCTAGCGTATTTCGACATGCCGACGATGCGCAGCGATTCTTCGACGCGCTGACCGATCAGGTTCCTGGCCGCGCCACGCGCGTTGAGGCCGAAGGCGACGTTCTCGGACACCCGCATGTGGGGAAAGAGCGCGTAATTCTGGACGACCATCGCGAGGCCGCGCTCATACGGCGGCAGGTTCGTCACGTCCGTCCCGCCGATGAGGATGCGCCCGGCGGCGGGACGCACAAAGCCCGCGACCGCACGCAGCGCCGTCGTCTTGCTCGAGCCCGAAGGGCCGATCATGGCGAGAATTTCGCCCGCCGCTACCGACATCGTCAGCGGCTTCAAAACAACAGCCCCGCGATAGGCGACGCTGACCTTGTCGAACGCCACGTCCGAACCCGCGGCCGCTTTCGCGCCGGCGGACACTTCGGCGCCAGTGAAGGCAGCGGAGACGGTCACGTCAGCTCCCGGTAGCCTCGTGCCAGCGCTTGACGTCGGCCGGAAGGTCCTTGAGCACCTGAGCCCAGTCGGGCGTCCAGATGGTGACGCCCTTCAACGTTTCCTGAAGATGCAGGTAGTTGGCGTCGGCCGGCGTGACGTCCTTGCGTACCGGAACGCCGATCGCGACCGAGGAGACAGTCTCCTGGGCTTCCTTTGAGAGCAGGAATTCGATCAGCTTCTTGCCGTTGTCGACGTCGGGGGCGCCGGCGACGAGGCCGACGTAATAGGGCAGCGGCAGCGCTGACCGCTCGCCGTTCGGGCCGGCGGGCCAGAAAACGCGGATATTCGGATCGTCGGCCATCTGCGACATGTTCATCTGCACGTCGCCGTTGGCGACATAAAGCTCGCCCTTGTTGACGAGCGCGGTCAGCTTGCCGGTCGACGCCGACGGGCCGACGTTGTTGGCCTGCAGCTTCTTCAGGAAGTCGAAGCCGGCGTCGTCGCCCCCGAACGAATGGATGACCTGCAGCATGACCGCCGTGCCGTCGCCGGCCTGGCCGGGAGTCGAATATTGGATCTTGCCCTTGAACTTGGGATCGAGCAGGTCGTCGAACGTCGCCGGCGGGCTGTTGAGCGCGGCGGAATCATAGATGAAGCTGAGGTAGTTATAGACCAGTGGCTCATAGGCGTCGGCTCCGCCCTCGATCTCAGCCGCCGCAGTGGGGGTGAACTTCTGCAGGAGACCTTCGGCCTCGGCGCGCTGGATGAACGGGGGCAAGGTCACGAGAACGTCGGCCTGCGGATTCGACTTCTCCTTGGCGACGCGCTCGACGATGCCGCCGGAGCCAGCCTCGACATACTGGACCTTGACGCCGGTCGCCTTGGTGAACGCGTCGAACTGCGTCTCGAACCAGCTGCCCTTGCCGTCATGCAGGCCATCGGCCGCATAGATCGTGACGACGTTGGAAGCCGCCAGCGCGGGCGTCGCGACAACGGCGGAAACGAGCAGAGCACTCAATAGCGATTTCATGGATGGGCCCTCTTCGAGTTGAAAGAAGTCCACGATGGAATATGACCGGAATGTGAAGGGCGTATGACCGGTGGGGAATTGCCTCAGCCGCAGAGTTCGCCCAGCGCCTCGTCCAAGGTCGCCAGGGCCGCGTCGAATTCGTCGAGCGGGATCGTCAGCGGCGGGCACAGCGTGACAATCCGGCCTCCGCCTAGCTTGAAGCTGAGACCCTTCGCGAGGCAGCGATAAAGCAGGCGGTCGGCAATGCCCGCCGGATCATAGCCGCCGATATCGACGCCGAAATAGCAGCCGAGGCCGCGCACGTCCTGGACGACGGGATGGCGCGCCTTCATGTCGCGCAGCCGCTGGAGGCCACGCTCTCCCAATTCCCTCGCACGGTCGATGAGCTTTTGCTCCTCGATAACATCCAGCGTCGCCAGCCCGGCGGCGCAGGCGACAGGGCTCTTTTCGTGCGTATAATGTCCGAGCGCCGCTTCCGGCGCGCAGTCGAGCCTTTGCGTTGCGAGCATCGCGGCGAGCGGCATGATCCCGCCGCCGAGGCCCTTGCCGATCACCAGAATATCAGGCGTCGCGC
>CAWJTE010000012.1:0-18279 GCA_963845775.1 uncultured Alphaproteobacteria bacterium
GTGCTTTACGTACCTTCGTTCAGATTTCTCATCTGCTAGGGCAGGCCGGACGTTGCACCTGGGCACTCCGGGGACGGTCCGGCCAGCCAAACCCCACCAGAGCCCACAGACCCGAGACGACGGCGGACGGACGATAACCAGAAGGATCTAACATCATGACCGCTCCCAGCCCAGTCCAAGAGGACCGCGTGGTCATTTTCGACACCACCTTGCGCGACGGCGAGCAGTCGCCCGGCGCCACCATGACCCATGAGGAGAAGCTCGAGGTCGCCGAACTGCTCGACGAGATGGGCGTCGACATCATCGAGGCCGGATTCCCGATCGCCTCGGAAGGCGATTTCGCCGCCGTGAACGAGATCGCCAAGCGCACCAAGAATGCCGTGGTCTGCGGCCTCGCCCGCGCCGCGTTCAAGGACATCGACCGCTGCGCCGAGGCGATCAAGCCGGCCAAACGCGGGCGCATCCATACCTTCATCTCCACCTCGCCGGTGCACATGAAGTAGAAGCTGCAGAAGGAGCCGGACGAAGGTCTCCGAGATGGTGATCGCGCAGGTGACGCGGGCGCGCAACTACACCGACGACGTCGAGTGGTCGAGCGAGGACGGTACCCGCACCGAGCACGATTTCCTCTGCCGCTGCGTCGAGGCCGCGATCAAGGCCGGCGCCACCACCATCAATATTCCCGACACCGTCGGCTATACGGTGCCGGAAGAATATTTGCGCTGTTCAAGATGGTGCGCGAGCGCGTGCCGAATTCCGACCAGGCGCGGTTCTCGGTGCATTGCCACGACGATCTCGGCATGGCGGTGGCCAATTCGCTCGCCGGCGTGCGCGCCGGCGCCCGGCAGATCGAATGCACCATCAACGGCATCGGCGAGCGCGCCGGCAACGCCGCGCTCGAAGAAGTCGTGATGGCGATGCGGGTGCGCAACGACGTGATGCCGTATCTGGACCGGCGTCAACGCCACCATGCTGACGCGCGCCTCGAAGCTCGTCGCGGCGGTGACCTCGTTCCCGGTGCAGTACAACAAGGCGATCGTCGGCCGCAACGCCTTCGCGCACGAGAGCGGCATCCACCAGGACGGCATGCTCAAGCACACCCAGACCTACGAGATCATGATGCCCGAGGACGTCGGCGTGAAGCAGACCTCGCTGGTCATGGGCAAGCATTCCGGACGTCATGCCTTCGTGCACAAGCTCGAAGAGCTCGGCTATCAGCTCGCCGACAATCAGCTCGAAGACGCCTTCGTGCGCTTCAAGGCGCTCGCCGACCGCAAGAAGCACGTCTACGACGAGGACATCGAGGCGCTGGTCGACGAGGAGATCGCGACCGCGCAGGATCACATCAAGCTCGTCTCGCTGTCGGTGATCGCCGGCACCCGCGGGCCGCAGCGCGCCACCATGAAGCTCGACATCGACGGCAAGTCGCTGCTCGAGGAGTGCGAGGGCAACGGCCCGGTCGACGCCATTTTCAACTGCATCAAGGCGATGGTGCCGCACGAGGCGGTGCTGGAGCTCTACCAGGTGCATGCCGTGACCGAGGGCACCGACGCGCAGGCGGAAGTCTCGGTGCGGCTGTCGGAGAACGGCCGCGCGGTGACCGCCAAGGGCGCCGATCCCGACACGCTGGTCGCCTCGGCGAAGGCCTATCTCGCCGCGCTGAACAAGCTGATGGCCCGGCGGTCGCGCGGCAGCGCTCGAGCGCCATCGCTATCGGCGAGCGCCGCATCCATTCGACCGACGTTGGCTAACCGGGCGGCGGTCCGTTCGCCGCGGCGAGATGACCCGGGACTTGTTCCATCCACGGCATCGTCGCCGTCAGGACGGACGGTCCCGGCCGCCCTCGGTAAAAGGGTAAACGATGCCGTTGCGCATGAAACGCGCATCCACTACCGTGAACTTGATATTGCCTGCCCCGCTACTGCTGGTCACCAGCTTCATCATTAGGCGTCAGCGATGCGCCCCAGATCGGCGTCGCGCAGCGAGCAGGCAACCAGAGCAAATCATCGATTGGAAAGTCAACTTGTCGCATCAGGCGTACGCGGCATTTAATGAGCGTCTTTCGGGCCATCTTGAGCCTACGAAAGGCGGGTCCGTTTATGTCAAGCCGCAGGATATGGAATGGCGCCCGTCACAGTTCGAGGGCATCGACATCAAAGTGCTTTATGAAAACAAAGAGGCGGGCCAGTTGACGTGCCTGCTTCGCTGGCAGCCTGGAACGACGCTGCCGTTTCACAAACATCCAGGAGTTGAGCAAAGCTGGGTTCTCGAGGGTTCTTTTTCCGACCATGAAGGTATCTGGCGCGCCGGCGAATACGTCTATCGGACCCAGGCTCCATGCACGAAACGCACAGTGCAGAAGATTGCACTATACTCGCCATCTATCGCAAACCGAACGTTTTCCGTAACAGCGCCGGCTACGATGTCGGCAACAAGAAGCAGGTCAAAACCGACCACAAGCCTTTCACTTTCGCTGTAGCAAACAAATAGCTCCAGCTGGGTCGGCGGTCCGAAGGGTCAAGCCCAGACCCGTCCGCCTAAGCGAAAATGCCGCACATGTTCCTTCCGTAATGCTGGTTTGAGCTACGCCTGGGATTCTGTTTCGCTGGGCTGTCAGTGCGTGTCGCGTGGTTTCGTCCGCTCGCTCCAGACAGGCCCGAGGAAATGAATTCCGCCGTGCAGGCCGACAAAAAAACTGCATCAATGCGCACGGTCGTGGCGGCAAGCGCCATCGGCACAACCATCGAGTGGTACGACTTCCTCATTTACGGCACTGCCGCGTCGCTCGTTCTCAACAAGCTCTATTTCCCCACCCACGATCCGCTGGTCGGGAAGCTATTGGCGATCGGCACCATCGGCGTCGGTTTCTTCGCGCGACCGATCGGCGCCATCATCCTGAGCCACTTCGGCGACCGACTGGGCCGGAAGTCGATGCTGATCCTGACGCTCGTGAGCATGGGCGTTGCCACGACGGTGATCGGCCTGCTCCCCACCTACGCAAGCATCGGCGTGGCGGCGCCGATCTTGTTGGTGGCGTGTCGATTGGTGCAGGGCATCGCGGTCGGCGGCGAGTGGGGTGGTGCCGTCTTGATGGCGATCGAACATTCGCCCCCGTACCAGCGCGGTCTCTATGGAAGCATGGTTCAGGTCGGCTTTCCGCTCGGGCTGGCGCTCGGCACCGCATCGTTTTTCGCGCTGGGAAACCTCACCGACGCGCAATTTACAGCCTGGGGCTGGAGGCTGCCGTTCCTCGCCAGTGCGGCGCTCGTCATCGTTGGAATCTTCATCAGGTTGCGGATCGAAGAAACTCCGGATTTTAAACTGGTGCTGCGGGACGGCAGTATCGCGCGCTTTCCGGTGCTGGAAACCGTACGGCGACATCCGATGGATCTTCTCATCGGCCTAGGCGCGCGGATCACCGAGATATCGTGGATCTACGTCATAACCATCTTCGGCCTGAGCTACGCCGTTATCAACCTCGGACTCTCGCGCAGCCTGGTGCTGGGATCGATAGCCCTCGGCGCGTTCGGAGAACTGATCACGATCCCGCTGTTCGGTCATCTTTCCGATCGAGTGGGCCGGCGCACCATCTATCTTCTTGGCTGCGTTGCCACGATCTGCCTTGCGTTTCCCATTTTTTGGGCGATCGGGACGCGGGATCCGATGATTGTGGTCCTGGCGTTCGTTGTCGGGATGTCGGTCGGACACGGCATCATGTATGGGGTCCAAGCGAGCTTCCTCAGCGAAATGTTTCCGCCCAACCTGCGCTATAGCGGCGCGTCGCTCGGATACCAGATCGCTGCGCCGATCGGCGGCGGTCTCGTTCCGCTCGCTGCCGCCGCCATGGTGGGGATGAGCGGTGGCGCAACCTGGCCGGTCTCGATCCTGATGATCGTGATCGCGGCGATTACTTTCCTCGCGGTTTTAGCCGCGCGGGAGACGGCGCCAATGGTGGCAAAGGACCGTTGATACTTATACCGATCGGCGTCGTGTGCCCGAGGTCACTGGGGCGAGCCATCACTGACGATCGACGGAAACTCCCGACGGTTGGCTTCCCAGGCGCGCGAATACTCGATAATCCGCGCCGTTCCTTGGGCAACACGGGATCCGAGTTCGAGCTCGATGATATGCAGCGTTGTATCGATACACAGGCTTACCCCGCCGCCCGTCGTCACACCGTCGCAGTCCACGAAACTGGCTGCATCGGCTTCGATCCGCGGATAACGCTGCCGCATGACCTCGAGCGGCGACCGCTCCCGCGCCACGACCTCACGCTTGGTTGTGGCTTTCTTGCCGTCCAGGGCCCCGCTCGCAGCCAGAATCATCGCGCCGGGCAGACCGAGGCAAGACGGGTTGACGTAGTTCTCGACCGGATGAATTCGAGCGTTTCGGTGTTATTGGCCTGGGCCTCCCAGCCGGGCCCCCGGTCACAATCAGGACGTCGCAGTCGGGCGCATCATGGATGCGTGGTCAGCGACGACGTTTAGTCCGTTCGACAATCTGACGACACCGGCTTGTGGCGCGATGGTACATATCGATATTGCCGGCTCGATGCGGCGGGCCATCGACAAAACGCCATAGGTCGCCAGATCGATCGGCTCCACACCGTCGCAGATAAAGACGCCAAACCTCACAGCCGTCGCTCCGTCGTGACCAACCCAGTCTGTATCGAACTCCAGGGAGAATGTGGAGACGGTCCGGGCGATTGTTCGGCCCTTAAATCCAGGCCGGCTGCTGCGCAGGCGGAGCCATCCCGATCATTCCGGCTTGCTGACGGTGAATGTCCGTTCCGCCAGCGCGCGGTCGTGATACATGATCTGCATCTTCCACTCGCCCGGCACGATTTCCCACGCGTTGCCGAAGCCGTAACCGGCCAGGCAAAGCGCGCCGATCTTCATGTTAGGAAAGGCGATCGTCGCGCTGTGCATCCGCTCGCCGGTATTCGGGTTGCGAATTCCTTCCGGCGGGAAAGTGAGCGCCAGATGAACTGTTACGGCGGCGTCGGCCGGCGTTCCGTCGATGCGGAACTCGATACCGAACTGTGTTCCGACCTTGCCCTCGACATCGGTCGAGTCCGACACGAAGTGCCAATCGGACATGGCGCCGACGGTGCGTGTCGGCGACTGCTGGCCGGCCTCGGCAAGCTTGCTGGTTGATTGCCCGGTGAAGCTCCCGGCGTGGGTAGCGGTGACGCCGGTTACGTTTGCGCTTGGTTCGACCACCGTGGGCGCCGGCGTTTGCGCCACGGCGCCGCTCATCGACGCCGTAACAGCGCAAAGGGTGAGGAAGTAGATGCGCACGATCTTATTTCCCGCGTTCTGACGGCGACTCAGTCGGCGCGATTTTCCCCGCTTGGAATTGCAGACGCAATGCCCTAAATGTGGCTCGCGCAACGGCCGGGACGTAACAAAGCCTCGCCGAAATCGCGACAGGTGGAATGCCTAACCGGATGGTCTTTGGTTAGGGCGCATAGCTCAGTTGGTAGAGCAGCTGACTCTTAATCAGCGGGTCCCAGGTTCGAGCCCTGGTGCGCCCACCATTCACCTTGGGCGGCGCGCTGGCGGGAATCTGGCCTAGCCCCCACCTATACCTTTACCGGGCAAATCGGAGAACGCCATGAAATTCGGCATTGGTCAGCCGGTGCGGCGGTATGAGGATTTGAGCCTCATTACCGGGCATGGACGATACACTGATGATGTGGTCCTGCCCGGGGCGGCGCACGCATTTGTGCTGCGCTCGCCGATGGCGCACGCGCACATCAAGCGCATCGACGCAGCGGCGGCCTGGCGCTTGCCGGGCGTCTTGCTGGTAGCGATCAGCGAAGACGTTCACGCCGAAGGCCTCGGCGATCTGCCCTGCCTGGTGCCGCTGAACAATCGCGACGGCACGCCGCGGCACGACACGCCGCGTCCGCTATTGGCGCTCGGCAAGGTGCGGCACGTCGGACAGCCGGTCGCGTTCGTC
Organism: uncultured Alphaproteobacteria bacterium; assembly: GCA_963845775.1. GTDB lineage: Bacteria > Pseudomonadota > Alphaproteobacteria > Rhizobiales > Xanthobacteraceae > BOG-931. Next base: position 5,965 of record CAWJTE010000012.1, read on the forward strand.
ATTGCCGAGACTTTGGTTGCCGCGCGCGACGCCGCCGAAGCGATCGAGGTGGAATACGAGTCGCTGCCGGTTGTCACCGAGGCTACTGACGCAATCGGTCCCGGCACCGCGCAGCTGTTCGAGCACATTCCCGGCAATGTCGTGTTCGATTGGGACAACGACTTGGGCGATGCCAAGGCGACCGAGGCCGCCTTCGCCAAAGCGGCGCGTGTGGTCACTCTCGATCTGATCAACAACCGCGTCGTGGCTAATTCGATGGAGCCGCGCAACGCGATCGCCGAATACGATCCGGCGAGCGCCCGCTCGACGCTGCACACGGCGACACAGGGGCCGCACATGGTGCGCGATCCGCTCGCCGACGCGGTGCTCAAAATGCCGAAGGACAAACTGCGCGTGGTCACGCCGCCCAATGTCGGCGGCGCGTTCGGCATGAAGGCCTTCGTCTATCCGGAGCAGGCGCTCACGGTTTGGGCAAGCCGCAAGCTCAAGCGGCCGGTGAAATGGCAGGAGGATCGTTCGGAAGGGTTCGTCTCCGACAATCAGGGTCGCGACCACTCCACGCGCGCCGAACTCGCGCTCGACGAGGCCGGCCGCTTCCTCGGTCTGCGTGTCTCCATCCTCGCCAATCTCGGCGCCTACCTGTCGCCATTCGGCTGCTTCGTGCCGACGCGTTCGACCGATCTGGTCTCCGGCATCTATGCGATCGGGGCGATCCACGTGAACGTCAAAGGCATTTGTACCAACACGGTGCCGGTCTGCGCCTACCGCGGCGCCGGCCGCCCCGAGGCTGCCTACCTGCTGGAGCGTCTCGTCGACGCCGCGGCGCGCGAGCTCGGCATCGCTCCCGATGCCATCCGTCGCGTCAATTTCGTGCCGCCGTCGGCGATGCCTTACACGTCGGTGACCAGGCTTGTTCTGGATTCGGGTGAATTCGAGAAGGTGATGGACCGCTGCATGGCGGCGGCGGAATGGACGTCGTTCGCGAAGCGCCGCGCGCAAAGCGAGCGCAACGGCAAGCTGCGGGGCATCGGCATGGCGACCTATACCGAGCGCTGCGGCGGCGGCTTTCCCGAAACCGCTTCGATCGAGTTTAAGGACGAGCGTGTAGAGCTGGTGATGGGTAACCAGGAATTCGGCACCGGCCTGGTCACTTCCTATAAGCAGCTGGTCTCGGACCAATTGGGCGTCGATGGCGATCGGATCGACGTGATCATGGGCGATACCGACCGCACGCCGTCGGGATTGACCGGAGGCTCACGCTCGATCGCCGTTGGGGGCGCAGCGCTTTACGAGGCTGGCCGGGCGATCATCGGCAAAGGCGCGCACCTCGCTGCGCATCTGCTGGAAGCGTCGGTGCAAGACGTCACCTTTGCCGATGGCGTATTTTCGGTGGCCGGCACCGACCTGCGCGTCGATCTGATCGAGGTGGCGAGGGTAGCGCGCGATCCGGCGAAACTGCCGCCGGGCGTGGAGCTGGGTCTCGATGCGACGCATCAACGTGTCCCGACGGCGCAGACTTTTCCGAACGGTTGCCACATCGTCGAAGTCGAAATCGATCCCGACACCGGTGTCGTTACCGTCGAGCGTTACACCGCGGTTGACGATTTCGGCCGCACCATCAATCCGCTTCTGCTGGAAGGCCAGTTGCATGGCGGGATCGTGCAGGGCATCGGCCAGGCTCTGCTTGAACATACCGTCTACGATCCCGACGACGGCCAACTTCTGTCCGGTTCATTCATGGACTACGTTATGCCGCGCGCCGGCGATGTGCCGAACTTCGCGTTCGCAACCCACAATGTGCCATCGACGTCCAATCCGTTTGGCGTTAAGGGCGCGGGCGAGGCCGGCGCCGTCGGCGCGCCGCCGGCGGTCATCAATGCGATCGTTGACGCGCTGCATCGGCGGGTCGGCGCGCGCCACATCGATATGCCAGCAACGCCGCGCCGCGTCTGGGAGGCGCTCAACCATACGCACTAAAGGTGCGCATGCGGCGCGTTCGACGTTCCGGCCATTCACCCGTCCGGGGTTTTCTGCGAAGATGCGCCCCAAGCGGCCGCTTAGAGCCCGCCTCGTATTTGGGGGACGAAATGCACCCTACCGCGAAAATCCAGGAACTTCGGCGCGCGACCAATCCGCTGTTCAACGATCGCAAGCTCAAGCTCGGCACCTTTTGCACCAATCTGAACGGCGGTTGCGCGATCAGCACGATCCCCGAGACACTCAAGATCACTTGGCCGAATACGGTGCGGCTTGCGCAGATCGCGGACGCGATGGAACTCGAAGCGCTGGTGCCGGTCGGGCGCTGGAAGGGTTTTGGCGGCGTCACCAACTTCAATGGCGCCGGTTTCGAGTGCTTCTCCTGGGCGGCGGGCATCGGCGCGACCACCAAGTATTCCGCCGTGTTCAGCACCGCGCATGTGCCGATGTATCACCCGACGCTGGCGGCGAAGCAGGCGGCGGTGATCGATCACATCAGCAACGGCCGGCATGCGATCAACATCGTCGGCGGCTGGAATCAGGGCGAGCTCGATATGTTCGGGGCGAGCATGCAGGACCACAAGGACCGTTACGCGCGGGCGGCCGAGTGGATCGAAGTTATGATCGGCTTGTGGACGTGCGAGGAGGATTTCACCTACGAGGGCAAGTTTTATCAGGTGAAGAAGGGCGAGCTGGCGCCGAAGCCGATCCAGCAGCCTTATCCGGCGATCATGAATGCCGGCGGCTCGGAACAGGGCCAGCATTTTTCCGCCAAATACTCGGACATCGCCTTCATCCAGTTCGACACGCACGATCTCGATTTCGCGCGCTCGAAAGTGGAGAAGTACCGAAAGCTGGCGCGCGAGGAATACGGCCGTGACATCCAGATCTGGAGCTTCGGCTATGTCGTGCAGCGCGAAACCGAGAAGGAAGCCAAGGATTTCCTGCATTATTACGTGCACGAGAAGGGCGACTGGGTGGCGGCGGAGAATCTGATGAAGCTGTTGGGGATTGGCTCGCTCGCTGTTGCGGACTTCCGCAAGCTGCAGGCGCATTTCATGGCGGGGTGGGGCGCCTTCCCGATGGTCGGCACCAAAGAGCAGGTGGTCGACGGACTGGCCAATCTGTCCAAGGTCGGCATCGACGGCGCGCTGTTGTCCTGGCCGATCTACGAAGAGGGCATGCTCGATTTCCAGAAGAATACGATGCCGCTGCTCAAGCAGGCGGGTTTGCGCTGAAAGCGCATACCGCATTGAAGGACCATGGCTGACGCCGACGTCATCATCATCGGCGCCGGGCTCGCGGGCCTCGTCGCCGCGGCGGAGCTGATCGACGCCGGCAAGAAAGATCATCGTTGCTCGATCAGGAGCCGGAGCAATCGCTCGGCGGCCAGGCGTTCTGGTCGCTCGGCGGTATCTTTCTGGTCGACTCGCCCGAACAGCGCCGGATGGGCATTCGCGATTCGCACGAACTCGCGCTGCAAGATTGGATGGGGCACGGCGGCGTTCGACCGCGCTGAGGATTTGTGGCCGCGCCGATGGGCGGAGGCTTACGTCGCTTTCGCCGCCGGCGAAAAGCGCGCGTGGCTGCGCGCGCGAGGCCTGCGCTTCTTTCCCGTGGTCGGCTGGGCCGAGCGCGGCGGCGACAACGCGATCGGCCACGGCAATTCCGTGCCGCGCTTTCATCTGACCTGGGGGACCGGGCCCGGGCGTGATCGCGCCGTTCGTGCAGCGCGTGCGTGAAGGCGAGCGGGCGGGTCTGGTCACCTTCAAGTTCCGCCACCGCGTCAACGCGCTGACGAAATCGGGCAAGAACAGTTGACGGTGTGCGCGGCGAAATCCTCGCGCCGAGCACCGTCGAGCGCGGCCAAAAAAGCTCGCGCGAGATCGTCGGGGAGTTCGAACTCACAGGCGCAGGCAGTCATCGTCGCCTCCGGCGGCATCGGCGGCAATCACGATCTGGTCCGCAACAACTGGCCGCAACGGCTCGGCCCGGCGCCCGAAGCGCATGATCACCGGCGTTCCCGATCACGTCGACGGCCGCATGCTGGCGATCGCCGAGGCAAGCCGGCGGCGCCGTCATCAACCGCGACCGCATGTGGCACTACGTCGAGGGGATCAAGAACTGGAACGCCGATCTGGACCGACCACGCCATCCGCATCCTGCCCGGGCCATCGTCGCTGTGGCTCGACGCGCGCGGCAGGCGCCTGCCGGCTCCGCTTTATCCCGGCTTCGATACGCTGGCGCACGCTCAAATACATCATGGAAGACCGGCTACGATTATCGCTGGTTCATCCTGACGCAGAAAGATCATCGAGAAGGAATTCGCGCTTTCCGGCTCCGAGCAAAATCCCGATTTCACCAGCAAGAGCTGGCTGCCGGTGATACGCCGCGCGCGCGCCGGGCATACCCGGTCCGGTCAAGGCGTTCATGGAGAAGGGCGAGGATTTCATCGTCGAGCGCGATCTGCCGCGGCTGGTCGCGCGGATGAATGCGCTGACCGGCGAGCCGTTGCTCGAGCTCGAGGAGGTGCGAGCGCGAAATCGCCGCGCGCGACCGCGAGCTCGACAACGCCTTCGGCAAGGATATGCAGATCACTGCCATCCGCGCGGCGCGCCGCTATATCGGCGACCGGCTGATCCGCACCGCCAAGCCCGCACAAGCTGCTCGATCCCGCCGCCGGTCCGCTGATCGCGGTGCGGCTCAACATTTTGACGCGCAAGACGCTCGGCGGGCTGGAGACCGATCTCGACAGCCGCGTCATCGGCGCCGACGGCGAGCCAGTGCCGGGGCTGTATGCCGCGGGCGAAGCGGCGGGCTTCGGCGGCGGCGGCGTGCACGGCTATGCGCGCGCTTGAAGGGCACGTTCCTCGGCGGCTGCATTTTCTCCGGCCGCGCTGCCGGACGCGCCGCGGCGCGGAGTGTCGCGTAACGAGCCGATTGCCAGATTCCGTGCGCCTGGAATTCCCGGCAGAGATTGAAGGAGCAGATGATGTCTCGTATTGCACCGCTGGAACCTCCCTTTAAGCCGGAAATCCAAGCCGCGTTCGACTCGATCATGCCGCCTGGGGTACCGCCGCTCGTGCTGTTCCGCACGTTGGCGGTCAATGGCCGCGTCTATCAACGCTTCAACGCCGGCGGGTTGCTGGATCGCGGCCTGCTGACGTTGCGCCAGCGCGAGATCGTGATCGACCGCACCTGCGGTCTGAATCGATGTGAGTACGAATGGGGCGTGCACATCGCTTTCTTCGCCGCCAAGGTGAAATTAACGTCGCGGCAGATCGAGGCGACGGTCGACGGCGGTGATGCGGAGTGGGCACCCGACGAACAAGTGCTAATCGAGGCGTGCGAGGAATTGGACTCGACCCGAAATATTTCGGATGCGTTGTGGCATAGGCTTACCGAGCACTTCACGTCCGAACAGATACTCGAAATAATCGCCTTGGTTGGCTTCTATCGGACGGTATCGCTTCACGCCAATGCGCTTCGCTTGCCGCTTGAGCCGTTTGCGGCACGGTTTCCGGGCTCGGCGATCAGCGGATAATCTCCAACGCGCGTGCGGCGGCTTCGGCGATGCCGATGTCGCCGGCGGCTGTCTTTTTCACCAGGGTTTCCATCTCGGGGCCGTGCAGCTCGCGCATGCGATCGGCGATCATGCGGCTGGCTGCCTGCGCGATCAGCCGGCGCATGCGCCGCTCGCGGTTTTTCGCTTTGTCGTCGGCGCGGGCCGCGCGCAGGGCGTCGATGGCGGCGGACAGGCTGTCGATACCGGTGTCCTCGGTCGCCACCGTCTCGATAATGGAAATATCGCGGCGGTCGTTGCGCAGCTTCAGCATGTCCTGCAATTGTTTGGTGGTGCGTTGCGCCAGCGGCAAGTCGGCCTTGTTGACCACCAGGACGTCGGCGATCTCGAGCACGCCGGCTTTCATCGCCTGCACGTCGTCACCCATATTGGGCGCATTCACCACCACGCAGATATCGGCAATCTCGGCGACTTCGATCTCCGACTGGCCGGTGCCGACCGTCTCCACAATGATGAAATCGCGGCCGGCGGCGTCCATTACATCGACGACGCGGTGGATACTCTCCGACAGGCCGCCGAGATGGCCGCGCGAGGCCACCGAGCGGATAAAGACATCCGAATCGAGCGCGTGCCTCCGCATCCGCACGCGGTCGCCAAGGATGGCGCCGCCGCCGACCGGGCTTGACGGATCGACCGCGGCGACTGCCACCGCGTGGCCGCCCGTGCGCAGCACGGCGATATAGGCGTCGATCAGGGTCGATTTGCCGGCGCCCGGCGCGCCGGTGAATCCGATCACGGCGGCGCGCCCCGTCTTGGCGCAAACGCGTCGATGGATGAGATCGGCGGCCGGGCCGCCCGCTTCCATCAAGCTGATGCACTTGGCGAGCGTCGCCGCATCGCCGGCGGTAAGCCGGGCAAGAATGTCATCGGGTGACGCCAGCGCTTCGCGGGCCGGCGCAGGCTTAGACAACGACAAGGGGATGCCCAAAGCCGAGTTCCTCGCGGAGCAGGCTTACGATCTCGCCATGGGTGACGCCGACTTCGGCCGCTTCGACGATGCGCTCATAGATGTTGGCGCGCTGCGCTGCCGGCGGCGCGCTTGAGCGCATCAAGCGCGCGGCCGACGTCGCTCTGGCTTCGCTCCGCCTTGTAGGCGACGAAGCTCGCGACGTGCTGTTGCATGCGCTCGAAGTCGGGCCGCTCGGTCGGCCGGCCGATATGCGCCACGTTGTCGGCCTGATAGCAGTTGACCCCGATGATCTTTTCCTCGCCGTTCTCGACCTTTTCCTGGAAGGCCAGCGCGGACTGGCCGATCATCGCCTGGACCAGGCCGGTCTCGGCGGCCTGGTACATGCCGCCGGCGTCGTCGATCTTGCCGATCAGCGCCGTCATTTCCTGCTCCATCTGATCGGTCAGCGCCTCGACATAATAGGAGCCGCCGAGTGGATCGATGACGTCGCAGAGATGTGCCTCCTCGCGCAGGATGTTTTGCGTGGCGACCGCGATGCGGGCGGTCTCCTCGGTCGGCGTGGTGATCGCCTCGTCGTAGGCATCGGTATGGAGCGATTGCAGCCCGCTCATGATACCAGCCATTGCCTGCACGGCGACGCGTGCGACGTTGTTCAGCGGCTGCTGGACGGTGAGGTCGACGCCTGACGTCTGGCCGTGGAATTTGAAGCGCCACGATCCGGGATCCTTGGCGCCGAGCCGTTCGCGCGCAAGCCGCGCCCAGATGCGACGGCCGGCGCGGAATTTGGCGACCTCCTCGAAGAAGCTGATCGAAATGTCGAAGAAGAACGTAAAGCGTCGCAGTACGTGATCGATGTCCATGCCGCGATCGATGCAGTCTTGCGCATATTGCAGAGCGGTCGAAATGGTGAAGGCCATGGTTTCGACCGGCGTCGCGCCGGCCTGCTGCATGTGCTGCCCGACCACCGACACCGGATTCCATCCCGGAACATGCGTGCGGCAGAACTCGATGTGGTCGAGCAGCACGCGCCGCGCGCCGGGCAGCGACAGGCGGTAGAACATGTGGTTGGCGATGAAATGCGAGATGTAGTCGCTCTGGTTCGACGTGCCGGTGATCGACGTCCATGGGATGCCGCGCCGTTTGCCGACCGCGAGCAGGAACGCGAGCAGCGTGAACGGGGAGGGATCGTTCATCGCGGTCGAGATATTGCCGAGCGGCACGCCGTCGAGCGCCCGATCCATGTGATCGGCGGTGTTGACGACCGTGCCGCAAGTGCCCAGCAGCGGCAGGTCGACTTCGTTGCAATCGTTGCCGCGAAAGACCGAGTTGCACGGAATGAGGCTGATCGCGGTCGCGCCGGCGTCGAGAATGGTGCGCACCCGCTTGTTATAGTCATCGGGCGTGCCCAAGCCGATCAACTGCCGCTGTGTCCAGGTGCGGCCGCGATGCATGGTCGGATAAATGCCGCGGGTGTAGGGATATTGTCCGGGGAAACCGAGATTCCCGAGGAAGGCATCGCCGTTCCAGTCACGCGGCGTGTAGAGCGGCTTGATCTCGATGCCGGAGCGGTTCTTGATGACGCGGTCGGTGCCGATCTGCCGGCTGTATTCGGCGCGCCAGCCGCCATGCGCCTGCTCGAATCCTGGAAGCGATAGTTGAACGGCCTCTTTGGTCATTGGGCGATCTCCCTGAACTCGGCATTTTTGATTTCGTGTACCTTGGCGGCGAGCGCCGCGACGTGGGCGATAATTTCGTCGCGCGGCGAACCGGGACCGAAGATCGCGCTGACGCCCGCTTGCAGGAGCGCGGGGCATTCGTCGTCCGGCACGATGCCGCCGACGATAATCCCAACATGGCCGAGGCCGGCGGCGCGCAGCGCATCGGCAAGCTTCGGCACGATCAGATGGTCGGTGGCGAGCGACGAGATGCCGATGACATCGACGTCCTCTTCCATGGCGAGCTTGACCACCGCGGGAATCGATTGCCACGGCGGCGTATAGATGACCTCCATGCCGGCGTCGCGCAGAAAGGCGGCGACGATGCGGCTGCCGCGATCATGGCCATCGAGCCCGATCTTGGTGACCAGAACGCGCGGCGGCGGATTGAGCTTGCTCGCCGTCATTTGCGTCCTCGCTGAAGCTTTGACGCCGGCGAGCGCGCGCAAGGGCGCGAGTAATTCGCGCCCGATCGCGTCAACCGATTTGCCGCCGTCCCTGTACCAGACCGGGGTCCAGTTCATGGCTCCGAGGAGCGCCAGCCGCGCGACCGCGGCGTCGCGCTCGCGTGGCAACGAGATCGCGGAAAAATACCGCGAGAAACGGGCCTCATAGCGATCGCGCAATTCCTTCAGTTCGGCGGCAATCTCCGGCGCATCGCCAGGCAGGATGCGGATGACGACGCGCGCATAGGCGCTGGCGTCGAGCACGGATTGCAGATGAGCGACGACCGCCTTTTCCAATCGCGCCCACGGCTCGCGGGCAATGGCCGCCGCGGCTTCAACCCGGTCGAGAATGCGCTGCACGCCTTCTTCATACACCGCGAGCAACAGCGCCTGCTTGCTGGCAACGTGAAAATAGATCGCGCCCGGCGTCATGGCGGTCGCAGCGGCAAGGTCGCGCATGCTGGTCGCGTGGTAGCCGCGCTCAGCAAACTGGGTGGCGGCGGCATCGAGCAGTGCCGGCCATTTGTTGGGCTGACGCTTCGCGTTGGTCACGGGCATGCGCATTTATCGTCGGATTACCAATCGATCGTTTAGCACAAATTCGGGCGGCGAAAAAGACAATGCTGGCTCCATTGGCCGCTTTCGCCGATACTGTTCTGCAATTGCCAAACGATCGTTTAGTGCAAGACGTCAATCGCCAATACAATCAATACGATGGCGAGGAGGGTGGTTGCGGTGGCAAACGCGACCGGCGCGCCACGGCTGTCGACGAACCGGTCGGAAAAAAGTTGCAGAACGAGCGGCGCGACCAGCACCGCCACCCCGCCGCCGATGACCACGGCGTACCAAGGGGTAAGCTGCAGCGCGGCGACGGTGCCGGCGGCAAACCCCACGGCTGTCGGCAGCAGGGAACCGAACAGAACGACGGATCCGACCCCGGCGGTCTTGGAGGTGCGCGGAAAGTGGCCGCTGGCGGCCAAGCCTTGCAATGCCGCCGCCAGCGCCAGCGCTGCGAAGAGGGCGGTCGAAATCAGCAGCTTGACCGACAGCATGAACAACAGGCGGCCTCGCTTGACCGGCCAGAAATCGTAACATATGAGACATATATCAGCGCTCTTCGCAACGGCCGCGCAGGAAACCACCATGTCGAAAGCCGAGGATCGGAAGGCGGACAGTAAGAACGCCGAAAGCGAGCGCAAGAAGCGCACTATCACCGAGATTCGCGAGTCAAAAAAGACCGGCGAGAAAATGGTCTACATGTCGGTGCCGGATTATACCTCAGCCAAATGGGCCGAGATCGCCGGTGTCGATGTTGCGGTGGTTGGCGACAGCTTGGCGATGGTTGCGCATGGTCATCCGAGCACCATCCCGGCGACCATGGACATGATGATCATGCATGCGCAGGCGGTGCGCCGCGGCGCGCCGAACACCTTTTCGCTCGGCTGCATGCCGTATCAGAGCTATCACACGGTCGAGCGCGCGCTCGCCAACGCCACGCGCTTCATGCAGGAGGCGTTATGCGACGCGGTGAAGCCGCAGGGCGGCAAATCGCAGGCGCACATTTTGCGCGCGCTGGTCGATGTCGGCATTCCGACCGCCTCGCATATCGGGCTGACGCCGCACACCATCGCCATGTTCGGCGGCTTCAAGATCCAGGGTCGCACGGCGGACGCGGCGATGAAGATCCTCGAAGATGCGCTAGCGATCGAGGATGCTGGCTGCTTTATGCTGGAATTCGAGGCGGTGCCGGCGAAGATCGCCGAACTGATATCCGAGCAGCTCACCATCCCGACTATTGGCATCGGCGCGGGCGTCGGCTGCGACGGTCAAATCCTTCTCTGTTACGACCTGCTTGGCGTGTTCACCGACTTCAAGCCGAAATTCACCAAGCGCTATACTAAGCTGACTGAAGTCGCCGTCGCCGGCATCACCCAATACATCAAGGAAGTGAAGGACGGCTCGTTCCCGGACGATGAGCATTCCTATTCGGTCAACGAAATCGAATACGAGAAGTTCGCCGCCATGGTGGCGAAGCGGAAGCAGATTTGAAATGCCGCGATCGCAAACCGGTGTTGTGCGGCGGCCACGCCCAGGCGCACGCGCCGCGACGACCGAAACTCTCACCGATCAAGCCTACCGGTTGATCGAGGAGCAGATCGTCACGCTGCGGTTCAAGCCGGGTGACGTTCTTTCCGAGCAAATGCTGTCGGCGACGTTCAAGATCGGCCGCACCCCGATCCGCGAAGCCTTGCAGCGGCTGGCGCATGAAGGGCTGGTGACTATCCTGCCGCGCAAGGGCATCCTGGTAACCGACCTCAACCCGCAGCATCAGCTGCTGGTGCTCGAAGTGCGCCGTGAGCTGGAGCGGCTTTTGAGCCGGGCGGGCGCCGAGCGGGCGACGCCCGAGCAACGCGAACAGATGCAGGAGATTGCCCGCGGCATGGACCGCGCCGCCAAAGGCAACGACGACATCGCCTTCATGCGGCTTGACCGCGAGTTCAACCGTCTGATGGTGGATGCCGCCCATAACGGGTACGCGGCCCGCTCGATGAAACTTTTGCAGGGGTTATCGCGCCGGTTTTGGTACATGCATTACCGGCAGGCTGCCGATTTGCCGCTGTGCGCGCGCTTGCACGCCAATCAGGCGCGCGCGATCGCCCAGGGCAATGGCGAGGCCGCTGCTCGCGCCAGCGACAAGCTGATCGACTATGTCGAGACCTTTACGCGCGGAACCGTATCGGTGCGCGCATGAAAGTCTACGAGGGCAAGCGCACCATGGACGGTCTCATCGTCACCGTCGACGGCAAGTCGCTGCCGGAACATTATGAGGTCAAGCAATTCACCAAGCGCGGCTTCGAATGGACCTATGTGGGAACCAGCCCGCAACAACTGGCCCTGGCGATCCTGTTCGAGCATCTCGGCGATAGAGAGCGCGCCGTCGCGCTGTCGGAACCGTATATGAAAGACGTGATCGCCAATCTCGACAACGACTGGCGGCTGACCGGCGACGACGTCGATGCTTATCTGCGCGGCACGCCATCGCGGATTGAAGCCGGCTGCCGGCCGTGATAGATGTGTGATATATCAGTGGAGACCAAGCAATGATCAGCCAGCGCCAGATCGATTTCCGCCAGGAATACCGCTCCCGCATCCTCGGCTGGTATGACGGTTACCTGCATCTTGTCATCATCTACGCGATGGGCGCCGCGGCGTTCTACATCTATGTCGAACATATTCACCGCGTGCACCGCGCTGGAATGGTTGACGGTGCCGCTCACTTTCCTGTTCACCAATCTGTTCGAGTGGGCGGTGCATAAATACGTCATGCACCGGCCGATCGACATCAAGGGCCTGCGCTCGATCTATGAGCGGCACACGCTCAATCATCACCAGTTCTTTACCGACGAGGAGATGCGCTTCCGCGATCACAGGGATTGGCGCGTGACCGTGTTCCCGCCCTTCGCGCTGGTGGTGTTCATCCTGATGTCGCTGCCCGCAGCCATCATTCTCGGCACGATATTCACGGCCAACGTCGGCTGGCTGTTCATGGCCACCACCAGCGGCATGTATCTGATCTACGAGTTCATGCACTTTTGCTGCCACGTCGACGAAAACGCTTTCGTGCGCCACTGCCCATTCGTCAATACGCTGCGCCGGCACCACACCGCGCACCACAACGCGCGG
>CAWJTE010000013.1:0-152271 GCA_963845775.1 uncultured Alphaproteobacteria bacterium
TACTTTGAGATTTTCGGCCGAGGATTTCCCGCGGTTTTCGACCAGCCTCGTATTCAATTGACTGCCCCTCATTCAATGACGACAAGCCAGCGCGCTCAACCGCGGATATGTGCACGAACACGTCCTTGCCGCCACCGATGGGTTGAATAAATTCGTAGCCCTTTTGCGAATTGAACCACTTCACCGTACCCTTCGCCATTGTTGCCTTCTCCAAGAAATCGGCGGTTAAATCATAGCCTGCCGAAGTGTCAGCCGCATCAGGAGGGTGCCGGGATGTCCACTGTTCGGAGCCCATCCGGGAACCCGGCCCAACGCCCGCGACTACCTGGACTTCAAAACTTAGGGCGCCAGAAATGAAAGAGGCCGCCTCAATGGCGCCTCTAAACGTACTTACACGCTAAATCCACTGACCAAACTATCTCTCAACCGACGCGTATCTACTCCATACTCATTGACAAGGGCCAGCACTACACAACTAAGCGACAACCCAGTAGCGACTGCAAAAATAGTGATCCACATGGCCGACCATCTCCATGTCTGATGGATGGGTTAACGCGCAGAAGGGGATTTGGTTTCGTTTAGCGGCGGGGAATTCAAACCAAAAGGTTCCAATCACGGGTTCCGATAATCGCATCAGATCAACCCGTGACGCGGACAGCGCCTTACTCATTGGTTCCGGATTCGCAATTCGTGTCGGCAGCAAATTGCATAATTATATCGCGTTGAACTAGCGCGGCGCGTGTCCAGGCGTCGGCCATTTAAGAAAAAACGGTTCGCCCCGCCTCGTCTTTAGCTTTCGCCGCCCATTGAAGGCATTTTCCGGCATAGTACTGATATTCGGCTTTGATGGTCATGATACGGATCTCCCCCAGCTACGTCAGTTTCAAAAACGCCGATGGAACCTCCAAGTTCCCGCCGCAATTTTCCATTTTGCGACTGTGAAAATCCTCATCGGCGCCTGCAGTTCCAGCGCCGCATAGGCCGCCTCAAATTAATGACCTCTGGGTTCCCTAATCCGTCTAGGAACGAATTGCCGGTTGCGTCCCTTTAGCTTCTCATGAGGGGCGCTAGAGATTGCGCCCATGACAAATCACCGCCCTCGATCAAGCTATGAGTTGGATAATTTACCTCGCTCGAAGGCAGCGACGCGACGTGCCATGCGAACTACGATCGGACAAGAATTGAAGTTACGGTATGAAGTTTCGCAAAACTTACCGCGCAAAATACTTAGGCTCTTGGTGCGGTTGAACGCACCGCGTGAAGAGTAATAATCCGCCTCAGTTGGCCTCTTTCCTAATCTGCGCCCTACCCATCTTGACTTGCGCCAGCCTTGCTTGAAAAATGAGCAGGCCGGATGAGTATGGGGTAGTGGGGAGGCGGCGTTGTTCGATTGGCGTATCGTGTGCGCGTGGCTGGTTGTGGCCGCCCTTGGTGTCTCGATTTATTTCCTTCCGGTGATGCGTCTGCTCGATGTAATAGCCGAATAATGTTGGGCGCCGAGCAAGCGCGGGCCGGCCATCTGGCGGCGGTGGAACTATCGCCGGTCGCGGGCACTTGTGCGGTAAAGGAGCCATTCATGGCCAATGAGCCGAAGCGACAAGGGCCGAATATTCCGCCGCAGAAACCAATATTCTGCCGGAGCCGGGGGCACGGAATCCCTCGAGTATAAGGATGTTCCTGAGAAAAGAAGCTCCGCCTATGCGTAGCGCCGGGCAAGCGCGGGCTGGCCCGGCGCCAACGCCTCAATGACGCGCGGCAATTACATCCTGGAGAGCATCCAGGGCGGCATCTTCCTGTGCTTGCCTGGAATTTCAACCCAGCACTAGCGCGCTGTACGCTTGCCGGGGCGATGGTCTTTGGGGTGCACGTAGAACAAAGCCGGGAAATCACAGGCGCTGGTTTTTAAATCATCGGGATCGACATCGACCATAAGTGCAGCCCAATCCCACTTGCGCTCTTCTTTTCGCATCACGTCGAGCACGAACTAGCCGGATCTGGCCTATCTGATACTTGATTGCCGATGAGCCGCTCATTTTGACTGTCCCTTGTCGAGCCGCACCATCACCTTCAACAATTTTTTCAGACACAGCTTTGTCTCCTGCGTGGGTTGATTGCCACACCAAGGCGGGAAGCCGCACAAACTCATGATATTTGTGAAATCGGTCATCGTGGGGCCGCCTATAGGGCTACGGTGGCAAGTCCCGGCGCGTCGTTACAGCGGCCCGTCGGGGCGCTATAATGATGCGCCCGCTTCGGGATTCCTGTCAAAGCATTTGGGAGGGCGAGCCATGCCTGCCTACAAGTGTTTCCTGTGCGGTGAGGCCTTCGCTTTCGGCGACAACCACGTGTATGACGGCAGGCATATCGGGTCTTGGGGCGTCGAGATTTGCAATCGATACCTTGGTGGCAATCGCGACGGCATCATGCTGGAGCGACATCCGCTCCTGGAAGAAGTACCTTAAGGCGAAAGGTAAGCCGATCGTCTTAAATGCAAACGGCTATCTCGATATTCCGTCTAGCTGACGAAAGCCGTTTCTCGCTCACCTCAAGTTCAAGCACCGGCATTGCCGCGGTCAGCGGCACACGCTGCTGCTGCTGTGTATTCAACATGATGACGATGCCGCCGGTGTTGATGGTCCGCCGCGACCGATGCCGCCGATCTTGCCTACCGGCTCATGTCCGCTTCCCCCCAAAAGCGGACAAGTTATCGCGTCGCAACGAAATGACACGACGGGCCAATAACAGACCAGCGCCGAGCTGTCGCCGCAACAGCCTACTGTGCGGCTATGGTCGCGGGTGGAGGTCGGGGACCGACCCCGCGTCTTTAGCCTCTGGTGACGATCGGCGCTTTGCCTTTGCCAATGGGCGCTTTGCCGACGGGTGCTTTTCCCTTGCCAATTGGCGGCGGCGGCGGCGGAGGCGGCGGCAAATCGGCCGCGAATGCTTGTCCCGATTTCGCCACAGCTAACCCCGACGGTGCTTTCACCACCTGATACATGCTCATGACGATCAGAGCCAACAGCGTGGCGCCACCAACGGCTACGATGCGTTTCATTGAAAGCCCTCCTGTAGCCAATTCGGCCCGCTCAATTTTTAACCAGGAATGGCACTGGGGGCTAGTGCAAAAAAGCAACGGTACGCTTTTTTTGCGCGAAAGAGGCCTCGGATAGACCGGCAGGTCTCTCGCAGCCCCCGGCCCGCGAAACACCAGCCCGATCGGGTCAAGGTCAGGTTTCAAACATTGCCGAAAGAGGCATCACGCGGCGTTGGAAACCTGTTGTTTTGAGCCAAGGTACCCGCGATATCTTCGCTTCTACGAGGCACCAACCTCGTCGTTTGTCGTGAGTAGAAATAAAAAGGAGAGAATGTAAGTATCCAAGTCATCTTTCCCCTGCTGATCATCAGCGTCACAATTGGGGCTTCGGTTTCGCCTGCCTCGGCTTGGTGGCAATTCGCGGCCAACGGTCCGAATGGGGAGCGGCAGAGCTCGCCCCACTATGGTACCTTAAAAGAATGTAATAGGGGCCTGAAGCTCACTAAGTCGAGGCTGGCAAAAAAATTTCCGAAGCTTTACCCCCTCGTCGGTAGCTGCGAAGAGTACCGTTGACGCATGCTCGCCGACCGTACTGCAAGCGCCGATACGGGCAGCGGCGAACGGCTCTTGGTGAGGAGACGTGCATGAGGTACGGCTTACTTACTTACAGCCTTCGGTTTGTGGTCGGCGTGGGGGTTATCCTCGGCCTACAACTTGCGCCGGCCCTGGCGCAGATAGCCTCGCGCGACGCGGGTGCCGCGGCAGGTAATTACTCACCGGCTGTGTCTTCATCCGGACGCGAGGCGGTGCGCAACAAGGCTTGGTCGACCGCAGAAGAGCCGTACATCGGCCGAGGAGCGCCACACTGGCGCTATTTCGCGAGTTCCGGGCTCGCAATGCTGCCAGCTACGGGCACATGTATGTCATGTTTGGCGAAGTGAACGCGCGCCACGAAATTATCAAAAGCGAAGTAACTGGCATCTTTCCAGCCGGGGATGCCCGGGACTGCGAGAACTGCAGTATCTATTACTGGACCATCGGTCATGTGTTGCCCGTTCCCTCGGAAATCGGCGCAAGCGACGGCGATCTTGAAGAGCAATACGTGCTCGCCCGCTCGGGTATGGGCTGACGCGGATCAGTACAAACGGCTAACGCCTACATAAAGGAGCGCAAGGCCAACAAGGGACCCTGGAACGCTCTCTTTGCAAACTGCGTGGTCTTCGGACGGGACATTGCATCTTTTTTGGGGCTCAAGATGCCGCCGACGGCTACGCTTGCGCTGCTTTATCCGAAAGACATGGTGGAGGCGCTTCGCGAAGCAAACGGGACGAAGCGAGCAACTCCCGCTCAAAGATGCTCCCGGATTACTTCCCGGAAAATACGATTAAAACGCAAGCTGAGATTGGTGCCGCCAAGTCGGCGGCAGAAAACCCGATGCAAAAAAGTTCGAATGCTGCTTCGTCTTCCCAGAAACCGCTTGCCAATCAACAGTACGAGAGGAAGGCGGAACTCGTGCAAAATCATTAACGCCTATCCATGACAAGCTTCGACGGGGGCTTCGGGATCCACATCGATCCCCGAACGCTGCAGCGCGTAGCAAAGAAGCCGAAGCGATCCATGGTAGGATCGCGTGCAGTACCAATTCGCAGCCGCAAAAACATCCGGGCGGGAACATGCCTTTGACTGTCCGCTATGCGTCATTCACGACCGATGCAGTTGATCTTGCCTACCGGCTTTCACCGAAAGTCTTCGGGCACTCGCTCGCCGCCAGCCTCGACCCGGAGGCGGGAATCTCTCATTCTCGACAGATTGTCGGAGGACGCTGCGGGGTCGCTCAGTAGTCTAAGCGATTGATTTGTTGGTAGTCGAGCCCGGGAGACTCGAACCTCCAACCAAGCGGTTATGAGCGCCATCACCGCGTCGGAAAGGTCAGTAAAAACTGGTACTTCTACAAACGTTCGGCGTCGTTTGTTCGCGTTTGGTTGCGGCGTTTCATTGGTCAATCATTGGTCAGAGTTGGACCACAGAAGTCTCTATGCATCAAAAGGTCATACGCCGGTTTAATTCAAACTCGATGCGTCTGCCCTCCCCACATCCGCCTAAGGTGGACAGCCGTCCGCTACCCATTTGGCGAAGTGATCGATGCGAGATTAAGTCCAGGGACCTTCTCCTATCGGCGGTGGCGGCGGCATGACGGCGCCGCCAATCCCGCGAATCCGGTCGAAGATCGCAGCCGCGTGGGTCTTTACGTCATCATAACTAGCCAGGTTGAACGCTTTGCTCATCCCCTGAATATCTCGCTGCGGATCGTCGAGCATCCATTTGGCGTAGTCGGGTTCACAACCGCGGGCTGCGTCTCGAACAATGCCGAATAGAAACTAATCGACTTATTCAGGTCATCGACTGCCACATGGACGTGCATGCGCTTCATGGCGGAGTGCTCCTCATACCGCAGGCAAGGGCTTGTATCCGATGCGGCTCATCATCAATTCAAAATATTCCCGGACCTTCTGGGGAAACCGCAGCCCTTTAACGATGGCTGCGGAGCGAAGCAGTGGAAGGACGCGAATATCATCAAGCGACAGTTTGCCGTTGACCGCCAATGGGCTTTCGATCAGCCGATCAAGCTCTTCAAGATCTGGCGTAAGCTCGTTGATGTGGTGACGGGTGTTCGCGCGAAGCTCGACGAAGTCACCGAAGGCTTTGCGCTTGCGCAGATTGTAGTGGTCGAGCGCGGCAATCGTGCCAAACTCCGGCAAGCCCAGCAGCGGATAGCGCGGCATGGTCAGCGGCGCGGTTTTGGCAACGGCTTTGTCCGCCCAAGCGGCTATTTCGCTGCGCTCTGGGCCGGTCAGAACGCGGTCGCCGTGACTATCGACGTATGCGACCATGTCCATGCTTTCGAGCATTGGCTCGCCATCATCCTTGACGAGAATTGGGATGACCCGCTTTCCAACAAGTCCAATCATCGTGTCGAAATCGTCGTCGAGGACCACTGTTTCCTGCAAATGCTGGCGTTTGAGCGCAGCGGTCATGCGCACGCGAAAACAGAGCGAGCAGTGCTCAAACATATAGAGCCTCAAGCTACTTTCTCCTTTTGGCGTGCCGACGCGGGCGTCTTACATTCCGGAGCCGCGCACTGGTCGAGCGCACCCTGACAGCAGTTCTCGGTCAAGTAGCCGAGCAGAGCGTTCATCGTGTCGAAACGTGGCGCATAAATCATCGAGCGGCCGTCACGCCGCACGGTGGCAAGTCCGGCATCGCGCAAGCGATCAAAGTGGAATGTGAGTGTGTTCGGGGCGAGCTTAAGGCACTGGCGACGCGACCGGCGGACATGCCCTGCGGTCCTGCCCGCACAGGCAGGCGATACACATCGAGTCGATTGTCTTGCGCGAGGGCGGCCAATGCCATCAGTGCGTTTTGCTTTTTCATACTTCAATAGATATTGAAATATGGACTGGCCGTCAAGAAACATTTCTACAGATATCGAAATGACGTTGGTGACTGCTTTTGATGCTGTGGACGGCTCCTCCACCCGGCACGTGAGTGCCATGGATGTGGGTGCTGATTGGGCTCCCACAATTCGGAGGAGCTACCCATGCAAACGGTTTCGACAATCGGTCTCGATATTGCCAAGTCGGTGTTCCAGGTCCACGGCGTTGATGTTACGGGCCAGGTGGTTATCCGCCGCCAGTTAAAGCGTCGCCACGTCGTAGCGTTCTTCCAGAGGCTGCCGCCGTGCCTGGTCGGTATCGAAGCCTGCGCCTCGTCGCATTATTATCAGCAAGGATCGCGATGCGCATAACGGCCTCATATCACGTCGACTGTTACCACCACATGGCAGGGTCCGTCGGGCTGCGTGTTCGTCGGTATCAATGTCTGCAAATGGCCCGAAGCTGACCTTGGCAGTTTGATCATCGCCGCTATACAGCCCGACGAAATCGTGCGCGGTAGGCGGCGGGCGACGTACCGAGCGCGCGCCTGAACGCCACGCGGAACGTCTCCAGTGACTTGTATCCGCAGAGTTCGGCAATTTCGCCGAGGGGAGAGTCTGACGTTTCGAGAAGTTCTTGGGCGCGGAACATGCGCTCGCGTTGCAACCAGAGTTTTGGCGTCAGGCCGACGGCTTCGCGAAAGTGCCGCTGAAAGGTTCGTTTGCTCATGGCCGCAATTGTTGCCAAGCCTCCTGTATCGATTGCCTCAGCCAATCGCAGCCGCGCCCACTCCATCGCTTCGGCGATCGTTCTGCCTGGCCGCTCCTGGACCGGAGCAGCAACATACTGCGCTTGTCCGCCATCGCGGTGCGGAGGCATGACGAGGCGTCGAGCAACTGCATTAGCAACCTTGCTGCCAAAGTCTTTGCGGATCACATGCAGACACGCATCAATGCCAGCTGCACTCCCTGCCGACGTGATCACGTCGCCCTCGTCGACGTATAGAACGTCTTCCTCGACATGGATGTTGGGATACAGCCGCTTGAGATCCGGGATATGCCGCCAATGAGTGGTCGCGCGCCGGCCATCCAACAGGCCGGCGGCAGCAAGCACGAACACGCCCGAACAGATTGAAAGGCAGCGGGCGCCGCGTTTGCTGGCTTGTGAAATCGCCTTCAGAAGTCGCTCGGGGGGCCGCTCCGTTCGATCACGCCAACCAGGAATGATGATGGTGCTGGCCTCGTCGAGCCGATTGAGACGGGCGTCAGCCTCGATAACGATCCCGCCCGTTGCGCGGGCACGCCGACCTTCCGCCGCCACCACGGCAAACCGGTACCAGGGAAAATCAAACTCGGGGCGCGGAAGGCCGAAGACCTCGACGGCGATACCGAACTCAAAGGTACACAACCCATCGTATGCCAGGACGGCGACCAGTCCGGCCGACGGGAGCAACGGTTTTGAGCGGTCCAATTTCATTGGCGCAAATTAACCAACCTTTGTCAGTCCCGCCACTGGCAAGGGCTGGCCTAGTGCCGCAGATTGAATGCGCGGCGTTCAACCTCGCGGACAACATGAGCACACACGTGACGGAAACACCGGCCGCAGCATCGGATCAAGCGCTGCGCCATTTTGAAGACATGCTGCGCTTTGAAACCGACTGCTGGGACGTGCACGAAAGCCTAAGGTCGCATGCGCCGGACTTCATCCTGGTCGATGTGCGCGACCCGAGTTCGTTTGCCAACGGGCATGTGCAAGGCGCGATCAACATCCCGCATGGCAAAATGACGGCTTCCAAGATGAGCGAGTATCCGAAGGAAAAAACCTTCGTGGTCTATTGCGCGGGGCCGCATTGCAACGGCGCCAACAAGGCGGCCGTGCGTCTGGCCCGGTTGGGTCTGCCCGTTAAGATGATGATCGGCGGCGTCACCGGCTGGATTGACGAAGGCTTCTCCCTCACAGCATCGGCTGCGGGCTGATAAATGATCCGCTGACACGGTCACAGATTCTGCGCAAAACGCGCAGCGCCTGCGACCGGTGCGAGCCATTTCACCGCATGATCGGTATATATTTCAGTTTGAGGCTGTAACCCCTCCTTATTATCGAGAGTGCCGGCCTTCACCACGACCTTTCCCGGCGCCGCTGCAATCGTCGCCAAGATGGGAGACCCGCAACGCCTGCAGAAATGGCGATATACTGGTTGCCCGCTATCGCCCTTATCCACGTAGACCATGGTCTCGCCCGACTGCTCATAGTCAGTTTCTCTGATAACGAGGTTGAAGGAGAATAAGCTTCCGCTCTGTCTCTGGCAGTGCGTACAGTGACATATCGCTATTGCCCGCGGTTCGCCCTTCAACACGTAACGCACCGCCCCGCATAAGCAGCCGCCTTTCCGATCCTGCATGATGTTTTCTCCCAAACGATAATTGTAATTGGAGCCAACCGCCGGCACCCACAGTGAGTAGCGCGATGTCGGTCAGCGCAGGCGGCGTTACACGGTGGGGTTAAGCTTCGCGACGTCCGCTTTTGACACGAACTTAGCCGGCTGCCGGTGGGTGTACTGCGTTATGAACATCGCATCGCCTCAAGCGAATTGTGCGAGGCCGTGGCCGACGGACCAATTCTCTTTCGCAGCGTCGAAAATGTTCACGAACACGTCCTCTGCTCGGATGCCGGGGCTTTCGCCGAGCAGCTCCGCGATCCGCCGGAACAGCGCTTTCTTATGTTCCATGGTGCGGGTGTTGAACACGGTGATTTGGATGTACACGACATCTGCGCTCCGGGAGACGCCGTAGGCATTACCGTAGCGGAAGTTCGCAGCGTCATGCTCCGTGAGGGTCATGAACTGGTCGTCTTCGGGCACGTTCAACGCTTCGCGCATCGCGCGATAAAGGCTGTCGAAGATCGCCCGCCGGTAGGCTTCCGGCTTCCCGGCGCGCAGTGAGATGTGAATGAACGGCATCGCGGGCCCTATCCCTTTTTTTGTCCTGGTTTGACATTAAATGCCGTCGGACTATTTTGATATGCTATGGATATTGATATCAGCGATAATGATTAGAAATGATCGAACGCCCCCTCGACTTGGATGCGGTCCAAGCTTTCATCCGCATCGCCGAGCTTGGCAGCTTCACGCGCGCGGCTGAATCCATGCGGACCACGCAGGCCGCCGTCAGCTTGAAGCTGAAGCGGCTCGAAAAGAAGCTGGGCGGCCGGCTGGTCGAGCGGACGCCCCGGCACGTGCAGCTTTCGTCTCGGGGCGTGGCCTTCCTCGAACACGCCCGCGAACTCTTGGAGGTACACGATCGCGCGCTCGCCGTTTTTGCCGGAGCCCAGCAGCGCCTCACCATCGGCATCAGCGACCATGTTGCGGGGCCGGAGCTCCCTGCGTTGATCGCGCGCATGAACGCGCAAGACCAGCAGCTGTTGATCGAAATCCGGATCGGATCGTCGGGCGACCTGCTTCAAAGCTTCGATCGGCGGGAACTCGACGCGGTGATCGTCCGCCTGCATGCCGGGCGGAGCGACGGGGAAATTCTTACCGAAGAGAAATTCGGCTGGTTCGCTGCGCCAGGCTGGCAGCATCGCGCGGGCGAGCCGCTGCCGCTTGCCACGATGGCCGAGCCATGCGGCGTGCGTGCGATAGCCGAGAAGCTTCTTGACGCGGCAGGCATGCCCTGGACAGAAATTTTCGTCGGCGGCGGCGTTGCAGCGGTCGCTGCGGCCGTCATGGCCGGGCTCGGTGTTGCAGCATTGGCTCCGCGGATGCTGCCATTTGGCGCAGTTGACGTAGGCCCCAAGCTCGGGCTTCCCGATTTACCGCGCTTGCCAGTTCTACTTCACTCAAGGATCAAGGATGGCCGGCCGCGCGACGCGCTTGCCGCGCTTTCGGCTGCCTTCAGGAGCGCGGTGCGAGGCTAGCTAACACGGGAAGTCGCCGCCGGATGCCTCAAACGACGGGACTGACCCCTCACGGACATTCGGCACCTGACATTCCTGCGCTGCACAACCTGGAAGCTACTTTGCCGCATCCACGTAGCAATGCAGTCGTTTCCCAGGTAGCAACTCATAAGGGCCCCGCCATCCTGGAAGTGCCGCGATTCGACCAAGCCACCTGTTCACAGAAGGATAAGTCGCGGCGAGGCCCGTTGCGATAGCTGCGGACCAAGCTGAAAACGGCTAAACCGGTTGCATCGCTGATGATGGCTTCGCCGTCGATGATGCACGAATACACCGGCAACGCGGCGACCGCTTGCACCGCGACGGGAAAGCGGTAGGTGAGGTCTTTGCCCTTCCGACTGACCAGTCGCACCTTTTTGCCGTCGCGCCGGGCGATGACCCGAAAAACCGTCGTGCTTGATCTCGTAAATCCAGTCAGGCCCCGTCGGCGGCGTCTTGGCGAAACTGGGCAGGCAAGGCTCGATAAAGCCACTCGCAAAGGCGATGGGCAACCGGTACTGCCGCCGTTCCATAAACCGTCATTATGCGAAGGATTCTGCGCGAAGTCAGCGCAACGCACTTCGCCGCCCCCACAACTGATTAAGAAATATGACTTTCTTAATCAGTCAGCCGAGTGGTGGCAAAAGTGTACTTTCCTGATCAGTGCGAGCTCTTAGCTTTAGCCGGCAGGAGAGCGTTCCCTTCACACGGGAGAGGTCGTAGGTTCAATCCCTACAGCGCCCACCACGCAATCCATTGTTTGCGGTAGTTTTTGGCGCAGTTTGCTGCCTGCATCCGGCAACTCGAAACAGAACACAACGCGAAACCGACGCTACGACCCGTGGAAAATCCGTGGACCTTGTTCTTGCATCGTTCATGGAACTACGGCCTCGATTAAACTGGAACAAGTGGCGACGAGCGCCGAGCAGTCGGAGCAATTAGATCTGACCCGCAACGCCCGCGTCCCGAACGAGGTAGCTTACATATCCTCGCTTGAATTTTCATGGATTTTTGTTGCATCCGCGGACGAATGTTCGCGATTTAGACCGCTTTACCTGTGGCGACCCTGTGGCGCGCAACGAAGCTTTCCGAGCTAGGCGTCGAGATAGCTGGGCGGAGGGGCTTTGCCGGTATCCCCAACCCAATCGATATGCCCTCGCTTTACCCAAAAATGGCTATGGCATCCTTCGGTTTGCCAAACCGACGGTTCGATCGTCGGGCGATCGAGCCAATCGGTTTTTACGCGCCATCGAGGACGGCGATTTGCTGACAGCGAAAGTGATTGGCGCGCCGCATCCGCAAGGACAGGAAAAATACGCCCATTTCTGATAGCTCTTGCCTCCCACTACATGCAAAAGCCCAGGTGCGATTGCGCCTTCGGGATAATCGGGACTGAGCGTCGTCACGATCTCCGTGGGCGCAATCAGCCCAGGCGTTTCAAGGAAGCGGCGAAGCCATTTCTTCACGCTCAGCTCCGATCAAGGAAAGGTTCGACATCGCCCCGCCCCCAATAGCCGGCGTCGTCGCACAGCGCGCATCCGGGCCGCGGCTTGGCGCCGGGCTTGAAATCCTCCATCAGGTGAAACTTGCGCACAAGGTTCTTCATCGGGGCGCCGCGAAACGCGTTGATGCGGTTCAGCATCTCGTTGGCGGCCATGCAGGCGAGCTCGGTCGTGCCGCCTGTATCTCGGTCGTGCCGCCTGTATATGGATAGAGTGCAACCGGCCATTCACTGACGGGCGGCACGGTCACGGGGCTAGCCAGATCTGGGAAGCGAAGGAAGCCCTTTGTCGACGGGGCCGCGCCTTGAGCGCCGCCGAGCACGTCCGCGGCATCGATCCAAAGAATTGTCACGACCGGCCCGGCCTCGAGCAGAGTCTCCAGTTGGGCTGCCGGCGACCAGAGCGTCACAAGCGCTTTGGCCGAGCAGTCGTTCAGCTGTCGTGCGCGCTCGTTGGGTGTGTGCAGCGGGTTGACGCAGGTGACGATGAGGCCCGCGCGCCACGATCCCAAAGTGCAACGGCTGCTTGCACGCAATTCGACAGCTGAAGCGCGATTACATCGCCAGGGTGCAGCCCGAGCTCGGAAACGAGATAACCGCTGAAACGTTCGGCGGCGACGGCGAGGGCATCATAGCTGAGCGACGTGATCCGGCCATCGGGGCTACCGCGCTTATGGCGGAATGCGGTCCCCGCCGACGCTTGGTTTCCTCAAGGAAACACCAGCCATTCGGGGCTCGACGCGAGCCTTGCTCAAACGATGCAACGATGCGCGCTTAGGTTTTGAGAGCTGCGTCCGGCATCGCCGCAATCCTTTAAGTCTTCGCGGATGGCGCGCCCGTTAAGACGCTGGTTGCTTAAAGCTCTTCAGGCCGTCTCCGAGCCGCGCGCTCATGCCATCGCTAAGCGCCAGCAGCGCTTTGTTGGGGCGCACCATCACCTCAAAGCGGTCGATCCGACCGTCCTCGCGGAAGTGAAAGATATCGACGCCGTGAACATCGATCTCACCAATGGCGGCGACGAATTCGAGCGCGGCGTCTGTGGGACTGACGAGCTCACGTTCGAAACGCACGTTCTCGAGGACGCTGGAGACTGCTTCCATGATCATCTGAACCGCCTGCAGTCCCTTGTATGGCTTATGGACGAAGGGAGAGCGGAAGATCACGTCAGGCGTGAACAGGGTCTCGAGCAACGCTGGTTCGTGTCCGGCGACATATCGCCGCCACACAAGCAACGAGGCCTGGCCGGCGGGCAGAAGAATATTCGTCTGGCTCATCAGGTCTCTCGAACCGCGTGATACGGCGGACCAAGCGGTGGGCTGACACTTCTAAGCGCTGCGCACGAGCCCACCGCATTAGGCGACGATGTTGCGCTTTGTTCGGATCATTATCCGGCCGCTGCGCATGCCTCGATCGCCATCTCTGCCTTAGCGTGCATCACGAACTCTTGGCCGTTCGCCTTGAAAAAGGAGCGGAATGTCTCGGGCTGCTGGCCGGTCGCCTTTAGGACCGTGTCGGTCGCACGCCCAAAGGACGCTTTCATCTGGCCAATACCCACCGCCAGCACACCCACGTGCTGTAGCATGCGCGGCGTGGCGATGGGATGAGAAGCGACGCGAGCAATCCAATCCTTCATGCTGATGTCTGCGCTGTAGCCGATCTCCCGTCCAAGCACTTCGGAGATCTGCGCAGCCATTTGCTTTAGAGACAGCAACTCAGGGCCGGTTACGTAATGCGTCTTGTTTACGTGTGGCTCAGGATTCAGTAGCGCTGCGACCGCAAAGCGCGCCACATCTTCAGCCGATACCCAGGCAAGCGGATTCTCGCCGTCGCCGAACGGCATCAGCATCTCGCCGCGGGTAACGAAGTCTTCGCCGGCCAGGACGCTAAGATTCTGATAGAAAAAGCCGCCGAGAATATGAATCGGATAACTCCAGCCCAGTCGAACATTTGCGAGGCCAGCCAATGTTCGCGCGCCTCGACGCTCGGGCTATCCGCCCGCGCCGGTAGAAGCGAGATTTCGGCGAAAGCGCGGACACCCGCCTCCCGCGCAACCAAGCAAGCGGCGGCAGCCGCCTCGAAAAATCCGTCCTTGATCGGATAGCAGAACAGCACGCGATCGACGTCCGCCATCGCCGCGCGCAACGATGCGATGTTCTGCAGGTCGCCGACGGCAGTCTCGATACCGAGCCGCTCAAGCGCCTCGGCGCGGTGGTCGCGGCTGTGGACCAAGGCACGCACCGGCGCGCCGCGCCCTTTCAGCTGACGGGCCGCAAACCCGCCGACCCCGCCATGCCGGCCCGTAGCGCCGGTCACGAGGATCCGACCTTGTGTCATGAATTTCTCCTTTGCTCGTTCTTTAGGTTTCCGACATCGCAGCCTCGGCCAGCATCGCGCGACGCTGGCGTTGCATGCGCTCAGAGGGTTCACTGACGAGGTTTCCGACACTCACGGCCTCGCTGCAGCAATCGCAGACGAGTTTTGGTCGGGTAATCTCCCCGCAGGTCACGTGACGCAGCGGATTTGGCGGCCCGCGGCCGTCGTTCAGCCATTTGTCGCCCCAGGCCGTCACTGCGATCAGCACGGGATAAAGGTCGCGGCCCATCGGGGTGAACCGATACTCGTAGCGCGTCGGACGCTGCTGGTAGGGCACCTTGCGCAGAATGCCCGCTTTCACCAAACGTTCGAGCCGGGAGGCGGTGATCTGCGGCGATGCGCCGGTTAAAGCGCGAAACTCATCGAACCGCCGCGTTCCCAAAAACGCCTCACGGATGAGGAGCATGGTCCATCGGTCGCCAAGGATCGCCGTTGTCCGCGCTACTGAACAGATTTGGTTTCCGACATCGTCCCACCGCATGGTGTCAGATCCTCCCTGAGAATTGCGCCGGTTGCTTTGCTGAGTTCCCGGGCGCGACGCGACCGAACCGTGGGAAGCAGTCGACGAGCTGGCTGACGAGGCCAGGCTCTCCCGTCACCTCGATCCGCCCCTGCGCGACGGCCTCGGGCACGGTGATCTGCCGGCCCAGCATCTCCACCCAGGTCGGTCCCGAGACTTTGAGGGCGACATCCGCCGCGCCTTTCAGGCCGAAATCGACGTCGATGACCCTTTTGCGGATATTGACCGTGCCCGACACCTCTCGCTCGCCTGTGAAAGTGACGTGGAACGTAGCCTCCAACTTCCGCGAGCGCCGCCGCTGGAAATGAAGGCGCATATTAAAGAGAAGGTTGGGACCCGATGGCTCCAGGATGGTCCAAGAAATCGTCTGGACCTTCTTGTTTGGGAAGCGTCTTGCGGTGTGTTCCTGTGCGTCGGACCCATCGAGCACGTAGATGGTCTCAGCTTTGTCTTGCAGCGGTTTCACGAACCGTTCGACGAAAGCGCGGGGGTTTTCGAGGAACGGGCTGATCACGTCCTCGCCGGCCGGGCACACCGAGATACAGAAGGCGGCCTTATAGCTCGGCTTGAAGCTCAGGCTCTGCCACATCGAGGTCGTTTCGTTCAGAGGCACCCGCGCGGCGTAGTCCTCGGCGGATTTGAAGTCGGCGATCGTCTCAACCCAATCGGCAAATCCGCCGAGGAACTCCCGATAGTTGTGGTTGTAGCAAGCAGAGAAGTTGAAGCTCCCATCGGCACCGATCGCCTCAACCGGGCAAGCGGCTACACAGAGCTTACACTCGAGGCACGGGTTGTAATCGAGCGCGCGCTTCTCGATGCCCATCTCGTCCTCGAGCAGGATGGTGCCGATCAGCACAAAGCTGCCGAACTTCGGATGAATGACGCATCGATGAATTCCCATCTTGCCGAGGCCCGCCGCCACGGCGATGGGTTTGTGCGCCAGCGCCCACGTTTTGGCGGGGAACTTGCTCTGCTCCATGGGGAACGCCGCTACGGCATTCACCGCTCGATGCCCGAGATCCTGCAATTTGCGAACAAAACTGCGGGCCGTGTCGTTCACGGTGTCATAGGTCTCGTGGAATTCTTGGTTCGCGATAGACCTCACCGTGGCGCGCACGGGCTCGCGGTTCATTTGGCAGACGAAGCTCATCACGGTCCGCGTCTCAGGCAGGATGCGCCGGATGTCCGGCAGCTGCTGAGCGATCGCCGGATCATCCACCGGGAGCAACGCGGCATCAGCGGCGCCACAGTCACGGCAAAGCTGCAACACCTCGTCGGCGCTGAGCCGGGTTTTCGGGCGCGTTAGACCGCCGGAACGTATCCGCTCGACTGTCGGGTGCTGTTCGATCGACACGCGGGCCTCACTGTATTCCTGGGAGACAATATACTATGAAAATGGAAGTTACAACTTCATTTTTCATAGTCAATAAACGACCGTCTGACCTCAGTCAGTCGTAAGCCATGGCCGCGCGACCGGCGCGCGACGGAACGGCTCACGGACCGGGGGCTGCAGTCCCAACTGTCCCTTGAGGACGGCGCGCATTGCCGCGAGCAGCTCATCGGAAAAACGTCGATCCTGCACGCTCCGGGACATCGCTATCGCTCCGGACATGGCGGCAAAAAAATATGCTCCGCTCGCGCCACGGTCCGTGACGCCAGCGGCGCCAATCCATTGATCCAGGATGCGCGCGATCTCCTGAACGCCGTCACGATATGCGGCGCGAAACTTACGCGGCTGTCTGGGAACATCCGAACTCAGCGTTACGATGGGACAAAATGAAGGCCGATCGCGGTGCGCCGGCGAGACATAGTCGTCGATGATATGCCTCAGCGCCTCGCGCGGCGGCATTGCGGCGCCGACGGCCTGATATTTTTGTCGCGCGTCGCGCAGCACGATCTTGAGCGCCTCCAGAAGCATTGCATCGCGGGATTTGAAATGCGCGTAAAACCCGCCGTGGGTAAGGCCGGCGCTGCGCATCAGCTCCAGGACGCCAAGATTGTCGGGGCCCTTTTTGCGCAGCGTTTCGCTCGCAAGTTTGAGGAGCTTGGCGTGTGTCTGCGCCTTTTGCTGCCGTGTGTAGCGCATGGCTCCTCCACCGCGTCAACGCACCGGATCAAGCGGTCGACCGCGCGTCCTCCGTCAGTGAACGGACTCGATCGCCAGCGCGATACCCTGGCCGCCGCCGATGCAGAGGGTGACGATCCCGCGTTTGAGGCCGTCGCGGCGCATCGAATGAATGAGCTTGGTCGCCAGAACAGCGCCGGTAGCACCGATCGGATGGCCGTGAGCGACCGCGCCGCCTTCGACATTGACTATATCGTCCGGAAAGCCAAGCTCGCGCGCCACCACGATCGCGATGGCTGCGAAAGCTTCGTTGATCTCGACGCGCTCAACCGAGCTGACATCCCAGCCGGCGCGTTGCAGCGCTTGCCGCACCGCCGGCACTGGACCAAGGCCGAACATGCCCGGCTCAACGGCCCCAACGCCGTATGCAACGAGACGGGCGGCGGCGGTTAGCCCGCGTTTCTCAGCCGCGACCGCGTCGGCGAGCACTACTGCGGCGGCGGCGTCATTGAGACCGGGCGCGTTACCGGCGGTGATCGTCCCATTCGGGCGGAACGCCGGCTTTAACCGGGACAGCGCTTCCAGCGTGGTGTCGGGACGGTTCGCCTCGTCCGCCTCAAAAAGCGTGGGCCCCTTCTTTCCGGGTACTTCCACAGGCACGATCTGATGCTTGAAGTTGCCGGCAACTTGCGCCTTCTGAAAGAGCTGCTGCGATCGAACGGCCCAGCGGTCTTGGGCGTCGCGTGTGACCTGGTATTTCTCGACCAGATCCTCGGTATGCCAGCCGGAATGCTCATCCGAAAAAGCGTCATTCAAGCCGTCGCGCTGCAGGCTATCGTAAAGGGTGCTGTCGCCCAGGCGGTAGCCCCACCGGCCGCGTGCGACGAGGTATGGCGCTTGATCCATGTTCTCCATGCCGCCCGCAACCGCCATGTCGACATTTCCGAGTTCGATCTCCTGCGCCGCGGACACGATCGCCTGCGCGCCGGAGCCGCAGACGCGATTGACGGTAAGAGCGGGTGTCGATACCGGGAGTCCCGCGCCTATCGCCGCCTGTCGCGCGGGATTCATTTTGTTTCCCGCTTGGACGACATTGCCCATAACCACGGTTTCTACGGCTCCGGGCGAAACTTGTGCTCGTGCGACCGCGGCGCGGATTGCCGTCGCGCCGAGCGTGGTCGCCGGCAGATCCTTGAGCGTACCGCCGAACGCGCCGATCGCGGTTCGAACGGGCTCCGCAAAAACCACCGGGCGTTTGTCTGACATGATTTTCTCCTCCACGTTTACAGTTGCGATCGTCGATCAGGCGGAGCCACGCCGAGGCCTGCGCGGCGCCAACTGTGTTGCGGAGATGCCTCGGCACGTTCGATCGGTGTTCGCGGGGACCTTCGAAGCTGAACAGGAATCCCGGTCAACCGTTAGAATCTCGGTCGCGGCTTCCAACGCGCTTACAAGATTGGGTTCGACCAAGTAGGCCAGCAAGTTCTTGGGCGTTACACCAAATCGGCAGCGCGGCCTTAAGCCGTTGTTGGCCGGCCTCGGTAAGCGACACCGAGCGTAGCCGCCGGTCAGCTTCGTCGCGAGCCATAATGACCAGCCGCTGGTTTTCCAGGGCCTGCAGGTTGCGCGAGAGTGTCGTTTGGTCGAGCCCTATGCGGGCTGCCAATTCGCCGAGATTATGAACGGGCGCGACAGCCACATGAACCATCAAATCAAACTGAGCGACGCTCAAATCTGAGCAGACCGTGAGCCGCTCAAGAAACTGTGTTATCCGCCGCGCCGCGCGGCGAACCTTTAGACCGCTGGACGTCGCGATCGCGTGGCGCGCATCCACCGCTAGGTCGTTCAATGACTTTTGTCCCGGGCCCATCTCACGAAGCGAGCTTCGCGAAGTCGGGCTGCCGCCGCTCGGCGAAAGCAGCGAAGGCTTCGCGCGCTTCGCCGGTCTTCAAGCGTTGCGCGAAGACCGCTCCTTCTTCTTCCATGCGGCTCAGGAGGCGCTCTTTATCGCGCATCAATTTCTTGGTTGCCACAATAGCGCCAAGCGGTCTTGTCGCGAGTATGCGCGCGGCCTCGCGCGCCGCAGGAAGCAACTCGTCCTTAGGGAGAACCTTGTTGGCAAGGCCGAGCGATAGCGCCTCGGCTGCGGATAGGGATTCGCTAAGCGCGAACATGGCGAAAGCCCGGACGTGGCCGATGCGCTGCGGCAGCAACATGCTGGACGCGGCTTCGGGCACGAGCGCCAGGTTGACGAAGGGGGTCGAAAGCCTTGCCCCCTCCGCTAGGAAAACAAGATCGCAGTGAAGCAGCATCGTGGTGCCGATGCCCACGGCAAGGCCGGGCACCGCCGCCACGATAGGCTTGTCCGCGTTGCCGAGGGCTTCGAGGAAAGCATGCGCCGCCAGTCCCTCGCTCGCCCCTGATGCGACTTGGGCAAAATCCGCGAGGTCGTTTCCGGCCGTGAATGCGTCGCCTTCCGCCCCGAACAGCACGACGCGAATGACCGGGTTATCGTGGGCAGCCACGAGCACTTCGACCGTCGTGCGATACATCGCGTTTGACAAGGCATTCTTCTTTTCCGGGCGCGCAAAGACAATTTCCAGGACGGCCCCCTGCAGGCTGACTTTCACATGCTCGGTCATTGTGGATCTCCCCGCGTTTCGGGCGGTGCGCGCCGATTTCAGGCGACCTTCATCGTTCGCGTATCTTCGTGTGCGAACAGCGCCGGTAGTCGCACCCGGATCAATCGCTCGGCCTCGCTCATGATCCGGTCGATCAGCTCGGCCACGGTCGGTATGTCGTTGATAAGCCCGACGACCATGCCGCAGCTCCAAGCGCCGGCATCCATGTCGCCGTCGATCATGACCTTAGGATAGATGCTGGCGACCTGTTCCTGGATATCGGCGAACTGAAGGCTGGCGCCTTTCGTGCGCTCGACCTCAAGCAAGCGCTCGACGCTTGTGTTCTTGAGCACGCGCTCCGTGTTGCGGAGCGGACGCATGACGAGCCGAGTGTCCAGTTCGGACGCCGCCAGGATCGCCTGCTTGACGTTGTCGTGCACCGGCGCGTCTTTGGTCGCGACGAAGCGAGTGCCCATGTTCATGCCGGCAGCGCCCATCGCCAGGGCTGCGACGAGGCTGCGCGCATCCGCCATGCCGCCGGATGCGACGAAAGGAATTTTCAGCTCGTCCGCGGCGCGGGGCAGAAGGATCATGTTCGGAATATCATCCTCGCCGGGATGGCCGCCGCACTCAAACCCATCCACGCTCACGGCGTCGCATCCGATCCGCTCGGCCTTCAGCGAATGGCGGACCGACGTGCATTTATGAATAACTTTGATGCCTGCGGCTTTCAGGACAGGCATGTATTGTTCGGGGCTGCGCCCGGCCGTCTCGACGATCTTGACGCCGCCTTCAATGATGGCGGCCAGGTATTCCGGGTAAGGCGGCGACGCAAGGATCGGCAAGAACGTCAGGTTGACGCCGAGTGGCTTGTCGGTCATCTCGCGGCAGCGCGCGATTTCCTTGCCCAGCAGCTCGGGCGTTTTCTGGGTCAAAGCCGTGATAATGCCGAGGCCTCCGGCATTTGAGACGGCCGCAGCGAGCTCGGCGAAGCCGACATAATGCATCCCGCCTTGAATGATGGGATGCCGGATGCCGAACAATTCAGTAATGGCTGTCTGCATGTGAAGCTCCAATTTTCGGCAGCGAATGGCGCCTGCTTAGGGATTAGTGGACGATCTCAAACAAGCCAGCCGCGCCCATGCCGCCGCCGACACACATCGTTACAACTCCGTATTTGGCTTTGCGCCGCCGGCCCTCGATCAGGATGTGGCCCGCAAGCCGCGCGCCGGTCATCCCGTAAGGATGGCCCAGCGATATCGATCCTCCGTTGACGTTCAGCTTTTCGGGATCGATGCCGAGCTTGTCGCGGCAATAGATGACTTGAACGGCGTAAGCTTCGTTCAGCTCCCAGAGATCGATATCGCCTATTTTCAAGCCGTGTCGGTCGAGCAGGCGCGGCACTGCGGCCACGGGGCCGACACCCATCTCGTCGGGCTCGACACCGGCCGCCACAAATCCGCGGAAGATGCCGAGCGGCTGAAGGCCTTTTTGGGCGGCCAGCGCGTCGCTCATGATCACGCAGGCGGACGCGCCGTCGGACAGTTGGCTGGCGTTGCCGGCGGTGATGGTTTTGCCCTCGAACACCGGTTTGATTTTCGCCAAGCCCTCCGGCGTCGTGTCCGCGCGTGGTCCCTCGTCCTGCGCAAGCGTGACGTCGCGCAACGAGACTTGTTTGGTGGCCTTATCGATCACGGTCATCTTGGTCGCGATCGAGATGAGCTCATCGCTGAAGCGGCGGCCCTGGAGGGCGGAGGCGGTGCGGCGCTGGCATTCGAGGCTGTACTCATCCTGGCGGCCGCGCGAAATTTTGTAGCGCTCCGCCACCACTTCGGCAGTCTCCAGCATCGACATATAGATGGCGGGCTTCATGGTCATGAGCTCGTCGTCAACGGCGTGAAAGTCGTTCATGTGCTCGTTCTGCACCAGGCTTATGGACTCAACGCCACCCGCGACGGCAACCCGCACGCCGTCAAACATCACGGAGCGGGCGGCGACCGCGATCGCCTGAAGGCCGGACGCGCATTGCCGGTCGATGGTTGTCCCGGCGACCGTCGCCGACAAACCGGCGCGAATGGCGCCGCGCCTGGCCACGTTGGTCGTGGTGGTGCCTTGCTGCATGGCGCACCCCATGACCACGTCCTCAATTTCCTCCGGCGCAAGCTTGGCGCGCCGGACCACCTCGCGGATCACGTGGCCGACCATCGTCGGTCCCTCGGTATTGTTCAGCGCGCCGCGATACGCCTTGCCGATTGGTGTGCGCGCGGTTGACACGATGACGGCCTCAGTCATGCGAATGGCTCCTCGGGATCAAGCAAAGTTCACCGCCGACCGCGCGGACGCGCTTTCCGTTTCGTCCGGGGTGACGGAGGGCGTTCCGAACACTTCGTCGGCGTGCCGCCGGAGGTGAAAGGCCGGATCGCCGTATTGGATGTTTATGGCGATGAGCCGTTTCAGATAGTGGCCGACATTGAGCTCGTCGGTCATGCCCATTCCGCCGTGGATTTGCACGGCTTGGCCGCCGACAAGGCGGCCGGCCGCGCCGACTTTCGCCTTCGCGGCCGAAGCGAGCCTGGCGATGTCGTCGCCGCCTTTGGCGAGCGTGGCATTGAGCGCGTAGGTGATCGCGGTCGATTCCTCCTGGGCGATGAACATGTCAACCAGGCGATGCTGCAGGACCTGGAAGGACGCCAGCGCCGTTCCGAATTGTTTGCGGGTCTTGGCGTATTCCAGCGTGGCCGTGTTCAATTGCTTGATCGCGCCGACAGCCTCGGCGCATTGGGCGGCGATCGCCCATTCGCGGGATCGCTCGAGTACGGGAGCCGCCGCGCCTTCAGGCCCGAGCAAGTTCGAAGCCGGAACGCGAACGCCCTCCAGCTTGATCTCCGCCGCGCGCCGTCCGTCCAGCGTCTTGAAACTGTGGAGGTGAAGGTTCGGAGAGCCCCGCTCGACGACAAAAAGACTGATGCCGTCGGGATCACGCGGCCATCCTGAGGTGCGCGCGGAAACGATCAACCGATCGGACCAAGGGGCGGCGACGACCGCTGCTTTGGCTCCCCAAAGGACATACTCGTTCGTCCGCCTTTCAGCCTTCGTCGAAACGGCATGAAGATGGTTGTGCGAATCGCTTTCGAGAAGCGCTGGCGCCCACATCGTCCTGCCGGACATGATGCCGTCGAGCAGGTCTTGGCGCTGCTCCCCCGTGGCGAGCGCTTCGATGAGGCCGCCGGCGAGAACGACCGTTTCGAGGTAGGGCTCGACCACAAGATGACGCCCCATCGCTTCCATGATGATCATGGTGGCGATCGGACCTCCTCCGATTCCTCCGTATTGTTCCGAAAAGGGAGCCGCGAGAAGCCCGAGGTTGGCGAATTCATGCCAGTGCGGCTCGCTCCAGCCGTCCTCGCTGGCGACGATGCCGCGGCGTCTGTCGAAGCTGTAATTCGTGGCCAGCATTCGTTCGACGCTGTCGCGAAGGATGTTTTGCTCTTCGGTGAATTCGATATCCATGCGCGTCGTCACAAGCCAAGTACCGCTTTGGCGATGATGTTGCGTTGGATCTCGTTGGATCCGCCGTAGATCGAAAGCTTGCGGGCGTTCAGGAATTTTTCCGTGGCCGTGTGGGCGTACTCCGGCCCCGGCACGAAGGCATTGCCCCCCGTTTGATGCTCGCGCAGTGCCAATCCGTATTGGCCGACCGCGCGATGCGTAAGTTCGGTGATTTGTTGGTGGATCTCCGTGCCACGGATTTTTAAGAGCGACGCCGCCGATCCCGGGTCGTGGCCCCGCGAAAGCTGCGAGATCATCCGAGCTTCCGTCGCCTCGAGGGCTATGAGGTCGATCTCAACCTCGGCGATGTCCCGCACCAAATCCTGGCTGACGGGATCATCAGGAGTAAATTCGGCGCGAACGATCGTCTTGAGGTGCGTCAACCGCCGCCTCGATGGGCCGGTGCCGGACATGCTGGTACGCTCGTTACCCAGCAGAAACTTCGCGTACGTCCAGCCTTTATTCTCTTCGCCGATCAGGTTGCTCGCGGGGACCCGTACGTTTTCGAAAAAGACGTCGTTGACCTCGTGGCTGCCGTCGATGGTGATGATCGGCCGGACGGTAATTCCGGGCCTCTTCATGTCGATCAACAAGAACGAGATGCCGGATTGCGCCTTGGCCCGCGGATCGGTGCGAACCAGGCAGAAGATCCAGTCCGCGTGCTGGGCGAGCGTGGTCCAAGTTTTGTGTCCGTTGACGACGTAATAATCGCCGTCGCGCTCGGCCTTCGTCCGCAGCGAGGCTAGATCGGAGCCGGCGCCGGGCTCCGAGTAGCCCTGGCACCACCAGTCCTCGCCGGAGAGAATCGGCGGCAAAAACCTCTTTTTTTGCACGTCGTTGCCGAACGTATAAATGACTGGCCCGACCATGGTGATGCTGAACGCTAGCGGCGGCAGTGTCCCGGCACGGGAGGTTTCCTGTTCGAAAATATACCGCTGTGTAAGCGTCCATCCCGGGCCGCCATATTCTTTGGGCCACGAGGGCGCGATCCAGCCTTTCCTGTGGAGAATGCGGTGCCAGAGCAGCGACTGGTCCTTGGTGAGATCCGTCTCGGGGTTCGGCACACGCATTTCGGCCGGATAGTTCGCGGCAATAAAGCTCCGCACGTCCTGGCGAAACGCCTCGTCTTCTTTGGAAAGATTAAGCTCCATGGTGCCTCACCATTTTTCGCCGAACGGGCGTATTTCCTGCTCGAACACCCACGCGGCGTGCGGTTGCCGATAGAGCTGCCAATAAGCCTCGGCGACGGCGGCCGGAGGCATGAGCCGGTTGGGATCGAGATTGTCGAGCGCAGCCTCGCCTTCCCGCTGCTTGATCAGTTCCCTTACCCACTGCGTGTCGACGCCGGCATCGATGATCAAATGCGCGACATGAATATTTTTCGGCCACAGCTCGCGAGCCGCCGCTTGCGCGACCGCGCGCAAGCCGAACTTCGCGCTGGCGAAAGCCGCGAAACCGACTCCGCCGCGCAGGCTTGCGGTGGCGCCGGTGAAGAAAATACTGCCCCGGCCGCGCGGCAGCATGAGGCGCGCGGCCTCCCGTCCCGCAAGGAACCCGGAGTAACAGGCCATTTCCCAGACCTTGCGGAATACGCGCTCGGTGGTATCGAGCAGCGGGTAATTCACGTTTGCGCCGATGTTGAAGATGCAGACTTCGAGCGGCGCCTCTTTCTCGGCGTCGGAAAGGAAAGAGACGATCTCGTCCTCCTTGCGCGCATCGAGCGAGCGGCCGAACACTCGGCCGCTCGCCGCTTCGATGTTTTTCAGGAGCGGGGCGAGCTTGTCTCCGTTCCGGCGGCCAACGAACAGCGTAAAGCCTTCGGCGGCGAATTTCTTGGCGATCGCCGCGCCGATGAAATCGCCTGCACCGATAACGGCTACTGTTTGTTTTCTCGCCTTCACTCAGTTCTCCCGAACGTAAGCACGAGCGTGGCGGCAGCGCAGAACGCCCATGCGTCATCACGCTACGCCCTGCGCAGGGGCAGGCGGCATGCCGCGTAACTTCGCGGCTTGCGCCGCTTCCCACAATTTGTGCTTCAGAATCTTGCCCGTGGATGCGGCCGGCAACGCATCGAGGATCACGATCTCGCTTGGCCGTTTGTACGAGGTGAGCTCCCGGGCGGCATGCGCCATCAGCTCTTCGATCGTTACCGCGGCGCCCGGCAACAACTGGACAAAGGCGACGACCTCTTCGTTGCCTTCGACCTGACGGCCGATAACCGCCGTTTGAATGACCATTTCGTGCGCGCTCAGAACAGCCTCGACCTCGGCGGGATAGACGTTGAAGCCGGAGCGAATGATCAATTCCTTGGAGCGCCCGACGATGAACAAATGATCGCCGTCGAGACGCGCGAGGTCGCCGGTGTTGAACCAGCCGTCGGAATCGATGGCCTTGGCGGTTAAGTCGGGTGCGCGGTAGTAGCCGAGCATCACGTTTGGCCCGCGCACGTGCAACTCGCCGACATCACCGGCGTGAACAGGGGAGCCTTGGCGATCGAGGAGGCGATATTCGACTCCGGGAACGAATTTCCCGACCGACTCGTCGTCGCGCGGAAACTCGTTGCGTACGCCGGTAAGCGTCGGCGAGCATTCGGTGATGCCGTAATTGTTGAGGAGCGGACAGCCGAACTCTTGTTCCACGCGA
The DNA here is from genome assembly GCA_963845775.1 of uncultured Alphaproteobacteria bacterium. Classification (GTDB taxonomy): domain Bacteria; phylum Pseudomonadota; class Alphaproteobacteria; order Rhizobiales; family Xanthobacteraceae; genus BOG-931. The sequence goes on from CAWJTE010000013.1 coordinate 25,674, forward strand.
ACTTTTAAATTGAGATCGAGGGGCGCACCGGCGACCATCAGGCGCTGAAGTCGTCCGCGCGCCAGCTGGGCAATGCCGTTGACGGCCTTGTACTCGAGCAGCCGTTGATATGTCGCGGGCACGCCAAAGATGTCGGTGATGCCCTCCTCGGCGATAGCTTTTGCCAGAGCCGCGGGATCGTATTTCGGGACGACACAGGCGGCGGCGCCGGCCATCATCGTCGCGACCAGGAGAATGGTGAAGCCGACGATGTGGGACATCGGCAACACGGCGTAGACGCGGTCGCCGGGCCTAGTGCCGCGCATGAGAACCGAGAGGCGCGCGGCAAACAGCACCCCCTCGTGGCTAAGCATCACGCCTTTTGGCTGGCCCGTTGTACCGGATGTGTACATCAAGGCCGCGACTTGGCACCTTGCCTCTGGCGCAACCGGCTCGGGCTGGGTTGTCTGGTTCAGCGGGCCAACCGCGATACCGCCGAAAGGACCGGTCTTTCGCGTCTCAGCCTTGAGGCGCGCCGCGTGGTCGGCGCCTTCCTTCGATAGCTGGGCGTGAATGATCGTCCGCCGGGCGCCGCTGTGCAGGTAAATTTGATCCAGTTCACGCGGCGAGAGGCGCGGGTTCGCAACGACCGGCCACGCGTCAAGCTTGCAGCAGGCGAATATGCAGGCTGAAAGCGCCACCGAATTTTCGGCTGCAAGCAATACGCGATCGCCCGGCCTGATCTGCAGGCGTTTAAAATCTGCAGCGACCGCATCGACGGCCTGCCCGAATTCGAGGTAACTCCAGGCGCGGCCGCCTTCGACAAACGCCGGATCGTGCGGCCGCTCGTCAACGTGGCGCGCGATGACATCACTGATGCGGTTCGGCAGCCCATCCAGGATTTCGGCACAGGACATTGCGTCGATCTGTCTGGCCATTGTTTCCTCCCTGCGCCGCTATTCCGCGTTCTCCGTCACGCCCGCGCATGCTGCCGTTCTTTTGCGGTTTCTGCGCCGGCCGTCGCGATCGCTTCTTCAACGTCGCGCAGCTGATCTTTGCCGAAAAACATTTCCTCGCCGACAAAGAATGTCGGAGAGCCGAACGCCCCGCGCGCAACGGCGTCTTGCGTGAGCTCCAGTAGGCGGCTTTTGACGTCGGCCTCTTGCGATCGCGCGAACAGGCGATCGAAATCGAGGCCGGAGGATATGAACGCCTCGCGCGCGACCTGTGGGTCGTCCATCTTTTTTGGCTCCTCCCACATGTGATAGTTGGCGGCCCGGAAGTAAGGCTCGAACACGCCCTCGAATTGCGCGGCGACCACGCCACGCATCAGTTGCAACGTGTTGATCGGAAAGAACGGGTTGTCTCTGAACGTCGTAATGCTGTGGCGGCGAGTAAAGCGTCTGGTCTCAAGCTCGAGGAATTCCGGCTTGTTTTTGATGCCGGCAAACGCTTCCGCCGGCGCACGGTTGCCGGTGAGCTTGTAGATGCCGCCGAGCAAAACCGGCACATATTCAAAATGGGCGCCGGTTCGCCGTTCGATCTCCGCGAAGACCTTTTCGGCCAAATAAGCGTTCGGACTGCCAAAGTCGAACATGAACTCGACTTTCACCGGCTTCATTTTCTCCTCCGCACCGTTGCGCCGTGCCGCCGGCCTTTTGTTCTGAACTCAGCTCTTGCCATCGATAAAGTTCTTTTTTAGAACTGTCAAGCGACTGAAAAAATAGGGCAACACAGACGTCATTGCGCAGCCCCACGAAAAAGCTATGATGAGTTCATCCTGATTTGGAACTTTAAAGCGATGTCACGATTCAAAACGGGGCCTCGCCGGAACGGCGTGTTTCGGGTTACCAGCAACCGGTTCGACGGACGCGGAGATTCCGAATGAAGTGGAACGCACTCGAGGACGAGCAATGCTCTGTGGCGCGCACCGTGGCCGTGATCGGGGATCGGTGGACGTTGCTGGTGCTGCGTGACTGCTTTCTGCGGGTGCGGCGTTTTGAGGATTTTCAGGCCAGGCTCGAGGTCACGCGCCATGTTTTGGCGGATCGGCTTAGAAAACTTGTGCGCCACGGCGTTTTGCGCCGCGTTCTTTATCAATCGCGCCCAAAGCGCTACGAATACATCTTGACGCAGAAGGGGCTCGATCTTCATCCGATCATGATGGCGATCTTGCACTGGGGCGACGACCATATGGTCGATGAGCGCGGGCGGCCGCTGCTGCACGAACACAAGCTGTGCGGCAAAATGTTCGACCCCGTGATGACCTGTTCCGAATGCGGAGAACCGCTCTCTCCCAAGGAGGTTCACCTGCATCTCGGCCCGGGAGGGAAAGAGGGCAGTCTTCTGCCGCCCAGGGCTCCATTCGGATCAGTTGCCGAAAGCTCGTAGGGGAGTTCCAGACGGCAGCGCCTAACTGTGCGCGCCGTTGGCTCATAACCGTTGGATTACGAAAGGTACGCGGGAGGCTGCGCAAATGGAGAACGAATTCATCGAAGCGGTAGAAGGTGGCGTTGCGACGTTGACCTTGAATCGGCCTGATCGATTGAACGCGCTTTCGACGCCGATCATGGAAGGTCTTCTCGAAGCGCTTCCACGACTGGCTGACGACGCAGCGGTGGGGGCAATCGTGCTCACCGGCGCCGGTCGGGCATTCTGCGCGGGCGGCGACGTCAAGAGCATGGCCGAGGGCTCGGCGCAGCGGACTTTCGGAGAGGCGGTGACGCATCTGCGCGCAAGGATGGAGGTGTCTCGTCTTTTGCATGAGATTCCCAAGCCGACGATCGCGATGGTGAACGGCGTGGCCGCCGGCGCCGGCCTGTCGCTCGCGCTTGCCTGTGATCTGCGGATAGCGGCGCGCTCGGCGCGCTTTGTCACCGCCTTTGCAAATATCGGATTTTCCGGCGATTTCGGCGGCAGCTATTTCCTGTCCAAGCTCGTCGGAACGGGCAAGGCGCGAGAGCTTTACTACACCGCGGAGCCGATCGAAGCCGAGCAGGCCCTCTCGCTCGGTATTGTCAACCGGATCGTTGCCGATAGTGATCTTGCTGAGGTCACCGCCGGGCTGGCACGCAAACTCGCGCAAGGACCGCGTATTGCGCTCGCCATGATGAAACAAAATTTCAACGCGGCGGAAAGCGAAACGCTCCGGGAGCTCCTCGATCTTGAGGCGCGCCACCAAATCGAAACGGGCCGGACGCAGGATCACAGAGAAGCCGCGCGTGCGTTTGTGGAGAAACGCGCGCCTGTGTTTGTCGGCCGATAAGGCCAGTCGAGATCGGCCCGCCGGTCAACCGTTTCGTCTGACCGTCTCGCGGTTCGGAGCCTCGCCCGAAAGCCATTGCTTCGAAGCCTCGAATTCTTCTTCGAGGAATCGCCTGACTTCTCGCGTAAGTTTTCGAAGCTCGCTTTCGCGTCTGCGCAACAACCATACATTCATGGATGTCGATTTCCTCCGGAAGCACCCGAACCAGCTTCTCCGCGAGCGCGAACGGAACGGCGAGGAGCGCCAATCCAAGTCCTTCCGCAGCAGCCGCAAAATGACCGGCAAGAGGGGCAACGCGCAAACGACTTCGCCTTTCCGCAGCCGCTTGGACATACGTCTTTAACGGCATTTGACCGGCTTGCTCACCCTGAAGAACAGGAAAATCGGCGGTCGTGCCGATGATGTCATGCCCGCTCAATTCCGCGAGCGTTCGCGGGGCCGGGTGTGCTGCCAGGTAGGCCTCGGAAGCGAACAGTCCGAATGAAACTCGTCCTACTTTTTTTCCGATCAGGTCGCTTTCGCCCGGATCACCCATTCTGATGACGAGATCGAGATCGCTCGTTGCGACCGCCTGTTGATAAATCGTCGAAAATATTTCCAGGCACGCGCGACTGTTCAGATCATTCAATTTCCTCACACGGGGGAGAAGCCAGTGCTTCGTCAACCCTTCGGGAGCTGAGATTTTGACAATTGATGATCTTTGCCCGACACGCGCGTGCAGCTCACGATGAAAAGACTCTGAATGCCGTCATCAGATCGGCCGAAGAACGGCGGAGATCCTCGCCCTCGTGGGTCAACTTCAACCCGGAAAAGTTGCGAAAGAATAGAGGCGCTCCGATGTAGCGCTCCAGCTCCTTAAGCCGCCGGCTCAAGGTTGGTTGGCTCATCCCAAGCGCCCGAGCCGCGCGATTTGCGCTGCCGGTTTGGGCGACGGCTAAAAATAGCCGAAACAAATCCCAATTTGCGGCCGCGGTGCGCGGCTCCGAACTCTGAGAAGCCTTGACACGGCGCTTGGCCAAAATCGGGCGATCGGCGGAGCCGCCGTCTTGGCCCTTACCAATGCCGTGCGATGTCCCGGAGGCGGCAGCTTGATCGTCAGCCCGCGGCAAAGACAACGAATATGGCGAGGAGCTATCCAATTTTGAAATATCTGCCGCTAGTTCTTTTTTGGTATCAAGACGCAGGACAGATCCGGATTGGTCTAAATATTGGCCTCATGCAGCACCAAATACAAGTTCTATTATGGTACTTAAAGCCGCCAACGACCCTCGACAGCCTGCGCTTGGGGCCGCAAAAAAGCGCCCGTATCGTGATCCCGCTGATCTCAAGCGCCAGCTTCGGCTTCCCATCATCGGCGCGCCGCTTTTCATCATTTCAAATCCCGATCTTGTGATCGCGCAATGCAAGGCGGAGTTGTTGGCTCGTTCCCGGCTCTTAACGCGCGGCCAGCTCCCGTTTTGGAGGAATGGCTGAAACGCATCACGACAGAACTGGGCGAACATGACGCTCGGCATCCGGAGCGTCCCGCAGCGCCTTTCGCGGTCAATCAAATTGTCCATCGTTCGAATGACCGGCTTGCGCACGATCTTAAGGTTTGCACGAAATACAAGGTGCCAATCGTCATTACCTCGCTCGGCGCGCGCGAAGACGTGAATGCGGCCGTGCACTCCTATGGCGGCATCGTTTTCCACGACGTCATCAATCAGACATTTGCGAGGAAGGCCGTCGAAAAGGGCGCCGACGGTTTGATTCTCGTCGCTGCCGGGGCCGGCGGTCATGCAGGGACCACATCGCCGTTCGCCTTTGTGCAGGAAACGCGGCAGTGGTTCGACGGATGGACCGCGCTTTCCGGCGCCATTGCTACCGGCCGCGCCGTGCTCGCCGCCACGGCGATGGGAGCAGATTTTGCTTATATCGGCTCGGCCTTCATCGCCACCACGGAGGCTGACGCCGATCCGAGCTACAAGCAAGCAATCGTGGACGGCAATTCAAACGACATCGTCTATTCCAATTTATTTACCGGTGTTCACGGCAACTACCTGCGGCCATCGATTGTGGCAAGCGGGCTCGATCCCGATAATCTTCCTCAAAGCGATCCCTCAAAAATGAATTTTGGGTCGGGCGGTAACACGGCGATGAAAGCCTGGAAAGACATTTGGGGATCGGGCCAAGGTATTGGCGCCGTGCGGGAAGTCGCGTCGGTAGGCGATTTTATCAATAGTCTCGAGCACGAATATCGTTCAGCGCTGACCGCGCTGGCTGTCTGACGCGCACACGCAGAGCATAATTCGCTGATAGCTCTCTTGAAGGGCGGCGCCGGGCGATAGTTGCCTCTAACGACCTTGCTTTCAAGGGTTGTGCACACATTCGACGCGCTGCGGGAGCCCGTGCGACAGGACTCTGAGATACCTTCACGCCGATCACGGACCGGCCCAGCCTCAGACGTGTTTCAGCGTAACTCGATGTCGGAGAAGTCCAGCCAGATCAACAGTCTGTCTCTGAGGACATTCGAGTTATCATCGCACAGATACGCGCGTCGCTTCGTTGCGACCACGATTTCATCGAACGATTTGAGCTCGTGGGCATAGTTGGCGACGTTGCCTCCGCCCCCGATGTCGAACGTGTAATCATGGCGGCGCAAGAAATAATCGCCGCCAAAATAAAACTTCTGCACGCTGCTGTGACTGACCAAGTTTGTAGGCAACGTCACCCGAAGACAGCGCCAAGTCTCATCATTGTGTTCGATCGGAGAGATTTCCTCTGTTCGCACACCTGGCATGGTGAACATGAACGGAGAGTTGAAGTAAGTCCACATGGCGTACGAGCCGAAATAGGCGCGTTGCAGGGCATCCCACTTGGTATTCAGATCATGCCCGACGAACGACGCGCGCGGTTCGACGCGTTCTGCAATGACGTCGCCGTTCGTCGTTTCGATTGCGACGCGGGTCGGCTTGAACGAAATTCGTCGATTGGTGCCAGGCACCGACACAGCCCAGGTAGACTGCTCACGAAGAGAGATCGTGAAACGAAGCGGATCCCGGCCCGACTCAGTTTTCCGATCGAGCACCTCGCCACCGGCCAGCACAGTAACTGCCGCCGTTGTGAACTTCCGCCAGCGCTCCGATCCGCCGTGGGCCTTGAGTACCGAAGACAATAAATCACTCATGGTCTTGGACGCGAGCGGGCATGTGGGCGGGCATTTTAGAGTGAGAATTTTTCTGCAAGCTTGCCGTCGCGCCTCAGCAGGATACCAACATGGAGCGGAAGCAGACTACAATGTGGCTGACTATCCGCTATTCGCGGATGAATAAATGAAAGGGATGTCAGGTTTCGCCCGACGCGAAAGCATGACAGAGGCTGCCCCAAGGCCGGGCCGATCCCAATAAGTTTCCCCGACGCCGCATTTCTGCTCGACCTTCGAGCTCATGCGCCGCTGAACCGAACTTTGCCGCGGAAGTCCTTGGCACCGTACTTCACGACTTCATCTACGCCTTTTTTGAAATCCGAGGAGTTCAAAGATCGGCGGACTTAAATCGAGAAGCATTGCATCGGCGCCCTCCACTCCATGATCTAGAAACGCGCGGACCATCCGTTTCGTCGCGGCGTGCGCGAGTGTGGGGCCGTCGGCAAGTTGTTGAGCCCACCTTTTGGCTTCCTCCTGCAACGACGCTCGGGGCACCACCCGGTTAATGATATTCCATCGCTCGAACGTGGCTGCGTCATAGAAGTCGCCGGTAAAGCAGATTTCTCGCGCGCGCATGGGACCACACCGTTCGGCCAGGAGGTGCGCGCCACCAAGGAACGTGGCCGCACCGATGTGTTGTTCGACCTGAGCGAATTTCGCGTCCTCCGCAGCTACGATCACATCGCAACGCAGCGCAAATTCCAGTCCGGCCGCGAGGCAAAGGCCCTGGACGGCGCAAACGGTCGGAATATTCAGGTTTTGCATCCGCGTGACCATCGCCAAACCTTGGTTCAGCATCTTGCGACCCATCCTGCCGTCCATGCCGACAAAGGTGGTATTGACGTTCACGCCGCAGCCGAAATGGTCACCCGCGGCGCGGAGCAGGAGCGCCCTGACTTTGATGCTCTCGACAGCGTCGAGAGCATCGTCGAATGCGTCGAGAAGCGGGCGATCCGCAAGGTTGATTGGCGGATTGTCTATTGTAAGCAGACCAAGATTACCCTCAGCCTCGAAATGCACGAGCGCCATAGCCGTCACCTATTTCTGCCGAATGCCTGCTGAGCTAAGCGACAAAGCGTAGCTGCTCGCTAGGAAAATATTGAACAACCGCTATTCAGAATAGCTTCGATCGAGGGGGCGGTTTAGGGCATCGGATAAGCTCGTCGCACACGCGCCTAGATACCTCGAGTGCCTCGTTTCTATTCACGTGAGAATAGCGATTATCCAGAATTTTTATTGCCGGATGAGCCGACCGACTGCTCTTCTCGTTGCGCGCCGCTGGGAATGTCGAACGCATCATCGGTGTGCACGCAGCAACGAGCCTGCAGAGCGTCTCCGGCAGACACGAGCGTCTGCTAACGGGCGGTGAAGTCCGGGAAGGATACTTAAATGAGCGACGAAAAAGCCAACGTTGGGCAAATTCGCACCGAGACGCACGGTCACGTGTTCAAGATCATCATCGACAACGCGGCAAAGAAAAACGCGTTCACCCCCTTGATGATGGTGCAGCTGTCAGAGGCGCTTTCGATGTTACATAACACAGCTGAGCTGCGGGCTGGCGTCATCTGTGCGAAGGGAAGTGACTTCACTGCCGGGCTCGACATGCCCAAATTTTTCGGCCCGAAGGCTGAGAAATGGGATGTAAAAGACGGCAATGTTGACCCCCTTGGGCTCGTCAAACGTTGCCGCAAGCCGATCGTGACGGCAGTGCAGGGTATCGTATTTACCGTCGGAATCGAGCTGATGCTCGCCGGCGACATAGTTGTGGCTGCGGAGGATTGCCGGGTTCAGCCAAATGGAAATCCAAGCGCGGGATCGCTCCGTTGGGTGGCGCGCACTTCCGTTTTCTGACCCGGACCGGGTGGGGCGATGCGATGTATCACTTATTTTTGTGCGATGAATTCGGGGCCGACAGAGCTCACAAAATTGGTCTCGTACAAGAGGTGGTCGCTTCTGGAGCGCAGATCGATCGCGCCATGGAGATCGCGACGCTTATTTCCAAAAACGCTCCGCTGGGCATACAGGTCACCAAGGAAGCCGCGTTGCGGTTTATAGAAGCCGGAGAAAAGGCGGCAATCGATTTTATCCCGACGATAAGGGATCGTGTTCTTGGCAGCGGGGATGCCAAGGAGGGAATCCAGTCGTTCATCGAGCGCCGGGCCGCGGTTTTCCAAGGTCGATGAACAGTCTATCGCAACGTTCGAATTGGGCGCAGGGGAGGACTGGATGGGCAGTGTAAAGAAGGCGTTTGATCTCAGCGGTAAGTCAGCCCTCGTCACCGGTGGATCGCGAGGGCTTGGCCTGCAAATCGCGGAAGCTCTTGGCGAGCAGGGCGCCACGATCCTGTTGTTTTCCCGAAAACATTCGGATCTTGAGGAGGCCCAAAAGCATCTCCAGGGTGAGGGCATAAGGGCCGACTGGTTCGCAGCGGACAACTCCAAAGACGATGAGGTCATACGGCTGGCTGACGCGGCCGTTACCAAGCTGGGAAAGGTGGACATCCTCGTCAACAATGCAGGCGCCTCATGGGGAGCTCCAACGGAGGATCATCCCATCGAGGCGTGGGACAAGGTCATGAATCTCAACATCCGCTCGCTGTTTCTTCTCAGCCAGCAGATCGGCAAGCGCTCGATGATTCCCCGTAAATATGGTCGCATCATCAACATTGCGTCAATCGCCGGCCTCCGGGGCAGCATCGGCGATATACAGACCATCGCTTACAACACGAGCAAGGGCGCGGTCATCAATTTCACACGCGCGCTCGCAGGGAGTTGGGGCCGTTATGGCATCACGGTCAATGCATTGGCTCCAGGATTTTTTCCGTCCAAGATGACCAAGGGGATCATCGATACGGTCGGGGTCGAGAAGCTGGCCGAAGGCGTCCCGCTCAAACGGATCGGCGACGAAGACGATCTGAAGGGCGCGGCTTGTCTATTTGCAAGCGACGCCGGTAAGCACATCACGGGACAGGTACTTGTCGTCGACGGTGGTCTGACAGCGGTGTTGCCTTCACCCTAGGGACCAGTGAGGTCCTAGCCCAGATTGCGACCGTCGATCACGTTACGTGTCGATATTCCAGCCAAGCAGGTAACTGGGCGTGTACCCAATAAATTGAGGCGATGAGTCACACTTGGTCAATGTCGGCTTTGCCCCCGAAAGCGGACTCTCAACCACACTCGCGGTGTGTCCGCTAAGGGCCAGAAGCCCGCCACGCTCGGCTACGAGATGGGCTTCACGACCCCGACGCGAGCGATCGCGATGATCGGCGACGGGTCGTTCCAAGTGACCGCGCAGGAGGTTTCGACGATGATCCGCTACGGCATGCGGCCGATCATCATCCTGGTCAACAACCGCGGCTACATCATTGAGGACGCAATCCATCAGGGCCCGTACAACAAGATCAAGAACTGGGACTATGCGGGCCTTATGAAGGACTGGACCAACGACGAGGGCAAGGGTCTGGGCCTCCGCGCCAAGACCGCCGGCGAGCTGACGGCGGCCTTAACCAGAGCGACGACCCACGACGGGCCGTGCCTTATCGAGGTGGCCATCGACCCCCAGGATTGCAGCGTCGACATGCGCGAATGGGGCACCCGCGTCGCGGCGGCCAACAATAGTCCCCCCCGGTCGTGAGCCGCGGGTCGACCGAGCGCGCAATGATCCAAGCGGATGAGTGCAAAAAGAGAGCGGCTGACTGCGTGCGCGCTGCAGTTTGCGTCCACGATGCTGATCGATAGAGCCGCTTTTGCCACGAGCAGCCGCATTTTTGCGGCCAGTGCGCTTGCGCCAATAGGCGACAAGGGCGCATGCAGACAAAAGGCGCGCCGGGGCACTCTAGCCCGCTTCCCGGCAGTGCTTTGATACCCGTCAATAAGGCGGCGGCTTGTGTTGTCTCTGCGCCTTGGCCGCTTCTACCCACCACGTCAGATCATTGGCAAAGCGTGGGAACGTGCGCTCAAGCGCCATGCCACTTTCGCCGATGGGTTCGCCTTCGGCTGACAAGGTCTGGCCAATCGGACCAACCGCTATCGTACTAGAAACCACCACCATTCCCATTTCGGAGAGGGTGCCATGCCAGCTAGTTGCGGCCCGCACACCTGAGAAGCGCCCGGCCGAATAACTAGCAATGGCGACCGGCCGCCAAAACCACTCCTCGAGGAAATGATCTGTTAGGTTCTTCAGTCCGGGCTGAATTCCCCAATTGTATTCGCCCGTAACAAACACAAATCCGTCAGCATCTCGGATTTTCCCGGCAAGCCGTTCAAGGGCTTCGGGAGCTTGGCCCTTCGGGTATTCCTTGTACATCCGATCGAGCATTGGGAGATTGACCGCCTTGGCGTCAATCAACTCGACGTTGTCGCCACGGTGGCGCAGCCGCTCAACCAGGAAATAGGCCAAGCGGATTCCCATTCGATCAGAGCGATACGATCCGTAAAAGACGAGGATGCGGTTGCTCATGGCGGACCTTAGGTGCCGTTCATGACGGCGATGGCTTGCCGGCCTGCTCTGCCACGATGTATTCGGCATACTTGCTCGGCATCGTATCGACCGAAGCTGGCGCTCTGGAAGGGGCTCGGTCCGGCTTTGTGCGACCGCTCCGTAAGGCACACTCAATGTCCGCTGTGGGTCTTGGTCGTGCAAAAACGTTTTGACTGAGGGAGTCAGAAGGGCGGTTGGGCGGGGAAGCCCGGTTATTGGACGAGCCTGGTTATGCCCTCATCACCGCCATCAGCGGCTGGATGCCGATGATGTTCATGGCGCGGGTGAGATTGTAGGCCAATACGTGAAGTGCCATCTCGGAGGCGACCCGCGGCAGCGTCTTCATCAGGAAGTGCGTCGCCCCCATCCTCATCTTCAGCGTGCCGAAGGGATGTTCGACGGTCTCGCGTCGCTGGCGCATCTTCTCCGGATGCTCGTCGAGTCGGCGTTGCACGGCTTCGAGTATGTGCTCATGCTCCCACCGCGTGATCCGTCGCTCCTTGCCAGTGGTGCAGCGATGCTTGATGGCGCAGTGCTGGCAGACGTTGGTCAAATAGCGGTGCAGGACCAATCCGTGCTCTTGGGTTGTGAATGAGTAGCCGAGGCGTTCGCCGGCGGGACAAATGTAAACGTTGTCCTTAGCCACATAGCGGAAGTCCTGCTTGCCGAAGCGCTTCGAGTTCGAGGCCATCGGCTTTGGCAGCGTCACCGTGATGCCGGCTTTGTCGCACTCAAGGATCTCCTCACTGTTGAAGTAGCCGCGGTCGGCGACGACATCGAGGCTCGCCGCTTCCAGGGTTGTCTTGGTCTGCTTGGCCATATGGGCGAGCTGTGCCCGGTCGCTGCCGACGTTGGTTACCTCATGGGTGATAATCAGATGATGTTCAGTGTCGACCGCGACCTGGACGTTGTAGCCCACTACGCCTGAGCCCCGGCCACTCGTCGCCATTGAGCGGGAATCAGGATCGGTCAGCGATATCTGCTGATCCGGCGCCGCCAACATCCGCGTCTTGAGCCCATGCAGGCGCTTCACTTCCTCCTTCAGCTTGGCGATCTTCTCCTTGAGCCGGGTTGTTTTGGTAGTACGCGCCTCCGCCGGCTCCTGCCGATCGGCGCTGTCGAGCTGGCGCAGATAACGGGCTACGCTCTCCTCGATCTGCGCCAGACGCCGTTCCATCTTCGCCCGCGTAAAGTTCTTGTCCCGATTGTTCACCGCCTTGAACTTGCTGCCATCAATGGCGACGCTCGCTTCGGCGAACAGGTCGAGACGCCGACACAGCACGATAAACCGGGCGCATACCTTGCGAATGGCCCCGCCATTGTCCTTGCGGAAGTCGGCAATCGTCTTGTGATCGGGCATAAGCCGACCGGTCAGCCACATTACCTCGACATTGCGCAAAGCCTCGCGCTCAAGCCGCCGGCTCGACTGAACCCGGTTGAGATAGCCGTAAATGTAGAGCTTCAGCAGCACGGAGGGATGATACGAAGGCCGCCCCGTTACCTCGGGAGCGACCCCGTCAAATCCCAGCGCCGCCAGATCCAGTTCGTCGACAAAGACATCGATCACCTGAACAGGATTGTTCTCGTCGATCCAGTCTGCCAAGCATTCCGGAAACAGCGTGTTCTGCCCGCGATCAATCCCCTCGACAAAGCGCTTCATCCGACCCCCCCGCAGCAGCAGAATCATACTGCGCAGTGAATCACAGACACCGCGTTTTTACACAGCCAGGGTCATTCACGACCGATGCATTCAGCACCCGTGCCGATCAATACGGTGAACTTGACCTTCAACGTGACGGCCCGATGACCTCGCTACTTGCAATGAGTGGTCAAAATTCCTTGATGCCGCGATCGCCGCGTGCACCCGTGTAATTCATGCCGGCCATATGAACGCCCATAATCTGGCCAATTCATACACCAATCGGGGCAACGCAATAATCCGTTGATACTTATCCTTGCCTCTTTCGGTGCATTCGACGGGCCGCGCGCCTAAAAGCACGATCAAGGCTTCCGTTTTCCGGGTTGCCCTAGGGGTGGGGGCCTAGGTCGGCGAGCCGAGCTCCTCTCGGTCCTCCCTAAGGGCGACGGGGCCAAAATCCGCCCGACAAGGTCAGAGGCAAGGTCAAACCGCCGATTTGACCGAAAATCTCAAACCTGAAAATAGCGGCTAAGTCATTGATTCAGCAGGTAGTGGGCCCGGGAGGACTCGAACCTCCAACCAAGCGGTTATGAGCCGCTGGCTCTGACCATTGAGCTACGGGCCCGCGCGGCATGCGCCGGCAGAGGACTCAGAAAGTAACGGCGGATTTTACCTTCGCCGGCTGAGCAAAAATACCGCCTGCTCGCCGAACAGGTTCCAGAACCACCACGGCATTTTCAGCCGCATGCGCCGGCCCCAGGCATTAAGCGCCACCGCCTCCTCGATCTTGGCGCCGGAGACGCGGCAGAGCTGGCGAAAATCCTTGATGCTGCAGAAATGGATGTTCGGCGTCTCGTACCACGCATAAGGCAGATTATCGGTATGCGGCATGTGGCCGCCGAGCGCCAGCTGCAATCGTATGCGCCAATGGCCGAAATTCGGAAACGACACGATGGCGTGGCGGCCGATCCGCAGCATATGCTCAAGCACCACGCGCGGGCTGCGCGTCGCCTGCAACGTCTGCGACAGGATGACGAAATCGAAGGCGTCGTCGGGATAATCGGCGAGATCGGTGTCGGCGTCGCCCTGTACCACCGCAAGCCCCTTGGCGACGCATTCGTTCACGCCTTCGCGCGACAGCTCGATGCCGCGGCCGTCGACGCCGCGCGTCTCCAAGAGCCGCAGCAATTCGCCGTCGCCGCAACCAACGTCGAGCACGCGGGCGCCGTGCTCCACCATGTCGGCCACTTCAAGCAGGTCGACGCGCGATCCGCCCGGCCCGCGCGCCGCTTCCGCCATGGTGAGGTCGTGCTTGAGCCGCGACAGCATCGCTTATCTCCGCGCCGGCTTCAGTCCGCGCGCCCGCGCCGCGCCTTCAAGGAAACCGCTGACAATGGTGAACAATTCCGGCTCGTCGAGCAGGAAAGCGTCGTGACCCTTGTCGGTAGTGACCTCGGCGAATGATACGCGCGCGCCGGCGGCGTTGAGCGCATGCACGATAGCGCGCGATTCTGGCGTCGGGAACAGCCAGTCGCTGGTAAATGAAATGACGCAGAACCGCGTCGGCGTGCCCCGGAACGCTTTCGCGACCACGCCGTCGTAATCGGCGCCGAGATCGAAATAATCCATCGCGCGCGTCAGGTAGAGGTAGGAATTGGCGTCGAAGCGCTCGACGAAGCTGGAGCCTTGATACCGCAGGTAGGATTCGACCTGGAAATCGGCGTCGAAGGAGAAGGTCGGATTGTCGCGATCCTGGAAGCGGCGGCCGAATTTGCGATGTAGCGCCGCGTCCGACAGATAAGTGATGTGGGCGCCCATGCGGGCGACAGCGAGCCCACGCCGCGGATTGGTGCCCTCGGCGAAATAGCGCCCGCCGCGCCAGTCGGGATCGGCCATGACCGCCTGCCGGCCGACTTCGTGGAAGGCGATGTTCTGCGCCGAATGCCGCGTCGCGGCGGCGATCGGCAGCGCAGCGAACACGCGTTCGGGATAGCTCGCCGCCCATTGCAGCACCTGCATGCCGCCAAGCGAGCCGCCGGTGACGGCAAACAAAAACTCGATGCCGAGATGATCGAGCAGCATGGCCTGCGCGCGCACCATGTCGCGCACGGTGATGACCGGAAAATCCAGCCCCCACGGCGTGCCGGTCGCCGCGTTGGTCGACGCCGGCCCAGACGAGCCCATGCAGCCGCCCACGACGTTTGGACTGATGACGAAATAGCGTTCGGTGTCGATCGGCCGGCCGGGTCCGACCATGGTCTCCCACCACCCCGGCTTGCCGGTCACCGGATGCCGATTGACGACATGCTGATCGCCGGTCAACGCGTGGCAGACCAGCACCGCATTGCTGCGCTGGTCGTTGAGCGTGCCGTAAGTCTGGTAAGCGATCTGCAGCGGGGAAAAATCGATGCCGGCGTCGAGCCGCAACGGTTTGTTGACCGGGAATCGTACCACCGGCGAATGCGGCTGGTCCGCTTCGCGCGTTCGGTCGGCAAGATCAAGCGTCGCGCTAGCCTCTGCCATAACTCGTCCCGGCACCGTCCATTTCCGCTTTTTTGGGCGGCCAAAAGCCGGTAAATAGGCCGCTGATCGGCGGTGTCAATGTTTTCTTTGATTTAGGGCTTAACCGCTCCTATCAATCAGACCGACTGCCGGGCAAATCATGGCAAAACCGCCGCGCCAAAAAGAGCCTTCGCTCACCGATCTGCGCCGCGACATCGATCGCATCGATGAAAGCATGCACGCGCTCCTGATCGAGCGCGGCGAGATCATCGAGCGTCTCATCGCAGTCAAAAAGACCAAGAATCCGGCTCGGCGTTCCGGCCGGCGCGCGAGGCCGACATGATGCGCCGCCTGGTGCAGCGCCATCACGGCTCGTTGCCGCTCGACACCGCCGAAACCATCTGGCGCATCATCATCTCGACTTTCACCTACGTACAGGCGCCGTTCGTCCTGCACGCCGACCTCTCCGCCGGCGACGCGCTGATGCGCGACACCGCGCGCTTCCACTTTGGTTTCACCGTCCCGTTCGTGCCGCACATGGGCGCGGCCGGCGTCGTACAGGCAGTGACCGCGTCGAAGGGCGATCTCGGTCTGGTGCCGGCGTTCGCCATTGCTGGCTCGGGCGGCGGGCCGTGGTGGACCGCGCTCGAATTCGACAGCGCGCCGAAAATCATCGCGCGGCTGCCGTTCGTCGAGCGCGCCGACCATCCGGCCGGCCTTCCGGTGTTCGTGGTATCCCGCGTGGCAGCGGACGCCATGGTGACCGAGACCGAGGTCTGGAGCCTGCGCGTGGCCGGCTGGAATGCAGGTATCGTCGATAGCCTTGCCGGAGTCGCCGACGCCATCGCCGTGCCGGACCGCGCTTTCGACGGTGCGGCACTGCTCATCTCGGTGGCGCGCGGCGGCATCGGCGCAGTGGCCGATGCACTTATCGGCACCAGTGCGTCGATCCGCTCGAGGGCCCTCGTCGGCAGCCACGCGACCCGCTATACGGTGCCGTCCCGATAATCCGCCCCGCCTCGCGGGCCGAACAAAAGAATGTGTAATGACTGCGATGCGTCCCATTCCCCGGCCGGGGGTGCTCGATATCGAGGCCTATGTGCCCGGCGAGAGCAGCGCCCCGGACGTGGCCAAAGTGTTCAAGCTGTCGTCGAACGAAACGCCGCTCGGCCCGAGCCCGCGCGCGCTTGCAGCCTATAAGGCCGCCGCCGCTCATTTGCAGGAGTATCCCGACGGCTCGGCGACGAGGCTCCGCGAAGCGATCGGGCGTTCCTTCGGGCTCGATCCGGACCGCATCGTCTGCGGCGCGGGCTCTGACGATTTGCTGCACTTGCTGGCGCATGCCTATCTCGTCGACGGTGACGAGGCGATCCACACCACGCACGGCTTTCTGATCTATCGGATCGTGACGCTCGGCACCGGTGCGACGCCGGTGGTCGCGCCTGAGACGAACTTCACGGCGGACGTCGATGCTATTCTCAAGGCGGTGACGAAAAAGACCAAGATCGTCTTTCTCGCCAACCCCAACAATCCGACCGGCACGTGTCTGTCGTTCGACGAGGTCAAGCGTCTGCACCGCGGCCTGCCCGGCCACGTGCTGCTGGTGCTCGATGCGGCTTACGCCGATTACGTCCGGCGTAACGATTACGAGGCCGGCATCGAGCTGGTCGCCACGTCGGACAACGTCGTCATGTGCCGTACGTTCTCGAAGATCCACGGCCTGGCGAGCCTTCGGCTTGGCTGGATGTTCGCGCCTGAGCCCATTGTCGACGCCGTCAACCGGATCCGCGGTCCATTCAACGTCAGCGGCGCGGCGATCGACGCCGGCATTGCCGCGATCGAGGATGTCGAGCACCAGGATCGCTCGCGCGAGCACAATACGCGCTGGCTCGGCTGGCTGACGCAGGAGATCGAAAAACTCGGCCTGAAAGTGACGCCGAGCGTCGCCAATTTTTTGCTGATCCACTTTCCGCAGGCCAAGTGCAGCACCGCCAAGGAAGCGAACGCCTTTCTCACCGCGCGCGGCCTGATCGTGCGTCAGACCACGGCTTACAAGCTGCCGAATGCGCTGCGCATGAGCGTCGGCACCGAGGAGGCGAACCGGCTGGTCGTCGCCGCGCTCAAAGATTTCCTGGCTAAGACCGCGTGATGCCGTGAGTTTGCCCGCACCTTTGTTCAACCGTCTCGCGCTGATCGGCACCGGCCTGATCGGCTCATCGATCGCACGCGCGGCGCGCGCGCAAGGAACGGTACGCGAGATCGTAGCGACGGCGCGGACCGCCGAGACCCGGCGGCGGGTCGCCGAACTCGGACTGGCCGACCAGGTGGTCGAAACCAATGCGGCGGCGGTCGCCGGCGCCGATCTTGTCATCGTTTGCATTCCGATCAGTGCGTGCGGCGCGGTCGCCGCCGAGATCGGCCCAAGCCTTTCGCACGGCGCGATTGTTTCAGATGTCGGCTCGGTGAAGGGCGCGGTTTTGCACGATATGGCGCCGCATCTGCCGGCCGCCGTGCATTTCGTCCCCGCCCATCCGGTCGCCGGCACCGAGAATTCCGGCCCGGACTCAGGCTTTGCCGGCCTGTTCGTCGGCCGCTGGTGCATCCTGACGCCGCCGGAAGGCGCGGATGCCGCCGCGGTCGAGAAGCTCGCCGCCTTCTGGCGCGCGCTCGGCGCCAATGTCGAAACCATGCCGGCGGCGCACCACGATCTGGTGCTGGCGATCACCAGCCACTTGCCGCATCTGATCGCCTACACCATCGTCGGCACCGCCGACGAGCTAGCCGAAGTCACCCGCTCGGAGGTGCTCAAATTCTCCGCCGGCGGCTTTCGCGATTTCACCCGCATCGCGGCGTCGGACCCGACCATGTGGCGCGACGTATTCCTCACCAATAAGGACGCGGTGCTGGAGATGCTCGGCACCTTCAACGAGGATTTGTCGCAGCTCACCCGCGCGATCCGCCGCGGCGATGGCGACGCGCTATTCGACCATTTCACCCGTACCCGCGCGATCCGCCGCGGCATTGTGCAGATCGGCCAGGATTCGGCGGCGCCCGATTTCGGCCGCGCCCATCCGGGGCTTCCGGTCGCGCCATTGCCACGGCCTTATGCGGCGTCGGACGATGATTAGGGCGGGGGCGAGCTAGAAAGGCCGCCCTACGCAGGCCGTGTGAAAAGTCAGAGGCTCCGGTTTTCCGGGGCCTCTTTTGTTTGGCTTAAGCGAGTTTGGCCCTGAGAGTGGTGGCACCGATGAGATTGATCGCGCGGATGATGTTGTAGGCCAGTACGCTGAACGCTGCTTCACCACTGACTTTTCTAAGTCCTCGGGTGAGAAATCGTCCACCGGCGGTCATTCGTTTTATGGTTCCGAAGGGGTGTTCAGAAGCGCATCGGCGCTGGCGGATCAGGCTCGGATCGGCCTGAAAACGAGCATTCATTCGTTCCAGCGCGTCCTCATGCAGATGGCGGCTGACAAAGCGACGCTCTGCGGTCGTGCAGCGCGGCTTGAGTGAGCAGCCAGCGCAATCGCGTGCCGCATAGAGGATCAGACGATCGCGACGCATCATCTCCTGCTTGCGGGCGAGAACATGACCCGCCGGACAGATATAAGCGTCCGTTTCCGGCTGATAGACGAAGGCTGAGCGACCAAACAACGTACCGTCGCCCTGACTGTGTATCGACCGATTGGTCGGCACGCAGGCCGTGATGCCGTCAGCCTCGCAGGCCGCGGCTGCGGTGCCACTTGAGTAGCCGGCATCGGCCACGACCGTCACATTTGAAATGCCGAGCGTATCCTTTGTTGCCTTCGCCATCGGGTATAGCTGGCGAGTGTCATTGGGCTCGCCTGTCACATCGTGATGGACGATGAGGCCGGTATCGACATCGACAGCGGTCTGCAGGTTGTAGGACGGCGGCTTTGGCCCTTTGCCGATCCCCATCGGCCGGGCATCGAGCTCGCCCTGCACCAGAGTGTTGCGCTCTTCGCAATCGAGCTTAGCGGCGAGCTGATCGAGTTCGATGCGCCGTGCCCTGAGGGATTTAAGCGCCGCTGCCGTCGCGCTCGGCACTTCATCAGGTTCGCGGGCGTCGTTCTCATCCAAACCGACCAGATACTCGGCGATCCGGCGATCGAGACGGGCAGCCTCTTCCGCAATCTCTCGCCGACCCATAACGCATTTGGCGCTTGCCGCTGCCCGAAACTTGGAGCCGTCGAGCGCTACCAAGCGCGCCGTGAAAAGGCCCTGATCTCGACAAAACAGCACAAAGGCTCGGCATGTCCCCACGATCGCGGCACCGTTGTCGGGTCGAAAATCCGCAATCGTCTTGAAGTCGGGCGCCAGCCGGCGCAGAAGCCACATGGCCTCGACATTGCGAGAACACTCGCGCTCCAGCCGGCGCGACGAGCGCACTTCGTTGAGGTAGCCATAAAGATAAAGCTTCAGCAGGTCCCGCGGATCGTAGGGAGGCCGTCCGGTCACGGCCGGCACCGACCGCCCGAACCCGAGGCCTCTCACGTCAAGACCATCTACAAACGCGTCGATCACCCGAACCGGGGCATCCGCCGCTACATAGTCCTCAATCGCCGCCGGCAGCAGTGCCGCCTGACCACGATCCTCGCCCTGAACGTAGCTCATGAAAAAGGCCGCATCGTTGTTGATGCGGCCTTTCTTATCTGACTCGCTGAGTTCTCACACAGCCTGCCTACGGCGGCCTTTCCGCTTGCGGCTATAACTAAGCCGGACTGGCTCCGCGCACCCGATAGGCCCTTTCTACTCGCCCGTATTTTCGAGAGCCTTCGCAATCTCCCAGCTCACGGGTAGTTCGACGTCACCGTTGATGCGCACATTGACGACCACCGGGCCGTCTTCGACAGCGAGAGCCTTGTCGATCTCGCCGAAATCGTCGGGCCGATTGACCCGGAAACCCTTGGCGCCAAAACCAACGGCCAGTTTTTCGAAATCCGGCTGGGCAACGTCCGCATATTTCGTCGGGAAACCCTTGTGAACCAGATCGTGCCGCTCCTGCCCGACAGCGTTGTCGTTGAACACGAACACGGTGAGCGGCAGCTTATGACTGACCGCAGTGTGGAAGTCGGCGACGTTCATCATGAACGAGGCATCCGCTGTGAGGTGAGTGATCCGTTTGCCGGGCCGGGCAAAGCAGGCGCCGAGCGCAATGCCTAAGCCTTGCCCCACCGCACCGAAATCGGCTCCGAGCGACCAATTGTCGGCACCGGAGCTGGTGATCGTCTGAACGGTCACCATGAGAGAGTGACCGCCGTCGAACACGAGGATGCGGTCGCGCTTCGGCAGCTTGTCTTCCAGATAAGCGGCGGCGCGGCGCGGATCGACCCATTTGCCGTCGTCGTAACTTATCGCCGGCGGCTTGCGCTGCTTGAGTTTCTGTACCGTCGCTGCATCCGGCTGGCGGCCCGGCTTGCCGCCTTCCTTCAGCTTATCGAGCAACGCCGCGACGGCCACCTTCGAGTCAGCTTCCAGGCCGATTGCGATCCGCGCAAACCAGCCAAACGCATCCTCGCGGTCATCGATCTGGAGGATTTTCTTGCCGTTCTCGAGGATCTTGCCGAAGTGCGTCGTCCACTCATTCAAGCTCGCGCCGACGACGATCATGACGTCGCTTTCGGCCAGCGTATCGACGGCGAGGTCCGAACCCAGGCCGCCGCTGATACCGACGTGAAGCGGATACTGCGAACAAAAACCTGCCGCGTAGAGGGAGGTTGCCACCGGCGCGCCGAGATACTCGGCCAATTGGCGAACCTCGGGCTCGGCCTTTCCCTGGGCGGCGCCAAGCCCGCAAAGAATGGTTGGCCGGTTGGCGCCCGCCAAAATCTTGGCAGCTTCAGCAACGTCCTCCGCCCGCGGCGGCTGCAACACCTTCGCCTTGTACATCGGGCGATAGGTCCAATTTTGATCCGGCAGGGCGGCGTGCTGGACGTCCTGTGGCAGATTGAAGACAAACGGCCCTTTCCTCGCTTTCAGCTGACGGAAAGCTTCACCAAGGCAGTAATCGACATTGTTTGGATGATCGATTTTTACCGTTGCCCCTGTCGTGAGCATCGCCATGGCGTGCTGGTCGACCATGCCCTGCGGGTTGTAGGGATCGCGCAGCGAGGCGTGCCCGCCCAGCATCAGTACGGGCGATCGATGCAGCCGGGCTCCAACGAGCGAACTCGTGGCGTTAGTGTAGCCAGGGCCTTGGGTGGTGGCGCAAAGGCCGATCTTGCCGGTGAAGCGCGAATAGCCGTCCGCCATGCCCACGGCGGCAGTCTCGTGATGGGCGTGAACGTAGGTGAGCCCGTGCTTTTCGCACAACTCCACGATCAAATCCTGATTGGCATCGCCCATGACCGCAAAGAGGTGATCGATGCCTTCAGCCGCAATCGCCGACGCAACTGCTTCAAGTACCTTCACGGTAACCTCCACTCGATTGATCGACGGACTTGACATCCGGCAATTCGTCACGGGGCGCCAAAGGCCACTTCGACTAAACCAATACGCGATGCATGAAACGGTTACGTTCGGCCAAAATGCCGGTGATTTGCGGCCAATCAATCGGCGCCTCGGCGTGAGGGCGCTTTGCCAGCGACAGGGGCGCTGGTCAAACGACCGATCTACGCCCTCTGCGCATCCTTAAACTCGTGCGGGGTCGCTTTGGTCCACCGCCGAAATGCTTTCCGGAAATTGGCAGCATCACTGAAGCTTAGAGCTTCGGCGATGTCTTCAACAGTTAAATCAGTATCGCGCAAATAGTGAATGGCCATATCGCGGCGCAATTCATCGACCAGCTGACGAAATGAACTATTTTCGTCGCGCAGTTTTCTTCGAAGTGTGCGCGTGCTCATGTTCAGATTTTGCGCAATATCCTCGAATCTTGTCGGTCGCATAAGCGACTTCATGAGGAGACGCCGAACCTCTCCGAGAAGCCCCTTACGAAGCTGGAACTCTTCGATTTGCGCGTCGCACAGACTGACTACAGTTGAATACGTGATTTCATTGCCGAGGCTCGGCGTACCATCGAGCCAGTGCGAGTCGAACAAAAGCCTATTCGTTGACTGCCCAAACAAAACCCGCGCCCCGAACAATGCCGTATATTCGGCCACATCACGAGTTGGAGAGTAAGTGACGTGGAATTCTCGCGCCGAAAAGGACGCGCCCATGATATCGCGGTGCAGCGCCAACACGATGCCGAATTGCATTTCAACTATGAAGGTATACAAACTGGAATCAAAGCGCGCATGCGACAGAGGATTTAACTGCCATATTCCACAACCGTCCTCTTCCATGAACTCCAGAGTGGTCATCGGGGTCGCAAGTTGATGGTATCTGGCGGCGAACCGCATCGTTTCGCGATAATTGACGCTGCTCAAAATCGCGAAGCCATACATGCCGTAGGCTGAGACATGGACCCGCAAGCCGGTATGGTACGCAAAGTGCGGGTTACGCGACCGCTCTGCGGCATAGCGGTAACAATCGATGACCTGATTGAGCGAGACGCGCGTGGTTGGCGAAGAAATCGAAGCTTTGGAGAGGCGTACACGTCTTAACGCATCTTCTATCGACACGCCTTCGCGAGATAAACCGTCCAACACCAACGCAATCTTGGCGGCGGGATAGACCCTGTCATCTGGACTTGGATCCATCGTGATTGATCTCCCAAGCGAAGACGCTCATTTGCCCTGTTTGCCTCGCTCGCGGGGTAATTTACGGCATTACACAGACTACTCGCCAGAGCGGTTAAGCTGCTCACAAGTCGCATGTTGAAGTGGGCGGGGCGACGTGCCGTCGCGCGTCTACTCGGCGGCGCGTCTCATTCCTGTTCGAATGCTGGCGTCTGCGCTGGGTCATTCGCGACCGGAGCGAGCCGGCCGCTAGTCTGCGGAACGTTGATGCGCGTCAGCCGCGCGCTCGCACCGTCAGCGCCTCATTGACCGTCGCGCGCAACATGGCGACCGAGAACGGTTTGGCGATGACGTCGTGGATAATCGCGTCAAGGCCTGAGGCGCGTTCCCGCTGGTCGGCAAAGCCGGTCATCAACAGGATGGTCAGATCGGGATAGTCGCGCGCCGCGGCGAGCGACAGCGCGATCCCGTCCATGATCGGCATGCGGATATCGGTGAGCAGCAAATCGAACTGCCCCTTGCCGCCGGCAAGCATATCGAGCGCCTCGCTGCCGTCGCAAGCCGCCTTGACTTGATGACCGTCGGTGGCAAGCGCGCGCGCGCATAATGCGCGGAGCGCTTCTTCGTCCTCGGCTATCAGAATCTGCGCCATGGGGACCTCAACGGGTGCCCGCGAGAATGTCGCGGCGGTTGACGAAGCGGAGAATGATGTCGCGCGCGTCGGGCGGCGGCGAAGCAAGCCGGGTGCGGAACGACTCCTCTTCGCCCGGTTGCAACGCGTTGCGCGCCGGCGCCACCATCCACGAATAGATTTCCTGCCGCGCGGCGTTGCGCACGATGAATTTCAACCGCGGGACGTCTTCGGTCTTGCGGGCGTTGTTGTAGGCGTTGCCTTCGACCACCAGGATCGGCACGCCTTCGTGCTGCTCGATCGAGGTGGCGACATTGTCGAAGGCGAGCCCGCGCAGATTCACCGGCAAGCCGAGCATGGCGTAGAATGACGCGGTCTGCGGCATCGCGCGCGCGACGTCGTTGCGCCAAGCGACGATCACAATGTTGATCAAAGCGAGCGCCAAGATAGCCGATTGCAGGCGCGACAACGGCCAACGCGGCATGCGGCTTTTGGCGTTGCGCCGATACCGCCGCGCGGCAAACGTTTCGACATCCTCGGTCGGTTCGCGTGGGGCGGGCTCCTGGGCGGCGGTAAGCGGCTCGCCGGCGTCATGATCGTCCGGCACGAGCGGCGGTGAATCCGCAGCGGAATGTTCGCCGCCGTTGTCGGCAATCTCGGCCGGAACGGAATCGGCTTCGCCAATCGCCTCGGGTGCGGCGGCCGCTGACGGCGGCTCCGCGGTATCGGCCGACGCGCCTTCTAGGGCAGCCGCAGCGGGCTCGACGACCGATTCGGCATGCGGCGCTATCGCCACGGCGGCTGCCAGAAGCTTGTCGGCCTGGCTCAGCCCGGCGTGCCATACCGTGCGGCAACGCGAGCAGCGGACCTGACGCCCTGCCGGCGACAGGGTGGCCAGTTCCACGTCGCACGACGTCGCGCAGGACGGGCAGATGATCAGCATCGGCGAATCAGATGGAACGTCACCTTTTGGCCGCGACCTTAAGGCCCCATCCGTTAACGAATTGGAAACCATACCGGCCCGCCGACGGCGGCATGGTATTATCGCCTTGCTGCTTCGGAGGGACGGCGTGATCCGGTTTGAAAATGTCGGTTTGCGCTATGGGCTCGGTCTGGAGGTGCTGCGCGACGTCAACTTCGGGATCGACGGGCATTCCTTCCAGTTCCTCACCGGCCCGTCCGGCGCGGGCAAGACCTCGCTGTTGCGGTTGATGCTGTTGTCGCTGCGGCCGACCCGCGGCCTGATCAGCATGTTCGACAACGATACCGCGACGCTGAGCAAGGATGGCCGCGCCAGTTTGCGGCGGCGGATCGGCATCGTGTTTCAGGATTTCCGCTTGCTCGACCATATGACCACCTACGAAAATGTGGCGCTGCCTTTGCGCGTCCTCGGCAAGGACGAAGCCGAATACCGCGCCGAGGTGGTCGAACTCCTGCAATGGGTCGGCCTCGGCGAGCGCGTCAGCGCGTTGCCGCCGGTGCTCTCCGGCGGTGAAAAGCAGCGCGCCGCCATCGCGCGCGCGGTGATCGCGCGGCCCCAACTCCTTCTCGCCGACGAGCCGACCGGCAACGTCGATCCCAATCTCGGGCAACGGTTGTTGCGGCTGTTCATTGAGCTCAACAAGACCGGGACCGCGGTGGTGATCGCCACCCACGATATTGCCCTGATGGACGAATACGACGCGCGGCGGCTGGTGCTGCATGAGGGGCGCCTGCATGTCTATGATTGAACCGCTCGAAACCATGGCGGAGCCGTGGGACGAGGTCGGCGTGTCCCCCGCCGTTCTGCGCGCGTTGCCGGCGGCCACGTCGATCGTGCCGCGCAACTCGATCGCCGGCCGCTCGCTCACCGCAGTCGTCGCGATCATGACCTTTCTCGGCGCGCTTACGCTTGGCGTCGCCATGCTGGTAGTAAGCGCCGCGAGCGATTGGCGCGCGGAGGTCGGCCGCGAAGTTACCATCCAGGTGCGTCCCGCCGCCGGCCGCAACGTCGATGCGGATGTGCGCAATGCGGTCGAGATCGCCGGCGCGGCCGCTGGCGTCGCCGAGGTGCGCGCTTTCACCAAAGAAGAATCGGCAAAGCTGGTTGAGCCCTGGCTCGGGCACCGGGCTGGCGCTAGAGGACCTGCCGATACCGCGGCTGATCGTGGTCAAGCTTTCCGCTGGCGCGCGGCCCGATTTCGCTTCGCTGCGGCAAGTGCTCGCCGCCAAAGTGCCGACCGCCAGCCTGGACGACCATCGCCACTGGATCGACCGCATGCGCACCATGGCCGGCACCGCCGTCTTGGCCTGCGTCGCGGTGCTGGCGCTGGTGCTGATCGCGACCGTGCTCTCGGTGACGTTCGCCACGCGCGGCACCATGGCGGCCAACCGGCCGATCGTCGAAGTGCTGCATTATGTCGGCGCGACTGATACCTTCGTCGCCAACCAGTTCCAGCGTCATTTCCTGTTGCTCGGCTTCAAGGGCGGGCTGATCGGCGGCGGAGCCGCGATCCTGTTGTTCGCCGTCACCGAGGCCGGCAACGCCTGGTTTGCCGGAACACCGGGCGGCGACCAGGTGGCAGGGCTGTTCGGAAACTTCTCCATTGGCGTCGCCGGCTATCTGGCGATCGTCCTGCAAATCGTCTTCATGGCGCTGGTGACGGCGTTTACCTCCCGCCACACCGTCAACCGCACCTTGGCAACCATCGACTAGGAAGCAAAATGCGGTCAACTTGCCGTTGGGCACGGCAGTGATTGGGCCGAAACGACATTGGGCGCGGGGGATGCGCGCGGCGATGCTCAGCCTTAGATCAGCGGTCAAAACGCGGCGTATCGGATATTTTGCCCGCCGGTTGTTCGTCCTCGCGGCGACAGCGTTGATGGTCGGATTTGGCGTTTTCCTGTGGTTATTGCCGAACCAGGAAGTCGCACTGGAACGCAATGCCGACGGCATAGTCGTCTTGACCGGCGGCACGTCGCGCGTTGCCGACGCACTCGAGCTTCTTGCCGCCGGCCACGGCAAACGCCTGCTGATCACCGGCGTCAATCCCGGCACCACCACCGCCGATATCGCGCGCGAAGTGCCGCATTACGGCCGCCTCCTCGCCTGCTGTGTCGATCTCGATTATTCCGCGCTGAACACGCTCGGCAATGCGATCGAGACGCGCCGCTGGACGCTCGACCGCGGCTTCCAATCACTTATTATCGTCACTTCGGCCTACCACATGCCGCGCGCACTCGCCGAAATCGCCCACCAACTGCCGTCCGTGGCGTTGATTGCCTTCCCGGTCGTCTCCGACCGGCTGCGCGTCGAGCCGTGGTGGTCGAACGGCGTCACCACGCGGCTGGTGCTGTCGGAGTATTTCAAATACCTATTTGCCAAGCTGCGCATGCGCTTCGATTCAGCGACGGCCGGCCTGCCCGCTTACCAGCTTGCGCGATCCAGGACGACGGCGATCCAGTGAGCCATTCCGTTCTCGTCCGCTCGCTCGTCTTCAACGCGCTGTTTTACGTCAACATCGTCATGCGCATGATCGTGGCGCTGCCCACCATCGTGCTGCCCCACAAATTCCTGCACGGCGTGTTGCGCCACTATGCGGCCAGCAGCCTGTGGCTGCTGCGCGTGGTGTGCAACGTCAATGTGGAATGGCGCGGACGCGAGAAGCTGCCGCAGGGCGCCTATCTGGTCGCCTGCAAGCATCAGTCGCTGTGGGAGACGTTCGCGCTGTTCGAGATCCTTCCCGATCCAGCGTACGTGCTCAAGCGCGAGCTGATGTGGATTCCGCTGTTCGGCTGGCTCGCGCGTGCGGCGGGCATGATTCCAGTCGACCGCGGCTCGCGCGCATCCGCGCTGGCCCGCATGGTGGCGGCGGCGCGTGCCGAGGCCGCGCGTTCGCGGCAGATTGTGATCTTCCCCGAAGGCACCCGCCGTCCGCCTGACGCCGAACCGCGTTACCTGCCCGGCGTCGCGCTCCTTTACGCCGAACTGAAGCTGCCGTGCGTGCCGGTGGCGCTCAATTCCGGGCAGTTTTGGCCGCGCCGCTCGTTTCGCCGCTATCCCGGCACGGTACTGGTTGAAGTTCTTGATCCCATTCCGCCGGGGCTCGACAAGCGGGCGTTTCTGCGCCGCCTGCAAGATGTTCTGCAACAGTCGACTGCGCGCCTGGTTGCCGAAGGCTCACGAATGGCCGACCACTGATTGCGTGCTCTTGAGGCGCTCGGCGATCAAATGCAGATCGGTCTCGCGATAGCCGAGCGCCTCCAGCGCCTGGACGGTTTCGAGGACATAATCGCGGTTGTGGCCGGAGCTGCCATGGCCCTGGCGCACGTGATGAACGCATTCGGCCAGAGTGAGTCGCCCGGCATATTGCACGTGGCTGCGATCGACGATGAAGCACAACGCCCGCACCTGCCGGCGCGCCTCCTCTTCGAGCTCGATCCGCCGCACCGTCTCCAGATACACCGTCGTCACCTGTTCGCGTGCGCGCAAATATTTGATGGTCGTCTCGCGCTTTTTGGCGGTGACGCGAAACCCGATGCCGCGGCACATGCCGCCGCGGTCGAGTCCAAGCACCAAACCGGGCCGCTCGGGGGTGCCGCGATGGACAAAGGAATAAACGCACAGCGCCCGGTGCAGTCCGACCAGCCGCGCCGGCACCCGCTCCAGATAGTCGAATCCCGGCCGCCACATCAGCGAGCCGTAACCGAACACCCAAAGGTCTTCGCGCTCGTGCGGGTCGATGGCGCTGTTCACGATCGTTGGTCTCCACGCAACTTCCGTTCGCCTAACAGCCTCCTGGGGCGGTGCAATGGCGGCGCTTCGCGGTTTAAGTCTTTGAAAGGCCGCACTTGGCGGGCGAGAACAGGATCGAGAATAGGAAGATGCCAGGCGAAACTCCCCTTGGAACCATGCGGCCGCCCACCCAACGGATGCGAGCGCCCGCCGCTGCCCGTCCGCCTAAGCGGCGGCGGCCCTGGCCGATTCTGGCGCCGCTCGCGATCGTCATCGTCGCGGCGATCGCCTGGGGGTGGTTTTGGTACTACGCCGCCATGGTCGCCGACCGCACCATGGCCGGCTGGATCGAGCGCGAGGCTGCCGCCGGCCGGGTCTATTCCTGCGGTGTGCAATCGATCGGCGGATTTCCACTAGGCCTGACCGTGCGCTGCACCAATCCGGCCGCGCAGATCAAAAATACCGCGCCGCCTTACGACGTGAAGGCTGGCGACGTGAGCTTCTCCGCCGAAATCTATCGGCCGACCCGGCTGGTCGGCGACATTGTCGGTCCGCTGTCCTTGGCGGAAGCGGGACAGCCACCGATGTTTGCCGCCAACTGGAGGCGCGCGCAGGTCGGCGTGAGCGGTGTGCCGCCCTATCCGGAGACTGCCTTCGCCGATTTCGAAGGCCCGCATTTGGATCAGGTTGGCGCCGGCGGCAACGAGACCTGGTTCCAGGCCAAACGTGCCGCTCTGCATGGCCGCGTTCTTTCGGGATCGCCGCGCAATCATCCCGTCATCGAGACGACATTGCACCTCGTCGCGGCGACCGCGCCCACGTTGCATCCGCTGTTTGCCGCAGCGGTCGACGTCGATGCCGATGTGGTGCTGAGCGGCTTCGACGACTTGCTGCCGAAGCCGTGGCCGGAACGCTTCCGGGAAATGCAGGCAATTGGCGGCGGTGTCGAGATCAAGGCGCTGCGCTTCGCACAGGGCAAAGCCATTATTGTGGTCGGCGCCGGTAAGCTCGCGCTTAACGAGCACGGCAAGCTTGACGGCACGATTCAGGTCGCCATCGTCGGGCTCGAACAGATCGTTCCGCAGCTCGGCCTCGGTGAAATGCTGGCGCAGGGCATCGATCGCTTGTCCGGCACACCCGGTACCGCGGCGCAAGGCATGAACGCGCTCGACAAGATCATCCCTGGTCTCGGCGGTGCGCTGCGCGACACCGCCAATGCCGGCATTGTCGACAACTTAAGGAAAATGGGTCGGCCGACGATAGTCGAAAGCCAGCCGGCAGTGGTATTGCCGCTTCGTTTTGCCGACGGCGGAATTTATCTCGGCATGCTGCGGGTCGGCGAGGCGCCTCCGCTATTCTGAAACCGAACGGCGTTTGGCGTCGCCGCGCGGCCAGCCGACCGACGCATCAGGCACCGAGTCGGTCGAGGCGAAATAAGGCTTGATGTCGAGCAGCGGCGTGTCGTCCAGACAATCGAGGCCGACGACGGAGAGCTTGTTGCCGTCGATGCGGACAAGCCGCGCCACCGAAACCGCGATCGGATTGGGTCGCACCGGCGAGCGCAGCGCGAAGGTGCCGCGGGGCTCGGCGTAGTGACGCGGCGCTTGCAGCACGAGATCGCGCCGCGCCCGGTCCATCCAATAGAGCACGACGACGTGGCTGTACGGTTTCGAGGCCGTGGAGGCCCTCGGCCCAGCGCGGATCGAGCACGATGGTGCATACTGCGTTCGTTTCGCGCGCGATTTTTCGGGCAGTCTTCGCGCCGCTTCCACGGGGTGCGGATGCGGCCGATGAAATAGAGCGAGGCGTCGAACCGCTCCGGCAGCTCGACGGCGATTTCGCCCTCGCGCAGCCGGTCGCGCCAAAGCCGGTCTTTGGTACCGCTCATCTACTGCGGTTTTCGCATGCTGGCCGCACCTGTCGCGCCAGTGGCTGCGCAGCCCGAGAAATGCCAAGCGAATTTCATCGCGCGTGGGACGGCTCCCATTGCACACCAAGGCCTTTAAGCGCATAAAGATATCTTTATATGTAGCCGACCGTGTTCTAAGGGCTGCTCGGATGGAACCCGCCCAACTGCCGTTTCCGGCCCTCACCGGGACGCTCAAGGCCGCCGGTGAAGCAACGCGGCTGCGGCTTTTGATGCTGATTGCGGAGGCCGAACTGACCGTCTCCGATCTCACCGCAATCCTGCGCCAGTCGCAGCCGCGGCTGTCCCGCCATCTGCGGCTTTTCGCCGAGGCCGGACTGGTCGAGCGCTACCGCGAAGGATCGTGGGCATTTTTTCGCCTCGGCGAGCGCGGCAGCTCAGCCGACATCGCCCGCGCTCTGATCGCCCGGCTCGACCCAAACGATCCGGTCATCGCCCGCGACCGCGAGCGGCTCGCCGCCGTGCGCGCCGCCCGCGCCGCCGCGGCGCAGAATTATTTCCGCCGTCACGCCGCCGAATGGGACCGCATCCGCAAGCTGCACGTCGCCGACGCCGCCGTCGAAGAGGCGATCCGCGGCGCGCTCGGCCGACAAGCCGATCCGTTCGCTGCTCGATCTCGGCACCGGCACCGGCCGCATGCTCGAATTGTTCGGCGCCGACATCGAGCGCGGCCTCGGCCTCGATCTCTCGCTCGACATGCTGGCGCTCGCGCGCGCCCGGCTCGACCGCGCCGGCCTGAAAAATTGCAGCGTGCGCCACGGCGACATCTACGACCTCGCGCTTGCCGCGCGATGCGTTCGATGTCGTCATCATCCATCAGGTGCTGCACTTCCTCGACGACAGCGCGCGCGCAATCCGCGAGGCGGCGCGGGTGCTGCGGCCGGGCGGCCGGCTGCTGGTCGTCGATTTCGCGCCGCACGATCTCGAATTCCTGCGCGAGGAGCACGCCCATCGCCGGCTTGGCTTCGCCGCCGAGACCGTGACGCAATGGCTGGAAGCCGCCGGCCTCGACCTCGTGCGGCAGCAGAACCTTGCCGCCCGGGCCGGAAGGCAAGATCGCGGTCTCGCTCTGGCTCGCGCGCGATCCGCGCATCGTGCTCGCCGCGCCGGCAACGCGCGAGGTGGCGTGATGAGTGCGACCGCGCGAGCCGCTTCGTGCGAGCGGCGCGCCGCGCGGCATCCGCGTCTCGTTCGAGTTCTTTCCGCCCAAAACCGCGGACATGGAGCAGGCGCTGTGGGAGGCGATCGCGCGGCTTGCGCCGCTTGCAGCCGAATTTCGTCTCGGTCACCTATGGCGCCGGCGGCTCGACGCGCGAGCGCACGCACGCGACCGTCAAGCGCATCCTCGCCGAGACCATGCTGACGCCGGCGGCGCATCTGACCTGCGTCGCCGCCACCCGCGCCGAAGTCGATGCGGTGATCGCCGGCCTATGCGCGGGCCGGCGTGCGCCACATCGTGGCGCTGCGCGGCGATCCGCCGGGCGGCGTCGGCGAGCGCTACGCGCCGCATCCCGGACGGCTATCGCAACGCCGCCGATCTCGTCGCCGGCATCAAGCGCATCGCCGACATCGAAGTCTCGGTCTCCGCCTATCCGGAAAAGCATCCGGACAGCCCCTCGGTCGCCGCCGACATCGACATGCTCAAGGCCAAGGTCGATGCCGGCGCGAGCCGCGCGATCACCCAGTTCTTCTTCGAGAACAGCCTGTATTTCCGCTATCTCGACCGCGTGCGCGCCAGCGGCATCGAAATCCCGATCGTGCCCGGCATCCTGCCGGTGCAGAATTTCAAGCAGACCAAGAATTTCGCCGCGCGCGCCGGCGCCTCGGTGCCCGACTGGCTCGCCGAGCGCTTCGACGGCCTCGACGACGATCCGGCGACCCGCAAGCTGATCGCCGCCGCCGTCGCCGCCGAGCAGGTGCTCGATCTGGTCGATCACGGCGTCACCGATTTTCATTTCTACACCATGAACCGCGCCGATCTCGTCTACGCGATCTGCCATCTGCTGGGGCTGCGGCCGGGCCAGACGAACGGCGCGCGACCGCAAGCTCACGCGGAGACGGAGCGCGGCCTAGATCGATGAGCAAGTCCAGCGTCGATCGCGTCCGCCGACTGAAACGACGCTGCGCCGGCTCGCGGCCGAGCGCATTCTGGTGCTCGACGGCGCCATGGGCACGATGATCCAGGCGCTCGGCCTCGACGAGGAAGGCTATCGCGGCGCGCGCTTCGACGCCTGGAACCGCGAGGTGCGCGGCAACAACGATCTTCTCAATCTCAGCCGGCCGGACTTCGGTGCGCGCCATCCACCTCGCCTATTTCCGCGCCGGCGCCGACATCGTCTCGACCAACACGTTCTCCTCGACCCGCATCGCCCAGGCCGATTACGGCATGGCGGAGATCGCCTACGAACTGAACCTCGAAGGCGCGCGGCTCGCGCGCGAGGCCGCGCGCATCGCGCAGGACGAGGACGGCCGCGCCGCGTTTCGTCGCCGGCGCCATCGGTCCGACCAACCGCACCGCTTCGATCTCGCCCGACGTGTCCAATCCCGGCTTTCGCGCCATCACCTTCGACGAGCTGCGCATCGCCTACGCCGAGCAGGTGCGCGGCCTGATCGACGGCGGCGTCGACGCGCTCCTGATCGAGACCATCTTCGACACGCTCAACGCCAAGGCCGCGATCTTCGCCTCGCCGAAGTCATGGAGGAGCGCGGCATCCGCCTGCCGGTGATGATCTCGGGCACGATCACCGACCGCTCCGGCCGGCTTCTCTCCGGCCAGACGCCGGAGGCGTTCTGGAATTCGGTCGCGCATGCCGCGCCGCTGTCGATCGGACTCAATTGCGCGCTCGGCGCCGCGGCAGATGCGCGCGCACATCGCCGAACTCGGCCGCGTCGCCGACACGCTGATCTGCGCCTATCCCAATGCCGGCCTGCCCAACGAATTCGGCCATTACGACGAAGGCCCGGAAGCGATGGCGGCGCAGATCGGCGAATTCGCCGCTGCCGGCCTGGTCAACATCGTCGGCGGCTGCTGCGGCACCACGCCCGAGCATATCCGCGCCATCGCCGCCGCCGTCGCCGGCAAGACGCCGCGCGCCGATCCCGCAATCGCGCCGCGGCTGCGGCTTTCCGGCCTCGAAGCCTTCACGCTGACGCCGGCGATTCCGTTCGTGAATGTCGGCGAGCGCACCAACGTCACCGGCTCGGCGCGCTTCCGCAAGCTCGATCACCGCCGGCGACTATGCCGGCCGCGCTCGCCGTCGCGCGCGACCAGGTCGAAAACGGCGCGCAGATCATCGACGTCAACATGGACGAGGGCCTGCTCGATTCCGAGAAGGCCATGACGACGTTCCTCAATCTGATCGCGGCGGAGCCGGACATCGCCCGCGTGCCGGTGATGATCGATTCCTCGAAATTCTCGGTGATCGAGGCCGGCCTGAAATGCGTGCAGGGCAAGGCCGGTGGTGAACTCGATCTCGCTCAAGGAAGGCGAGGACGCCTTCATCCGCCACGCCCAGCTCGTGCGCCGCTACGGCGCCGCGGTCGTGGTCATGGCGTTCGACGAGGCCGGCCAGGCCGATACCTTCGAGCGCAAGACCGCGATCGCCGCGCGCGCCTACGACATCCTGGTCAACCGCGTCGGCTTTCCGCCGCAGGACATCATCTTCGATCCGAACATCTTTGCGGTCGCGACCGGCATGGAGGAGCATAACGGCTACGGCGTCGCTTTCATCGAAGCCGCGCGCTGGATCAGGCAGAACCTGCCGCACGCGCACGTCTCCGGCGGCGTATCGAACCTGTCGTTCTCGTTTCGCGGCAACGAGCCGGTGCGCGAGGCGATGCACTGCGGTGTTTCTCTATCACGCCATCGCCGCCGGCATGGACATGGGCATCGTCAATGCCGGCCAGATCGCGGTCTATGACGATCTCGATCCGGAGCTGCGCGAAGCCTGCGAGGACGTCGTGCTCAATCGCCGCGCCGACGCGGCCGAGCGGCTGCTTGCGCTGGCCGAACGCCATCGCGGCCACGGCAAGGAGAAGAAGGAGGCCGATCTCGTCCTGGCGCGAATGGCCGGTGGAGAAGCGCCTCGACGCACGCGCTGGTGCACGGCATCACCGATTTCATCGCCGCCGACGTCGAGGAAGCGCGGCGCAAAGCGCCGCGCCCGCTCGCCGTGATCGAAGGCCCGCTGATGGACGGCATGAACGTGGTCGGCGATCTGTTCGGCTCGGGCCGCATGTTTTTGCCGCAGGTGGTCAAGTCGGCGCGGGTGATGAAGCAGGCGGTCGCCTATCTGATGCCGTACATGGAGCAGGAGACGGACGGCCGCGCGCATGCGTCCTCGAACGGCAAGATCGTGCTCGCCACCGTCAAGGGCGACGTGCACGACATCGGCAAGAACATCGTCGGCGTCGTGCTCGCAGTGCAACAATTACGACGTGGTCGATCTCGGCGTGATGGTGCCGGCGGAAAAGATCCTGCAGGCCGCGATCGCGCGAGCAGGCCGACATCATCGGCCTGTCCGGCCTGATCACGCCGTCGCTCGACGAGATGTGCCATGTCGCGGCCGAGATGGAGCGGCAGGGCTTCGACGTGCCGCTCCTGATCGGCGGAGCGACCACGAGCCGCGTGCACACGGCGGTGAAAATCCATCCCAATTACCGGCGCGGGCAGACGGTCTATGTCAACGACGCGAGCCGCGCCGTCGGCGTGGTGTCCTCGCTGCTGTCGCGCGGAGACGCGCGCGCGCACCGTCAACGAGGTCCGCGCCGAATACGCCCGCATCGCCGCCGCGCATGCGCGCGGCGAGGAGAACAAACAGCGGCTGTCGCTTGCCGACGCGCGCGCCAACGCGCTGCGGCTCAATTGGTCCGGCGACCTATCGGCCGCCGGCGCCGCGCATTCTCGGCACGCAGCGTCTTGCCGAAATTCCGATCGCCGAACTCTATCGAATACATCGACTGGACGCCGTTCTTCGCCACCTGGGAGTTGAACGGCAAATTCCCGGCGATCCTCGACGACGCCAAAAGTCGGCGAAGCGGCGCGCGGCCTGTTCGCCGACGCGCAGGACGATGCTGCAGCGCATCGCGGCGGAGCGCTGGTTCCGCGCCAGCGCCGTCATCGGACTTTGGCCGGCCAACAGCGAAGGCGACGACATTCTCATTTTCGCCGACGAGGCGCGGCGCAGCCGATCGCCGTGCTGCACACGCTGCGCCAGCAATTGCCGCGCCGCGAAGGCCGCGCCAATGTCGCGCTCGCCGATTTCGTCGCGCCGCGCGCCAGCGGGCTTGCCGATTATATCGGCGCCTTCGCGGTCACCGCCGGCATCGGCGAGGAAGCGGTCGTCGAGCGATTCAAGCACGCCAACGACGATTATTCGGCGATCATGGCCAAGGCGCTCGCCGACCGGCTGGCCGAAGCGCTCGCCGAGCGCCTGCACCAGCGCGTACGCCGGGAATTTTGGGCCTATGCGCCGGACGAAGCGCTGTGCAGCCGGCGAGCTGATCGCCGAAAAATATCGCGGCATCCGCCCGGCGCCCGGTTATCCGGCGCAGCCCGACCACACCGAAAAGGCGACGCTGTTCAACCTGCTCGACGGCGAGCGGCAGATCGGCGTGCAGCTGACCGAGAGCTTCGCCATGTGGCCGGGCGCATCGGTGTGCGGCGCTCTATTTCAGCCATCCCGAAAGCTATTATTTCGGCGTCGGCAAGATCGAGCGCGACCAGGTCGAGGATTACGCGCGGCGCAAGGGCTGGACGCCCGAACAGGCCGAGAAATGGCTGGCGCCGATTCTCAATTACGATCCGCTGGCGGCGGCGCGCAGCGCCGCTGAGTAAAAACAAACTCCGGAGCGCAAATCGCTCCGGAGTTTTTATTTCCGATCGCCGGTTGGACCCGGTCGGCCCGTGGTGGCTCTGGCGTTTGGATGCTTACGACTTCAAAAGACTCAGAACGCCCCAAGCAGGACGGCGCCGACAAATACAAACACGGCGCACGCCGCCAGAACATTGAGCTTCAAAGTGAGATCCACGCGTCGCACCTCCATCAGTCTGTTATGCTGACGAAAGGCTAGCAGGCGGATGTGACAGGCAGAAGCAAAAGAATTGCTGCATTGCCGCAGAAATTTTTGCACATTAGTTTTCCGCCACAACACCATGAAATTTTGCGACAATCAGCGTCGTGCCGAAAGGTTCCCGATGCGACCAACTTTATTTATGCACAGCCTGACGTGTGCCGTCGGCTGGATTTTCGGTCGCGGACGCCTGCAAAACTCATGCGCTGAACCGTTTTCTCAGACGCGTTTGCCTTCAATCAGGGCCACTATATGTATGGTCAATTTGTGCACGCGCGGCAGCGCAAAAAAGGCGAGCACGGCGCCGAATGGCCAGCCGATGATGAAAGCGTGCAGCCAGCGCGTCACAAAGTCGGCGCGGAAGCCGATATTGGCAAACGTCACCACCGCGCTGACGATAAAGACGATGACCGCCGTCGCCAGAACCGGAAATATGAACCGCGCTTTGCCTTCCATGCTCGCCACCTCGGCGTACATGGTTAACACAGGCCTTCGCGCGCTAAACCGCAAACATCATTGAGCAGTCCTTAACGGAAATACCTCGCATTCTCCGCGCATGTCGCGTGGTGTTCAGTTGTCGCTGCTCGGCTCCGTCGCCGTTGCTGCGTTGATCGCGGTCGCCGGCTGTGGCCACAATTTCTACGGCGGCGAGCGCGAGGCGTGGCGGCATGACACCGAAATCGCCTGCCTCAATTCCGGCGCCGTGAAGGACGGCCCGGAACGCGTGCGCATCTCCGCGATCAGCGGGCCGGGCATATGCGGCACGGATTTTCCGATCCGAGTCTCGGCTTTCGGCGAAAGCGCACCGCTCGGTTACGACGACGAACCGCTGCGTCCGCCGGGCGCGGTTCCGGATAGCGCGATGCCGAAACATTGGCCGGTGGTGCAGTCGAACACATTGCCGCCGGCGCAGGTCGCAGTCCATCACCGGCTTATCCGCCGCCAAGCAAATCGCGCCAATGCCACCGTCACCGGGCGGTCCAGCTCCCGCGCGCCGGCGCCGATCGGATCGATGCAGGCCACAGCACCGCCGCTCACCCCAACCCGGCCGGCCGATGTCGCTTTACGCTCCCGGCGTGCCGGACCCTGGAGAGGACGATGCGGCCTTCGAGCCTGAACTGCCACAACCCTATGGCGGCGCCCGGGGTGCGCTCGGCGCACCGCCCCTCGCCGAATACCCGCCGCAAGTCCGCCGCCGCCGATTTACACCCCGCGCGCGCTAACGACCGCCCGGCGCGGAGGAGCATGTGCCGCTCGGCTGGCCGCGCAAGCCGAACGTGACCGGTCGGTCGGTCCCGTGGAAGTGAAGCCGGCGGCGACCCTGGCCTGCCCGATCGTCTCGGCGCTCGATCAATGGATCACGGCGGCGGTGCAACCGGCGGCGCTGCGCTGGTTCCACCAGCCGGTCGCCGAGATCAAACAAATATCGGCGTATTCATGCCGCGGCATGAACGGCAATCCGAACGCGCATATTTCCGAGCACGCTTTCGGCAATGCGCTCGACATCGCGGAGTTCGTACTCGCCGACGGCCACAAGATCACAGTGCAATACGGCTGGCGCGGCTCGCCAGAGGAGCAGGGCTTTCTGCACGACGTACAGCTCGCAGCCTGCGAAGAATTCACCACCGTACTGGCGCCCGGCGCCAACATCTATCACTACAATCACATTCACGTCGATCTGATGCGGCGCTCCAGCGGCCGCCGCATCTGCGAACCGGCGGCAGTTCCAGGCGAAGTCGTCGCCGAGCGCGCGCGGACGCACTACGCCGCGCAGCGTTACGGCGATCTGAACACCACCGGCTCGATCAAACAAGACGAGCGGCGCGCGCTCGGTTATTCCGGTGAGGATAACGACAGCCTGCCTCTCGCGGTGCCGGCGAAGATTAACGCGCTCATTTTCCTTGCGCCGCTTCCATGTGCGCGAGCAGCGCCGCGGTCGGCCAGCAATCGACCTTCAGGCCGTTGCGTTTCTGATAGTCGCCGAGCGCGGCGCGGGTCTTCATGCCGGCCTTGCCGTCGATCTTGTCGTGGTAATAGCCGCGCGCGGTGAGGATTTCCTGCATGCGGTCGAGATCGCGGCTCGGCAGCTGCGCCACCTTGCCCCACGGCGTCTCGAACGGCCGCGGGTCGAGCGATGCGGTCGCTTAGATGGCCGACGAACAGCACGTAGAGGTCGGAGAAATTGTATTCCTTGATGACGAAATAATTTTTCGTGGCCAGGAAAGCCGGCCCGTAAAGCCCGGCCGGCTGCAACAGCGATGCGGTCTCGGCGCGTTCCGCCGGCGACAATGCTGCGGCCATAGGCCGGCACGAAACCGCGCTTCAGCCATTCGCCGATCGGACGGGTGTTTTCCGGAATGCCGATCGTGCAATCGACATTCGCCGGCGGATGCACCTCGTAGGCCCAGCGCAGATCGCGCTGCCAGCCCTTGTCGACGAGTTGCTTGGCCGCCGAGGCGAGCGCGTCGGGCACCGAATTCCAGATGTCGGCGGCGGCCGTCGCCGTCGAAATCGACGGCGTATTTGTAAATATTCCGACGGCAGGAACTGGGTCAGCCCCATGGCGCCCGCCCACGAGCTTTTCATGTCGGCGAGCTTGACGACGCCCTCGTCGCAGCATTTTCAGCGCGAGCAGGAATTCGTCGCGGAACTTGTCCTTGCGCTTGCCGAGATAGGCCTGCGTCGCCAGCACGCGAATGGCGTTGTGCGGCAGTCGCGTGCGCGGCCGTAATCGGTTTCGCGGCCGAAGATCGCCAGCAGGATCGGTCGGACGGACGCCGAACTGGCGCTCGATCGCCGTCAGCGGCGCGCGGTATTGGTCGAGGAGCTTGCGGCCCTGGGCGGCGAGCCGATCGATCGGCGGCTTCCTTCAGATAATCCGCCGGCGTCTGCACGAATTCCGGCTGGCCCGGCGCCGGCCTGTTCCGGCCGGCCGGGAATGACCAGATCCGGCAGCGACAGATCGGGCTCGAGCCCGCGCGTCGCCATCTCGAACGTGGCGCGCGAGACGCCAAGTTCCTGCGCCTGCGGCCGCAACGATTGCAGCCACGCCGCGAACGCCGCGTCGGCAGCAGCGGCGCTTTGCAATGTAAAGGCGTGCCGCACAGAAGTGCCGCAGCTACCGTCAATGCCGCCAGTCTTCATCGCACCGCCACGATAAACAGGCGGGGGAATTGAGCATCACCTTGCCGTCGACACGCGGCTTGTAGGCGGCGGCGATCTTCTTCGTATAGGCGGCGAGGAACTCCTCACGCTCGGCGGCATCAAGCGGCGACAGATACGGTTGCAGCGCCGAACCCTTGAACCATTCGACGATGGCTTGCGGCGAGGCCATCACGTGGTTGTAGACGGCATGCCAAATGTCGATCTGTGTGCATACCGGCTGGAGCAGATCGTAATAGGCCTCCGGCGACAGCAGATCCGCGCGCGGCGCCGCCGCCATGGCCGGATTGCGGGCCCACGGCCCTGCCGCCGCCACCTCACGCTGCAGCACATGCGACGGCTCGCGGGTGTTGTCGGGCATCTGCACCGCCAGCACGCCGCCCTTCGGCAACGCTTCAAGCAATCGGCGCATCACCCGCGGATGGTCTGGCATCCATTGCAGGGCGGCATTGGCGAACAAAAGATCGGTGCCTGCCTCCGGCATCCAGGTGGCGATGTCGGCTTGGACGAAGGTGCATTGCGGCAACCGCTCGCGCGCCTTGCGCAGCATATCCGGCGATGAATCGAGCGCGATCACCTCGGCTTGCGGAAAGCGTTCGATCAGAAGTTCGGTCGAATTTCCCGGCCCGCAGCCGAGATCGACGACAAGGCGCGGCTGCGGCAGCGGCACTTGCGCCAGCAGATCACGCGGCGGCCGGGTGCGTTCATCCTCGAATTTAAGGTATTGCCGTGCGCTCCAGTCTTCCATCGCGCGCGTTTTACTCCGCGGGAGCGGCGTGCGGCGGCGACGCTTGCACCGCGGCGGCCGCGTGCTTCGACCGGTCGGTCGCCAGCATCATATACACCGCCGGAACCACGAACAGCGTGAACAACGTGCCGATCGACAGGCCGGACGCGATCACCAGGCCCATCTGGAAGCGCGACACCGCGCCGGCGCCCGCGGCGGTGATCAGCGGCACCACGCCCAGTACCATGGCCGCGGTGGTCATCAGGATCGGGCGCAACCGGATACCGGCCGCCATCTCGATCGCCTCGCGCTTGCCGTGACCCTCGGCCTGCAAGTCGTTGGCGAATTGCACGATCAAGATGCCGTGCTTGCTGATCAGTCCCATCAGCGTCACCAGACCGACCTCGGTGTAGATGTTGAGCGAAGCGCCAGCTATGCCGAGGCTGACGAAGATGAGCGCGCCGGCGATCGACATCGGCACCGAGACGAGGATGATAACCGGATCGCGGAAGCTTTCGAACAAGGCAGCGAGCGCGAGAAAGATGATGATCAGCGCGAACCCGAAGGTGCCGACGAAACCGCTGGTCTCCTGCTCGTATTGGCGGCTCAAGCCGCCGTAG
Source organism: uncultured Alphaproteobacteria bacterium (assembly GCA_963845775.1). Classification (GTDB taxonomy): domain Bacteria; phylum Pseudomonadota; class Alphaproteobacteria; order Rhizobiales; family Xanthobacteraceae; genus BOG-931. Next base: position 66,212 of record CAWJTE010000013.1, read on the forward strand.
TCGACCGAGTAATCGCGCGGCAGAGTGCGCGCCGCGAGATCCTGAAGATAGACGAGTGCGTCACCCTGCGACACCCCCGGCATGGCGACACCCTGAATCGTTGCGCTGTTGAGTTGCTGGAAGTGATTGAGCGATTCCGGGACGGTCTTGGTGCTGACGGTCGCCACCGTGGACAGCGGCACCAGCGAGCCGTCAGAGGTGCGGATATGATAGTCGAGCAACTGCCGCGCGTTGAGGCGGAAGCGCTGCTGCACTTGCGGGATCACCTTGTAGGAGCGGCCGCTCATGCTGAAATAGTTGACGTAGCCGCCGCCGAGCATTGAGGCGAGTGCGCCGCCGACGTCGCTCATCTTCAGGCCAAGTTCCGCGGTCTTGTCGCGATCGATCGTCACATTCGATTGCGGTGCATCGATCTTCAGGTCGCAATCGAGGAAGATGAAGTTGCCGCTCTTCTGCGCCTCCAGCAGAAATTTCTGCGCGATATCGAACAGGCGCTCGAAGGATTCGGTGGTGCCGATCACGAATTGGATCGGCAAGCCGATACTGCCCGGCAGCGGCGGCGGCTGAAACGCGACCACGCGCACGCCGGGAACGCTGCTGAGCTTCTGCTGCACCATCGGCTGGAGCTTGTTCGTGGTGCTCGAACGGGCATCCCAAGTCTTGAGCACCATTCCGGAGATGGATTGTCCCGGCACGTCGAGCTGGAAGACGTGCTCGGTTTCCGGATATTCGTGGAAAATCTTGTAAATCTCGTGCGAATAAAGCTGGCGCTGCTTGAGCGTGGCGTTCGGCGCCGCGATCGACTGGGTAATGATGACGCCCTGATCCTCTTGCGGGGCAAGCTCGGTATGAGCGGTGATGAACAGGAAATAGATACTGCTCAGCACCATTAAGGCGAAGACCAAGGTGACCGGCAGATAATTCAGGCTGCCATGCAGCCGCCGCTCATACGCCGCGCGCAAACGGACGAAACCGCGGTCGATATAATAGGTGAGTTTTTCCTCCCAGCCGCGATGCTGCGGGTCGGGCGCCTTTAACAGCCGCGAGCACAGCATCGGCGACAACGTCAGCGCGACCACGCCCGACACCGTGACGGCACCCACCAGCGCGAAGGCGAATTCCGCGAACAGCGCTCCGGTCAGTCCGCTCTGAAAGCCGATCGGCACGTACACCGCGCCGAGCACTACCGTCATCGCAATGATGGGACCGCCAAGCTCGCGGGCGGCCGCAACCGCGGCGGGCACCGGCAGCACGCCTTCTTCGAGATGGCGGCTAACATTCTCCACCACGATAATGGCATCGTCGACCACCAACCCGATGGCGAGCACAAGCGCCAGCAGCGTCAACAGATTGATCGAATAGCCGAGCGCTAAAAGGATAATGAACGTGCCGACCAGCGACAGCGGAATGGCGACGGTCGGGATTAGCGACGAGCGTACCGAACCGAGGAACAAAAATACGACCAGTGTGACGATGAGCAGCGCCTCGACCAGGCTGAGCACGACTTCATAGATTGCGGAGTCGACGAACTTGGTTGAGTCGTAAACGATCTCGCCGTTAAGTCCGCGCGGCAATTGTGCCTTGATGTCGGGCCAGACCTTGTCCACGCCGCGTATCACCTCGAGCAGATTGGCGGCGGGTGCCACCTGCACGCCAATGTAAACCGCCTGCTTGCCGTCGAAGCCGACCTCCGACTCGTAATCTTCGGCGCCCAACATGACATTGGCGACGTCTTTCAGGCGCACCACCGCGCCGCGGCTCTCCTTGATGACGAGATTGCGGAACTCATCGGCCGAGTGCAGACCGGTCGATGCGGTCAAATTGACCTGCACCATCTGGCCTTTGGTGGTGCCGATGCCGGAAATGTAGTCATTGGCTGTGAGCGCCAGGCTCACGTCCGTCGCGGTCAGCCCGTAGGCGGCGAGCTTTTGCGGATCGAGCCAGGCGCGCAGCGCAAAAACCTTCTGCCCGAGCAGCTCGGCGGTTTGCACGCCCGGCACCGTTTGCAGCTTCGGCTGCACGACCCGCGTGAGGTAGTCGGTGATCTGGTTCGGCGCCAGCGTGTCGCTGTTGAAGCCGAGATACATCGCATCGATAGTCTGGCCGATCTTGACAGTCAGCACCGGCTGCTGGGTGCCGGTCGGCAGCTGGTTGAGCACCGAATTGATCTTGGTGTTGATCTCGGTCAGCGCCTTGTCGGCATCGTAGTTGAGCCGCAGATAGACGGTGATCGTCGAGGTCGAGCTCTGGCTGGTCGACGTCATGTAGTCGATTCCGTAGGCCTGAGCGATGGCGATCTCGAGCGGCGTGGTGATGAAGCCGGCGACAACGTCGGGATCAGCGCCGTAATAGGTGGTGGTCACCGTCACCACAGCATTCTGGGTGCGCGGATATTGCAGCACCGGTAGCGCGTAATAAGCGCGCACGCCGAGCACCAGGATCAACAGGCTGATGACGGAAGCCAGGACCGGGCGGCGGATGAAGATGTCGGTAAATTTCATGACGGCGGCCTAGCGATCGATCGGGACAGGCGCCGCGTCGGCGGTCGGCGTGACTGAATTGTCGATCATGACGACTGAACCGTTGTGCAGCTTGATCTGCCCGGCGGTGACCACCATGTCGCCGTCCTCGATGCCCTTAAGCACGGCGACCTGATCGCCTCGGGTCGGCCCGACGGCGACAAATGTTTGGCGCGCGATCCGCTGCGGCTTGCCGTCGGCATCTTTGTCCTTGCCGTCGACGACGATATAGACCGTGTCACCGTATGGGTTGTAGGTAATCGCCGTCTGCGGCAGCGTGACGTAACTCTTCGGCGCGCCGGTTGCGATGTCGACGGTTGCATACATTCCAGGCAGCAGCCGATGGTCCGGATTTTTCAGCGTCGCGCGGATCTGCACGTTGCGGCTGCCAGTGTCGACCTTGGGATTGATAGCGGAAATCTCGCCGTTGAAGGTCTCACCCTTGAACGCGTCGATTTTCACCGTAACTGGCTCGCCGAGGTGCACCTGATCGACCGACTGCTGCGGCACGAAAAAATCGACAAAGATCGGATCGAGCGCCTGCAATGTCACGATCACCGTGCCCGGCCCGAGATATTGTCCGAGGTCAACCGCGCGGATGCCGAGATGGCCGGCGAACGGGGCGCGTAGAAACTTCTTGTCGATGATGGCCTGCTGCTGGACGACCTGAGCCTGGGCGTTCTTCAGATTAGCCGCATCCGCATCCAGCGTCGCCTGGCTGACCGCCTGCATCTTGAACTGTTTCTGGTCGCGCTCGTTGGTTATTTCACTCAACTCGGCGATCGCTTCCAGTGAATGCAGCCGCGCGACGTCGTCCGCCGTCCGCAGTTTCAATAGCGGCGCGCCCTGGTCGACGTCGTCGCCGGAATTGAACGAGATCGATTCAACGACACCGGACACTTCCAGCGACAGATCGGCGCCCTTGACCGCGCGCAGCGTGCCGACCGCTTCGATGTTCGCCTGCCATTCGCCGTAGCTCGCCTTGGCGGCCGAGACCGTCTGCGCCGGATTGCTCGCCGCCATGATGAATTTCTTGATCATCGTCCCTTTGAAGATCTGGAATCCGAAGATCAAACCGAACACGACGGCGACCGCCACGAGCATGATCATCATGCGTTTGGTCATTGACTGGGCTCCGGACTGCGTCGGCAGCGGCGTGTCGCTCGCGGCCTTCACGATTTGCGGCTCGGGGCTGAATGGATCGGGCAGCGCGTCCACGCGATTCCACCAGCCGCCACCCAGCGCTGCGAACAGAGCTGCGGTGTCGGCGTAGCGCGCGGCTTGCGCCTGCACCAAGGCCAGCAGTGCCTGTTGATAGGTCCGCTCGGCGTTGAGCAGAATGATGTAGGTGATGGCGCCGAGCCGGTACTGGCCGCGCGTAAGATCGAAAGTATCGGACGCGGCGCGCACGGCACTCTGCTGGGCTTTCAAGGTGGCGGCATCGAGTTGCAGTGCGCGCAGGGCATCGGCGACATTTTGGAACGCGGTCAGCACGGTGTTGCGATATTGCGCATCGGCCGTTTCATAGGCGGCTCTGGCCGCACGTTCCTGATGCAGAAGCGTAAAGCCATGGAAGATCGGCTGCGTGCCGGCAGCCGCGACACTCCAGATCGCGGTCGCCGGGCGTGAACAGCGTCGCCGGCGTCAACGATGCACTGCCGTAGGCAGCCGTGAGGGTGAATTGCGGCAACCTGTTGGCGATGGCGACGCCGATCAGCGCGCTGGCTGAATGCAATTGCGATTGCGCGGCGCGTACATCCGGCCGCTGCTCGACAAGCTGCGTCGGCAAGCTCACCGGCAGATTGGTTGGCAGGTGCAGCGACGCCAGCGTCACATGCTCGCGAAGCCTTTCGTTGGGAAAGTGACCGATCAGGGCGAGCAGCACGTGATGCTGCTGCTCCAGTTGCTTTTCCAGCGGCGGCAGCGTGGCTTCCGTGGTCGCGACCTCCGAATCCTGCGTCAGCACATCAGCGCGGTTGGCGGCGCCGGCCTCGAACTGATTGCGCACCACTTCAAGCTGGTCGCTTTCGGCCTTGATGATTTCCTGCGTCGCCTCGATCTGGCCGCGCAGCGACGCTTCCTGGATGGCAGCCGTCACGACATTCGACGTCAGCGTCAGATACGTGGCTTCAAGCTCGAAGCGCTGATATTCGGCAAGCGCCGCGTTCGACTTCGATCTGCGCGCCGGATGCCGCCAAACACGTCGGGCGTGTAGGAGACGTTCACTGTGGCCTGGTAGAGATTGAAGGTCTCCGGCGCACCCGGCAGGCCGAACTCTGCCAGCGAAATGCTGCTGGCGCGTCGAACGAACCATTGGCGTCGACGATTCGGCAGCAGCTTGCCGCCGGACGCGTACAGAGTTTCCTTTGCCTGCCACAGCGCCGCCTGCGCGGCCTGCAAATTCGGATTGGCGTGCAGCGCTTCGGCGACCAGTGCGTCGATCTCTTTCGAATGGAACACTTTCCACCAATCGCCCGGAATGTCGCGGCCCATGACAAAGCGCTGCGTGGCGCCGCCGGCGACATCTGCCGAAGCGGTTGGCGCCAGGATGCGTTTCGGGCGTGTAGCTGCTGCCCGGCGGCGCTGGCGGCGCGGAAAAGTCCGGACCGACCGCGCAGGCCCCTAATAGCGACAGTGCGGCGGCGATCATGGCCGCTGCGCCGCCCAAAACGGCCAAATCGGGCCAAAGCCCTGGCCCGAGGCGCGCCGGCCGGCGGGCCAATGCGCCACTTAAGCTGCCCCACCCAAATTCAGCACTGGTCCACCCTTAACAAAGGCAGACTAGTTATTTACTATCCAGTTAGTCAATAATGCGAAGTTCCCTGTGGACCAGGGGCTCAAAGGCCATGACCGACGTGTTGGAAACCCACACCGAGACCCGCCGCCGCCGCAAGGCCGAGCGTCCGCATGAAATTCTCGAAGCCGCGTTTCTGGAGTTTTCGCGCAACGGCTACGCGATGACCACGCTCGATGCGATCGCCGAGCACGCCGGCGTGACCAAAGGCACCATCTACGTCTATTTCGAGAACAAGGAACATTTGTTCATCTCGATGGTGCGCGAGCTGATGAAGGTCACGCTCGACACCGTCTACAACATGTTCGAAACCCACGAAGGCTCGACCGCCGATTTGCTGCAGGCGCAATTTAGCTTCATCTACGAGAACATTGTCGAAGACCGCCGGCGGCGCGAAGTGGTTCGCATGCTGATCGCCGAAGCGCCGCGTTTCCCGGCGCTGGCCGACCGTTACCACGACGAGATCCATCGGCCATGCATGGAGATGCTGCAGCAGGCGATCCAGCGCGGCATGGATCGCGGCGAGATCCGGCGCTCTCCGATCACCGAATGCCTGCTCGTCATCGTCGCGCCGATGGCGCTGATCGACGTCTGGATGATGATGTTTGATGATCGCCAGCCGATCGATCTGAAGGCGTATTTCAATGCCCACCTCGACCTGGTGCTTAAGGGTCTGCTGGCGAAATCGTAGCACCGCGCCGGCGAGACGCGGTTGAGATTTTTACCACCCGCGGATCGCGGTGTGCGGGTCGGGGATATCCGGCGTCGCCGACCTAGTATTGCTGCATTTTCCGCTTATATTCATGTTGCACCCCACAGAACTGGGTAACCGCGTTTGCAGCATGGATGAAGGGCGCACCAATGAGCGAATTTGATTACAATGCTGCTGCCGAACTGTTTCCCGCCCGCCGGCGCGTACCCAAAATGCAGCCTCTGGGCTACAAGCGGTTCGAGCAGGCGTCGCAGGCTATTCGTTTTGCCGTGGAGGATGTCGCACCGGAGCTTCTTGTCGGCGCGTGCCTCGAAGTGGACGAGCACCGATACGGCTGCGACGAGATCCGCCGTTTATACGAGAGCAGCGACTATCCCCTCGCCCGCCGCGGCAAGCAGCCATGACCGACGAGACCATCGATCTCGATCAGCGTCGCGGCATGGCCGCCCAGAAAGCCACCCACCTTCGCCGCCTTCTCGCCGACGTGGAAGCCGATCAAAAGCATCTGCGGCAGCGACAAGATGAACTGGAAGCGCATTTGATGTCGGCGCCGGCGGCGAACTGGCAAGAGGCCGCCGAAAAAGCGCGCTACCTTCTCAATCTCTTCGCCATAACGCTGCTCGCCGAGGATCCGAGGAAGCAGAAGCTGATCGCCGCCGTCATCGCCGATTTCAAGCGGCTCTCAGGCGAAAGTTGAAGCTCGTTCGAACGAGCCGTTTCACCCATACGAGAGTGAGGATACCGTGGCAAAAGGTCAGATGCGAAGCAACCGCGAGAAGAAGAAGCCGAAGGCCGACTGGAACAAAAAGAAAGCCGCCAGTCCGGCGACGTCATCTTTCGCGTCGCGATTTACCGGAAATCCGGGCCAAAGCGGCGGCAAGAAACATTCATAGCGTTTCTCCCGCTCGGATCAGCAGCGAGAATTGCTCTAAAAATCGCCCATCGTAAGTTCGTAAGAGCCTTTGCGGCTCCGGGTAAACGCCTTGCTCGCCGCCGCGTGGATCATCGGCCGATGGCTATCGAACGCCTCCAGTAAGCCCGCTTCGTCGCGCCGCATGTCGGGCTGCATGCTTTTGAGCGCGTCTTCGCCGACGAAGAACGACCACTCCATGGCGCTCTCATATCCCCAAAACCGCACTGCCCGCCGCGTCGCATCGAAAAACCGGCTCTGGTTCGGGAAACTCAGCATCCTGCACTCATCGGTTTTCAGTCGGCGTTGGAAATCCAGCATTTTCGCAAGCCTTCCGCGTCGCGCGCCCACCAATAATTCTCCTCCGGATTATGCCCGGAGACATTGAACGTCTTCACATGCCGCTTGATTGCAGTAACAGCCTGCTCGAGCGTCGGATATCTGTTGCCGACCTGCGCCGCCGGCGGCGAACCGGAACTTTTGAGCTCAAGAATTTTGAACATGTTCGGTTTTCCTGTCGGCTCCTGATCCGGTCTATTGCGCGCGCCGTGCGGCGAATTCCCGACGAACGCGTCGATCTCAGTCAAATTTCAGATGCGCTGTCAGGATGAGATCGCTTTCCCCGACCACGCGCTCGTGCGATTTCGCTCTTATTTCTGACCCGGTATTGCGGGTTGCCACCCTCGGCCGGTCGCAAGCTGATGATTTCGTAATGCCCGCTCGCCGCCGACCGGAAAGTCGACGGAATCAGATCGACGCTCTGGCCGATCCTGAATTTATGCACGGGTTCCGCCATCGCTAACTACTCCTGCCTGCCCGGGAAATTTGGTCCCGCCGTAACCACTTTCAGGATTTGATCTGGCGGCCTTTTCTCATCCGCCAAAGCTGAAATCCGCGTTCATTGATTGCCGCTTCGATCACGCTCCGTGACAGCTTGTGCGGAGGGTCCTGATCGGGCGCCACTGCGCCAACCGCGTGCCAAGGACGAAACTGACTCGGCAGCCGACATGCCGGCAAGGTCGGCGCCAAAGGCCCGCAGATCAGGGCTCACCTCTGATTTGAAAATGAACAATCTCATTACGCCACTCCAGTTGGTAGCAAAGTTGCCGTCCGGACTTGGCCTGGGCATCGCAATTCACCTTCGCCGAAATTGATGGCGCTGCGGCGCGCGGCTGACCGAGGCGGCCCGTTCGTCCTTGTGACGAAAGATCAGCCGGCCTTTTTCCAGGTCGTAGGGCGATACTTCCACCGTCACCCGGTCGCCGGCGAGGGTTTTGATCCGGTTCTTCTTCATTCTTCCGGCCGTGTAGGCAACGAGCGCATGGCCGTTATCGAGCTGAACGCGGTAGCGCGCGTCTGGCAATATCTCGAGGACGAGGCCCTCGAATTGCAAGAGTTCTTCCTTCGTCACGTCAAGACCCTTTTGAATGACCGGCCCAACGCGACGGGCGCGCGGTCGATATTAGCGCCTCGGCGGCAAAGGACGCTGCAGAAAACTTACCGCAGCGATCGCGCTCGCGTTCTCCTGCGGCTGCTCGTGATGCCGGTCGCGACGCGCTGGATCGTTCCGGCGCCGCTTACCGCGTTTGTGTGGGGCGCTGACCGGAGGCCCTGGCGGCACGGCATGGGTGGCGGATGGCTCGGGCCGGTGCGTCTGCGTACGTCGGTTGGTTGCGGGAATGGACATGCGGATGAGCTTCTCGATATCGCGCACCAAGCCGGCTTCCTCGCCGTCGCACAGCGAGATCGCGACCCCGTCCGCGCCGGCGCGTGCGGTGCGGCCGATGCGATGGACATAGGTCTCCGGCACATTAGGCAGATCGAAATTCACCACGTGGCTGATGCCGTCGACATCGATGCCGCGCGCGGCAATATCGGTGGCTACCAACGTGCGGACCTCGCCTTTACGAAAGGCGGCCAGCACGCGCTCGCGCTGATTTTGCGATTTGTTGCCGTGGATCGCCTTCGCCGCGATGCCGGCGCGACTGAGGCCGCGCACGACCTTGTCGGCGCCATGCTTGGTGCGGGTGAAAATCAGCGCCCGGTCGATCGTTTCGCTGCGCAGCACGTCGATCAGTACCGCGGGTTTGCCGACACGATCGACGCGGATCAGGCGCTGGTCGACTCGCTCACCGTCGTAGCCTCAGGCGCAACCGCTACCTTGACCGGCTCGCGCAGCATCTGCGCCGCAAGTTCAGCGATGGCGCGCGGCATCGTTGCCGAAAACATCAGGGTCTGTCGCCGGGCCGGAAGTTTTGCGACGATTTTGCGGATGTCATGGATAAAACCCATGTCAAGCATCCGATCGGCTTCGTCGAGCACGAGACATTCGACGTCGCCGAGCCGAAGGGCATTGCCTTGGACCAGGTCGAGGAGCCGGCCGGGCGTAGCAACAAGGACATCGAGGCCGTTGATGAGCGAGCGCACTTGCGCTCCCATCGACACTCCGCCAATCGTTAACGCAGCGCGGATGCGCAGATGACGGCCGTAAGCGCGAAAGCTGTCGAGAATCTGGCCGGACAATTCGCGCGTCGGGCTGAGCACCAGGACGCGGCAGCTCTTGCGAATCAGCGGTCGCGGATTGGCGGCGAGATAATGCAGGATCGGCAGTGCGAAGGCAGCAGTTTTGCCGGTACCGGTCTGAGCGATACCGATCACATCGCGGCCCGCCATCACCAGTCGGGATTGTCTGTGTCTGGATCGGAGTAGGGGTGAGGTATTTTTCTTCCGCGAGAGCGCGGGTAATCGAGTCATTGAGGTTGAAGTCGCTAAAGGTGGTGAAATTGGTCAATGCAAAAGCTTTCGTTGTTTCAGGGTATGCCGTAGCGCGCCAGACGCGAATGCGCCCGGCCCGCTTGCGGGCAAGGGGACATCCCGCGCGATCTGGGCTGTCAATGACAGATTTTAAAAAGCGAGCAGGAAGCCGATTGGCGGTGTCCGTACACGCGGCTCGCGCAAGCCTAACGAGGCTGCTGTTTCTTAATACGCCGCGGATGTGTTCGTTTCAAGGCGGTTTCTGTCGTCGGCGTCGCGTTGCCGTTCGCCGCTGCAATCGGTTCGGCGTTTTTGTCGGCGGCCTCCTTGGCAAGCCGCATCGCCTTCAATCGCTCGGTTTTTTCGCGGACGGCCCGGCTGTTGGCCTGATATTCCTGCATCGCTTGTGCGCCCTCTTTGGCGCGCTGCTCTTTTTTGAAACTCGCCTCAGCCCGCGTACGAGCCTCGGTCGAGCGGGCTTCACTGGCTCTGGTAGGCAATGGCAACTCCTTCCCAAGCGGACCGCGCAAACCGGCGATCACGCGCTTTAATCGTCTGTGAAATAGGGCTCTGTCTCGCGCATCCGCGACTAGGCAAGCGACATATATGTATCGAACAGGCCAAATGTAAGCGGTGCAAAAGCCCCCGGATCCGCGACCTGCCAGTCTTAGTTTAATTGGGTCGAGATCGAACTGAACGTGCTCTTCAGCTTGGAGCCGAGTTCGACACAACGCCGATGACGGCCAGCGAAATACCGGCCGCAATCAGCCCGTACTCGATCGCGGTGGCGCCGGATTTATCCTTGAGGAAACGCACGACGAGTTTTGTCACGATCAGAACCTTCAAGCCGTGTGGTCGTACGCAGGGGTTTGTTCTACGCCGAGGAAATAACGCCCCAAGTTGCTAACAATTGCTGACAATAGAGCAACGGTAACTCAGTCGTTTTTTGAGGGTTATTACTTAGTGAAACGGAACCGCCTGGCACAATAATTCACATCCGCCAGATGTGTTTAAGTAAGCCCAGTAATTATACTTGCTCCGGCACAATCAGCGCGAGAACTTCTTGTATTTGATCCGTTGCGGCAGAATCGAGTCCGTTCCCAGCCGCCGCATTTTGTCCTGCTCGTAGTCCTGGAAATTGCCTTCGAACCATTCGACGCGGCTATCGCCTTCGAAGGCGAGGATGTGGGTGGCGATGCGGTCGAGGAGCCAGCGGTCGTGGCTGGTGATCACGGCGCAGCCGGCGAAATCCTCCAAAGCCTCCTCCAACGCGCGTAAGGTATCGACGTCGAGGTCGTTGGTCGGCTCGTCGAGCAGCAGCACGTTAGCGCCGGACTTGAGCATCTTGGCGAGGTGCACGCGGTTTCGCTCGCCGCCGGAAAGTGCGCCGACTTTCTTTTGCTGGTCGGCGCCCTTGAAATTGAACGCTGCGCAATAGGCCCGCGAATTGACCTCGCGCTTGCCCAGTTGCAGCTGATCGAGCCCGCCGGAAATCTCCTCCCAGACGGTCTTTTTGCCGTCGAGCGAATCGCGCGACTGATCGACATAGCCAAGATGCACCGACTCGCCCACCTTGATGGCTCCACTGTCCGGCTTTTCCTGACCCGTAATCATCCGCAACAATGTTGTCTTGCCGGCGCCGTTCGGTCCGATGATGCCGACGATACCGCCGGGCGGCAGCTTGAAGGTCAGATCGTCGATCAGGAGATTGTTGCCGTAGCCCTTCCGCAGGCGCTCGACATCCACGACCGTCTGGCCCAGCCGCTCGGCGACCGGAATAACGATCTGCGCCGTCTGCGCCTGTTTCTCGCCGGCTTTTCTCAGCAGCTCCTCGTAACGTTCATAGCGCGCCTTGGATTTGGCCTGGCGGGCGCGCGGCGACGCCCCGATCCATTCCTGCTCGCGCGCGAGCGTGCGCTGGCGCGCTTCCTCCTCGCGGCCTTCCTGTTCGAGCCGCTTCTGCTTCTGCGTCAGCCAGGCCGAGTAATTGCCCTGATAGGGGATGCCGCGGCCGCGGTCGATCTCGAGAATCCAGCCGGTGACGTTGTCGAGGAAATAACGGTCGTGGGTAACGATCAGGATGGCGCCGGGATAATTACGCAAATGGCCCTCGAGCCACATCACCGACTCGGCGTCGAGATGATTGGTCGGCTCGTCCAGCAGCAGCAAATCCGGCTGCTCGAGCAGCAGTCGGCAAAGCGCGACACGGCGTCGTTCGCCACCCGATAGCTGCGCCACGCCCGCATCATCGGGCGGGCAGCGTAGCGCTTCCATCGCTTGATCGACTTTGGAGTCGAGATCCCAAAGCCCCTTGGCTTCGATCTCGTCCTGCAGCTTGGTCATTTCGTCGGCGGTGTCGTCGGAATAATTCGCGGCCAGCTCGTTGTAGCGGTCGAGAATCGCCTTCTGCGTCGCCACCCCCAGCATGACGTTCTCGCGTACCGACTTTGCCGCATCGAGCTGCGGCTCCTGCGGCAAAAAACCGACGCGCGCGCCCTCGGCGGCCCACGCTTCGCCGGTGAATTCGCTGTCGAGCCCGGCCATGATGCGCAACAGGGTCGATTTGCCCGAGCCGTTGACGCCGAGCACGCCGATTTTGGCGTCGGGATAGAATGACAGGTTCACATTCTCCAGAACCTTCCGGTTACCCGGATAGGTCTTGGACAAATCCTGCATGTGATAAATGAATTGGCGGGCCATTCTTGGTCCGGGCGTGCGCGCGTTGTTCAAGGCGCGACGCTGGTGGCGGTCATGATGGGAACTGGGGCTGATGTAGCGATCAGGCTGCGCCGGGGCAAGCGCCCTCGGGACAGACGCCTTCAACCTTGGCCGGGCGCTGGCGGCAACCGATCGTAAAGTCTATCTGCATTCGCAGACGCTTGGCGGCGCCTAACGGCCGCGCTACCGGCGCTTTCGCACTAATTTTTAATGATTTTTCGCTGAAACTTAGCGGCAAAAGTCGCACCTGTACGACCCCACGCCAGATCGGCGCCGGTCGGGATGCGGCAAGCAAGAGCGTCTCCGGAGCGCGTCATGCGCGACAAACTGAACAAGACCGTTCGCGAGCTGATGCGGACCTTTTCTCGTCCGCTCGATCCCTACCGGCCGGAACTTCATTATATGCGTGGGCCCGGCCCAAAATGCGCGGCCAAGCGCGCCGACTTGCCGGCCTCTGCCGCTCAAGCGACCCGCAGCGACGTCACCGCGCTCCGCGAGATCGCCAACGCGTCAGCCACGCAGCGTCTGCTTGTCATCGGCCGTGCAGTGTGAGACGCCTAGGCGTCCCTCACTTTGGCCGGTTTTTATGGCTCTTCGCTGCGCGATCCTCGACGATTACCAGAACGTCGCGCTTTCCTCCGCTGACTGGTCGAAAGTTGGCGCCGATGTCGAGATCAAGGTCTTCAACGCGCATCTGGGCAGCACCGACAAGGTCGTGGCCGCGCTCAAGGACTTCGCCATTATCTGCGCCATGCGCGAGCGCACCGTCTTCCCGCGCGCGGTGATCGAAGCGCTGCCGTCGCTCAAGCTCCTGATCACCAGCGGCATGCGTAATGCCTCGATCGACCTCGCCGCCGCCAAGGCGCGCGGCGTCGTCGTTTGCGGCACGCCGTCGTTCGGCAACGGGACTGCCGCGATCGCCACCGGGCTGATGCTCGAACTCGCGCGCCGCATCGGCTACGAAAACGCGCGTCTCAAAGCCGGCGTGCCGTGGCAGAGCACGATCGGGCTCGATCTCGAAGGCCTCACGCTCTCGGTAGCCGGCCTCGGCCGGCTCGGCGCACGGATGGCCGAGATCGGCCGCGCCTTCAAGATGACTGTCATTGCCTGGAGCCAGAATCTCACGCCGGAGAAATGTGCCGAGGCCGGCGTTGCGTGCGTGAGCCGCGACGAGCTGTTTCGCCGCGCCGATTTCCTTTCGATCCATCTTCAATTGTCGGATCGCACCCGCGGGCTGGTCGGGGCGCGCGAGCTCGGACTAATGAAGAAAACCGCTTACCTGATTAACACTTCGCGCGGGCCGATCGTCGAGGAAACCGCGCTGCTGGCGGCCTTGCGCGACAAACGCATCGCCGGCGCCGGTCTCGATGTTTTCGACATCGAGCCGCTCCCCGTCGATCACCCGCTGCGCAAGCTCGACAACGTCGTGCTCACGCCGCATCTCGGCTATGTGACCGAGCAGAACTATCGGGCCTTTTATACCGGAATGGTGGAGGACATTCGCGGCTTCCTCGACGGCGCGCCGGTGCGCGTGCTGACGTAAGCTCTGCCGTCGTCAGCCGTGGCGGATTTTCAGCACCAGGATGATGAACGTCATGGCGAAGGTGACGATGCTCGAGCCGATCAGCGGTCCATCGACGATCGCCAGCCCGTAAACCAGCCATAACAACACGCCGATCACGCACAGCGTCGTCCCCGGCAGCGAAATCGCCCGCGTGTCGCGCTCGCGAATGATTTTGGCCGCCTGCGGCACCCAGCACAGCGTGGTGAGCACGGCCCCGGCGGCGCCGATCGCTTCGACAAGTCCACGCACATGGCATGCGAACATTCCGTTCCGCTGCAAACGTCATGCGGATCGCCCGTTTCGAATCGCAAATCAGCTTGGTTTTTGCCGCCTTGCTGTGACAGAAATGACAATCACATAATCGCGAAGTGCTTTGCTGCGCGCGAAGCGCCGTTTGCGCTTTCTCGCTCGCAATGTCATCGCATCGTCACGCATGAATCGTAGAATCATCAAAGCGTTAAATGCGCTTTGTGCCGGGCTGTGGCGTGCGACAGCGGTGCCAACAGCCCCGAAGGCCGTCGCCAACGGCTGCGGAACAGATCATGAATGTGTCCGACCACACCCCCGTGTCTTCGACACCGACCTGAGCAAGCTCACGCAGATGGTCGCCGAGATGGGCGGCCTGGCGCAGAAGCAGGTCACCGACTCGATCGACGCGCTGGCGCGGCACGACGTCGGCCTGGCGCGCCACGTCATCGCGCGCCGATGCAACCGTCGACGGCATGCAGCGGCAGATCGAGGAAAAGGCCGTCGCGACGATCGCGCTGCGCCAGCCGATGGCGTTCGATCTGCGCGCGCTGGTCGCGATGCTGCGCATTGCCAGCGACCTCGAGCGCATCGGCGACCTCGCCAAGAACATCGGCAAGCGCGTCATCGCGGTCAGCGGCGAGAACTCGCAGCGCACCTTGATGCGGGGCTTGAGCCACATGGCGACGCTGGTGGTCTCGCAACTGGCCGTGGTGCTCGACAGTTTCGTCGATCGCAACCCGCGCAATGCGCTGCGCGTCTGGCAAGGCGACAAGGAAGTCGACGCGCTTTATGTTTCGCTGTTCCGGGAGTTGCTCACCTATACGATGGAGGATCCCGGCACCATCTCGCTGTGCATCCACTATCTGTTCTGCGCCAAGAACATCGAGCGCATCGGCGACCACGCCACCAATATCGCCGAAGCGGTGCACTACATGGTCGAGGGCCACGCCATCGCCGGCGAACGGCCCAAGGGCGATACGTCGAGCTACGACGTGAGCGAGACCATCGGTGCCGGCCTAGTGCGGCAGTGCCGGCGGCGCGACAGACAAAGCCCGGGAACGCCGGCATCCCGCGGCGTTAACCGCTCGTTAGGGTTAACGGTCTATTGCTGACCGACACTTTGGCAACGGTGCCTTCCGCCTTTGCAGCACGGCTCTCATCGCAGCGAACACGATGCGTTCCGACCCGGTCCCACCCTGCCCCTTCTGCTTCTGCCTCGCTGCTCGCGGTCATCGCGGCGGCGGCCGCGGGATGCCAGACCACCGCCGACGGCCGAAACGACCGGAACGCTACCGCCCGGGGCGGCAGCCGCGGTCAGTCCGTCGGATGCGGCCTGGCGGCGCGATCTCGACGTCTACGGCGCGCAGTACCACGCCGATCCGACCAAGGTCGACGCCGCCCTGCACTATGCCCAGGCGCTGCGCGCCACCGGCCAGCGCGCCCAGGCGGTCGCCGTGCTCGAACGCCTGTCGATGCGAAAATCCCCACGACAAGACCGTGCTCGGCGAATACGGCCGCGCGCTGGCCGAGGCCGGCGACTACGAACAGGCGCTCGACGTGCTCGGCCGCGCCCACTCGCCCGATCAGCCCGACTGGCGCATGCTCTCCGCGCAGGGCGCGGTGCTCGACCAGATCGGCCGCCACGCCGAGGCGCAGCGCTATTACCAGACGGCGCTGAAGATCGTTCCCGACGAGCCCACCGTGCTGTCCAATCTCGGCCTGTCCTACGCGCTGTCGAAGGACCTGCCCAACGCTGAAGCGACACTGCGCCGCGCCGCCGAGCACCGCTCGGCCGATCCGCGCGTGCGGCAAAATCTCGCGCTGGTCGTCGGCCTGCAAGGCCGCTTCGCCGAAGCCGAGCAGATCGCCCGCGCCGACCTGCCGCCCGACCAGGCCGCCGCCAATGTCGCGTACTTACGCAAAATGCTGGCGCGCAGCATAACGACGCGCAGAAACCGAAGCCGGTAGCACGCGCCGCAGGCGGCACGAGCTGATCATCCGCCATTGAGGCTTATTGCAGCGCCATCACGCGGATCGCGGCCGGGCCGAGAATGACGACGAACAGCACCGGCAGGAAGAACACGATCATCGGCACCGTGAGCTTCGGCGGCAGGCCTGCGGCTTTCTTCTCGGCTTCCGACATGCGCATGTCGCGATTTTCCTGCGCCAGCACCCGCATGCGTGGTGCCGAGCGGCGTGCCGTAGCGCTCCGACTGCTGCAACGCCAGGCACACCGCTTTGACGCCTTCGAGACCGGTGCGCTGCGCCAAATTCTCATAAGCCTGGCGGCGATCCGGCAGATAGGACAATTCCGCCGTGGTCAGCGTGAATTCCTCGGCCAGCGCCACCGATTGCGCTGCCGATCTCCTCGCTGACCTTGCGGAAAGCCGCCTCGATCGACATGCCGGACTCGACGCAGATCAGCAGCAGGTCGAGCGCGTCGGGAAACGCGCGCTTGATCGAAGCTGCCGCCGCTGGATCTTGTTCTTCAGAAACAGGTTCGGGCTCTAGCATGCCGAAATAGGCGCGCCGATCGACATCGCGAACTTGACCATCGGCGGATAGTCGAGCTCCAGCACGACAAAAATATAGAACAGCGATACCACCAGCATGACGATCGGCATTGCCATGCGAAAGAACAGATAGGTGATGTAAGGCGCCTGCCCGCGAAGCCCGGCCTGCACGAGCATGGCGCGCGCCTCTTCCTGGCCGACCCATTTGATAGGTTGAAGTTGTCGACCACCTTCTTCATGTACGCTTCGGCGATTGGCGCAGCACCGCCTTGCTGCCTAGCGCCATCCGCTCGCGCTCGCGCTGACGGATTTTTTCGCGCTCCAGCGCCACCGCCTTCATCCGCTTGTCGAGCGTGTCGGTGACCAGATACGGCATGGCCAGCGTCAGCACCGTCGCGACCGGCGGCGATCGCCGGCGAACAACATCGTCAGAACGTGCGGATCGAGCGCTTGCGAGATCAAAGAACCCATGACGCGCCTTTAGAAATCGAAATTGATCATCTTGCGCATCACCAAGATGCCGATAGAACATCCACGTCCGCGCAGCAAGCCAGCATGATGCGCCCGAGCGGATCGAGTCCACAGCAGCTCGATGTAGGCGGGGCTGGTGAAATAGACGAGCCCCATCACCACGATCGGCAGCGAGCCGATGATCGACGCCGAGGCCTTCGCCTCCATCGACATGGCCTGGATTTTCGCCTTCATCTTCTTGCGGTCGCGCAGCACGCGCGACAGGTTGCCGAGCGCCTCGGAGAGATTGCCGCCGGCGCGCTGCTGGATGGAAATGACGATGCCGAAGAAATTCGCTTCCGGCGACCGGCATGCGCTCGTAGAGCTTGAGGCAGGCTTCGCCGAGCGGAATGCCGATCGTCTGGGTCTCGATGATGCGCGCGGAATTCGCTGCGGATCGGCTCATCGGCTTCGTTGGCGATCAGCTTGAGGCTGTCGAGCAGCGGCAGGCCGGCCTTGATGCCGCGCACGATGACGTCGACGGCGTCGGGAAACCGTTGAGGAATTTCGCTTCGCGCCGTTTCTTGAGAAACGTCAAGCAGCCACAACGGCAGGCCGAATCCGGCCGCAAAGCCGAAGCCGAGCGCCGGCAACAGACCGCGCGCCGACCAGAGCAACGCGACGAGGAAACGCGACCACGCCGAGCGCGCCCGCGGTGACCATGAAGCGGCGCTTCGACCAGTCGAGCCCGGCTTGCGCGATCCGCACCGACAGCGGCACGCGCTTCTGGCCTTTTTCTGCCGTTCCTCGATCTCCTTGAGCGTGCCCTCGACCTGCTCGCGCCGCGATTTCTGCGCCACGCGGGTCGGCCGCCGGTCGCCATCGGCTCCGCCGCGCGACGCTCGCCATGCGCCGTTCGGCGTTCCGCTCGCCGGACAGGATCGGATAGACGAAGACCCAGGCGACGCCGCCGATCGCGACCGCCACCAGAAAGAAAAGCCCGTAAGTCTCCATGACGCTAGCCTCGCGCCAACTCGTGCGCTGGCGTCGGCATCCGCAGCGTCAAGCGCTGCGGCGAGCCGCTGATCCTCGCCGTAATAGCGCGCGCGATCCCAGAATTTCGGCCGGCCGATACCGGTCGACTTGTGCTGTCCCATCAGATTGCCGTTGGCATCCTCGCCGAGGATTTCGTAGAGGAACAGGTCCTGGGTGATGATGACGTCGCCTTCCATGCCCATCACTTCGGTGATGTGGGTGATGCGGCGCGAGCCGTCGCGCAGGCGCGCCGCCGTGGACGATCGACATCGATCGAGCCGCAGATCATCTCGCGGATGGTGCGCGACGGCAGCGCAGTAGCCGCCCATCATGATCATGGATTCGAGGCGCGAAAGCGCCTCGCGCGGGCTATTGGCGTGCACGCGTGCCCATCGAGCCGTCGTGGCCGGTATTCATCGCCTGCAACAGATCGAACGCTTCCTGCCCGCGCACCTCGCCGACGATGATCCGTTCCGGCCGCATGCGCAGGCAGTTGCGCACCAGGTCGCGCATGGTGATCTGGCCTTCGCCTTCGAGGTTCGGCGGCCGCGTTTCCAGGCGCACCACGTGCGGCTGCTGCAACTGCAGTTCGGCGGCGTCCTCGCAGGTGACGATGCGCTCGTCGTCGTCGATGTAGCGGGTCAGGCAGTTGAGCAGCGTCGTCTTGCCGGAGCCGGTGGCGCCGGAGACCAGGGTATTGACGCGGCAGCGGCCGATCACTTTGAGGATATCCGCGCCCTCCGGCGAGATCGAGCCGTATTTGACGAGCTGTTCGAGCGTGAGCTTGTCCTTGCGGAATTTGCGGATGGTGAGCGCCGGCCCGTCGATCGCCAGCGGCGGCACGATGGCGTTGACGCGCGAGCCGTCCGGCAGACGGGCGTCGCAGATCGGCGAGGATTCGTCGACGCGGCGGCCGACCTGGCTGACGATGCGTTGGCAGATGTTGAGCAGCTGTTGGTTGTCGCGGAAACGGATGCCGGTTTTCTGGATCTTGCCGCCGACTTCGATGTAGACCGTGCCCGAGCCGTTCACCATGATGTCGGCGATCTCGTCGCGCGCCAGCAGCGGCTCGAGCGGCCCGTAGCCGAGCACGTCGTTGCAGATGTCGTCGAGCAGGTCCTCCTGCTCGGAGATCGACATCACGATGTTCTTGATCGCGATGATCTCGTTGACGATGTCGCGGATTTCTTCGCGCGCGGAATCGGCGTCGAGCTTGGCAAGCTGGCCGAGATCGATCGCCTCGATCAGGGCGCCGAAAATCGTGCCCTTGACCTCGTAATAGGATTCCGAGCGGCGCGTATCGATCGCCGACGGGAATTTGGTTGAGCGGTGGTGGACCCGCTGCCGGCGTTCTGCGTCGGCGTCGGTGCGCCAAGAATCGGCGCGCCTAGACCGGCCGACGGCAACGGCGCGCGGCCGTTCGGCGACGGGCGGGTTCGCGGCGGGCGGAGCGGTCGGCGGCGCCGCCGGCGGTGCAGCGGGACGCGGCGCGGCGGGCGCCCGATCGACCGGAGCGGGCGGGACTACCGGAAACTGGACGCTTGCCAAACACGAACGCAACTCCAAACGACGTTAGCGGTTACGATTACCGTTGCAGCAGTTTCTCAATCAGCGGCGACAGCAGGCTAGAACGCTGTTTCTTGGCTCGGCGCGCCCGGTCAGTTTCTGCGCCAATTGGCGGAACATTTCGGCGGTGCGATGGTTCGCCGAAATCTCCGCGATCATCTGCCCGTTATTCGCCGCCGCGCCGAACAGCTGCGGATCGAACGGGAATGGTCGCAACCGGCTCGTCATCCAGCGCCTTGGCGAAATCGGCGGCTTTGATCTCGGGCCGCTTCGGCACGCCGATCTGGTTGAGGCAGTAGAGCGGGCGGTGATCGTTTGGCCGCGCCGCCTTGAGGAAGTCGTACAGATTTTTGGTGTTGCGCAGATTGGCGAGGTCGGGCGCGGCGACGATCAGGATGTCGTCGGCGCTGACCAAAGTCTGCTTGGTCCAGCCGGTCCATTGATGCGGCACATCGAGCGACGACGCAGGGTACCGTGGCGCGCAGCGAATCGAAGATCGCCTCGAATGCGTCGGCACCGAAGTCGTAAACATGATCGAGCGTTGCCGGCGCCGCCAAAAGGCTCAAGTGATCGGTGCACTTCGCCAGCAGACGGTCGACGAAGGCGTTGTCGATGCGGTCCGGCGAGAACACCGCTTCGGCGATGCCCTGCGGCGGATCCTGGTTGAAGTCGAGGCCGGCGGTGCCGAAGGCGAGATCGAGATCGGTCACCACCGAATCGAGCATCAGGTCGCGGGCAATGGAGAAGGCGATATTGTGCGCGATGGTTGATGCGCCGACGCCGCCTTTGGCGCCGACAACCGCAATAATGCGACCGACCGGCTTGGCATCGGGCGCCGAGAACAACCCGCAGACGGAGCGCACGATCTGCAATGCGCCGATCGGCGCGATCAGGTAGTCGCTGATGCCGCGCCGCACCAGTTCGCGATAAAGCGCGACGTCGTTCATCCGGCCGATGACGATTACGCGAGTGGCCGCGTCGCAGACCGTGGCGAGTTGATCGAGGGCCGCGAGGATGTCGTCGCTGCGATTTTCCGATTCAAGAATGATGACGTTCGGCGTCGGCGAACTCTGATAGGCTTCGGTGGCGGCGATCAGTCCGCCCATCTGGATGCGCAAATGCGCTTTCGCCATCCGCCGGTCTTCGCCGGCGGCCTGGATCGCGGCCGCGGTCTCCACGGTTTCACAGAAAGCCTGCACCGAGACGCGCGGCGCCGGCGCTATGCGCTCATCGCGGCCGGCGACTTCGGTGGGCGGGCTTTCTTGCGAGTCGGCTTGGCTAGCTGAACTCATATTGTGTCAGGATCATTGGCCCGTGGAATTAACGTTGCTGATCTTCGTCGTATCGGCGGCCGGGTAAGTGGTCTGTGTTGGCAGGCCCTGCACATATTTGCTCCATAACCGTCGTGCGCCGCATCTCATAGGCCGGCGTTTCGGCGCGCGGTTGCGCCAGATCGGCCGGATTGTCGACCATGGCGGCAAGATTGCGCTGGGTCGCGCAACCCGCATTCCACGGCGGCTGATTTTCGAAATAATCGCGGTTGAAGCTCGGTCCGATATCCTGGGGCCAGATCCCGCACGGCCCGGCCTGGGCGGCGATCTTGGATAGGTGATGCGGATGGTGGCGAGGTTGATCGCCGGCGGGTGATAGCCGCGCACCATGACGCCATTCGCTGGCACGCCGCTGGCCACCAGAATCGAGCGGATTGCGCGCATGGCTTCCGCCGCCGCATGCTCGTTATTGGTACCGACGGGAAGATCGACCACGACGCCGCCGGTGGCTTCGCGCTTCCAGGTATGGGCGAATTCCGCCACTTCGGCGCGCTGGGTGGGATTGAGCGCGCCGCGGTTGCTGCCGACAAAGACTTCCAGGGTGTGATCGGCTTCACCGATGGTGATCGGATGGCGCAGCCGATAGTCGGTCGGCACGTCGGGAACGCCGGCGACCTGATTGTCGGTGTTGCACGCGCAGACGAAGACCGCGCAGGCGCCGACGAAGGCGGCGCGCACGGCCAGCGCCGCGATCCCGCGGGGCCTGGCGATGGTCGTTCGGACAGTCTGCATCGTCGTCTCCTCGCGCGACAATTCAGTCAAGGATGAAACCGTATTTGCCGCGGTAGTTATCGGGAGGATCGGCAGCGCCGCCAACGCCGTAGATGCGATTGAGCCGGCCCAGCAGCACACTCGCCGGATCGCTCGGATCGGCGAAGCCGTCGTCAGGCCGCGACAAATCCTTCTGCGCGACCGCGTGCACTACATACGGCGTAACCAAAACCACAAGCTCGCTCTGGTTGTTGAGATAGTCGCGACTCTTGAACAGCGTGCCGAGAATTGGCACTTCCATCAGTCCGGGAAAGCCGGTGATGTCCTGCTTGGTCTGGTTCTCGATCATGCCGGCCATAGCAAGCGAGCCGCCGGAGGGAATTTCGACGGTGGTGTCCGCGCGCCGCACATCGAGGCCGGGAACGGTCGTTCCGGCTATCGTTACGGAATTTGTGGAATTAAGTTGCGAGACTTCTGTTGATATGTGCAGGCTGATGCGGCCTTCCGACAGCACGACCGGGCTAAAGGTCAGACCGACACCGAAGTTCTGAAAGGCAATCCCGGGCGGCTCGCCGTTGGTAGATGGTATCGGGTACGGAAACATGCCGCCGGCCAGGAAATGCGCGGACTCACCGGAGATCGCGGTGAGCGTCGGCTCAGCGAGCGTGTGGACCACGCCGGCTTGCTCCATCGCCTGCAAGGTCGCCGTCAGGCCGTTTTTAAACACGCCGGCAACCGAACTAGGCGGCGTCCCGTTGATCGGGAACGCATTGGTGTTGTTGAAATTGACGACAGACGTGCCGTAGCCGACGCTGCCGCTGAGATTAACGCCCAACTGCTTGATCACGGTGCGGTCCATTTCCGCGACCGTCACTTTAAGCATGACCTGTTCGCGGCCGCGGACGACGATCATGTTGAAGACCTTGCCGGAATCGGCACCGCTGCCGCTACTGCCGCTTGCGCCACCGACGCTGACGACCATGGATGCGCCGCCATTAGCGCCAGTGCTGGCATTAGTGCTGCCACCGCCGCCAAAACCGCCGCTGCTGCTGCTGAAGTTGCTTCCGGTCGCTACAAAACGCGCTGCTATGGCGTACGCCTGTTGCGCCTCAGCCTGGTTCGCCACGCTGCCGGTCAGAATGATGCCGTCGCCGACGCCTTCAACGTTGACGTCGGCGTCCGGGATGAGTCTTCGAATAGCGTCGCGAATGATCTTGACATCGCGGGCGACCGCGACGTCAAAGCTCGCCATCTGCCTGCCGGCGGAATCGAAAAAGAAGATGTTGGTCGCGCCGGTGGCGACAGCGATGATATAAGCGCGGCGCGAAGAGCGGATGACGGCGTTGGCGATTTTCGGGTCGGCGACCAACACGTCCTTGATATCGCGCGGAAAATCGATGACCACCGATTTGCCGACGCCAAGGGTGACCGTGCGCGAACTGAAATCGCCCGCGGCGACCACGATCGCCTGCATCCCCGGGTCGCCCGCGCGCAGCTCGGCCGCGCGCGCCGCGCCGCCGTGCGCCGGCGCCCATCCAACCAGACACGCCACGAGTCCGGCGAGCGCGGCCGCACGGATCGCTGTCCCTGGTCCCATTCTCATCCCCTCCGTGCGCTCAGTGCGTTGCCGATTGCGTGCTCACGCCGTAACGAACCGTATTGACCGGTTTACCCTTGTCGTCGGTATCGCCGCCTTCCGGGGTCGGCGATTGTGAGTTGAGGAGACTGCGCAAGGCCAGCGACAGCGTTCCGAGCTGTTTCGACAGCGCCAGCGTCTCCGCCTGGTGCGGATCGAGCTCGACGGTTGCAGTCTTGCCGATCACGACCTTCTGGCCATCCTTGTCTTCGACATTCTGATCGACAGCAAGGACGCGAACGTTTCGCAGCACCGTTTCGCTGATGAATCTCTCGACCCCGGTAACCTTCTCAACCGCCTTGTCGCGGCGCGTCAGCACGACGTCGACGTGGTCGTTGGGCAGAATGAAGCCGCCGGCGCCAGTGTCCGGCGACACGTCGATCGCGACCGCGCGCATGCCGTGCGGCAGAATGGCAGCCATGAAGCCGCCGCCCCTGCCGGCGACGACTTTGGAATCGCGGATCGGTTCACCGGCCATAACCGGCGTGCGCACGATGGCGCCGACGAAATCCTTGACCGCGTCCGGCCGGTCGGGCTTGCGAATGAAGCTCGATCCGGCGGAAGCGGCGGGCCAAGTCTGCCAGCCGACATCTGTCGCGCCGACGACCTGGCCGGTATCGAGATTCGATTTTGCCACCAGCACATCGACGGTCGCGAGCGGCGGCGGCGGCGGCGGCCCCTTGGGCGCTTCCGGCTGCCGGCTGCCGCTCGCCAGCATGGCGGCGACGCCGCCGGCGGCGAGAGCAACACCTAGGACGATGATGCGCGCGGGTTTCATGACCCTATCACTTCCCAAAACGACGCAAACGGCGGGCGCAGCCGCTGCCTCGAGATTTCACCAGCTAAACGTCAAGGCATGGTTAATGAGGCGTATCCAAATCGCGTTAATTACGCGTTACGCCGAGGCTTTTTGCGGCCGCACCCGAGCCGGCGCGGCGCTGCCAAACGGGCTTAGCGGCCATTGGTTAACGAGTTATCGCCGCCATCCACTCGGTGTGCGGATAGACCAGCAGCGCCGCCGCCGCGAGCGCAATGCCATAGGGAACGCCACCGTCGAGGCGATGCAGCCGCTCGGCCCATTCGCGGCCGACGAAAAGCCCCGGCAGCGGCATAGCGCGAAACTGGATAATCGCGAGAGTGAGCGCCCCGCCGAACAGCGACGCATACACGAGATAATCGGCCAGGTGGGCAAAGCCGAGCCATAGCACCGTAGCGGCCGCGAGCTTGGCGTCGCCGCCGCCAATCCAACCGCGCGTGAAAAGCACAAATACGACGGCCAACACGGCCGCGGCCGCACCGGCATGCGAGATCATCTCGGCCGTGCTCATGCCGACCAGCAGGGCGAGCAGACCGAAGCCGGCGACCAGGATGAGCGAAACGCGATTGGCGATCGTCATCGTGAACAAGTCGCTCGAGGCGGCGAACGCCATCATCGCCGGAAACAGCGTCAGTTTGATTGCCTCGATCACGAGCGTCATAGCTAGCGGTTTAGCCCGGTGTGGGTTGAGAGCCGGTTAGCAGCTGTCGACAAAAGCAAAAGGGCTCCGGCAGCCGGCCGGAGCCCTCTCGTAACATTCCGAACGGGAGGCTTACTTAAGCTGGCTGGAGATCGAGCTGAACGTCGAGTTCAGCTTGCTGCCAAGGCCGTTCACGACGGCGATAATGGCAACGGAGATGCCGGCAGCGATGAGGCCATATTCGATGGCCGTGGCGCCCGACTTGTCCTTCACGAAACGCGAAACGAGGGTCTTCATAAGTTGGCTCCTTAAGGTCCACACGTGGCTGTCTGAGCTCGATCCAATGCCCGTTTGCCGGACCATTTGGATCACGGTGGACCCTAACAACGAGAAATTGCGATGCGGTTAAATCAACCGCGGAAACCCTGCACCATCAGCCCGTTGCGTATTGTAGTTAACGGAGCGTTTCCGCGATGGGTAAAATTGCGGGCGTCATTCCGCCCGCGGTCGCCGCCTGATCCCGCGGTCGCCGCCTGATCCTCGGCGCCTAATTCATGGACGAATAATGGCGGAAAGATATTTCGGCCAGGTAAGGCGGTAACATCGAATTGTTGCGGTCGACGCAATCCAGCAGCGCATTCGCCGCGCGGCTCGCGTAACTCGCCATTCATTGCCCATTAATGCGCTTCCTCGATACCTTGGGATCAAACACGGCGCGCCCGTTGCGGCACGTGCGCCGGGCAAGCGGTCGAGAGCGGCTCGTCAGATGGACCAGGAATTGCTCGCCTTCGTCGTCAGCGTCGGCGAAACCTTTATGAAGAACATCCCGATCTCGCTCGGGCTCGCCGCTGCTTTCACGGTGCTGACCTACTTCTGGGCCTGCAACCCCGGCAAGCACTGGTGGCAAAAACCTGATCTAGTTACCGACCTCTGCTACTGGTTTTTCATCCCGGTCATCGCCCGTTATCTGCGCATCGGCATGCTGGTTGCCGGCGCCGCGGTGCTGTTCGGCATAACCACTGCTTCCGGCCTGATCGCCTTCTATCAGAACGGCCACGGCCCGCTGGCGACGCTGCCATTAGCGGCGCAAATGATCATCTTCATGATCGGCGAGGACTTTATCCTGTATTGGACGCACCGTCTCTTCCACCGCGAGCGGCTGTGGAAATACCACGCCGTGCATCATTCATCCGAAGAGCTGGAATGGATCTCGGCGGCACGCTTCCACCCGGTCAATCTGTTTTTCGGTGCGGTGATCGCCGACGTCGTCATGCTGATAATCGGCATTTCGCCGAACATCTTCGTCGTGCTGGGGCCGATCACCATCGCTCATTCGGCCTTCGTGCATGCCAATCTCGACTGGACGCTCGGCCCGTTCAAATACGTGATTGCAACGCCGGTTTTTCACCGCTGGCATCACACCGCCGCCGAACGCGGCGGCGAGAAGAACTTCGCCGCGACTTTTCCGGTCCTCGACCTGATCTTCGGCACCTTCTACATGCCGACTGGCGAGTTGCCCGACCGCTATGGCATCGACGATCGGGAGTTTCCGACAACCTTCGGCGCGCAACTGGTCCACCCGTTCACCAAGTAGCGGACAACCGTCCGCAAGCGGGCTTTCACGCGCGTAACGGCCGTGCCTGCGCTGGGCGGCGAAATTTGCATTTCTTTCACCAATTTGGCGTCAAGTAGAGCGTGCGTTTGTTTGAGTTCCGCGTAGCGTATCGGAGAGTCGCGATGGCCGCGTTGTGCGCGCGAGGGGCCAAGGTGGGCCCGCTCTGCTGGGTCTTTGCCGCCCTCCTGCCGATCGCACTGACCGCGCCGGTTGCCGCGGCCGCGCCTCCGCCGCCCGAACCAATCGTCGTCCACCTCGACCAAGCCCGGATTCTGCAACTACCCGACCGGGCCGCGACCGTCGTGGTCGGCAATCCGCTCATCGCCGACCTTTCGATTCAGCCCAGCGGCCTCGCCGTGATCACCGGCAAGGGCTACGGCGCGACCAATTTCATCGTCCTGGACAAGGCCGGCGCCGTACTGACCGAGAAGACCATCGAGGTCGAGGGGCCGAGCGACAATATCGTGGTGGTCTACACCGGCCAGACGCGGCAAACCTATAGCTGCACGCCGGACTGCTCGCCGCGGATCACGCTCGGCGACACCGGCATCAAAGACTTCGACAAAGACACGCAGCTTTACAATGACTTCTTTACCGGAGCGATGACTCAGGCCGTCACGCGCAACTTGCAAGCCTCCGGCGCCGGCGCCCTTAACGCGGGCCACTGACGATTGAAGCTTACGCCGGAATCGGCAGCGCCGTCGTCGACTTGATCTTCTCCATTGCAAATCGCGACGTGACATTCTTGAGCGGCACCGCCGCGATCAGCCGTTTGTAGAAGGCGTCATAGCCGGCCATGTCCGGCACCACGACACGCAGCATGTAATCGACGTCGCCGGCCATCCGATAAAACTCCATCACTTCCGGCATGGAGCCGACGGTTTTGGCGAAGCGCTCCAGCCATTCTTGTGAGTGGTCGCCGGTTTCCACCGAGACGAACACGCTGATGCCAAGCCCGATACGATCCTGATCGACCAGTGCGACGCGTTTGAGGATAACGCCGTCGGCTTCCAGACGCTGGATGCGCTTCCAGCACGGCGTGGAGGACAGCCCGACCTTGTTGCCGATGTCGGCGACAGAGAGGGAGGCGTCGTCCTGCAACACCGCGAGTATTTTGCGGTCGATGGCATCCATAGAAATATTCTTCCAATTTACTGCGCATAGATGGATTACATAGGAAAAAATTCTAAGGCAAGCGCTGTTTTGCGTCCGTCAGCCCGGCGGGGTGCGGTGTTCCGCCACAAACGCCTCGACTTCAGCCCGCGTCGGTGTCCCAGCGGAGCCGCCCGGGCGGCTGCATTTGATCGCCGCGGCGGCGGCGCCGAAGCGGAGCGCTTCTTGCTCCCGGTTACCTTCAGCCAAAGCGAGGGCAAAGCCGCCATGCAATGTGTCGCCGGCGCCGAGCGTATCGACCGCGTGCACGGCAAACACCGGCGCGCGGTGCAGCGTGCGGCCTTCAAGAAAGAGAATGTCGTTCGGTCCGTTGCTGACCGCGAGGAACGCGTCGGTGCGTTCGGCCATGCGACGCAGGCCGTCGGCAAGGTCGCTGCGCTTGATCGTCGCCGTCAGGCACTCGGCCGAAAAAACAACATGGGTCGCCAGGCGAAACAGCGGATCGTCTTCCGTCGTCGCCTTGTCGGCGTCGAGCACGACGCGTAGATCGCGCTGCCGCGCCGCTTCGCAGATCGGCCGCACGAACTGCGGATAGCGATTATCGGCGAGCAGGAGATCGGCGCCGCCGACCAACCCCGCCGGGTTTTTCGGCGCCGCCACGGCGATGCGATGGTCGCGGTAGGTGACGATGGTGCGGTCGCCGCGCGCGTCGATGAAAATCGCCGAAAGGGCGGTGGCAATTCCGTCGATCCGCTGACAGTCGCTGGTATCCACCTGTTCGCGCGCCAGCGCCGCCAACACACGGTCGCCGTTGCCGTCTTGCCCGGCCGGCCCGCCGAGCGGACCGGCGAGCTTCGCTTGTCCACCGAGGCGCGCGACGGCGACGGCGGCATTGGCGGCACAACCGCCGTTGACGATAAAGAAATCCTTCGCCTCGATCTTCGAGTCCGGGCGCGGAAAGTCTTCGACGTGAAAGACCTCGTCGAGAACGATGATGCCAGCGCAAAGGATGCGCGGCACTTCAACCGGCGGCGCCATCAACCCACCAGCACATCGGGGCCACGCTCGACAAAGTCGCGAATGATATGGTGCGCGATGGCGATAACCGGGGGCGTGGCCAGTCCATCGGGATGCTTACGCGCCAGCATCAGCTTGAGCTCCGCGCGGTCGAACCATCGCGCCTCCTCGATTTCGCTTTTGTCGATGACGATGACTTCCGTCAGCGCCTCAGCGTGACAGCCGATCATCAGCGAGGAGGGAAACGGCCAGGGCTGGGATGCAAAATACGTCACGCGCGCGCAGCCGATGCCAACCTCCTCGCGGATTTCACGCCGCACCGCCTCTTCAATCGATTCGCCCGGCTCGGCGAAGCCGGCGAGACATGACCACATCGTCGCTGGAAAACGCGGCGAGCGGCCAAGCACGCAGCGGTCGCCGGCAATCGCCAGCATGATCACGACCGGATCGGTGCGCGGAAAATGCTCCGCCTTGCAGGACGGGCAGTCGCGCCGCCAGCCGCCTTGCGTCGGATCGGTGACCGCGCCGCAATTCGGGCAGAACCGATGGCGGGCATGCCAACCGAGGATCGCCTTGGCTTCCGCCAGCGGCGGCAGATGATCGGCGGCGACGATGCCTTGCACTGCGATCGAGCGAAGATCGATCAGCTTGAGATCGCCGCGTGCTTTCAGCGGCTCCACCGCAGGCGCATCGAGTGCGGTGCCAAAGCGCGGCGCCTCTTCGAGCAAGCCGAGAAATACGGTTTCGCGTGTGTTGCCGCATCCCCGCGCCTCGGCCGGTGAAAACAGTGGATCGAACCCTTCACCGTTTTTCTTCAGGATCACCTGATCCCCGGCAATCAGATAGAACCCGGCGCGACCGTTGTTGGCCATAGCTGCCAGCGTTGCCGCGTCGCCACGCCGGGCGGCGGCGCGCTCAAGGCGGCTTCCGGAATAGGCCTGCGACGGGGATTTCAACTCGGGGTCTCGAGGCACAATGGCGCGATAGAAGCCGCGCCGCTCGGCGAGGTCAAGCGCGTGCGGTGCACAAGAGCGACCCGCGGGAAGTCGCGACCGCAGCGGCGGAACCTTTGCGCATCGAGCGACTTTACGGAAATGACGAAATTGCCTCTTTCCGGGAGATTGTTAATGGATTCGGATCTGCGTGTCGCGTCCACGGCGGTGGACAATCATTCCGGCGTATCGTGGGCTGCCGTCGCCGCTGGAGCGGTGGGCGCGGCAGCTTTATCTTTGCTGCTTGTCGCCTTCGGCGCCGGACTTGGATTTTCCGCCGTTTCGCCATGGAGCGATACCGGCGCGTCGGCATCGAGGTTCGAAATCGGCACCGGCATCTATCTCATTATTGTCAGCGTGATGTCCTCGGCCGTGGGCGGTTATCTCGCGGGCCGGCTGCGCACCAAATACGTCGGCGTTCACAGTAACGAGGTTTTCTTTCGCGACACCGCGCATGGCTTTTTGGCCTGGGCCTTCGCCACGCTGATTAGCGCCACGGCGTTGGCGTCGGCGACCGGGTATCTCGCCAACGGCGCGGCATCCGCTATCGGCGGCGCCTCCGCGCAGACGGCCCGTTCGGTCAATCCGTCCGAAATCTACGTCGATAAACTGTTCCGCGCCGTGCCGGGCCAGCAGAATGCTGCAGCTCCGGCGACGGCGCCGGCAGGCGACAATACCGCCGCCGGCACTGCGCCGGCCACAACCAGCAACGGCGCCGCGATGAATGCCAGCCCGATGCGGGCGGAAGTCCTGCGACTGTGGACCGCGGACTTTCGTGACGACAAAGATCTCTCGGCCGCAGATAAATCTTACGTTGCACACCTTGTCGCGGCTCGCACCGGGATAAGCCAGACCGATGCCGAGCAACGCGTCAACGTGGTAGTGACGGAAGCGAAGACGGCCGCAGATGAAGCGCGCCGGGCCGCCGCGCATCTGTCGTTCTGGCTAACAGCTGCTCTGCTTTTCGGCGCCTTTGCCGCAAGCCTTACCGCAGCCGAAGGCGGTGCTTTGCGCGACGGCACCTGGAACGATCGCGTACTCACGCCGCGGACGGTATAGGAGGAATTATCATGGGACGCGGAATTCTGCTCTGGCTGCTCGGTGTGCCGATTTCGGTCATCATTCTGCTGGCGCTCATCTGGCACTAACGTGCCTTAATCCCACGCGGCGCGGGCGACCGTTACGCAAAGCGCAAGCTTGCCGCGCTGCTCGGCCTCACCAAGCGGATTGCCGGCAACCGTGCTGGCGAAACCGCATTGTGGACTGATCGCAAGACGATCCCTGTCGATGAAACGGGCGGCATCGTCGATCCGGCGAAGCATATCGTCGTGCATCTCGATCACAGGGTTCTTCGAGCTGACCAGACCAAGCACCACGCCCTTGTCCGCCGCGACATGCCGCAAGGGCGCGAAGTCACCGGCCCGCCTCGTATCGAACTCCAGCAGAAAATGCGCCACGCCCGGGCAGGCGAACAAAGCCTTAGCGATTTCGTCGTAGCCGCCTTCGGCGAGATAGCGGCCTTTGAAATTTCCCCGGCACAGATGCACCCCGATCGCCATGTTTGGCGGTGCGCTCGCCACCGCATCGGCGATCGCTTCGACATAGAGGTCGGTCAGCGCTGCCGGATCGTTGCCGTCGGCGATGACGCGCGCACGCACGGCCGGATCACACAGCATCGCTAGCGCGACTTCGTCGAGTTGAACGTAACGGCAGCCGGCGGTGGCAAGATCGGCGATTTCGTCGCGATAGATCGCAGCAAGGTCGCGGAAGAAATCGCGCAAGCCGGCGTATATCCCGGCGGTCGCATAATGCGTGCCGCGCCAAAAATGCATGGTCGACGGCGCCGGCAAGGTGATCTTGGCGAGCGCCGTGGCATTGTCGCGCACGAAACGGAATTCGCCGAGTGCAATCGGCCCACGCCGTGCCAGCTTGCCGGTGATAAGCGGCGCGGTGAAGGCAAGTTCGTTGCCCTGCTCGTCATGAAAGCTAAAACGTGCTTCAGCCACCGTGAGCCCTTCGATGCCTTCGACAAAGCGGCTCCAATATGAGCCGCGGCGGAACTCGCCGTCGCTGACGACTTCCAGCCCGAGGTCT
Organism: uncultured Alphaproteobacteria bacterium; assembly: GCA_963845775.1. Taxonomy (GTDB): domain Bacteria; phylum Pseudomonadota; class Alphaproteobacteria; order Rhizobiales; family Xanthobacteraceae; genus BOG-931. Next base: position 97,962 of record CAWJTE010000013.1, read on the forward strand.
TGTTGCAGCTTGATCGCTTCGCGGATCGCGGTGTCCTGCGCGGTCGCGAACTTCGCACGGTCGAGCTTGCCGTCATGAAAAGCGCGGAAAGCCTGCCGCAGCGCGGGCGGACGCAGCAGGCTGCCAATGTGGTCGGCGCGGAAGGGCGGACGGCGCAGCGGGCCAGTAATCATAGCGTTTCGTTTCGGCGATGTTCAAGGCCACGCGCGCGAAAGACCGCCGCGACAAACGAATATAACGGCTACTGCCAGGCCAGCGACGAGATCGTCGCGCTCACCGTGCCTTTGGCGTCGGCGATGATACGCAAGGTCTTATCGTCGTAGGCGATGCCGGTCAGCCGCAAATCGTCGATCGCCACGGTGGCGGCAAGTGCTCCGCTTTTCCCGGTGAAATCGGCAACCGCCGCGCCGATGCGCTTCTTCGCGTCGGCCGCAAATGGCTTCAAGTCGATGACCGCCTGCTCGGTGAGTGCCTTTTGCAAATAGGGCACCGCGGCCTGTGCTGCCTCGCCGACCAGCCCGAACGCCGCCTTCGACTTCACATCGAGCGCGACGTCGGTAAAGCGCAGGATCTGCCGCGTCTGGTCGAGCACCGGGCGGCCCCAGACATGCACCGTCGCATCGGCGCCGACGGCGAAGAAGCCGCGCTTCTTGACGTTGACCAGGAGCGAAATCAGCAGCCGGTCGCCGGACGGCGCGATCGCCGTCTGCTTGATGGTGGTTGCGAACGAACCGGAGCCGTCCTCGGGAAAGGTCTTGCCGTTGAACTGCGCCTCGACCAGGCGACCGACCTCGGTGAACGGCACGTCGATCGGCACCGCGATGTCAAGCGTGCCTTCGTTTGCCTGCGGCACTAGTTCAAGTTCGCGCGGAAACGGGCAAATCGGCTCGGTCTCGTTCGGCACGATGCGGGTTTCCGCCTGCACGCCGACCAGGAGCGTCACCGCCTTGGCATCGATCCTCGGTTGCGCGGCGATCGCGCGGATCGGGCGGATTTCGAGCCACAGCTTCGGCATGCCGGCAGCCGCCGCGCCGAGCGAAATGGCGCGGCAGAGTTTGCTCCATTCGCTCCGCGCGGCCAGCTCAATGAATGGATCGTTGCGCAATCGCGCTTCCAGCGCATTGGACTGCTCGCGCACCAGATTGTCGAGCACCGGCTTCACCTCATTGGAAACGCTCAGCTTGATGCCGGCGATCGGAAGAACGACGTCGACAACGTTGACTTGTGCGGTCAGATTGGGCGAAAGCCGCCAGTTCGGCGCAACGGTCGGCCGCGAAACCGCCGTCACGGTGCCGCGGATGTCGGCGTGCTGGTCGAAGGCCTTGCCGGCAAGCGACTGCACCTGCTGGCCGACGTTGCCGCCGATGACGTTGCCGAGCGCGCCGCCAAGCGCATTGGTCGCGCTGCCAAGCCCGCCGGTGACGGTGCCGAGCACCTCAAATGTGCCGGAGAGCGGCGTGTTGATGAGCAATGCGTCCGGTTTGCCGGTGACATTCAGCGGCCCGCGCGTGACGTTGAAACTCAATTGCGCATCCTTGAGCAATTGTGACACCGGATTGGCCGGCTTGCCTGAGAGATTGCGCGGCGCCTGCGCCTCCAGCGCATCGCGGATCGCCGTCATAGCGATGGCGGCGGGCGCAAGCACCGTCGACGTGCCGGCAAGTGGCTGCAAGGGTGGCATCGACGCCAAAGCCGGACGGTCCTGTTGCAGGGAAGCTGGCGGCGCCAGCCACGGCGCGTTCATCAGCACCGTCGCGCCGACGAACGCGACGACGACGATGATCAGGCCGAGGATGATCGTGCGAATGTTCATTTTTTTGCGACAGTGCTGGCAATCTAGCTGTCCGCTCTCCCTTGCGGGAGGGGGTCGCCAAAGCTTGCTTTCCCGCCCTCCCGCGGCCGATATAGGAGCCGGGAGGTTGGCGGTGGACGAGCCACTCGCCAACCGGGTCAGGTCCGGAAGGAAGCAGCCCTAACGAGCGCGGTTCGGGTCGCTCGTCAGCCTCCCACCCTCTCTATCGCATTACGCGATATGTAGCCCGCATGAGCGAACGCGATATGCGGGGACGATCGACCGGCTTGAACGCCGACCCCGGATTTCGCTACGCTCATCCGGGCTACGCTGTAACCATGAACGACGACACCCAACCGGCCGCCGCCTACCGCGTGCTCGCGCGCAAATACCGGCCGTCGACCTTCGCCGATCTGATCGGCCAGGACGCGATGGTGCGCACGCTCTCGAACGCGTTCGAGACCGGCCGCATTCCGCAGGCCTGGATCCTCACCGGCGTGCGCGGCGTCGGCAAAACCACGACGGCGCGGATTCTCGCCCGCGCGCTCAATTACGAACTGCCGGACGGCTCGATCACCGGGCCGACGATCGACATGCCGGTGCTCGGCGTGCACTGCCAGGCGATCATGGAAAGCCGGCATCTCGACGTGATCGAGATGGACGCCGCCTCGCACAACGGCGTCGACGACGTGCGCGCAGATCAACGACGCCGTGCGCTACGCGCCGGTGTCGGCCCGCTACAAGGTCTACATCCTCGACGAAGTGCACATGCTGTCCGGCGCCGCCTTCAACGCGCTGCTCAAGACGCTGGAAGAGCCGCCGCCGCACGCCAAGTTCGTGTTCGCCACCACCGAAATCCGCAAGGTGCCGATCACCGTGCTGTCGCGCTGCCAGCGCTTCGATCTGCGCCGGGTCGATGCGGCGCTGCTGGTCAAGCACCTGCAAGGCATCGCCGGCAAGGAGGCGATCACCGCCGAGCCGGAGGCGCTGGCGCTGATCGCGCGCGCCGCCGAAGGCTCGGTGCGCGATGCGCTGTCGCTGTTCGATCAGGCGATCGCCCACGCCGCCGGGCCGGTGCGCGCCGAGGACGTGCGGCAGATGCTCGGCCTTGCCGACCGCGCGCGCGTCATCGATCTGTTCGAGGCGCTGATGCGCGCCGATCTTGCCGCGCGCGCTGGCGGAATTGCGCGACCAGTACGATACCGGCGCCGATCCGGCGATGGTGCTCGGCGACCTCGCCGAGTTCACGCATTTCGTCACCCGGCGTGAAGATCGTGCCGGCGCTCGCCGACGACGTGTCGCTGACCGAAGCCGAGCGGACGCGCGGCCGCGCCTTTGCGGCCAAACTGTCGATGCGCGTTCTGGCGCGCACCTGGCAGATGCTGCTCAAGGGCATGGAGGAGGTCGACGCCGCCGGCCGGCCGCTCGCCGCCGCCGAGATGGTGCTGGTGCGTATCGCCTACGCCGCCGACCTGCCGACGCCGGACGAAGTGGTCCGCTCGCTCGGCGAGGGCGCGCGCGGCAACGGCGCTGAGCCGGCGCCTTCCGGCCAGCCATCGCCGCGCGCGGAGCATACCGGCCGCGCGCCGATAGCGCCAGCGCGGCGAAGTGCCCGCGCGGCGGGCCGCGTGCGGCGCTTGGCCGCTGCAGCGCCGGCCGAAATGCCAGTCAGCGAGCCGGCGGCGCGCGGCGAGCGAGACAGCGTGCCCGGCACGCGCGCTCGCGAGCTTTGAGGACCTGGTCGCGCTCGCCGCCGAGAAGCGCGACCTCGCGCTCAAGAGCGCGCTCGAACGCGACGTGCGGCTGGTGCGCTTCGAGGACGGCAGGCTGGAAATCGCGCTGGAGGCCAGCGCGCCGAAGACGCTGACCGGCGAACTGTCAAAAAAACTCGCCGACTGGACCGGCCGGCGCTGGATGGTGGTCGTCTCCGCCGAAGCCGGGCGCGCCGAGCCTCTACGCGCAGGCGCAGACGCGCAAGGCCGAGCTGAAAGACGGCGTGCGCGGCGATCCGCTGGTGCAGGCGGTGCTGGCGCGATTTCCCGGCGCCGAGATCGTCGACGTGCGCCCGCCCGGCCGATGCACCCGCCGCGCCGGATGAAGTGCCGTTCGATGCGGCGGCGATGCTGGCCGCGCCGACGACGAACTAATGCACGAGTGATCGCAATGGTCGATTTCCTGGGCCTGATGAAACAGGCCGCCGAACTCAAATCGAAGATGGAGGCGATGCAGGCCGAACTCGACCGCATCGAGGTCGAGGGCAGCGCCGGCGGCGGTCTGCTCGCGATAACGCTGTCCGGCAAGGGCGAGCTGCGGGCAACCCGCATCGACGATTCGCTGTTCAAGCCGGACCAGAAGGAAATCCTCGAGGACCTCATCGTCGCCGCCCACGCCGACGCGCGCCGCAAGCTCGAAGCCATGTTGCCGGAACGGATGCAGGCGCTCACCGGCGGCCTGCCGCTGCCGCCCGGGCTGAAGTTATTTTGATCGATGCCCACGGTCGCCGCCGGTCCCGAAATCGAACGCCTGATCCAGCTGCTGGCCCGCCTGCCGGGGCTCGGGCCGCGCTCGGCGCGGCGCGCGGCACTGTTTCTCATCAAGAAGCGCGAAGCTGGTGATGGCGCCGCTCGCCGCCGCATTGCAGACCGCGATCGAGAAGATCGAGGTGTGCAGGATCTGCGGCAACATCGACACGCAGAATCCCTGCACGGTCTGCACCGATCGCGCGGCGCGATGCGTCCGCCATCGTGGTGGTGGCCGACGTCGCCGATCTGTGGGCGCTCGAGCGCGCGCACGCCATCAACGCGCGCTATCACGTCCTCGGCGGCACGCTCTCGCCGCTCGACGGCGTCGGGCCGGACGATCTGACCATCGACGCGCTGGTCAAGCGCGCGCACGATCCGGCGGTGCACGAGATCATCCTGGCGCTCAACGCCACCGTCGACGGCCAGAGCACCGCCCACTACATCACCGACCTTCTGCATGACGCCAACGTCAAGGTCACGCGGCTGGCGCACGGCGTGCCGGTCGGCGGCGAACTCGACTATCTCGACGAAGGAACGCTGGCGGCTGCGATCCGCAGCCGGACGCCGTTTTAGGCCATGATGCGACCTGCTGCCCGCAAAATAGCCAGCCGCCGCCCGCGGGGCGACCACGGACAGCCCCTCGAGAGACGGCAGAATCCGCCGAATCACATGCGGTATCTGACGGCCTCCCGCCTTTGGCCCGCGGTTTGCATAGGCTTTGTGCGATCTCGATCTCACAACTCGTGTTGAATGAGATTGCTTGGAGCCCCGGCGATCCCGGCACCGGGGCTCCATCCTTTTCTGGCGTCGGCCTGACGCGCCCCACTGCCCGTGTTGCAGCGCTTGCGTTCGCGCCGCGCACCGCATGCCGCCGACTAGAGCATGCGCGCATGAGCGACGACATCGCCTACAACAAGTCTTTCGATCCTCGTGCCCGCCCGGCAAAGAGGTGGCGCCGGGCGTGCGGGCGCATCGTCGCCAACAATCCGGGCCCATTCACCTTCAAGGGCACCGTCAGCTACATCATCGGCCGCGGCAAGGTCGCGATCGTCGATCCCGGCCCGGACGACGATGCGCATGTCGCTGGCGCTGCTCGACGCCGTGCGCGGCGAGACCGTGACGCACATTTTCGTCACCCACACCCATCGCGATCATTCGCCGGCCGTGCCCAAGATCAAGGCCGCGACCGGCGCCACAGTTCATGCCGAAGGTCCGCACCGCCTGGCGCGGCCGCTGCATATCGGCGAAACCAGCCGGCTCGACGCCAGCGCCGATATGGATTTCCGTCCCGACGTCGCGCTTGCCGACGGCGATGTGGTCACTGGCGACGGCTGGACCATCGAGGCGATGACGACGCCGGGACACACCGCCAATCACATGGCCTATGCGCTGCAAGGAAGCCGACCTGATTTTCTCCGGCGATCACGTCATGGCGTGGTCGACTCGATCGTCGCGCCGCCCGACGGCGCCATGAGCGACTACATGGCCTCGCTGGAGAAACTCGCGCGGCGGAGCGAGCCGATCTATTTGCCCGGCCACGGCGGGCCGGTGCGCGATGCGCCGCGCTTCGTGCGAGGCTACATCCGGCACCGGCAGGGGCGCGAGACATCAATCCTGCGCCGGCTCGCCAAGGGCGCGGCCGATATTCCGACGCTGGTACGCGCGATCTATATCGGGATCGACTCACGCGCTGATCGGCGCCGCCGCGCTTTCCGTGCTGGCGCATCTCGAAGATCTTGTCGCCCGCGGCATTGTCGTCACCGATGGCGCGCCGTCGATCGGCGGCATCTATCGCTTGACCGACGGCCCCTTGCCCGCGGCCTGAGTGGGTTTCGGCGCCGCTAATTTCTTTTCCGGCTGTCGGCGCCGGAGAGCACATCGTCGACATCGTCGATCAGCGCGCGCACGCGCGCGGCGTTGCCGCCGAGATCGTGGCGGCCGTAGCGCGACGCCGAGCGCACGTCGATGCGCGCGCCGTCCGGCGTCGGCCGAACGCGCACCACAACGTCGTCGCGGAAGCCGAGGATCGGCGTACGCGCGATCGCCTCGATCAGGCCGTCGCGGACGCCAGCGCTCTGCGGCGGCCGCGCGTCGACAATATGCCACTTGCGCTTGGTGACGACTTTAAGCGCCGCGTCATAGGCTTCCTGCGGCGATGCGGTTGTGTTGTCGGGCTCGATGTCGGAATACGCCTTGTGTTGCAGCTCCGCGACATGCAGTCCCGCATAGGTGACCGGATTGGCGTCGCGCGGCCGCAAGCGCGCGATCGCCTCGAACTGCGGCGGGTCGATCGGATCGGTGGTAACATCGTAGATCGCCGGCAGCCGATAGGCCGTGATGCCGAGATAGAGCGGATAGGCAATCAGCGCGAGCCCGATCAACAGCGCGGTCAGCGATTCGCGGATGCCGCCGACACCTTCCATCCAGATCACGATGCCGGCGCCGAATGCGAGCAGGATGGCAACCACGGCGAGCATCAATGCGCCAGCAAGCGTCGACAGCGCCGGCACGATGTCGAGCGCGCCTGACCGCACGATAATGATGGCAACAAAAGTGGCGGCGAGTGAAAACAAAGCGAGCCGCCGCGCCCAGATGGCAACCCGGGAGGTCGGCTGCTCGGCAATCCGCCGCCGGACCATCTCAAGACGATCCTTTGCGCCGCGTCGTCTTCGCCTTGCCGCGCTTGATGCCGGCCATCGCTTCCAGCACGGCGCAGGTCGAGGCGGTGTCTTGCATGGCGTAGCCGGTCGACATAGCCGCGGCGTAGATCGGCAACGTCGCCGAAAACAGCGGCGTCGGCGCGCCAAGCTCGCGCGCGAAACTGCCGATCACGTCCATGTCTTTCTGCCAAATCGAGACTTTCATGGTTGGCCGGTCATAGCGTCCCTCCACCATCATCGGCGCGCGCAGCTCGAAGATCGTCGAATTTCCGGCGCCGACCTTGATTTCTTCGTAGACCATCTTGGCAGGCAATCCGGCTTTCATGCCGAGCACCAAAGCCTCCGCGCTCGCCACATTGTGGATCGCGACCAAAAGGTTGGCGATGTATTTCATGCGGCTGCCGTTGCCGAATTCGCCAAGGTCGCGCACGACGCGGGCAAAACCGGCGAACAGCGGGCGAGCTCGCTTGATCTCGGCGCTCGGCCCCGAGGCGTAAATCACGAGATCCTTGACCTTCGCCTGGAAGCCCGTGCCACTCACCGGACAGTCAAGCATGACATGGCCGGCTTTGCGCAACGCCGCCTCGGCGGCCATCTTGTCGTCGAGTTTGAAGGTCGAAGCTTCGATCACTACGCGACGCGGCGCCTTGGCCTTGGCGATCGCTGCGACCGTCGCGGCGAGTGCCGAAGGCTTCGGCAGACTGAGGATGATTACCGCCGCCTGCCGCGCCACCTCGCCGGCATCCTTGGCGATTTCGACGCCTTGTTCTGCCAAAGCGCGCCGGCGCGACGCGTCGACGTCGTAGCCGACGACGCGCCAGCCCGCAGCAACGAGATTTTCGGCGAATGCGCCGCCCATGATGCCGAGACCGACAATACCGACGGCGCCTTTCTTTTTCTTTGCCATGCAGTCCTCAGTTTGCAGCGATCACATGCCCTTCATGTTCATCGATACCGACCATAACTGCTGGGCTTGACGTTTGGCGACCAGATCCTTGGTGGCCGTCTTGTATTTCTTGAAATGCTCGGTTGCCGTATGGGCTTCAGCGGCCGCCGCGTTGTCGTAGACCTCGAAGATGAACACATGGTTCGGGTCCTTCTGCGAGACGGTCACATTGAGCTCGCGACACCCCGGCTCCTTTACCGACGCTGCGGCGTTTTCCGTAAGCGCCGCAAGAAAATCATCAACCTTACCCGGCACCACGTCGTATTCGACGGCTGAGATGAATAATGGTGCCGACTCGGCCACCGCCTTGTTGCCGGGCGTTGGCAGCAACAGAAACGCCAATGCCGAAAGCGCGACGGCGGTGGTCACTGTAATCGATTTCAACATGACTTTATCCTCCCGTTTCCGGATCATGCTGCTGGCTTTAGCCGCAGCAAATTCGCGCCGACAGCGTAGCCGTTCCGTGATCCACTCGGAAGCCCGCAAAGATCGCTTCAGCGTTACAGCGCACTTTTGAGAAAATGCATCAAGCGCGGAATCACCTGCGCGCTGTAGCTGCGCGGGTTGTTTTCAAATTGCTCGGTTGCCCATGAATGCCCGGCGTTTGGAAGCATGATCAGGCTTGCCTGCGATCCGGTCTTGGTCAACGCCGCAACGAACGCGCCGGACTGGCTCACCGGATCGACGAGATGGTCGCGCTCTCCGCATATGAGCAAGAAGGCCACGTCCTTGCGGTCGGAAACGTGGTTGATCGGTGAAGACTCCACATATATCTGTCGGTTTTTCGCTGGCGAAATGCCGAGAAAATCCTGCACGATGCTGTCGCCCGGCATTACGCTCATATCGTGTTTCCATTGAGCCAGCATGTCGTAAATGCCGTAGAATCCCACCATCACTTTCACGTCGCTCGGCGTCCCGGCCTGCGAATCGTCGCGGTAGGCGGCATTGAGCCGTTGTCCCGTAAGCGCCACCATTGCGGCCAGGTAGCCGCCGGCGGAATCGCCGACGATACCGATCCGGTCGGGATCGACATCGAATTGCGCGGCGTTAGCGCGCACGAACTGCACTGCCGCCTTCACGTCGTAGACAACGGCCGGATATTTGCCGGGCTTGCCTAGGCGGTAGTCGATGGCGAACACGGCGTAACCGGCGCGTGCCAGAAACAGGCCCCAATAGCGATAATCGTTGCGCCCACCGGTGCGCCAGCCGCCGCCGTGAGCTGCGATCAGGACGGGCGCCTTGGTAAGGCCTTTCGGCAGGTAAAAATCGCCAACGAGTTTGGTGCCGTCATGCGTGGCGTAAACCACGCCGGGACGGTTCACGATCTCGTATTCTTCGGCGGATACACCACTGCCGAAAATCAGTCCGGCCAAGGCTGCAGCAAAGCCGATTGTGGCGCGCATCGCATCTGCTCCAAGGGGATGTAGCGCTCATCGCCACTTCCGTGGCGGCAAGCATCGCACTTGAATAAAAGCCTACCACCGATCGGCGAAATGGTTCAGCGGCCCGCGCCCGCTACCGACGCCAAGCCGGTCGGCAGCCGCGATCGCGGCGCTGACATACGTTTTGGCCTCGCGCGCCGCCTGCTCGAGCGGCAAACCTTTCGCTAATCCGGCCGCGATAGCCGACGCAAAGGTGCAGCCGGTTCCGTGGGTATTGCGGACCGGCGCCCTTGGCGCGGCAAGCCGCACGTAGCGGCCGGGTTCGACCAGGACATCGACGCTTTCAGGACCGGTGCCGTGACCGCCCTTGATCAGGACCGCACCGGGACCAAGTGCAAGCAGGCTCTCCGCTTGCGCGCGCATTTCGTCCTCGTCACGCGCGGGCAAAGTATCCAGCAAAGTAGCGGCCTCGAGAAGATTCGGCGTGACCACCTGCACCCGCCCAATCAACTCGCGCAGGCGGCCGAGCGCATTCGATTGCAGCAATTGGTCGCCTGAGCTTGCCACCAGAACCGGATCGAGCACGACATTGCGCGGCTGGTAGCGATCGAGCGCGACGGCGACCACGTCGACCGCCGCCGCCGTATTCATCATGCCGATCTTCACCGCGCCGATCTTTAGGTCAGCGAACACCGCGTCGATCTGTGCGGCGATGAACTCGATTGGCACATCGTGGATGGCGAACACGCGCTTAGTGTTCTGGGCGGTAATCGCAGTAATGACTGAAGCGCCGTAAACGCCAAGTGCCGCAAAAGTCTTCAAATCCGCCTGGATTCCGGCGCCAGCGCTCGAATCAGAGCCGGCGACGGTCAATGCAATGGGGACGCTCATCCCGACATTCTCCGCATCCTCGAACACTCATGCAACTTCGACTTGTTGCAGCGCATCATTGCTGAAATTTAACCCGCAAAGCGAGCAACTCGACCGGCGGCGGCGGGTTTTAGGCTTGGGACGGTCTGCGCCAATAAACGCGCCAAGAAATCGAGGAGAACGTGCCATGTCGAGCCACAGGTCGAGCAAGCTCGCCGTTGCGCTGCTGACAAGCGTCGCCGTTGCAGTCATGGGCTTTGCGGGAGACGCCGTTGCGGCCCCGCGCGGCGGCGGTGGGCACGGCGGAGGCGGTGGACACGGCGGCGGCGGCGCTCATGGCGGCGGCGGGGCTCATTTCGGCAGTGCTCATGTCGGGCATGCTTCCTTCGGCCACAGTTTTGCCGGTCGTGCCGTGGTCAGTCACAGCGCGGTGACTTCACACAGCGCGGTAACTTCCCACACCGTTGTCAGCCATGCTGCGACTGCGAATACCACCACTGCGCATACCAATGGAGTCGCTGCGCAGCGTAATGCTGTGAACGGCGCTAATGGTTTGAGATCGAACAACGCAGCCACAAACGCTCGGTTTGCCGCGCGGGATTTCCACGGCCTCTATGATTTTCATCGCGCCGGCTTCAACCGTAATGCCTTCGGTAACGGCCAACGCTGGAGTTGCTGGGGCGGCCGCTTCTGGGGCGCCGGCTGGAATAATTGGGGCGGCGGCTGGGGCGGCTGGGCCGGCCCGGTGTTCTGGCCGTACCTCTACGGCGATATCTTCTCGTTCGCATTCTGGCCGTACGGCTATTATGACCCGTTCTGGGCGTTCGGACCGGAATTCCTGCTCGCCAGCATTTTCGCGCCGGGACCGTATTTCGGACCGGACTATTATGGCTATGCTGGTCAATCCGACGTTTATTACGGCGCCACGGCCGCCGACCAGCGGGCGATGGCCCGCACCGACGCAGCCGCGGCGCAGAGTTGCGGCGGACTGGCGCCCGGCGTGACCGATCTGCCGATCGCGCAAATCAGAAACACCGTGCGTCCGACCGGTGACCAGGTGACGGCGCTCGATGCGCTGAACACAGCGGCCGACAAGGCCAACAGCATCGTTGCCGGCTCCTGCCCGAACAACGTTCCACTCACGCCGGTCGCGCGGCTCGACAACGCCGAGCAACGGCTCAATGCCGTGATTCAGGCCGTGCAAATCGTCCAGGGCCCGCTCGGCAGTTTCTATGACTTGCTGAGCGAGGAGCAGCGGCAGAAGTTCGACGCCATGGGCAAAGCGCAGGCCGATCACGGATCGGTCGTACCCGCGGATCTGACCGCGCTGTGCGGTCAACAACCCGGCGACGTGACCGCGCTTCCGGTGCAACGCATCGAACAGGTGGTGCAGCCGAACGCCCAACAGCAAAACGCGTTCGACGACCTGAAGAAAGGCTCGCAGGACGTCGCGGCCAAGCTGCAAGCCTCCTGCCCGACGCAGGTGCCGAACACGCCGGTCGCGCGGCTCGATGCGGTCAAGACGCGGCTCACCGCCATGGTTGACGCCATGAACACCATCCGCCCAAAGCTCGAAGCTTTCTACGCTTCGTTGAGCGACGAGCAGAAGGCGAAGTTCAACACCATGGGACCGCCGAAGAACGCCGCAGCCGCTCCGCAAAATCAGACCAGCGAACAGTAGCGAAAGCTACGAGTGCGGGCGAAGCAAACGGGGCTCAGGTCCCGCGCTTCGCCAGCATGCCGTCGATAATTTCGCGCAAGGCGCGCGCCGCACCGGCCGGATCCGGCGTAAGCGACAAGGCCGAGATCACCGCGATACCATCGGCGCCATGCGCAATGACCGCCCCGGCATTCTCAGCATTGATGCCGGCGATGCCGCAGGCCGGCATGGCCGGCGCGCGCTGCCGCAGAACGGCGGCGATGCGCGCAAAGCCTTCCGGTCCGATTGGCGGATTCGCCAATTGCTTCGACGCCGTCGCATAGACGTTGCCAATTCCCACATAGTCGATGCATTCGACCGACGCGGCTTGCGCCTCGGCGATCGAGCTAATCGAAAGTCCGATGATGGCGGTCGCCCCGAGCAAGCCGCGCGCATCGCTAGCCGCTATGTCGTCCTGGCCGACGTGCACGCCGTCGGCACCGGCTGCGAGCGCCACGTCGACGCGATCGTTGACCACGAGCGGCACTTTGAACGGCATTAGGGCGGCCTTAATCGCACGCGCTTCCTCCACCATTGCGCGCGTTTGCCCACGCTTGTCGCGCAATTGGACCAAGGTGGTACCGCCGGCGGCGACGCGGCGAGCCAGATCGACGATATCGTGACCGCCGGCGACCGTCGGATCGATGATGGCGTTAAGCCGCAGATCCACCAATGTCATGGGACGCACTCAACCGGTGTAGCATTGCGGTTGCCGGGTCTTATCAGGGCCGTCGGTTTAGCCTAGCATTTATTACCCGAGCCGGAGGCGCGCATGGTCCCTTTCTTCGTGCAGATCAAATGCCACATGGGCAAATCCTACGACGTGGCCAACCGGCTGGCAGACGCCGAGATCGCCTCCGAGGTCTATTCGACAGCCGGCGACTTCGATCTGCTGGTAAAATTTTACGTCGAGCAGAACACCGATATCGGCCATTTCATTGCGGAGAAGGTACAGACCATTCCAGGCGTGCAGGACACGCGCACCATCATTACCTTCAAAGCGTTCGGGGGGCCGTAACGGCCGCAATCGCGATACCGATTATTTCTTCGGCGGTTTCGGACCCTGCCGCGGCGGCAGCGAAGCGACGTAGGTAGCGATCGCGGCCCGATCGTCGGCGTCGAGCAGCGCAGTATTGCGAACGACCTCGGCCATACCACCACCGGCAAAATCGCCAGACGGCATCATGCCGTCGTCGAGGAAGCTCGCGATGTCCTTTTGCGACCACGGCGGATCGTCGTGCCGCAATCCGGCCGGCGTAATATTGGGGACCCAACTTTTGCCGTCCGGCGTCGGACCGCCGGCGAAGCGTTCGCTTTCGACAATCGCGCCAAGAAAATTGCGCGGGCTGTGGCATTCGGCGCAGTGGCCCGGGCCGTTTACCAGGTAGGCGCCGCGATTCCACTGCGCCGATCTTGTCGGGTCGGGCACATAAGTGCCGCCATGCAGAAACAAAAGCTTCCACAGTCCGACCAGGCGGCGGACGTCGAAGGGGAACGCGAGGGCGTGCCCGCGCACCCGACCCGCGACCGGCGGCAACGTTTTCAGATACGCGAAGACATCGCGCAGATCGGCAAGCTGCATTTGCTGATAAGAGGTGTACGGGAAGGCCGGGAACAAGTGCTCGCCGAGTGGCGATGTCCCTTTCCAAAGCGCGGTGACGAAGTCGGCCTCGCTCCAGGCGCCGATCCCGTCGGCGGCATCGGGCGAGATGTTGGGCACATAGAAAGTGCCGAACGGCGACGGCAAAGCGAGCCCGCCGCCGAGCCGGGTGCGGTCGATCTTGCCGGCATCGTTGCTCGGCGTGGCGTGGCACGACACACAGCCACCGATGTCGAACATCGTTTTCCCGTTGGCAAGATCCGGCGTGTGCGGCGGCAATGCCGAGGCGGGCACGGTCGCCGGCATCGTTAGCGTCCAAAACAGCAGGGCTAAGGCGGCGGCCACCACCGCGACGACGAGCGTGATTTTACGCGTCACCGCATTTTTCTCCGCTCATTCCCGCACCAACGGGAAATCCGGCCGAGCGGAAAAATCAGCTCTTTTTGATGCGATAGGTTTCGTGGCAACCGCCGCAATCGTTCTTGCCGATGTTGCCGAACGCCGCTTTGAAGCTGTCCAAGTCCTTTACAGACGCAGCAGCCTCTTTGGCGTCGGTGCCAAACTTGGCGAACTTGGCCTTGAAGTCATCCATGTTCTCCCAGACTTTGGAACTAGCGCTGTATGGATCGTCGGCGGTCGCCTCATCGGCCGAATTCGCGGGGAACAACGCCGGCGCTTTGACCGCCGTATCCTCGAAGGTCGCGAAAATCTTATGTACCTTGTCGAGATCAAACGGTGCTTCGCCTTTCATCATCGCCGCGGCGATCTTGGCCTGATCGAGATTGCCTTTCATCAGCGCCTTGCGCGCGGCGATTGGGTCCTGCTGGGCTACGGCGACGGTCGCACCCAGTGCGATCGCTGTTACGGCAAGTATGGAACGGATCATTAAAGGCTCTCCCCTCGGTGGCACAGCCTACAAGCCGCGCACATACCCACGCTCAGGATAAGGCCAAAACGGCCAAGCTGAGAAATCACGAAACCGTATCGTCGTTCGGTCGTATAATGGCAGGGAAAGACGCGCCGGCAGAAACGATGATGAAATCCATCTATCGCTACCGCAGAGAAAGGCATTTCGAAAAGCCGCCGGCGGCAATTTGGCCGTTCGTCGCCGATACCGCGCGCGTCAACGAACTTTCCGGCTCCCCGCGTTACAGCGTTGAAGAACGCGCCGACAAACAAGGCCGCATCCGTCGTTTTGCCAGTGTCGGACGCTGGCCGCTGCAGCTGCGGTGGGAAGAAGGCTACGGCGAATGGCAGGCGGACCGCCGCCTCAGCCAGACGCGCCACTTCCTCAACGGACCGTTTCGCCGTTCGCATTCGGATTTCGACCTTTATCCGGAAGGCGGCGGCACCAAGCTCGTGTTTTCGGCGGAAGTCGATTGCGTGGGCGTGCTTGGGTGGCTGACCAAGCTGTCGGGCAAAATCGGCCGCGAGGGCGACAAGCGGTTGACCACAATCGAAAAACTCGTCGCCAACTCGGAAAGTGCAGAGACTATTCCCATTGCCGGCGTGGAAGCGGCGATAAAACCCGCGGCGCGCCGCCGTTTCGATGCGCTCATCGCCGAGCTTGATCGCGATCCGGCAAGCCATGGACTTGCGCCGAGGCTTGCCGACTTTCTTCTGCACGCGCCGACGCTGCCGCTCGGCAGCATCCGTCCGCTGGCGATGGCACGGCAGTGGCATGCAACGCCGGAGCAGACCGTGGAAATGTTCCTCGCCGCGCAACGCATCGGCCTCCTGGCCATGGGCTGGGATTTGCTTTGCCCCCGCTGCCGCGGCGCCAAGTCGCGGGTCAAACAATTGCATGATTTGCCGGAAGGCGCGCATTGCTCCTCATGCAACATCGACTATCAGCGCAACTTCACCCGCAATGTCGAGTTGACATTCCATCCGGAGCCCTGGCTGCGGCCGTTGCCGAAGGGCGAGTTCTGCATGCTCGGACAGGGATCGACTCCGCACGTCAAGTTTCAGGCCGAGGTTGCCGCGCATTCGCGGCAGAGCTTCGCACTCACCCTGACACCTGGCCCTTATCGCTTCCGCACCATCGAAGCGGGCGCGGAAGCCGATGCCAATATCAGCGACGACGACGTCATCCCCGAAATCACCGCCAAGGGTCCGGACATCGTGCTGACGGAGCCCGGCCATCCCGGCAAATTTGTCATCCACAACGAGACCGAGCGGCCGCTGATCTTCGCAATCGAGGACCGGCACTGGGTGCGGGATGCGCTGACCGGCGAAGCCGTGATCGCCATGCCGGCGTTTCGCCGGCTGTGTCCGGAACAGCTTTTGCGGCCGGGTGACGAGGTCGAGATCGGCCGCGTCGCGATCGTGTTCACCGATCTGCAAGGATCGACGAAGTTATACGATGCCATCGGCGACGCCAGCGCCTATCGGCTGGTGCGCGATCATTTCGCCTTCCTGTCGGAGCGGATAGCGCGCCACGACGGCTTCGTGGTGAAAACCGTCGGCGATGCGGTAATGGCGGCGTTTCACGATCCCGCCGACGCCGTGCGCGCGGTGCTGTCGATCCAGGACGACGTGGCGGACTTCAATAAAGGCCGTTCTGACGGCGGCATCGTGCTCAAGCTCGGACTGCATCAGGGCGGCTGCATCGCCGTCACCGCCGGCGACCTGCTCGATTATTTCGGCTCGGTGGTGAACACCGCCGCGAGGCTTGAGCATCAATGCAAGGGTGGCGAGGTCATTATCTCCGAAGCCGTGCTGGCCGACCCGGAAGCGCGCAACGCGCTCGCCGGCCGTGCGGTCACCGAGGACAGCGCGACGCTGCGCGGACTGGCCGCACCAGTACGCTTCGTGCGCGTTGGCGCAGCAAACGCTTCTGCGCAGGAGATGCAGGCTCATTAACCTCGTCGCGCGGCTGCAATGGTTCGCGGCAAGATTTTTGAGATAAATTCGGCCCGTATTCGTGGCGAATAGAGACGGAGAGTATTAGCGCCTTAGTTTTTCGTTTGGCACTTCTCGCCTCGGTCGGCCTTTTTGCCGTTCAGCCGCGGGCCAATGCCGGCGGTATCGTCCTGCCCCCGAACAACGACACCGCGGTGCCGGTTTACGATGCGGGCTTTCACCCGGTATGCGCGGCCGGCACCTTCTACGCTTGCTGGACCCAACCCTACGGCGATCGGTTCTGCGGCTGCTGCTCGGCGGCGATCGCCCAGCATGCCCTGCCGGTTATGTCTTCGGCTGCGGACGTGCTCCGAACAGCGCGCAGGTTTGCGGCTGCTATTAAAGGACCGCGCTATTCCTCCGCCTGCGCCGTCGGTTCGCGTTTTTTGCCGCGTCGCGGTCCCAGCGAAGCAATCCACCGGACGATGACGTAGAAGACCGGCGTGAAGATCAGCCCAAACGCGGTGACACCGATCATGCCAAAGAACACCGCTGTGCCCAGCGCCTGGCGCAATTCGGCACCGGCGCCGATCGCCCAGACCAGCGGCGTGACGCCGAGGATGAACGCGAACGACGTCATCAGGATCGGCCGCAGCCGAAGCCGGGTGGCTTCGACCGCCG
Source organism: uncultured Alphaproteobacteria bacterium (assembly GCA_963845775.1). Lineage (GTDB taxonomy): Bacteria > Pseudomonadota > Alphaproteobacteria > Rhizobiales > Xanthobacteraceae > BOG-931. The sequence continues at coordinate 114,958 of CAWJTE010000013.1, forward strand.
CGTCCCAACGGCTGCGGCCCTGATCCTCAAGCTGGCGGGCGAATTCGACGATCAGAATCGCGTTCTTGGCGGCGAGCCCGATCAGCACGACGAAGCCGACCTGAGTGAGGATGTTATTGTCCTGCCCGCGCAGAATGACGCCGATGATCGCGGCAACAAGACACATCGGTACGATCAGAATGACCGCGAGCGGCAACGTCAGGCTTTCATATTGTGCGGCCAGCACCAGAAAGACGAACACCACCGCCAGCACAAAGGCGAATACGGCGGTGTTGCCCGCCTTGATTTGCTGGAAAGCGAGCGTCGTCCATTCGAAGTCAAAACCCGTGGGCAGAGTCCGTGCCGCCAGCTTCTCCATGATGTCGATTGCCTGGCCCTGCGAATAGCCAGGCGCGGCCATGCCATCGATCTCGGCGGCGGGATAGAGGTTGTAGCGCGGTACACGGTAAGGACCGGCAATATCGCGCACGGTGGTGAATGATCCGAGCGGCACAGTATCGCCGTTTGCGTTGCGCACGCGGATCTTCAAGACATCGGCGACGTCGCGCCGGTCCTCTTCCCGCGCCTGCGCGGTCACGCGGAAGGTGCGGCCGAGGAGATTGAAGTCGTTGACGTACGAAGACCCGATATAGATCTGCAGCGCGTTGAAAACGTCCTGCACGTTGATACCGAGCAACTGCGCCTTGGTGCGGTCGATGTCGAGATATAGTTGCGGCGTTGAGGTCTCGAACAACGTGAACACCTGGGAAACGCCCGGAGTCTTGGCGGCAGCGGCCGTGAGATTGGTCGCCGCTTCCCGCAGCGCCACAAGCCCGCTTCCGCCGCGGTCCTCAACGATCATGCGAAAGCCGCCGGCATTGCCGATGCCGCGGACCGGCGGCGGTACGACGGCGACGATGAATGCCTCCTGGATTTTCGACAGCCGGCGGTTCAGCTCGGCCTGGATCGCCGTCATCGACTGGCGCGGATCGCGCCCGCGTTTGGCAAAAGAATCGAGCGCAAGAAAAATCGCACCGGCGTTGGGCGCATTGGTGAAGGTCGCACCCGAAAAGCCGACCACGTTGACGCCATGAACAACGCCCGGCACCCCCAACGCAATGTCGAAGGCGCGCTGCTGAACCGCGTCGGTGCGCGCGAGCGATGCGCCGGGCGGCAGTTAAATCACGACGATTATGTATCCGCGATCGACCTGCGGGATAAAACCGACCGGCGTCTGGCGAAATTGATTGAGCCCGAAACCGATAATCACCAGATAGATCACGAACATGATTGCCGCGCGCCGAACCGTTCTGCTCGCAAGCCAGGAGACGCCGTAGCCGACGGCGGAAAATCCGCGATTGAACCAGCCGAACGCCAGATGAATCGGCCGCTCCCACCAAACGTCACGGTGTGCTCGATCGTGCGGCTTGAGCAGCAGCGCGCACATTGCCGGCGACAGCGTCAGCGAAACAATGAGCGAGATGATGGTAGCGCCGGTGATAGTGAGCGCGAACTGACGGTAGAACTGGCCGGAAATGCCGCTGATGAACACCGACGGTACGAACACGGCGCAAAGAACCAGCGCGATGGCGATGAGCGCCGAACCGACCTCGTTCATACTTTTGCATCGCTGCTTCGCGCGGCGCGAGCCCGATGGCGATATTGCGCTCGACGTTCTCGACCACGACGATGGCGTCGTCGACGACGATGCCGATCGCCAACACCAGTCCGAATAGCGACAGGTTATTGAGCGAAAAGCCGAATGCAGCCATAAAAAAGAACGTCCCGATCAGCGACATCGGTATCGCGACCAGCGGGATAATCGCCGCCCGCCAGGTTTGCAGGAACAGGATAACCACCAGCACAACGAGCACGATCGCCTCGAAGATCGTGTCGAACACTGCGTCCACCAATTCCTGGATGAACTCGGTCGGATTGTAGACGATGGCGTATCTGATACCGGGCGGAAAGCGCTTCGACAGCTCTGCCATTAGGCTCTTGATAGCGTTCGATGTGGTGAGCGCGTTCGAGCCCGGACGCTGGAAGACGGCAAGCGCCGCCGCTGGATCGTGATCGAGATAGGAATTTGAGGTGTAATCGAGCGCCGCCAATTCGACCTTGGCGACGTCTTTCAGCCGTACAACGGCCGTCGGCGTTTGCTTTATGACGACGGATGCAAACTCGTCGGGGTTGGCAAGCCGGCCCAACGTCTGCACGGAAATCTGAAACGCACCGGGATGCGCGTCCGGCGGCTGATTGAGAACGCCGGATGCGACCTGGATATTCTGGCCCTGCAGCGCGGTGGTGACGTCGGTCGCCGTCAGCCCGAGCGATTGCAGCCGGTTGGGATCGAGCCACACCCGCATCGAATAGTCGCGGGCTCCGAACACGATAATCGAACCGACGCCTTCGACGCGGGTCACCGCATCGGTCAATTCAAGCGTGGCGTAGTTGGAGATGAACAGCGAGTCACGCGACTTGTCGGGCGAATACAGGTGCACGACCATCATCAGGTCGGGCGAGCTTTTGGCCACCGTTACTCCGACATTGCGGACGTCAACCGGCAGGCGTGGCGCGGCGATGTCGACGCGGTTCTGTACCTGCACCTGAGCGATATCGAGGTTGGTGCCAAGTTCAAAACTTATGGCGATGGTGAAGCGCCCGTCGGCCGACGAGTTTGACGCCATGTAAATAGCGTTCTCGACGCCGTTGATCTGCTGCTCCATCGGCGTGACCACGGTGGCGGCCACGACTTCGGCACTGGCGCCCGGATATTGGCCGGTGACCGTTATGGTCGGCGGCGCCACTTCGGGATATTGCTCGATCGCAAGCCGGGAGAAGGAAACGCCGCCGAGGATCACGAAGACGACCGAGATGACCGCGGCAAAGATCGGGCGGTCGATAAAAAAATGCGAAATGCGCATGTCGCCGGACGCCTCAGTCGGCCCGGTTCTCGTCGTCGTTCTTGCGCATGGACGAGGCGGCGGGCGCCGGCTTTTCTTCGGCGGCTACCTTCACTCCCGGGCGCGCGCGCATCAGGCCGTTGACGATGACGCGGTCATTGGCGGTCAGCCCTTCTTTGACCACGCGCATCGTGTCGTCGTGCGCTCCGGATACGATGTATCTCTGCCGGGCGACGCCGCCATCATCGACTACCAGCACGTATTTGCGCGCCTGCTCCGAGCCGATCGCCGCATCGGGAATCAGCAGCGCAGTGTATGGCGGCGAGCCCGGCACGCGGACGCGACCGAACATGCCAGGCGTGAACAGGCCGTCCGGATTGGCGAACACCGCACGACCGCGGATTGTGCCGGACGAACGCTCGATCGCGTTGTCGACGAAATCCATCTTGCCGGTGTGTTGGAAGTCCTGCTCGTCAATCAGCTTCAGCGCGACCGGGACGCCGCCCTGGCCATTCGCCATTTGCCCGTCGTTGCCGGCAACGCGCTGGTAGCGCAGGTAGGAGGCTTCGTCGAAAGTGAACTCGAACCGGATCGGATCGACCGAGACGATGGTCGCCAACAGCGTCGTATTGCTGCCGTTGCCGCCGGTGACCAGATTGCCGACTGAGACGCGTCGGTCGCCGATGCGGCCGTCGATCGGCGCGCGTAGTTCCGAATATTCGTTAAGGTCGAGTTCGGCCGAATGCACCATCGCTTCCTGCGCGGTGACGGCGGCCTCCGCCACGCGCTTGGCCTGCGTGCGCTGATCATAGGTCTGCTCGGTGATGGTCTTGTTGTGCAGAAGCTCCTGGCCGCGCGCCAGATCGGCTTCGGTGAAAGCGAGATTGGCGCGCGCCTGCGCGAGATTGCCGCGCATCTGGTCGAGCGCGATCTGGAACGGTCGGTGATCGATGGTGAACAGAAGGCCGCCCTTGTGCACCATCTGGCCGTCGGTGAAACGGATCTCCGACAGGTAACCGGAGACGCGCGAGCGAATTTCGACGAAATCGACAGCGACAAAGCGACCGACATATTCGTCCTGGTCGACGATCGTGCGCTGCACCGGCTTTGCCACCGTGACTGTCGGCGGCGGCGGACCGGCCGACTGTTGGCCTTGCCCGCATCCGGCGAGCGCGACGGCCGCAGCCGCAATCAGAAAAACGGCGGCCGGACGGGCCGCCTGAGCCGACACCATAAAGCCCCTCGTTCGAGGATTATCCGTGCGTGTCCCCCACCATACGCGATGACTGCTGTCAACCGCAGCAGAAATCGTTGCCCTTCCCTGGCGGGCCGTCAGTTCCCATATGTGCGATCCTACGGGGTAATCCCGTGAAAAAGCGACGTTTTTCAAATGAAGATCATACCCTTGAATGGCGGCTTGGGCGGCATGGCGCCGGCCGAAGTCGAACGCGACGAAGCGGCGGTTGCGGCTGAAGATCAGGCGCTGCTCGACGCCTATTCGCGCGCCGTGATCGACGTCGTCGACCGGGTTGGCCCGGCGGTGGTCGGAACTCACCGTCCGCGCCGACAAATCCCGCGGCGGCACCGGCTCCGGCGTCGTCGTGGCGCCCGACGAACTCATTCTCACCAACAGCCACGTCGCCGGCGCGGCCGGCGCGAGCGGTCCGCCCGCCCGCATTGTGGTCAGCACTGCCGATGGCCAGGAATTGCACGCGCGGCTCGTCGGCGACGATCCGGACACCGATCTGGCGCTGGTGCGCGTCGACGAGCCGGTGACGTTGCCGGCCGCCGCGCTCGGCAATTCCAAGATGCTCAAGCGCGGCCAATTGGTGATCGCCATTGGCAATCCGCTCGGCTTCGAATCGACAGTCACCACTGGCGTCGTTTCCGCCCTCGGCCGTTCCTTGCGTGCGCGCTCCGGCCGCCTGATTGACGACGTGATCCAGACCGACGCCGCGCTTAATCCTGGCAACTCGGGCGGGCCGCTCGTCTCCTCGCGCGGCGAGGTGGTCGGCATCAACACCGCGGTGATTATGGGCGCGCAGGGCATCTGCTTTGCGGTCGCCGCCAACACCGCGAGTTTCGTTCTCGGCGAGCTGGTGCGGCACGGCCGCGTGCGCCGCGCCTTTATCGGCATATCCGCCCAGCAGATGATGATCCCACGGCGGCTGCGCCGTGCTGGACTGATGCAGGACAGCGCCGTGATGGTGGGCACGATCGAGACCGGCGGCGCCGCCGAACGCGCCGGTCTGCAAGCCGGCGATATTCTGCTGACGCTCGACGGCGCCGCGATGACTGGCGCCGACGACCTGATCCGCGCACTGACCGGCGAAAAGATCGGAAAGAAAGTCGCGGTCGAGGTGTTGCGGGGCGAAAGCCGACTAACCGTCTCGCTGGTTCCCGAGGAGCGCCGGCGCGCGGGTTAGTTTCGACCGTGCCCGCCGCGACACGCGAAGTTGTCAGCGCAGCAGGTCGGCCACGCTGGTAGCCTGATCGGCGCGTCCCGAATTGAACGCCGCTTCCCAGACTGCGATCTTACCGTCACGCATGATCCAAACTTCAACGCCGTAGCCACGCATGGCGACACCGCTTTCAGCGTCTCGCCATTCGCCCTCCCACACATTCGCAATCGTATCGTTCATCAGCGAGCGAAATTGTTTGTTAAGCTGATAGCCAGTCTGCTTGGAACTGCGCGCCGTAAAGAATGCACGGAGCGCATCGCGACCGCAAAACTCCGGCACCGTGCCGAAGCGCACGACGCAATCTTCGGTAAAACCGTCGACCAGCGCATCGATGTTCCATGGCATGAACAGCGATTCGACGTACCTGACAAAAGCGCGCGCCTCTTCCGCCGTTCGCAGATTGCTATTTTCATCCTTGCGCAAAGATTGCACTGGCATGGCGTCCTCCCGGTATGAGTTTTTGAGCCGGCTTTGCCAGCATGCAAGGCGAGATAATCGGGCAAGTCAATGCGACGAAGCTGCCTTCACGCAGCCTCGACCCGACCGATCCCGTCGGCCGTGGCGACCGGCTTGAGCTCGCCCTGCCGCAGCATGTAATTCACATGCGCCAGCACTTCGCTGAAGGCAAAGCCGGTCTGGTGCGGGTCGAACTTGAGACTGAAAACGAACGGGATCAATTCGGCGGCGGAGCGCGGCGCCGTGCGGCAGGCGTCGAAGATCAGGTCGCAGCGGTGCCGGTGATGCGCAATCAGTTCTTCGGCGCGGATGTGCAGACCGTAGAACGGCAGATTGTGTCCCGGCAGCACCAGGACGTCACCGGCAATCTCGGTCTTCAGCGCGTTGAGTGAGCGCAAATAATAGCCGAGCGGATCGCCCTCCGGGTCCACCGCGACCACGCTGACATTCGGAGAAATCTTCGCCATCACCTGGTCGGCGCCAAGGAACAGCCTCTCGCCGCGACAGCGCAGCATGACCTGTTCGGGCGAATGACCCCCGCCGGTCAGCACGTCGAATTCGCGTCCGCCGATCCGAACCACGTCGCCGGCAACGATGCGATGATAGGTCGGCGGCAGTCCCGACGTCAGTTTCAGGTAAGCGTGCCCGCTGGTGACCACACGCCGCGTCGTCTCGGCGTCGAGACCGTGCTCGAGATAGAAGCGGCGGTAATGCTCGGCTTCGAGCGCGCCGGGATCAAGATGGATATTTAGGCTCTGCAGATATTCGGTCGCGGCCATATATAGTGGCACATCGAACTGCCGCAGCAAAAAGCCCGCCGCCCCGACATGGTCCGGGTGGAAATGGGTGGCGATGATCCGTGTCAGCGGCCGATCGCGCAACATCCCGTCAAGCAACGGCTGCCAGGCCCGCAGCGTGGCGGCGTCGCCAAGACCGGTATCGACAAGCGCCCATCCCTCGCCGTCGTCGATGAAATAGATGTTCACGTGATTGAGGCGAAACGGCAAAGCCAACTGCATCCACAAGATGCCGGGCGCCACCTCGATGGCGTTTCCAGCCAGTGGAGGCGCGCCGTGCGGAAGAACAAGATTGGCGGGAGAAGGACGCGGAAAATTCGGCTTGACCTGCATGTCCTCGTGATCGCCCGCGGCTTGCCGAATGTCAACGTCGGCCGCGGACGGTCAGACGCGCTGGGCGAGACAAATCCAGTCCCAGGGGAGTGTCCTGTCGAGAGGCGAGCGCCGCAGACCTTCGCTCGACCATGAATAAGCGACCCGGCCGAGCTGCTTCACATTGAATCCGTGATGCGCGAGGACCGACTCAAGCTCGGCGCGCTCGAAGTGCTTCTGCCAGCTATCCTCCCGCCGCACCAACCCGTTGCTTTTCGAAGTCAGCCGGCGATTTTTCCGCAGGTATCGTTGTTCGACCATGCGGTTCGATTCCAACGACGGAACGACAATGAGCGCAAAGCCGCGCGGCTTGGTCACTTTCGCAAGACACGTCCACAATGAGTTGCGCTTGGCCGGACTGGGCGATGTGATGACGTTCATGCACACAGTGAGGTCGGCGCGCGTTCCGATCGCCTTGAATACGCTTGCAATGTCGGCGACCAGCCAGGTGACGCCGGGCTGCGCCGTGCAGCGATCCTTGGCCCGGGCGATAATCTGCGCGGCAAAGTCGACGGCTATCACTTCGCGAAAGCGATGGCCGAACTTTTGAACAAAGCTGCCGAGCCCACATCCGAGATCGACCAGCACCGCGTTTGCCGGCAGGCGCGCGGCTCGCACGAACCGGCCCAATTGATTGTTGGTTTCATCCGCGGTGACGTCGCAGATCGCTTCCTCAAATTCGTCGGCGTGCAAATTCCATTCTTGCTTGTTCACGGTTCAGCTTCCTCGATCGATTTTGGCCGGAAAATCAGCAAAACAACCGAACAAACGGCGCCTCCGCGCACCCGGAAGACAAAGCCGCGAATCGGCCAAGCTTCAAGGACAAAGCCGTCATCCGATCGAACGGAGCGGAAATCAATTGCGTCTGCCTTTTTTTCAACAAATAACTTGCTCGCGCGATCAAAGAATCAACAAATACTTTAACGCGCCCGGCCGGACCAAAAGTGACCAAAATTTGGTGACCCTGGCCACCAAACAAATACTTGCCATGCAGAATTGGGACGCTCAAAAAATCACCGGGATGCTATGACGTCGCACGCCTCGCCGTTCAGCGAGGCGTATTTGTCTGTATTGCCTCGTCCAAACTTCACGGTTTGGGCGAGTTTTCGTCTGGGGTGGAAAAGAAAATGCATCGTCAACAACACGGGAACCACTTGGATGAAAGCGATGACGTTGACGGCCGCGCTGGCGGCCCTATCGGTATTTGCACAATCCGCGCATGCGCGGGAGCATTATCATCGGCACAGTGCCGCATCCGCGCCGCGATATTTTGATTCGGCGCCGGCGGCGGCAAACTCCTGGGGCGCGTCTCGGACCGGCGTCTCGGAAACCTACTCCACCAAGAATGCGGCAAGCACCGGCTACGGTGGACGGCCGCGCGCCTGGTGCGGCTGGCAAATGCGCCAGCTAGTCGGCAGCGATCCGGGCCCGGAATTTAATCTGGCCCGCAACTGGGTGCATTGGGGACATGCCGGCCCGCCCGGTGTCGGCGCGGTGGTCGTGTGGGCGCACCACGTCGGCAAGATCGTCGGCCAGGAGAATAGCATGTGGATCATTCAATCAGGCAATGACGGCAGCCGCGTGCGGACGCGGCCGCTGCCGATCGGCAACGCCATTGCGATTAGGTGGGGCTGAGCCCCGATCGCTTGTCTCCACCACGTACAGCGGCCGCTCAGCCAACCGGGCGGCCGTTTTTCATGGCGGTCACCTCAGGCGTCAACTTTACGGCGACGCGGCAATGGGCGATCATTCGGCGGCTCAGGATCATCCTCACAATGGCTGACATTCTGAAAACGCCGCCGGAGCGTTTCGCCGATCTGCCCGGCTTTGCCTGGCACGCGCATGGCCGCGCCGACCTCCCGGGTTATTCGGGACTGACGATGGCCTATCTCGACGAGGGGCCGGCGAACGCGCCGGTCTTCCTTTGTCTGCACGGCCAGCCCACCTGGAGCTACCTCTTCCGCCGCATGATTCCGCATTTTCTGGCGGCCGGCGGGCGCGTCGTAGCGCCGGATTATTTCGGTTTCGGTCGCTCCGATAAACCCGCCGAAGACGGCGTCTACACTTTCAATTTCCATCGCAACAGTCTGCTCGCCTTCGTGCGCATCCTCGACCTCAAGAACATAACCTTGGTCGTGCAGGATTGGGGCGGTTTGCTTGGCCTGACCCTGTCAATGGAGATGCCGGAGCGCTTTCGGCGTCTGATCGTCATGAACACGGCGCTGCCGACCGGCGACGTTCCGCTCAGCAAGGGATTTCTCGACTGGCGGGCGTTCTCCAACAGCCGCCCAGACATGGCGATCGGCAAGCTGATGGCGCGGACCTGCCCGCATCTGACGCCGGCGGAAGTGGCCGCTTATGAGGCGCCCCATCCCGACGCGCGCTACAAGGCCGGCGTCCGGCAGTTTCCCAGGCTGGTGCCGGAATTTCCCGACAGCGACGGCGCCGCCATTGGCCGCGCCGCGCGTGAGTTCTGGCGCAACGACTGGCGTGGCCAAAGCGTCATGGCGATCGGCATGACCGACCCAGTGCTCGGCCCGCCGGTGATGCGCGCGCTCCACCGCGACATCAAAGGCTGCCCGCCGCCGCTCGAATTCGCCGAGGCCGGCCACTTCGTGCAGGAATGGGGTGACAAGGTTGCGCCCGCCGCGCTCGCGGCGTTGCAGGCCTGATTGGCGATGCGCTTTACCCGCGTTGCTCGGGGCGCCTTTCGATTTTGCGAGGAACGCGCGCCGGATTGCAGCATCCTGCCTGTCGATGACGCAGTCGCACACTGAACAACGGGAGAACCCGATGCCCAAGGTGATCTACGAGAAGGACGGCAGAATCGGACGCATCACGCTCAACCGGCCGGAGGTGATGAACGCCATCGACGACGATGTGCCGGTCGAACTCGCCGATTGCGTCTCGCGCGCGAACGCAGACGCCGGCGTCCACGTCATCGTGCTCGCCGGCGCCGGCGAAGCGTTCTGTGCAGGCTACGACCTCACCTATTACGCCGAAGCAAACGGCGGCGCCGGCAACAACATCACCCAGGATATGCCGTGGGATCCGATGAAGGACTATGCGTTCATGATGCGCAATACCGAGCTGTTCATGGGCGTCTGGCGCTCGTATCGGCCGGTGATCTGCAAGGTGCACGGCTACGCGGTCGCCGGCGGCTCAGACATCGCACTCTGCGCCGACCTCATTGTCATGAGCACCGACGCGCGGATCGGCTACATGCCGACGCGGGTGTGGGGCTGTCCGACCACCGCGATGTGGGTCTACCGGCTCGGACCCGAACGGGCCAAGCGCATGATGTTCACTGGTGACAAGATTACCGGCGTCGAAGCCGAGAAACTCGGACTCGTGCTCAAGGCGGTGCCGCCGAATGAGCTCGACGCCGAGGTCGAAACGCTGGCACAGCGCATGGCGACCGTACCGGTCAATCAGCTGATGATGCAGAAGCTTGTCATCAACCAGGCGATCGAAGCCATGGGACTGCATACGACGCAGCTAATCGCCACCATGTTCGATGGCATCACTCGTCACTCGCCCGAAGGCCTGAACTTCAAGAAGCGGGCTGAGACGGTGGGCTGGAAGGCGGCGGTGCGCGACCGCGATAACGGCACCTGGGACTGGACCGAAAACCGGCCGATCAACCCGCGCTGAGCAGTAAGCGAGACGCGGCTACAGTTTAGTGCGCCGTCGAAACAAAAACGAGGCGCTCCAACCGGGAGCGCCTCGGGTCGGTTTTGCGGTGACGATCGCGGCTGCTCAGTAGAAGGCGCCGTAGATCACATCGACCACCTGACCGGTAGTCACGTTGACCAGCAGGAGATCGGGTCCGTAACGCACCCACTGGAAGCCGGGATCCGGCGGCGGCAATCCCATCGTCGCCCAATCGGCATAGTAATAAGCCGGCACCAAGAAGAGCGGCGGCAGGACCATGCCGATGCCCCAACGCCGATACCCCCACCCGTTCGGATAGACGAACGGCGCCAGATGAACCCGATTGAAATTACGGCCGTGCCAGCCGAATTGCGCCCCGTGCGGATCCGGCCCCGGCCCACGCGGACCGGTAAAACCGGGGTGCGGCCCAGGCCCGCGTGCCGGTGGCCCGTGCGGCGTCACCAATGGCCTTGCGGCTGGCGGTTTGCCGGGTGGCGGCTTGCCGGGGGGATGAGGTTCTTCCGCCATCGCCAAGGTCGGCAAGGCGAGCGCGAGAATCGCGACAAAGGCGGTTAGCTTGCGTAGCATTGAGACTCCTCAGTTTATTGAACCACATCGCCCCTGAATCGGCGCGGAGCCTAGCAACTCACCGCGGCGATGCAACTGCGGTCGGCGCAAAAAAGGCGAACAATTCAGCCATTTAAAAGCTCATCGGGTCCGGCGGGCGGTGCCGACGTGCCTTCAAATTCGCCCGGCGAGGCGCCGGGCAAAGTTTGCGCGCGCGCGCGCGTTAGCGAAAGCCAGCGGCGCCCGAACAGGGCCAGCACGAGGCCGCCATAAACCAGGAAGCCAACCAGCGCCAAAATGAGTAATTCCGATTCATTGCGGAGTTTTGGCCACGACGATGTCATTGCGGCGACAGCCGGAGCGGCGAACGCAAGCACTATCGCCAAGACGACGCCGGCCGCGAGGAGCCGCAGCAGCGAAGACCTGAGCGCGGCATCGGCCGCGAAATGGCCGGCGCGCGCCGCCAGCCAGAGCACCAGGATGAAATTGATCCAGGCGCCGATCGACGTCGCCAGCGCCAGACCAACCTGCGCCAGTGTTCCCATCAGCAGCACCTTGAACATGATGTTGACTGCGGTGCCGGCAAGCGCCGCCTTCATCGGCGTAAGCGTGTCGCCGCGGGCGAGAAATGGCGCGGCGACGCTGCGGATGAGCACAAAGGGAACCAACCCGACGGTATACGCCATCAGCGTCAACGCCGCCGCATGCGCGTCGCCGGTAGTGAAGCGTCCGCGCAAGAAAAGCCCGCACATGATCACCTCCGGCACCACGAGAAAAGCGACGATGCAGGGAATCGCCAGCAGCAGCGCGAACTCGATGGCGCGGTTTTGCGCCGAGCGCGCGCCGGGGTTGTCACCGGCCGCAATCTTGTGCGTCATTTCCGGCAACAGCACGGTCCCGACTGCAATGCCGATCACACCGATCGGCAGCTGATCGATGCGGTCCGCATAGTAGAGCGCCGAGATCGCGCCGGTCGCCAGGAGGCTCGCGATGATGGTGTCGGCGAACAAGGCGAGTTGCGTTCCGGCCGAACCGATGGTGGCCGGCATAAGCGCCCTGAAGAAGCGGCGCACATCGGCATCGAGGCGGAGCGCGCGCAAGGCGGTGAAGGCGCCGGCACGCAGCGTATCGCCGCCGACCAACGCCGCCTGCAGGACGCCCGAGATCAGCACGCCCCAGGCGGCGGCGTAGCTGGAACCGCCGAAGAAAGCGGCCGACGCCAGCGTCGCCATCATTGCCACATTGAGCAGAATTGGCGCCGCGGCCGCCGCCGCAAAACGATGCATCGCATTGAGGATGCCGCCCCACAGCGTGACCAATGTGATGAGGAGAAGATATGGAAACGTGATCCGCGTCAGCGTCACTGCCAAATCGAACTGGTGCGGGTCGCGCGAGAAACCGGGCGCCAGCACTTCGATCACCTGCGGCGTAAACACGAGCGCAAGCGCCAGCAGCGCCGCCTGCGTTGTGATCAACAATGTGAAGATGCGATCGCCGAAAAGATCCGCCGCCTGCGGCCCGCTTTGCGTACGGATGCGCGCATAAGCCGGGATGAAAGCGGCGTTGAACGCGCCTTCGGCAAAAATCGCGCGAAAATGATTGGGCAGGCGGAACGCGATGAAGAATGCATCGGCGACCGGCCCGGCGCCAAGAATCGCAGCCAGCATAATGTCGCGCGAGAAGCCGGTCGCGCGCGAGGCAAGCGTATAGCCGCCGACCGTGAGAATCCGTTTGATCATGGCGTCTTTGTTAGCATTGGCAGCAGGTCCCCGCGAAAGCGGGGACCGATAGTCCACAGCCATACAGCCTAGATTCTCGTTGACGCGGGAATGAGCGGACGTAGCCGCTATCCCGCGAGCGCGCGGCGCACTGTGGCGATGATGTGGTCCTGCACCGGCGGCTCAAGGTAGGGGTGCATCGGCAGGCTGATCACCTCCGCCGACAGGCGCTCGCTCACCGGCAGGCCGCCCTCGGCGACCGGAAATCCGCAATAGGCGGCCTGCCGATTGAGCGGCTTCGCATAATAGACGGCGGTTGGAATACCATCCTGCTTGAGCGTGGCAGCCAACGCATCCCGCCGACCGGGCGCAAGCCGGATGGTGTATTGCGCCCAGACCGAGGTCGCTTCATTGCCCACGCGCGGCACCGTAGCTACATCGGCGAGCCCCGCCGCGTAGCGCTGAGCGACGACGTTACGCGCCGCGATTTCCTCGGGAAAGATCTTGAGCTTCTCCAGCAATACCGCGGCCTGGATGGTATCGAGCCGGCCGGTGATGCCGATGTGCTGCGCGTCGTATTTGTCGTTCGGGCTCTCGCCATGCACGCGCAAACTCTTGATGCGCGCGGCCAGTGCGCCGTCGTCGGTGAAAATCGCGCCGCCGTCGCCGTAGCAGGACAGCGGCTTGGCCGGAAAGAAGCTGGTTGCTGTCGCCGCGGCCAGCGTGCCGAGCTTGCGGCCCCGATAGGTCGCGCCGAACGATTGCGCCGCGTCGTCAAGCACTTTGAGGTCATGCGCGGCGGCGATCGCGGCAATGGCGCCGTGATCAACCGGCAGGCCGAAAAGATCGACAGGAATGATCGCGCGCGGCGTCAAGCCAGCACGCTTTGCGGTCGCCACCGCGCGCTCACAGCTCGCCGGATCGAGATTGAACGTATCGGGCAGCACGTCGGCGAGGACCGGCGTCGCGCCCGCAAGCGCAACGACCTCCGCGGTAGCACAGAAGGTGAAGGCCGGACAGATGACCGCATCGCCGGGTCCGATGCCCCAGGCCATCAATACCAAACGCAGCGCGTCGGTGCCGCTCGAGCAAGCGATGGCGTGGTGCGCCCCACAAAATTCCGCGAGTTCGGTCTCAAGCGCGCGCACTTCCGGTCCGTTGATGAACTGACAATGCGCCAGCACGCGGCCAACCGCTTCGTCGACGGAGCGGCCGAGGCGTCGGCGCTGGGCGGCAACGTCGATGAATGGAATTGGCCGCTCGTCGAGGCGGGCGTGCGAGTTCATGACTGGATCCAACAAGCGAAGCCGAAAATCAGCCGACGACGCGGCGCGGCCCCTTGCGCTGCGGCGTGCTGGCGCGGCCCGCGCGCTCATCGAGGCAACGAATGGCAACTTCGAGACTTGCTACACCCTCCTCGCCGGTCACGGCCGGCGGCCGGCGGGTGCGGATCGCATTGACGAAAGCGAGCAGTTCGGCGCGCAGCGGCTCGGCATAACCAACCGACAAATGCCGCATCGAATAGCTGCCGTCGGGCTGAAAGCCGAAACATTCGGTGACCTGCAAGGTCAGCAAATCTCCGATCAGATATTTATCGCGGGTGGCGACATGGATCGTGCGCGCCTTAAACGGCGTCAGCCAGTTGGTGTTGATGTGCGCCAGCACGCCGGAGGCGGTGCGGAACTGGAGCAGCGCGATGTCCTCGCGCTCGGCGACCGCGCTCGACAATTGCGGCTGGATCTCGACGATTTCCGAGTCGGTGAACCAGCGGATCAGGTCGATATCATGCACGGCGAGATCGATCACAACGCCGACATTTGACATGCGCGGCGGAAACGGGCCGACCCGGGTGATGGCGATCGAAAGGATGTCCTGATTCTTGATCGCGCGCTTGATCGACTTCAACTGCCGGGTTGAAGCGCTCGACGTGACCGACCATCAGCGTAACGCCGGCGCGACGGGCAGCGGCGACGATGGCGCGCCCCTCCTCAACCGTCGGCGCGATCGGCTTCTCGACCATAACGTGGATGCCGCGGGCGATGCAGTCGAGGGCGATGTCGTGGTGGAGATGGGTCGGCGCGGCGATGGTCACCGCATCGACGTCGCTGTGGATCAGCGCGTCCGCATCCGCGAACTCAGCACAGCCGAGCGTGCGGGCGACACTTTCCCGTTGCTTGCGGTCGGGATCGGCCACGCCGACCAGATCCACCCCCGGCACGTCGGCGAGAACGCGGGCATGGTTGCTGCCCATCACGCCAACGCCGATGACGCCTATTTTCAAAGGACTTGCCGCACCCAACCCTGCCTCCCCCATGACCCGAAGGGCTCCCTTGCCTTCATCGCCGCCCCGCTACTCCCCTAGCATGGTCCGCGTACGCTTGGCGACCCACGCCGGACGGAACCCGAACACGTTTTAATTCCGATACTTACGGTCGAAACCGGCTACCCGAGTCTGGGCGCTGAATGCTCGTTAAACTTTCTGCAGGGCTTGCAGCTCGCGGGCCACCGCCGCGTCGTGCGCGGCCTCATCGGCGCGTGCGGCCGCCGGGCTCCAGCGGCCGCGCATCAGAAAGATCGTGGCGATGAAGACCACCACACCGCCGATGCAGATCCAGTACCACTCCCGCCATTCACCCGGCGCCGCCGTCGCTGCCGCCTTGATCGCGCCAAGCGCTGCAAGCAGTTCCGGCGATGGCTGGACTTGGTTCGCTACCATTTGCCGATACGTGCCGATCACATAGGGCGCCTCGATCAACGGCGTCACCGATTTCACCACCAGCGGCAGGCACAGGAAGCAAGCCGTCACCACCAGCCGCACCAGCCATCCCCAGATCGCGAGCCCGGTCGCGGTCAGCGCCGGATTGTGCGCCTCGACGGTCTCGGTGAAGCTTGCCATCCAGGTCACATAAGCAAAGCCCATGAACACGGTCTGCACACAGGAGATCGTCACCAGCGTCGCAAACGACGGATGCTGTCCAGCCTGGATGAGATAAAGGTAGAGCATGATACCGCCGCCGATCCCGCCGATCAGCATGAAAGGCTTGCGCACCCGCAAGTGGTCCGAGAGCAGGCCAGCAACGACGAGGGCGATTGCATTTGCTCCCCAGTTCCAGTTCGCCAGCACGTTGGCTTGCGCGACGCTGAATTGGAATACCGTCACGAGGTAGATGAGACCGAAGCCGACCGCGGTGTAGTAGACCAGCAGCAGCAACGAGACACCGAGCGCCGAGGCGATGATGTCGACATGCATCATCTGCCGCCATGGATTGCGCAAGCTCGCCTCGATGTCGAGCCCCTTCGCTTTCAGCTCCACCAGCACCCGATCACGCTCGCTCACCATTAACTGGTCGCGCAAAGCGGGCTCCAGTTCACGTAGGAATAAAAACGCCAACACGAAAACCGTCAGTCCGATGATGCCGCAGATCACAAATTGGCTCTGCCAGGTCAGGAACGTCGGTAGCGTCAGCGTGTTAACCGCGCTCACCGCCAGGCTGCCCAGCACCGGCCCGATGGTCCAGAATCCCATCGCCGTCGCCCGTCCCACTTGCGGCGCAAAGTCGCGGATCAGCGCCGGCGTTGCCACTAGGATAATTCCTTCGACGAATGACACCACCACGAAGGCCAATGTGTATTCGGTCAGCGTCGTTACGTTTGGCACCCAGAACAATGTGATCAGCCCGACGACGAGCAGGCCGTAGACTACGAGATTGGCGCGCCCGAACCGATCCGCGAGCCCCGCCAACAGCGAGGCGAACGCGCCCAGTAAATTCCCCGCTGCGAGGATATAGACGAATATTGGAAACGGGATTTTCAGCTGCGCCAGCATGAGCGTCGCCACCCCGCCGCCGACATAAAGCTCGTAATAAAGCACGACGGTAATCAGCACGACCAGCAGCAAATGCATCCGCCGCGCGCCACGCTCCGGATAGGACGTCAGCCCGCGATTCCAGATTCGAATGCCGGTCTGCGAACGGGAAGAAACAGTGGCGGAACTGGTCATCGTATTATGTGGTCCCCGGCCTTGATATTCGGTGCGGGACGTTTCCCGCCGGGCAGTTAACCGCGTTTACGCGGATTGCGCTATAGGAACGCAAGCGGTTCAATCCCGGTTGTCGGCTTGCGTCGCTTGTTCGCATCACAGCACAATTGGTGGAAGGCACTATCATGCGCTTACACATTGTTTTGGCTTTGCTATGCCTTGGCATCGTCGCCGCCATCGACGCACCTTTCCCGACGGCCGCCACCGACGAACCGGCTTACGGGCAGGAGCTGCAGGGCTTCGATTATCCCTGGCCGGTGTCTTATTTCGCCTTCACCTCCCAGGGCGAGACGATGCACATGGCCTATATGGACGCGCAACCGCCGGTGCCGAACGGCAAGACTGTCGTTCTATTCCACGGGAAGAATTTCTGCGCGGCAACCTGGGAAGGCACCATCGCTACTTTGCGCGAGGCGGGCTTTCGGGTGATTGCAGTCGATCAGATCGGGTTCTGCAAATCGACCAAGCCCGCGCATTATCAATTTACGTTCCAACAACTCGCCGGCAACACGCATGCGCTGCTGGCCTCGCTCGGGGTCGAGCATGCAACCATCATGGGCCACTCGATGGGCGGCATGCTCGGCATGCGCTTCGCGCTGATGTACCCCGACGCTGTGGAACAGCTTGTACTTGTCGACCCGATCGGGCTCGAGGACTGGAAGGAAAAGGGCGTGCCGTGGCAGAGCATCGACGCCTGGTATCAGACGGAGCTTAAAACCACCGCCAACTCAATTCGCGGATACCAGCGCATGACGTATTACGCCGGTACCTGGGATCCGAAATACGATCGCTGGGTGCAGATGTTGGCGGGGCTCTACCGCGGTCCCGGCCGCGAGCTCGTCGCCTGGAACGCGGCGCTGGTCGACGACATGGCCATGACTCAGCCGGTGTACTACGAGTTCGAGAAAATCTCGGTGCCGGTGGTGCTGATGATCGGCGACAAGGACAATACCGCAGTCGGCAAGAACCTGGCGCCGCAAGAAATCCGTCCGGCCCTCGGTAATTATCCGGTGCTGGGAAAGGAAGCCGCGGCACGCATGCCGCACGCGCAACTGATCGAATTTGCCGATCTCGGCCACGCGCCGCAAATCCAGGCGCCGGATGTGTTTCACAAGGCGCTGTTCGGCGCGCTGCCGAAATAGGCCGGCCCATGGTGCAGCGGCAAAATAAAATCAACCTGCCCGTCGCGAAGGTCAGGCGCTATCTCGAGCCCGGCCCGATCGTGCTAGTCAGTTCGGTGCACGGCGGTAAACGCAGCATCATGACCATGGGATGGCACACGGTGATGGAATTTTCACCGTCCCTCGTCGGCTGTGTTATCGCTTCCGGAAATTACAGCTTCGGACTGATCCGTCGCAGTGGAGAATGCGTGATCAATTTGCCGACCACGGCGCTCACCGATGTAGTTGTCGGCATCGGCAATGCTCCGGCGCCGATGTCGACAAGTTTGCCGAATTCGGGTTGACGCCGCAGCAAGCGCGGCTAGTCCGCGCTCCTCTGATCCGCGAATGCCATGCCAATTTGGAGTGTCGGCTTGCGGACGGCGGGCTGATCGAGAAATACAACTTCTTTATTTTTGAGGTAGTCGCGGCACATGTGGCGCGGGCCCCAAAATATCCGCAGACTTTGCACTATACAGGCGACGGCGTGTTTATGGTGGCCGGCAGGATCATCAGCCGGCGCAGCCGGTTCCGCCCGGAGCTGCTCGACTAATAGGGGCCGCTTCAGAGGAATAACGCGGAGGAGTCGGTAACTTCTTCCCAGATATTGAGCGCGGCTTCCCACAAAGCGAGCTTGCCGTCGCGATATAGCCAGAACTCCGCGCCGTTGCCTAGCATCCGCTTGCCGGTCTTTAAGTCGTCCCACGACGCGGTGTAGGTTGCGCCGATCTTGAACCCCTCGACCATGAACAATGTCTTTTTGAGCCGGTAATTTTTTTGCCGGGCAAAACGCGCGCGCAGGAATTTTTCCGCCGCGGCCTTCCCGCTTACTTCCGGTATTCCCGCAAAGCGGATCACGACATCGTCAGCGTAGCGGCCGAGAATTGCGTCGATATCGCCGCGGTTGAAGGTGTCTTCCGCGCGCTGCACGATCTTGAGCGCTTCGTCCCAGCCAAACCCCCGTTGTTCGGCAACGTTCATGAAACCGTTCCCGCTGACTTATGCGCGCACTTTCCGGAAGGCGTTTTTCTTGGCGACTTTGTCGCCGACGAACTCCAGGAGATCGCAGCCCGCAACACGCAGGCGCTGGCCGCTCGCATCGGTGGCGACAAAATCCCACTCGAAAGTCCCGATGTCACCCGCCACCTGGACTTTCAGGTTCTCGAACTGGCCGTCGGGAAAGCGGTCGAAAAAGGCCTGCACGCCGCGACGAACCTCATCCCGGCCCGAGTAGCTTTTGCCGAGTAAATCGGGGCCGACGGAAGCGTGATAGACGCCGTCGTCGGCGAAGAAACTGGCGACCAGATCGGGATTGCGGCTGTTCCACGCGGCGCCGAACTCGGCTGCCCGTTCGCGCGTCATTTTCTCACCCATGCATCCCTCTCCGGTTATGGCTTTTAGACGGATTTTAGCGCCGGCGACGGATTCGGCTAGAGCGGAGAGCAATGATCACGAGCGGTGATAATCGTCTTCGATCCGCACGATGTCGTCTTCGCCGAGATAGCTGCCGGTCTGCACTTCGATCAGTTCCAGGTCGATCTTGCCTGGGTTTTCCAGGCGATGACGCGCGCCGCTTGGCACATAGATCGACTCATTCTCGTGCAGCATCTGCACTTTGTCGCCGATCGTCACGCGCGCCGTGCCGCGCACCACCACCCAATGCTCGGCGCGATGATGATGCAGCTGCAGCGATAGCCGGCCGCCCTGCTTCACCACGATCCGCTTGACCTGATAGCGGTCGCCCTGATCGAGTGACTGGTACGAGCCCCACGGCCGATGCACCTTGAGGTGATCTTCCGTCAGCGCCGGCGCGACCTCCTTGAGCTTCTTGACGACGCGGCGCAATCCGTCGCCGTCCTCGCGCCGCGCCACCAGGACCGCGTCGTCGGTCGTCACCACGACCACATTGTCTACTCCGAGCAGCGCAACGAGCTGCTTTTCGCTGGCAACGTAGGAACCGCGCGTATCGGTGAATACGGCATTGCCTTGGGCGGCATTACCATCGCCGTCGCGTTGCGACAGCTCCCATACAGCCTGCCACGACCCTACATCCGACCAGCCGTAGGACACCGGCATGACGGCGGCGTGCGTGGTCCGCTCCATCAGCGCATAGTCGATGGATTTTGCGGTCGCGCGCGCAAACGCTTTCGGTTGCAGCGTGACGAAAGACAGATCCGAGCCGGCTTCGGCGACCGCCGCCGCGACTGCGGCCTCGGAATCAGGCTCAAAGCGGCGATATTCTTCCAAAAGGAAGCCAGCCCGGAATACGAAGTTACCAGAGTTCCACAGATAACCCTCGGACACATAGCGGGTCGCAGTTTCCGCGTCTGGCTTTTCCACGAAACGCTCGATGGCGTGGAGGCCTGGCCGGATCGATTGCGCCGGACGAATGTAGCCGTACTCCATCGCCGGACGCGTCGGGCGCACGCCAAAGGTGACGACGAGATTGTCCAGCGCCGCTTCGCCGGCAATCCTGCACACCTTGGCGAAGGCAGCCGGATCGGTAACGACATGGTCAGCGGCAAGCGCCACTAGCACCGGATCGCCGCCGCGCCGGTGCGCATACGAGGCGCCGGCGACAATCGCCGGTCCGGAATCGCGCCGCATCGGCTCGAGTAGAATGTCGGCTTCAACGCCGATCGCGGCAAGCTGCTCCGACACCAGAAACCGATATTGGCCATTGGTTACGATGATCGGGCGGCTAAACAGTGCCGGATCGGATACGCGGCGGATGGTCTCCTGAAACGTCGACAGCGGACCGAACAACGGCAGAAACTGCTTCGGCCGGTTCTCGCGCGAGGCCGGCCACAGCCGCGTGCCCGCGCCGCCGCACATGATCAATGGGATGATCGGTTGAGCCAAGTTACGTCCGCGATTGCTGTTAAAGCACTCGTCCGAAGTTGAGGTAAGCGCGCACCATGGCCGCGAGCGTTTCGCCGGTCGTGCAACTCCCACATGAAGGAATGGGTGTCAAATGCCGCAACGCCAATGCGTTAATGATTGCGCTTACCGCAGGTCAATTGTCGCGCCGCGGATCGGATGCCCTTTGCGTCACACTATCCGAGTCGGCGATCGGCGCGGTCGGCGGCCAGGCGAAAGCGAGCCAACCGAAAGCTCCGGGAAGCGAAGCGACAAAGACGCAAAGGCCGAAATAGAGGGAAAACGTCAAGGCGCGCTCCGCGCCCAGGCCGTAGCTGCCGAACAAAGACACCATGGCGAATTCACGCAACCCCCAGCCGCCGCCCACGGCAGCCGGTATGAGCGACACGCCCACCATGATGGCAAAAAGAACCGCCGCGTCGTTGGCCGACAATTCGAGCCCCTGCGCCCTGGCGAGCGACCAAACAGCAGCAATGGTCAGAACATGGATCAGGCAGCCAATGCCGAGGATCGCGCCACCGCGCGGTCCAAACGTGACGTGGCGCGCGCTCCATAAGAAATCTCCAATCCACACACCCAGGCGGCCCATCGCAAATGCGGAACGAAGACGCGCGCCGAACGTAACAACGATCAGACAAACGAGCAGGACCGCGGCCAGTACCGCTATTACCTCAATGCGATAGCCAGCGAAGACGTCGAGGCTCGACGGCAACAACAGTATTGCGAGCGCAAAAGTCAGCAGCAGTCCAATCCCCACGCACCGGTCAAGCGCCACGCTGACGAAGGCATCGCGCCAGCCACCGCCAAGCCGGGTCAGAAACCACGCGCGCACGCCGTCGCCGGCCGCAACAAGCATCACCTGACCGAAGAACTGGCCAATGGCCGTACCCCAGCAGAGATAAGGGTAGGACAATCCGACAACGCCGATCTTGAGCGTCCGGATGATTTCCATCCAACGAAGCGCGACCAGCGGGATTTGCGCGACGAGCAACAACAACGTGAGCGCGATCCACGGCAAGCGGATGTGCGAAAAATCGCGGCGAAGCTCGCCGATGTCGACGTGGACAAAGACATACCAAAAGCAGGCGATCGTGATAGCGGCTTTCAGCGCCAACACGGCAGCGCGATTCTTATTGAAGCTGCCTGGTGAAGGCGTTACGACCCCGTTAGTCAAAGCTTTGCTCTTTACAACTGGGATAATCAGTACTCACACAACACTCGCTGCGGGCGTTCATCCCGCGGCCATGTCACGACGTAACACGCGGCCAGCAACAGCATCGAGCTTCTTCAGCAGCGCGGGATCGCGCGCTTCCGGCGCGGTAATCAGCGCATTGTCGAGCGCCCGGTCGGAGCCGATCGGGCACGGCTCGTGCTCGCGCGGGAAATCGCGGGCGAGCCGCGCCACCAGACGCTTGGCCCGTTCCGCATTGGCCAGTAGCACCTTGATGATGTCCTGCACGGTAACGGCGTCATGATCGGGATGCCAGCAGTCGAAGTCTGTCACCATCGCGACCGTGGCGTAACAAATCTCCGCCTCACGCGCGAGCTTGGCCTCCGGCAGATTGGTCATGCCGATCACCGAATAGCCGAGATTCTTGTAAGTGAGGCTCTCGGCGAGGCTGGAGAATTGCGGACCCTCGATGCACACGTAAGTGCCGTCGCGCACGATGGACAGGTTCTCCGCCATCGCCGCTTCGGCGATATGGATGCGCAGCCGCGGCGACACCGGATGTGCCATCGAAACATGCGCCACGCAGCCGGTGCCGAAGAACGACGTGGCCCGGGCGTGGGTACGGTCGACGAATTGATCGACGAGGACGAACGTACCTGGCGCCAAATCCTCCTTGAACGAGCCGCACGCCGAGAGCGAAACGAGATCGGTCACGCCGGCGCGTTTGAGAACGTCGATATTGGCGCGGTAATTGATATCGGTCGGTGAAATGCGGTGACCCTTGTCATGGCGCGATAGAAAAACGATCGGCAGGCCATCGATCTCGCCGGTGAGCAGAGCCGCGGACGGCTTGCCCCAAGGACTTGCGATCGTTTTCGTCTGCGCGTTGGTCAGTCCCGGCAAATCATAAATTCCGGAACCGCCGATGATGCCGAGAACGGCGTTGGTCATGAACGCTCCAATTGCATCAGGGTTGACCGTGAAATTCTCGGTACCACGCGGCAAAACGGCGGACACCTTCTTCGATGGGAGTAGCCGGCCGGAAGCCGACGTCGCGCATCAGATCGTCGATGGCGGCGACAGTTTCCGGCACGTCGCCCGGCTGCATCGGCACGAGCTCAGTTTTCGCCTTGCGCCCGAACTCCCGTTCCAGAAGCTCGACTACCCGAGAGACTTCGACCGTGCTGTTGTTGCCGATATTGTAGATGCGCCACGGCGCGACTTTGCTGTTCGCCGGATCGAGCGCGTCCCAGGCCGCACCATCCGCCGCCGGCGGCGGCTTCTCGATCAGACGCTCGAGCGCCTCGACCACGTCATCGACATAGGTAAAGTCGCGCCGCATCCGTCCATAATTGAACAATTTGATCGGCTGACCTTCGCAAATCGCTTTGGCGAAGATGAACATCGCCATGTCCGGGCGGCCCCACGGGCCATAGACGGTGAAGAACCGCAAGCCAGTCGCCGGCAGCATATAAAGATGACTATAGGCGTGCGCCATCAGTTCGTTCGCCTTCTTGGTGGCGCCATAAAGGCTGATCGGGTGGTCCACATTGTCGTGTACGGAAAACGGCAGCTGTGTATTGGCGCCGTAAACCGAACTCGACGAAGCATAGATAAGATGCCCGGTCTGGCGACGGCGGCAGCCTTCCAGCACGTTGAGAAAGCCGGCAAGATTGGCGTCGAGATACACGTGCGGATGCTGGAGCGAGTAGCGCACGCCTGCCTGCGCGGCCAGGTGCACGACCGGACCGAAGTCGCCGTCGCCGAACAGCGCCTCGGTCAGCGCTCGGTCGGCGAGATCGAGCCGATGAAACGTGAAATTGCGGAATTGCCGCAGAACGGCGAGCCGCGCCTCTTTCAAGGCCGGATCGTAATATGAATTGACGCTGTCGACACCGACGACGGCGCGGCCGACTTCGAGCAACCGCCGCGCCAGGCAAAAGCCGATAAAGCCTGCGGCGCCGGTGACCAGGACAGGGGCGCCGGTCATTCGATGGTCCTTGCTCCCTGCTTTTTTTGCTGTTGGGATAGCCGCGGGTCGTTCCGCCTGCCTGCGCCGCTTGAGCGTATATAGCCGGACGATAGGTGCCCGGTCCATTGCGAGCCCGGCCACCGGCGGAGTAAACACTTAGCAGCTCCGCGCAAGTCGAGGCTGTGTTCGGGGGTGTGTCCTACGTGTCTCACGATAGAAAGATCGCCGTCATCGGGCTAGGCTATGTGGGGCTCCCGGTTGCGGCGGCGTTTGCGCAAGGCGGCTGCGGTCGTCGGCTATGACATCGATATCGGACGCGTCGCCGAGCTCGAGGCCGGCCATGATCGCACCCGCGAGGTCGAGGCCGCCGATCTCCGCCTGCCGTGCTATGGTCATGACCGCGACGCGGCGCTGCCGAAGCCGATTTTTACATCGTGACGGTGCCGACCCCGATCGACGATGCTTTCCGGCCGGACCTCGGCGCCTGCTGGCAGCCTCGCAGATCGTCGGCAAGCGTCTCAAGCAAGGGGACATCGTCGTCTATAAATCGACCCTTTATCCAGGCGCGGCGGAGGAGGAATGCGTGCCGGTTCTGGAGCGCGCTTCGGGCTTGGCTGCCGGTCCCGATTTTACCGTCGGCTACTCTCCCGAGCGCATCAATCCGGGCGACAAGACGCATCGGTTCGAAAACATCACCAAAGTTGTCGCCGGCCAGGACGCCAAGACACTCGAGATCGTCGCTGCAGGTCTATGGCTCGGTGGTGACGGCCGGCATTCATCGTGCGCCCTCGATCAAAGTCGCCGAAGCCGCGAAGGTGATCGAGAATACCCAGCGCGATATCAACATCGCGCTGATGAACGAGCTTTCGGCCATCTGCCACTGCTCGGCATCGATACCGGTGACGTGCTGGCGGCAGCCAGGACCAAGTGGAATTTCCTGCCGTTTCATCCGGGTCTCGTCGGCGGCCACTGCATCGGGGTCGACCCCTATTATCTGACCCATCGCGCCGAGCGGGCGGGCTTGCATCCCGAAGTCATCCTCGCCGGCCGCCGCATCAATGACGGCGTCGGCCGCCGCGTGGCGCGCGAATGCGTCAGGCTGCTGCTGCGCGCCGGCGCGAGCGACGCGACCGTGACGGTGCTGGGGCTCACCTTCAAGGAGGACGTGCCGGACATCCGCAATTCGAAGGTCGCGGACATCGTCGGCGAGCTTCAACTGTTCGGGTTGTCCGTGCAAATCCATGATCCGATCGCCGACGCCGCGACCGCAATGCGTGCATACGGCCTAAGCTTGCTGAAAGAGCTGGAGCTCGAGCCCGCCGATGCCGTCGTATTGGCAGTCAGTCACGATTCCTACCGCGCCGCGGGCTGGCCGCTGATCAGCCGGCTCCTCAAAAATGGCCGTGGCCTAGTGATGGACGTCAAGGGCGCGCTTGACCTGCGTCAACGCCCCCCAGACGTCGAGGTCTGGCGGCTCTGATCACTCCGTCGCATCGGCCGTCAGCGGCAAACTCAACCCGGCCGATACCGCATCCTCGCGGAACGCCTTGACCGCCTGAAGCGACAGCTCAGCTCCGTCTTTGCTTCCGAGAGCCGGGAGCTTGTTGAGCACGCTCGCGGGGGCGGTGATGATGTGGCATTTCATTTCATCCGCCTCGAGGACGTTGAAGACCTCGCGCGTCGACGCCCAAATAATCTTGACACTCGGCGTGTTACGCGTCCGCACGATTGCGTCACGCATGATCGGCCGATAATCGATGCCGGCGTCGCCGAGCCGACCGGCGAAAACCGAGACGCATGCGGGGGCGCCGCCGGAAAGCGCCGCCACGCCGTGCGCCGCCTGCTCCGCCGTGAAAACTCCGTCAAGTTTACTTTGATGCCGTCGCGGGAAAGGGCGCGAATAGCCGGGAACAGCGGCTCGCCGCGCGTGGTCGGCACCGAAAGCTTCGCGTAGACATGGCGCCCCAAGTTCCGATCAGCCGCGCCTGCCGGACCATCTCCGCAATGTCGTCGGAGAACACTTCGAAAGAGATGTGACGGTCCGGCACGGCGGCGACGAGTTCCCGGGCGAAAGCGGCATAATCGGACACGCGCGCCGCTTTCATCAGGGTCGGGTTGGTGGTGAAGCCGCGGATCCAGGAGAGCTTGGCCATGTCGAAGATTTGCGCCTTATCGGCGCCATCGGCGAACGGCTTGACCTAGAGGTTTTTCAGCGTGACGGACATGTCCGGTTGCTCCGGAGAATTTCGCCAACCGTTTTAGGTTCAGTTTCGCTCAGCGCCCGGTAGAGTGTCTCATAGCGGCCAACGCAGACGTCAAGCGCAAATTGCCGCTCGAACTCGACGGCGCGCGGCCTCGGCGAGCCGGTGACGTAAGTCCCGGTCCCTTGCCAGGCGCAACATTGAGGCCGCCAGAGCTGCGGGATCTTTCGGGTTCACGAGAATTCCCGTCTCATTATCGACCACAGCATCGAGATTTCCTCCAACGCGGGTTGCGATTGCCGGAACACCGATGGCCATGGCCTCCAGCAAGGCGTTGGAGAAGCCCTCTTGGTGCGAAGGCAACACAAATATGTCGGCACCATGAAGCAGGTCTGCGACATCAGATCGCTCGCCCAGCCAGACAATATTACTCGCGACATTGAGTATCTGGGCGCGTTGTTGCAACTGCGCTCCAATTCCATTGTCGCGGCCAATCGCGAGCAACACCCAAGGCTGAGGGAGATCGTCCTTGACGAGGGCTAATGCCTCGATCAGATCGCGGTGACCTTTGTAGGGAATGAGGTTGGCAACGACCGCAATCACCAGAACGTCGTTCGGGATTTGGAGCAAGCGGCGTACCCGCTCCCGGTCGGCCGCGTTCACCGGCTTTGGCATTTCGATGCCACTGTGAATAAGCCCAATCTTCCCCTTGTCGCGAACTTCCGTCATGAGCTGATCGAGGACAGCCTGAGAGTTGCCGATCAGACCGGCGGTTCGCAGATGCAACAGGCGTTCCACGCTGCGCGCCAGCGGATATTGCGCCATATAATCTGAGAGCGAACGCCGGCTCATGATGCGCCGTCGATGGCCGGCGATCTCAGCCGCCAGCGAACCATAGATATAGGGCCGCGGAAGGAAGAAATGGACAATAGTGGGCCGCTCGCGGCGCAGCCAGCGTGCGAGGCTTAGGGTTGCTCTTGGCCAGTGAAGAAATCTCGGCCCGCCTCGTCGTGGTCCTTCGATACGAACGCCTTGGTCCAGCAGTGCGCTTTCGAGCACGCCGCCACGCTCCATCAGGTAGAGCGTGATATCGATCCCTCGCCGCTTCAATTCCGGCAAAACGCGCGCGAGATGCCGCTCGGTGCCGCCGACGTCTAGGCGGGAGATTACGACCGCAACGCGGGGCGGGGGCGCTTGCTTTCTATCTGAGCCGGAGTTCACGGCGTCGCGCCAAGTCGCCTCACCGCCACGAACTCATCGCAATGTGTGCCAAACAAGCCCGCAGCAGCGGCCCGGTGTTCAAACACGCGCCGGATATCGAAGCCGAGCCGATTTAGCTCGACTTTGACGGCACCCGAATTAACCGATTTATAGGGATAGCCGCCCAACCAGTCGTGCACATCGTGTTTCCAGTCCATGCCGCGAATCGTCTGATAGTTTCTTTCGTATGCCAGAGGATTTCGAAACTGCGCCAGCAAAGCGGCCCGAAAAGCCCCTATGTAGAGAAAGCGAATGACGCATTGGACCGCAGAAGGCGCGTTCGCATAAAAGCGCTTTTCGCGCGTCCATATCGGACACATTGGTGTCTTTCGATAAAGCGCGATGGCGAAGGTACCCCCGGCGCCACCACTTTAGAAGCGTCCTCGATTGCCCGCCAAACCGCGCCGGTGTGATGAAGCACACCCCAGCTGTAGACCGTGTCGTAACGGCCATCATCGTCAGGCGTCAGATCGAAAACGCTCTTGCGAATGGCCGACCACGCGCCCGCCGGAGCATGCACGCTCAACAGCGCCCGCGTTGCTTCCACGGAATCCGCATCATAATCGACGCCCCTGACCGATGCAGCTCCGAGCCGCAGTGCCGCGAGCATCGAAAGACCCGATCCACATCCGACGTCGAGAAAGCTCCTTCCACGAATGGCACTTTCCGGGAGCAGCCGAAGCAAGCCCCGCTCCGCTTCAAGCACGGATTCCTCGGTTATGGTTGCCACGAATGAGCGCCAATTTTCTCCAAAGCGAAATCGCGCTGACGGCGACGAACTTTGCAACGAATGCTCCTTCCAGCTTATGTTTGACGGCTGGCGGATACGGGAGAAATCTTAGGATTGCCGAGCGCCCTCAAGCCGGTATCGTGTTTCGTCAGCAACCGCCACTCGATGCAGCAAAAACCCAGGCGAAATGTTGTGGCAGGCTTGGAAATTCTCGGCGAACGTTTTTCCGTGTGGCTGTCCCTCAGCTAGGCAGCGAGACGGCCCCGCCGAGGAAGGGAAACCAATCGCCACGGCCCGAATGCCACTATGTCCGACTTCGGCAATTCACGATCAACAACGCTCTCGCCGGCAGACCAAAAGCGGGTGTCGAACAGGAGTAGATCGCAGTTGTAGCTCTCAAGCGCCTGAGCGACCTTTATCCGCATGACAGGATAGATCGGCTCCAACTTGTCGAAACCGAGTACCTGGCCGCCCCAAAGAACAGCGTGGCTGGTCCGATATGCCACTGCTTCGGCGGCGACCAATGGGAACACGGCAATTCGTCCAGGCGGCAACGTCTCCAGCCACTCGAGCGCGTCTTGAAAACTTTCATCTCGCTTACGGCCGAGACTGGCGCGGCGAAGATGGTAGCCGTACAGGAGGCTTGCGATCGTCGCTCCCAACCCGAGCACAAATATCGCGAGCGTCGCGCCATGTCCGTTGCGGATTATCGATCCCCACCACAACGCGGTCGGAGCTATCGCATTGAATATGTAGAGATGGCCGGCGCCTAGGCACCGCAGCCAAGATACATATAGAGTGAGCAACGCGACCGCCGCCGCGCCGGCCGACCAGATCACGATCCAGTTTTCCGGCGATTCATCCCACAGCAGCGTCAGCGGCGCGAGCCAGACCAGTGGCCCATGACCAAAGGCACGCGTGGCATGGTTTAACGCACCGCGCCAGCCGCGTCTGTGAAACGCGCTTTCTTGACCCCGCGCGGGATCGCCGTAAATCGGGGATGCGTTAAAAAGATGCGCGCCCAATTCATTCCGATGCCGATGCCAGAACAAGACGACCTCAAAATGCGCTCGCCATAACAGCCGCGCAAAATCGAAGCCGGTTAGCAAAGCGGCGAGCGCGATACCCAGCGGCGGGACCAGAAAAAGCAGCCAATGACCACTGGCGAGAGCCCATACCGGCCATAGCGCCAGCATGAGCTGCACCGTCATCTTGTGCGTCAGCACCACGGCGGCCGCCATGACTGCCGATGCCGCGTAAAGCACCAGCGCAGGCGCATCGATCTGCGCACGATCCACCGCAGCTGCCGCGGCGAGAACCGCTCCCACCAGAAATAGATTGCCGAAGGCCCGCGACGCAAGCTGAGTGTTGTAGGCGACCAAAGCCGGTGCCGTGCCGTAAACGGCGACGATCACGGCGATCTCGCGAACCGATGCGTCTTGGGTCATCGCGAATACGATGAGCATTAGTAGGACTAAAACATCAGCGATCTGGACCACGACCACGACGCTCGGACGCAGCAGAAGCCTCTCGGGTATCTGCGCAAGCAGCCAGCCCAAGAAAGGCGGGTAGGCCTGCCGCTCGTCCTCGAGCAGATATTTGTCGACAATCACCGCAGGCAGACGGCGGGTCTGACGATAAGCGCGCGCGGCGAGAAGCCAGTAATAATGGTCGACGGCGCTTTTGGCGGAGACCTGGACAAATGCCGCGCGAAACGCCACGGCCACGGCTGCGGCGATGCAAAGAAGAAGAATGTCGAACATCAAGCCGTCACGAGCCGGTCGGCGGTCGTTCCGGAGTTGTCCTCGCTCTGCGTGCGCCAGAACGCCGCGAACCGCCCTTGAGCGGCAAGGAGTTGGGCAAAGCTTCCACGCTCTACCACGCGCCCGGCTTCCATCATGACAATGAGATCGGCGTCGCTGATGGCGGCTAACCGATGGGTGACGGCAAGCACGGTCGTGCGCCCGCGGCGCTTGCCCACGGCATCGGCGATCCGGCGTTCGGTCTCCACATCGAGCGCGCTGGTTACTTCATCAAGGATCAGAAGACGCGGCGTGCCAAGGAGCGCGCGTGCCAAAGCAAGGCGCTGCCGCTCGCCGCCCGAAAGGCTGCCGCCTCGCTCCCTGACAATCGCATCCAAACCGAGGGGCGCGTTCAGCGCAAAGTCAGCATCCGCGGTTTCGAGCGCTTCGGCAATATCGGCATCGCTGAAGCCGTCTCGCCCCCAACGGATATTGTCGCGGATGCTCCCCTCGAATAGCACCGGATCCTGGCCGAGATAACCGACTGATCCCCGCCAAGCCGGCAAATCGACCGAACGGATCGAGACGCCGTCGATCGACACATCGCCACTAGCCGGCATGACGAGGCCAAGCACGCAATCCACGAGCGTTGTCTTGCCGGCTCCTGTCGGACCGACGATCGCCGCATACGACCCCGGTGCAATGTCTAGATCGATCGAACGAAGAATAGCCGCATCTTCCTCGCTGCGAATTGTCGTTTGCTCGAAAGAAATGGCCACCGGTCCGGATTTCACCACGTGCGGCGTGTGGCCCGAGACCTCGCGGGCGGCTTTGGCTTCGGTCTTCATCGCACGCATAGTCTCGTAGGCCGAAACGGTGATGCCGAACGATTGCAGGCATTGCCGCAAAGCCGTCACTTTTGGAAAAAGACGAACGAACATGGCAACGACGATAATGACGGCGCCAATTTCGACGTGGAGCAGCAGCGGTCCGGCAATGAGTAGGCCGACCACGGTCAAACCGCTTCCGTACTCAAACGTCGCACGCACGATCTGGATATCGAATAAATTCCGGAAGCTGAGTGTTTCGATCCTATCTACGACGCGTCCGACGAGCCGCTTTGCTTCGCTTTCCTGCGCGGTCCCCTTGATCAGTTTCATGGCGCCGATCAGCTCGCCGGCCGTGGCATAAAGGTCGGCGTTCGCCTGGGTGAGATCGCCGCCAACGGCGAGTGCGCGCCGCATCGGTTGACGCGTGACGGTGAACAAAATCACCGCAAGCACAAACATGGCAACAACGATGGCCGGAGCGATGGTCGCGGCAATGGCCGCTTGCGCGATCAGAAAAACCAGGGAAGAGACAATAAGATTGGCTTGATAGAACGCGTTGCCGAGCCGCACCGCTTCCGACGTCATCGCGCCGATGATGTCGCCGGAACGCTGCCGGCGCAGGAAACGCCAAGCGGCCTCCGAAAGCGCACTGAACACTTGGGTTTGCCAATGCGCCACATAGGCGGCCTGCAAAAGGGCCGCCAGATAAGCCTGCGAAAGGAAAAATACTCCACTGACGCCCAACAACGCCAACATCGAAAGAGCCACGGAAGTAGTCGTAAGCGGCAGACCAAAAGTGCCAAAGAGCGCAGTGACCATGCTGGTTACAAAATTGGGACCGGAAGCCGAGTTGCCGAAACCCAGGACCGCCAACAACGGCAGAAGCATTGCCAGCGTGAGGCCCTCAAACACGGCGTTGATCAATGTCAAAACGAATAGCAGCGGCAATCGCCATGCGAATATGCAGTAGGCGTCTTTAACGAGTATGAGGAGTGAGGCTGTCATTGCCGCCACAAAACGCAGAAATTTCCGGTTGCCCTGGCTGCGTGGCTAAACAGATGCCGAATTCGCCTGCGCGAGAAGCTCGTCGAGCGTGTAGATGGCAGGAACGGCCAAGCCTGCCTCAAATAGCGACGTTCTAATCCGTTCACCGAAGCTGGACGAAAGTATCCACAGCTCGCCGACAGGGTCGGCCAACAAGGCTTGGCGCGACTTACCGACACTGCAAACCCCGGGTAATATCTTCCGTGCAATTCCGCATCATCGTCGAAAAACCGATAGTTTTCGTTCGGCGGCAGAATGTTCAAGCCGCGTGCTGGGCAGAATATTCCAAGGCCGCCTTCAGCTTGGGCTGCGTGGCGCGCCCTGCGGCTGAAAATCTCGCGCACGAATTTGATGCGTTCGCCAAAACTCAACAGTCCTGCTACTTCATCGTATGCCGGCCTCGTCGAGCGAGCCGGTGCTCCCTGCCGAATCTGGGCGTAAAGAACGTTACCGTAACCGGCTCGCCTGATCGAGACATTGGCGGCACCAGCCGTGGCCAGAGTTCGCTGCAACGAGCGCTCGGTGAAATAGCTATGGTGTTCGTGAATGAGCATCGACATATCGGCGGCCTCGATCGCCGGCCCACAATTGGGCACAGCAAACAGCGCAGAGCCGCCTGGTTTGAGGTGCTGTATGACGTGGCATGCAAATGCGGCTGGGTCGGTTACGTGTTCGAGGACGCCGAAGAGTACGATCATATCATACGGTCCGCGTGCCCGCGCACTCGGAAACCAATCCGCAATGATGTCGACGCCGTGCCGCCGCCAATGCTCGGCCAAACCGATGCCAGGTTCGAGGCCGGTAATGCGTGCGCCGCGACCGCGCATGAGGGCGAGAAGATACCCTCTCCCTGCGCCGACTTCGAGTACTTCAAGACCGTTTAAGCTGCTGACTGTTTCGTCGATGAAGGCTAGAAATCGGACGCATAGGATTTGCCGAACGGCGTGTCGTCGATCGCGTTGCCGATGAGTGAACCCTGTTCATAGGCCCGTGCGGTGATGCCCTCGACATTCTCATTGACTACCTGACGTAAAAGGCCGAGTTCGCAATCGAGCCCCAAGCCGAAAGGCAGCCGTTCAGGCACGTCACCCGTCCCGCCTGGACGATCGAGCGCACGGAAGAAAAAGGGTAGCGCAGGATCGGACCAGATCAACTTCATGGGACAGGTATCACCTGCGCGCGGAGAAGTTCGCGAACTCCGGATTCCAGTGAAACGCGTGGCTGCCATCCCAAGGCAACAGCGCGACCGATGGAGTAGCGCGCGCGTCGCGTTCCTTCAGGATTCCGCGGACCCTGCACAATTGGCGAAGATTTCCCGGCGACAGCTGCGCAGGTTTCCGCCAGGCTTTGCATAGTTGTCGGCTTGCCGCTAGCGACGTTCACTCGGCCGGTCCACTGATCGCGCAGAGCGCCGACGATGAAGTCTGCTACATCGCTCGTATGGATGAAATCCTGCTCACGCCGCCCGTCGCCCCAAACGGCGATCGGTTCGCCATGCGAGGCCGCGTGCATAAACTTTGACAGGACGAGATGCCGCTTCAATCCGGGCCCGTAGGGCGACGAAATCCGTGCGACCAAGGCGTGTTCCAGTCCGGCAAAAAGCTCATCCCCGCGCGCTTTCGCTATCAAATAAGGCGACTTAAGATTTGCAATAGGCGCGCTTTCATTGACGAAGTCGTCATTCGACGCGCCGTAAAGACTGCAACCGGAAGCGTAGACTACGTAACAGCCCGTTCGCTTTGCCGCAGCGTAGATGCCGTCATCAAGCTGCCGCGTCGTTTCCGCGGTTTGCTCGTCGTCCGGCGTGCCGGGCTGCGGCACGGCCGCGGCGAGATGAACAATCGCCGCGGCCCGCGATGCCACCGCAGCCAATCCACATTCTTCGCCCGACAAATAGGCAGCAATCTTGTTTGCAAAAACCTCGCGACTAATGGCGATCACCTCCTGACCCTCAATAGCTAGCCGATGAACGACAGCACGACCAATCAACCCACTCGCGCCCGTGACAAGAATAGAGCCGCTCAAAGCAACTCCTTCCAAGTCGGCGGCGTTTTGGCGGTTAATTCATGTTCGACGAGCGACCGCAGGACCGTTCCGAACCGATAGGGAAAGCGCGGCTGAATTTGCTCCCCCAACAAATGTTGCCGGATCAACAGATCGGGCTCGTTGTATCCCATCATGGCGCGCAGTGAGGTAGTTCCTGAGAACCGCGGGTTGATTTCAAAGATCCGGATTTTTCCGTGGGCGAAACGACACTGGATATTGATTGGCCCTTTTGCTCCCAGAGCTGCCGCGACTTCTTCGCATTGTTTTCGCACCTCGGGAAAATCCCGAAATTCTCCGTGACTTACCCCGGAAGAAACCACGAGCCATTCACCAAGCTCCTTCCGTCCGGTCGTGTTGCGGACGGATAAACGTATGTTCAGAGCGCTGTTCATCAAGCGTCGCAGCGCGATCGAATGCAGTAGCCGGCCGTCCATGTCGTGGAGCACGCCGACCGTATACTCTTCGGTATATGGTCCAATATATTCCTGGATCAGGAACGGCTCGTTCATGGCATCGAGATACTCCGTCAGAATCTCGAGCTGGCGCGACGTTTGAGCAATGAAAGTGTCGCGCGATCCACCGCCGCCTCGCGCTGGTTTCACGATGACGGGAAATTGGGGAATTGCCTCGATCGTCGCGCGTCCGGCAAAGCGCACGAACCACGGCGCATCGAACCCATGTGCGGAAAGGAATTCCGCAGTTCGTGCCTTGTCCATGCAGATTTCGAGAACACCGGGGGGATTGATCGGCAGGAAAATGCCGGCTTCGGTCAAACGGTCGCGGCCGCGATGCAGCGCTAGCAGTTCCGGTTCGCAGCCATGAAATACGGCCTTGATTGCGTAGCGCTTGGCAAGCGCCAGCACTGCATCGATGTAATTCGGGTCGGACGCCTTGGGCAGCAAGACGGGCTCGTCGACCATCGCAAATTGCGGGCAATAGCGTGAGACGTCGCCTCCGACGATGATGTAGCGGCCGGGTTCGCTCGCACGCAGGGCCTTCACGATCTGCTCGCCGTGGCCGCCGCCGCCGATTGCGCCGACGAGGACAGCAATCTGCTTAGCGACCACCGACTTCTTCTCCGATCGGATCGCCCACGGCAGGCCGCTGGAGCGATTCCAAAACGCTCGGATGGATGCCGTCCGACCGAACGATCGCCGCAGTAATATAGGATCGAATATCGAAACGGAGCAGACGAACTTGATCGCTCACGTCGTCGTGCAGCGCGACTACGCCAATACCCGGAGCATCGCGCGGCATGGCACAAGAGCCGATGTTCACATATCTAACCTCACGACATTTGCGGATGAAAGCCCGATGGGTGTGGCCCATGAAAACCGTCGTGCCAGCTGGCACCTGAAACGTATCGAGCGGACTGTCAGGCTGTACATATTCGAATGTGGGATCGCGAGGGCTGCCGTGAACGAGCAGCAGTCGGCTTGAATGCGTCTCGACCGTTCTTGAGGCCGGCCATGCGGCAACAGCATCCGCCAATCCTCGTGTCAATTCGGACCGGACCCGGCTCAGGCCGTAAATCTTATCCCGCTCGGGATCGATATTCCCGCTCAACAGCATGGCTTCGTGATTGCCGCGAATTGAGAGAATTCCACGTCGTACCAGCTCCGACAAAACCGCGATTCCGGGGAGGTAGCCAATAGCGTCACCGAGAAAGTAAATCTCGCCCGCGCCCTGCTCATGCAACAATGCCACGCCAGCGTTGAACGCCTCGACATTACCGTGGGCGTCGGACAGAAATCCGCGGATCATGGCCTTCTCGCGAGCGTCGCTTTGCGAAGGAAATTCGAGACGCTTTCAGCGCCCGCCATTTGCCCCTAGTGGTATTCTGCCGACGGCTATTCCGGTCGGCGCTACGGACACGGACTCAGCAAACCGAGTCATGTTCCCTCGATCTTTCCAAAGGTCTCGGCTAAACCCTGCGCTACACGGTCCGAGTTCCAGCGCGAGCGCGCCAGCGCATGGAAATTCCTTCCGATGCATTCGCGGAGCTCAGGTTGCTGCAATGCGCGCGTGATCTGCTTGGCTAATCCTGCTGTGTCGCCTGGCCGCACCAACAAAGCGGTTTGCTCGTGCTCCAGCAAGCCGCAGACCCAATCGATGTCATAGCCGACCACCGGAAGGCCGGCGAGACCAGCCTCGCGCAGGGCAGTCCCGGTCACCGTCGCGACGAATATGTCGGCGCCGCGATACACGTCGGCAAGCTCCCCCGCCTGAACAAATCCCAGCCACTCGATTGCGCCCGCGACGCCGAGTTGCAACGCGCGAGCACGCATCGGCTCGAAATCCGGCCCGTCGCCGGCAATAACGAGACGGGCTGGAACGCCAGCGCCGCGCACCGCCGCCAGCATGTCGATCAGACCCGACGCCAGCTTCTCACGATGCAAGCGGCCGACGTACAGGAGGCGCGGCGGATCGTTCAGCGGGCGTGCAAAATCTGGAATGTCCTCCAATTTCTGCAGTAGCTGAATTGACGGGAGTTCATCGACGATACACTCGACAACCTGCAGTTTCGGTGCGATGCGGAGATCGGATGCCAACCACTTTACGTATTCTTCAACATGCCGCGAAGTAATAACTTTGGCCGCAGCCGCGTAGCATAAATGCGTGAAATACCTTTCGACAACGATCGGAACTCCACTTAGGGACCGGTTGGTCGATTTGTAGATTTCTTCAGGCATACAGACCGGAACGAGCACCACCTCGGCTCTCAGCCACGCACGCAGCATCCAACCCGTCCAGAATGAAAACACCTGATCTGCCGTCAAATACGCGGTCGGCCGTAATTGCCGGGCAATACGCAACAGTCGAAACGGCGCAATCAGCATGTCCAACCATGGATGAGTGCGGCTACCCACTGAAATGAACGTAGTGCGGCCTCGCACTATCGGTTGAGGGCTTTGACCATAGAGGTAAATCACATACACGCTGTCGAAATAGCATTCGTAATGGCGCACGTAATCGATATTGCCCTTGGCTAGGATTTCGCTAAGCCGATTGACCCCGAAAATCAGCAGACGCCTCTTCACACGTTCCTCGACGAAAGTTAGACCCGTGCCCGCGCTTGCCGCTATCAATTTTGCCAATGCCATCGACGCTGCGGCTTCTCACGCACCCAAGTTAAGTTCGCGCCCCAGCGATACGCGCAGCAAAAGTCTTGGACCATTCTCTGCCGAAATTTGACGCAATTGACTATCTATCAAACGCTTTGCTCCTTGTGCGTCCAATTCAACTGCACCGTTTCTCCGTTGCCGACAACTGATCCGATCCGCTTAGCCGGTGTCCCGCCCATTATCGATCCCGACTGCACGCTATCGAT
>CAWJTE010000014.1:0-22481 GCA_963845775.1 uncultured Alphaproteobacteria bacterium
GTCGGCGAGTTCCAGGATCTCGTCCAGGTCTTCGCTGACCAGCAGCACCGCGGCGCCGCGGTTGCGCGCCGCCATGATCTCGGCGTGGATCTCGGCCACCGCCGCGAAGTCCAGCCCGAAGCAGGGATTGGCGGCGATCAGCACTTCGACCTCGCCGCCGAGTTCGCGCGCCAGCACCGCGCGCTGGACGTTGCCGCCGGACAGCGTCGCCGATCGGCGTGTCGGGCGAGCGGGTCTTGATCTTGTAGCGCGCGATCTTGCGCTCGCGCGTCGCTCGTGGAATCGCGCGCGGTTGAGCCACCAGCCGCCCGAGGCGAACGGCGCGCGGTCGAAGTCGCGGAACGCGAGGTTGTCGGCGACGCTCATGCGCGGCGACGCAGGCGTTCTTCAGCGGCTCCTCCGGCAGCAGCGACAGATGATGTGCCGGCGCATTTCCTCGCGGCTGGCGTGATAGACGTCGCCCTGCGACGTGGATCGCGCCGCTTTCGGCCTCGCGCTGGCCGGCCAGCACCTCGACCAGCTCGCGCTGGCCGTTGCCGGAAACGCCGGCGATGCCGACGATCTCGCCGCCGCGCACGACGAGCGAGACGTCGCGCACGGCCGGCGCGCCGGCGTCGTCGAGCGCGGTGAGCTTGCTCGATCTCGAGCCGCGGCGCGCCGGACTCGCCGGTGCGCGGCGGCTGCACGGTCAGTTCCTCGGCGCCGATCATCATCGCGCGCCATGGCGTCGGGCGTCAGGTCCTTGACCAGGCCCTCGCCGGCGAGCTTGCCGCGGCGCAGGATGGTCACCTCGTCGGCGAACGCCATCACCTCGCGGAATTTGTGCGTGATCATCAGGATCGTCAGGTCGCCGTGTCGCGCACCATGCCGCGCACCATGCCGAGCACTCGTCGGCCTCCTGCGGCGTCAGCACCGAGGTCGGCTCGTCGAGGATCAGGAACCGCCGCTGCAGATAGAGCTGCTTGAGGATCTCGACTTTCTGCTTCTCGCCGGCGGAGATGGCCGAGACCTTGGCGTTGAGCGCACGCGGAACGGCATGCGCGCCATGAAGTCTTCGAGCGCCTTGCGTCTCCTGCTTCCAGTCGATCACCGCCGGCACATGGTCGCGCGCCATCACCAGGTTTTCCACCACCGTCATGCCGGCACCAGCGTGAAATGCTGGTAGACCATGCCGAGGCCGAGCGCGTGGGCGTCGCGCGGGTTGCCGATCGATCTGCCTGCGCGGTCGTCGACCAGCAGCTCGCCGTCGTCGGCGCTGGTAATAGCCCATGATGCATTTGACCAGCGTGCTCTTGCCGGCGCCGTTTTCGCCGAGCAGCGCGTGGAACGTGCCGGGGCGCAGCTTCAGCGAAACATCGTCGAGCGCCGCGAACTCGCCGAAGCGCTTGGTCATGCCGATCGCTTCGACGCCGAATGTGCTTTTGCTGCAGTCGGCGACGGCAGCCCGCCCGGCGGTATCAGCTTGGCCATGTCACTCACGCAATGGCCTCGATGAATTTGCCGAGTCCGACACCGCGCCGAACACGCCGCCCTGCATCTTGATCATCTTGATGGCGTGGTCGTGGTTGCCGTGGTCGGTGGCGCCGCAGCAATCCTCCAGCAGCAAGCATTCGAAGCCGCGGTCGTTGGCCTCGCGCATGGTGGTGTGAACGCAGACATCGGTGGTGATGCCGGTCAGCACGATGTTCTCGATGCCGCGCAGCGCGCAGCAGCAGTTCGAGATCGGTGGCGCAGAACGAGCCCTTGCCGGGCTTGTCGATGATCGGCTCGCCTCGCAGCGGGGCAAGCTCGGGGATGATCTCCCAGCCCGGCTCGCCGCGCACCAGGATGCGGCCGCACGGGCCGGGATCGCCGATGCCGGCGCCGATCTGCCGCGAGCGCCAGCGCTTGTTGGCGGGCAGGTCGGCCAGATCGGGCCGATGGCCTTCGCGGGTGTGAATGATGTGAAAGCCCTTGG
Source organism: uncultured Alphaproteobacteria bacterium (assembly GCA_963845775.1). Classification (GTDB taxonomy): domain Bacteria; phylum Pseudomonadota; class Alphaproteobacteria; order Rhizobiales; family Xanthobacteraceae; genus BOG-931. The sequence continues at coordinate 1,958 of CAWJTE010000014.1, forward strand.
CGCGCATCGGCGGCGAGCGTCCGCTTGATCGGCTCGATCGGCGCGCGGGTCAGCGACAGATCGTAGCCCATCTTGTCGACATAGCCGCCGACGCCGCAGAAATCGGTCTGCATGTCGATGATGATCAGCGCGGTGTTTTGCGGCCGCAGATCGCCGTTGTAGGGCCACGGATAGGGATCGGCGGCGACGTAGCGCTCCGCGGCGTTGCTCTCCTCGCGGGCCGGTTGGGGCATGGCTCACCTCGTAATCGACAGCTCGGCCGGCGCGCCGATCAGCGTGCGCTTGGGCGAGCAGGTCGATGATCATGATCAGCAAGCGTCAGAATGTACGGCGCGGCGTTGAACAGATGATAGCCGTGGCTGACAGCCGACCGATTGCAGCGCCGGCCCGAGCGCGCCGGCGCCGCCGAACAGCAGCGAGGCCCACAGGCAGAGCATCGGGTTCCAGCGCGCGAAGATGACCAGCGCCACCGCCATGATGCCCTGGCCGGTCGAAAGGCCCTCGTTCCAGCTGCCGGGATAGTAACAGCGACAGGAACGAGCCGCCGATGCCGGCGAGGAAGCCGCCGAACATGGTGGCGCGCAGGCGGATCAGATTGACCGAATAGCCCATGGCGCAGCGCCGCGTCGGCGCTTTCGCCGGCGATGCGGACGATCAGGCCCCAGCGCGTGGTGCCGAAGCGCCCAGACCAGAACCGGCGCCAGCGCGACGCCGATCAGAAACAGCACGTTGATCCGCAGCGCGGCGCGCAGCTGCGGAATATCGCTCCACCAGCCGAGATCGATCGCCGGCAGCGCGGCGCCGTCGGCTGGATCAGCGGCTTGCCGAGATAGAAGGCGAGGCCGATGCCGAACAGCATCAAGGCGATGCCGACGGCGATGTCGTTGACCCGCGGCAGCGAGCAGATGCCGGCGTGCAGCGCGCCCATGCGCCGCGCCGGTGACGCCGGCGGCGAGCACGCCGAGCCAGGGCGAGCCGGTGAGATAGGAGATGCCGTAGCCGCTCATCGCGCCCATGACCAGCGTGCCTTCGAGGCCGAGATTGATGCGGCCGCTTTCTCGGTGATGCATTCGCCCAGGCTGACGAACAGGAACGGCGTGCCGACGCGGATGGCGCCGCCGAGCACGGCGAGCGGCACGGTCCACAAGCCGATGTCGCCAGGCACCGGCCATCTCAGGACGCCTTCCCCTTGAAGATGCCGATGCGGCCGTAAAGCGTTTCGCTCGCCAGCATCATGACGAAGATGATGCCTTGCAGCACCTGCACCGAGGCGTCCGGCAGGCCGAGCCGCCGCTGCAACAGCCCGCCGCTGGCGCTGATGCCGCCGAGCAGGATCGCGACCGGGATGATCGCCAGCGGATTTTGCCGCGCCAGGAAGGCGACCAGGATGCCGGTGAAGCCGTAGCCGGCCGCGAGGTTGGCGTTGGTGCGGCCCTGCACCGCGGCGACTTCGACCATGCCGGCGAGCCCGGCCGCCGCGCCGGCGAGGAAGCAGATGATGAGGATCAGCTGCCGACGCGGCAAGCCGACGACTTTGGCGGCGCGGATGTTGCCGCCGGCGACGCGCGCGGCGAAGCCGAAGACGGTGTGATAGATCAGGACGTAGGAGAGCGACGGCGGCGATGATGCCGAGCACAAAGCCCCAGTGCACGTCGGTGCCGGGGATGCTGCCGATCATGTTCGGCGGCGCCGATTCCGGCGTCGACGGCTTGTTGAGGCTGGCCGGGTCGCGCATCGGCCCTTCGACCAGATAGTTGAGGATCGCGAGCGCGATATAGACCAGCAGCAGGCTCGAGATCGTTTCGTTGACGCCGCGATATTGGCGCAGCGCGCCGGACAGCATGATCCACAGCCCGCCGCCGACCATGCCGGCGCACGCCATGGCGATATCGACCGACCAGCGGCGGCGCGCCTGGCAGCGCCAGCGCCGCGCTGGTCGCGCGCCAGCCCGCCGATCAGCAACGCGCCCTCGCCGCCGATGATCACCATGCCGAGCTGCGCCGGCAGCGCCGTGCACAGCGCGGTCAGGATCAGCGGCGCGGCGCGCGTCAGCGTGTTCTGCCAGGAGAACCACGTGCCGAACGCGCCTTGATACATATAGAAGTAGAGATCGAGCGGATTCTTGCCGAACAGCGCGACAAAGATGCCGAACAGCACCAGCGAAGCCAACAAGCGCCAGCGCGGGGATGACGATGTATTCCGCCGCGCCGCCGAATTTCGCGGCCGAAAGGCGGTAGGCGAAGAAGTTCGCCTACCCCGCGATGCTGCAACTGGTTCGCCGACGTCGGCTTTCACGAAGTCGCCCCGATCACGCCCTCGACCAGATAGCCCATCTTTTCCAGTTCGGGATCGGTCTGTCCCTGCGACACGCCCGCGGCGATGACGGTCTTGCCCTTGTTGTCCGTCATCGGGCCTTTGAAGATCACGTAGGTTCCGGCCATGAGCTCCGCCTTGACCTCGTCGGCCTTCTTCTTGCGCCTCGTCGCTGACCATCGGGCCATAGGGCGACATCTTGACGATCTCTTCCTTCAGGCCGCCGCGGTAGAAGTTCGGGATGTCTCGCCGGCGGTGAACATCTTCGCGAAGCGCGGATAGAGCACTTCCCAGTTCCACTCGGCGCCGGTGAGATAGGCCTTCGGCGCGAGCACCGCCTGGTTGACGTGATAGCCGCGTGAACATGGCGCCGCGGCGCGCGGCGTTCTCGACCACGGTCTTCGGGCCGTCGACGTGGCAGGTGACGACGTCGACGCCCTGATCGATCAGGCTGTTGGTGGCTTCGGCTTCCTTCACCGGCATCGACCAGTCGCCGGTGAAGATCACCTGCGTGGTGATTTTCGGATTGGCGAGCTTGGCGCCGAGCGTGAAGGCGTTGATGTTGCGCAGCACCTGCGGGATCGGCTTGGCGGCGACGAAGCCGAGCTTGCCCGATTTCGTCGATATAGCCGGCGACGATGCCGGAGAGATACTGGGCTTCGTCGATATAGCCGAAATAGCTGCCGGCGTTCTTCGGATCCTTTTCGCTCCACAGGCCGCCGCAATGCTCGAAGCGCAGCTTCGGATATTTCGCCGCCATCTTGAGCACGTGCGGGTCGAAGTAGCCGAACGAGGTCGGGAACAACAGCGTCGCGCCGTCGAGATTGATCATCGACTCCATGGTCTTTTCCACGGCGTCGGTCTCGGGGACTTTCTCTTCCTCGACCACCTTGACGCCGGGCATCTTCTTGAGCGCGGCGGCGCCGGCGGCGTGCGCCTGGTTGTAGCCGTAGTCGTCGCGCGAGCCGACATAGATGAAACCGATTGTCGTGGTCGCGGCGCGGGCGCTGCCGAGCGGCAGCGTGGCGCCGAGAACTCAATGCTGCCGTTCCCTGCAGAAGGCGGCGACGCGAGATGTTGTCGAAGTTCATGTGGATGCTCCCCTGTAAATACGCGCGGACGCTCACGGCGCCGCTGGTGGCCGGCCATCAGGACGATGGGCGTTCTTCGATTGCCGGCGGAAGCTTTCGCAAGGCCCGTGCCAGCGCGGTAGCCACCCCCGCTCACGCCGCAAAGGTATGAACAGGCTTACAAATTTGCCCCAGCCGAGGGCAAACCTCCGGCCGCTTCGGGCCGCGCCAGGTTGTCTGATGAAAAAATAGGCAGTGGCAAAATGACAAATGTGCACCTTAAGACGGCAGCGTCCGCACGCGATCCGTCAGCATGCGGCGCACGCCGGCAAAGACATTATCGAAGGCCGGCCGGCGATAATCCCACTTCGGGTCGTCCGACAGCGGCACCATGACCATGGTGGCGTTGGCCTCGAAGAACAGAATGTCGCCGTCGCGCGCTGACCGCGAAATCGATCCCGCAATAGTCGAGATCGAGCGCGGCATTGATGCGTTCGAGCGCTGCCATCGCCGCGGCGAACCAACGACGCCGCCCATGTCGGACAGAAACGCCGCGTCGTGCGCGCGGTTGTCGGCCGATTCCGCCATGTCGGCGCGGAAATAGTGCACCTTCCAATTGCGCGAGACTGCCAAATGCAGCGGATAGATTTTGCGGTCGATGATCATGACGCGAAGCTTGCGAAAAAAGCCGTCACTGTCGCGCGCATCGAGTTCCTCGATCAGGCACAGATCATCGCCGGGAAAATCCGCCGCCGCGGCGAGCGTGCGCGGATTTTCGACGCGGATGAAATGCCGGCCGGTATGGAAACCCGGCGCGCGGACGAGAAATGGAAATGCAAATCCGTGCCCGACGGCGATCGCGGCGCCCTGCGGCCCAGTCAGCGACCGCTTCGGCAAGGTCGCCATGCGCGGAACAATGACATTGGGCAATCCGCGCAAGCGCTCGACATTTGCGCTGCGTCCGGTTTTTAGCACGGCGCGCGGAGGATTGATGACCGGCCGATCGGTCCGGCCGATGATCGTGCTCGGCAACTTCCAGTCCTTCGCGGCATAAATCTGCGTCGCCGATGCTGTTGAAGACGAGATCGTGCGGCGGCAGCGCAACCGCCGGATCGGCATATTCAGCCACCAATAGTGTGGTCTGGAATTGTCGGTTGTCGAGAATGGAGCGCACCGGAATGTTGCCGCCCGCGGCGGAAACGAACAGCAACACCGAAATCGGATTACCCTCGCCGCGATAGGGCAACGCCGTCAAAAAACGATTCTTGAATGCCCTGTCGCGGTGTTTGCGCGCGCCCACCGCATCGCCTAATTCCGCAAAGAGGTTACCTAGGCCGCGATGGGCGTGGACATGGCCAGGATTGACCTGCAAGGCGGCTTCAAAGTGGCCGCGCGCCTCCTCAAATTCGCCCACGGCAAACAAGAGATTGGCGAGGTTGACATGCCCACGCGGATTGTCCGGATGATGGCGGACGGCGGCACTGAACAACGAGCGCGCGGCCGACTTATATCCGGCGTCGAGAACGAGCGTGCCGAAATCGTTGAGCGCGCCGAAATCGGTGGGTACGCGCCGTAGCAATTCGAGATAATCACGCTTGGCCTCCTCGAAGCGACCGTCTTCGCGGAAAAGGCTGGCGCGCTCAAACAGGAACTCGGCGGAATCCGGATCTCGCGCAAGCGAGCGTTCAAGTTCGGCAAGACGGAGCCTGCGCGATGTCGCCTGTGGACGATCGGTCACGGTGATCCGCGCTCCATTTTGCGCCGCTTAAACGAATCGGATCGGCCGATATTAGAATAAAATTTACCATAACGGCGAATGATGCGGTGTCACGCGGACCGCAAGGCAAAACGCCATCATGGAAAACAGCAGAAACGGCGCAGCCCGCATCGTCCTTGGCGATCCGGTCCCGTGGTTCAGTGCGCCGCTGATCGGCGAAGGCTCCTTCTCACTCTCGGTCGCCGCCGGCCGCTGGATCGTGCTGTCCTTCCTCGGTAAGCCGGCCAATGCACGCGTCGAGCAGGAATTGGCCGGGCTGTTTCGCTCTGCGCAGCTGTTTCATGAAGATCACATCACCTTCTACGGGGTGCTGACGGCGCCACCGGACGATCCCGCGCCGTATCTGAAACGCAGCGGTGCAGCGACGGCGTTTCTCGCCGATTATGACGGCGCCATCGGCCGCGCGTTCGGCGCCGCCGACCTGCCATGCACCATTGTACTCGATCCAATGCTGCGTGTGGTCGCCAACATCCCTTGGGAGCTTGCCGGCGGCCACGCCGAGGCCGTGCGCAATGTTTGCAGAGCTTGCCCGCGGTCGACGATTTCGCGGGCGTGCCACTGACCGCGCCGGTCCTGATCGTGCCGCGGGTGTTCGACTGTCAGCTCTGTGACGTGCTGGTGCAGTTCTACGATAAGATCGGCGGCAAGGAATCCGGCTTCCTGCTCGACGTCGAGGGCAAGACAGCGCGTATCGTCGATCATCGTTTTAAGCGGCGTAACGACCTCAATGTCGCCCACCCGCAACTACGGGAGGCGATACGCGATCAGGTCGTTCGCCGCCTGATCCCGGCGGTCGAGCGTTTTTTCCAGTTCCAGGCGACGCGCATGGACGCTACATCGTCACCTGCTACGACAGCGCCGTCGGCGGCCATTTCTACCGGCACCGCGATAACGTCAATGTCGGCGCGCAGCACCGGCGCTTCGCCGTGTCGACCAACCTCAACAGGGAATTCGACGGCTGCGACCTGGTGCTGCCGGAGTTTGGGACGCCTATCGCGCGCCGCACGGCGGTGCGCTGCTGTTTTCGTGCGGCGCGCTGCACCAGGTCACGCCGGTGACGCGTGGCCGGCGCTACGCCTTCCTTGCCTTTCTATACGGCGAAGCCGATGCGGCGTTGCGCGAAACCAATAACGCGCAGCTGCACCAATCCGCGGCGCAATATACCGTCGAATCCGATCGGCTGTTTCCCGAGGAGATCGTGGCGCAACGCGCCAGCTGAGGAATACGGACGTCGAAAAGTAAAAGCCGCCCATTCGGGCAGCTTTTACACGCAGACTTTCGTGCGTTGGCGTTTTATTTGGTGAGATCGCTCATGGCGTCTTTCACGTTGCCGGCGATGTTGTGCGCCTCGCCCTTGGCCTTGTCGAGCTTGCCTTCGGATTGCAGTTCCTTATCGCAGCTTGCCGGCGGTGTCCTTGATGGCGCCTTGCGCCTTGTCAGCTGCGCCGGCCCATTCGATCACTCCATTTTTGTCGATTGAGCGTCCGTCATAACAACGCGGCCACGCGGTAGCGGTTCCTCGTTGTCCCGGACGGACACACCGGAGTTCCATCAAGTCGTCGCGGATGCATCAAGTCTCGAGGCGACGCGATCGCGCAAGGCGAACGTCGGCATTCATTCTCGGCGCTGTATTCGCTGGCGTCAGGCATCCTCCTCAAGCGGCTCGAATTTTGGCTGAAACCAGATCTGCGCGATGAGCGTGGGCACGACCGCGCTGCCGATGACCGCCGTGACCAGCACGGTATATTGCCCCTGATCGATGATGTGATTGGTGAGGCCGAATAGCGCCGAGATCGATCCGAATGTCAGGCCGGTCGACATCATCAAGGTCGTATACATTCCTTCACGTGGCTCGAACTTGAAATACCGCGTCAACGGGAGAATGCCGGCAAATTTTGTGATCATCTTGACCGCGAGGAAGAGACCAACCAGTCCGGCGCCTGCGATGAGCGCATTGGCTTCGATCAGAGAGCCGGCTTTGAGGAAGTAAAACGGCGTCAGGAAAGCGAAGCAGATGGCGCGCAGGCGCAGCTGCAGCTCCCTTTGTCCCATGAAGAACGGCGCGAGCGCCATTCCAACCAGATAGGCCGGCAGTATGGCTTCACTCTTGCCGAGATTGGCGAGGCCGCCGAGAGCAAACAGAACCAAGAACAAAAACTTGATCTCGGGCTCGCTCGCGCGCCCACCGATACGCTTAAATACCCAAGGCACGACCCACGGCAGCGCCGCAACGACGACGACCGTAACAATGGCGAAGATAAGCAGATACATATTGTAGTTGGCGAAGACGAGACCGAGCGCCAGCACAGTGCCGATATCATTGATGAAACAGGCGGCGAGGATGATCTTGCCCAGTTCGGTACGGTTGTAGCCGGTTTCGACCATCACCGCGTAAACGACTGCGACCGAAGTCGTAGATAGGGCGATGCCACCGATCTGCGCTTGCGGCCAAGGCCAGCCAAGTCCGTAGTGCGCCAGTAACAGGCACCCGACATAGGGCGCGAAGAAGCCCATCAGACCGATTGTCACGCTGGACGCGAAATTTCTCTTGACCACGTTCGGGTCGATATCCGTGCCCGCGAGGAAGGTCAGCACGATCGCGCCGAAACTCGCGATATAGTTGATCCAGGGTGTGAGCGGCAGTCCGACTGTGTTACCCGCAATCGCGCCCACCACGATCTCAAACAAAGCGGCGGAAATCGTGACGTAGAGCGAGCCGAGCGCGGCGATCAGCGCCAGCGCCATCCATAAGGCCGATTGAAACCAGATATTGTCCATACCGATCATCCTTTTCATTTGCGCCGCGAGGCACAAAAAAACCCGCTCTGCGGCGGGTCTAAAAAAATACCCCGCCGCGCTCAAGCGCCGGCAGGGGTCATCAGCTCGGACGAGCGGTTACGGGGAACCCCATCCCCTTGGATTCGTCGCGTGATCAATGTACCGAATCCCATCGGCCGCCGTAAACTATTATGTCGCGCGCGCCCCAACTAATCCCCACATTCCGACACAATCCGACACGGTTCCGCCCGCTCGACCGGCTTTAGTCCGCACCTAGGCATCGGGGGTCTTTATTATATGCGTGGCCGCGTAACAGCCGCCGTCGTTTGCGCGTGCGTCTTCGGTTTGCTCGCGTTTGCGGCTTGTCAGCGCGCCCAAGCCGAGCCGCCGCATCCGGCCTCGATCACGGTTACCGGCAATCGTCATATCGACGCGGCGATGATCCGCTCGCACTTCCCGGCGGCCGGCCGGCTCGACGGGATTGCGCTCGATGGGGCGCTGAAGAGCCTTTACGCCACCGGACTTTTTGCCGACATCAAGATCACGCGGCAAGCCGGCGGGATTCTGGTCGCGGTGGTCGAGAATCCGACCATCGATCGGGTGGCGTTCGAGGGCAACAAAAAGATCAAGGACGACGACCTCAAAAAGGCCGTGCAATCGAAGACGAGCGGGCCGTTGTCGCGGGCGATCGTGCACAACGACGTCGATCAGATCGTCGAGCTGTACCGGCAGGACGGCTATTTCGATGTGAGGATCGATCCGCGGACGATTAAACACCAAAACGGGCGCGTTACCCTCATCTTCGTCGTCAAGGAAGGCGACAAGCTTGCGGTGCGACAAATCCAGTTTGTCGGCAACGACGCATTTTCCACCACCAAGCTCAAAGGCGTAATCAAGACCGGTGAGAACAATGTACTCAGCTTTCTCACCGACAACGACACCTACAATAACGACCAAATCGAAAACGACCTCGACCTCATCCGCCGTTTCTATCTCAACCATGGCTACGCCGATGCGCGCGTGTCGCACAGCTCGGCCAGCTACCAGGCCGACACAAAGGGCGTCGTTGTCACGTTCACGGTCGAGGAAGGGCCGCAATATCGTTTCGGCAGCGTCGACATCGACTCCAACCTGAAGTCGGTCGATCCGACGCCGCTGCGGGCGTCCTTGCGCACGCATCCGGGCGAGATTTATGGCGCCGGCGCCGTCGAGAAGACCGTCGAAGATGCGACCCTCGGACTCGCGAAAAGCGGCGCTCCGTTCGCGGCCGTTTCCGCGCGCAGCGACCGCGTCCGGCAATCGCCGCTCATCAACGTGACCTACACCGTCGAGGCCGGTAAGCACGTCCTACGTTGAGCGCATCGACATCCACGGCAACAGCAAAACGCGCGACGATGTCATCCGCCGGGAATTCGAATTGGTCGAGGGTGACGCCTATAATCGCGCGCTGATCGACCGCGCCGAACGCCGCCTAAAGCAACTCGGTTACTTCAAGACGGTCAAAATCAGCACCACGCCGGGATCGGCCCCGACCGGGTCGTCGCTCAACGTCGCGGTCGAGGAGCAGAAGACCGGAAATTTCTCGATCATGGGCGGCTATTCCGCCACCGACTGGTCCGAGGCGATAGAGGTCGGCGTCGGCGAACGAAATTTCCTCGGCACCGGTGACATCGTCGAAAGCCTCGGTGACCTATGGCGAATACGCCAGAGGCTTCGACCGTCGGGCTTCACCGACCCCTATTCGCTCGGCCCGCGCGTTTCGCTCGGCGTCGAATTGTTCGCCGATGAGAACTTGGCCGGCAGCTTATCAGTCCTACGACAGCACCATCTACGGCGCCAGCATTTCCGCCGGCATGCCGCTCAACGATCAGCTCGGCATGAGCTGGAACTATTCGATCTACAAGCAAGGCCTGTCGCTCGATCCGGCGCTTGGCACCGCCTCGCTGCCCATCCAACAGGCGGCTGCCGCCGGGTCCGCTGTGGGTGTCGTCGGTCGGCAACGGTCTCACCTATTCGACCTCGACAATCCCAGGAATCCGACCGACGGCGTGCGCGCCCAGACCAACAACGAATTCGCCGGCCTGGGCGGCGCCGCCAAATTCGCCCGCAATACCGAGGATGCGCGCTACTACCATCGAGCTCGTCGGCGACGTGGTCGGCATGGTCCGCGCGCAGGGCGGCTACGTGACGCCGTGGGGCGGCCAGCAATTGCCGCTGCTGGACGGCTTTTTCGGCGGCCCGCAACTCGTGCGCGGTTTCGCGCCGAACGGCTTCGGCCCGCGCGACATCACGCCCGGCACCACCCAGGACAATATCGGCGGCAACATCTACTGGACGACGTCGGCCGAGCTGCAATCGCCGATGCCGCTCGTCTCGCCGGACGCGCAATTGAAGGTCGCGCTGTTCTCCGACGCCGGCAGCCTGTGGGCGACCAACGCGTCGAGCGTGTCACAGCTGGCGTCGCTGTCGCCTTCGCAGCAAATCGCCAACTCCCGCGCGCTGCGCGCCTCGGTCGGCGCCAGCGTGATCTGGGACTCGCCGTTTGGCGCGCTGCGAGTCGATTACGCCTACCCGATCGCGCACCAATCCTACGACGTCACCCAGCGGCTCAATTTCACCGCCGGCGGGTTGTGAGACGTTGGCCACCAGGCGTGGATTAAAGTCGTCGGCCTCCTTTGCATGATCAATAGCACTGCGAGGCCGATCTATTTTTGGCGGTATTCACGTTGATAAGTCGGGGCCATAGCTCATCAGTCAACGACAATTTCCCGCAAATTAAAGCCAGTCTGGAGCCGACATCGCGCCGCCATTTTAGGCGGCCCGGGTAGCGGTCTTCGAGAATGTTGCGTGAGTGACCGACACTGTCGTACCCCCAATCCCCGATAAAGTTTCAACTTTGGCGTTGAGGGTTTGTGCAAGAGCCTTGACGATGTCCGTACCAAGCCCGGTTTTGGGTTGGGCAAAGACGCCGTCTTGCTTGCCAACCCCATTGTCAGCGACCGAAAGCTCCCAATCCGTCCCATCGACTTCATACGTGATCGTAATCTGCCCCTTTGCGTCTGCTGTGGGATATGCGTGTTTCAAAGAATTCATGACGAGTTCAGTTGTGATTAAACCAATGCTTTCCGCCTGACGTGAACTCAAAGTACCCGCGTCGCCAATAACCTTCAAAGTAACCGGCCGAGCGTCCCCAATCATCGAGGCTGCGAGAGCGTCACTCAGCCTCGTGAGATAAGAAACCATTTCAATTGGCCCTATTGTTCCCGATGCGTGGAGCTGTTTTTGTACGGCTGCTATCGATATGACGCGATCATGAATGTCCCGCAAAAGCGGACGCGTCTCTTCGGAACTGACCGTGTTTGCTTTCATCAAAATGATGCCTGCAATGATTTGCAGACTATTGGCAATCCGGTGCTGAATTTCTTCCAGCAATACGTCTTTCTGTCGCAACAGATCGTCCTTTTCGTGCTCCAACTTGCGCCCCACGGTGACATCCTCAATTCCGAGCAGAATGGTCGTATCAGCGCCTTCCTGGTAGAACACTTGGCGGGCGTTCAAGCGCATGATGCGGGTGCCAAGGTGGGGAAATTCGTGCTCGACTTCATAATCCTCCATCACGCCATGTTCTGGGATAATTTTCTCGAGCAGCAAGCGAAGTTTCGGGATATCCCATTGCCCGTCACCTAACGCGTAAAGGAGTTTTCCCTGTGTCTCCTCGGGGCTCACCTCGAATGCCGAATAGAAGGAGCGGCTCGCTGCGATGACGCGCAACCCTTTGTCGAGTACAATGACGGGTTCCCGGACGGTATCGACGATGCTCTGAGCCAACGCGCAGGCGTCCGCGACATTTGTAAACTGTTCTCTGAAATTAGTTTTTTGCATAATCCCCCATATAGCTTCACGGAGGACTTTCGTCGGACAAGTCCACCGAGATCGCTATTGGTTGGCGTAGGAGTTGAAAAGGTATGGCCCAGCCGTAGCCCCGGTCTGAGCAAAAGTGCTCACTCGCGACGCAAAATGTCCTTATTGGCCCATCGCGCCAGTTCACGCCGACGCAGCGCTTCGCTCGGTTTCGGCGCGAAGCGGACATCAGCTTCGGCGGGTTGCACCCTGGATTTATGAGTGCACGGCCTAATTGACCCTGCGCGCAAAGCCGGCCCAGTAGGGTTCGCGCAAAGTCCGTTTGAGCAGCTTGCCGCTGGCGTTGCGCGGCAGCGTCTCCATAAAGTCGACCGAACGCGGCCGCTTGAAGCCGGCGAGCTTGTCGCGGCTCCATTCAATCAGCGCTGCTTCGCTCAAATTCGTGCCGACGCGGCGGACCACCACGGCTTTGACCGTTTCGCCCCATTTGGTGTCCGGGACGCCGATCACGGCACATTCCAGCACCTCGGGATGACCCATCAGCACGGCCTCGATTTCCGCTGGATAGACGTTCTCGCCGCCGGACACGATCATGTCCTTGACCCGGTCTTTGAGGAAGATGAAGCCTTCCTCGTCGAGAAAACCGGCGTCGCCGGAATGCAGCCAGCCGTCGCGGATGGCTTGCGCGGTCTCCTTCTCGCGCTGCCAATAGCCGGCCATTAAGCTCTCGCCCTGATAAAGAATCTCCCCGACTTCGCGCGGCGGCAGGTCGTTGCCTTCGGCATCCACAATCCGGACACGACCGCCGAACATCGGCCGGCCACAGGACAGCATCCGCTCGCCGTTATGGTGTTCATGCGGCAACGCGGTGATCGGTCCGGTCGTTTCGGTAAGCCCATAGAGCTGCGAGAAGCGGGATTTGAACGTCTCGATCGAGCGGCGCAGCAGATCGGGTGAAATCGGCGCGGTCCCATAGGTGACGTGCCTGAGCGCGGAAAAATCGGCAGTGCGGGCGGCCGGCAGCTCGCATAAAAACAGCATCAAGGTCGGCGCCAAGAGCGCGGTCTCGACTTTTTGCTCGACCATGGTCTTGAGCAGTTGCTCCGGCACGGTCTCGCGCACTATGACAGCGGTCGAGCCGCCCTGCATCGCCCAGATCGCCCAGCCAGCGCCGCCGATATGGAACAGCGGCAGGCAAACCAGATGCCGACCACCTTCGCGGATCTCCGGGATTTCGAGCGCCAGACAAAGCCCCACGTTGAGCACGTTCCAACCGGTCAGCATTGCGCCTTTCGGCAATCCGGTAGTGCCCGAGGTGCAAAACTGAGTGCTCACCGCGCCATCGACGTCGCGCCTTGGATCGGTACCGCCGCGCGGCAACTCCGCGAATGTCATGGTCGGCACGCCCGATGCCAGGCCGTTTGGTTTGAATTCCGGCCCGGTGACGATCAGCTTCGGCTTCACATCGTCGATGATCAGCTTCACCTCGTGCGCGGTAAGCCGCCAGTTGAGCGGAACTGCGACCAAGCCCGCCTTGTCGAGCGCAAAGAATAGTTCGAGATAGGCGGCGCAGTTTTTGTCAAGAATGGCGACGCGGTCGCCGGGCTTCAGTCCGAGTTTGCCGACCAAACCTCCGGCAAGCTGCGAGCTCGAATTCGTTGAGTTCGGCGTAAGTTTGCGATTTGCCTTCATACCAGACTGCGTCTAGCGACGGGTGACGCTGCGCGCGCCAGCGGAGCATTTCCGCAATCGTTCGCATTGTTCAACCTCGAAGCGAAACGCTATCCCACCGCTTTCATGATTTTTTCGAGCGAGACCGCGGCACGCTCGTGTTCGACGACCGCCACGGTGCGCGTACCGTCCTCAATGCGCACGCCGAACTTGAAGCGGTTCTTCTCCCGCTTTTGCAGCGTCGTATTGATCACCAGCTCGGCGCCAACCTTACTGGGGCCGAGATGATCGATGACGACCCGGCTGCCGACGGTGATTTGCCCCGGCTCCAACAGGCTTTGCACCAGCCGGCCGCAAGCGAGTTCGGCGACACCAACCAGCCAAGGCGTCGCCGCCACCATCGGCATCCCCGGCATCAATGCTCCGACCGTGTCCTTGGCTTCGACGATGACCCGCGTCACCGAGTTAAGCTCGGGCGTGGAAGCGGTCGCCGTTTCCGATGAACTCATCGCAATCACATCCGCCGGCTGCCGGGATTCCAACTGTGTTCGAGATTTTCGATCAGCTTTTGATCGTAAAGGCACAAGCTTTGCTGCCGGCTGTAAGTCGCGAAATAGCGCCGGAATTCCGATAGCGGCTCCTGGGCGACGCGGAGCGCCTTGCGATTGGCCACCGCGCTGGTCATTCCGGCGCGGACGAGTTGCTGGGCGTTACGTTCGACGGCCGCGTCCATCTCGCCCGCGGGCACGATCTCATCGCAGATCATGCGGCCTTCCGGCGTGTCGGCGTGAAAGACACGCTCGAAGAAAATGCTATCACGCGTAAGCTTGATGCCGACGAGCCGTGGCAGCCGCAGGTTGGCGGCCCCGGGGATGAACCCTTCCTTGCTGGCCGGAAGACTGAAGTAAGAGCCTGGTTCGGCGAGCACGCGATCCATGACGCAAAGCAACTGGCAACCGCCGCCGATAGCGAAGGACTCGACGGCGGCGATCCACGGCTTCTCGACGTAATCCTCATAATCCTCCACGTAGGAATCCGAACGCCAATGGCCGCGAAACATTTTGTGCAAGAGGCCAAGCTCGCGCTCCATGAAAAATTCCGCAAAGGAAATCTGGCCGTAATAGAGGTGGGTCAGATTGATGCCGGCGTTGAAAACGCGGCGGCCGGCGTGTTTCGGATGCTGCACGGCGCCGCCGCGCAGCACGCCAACCTCGATCGTGTCGTCGAGCAGCACCAGATCGGCCGCAGTCTCCAGCGCCGCGGTGGCGAGATTGTCCTCCGCGTTCAGGAATTTCGTGTTGGTAAGCGTGACGTGGCCGACTTTGCCCTTGCGCTCGACCTTGGCGCCGCCGAGGTCGATGGATCCGCTGCGCCGGAATTCGGCGAGGCGATCGAGGGACTCGCGCTTTGGCCGCAGCATGGCGTGAATGAGATGCAGGCCGCGCTGCTGGTCGGCGAGGACCTGCCCAAGGAACAGGCCCTGATCCAGCTCACCACCTTCCTTGGCGCTTTGTTTTTTCAGCGCCCGTTCCGCGTCGAGCTTGGCACGGCTCGGCAGCAGCGCCGGATAGCGCGCGGCGGCCGCTTCCACGACCTCGGACACGCGCAGAAAGCGCGCGCCGTTGCCGGTCACCTCGTCATAGATGTCGGCGGCATGCAGCCGGAAAAAATGCTCCTTCACCGCCCGGGCGCGTTGCTTGAGCACCGCCCGCTCCGCCGGCGCGCCACCGCCGGTTGCTGCCGCCTGCAAAGCAGCCTCGACTTCGCCAAAGTATTTGCCCGCGGCTTCCGCATTGAAGGCAAGCGACGCGCCGAAAGCCGGTTCGGCTAGAGCGGACGAGGCTGAACGGGCCACTGCTTTCTGCAAAAGAACCTCCCAGAATTTCGGCACAGCATAGCGCCGCCAAGGCTTTTTTCGTATCGCGCGCCGCACTATTGGGCGAGCGCCCATAGCGGCGAAATGTTTAGAGGAAGCGCCTTGTTGCCGCAATGCGAAAAATCGCTGCAGCAAAATTCCATTTTTGGCCTATTTCTGCGCACAACCTGGCCTGCACGCCGGAAAAAGGGCGCGGCTCAGCGTTTGCGGATCCGAAACGTCAGCACTTTGCTATCCTTGCGTGTCTCCTCCAGTGCGTCGCCGGTCTGCTGCAGCAGGTTGGGGATGTCGACGCTGGCGAGCGGATCGGTGCATTCCACGGTCAGGACGTCGCCCGCCTGCATGGCGCGGAGCGCCTTTCTGGTGCGCAATGCCGGTAGCGGGCATTTCAGACCACGCAGATTAAGGGTTTTTTCCGTCATCGTTTGAGAGTCGTCGCGACCGCCAATGGCCTTTATCATATCGGCGATGGTCGAAGATTCCAGCACTCAGCGCATCACACGCCTGACCCCGCTCGAGGCAGTCGTGGCGCTGATCGATGCACACGTAGGTGCGGTGAAGCCGCAAAAAGCGCCGATTGAGGCCGCGCTCGGCGCGACGCTGGCCGAGGACGTCGTCGCCGCGGAACGGCCGTCGCACCCGATTGCCCTGCGTGACGGCTTCGCCGTCCCGGCTGCCGCGGTCGCCGATGCCGGTCCCTACACGCCGGTGGCATTGCCGCGTGCCGCATCCCGTATCGACGTCGGCCAGCCGCTGCCGCGCGACGTCGACGCGGTGTTGCCGCTCGACGCCGTTGCGTTGCGCGGCGATCGCGCCGACGCCGTCGCGGCGGCCGCCGCAGGCGAGGGCGTACTGCCGGCGGGCGGCGACGCCACGCCGCGGTTGCCGCTTCGCCGCATCGGCGAGCGGCTGCGTGCCGTCGATATCGCCGCCATTCGTGCCGTCGGTATCGCCGGGGTTGCGGTCCGCGCCCCGCGCATTACGATCGTGTACGGCGGCCCGTCGGCTTCGCCGGTGCTCGACGCGGCGCTCAGCTGGCTTACGCACGCCGCAGCCCAATCCGGCGCGCTCGCGACGGCGAAGCCGATCGCGCTCGACGCAGCGCTGAGCGATGCGGATGAAGACGCGGTGATCGCCGTCGGCGGCACCGGCAGCGGTCTCCGCGACGCCAGCGTGCAGACACTGGCGCGGCTTGGCCGCCTCGAAGCACACGGGATCGCCATCTCGCCGGGCGAGACTACAGCGTTCGGATTTGCCGGCACGCGCCCCGTGCTGCTTATTCCCGGACGTCTCGACGCCGTATTGGCGGTTTGGCTTTTGCTCGGCCGCCATCTCACCGCCAAGCTTGCCGACGGCCGGGTCGCGGATGCGGCGCAAGTCATGCCGCTCAAGCGCAAGGTTGCCTCGAACATCGGCTTGAACGAATTGATCCCGGTCATCTGTGCCGACGGCTTGGCAGACCCGCTGGCGTCCGGCTATCTGTCGCTGACCGCGGTGGCGCGCAGCGACGGCTGGATTGTCGTCCCGGCCGACAGCGAGGGATTTGCTGCCGGAACGCAGGTCGCGGTGAAGTTATGGCCGTAAATCCGAAACAGCAGCCAAACGCCGCGGCGATCCTCGATGCGGTGCGGCGAGCCGCGCGGCAGGAGCAGTTTCTCGAAGTGGTCTCGGCGGAGGAAGCGCACCGCCGTTTTGCGGCCTGCGTCGACCGCTCGCCGCTGCCGCCCGAATCCCAGCCGTTGAGCGCCGCGCTGTCGCGCGTGCTTGCCGCCGACGTGATCGCGCCGGTCGACGCGCCGCCGTTTGACCGCGCCAATGTTGATGGCTTCGCCGTACGTGCCGCCGATACGGTTGGCGCGAACGACGGCGCGCCGAAGTTGCTTGCTCTCAATGCCGAGGTGATCGCCTGCGGCGTCGAACCCGCGATCGCGGTGGCGCCCGCCACCGCCACCGCAATCGCGACTGGCGGCGTCATTCCGCGCGGCGCCGACGCTGTGGTGATGATCGAGCACACAGAACTCGTCGAGGACGGACCGGCTATCGAGCTGCGCCGCGCGGCGGTGAGCGGACAATTCATCTCTTATGCCGGCTCGGATATCGCGCGCGGCGAAACTCTGCTGCGCCGCGGTACGCACATCGGATCACGCGAGATCGGCATGCTCGCCGCGTGCGGTTTTGCCGCGATCAACGTGGTCGGCCGTCCGCGTGTCGCCGTGCTGTCGACCGGCGACGAGCTGATTGAGCCCGGCCGGCCGCTACGTCCGGCCGGCGTCTATGACAGCAATCGCGCCATTCTTGCGGCCGCAATCGCCGAAGCCGGCGGCGAGCCGGTGCCGTTCGGCGCGTTCCCGGACGACGAAGTTGCGCTCGAACTTGCCATGCGCAACGCGCTCGACACCTGCGATATCGTCGTACTCTCCGGCGGCACGTCGAAAGGCACCGGCGATTTGTCGCACCGCATTGTGTCGCGGCTCGGTAAACCCGGCATCCTGGTGCATGGCGTTGCGCTCAAGCCCGGCAAGCCGCTTTGCCTGGCCGCGATTGGCGACAAGCCGCTGGTCGCGCTTCCTGGATTTCCGACCTCGGCGATTTTCACCTTTCACACTTTCGTTGCGCCGCTGGTCCGCGCCCGCGCCGGATTGCCGCCGGAGGCCGCTCGTACCGTCGCCGCGCGGGTGCCGGTGCGGATCGCGTCCGAGCTCGGCCGCCAGGAATTCGTGTTGGTGTCGCTGGTCGCCGGTGACGGCGGGCCGATCGCGTTTCCCACTGGCAAGGGCTCGGGCGCCGTCACCGCTTTCTCGCAGGCGGATGGATTTCTGACAATCGATCCGCTCGCGTCAGCGCTCAACGCCGGCGCCGGCGCCGAAGTGACGCTGATCGGCAAGACCGAGCGCGCACCCGACCTCGTCATCATGGGCAGCCACGATATCGCCCTCGACGCGGTCGTCGGCGCGCTGGCCGAGCGCGGGTTTAACGCGCGCACTATTGCCGTCGGCAGCCTCGGCGGCGTCGCTGCGGCAAGCCGGGGCGAATGCGATTTGGCGCCCGTCCATCTCGTCGATCCGGCGACCGGCATTTACAACAAGCATCTGGTGACGCCGGGTCTTGCTCTGGTGCCCGGCTGGCGGCGCATGCAGGGCTTCGTGTTTCGCGACAACGACGCCCGCTTTGCTAACCTGTCCGCGCACGGCGCGCTCGAAGCGGCGCTGGCCGATCCGACGGCCCTGATGGTCAATCGCAACGCCGGGTCCGGCACGCGGGTCCTGATCGACGGGCTTATGCGCGGCGCGCGACCGCCGGGTTACGCCAATCAGCCGCGCTCACATAACGCGGTCGCAGCGGCGATCGCGCAGCGCCGCGCCGACTGGGGGCTGGCCATCGAGCCGGTAGCACGGATGTACGGGCTCGCATTCCTGCCGGTGGCACCGGAACACTACGATTTTCTGCTGATCGAGGCCCGCCGCGACCGGCCTCCGGTAAAGGCTTTCCTTGAAGTCTTGCGCGATGATGCGACCCGCGCCCGCATCCGCGCGCTGGGCATGGAACCGGCAGACCAAACTTCTATATCTATATAATGGCGCAACTCAGCGATGACTGTTTTGCCTTCAACGGGCCGCTCCTTCCGGTCGCCGAGGCCGAGCGGCTGATTGGCGAGCGGGTGGCGCCGGTCGAGGACCGTGAGACCGTACTGCTACGCGAGGCGCTCGGCCGCGTGCTCGCCAAAAATGTCGTCGCGCCCGTCGATGTGCCGCCATTCGACAACTCCGCCGTGGACGGTTTCGCGGTGTGCGACGACGACCTTGATCCGAACAAGGAACGGCGTCTTGTCATCGTCGATCGGGTGGCCGCCGGCCATGCCGCGCAGCACGCGGTCAAGGCCGGCGAAGCTGTCCGGATTTTTACCGGCGCGCCGATGCCGGCCGGCGCCGATGCCGTGTTCATGCAGGAAGATTGCCGCGTCGACGGCGATTGCGTTGTTGTGCCCCCCGGATTGCAGCACGGCGCCAATCGGCAACTTGCCGGCGAAGATATACGGGTCGGCGCGATCGCTTTGCCGCTAGGGCGGCGGCTTAAGGCGCAGCACGTGGCGCTTGCAGCGGCGCTCGGTCTCACCGAACTTGTCGTCTGCCGGCGCGTGCGGGTGGCGCTGTTCTCAACCGGCAACGAGATCGTCGAGCCTGGTGCGGCGCTGCCACGCGCTGCACTTTATGATTCCAACCGCTATCTGCTGTCGGGGCTGATCGCCCGCTTTAATGCCAACGTCACCGATCTCGGCATCCTCAACGACGACCCGGCGGAACTGTCGCGCGCACTCGCCGCGGCCGCCGCCGATCACGATCTGGTGCTGACCTCCGGCGGCGTCTCGACCGGCGAAGAGGATCATGTGCGCGCGGTAATCGAAAAAATCGGCCGCATCGTGTTCTGGCGCGTTGCTATAAAACCCGGCCGGCCGGTGGCGATGGGCGTCGTGCGGGGACTGAAAAGTGGCGACGGCGCCACGTTCGTCGGGCTGCCGGGCAATCCGGTCGCCGTCTTCGTCACTTTCGTGCGCGTGGTGCGGCCGCTGTTGTTGCGGCTCGCAGGCGCGCTGCCCGAGCCATTGATTGCGCTGCCAACGCGTGCGGCGTTCTCCTACAAGAAGCGCAAAGGCCGGCGCGAATATGTCCGCGTCGCGCTGCGCGCAGCGACCGACGGTACGATCGAAGCCGTCAAATACGATCAGGAAGGCGCTGGCGTTCTGACCTCGCTCACCGAAACCGATGGTCTTGCCGAAATCGGCGAGGACGCGACGAGGATAGAGCCCGGCGACACGGTCGGGTTTCTGTCTTACACGTCGCTTCTGGGCTAACGCTCCTATGCGTTCGGGAATTGCGCGGCGATGGCCTCGGCGCGTGCCGCATCGTCCGGCGTATTGACGTTGAAGAACGGATCGATCGGCCTGTCCGGCCAATCGGCTATGCCGACACCATGCCTCGCCGTCCATATCTCGATCTTGTGCAGACCTTCGCCGACCAGCGCGTGTCGCAAATCTTCGCGCAGCTGTACGGACCATAGCGCGGCGACAGGATGCCGCCATTCGCCCGACCGCGCGCAGGCAAGCGGCGTACCGGCCCTGACGCGTGCTTCGTGCAGCCGCGTCACCAGATTTTTCGGCAGAAACGGACAGTCACCCGGTAC
>CAWJTE010000015.1:0-19974 GCA_963845775.1 uncultured Alphaproteobacteria bacterium
CTGCCTAACCCGGTGAAGCGCTACTTAAAGATGGAGGCAGCGAAGGGTCAAACTCGACGTTTCCACGCGGAAAGCGCGGGGTTACGCCTCGGCGTCCGCAAGCTGCGGCACCGAGGCGGGGGCGTCCGCCGGCTTCGGCTCCAGCGCCGCCGCGACCGCTTCCTCGACGCGTTCGAGCCAGACGAACTCCATCTCCTTGCGCGCGACTTCGGGGATGTCGTCGTAGTCGCGGCGGTTGCGCGCCGGCAGCATGACACGCTTGATGCCGGCGGCGGTGCGCCGCGACGACCTTTTCCTTGATGCCGCCGACCGGCAGCACCAGGCCGCGCAGGCTGATCTCGCCGGTCATCGCGGTATCGCTGCGGATGGTGCGCTCGGTCATCAGCGAGACCAGCGCCATGAACATGGCGACGCCGGCGCTCGGCCCGTCCTTCGGGGATCGCGCCCGCCGGCACGTGGACGTGGATGTCGCTCTTCTCGAAGCGGCTCGCGTCGATGCCGAGCGACGCGGCGCGGTTCTTGACGATCGACAGCGCGGCCTGCGCGCTTTCCTTCATCACGTCGCCGAGCTGGCCGGTCAGGATCAGCCTGCCGTTGCCGGGAATGCGGGTCGCTTCGATGAACAGGATGTCGCCGCCGACCGGCGTCCAGGCGAGCCCGGTCGCCACGCCGGGCACGCTGGTGCGCATCGCCACTTCGCTCTCGAACTGCGGCGCGCCGAGGATCGGCGACGAGGTCGTCGCGCGCGATGCGGATCGGGCCGCTCTGCCCTTCGGCGATCCGCACCGCGGCGTTGCGCAGCACCTGGCCGATCTGGCGCTCGAGACTGCGCACGCCGGCTTCGCGCGTGTAGTTCTGGATGATGTCGCGCAGCGCGTCGTCGCCGATCTCGACCTGCCCGGCTTGAGCCCGTTCGCCTCCAGCTGGCGCCGCACCAGATAGCGCTGCGCGATCTCGAGCTTCTCGTCGGCGGTGTAGCCGGCGAGGCTGATGATCTCCATGCGGTCGCGCAGCGGCCCGGGAACGGTGTCGAGCATGTTCGCCGTGGTGATGAACACCACGCGGCTCAGGTCGAACGGCACCGCGAGATAGTTGTCGCGGAACGTATTGTTCTGCTCCGGATCGAGCACTTCGAGCAGCGCCGAGCCGGGATCGCCCTGAATGCCGGCGCCGAGCTTGTCGATCTCGTCGAGCATCATGACGCAATTGCGCGTGCCGGCCTTGCGGATGGCCTGGATGATGTTGCCGGGCAGCGCGCCGATATAGGTGCGGCGATGGCCGCGGATTTCGGCCTCGTCGTGCACGCCGCCGAGGCTGACGCGCACGAACTTGCGGCCCATGGCGCGCGCGATCGATTGGCCGAGCGAGGTCTTGCCGACGCCGGGCGGGCCGACGAAGCACAGGATCGGCGCCTTGCCCTGCGGCGCGAGCTTGCGCACGGCGAGATATTCGATGATGCGCCGCTTGATCTTGTCGAGGTCGTAGTGGTCCTCGTCGAGGATGCGCCGCGCTTCGGCGATGTCGATCGGCTTCTCCTCGGGCAAGTGCCCACGGCAGCTCGATCAGCCAGTCGAGATAGGTGCGCACCATGCCGTATTCGCCGGCGGCTTCGGGCATGCGCTGCAGCCGGCGCAATTCCTTGCGCGCCTGATCCTCGACCTCCTTCGGCATGCCGGCGTTGGCGATCGCCTTGTCGAGCTCGGCGATCTCGGCGGCCTTGCCCTCCTCGCCTTCGCCGAGCTGGCGCTGGATCGCCGCCATCTGCTCGCGCAGCAGCACCTCGCGCTGGCGCTCGTCGAGCGCCGCCTTGGTCTGCCGGCCGATCTCCTGCGACAGCCGCAACACTTCGATGCGGTGGGCGAGCAGGCGCGAGACCTTGTCCATGCGCGCGGCGATGTCGACGGTCTCGAGGATTTCCTGCTTCTCGTCCGGCTTCACGTCCATGTAGGCGATGGCCAGATCGGCGAGCGCCGACGGCGCCTCGATCGACTGGATCGCGGCGAGCAGATCCGCCGGCGCCTGCGGCAGCAGCTGGATCGCTTCGAGCGTCTGCGCCTTGCAGATTGACGAAGCGCGCCTCGATCTCGGCGCGTGCGGCACGTCCGGCTCGGGGATCTGCAGCACGCGCGCGACCAGGAACGGCCAGCCGCTCAGATACTCGACGATCTGGAAGCGCTGCTCGCCCTGGCAGACCAGGTGATGCGCGCCGTCCGGCGCGGTGACGTAGCGCACGATGTTGGCGAGCGTGCCCATGCGATGCATGTCGATCGCGGTCGGATCGGCGACCTCGGCGTCGCGCTGCAGCAGGATGCCGACCTGACGCTGATCGCGCACCGCCTGTTGCGCAGCCGCGATCGACTTCGGGCGGCCGAGCGTGATCGGCAGCACCAGGCCGGGAAACAGCACGGTGTTGCGCACCGGCACGATGATCAGCGCGTCGGGCGGCAGCGGCGGCAATGCGGCTGGCGCCGGCGGCTTCGGTGGTGCGTTGTTGGCGCAGCATTTCGAGTTCAGCCACGGCCGGGCCCCGCTTTCTGCAAAGTGATCACCAGACAGCCGTCAGCGACGGCGCGGCGCACGCGCGCTATAGCGCCCGGCCGGCAGCCGCAGCCGCCGGTAGAAACGACCTTGCGGCAGTTCGAGCCGATGAATGGTAGCGGTGCGCAGCTCCGGCGGAAAAATGCGCGTGCCGGCGATGACCAGATTCGCCGTCCTCGATCACGGCCTCGACGTTGTCGGCGTCGACGCCCGGCAACGCGACCAGCGCCAAAACCTCGAATTCGGTCTCCAGAATATCGACCGGCGGCTCCCAGGCCGGCTGCCGCGCCTGGCTGCCGGCGGGCCGGAACAGCTCGCGATGCATCCGTTCGGCGCGCGCGAGCATCTCGCACGCTTCCGA
This sequence comes from uncultured Alphaproteobacteria bacterium, assembly GCA_963845775.1. GTDB lineage: Bacteria > Pseudomonadota > Alphaproteobacteria > Rhizobiales > Xanthobacteraceae > BOG-931. Next base: position 2,900 of record CAWJTE010000015.1, read on the forward strand.
CCACATCCAATCGCGGGCCACATCGCGGGCCATGGAACGTTCCCTCCAGCTTGGTTGCAATATGTGTGCAGCCGGTGGGCCAAATTCAACGCCCGCCCGTATAAGCAGGCAGGAACCGGGCAGTCGAAACAGGCGTTACGCAGGAGCTAGCCTGATATGCAACCGATTGATTTACCGGCCAACAACGCCAGCAAAACGCGGACCGCCATCACGCGTGTGGCGGCGCTCATGGTCGCAATCCTGATCGGATCCACCGCGCTTGTACGCGCCGGCGACGATGACGTCGCCTCGGGCCAGGCGGTGATTCGTCGCAGGAAGAAGCGTTCAGTCGGGACGACGCGGCAGCAGCTTACGACTTCGCCGCTCCATCGATCAAAAGCTGGTACCGGACACCGGATACTTTCATGTTCATGGTCCGCAACGGCTATGCTCCGGTCTACCGGCATCGAAGCTTCGAATTCGGCGAAGCGCGGACCTACGAGGGCAAGATCTACCAGGAAGTCCACATCGTCGACGCCGACGGCGAAGCGTGGGAAGCCCTCTACACGCTCGAGCCGCAGGATGACGGCAGCATCAAAATCAGCAGCTGCGTCCTCAAGAAAGCGGTTACGTCTTAGAGTGGATGCAGCCGCTAGCCCGCGGTATCGGCTGGCGCGCGCAGCGCCCCGCGCACGCCGTCGGCCAGCGTTCGCACCAGATCGGCGACCGATTTGACGGCCGCCGCCGTCGCTTTGCCGTCGGCCCGAGACTGGCGCGCACCGCCTCGACCAGCGCCGAGCCGACCACGACCCCGTCGGCGCCCTGAGCGATCGCGCGTGCCTGCTCGGCCGAGCGCACACCGAAGCCGACACAGACCGGCAGCTTAGTGTGGCGCTTGATGCGCTCCACCGCCGCGGCGACCTTGCCGGCGTCTGGTGCGGCGGCGCCAGTGATGCCGGTGATCGACACGTAATAAACAAATCCTGAGGTGTTCGCGAGCACCGCCGGCAAGCGCCGGTCGTCGGTGGTCGGGGTCGCCAGCCGGATGAAGTTAAAGCCCGCCTTCAGCGCCGGCAGGCACAATTCCTCGTCTTCCTCGGGCGGCAGATCGACGACAATCAGGCCATCGACGCCGGCGCTCTTGGCATCGGCCAAAAATTTCTCCACACCGTAGACGTAGATCGGATTGTAATAGCCCATCAGAATAATCGGCGTGACGTCATCGCCGCTGCGGAATTCGCGCACGAGCGCGAGCGTCCGCCGCATGGTTTGCCCGCCGCGAAGCGCACGCTGTTCCGCGGCCTGGATCGCCGGCCCGTCCGCCATCGGATCGGTGAACGGCATGCCAATCTCGATCAGGTCGGCGCCCGCTTGCGGCAGCGCCTTGAGGATGGCAAGCGAGCAGTCGCAATCCGGATCGCCGGCCATTGTGAACGTCATCAGCGCTGCGCGGCCATCCTGCTTCAGCGCGGCAAAACGCTTCTCGATGCGCGTTGTCATGACTTCTTGCTTTGCAGGTGGCGCGCGACCGAATCGAGATCTTTGTCGCCGCGGCCGGACAGATTGACCACCATCAGGTGGTCCTTCGGCTTTTGCGGCGCGAGGTCGAGAACCTTAGCGACGGCGTGCGCCGGCTCAAGCGCCGGAATGATGCCTTCCAGTTTGGACAGAAGCTGAAACGCATTGAGCGCTTCGTCGTCGGTCGCCGACAGAAATGTAATGCGGCCGAGGTCGGCGAGCCAGGAATGTTCCGGCCCGATGCCCGGATAGTCGAGGCCGGCGGAAATCGAATGCGCTTCGTTGATCTGCCCGTCCCCGTTCATCAACAGATAGGTGCGATTGCCATGCAGCACGCCCGGCCGCCCGCCGGCGATGGAGGCGGCATGCATGCCGGTGTCGAGACCGCGGCCCGCCGCTTCGACGCCGTAGATTTCGATCTGCCGCTCGTCGAGAAACGGATGGAACAGGCCCATGGCGTTCGAGCCGCCGCCGATGCAGGCGACGAGCGAATCCGGCAACCGGCCTTCGGCCGCCTGCATCTGCTCGCGCGTCTCACGGCCGATGATCGACTGAAAATCGCGCACCATCATCGGATAAGGATGCGGTCCGGCGATGGTGCCGATGCAATAGAAAGTGCTTTCGACGTTGGTGACCCAGTCGCGCAGCGCCTCGTTCATCGCATCCTTGAGCGTCTTCGAGCCCGAACTCGACCGGCACCACCCTGGCGCCGAGCATGTTCATGCGAAAGACATTCGCCCTTTGCCGCTCGACGTCGACCGAACCCATATAGACGATGCATTCGAGGCCGAAGCGCGCGCAGAGCGTCGCGGTGGCGACGCCATGCATGCCGGCACCGGTCTCGGCGATAATGCGCTTTTTGCCCATGCGGCGCGCGAGCAGGATCTGCCCGAGCACGTTGTTCACTTTGTGCGCGCCGGTGTGGTTGAGCTCTTCGCGCTTGAGATAAATCTTCGCGCCCCTAAGGCCGGAGGCCGTCTTCATGCTTCTGCAGTGCTCGGTCAGCCGCTCGGCGAAATAAAGCGGCGATGGGCGCCCAACATAATGGGTGAGATAACCGCCCATCTCTTGTTGAAACTGCGGATCAGCCTTGGCCTGCGCGTAGGCTTTTTCCAGCTCAAGAATGAGCGGCATCAGCGTCTCGGCGACGAAGCGGCCGCCATAGATCCCGAAATGCCCGCGCTCGTCGGGCCCGGTGCGAAACGAGTTAGGCCGCTGCACGGTCATGCGTGACTCGCAACCGGTAGGGCGGCGGCGCCCGCCGCCGCCTCGCGCGCCGCGCGCACGAACGCGCGGATCTTGTCGAAGTCCTTCTCGCCCGGAGCGCGTTCTACGCCGGACGAGACATCAACTCCGGGGGCACGGGTTATCCGCAGAGCTTCGCCGACATTGCCGGCGTGCAGTCCGCCCGAGAGCATGAACGGCACGCCGGGTTCGAGATGTTCGAGCAAATGCCAATCGAAGGATTTGCCCAGGCCGCCGGGCCGGGTCGCCTCGCGCGGCGGCCGCGCGTCGAATAGCAGGTAGTCAGCGATCGTTTCGTAAGCTTCAATGGCGGAAAGATCGGTCTTGGCTTCGAGCGCGATCGCCTTCACCACCGGCAGGCCGAAGCGTCGCTTGACCGCGCTGACGCGCGCGGGCAATTCCCTGCCGTGCAGCTGCAGCATGTCGGGCTGCAACGACTCAACGACGGCAGCGAGCCCGGCATCGTCGGCATCGACGGTGAGCGCCACCCTTTGCGCGCGCCCGGCTACGCGCCTGCCCAGCGCGCGCGCGGCATCGAAACGCAGATGCCGCGGCGACTGCGGAAAGAACACAAAACCCACCATGTCGGCGCCGGAATCCAGCGCCACATCCAGTGCCTCGGGGGTCGAAAGCCCGCAAATTTTGACGATCAGCGACATGACATGCCGTCCTAACGGCGCCGTTCTACATCGGCACGCGGGCGTTGTCTTGCGGCGGCGCCGTCATGCCTACCGGGCGGGCGGACGCAGCCGCGGGCGCTCGGCGGCGGGGGTGTCGGCGCCGGCGGCCGGCTTGCCGCCGCTACCCTCCAGCGCGGCATGCTTGCGGCGCAGTTCGGCAAGCTCGCGCTCGAAGCGCCGCGCCGAGCCGCGCCACTTGCCTTGGCGCAGCCACGAAGCAAAACCGCCAATCAGCACGCCAGCGATCAGCAGGACGATGACCAGGGCAAATAGCGGCAGCGTCACCGATGCCACCGGCTCATTGCCGCTGAACGGGTCAAACGACACCGTGACCGGATGCCGGTTGGCTACCGCAAAGGCAATGATGATGACAGCCGGCGGAACGAGGATGATGGCCGCTACGATCCTGCGCAGCAATTTTTAGACCTTCGTATGGCCCCCTCCCCGTCCGGTACTCCGCAGGAAAGGAGATTAAAGATCAGACCGCGCCGGTCTGATTAAGCCGCTCGCGCATTTCCTTGCCGGTTTTGAAGAACGGCACGCACTTCTGATCGACCGCGACATGGGCGCCGGTGCGCGGATTGCGCCCGGTCCGGGCTGGGCGCTGCTTGACCGAGAAAGCGCCAAAGCCGCGCAACTCGACGCGGTCGCCGCGCGCCATAGCCGCGATGATCTCGCCGAGAATGGCGTTGACGATCTTTTCGACGTCGCGCTGATAGAGGTGCGGATTTTGTGCGGAAATGCGCTGAACTAGTTCGGACTTGATCATGGCTGCCCCGCCCGCGGCTTAGTTCGCTCCGGCAGGGTGCCAAAGGGCCAACAACCCGTCAAGATTGAGCTTTTCGACCGCCTGCAAGGTCCCGAGATCGTCGAGGTCGCGGGCGAGCGTGGACAGTCCGGCAGCGTCGAGCATGAAAGCGGCGGCCGCGTGGAGGAACGGCAGGTCGCCGAAGCGATCGCGCAGCTGATAATCGCGCACCGGCAGCTTGCCGTCGACGTGCTTCTCGGCGGCGAGCCAGGCAATCCCCGAGCGCTCGTCGCCGATCTCGTCGATAAGTTTCATCCCGACCGCTTGCCGGCCGGTGAAGACGCGGCCATCGGCGACCGTCTGCAGCTCGTCGTCGTTGAGGTGGCGGCGGTCCTGCACAAGGCCTTTGAACCAGGCGTAGGAATCCTTGATGATCGACTCGATGGCGGCCCGCGCCTCCGGCGACGTCGGCTCGAAGCCGTCCGGCGCCGCCTTGAGCGGCGACGATTTGATCGACTCGACCTTGACGCCGATCTTGCTGAGGAGGTCGGCGACATTTGGGTACTGGAACAACACGCCGATCGACCCGACCAGCGAGGTCTGGCGAGCGACGATGTGGTCGCCGGCAAGTGCGGTGATATAGCCGCCAGACGCCGCGAGCCCGTCCACTACGATCACCAGCGGCTTTTTCTCCTTTAATCGCATCAGCGAGTCGTAAAGCTGCTCGGAGCCGGCCGTGGTACCGCCGGGAGAGTCGATGTGCACGATCACGGCGCGCGCGGCGCTCGACTTGGCAAGCTGGTCAAGTTGCTTTACCCGCTCTTCATCGTCGCGGATTAAGCCCTTGATGGAGATGCGCGCGATATAGGCGCCGGCGCCGACGAGTCCGGTGCGTTTGCCCGCCAGTCCCGCGGCGCCGATCACCGCGAGAACGATCACCACGACGGCAAGCACGCGCCAGAACGTCAGTTTGCGCCGCATTCGGCGGCGGTCGACGATCAAGTCGGCATCAAGCGACATGCTCAGGGTCCCTTATTATTCCGCTCACTCCATTACGCCGCTTTACTCTTTCTCTTCTTCTTCTTCCTTGTCGTTTTCCTTGCGCTTCAAAGCGGTGCCCAGGATGTCGCCGAGCGTCGCGCCGGAGTTCGGACGATCCGTATTGCGCGATCGCCTCTTTCTCTTCCGCCACTTCCAGCGCCTTGATCGACACGGTGACCTTGTGGGTACGCCGATCGACCGTCATCACGCGCGCATCCACCTTCTGGCCGACCGCGAAGCGGTCCGGTCGCTGTTCGGAGCGGTCGCGCGCCAGTTCCGAACGTTTGATGAAGGAAATCTGATCGGTGCCGACGATCTTTACGTCGATGCCGGCTTCCTTCACGTCAACGACCTCGCAGGTCACGACCGCGCCCTTCTTCAGCTCGCTGCCGCTTTCGGCCGGAGCTGCGGCCGCCGCGCCGGCGCCGGAAAGCTGCTTGATGCCGAGCGAGATGCGCTCCTTCTCGACGTCGACGTCGAGCACTTGCGCCTTCACCTTGTCGCCCTTCTTGTACTCCTCGATCACCTGCTCGCCCGGCCGTTTCCAGTCGAGGTCGGAGAGGTGAACCATGCCGTCGACGTCGCCGTCGAGCCCGAGGAACAGGCCGAACTCGGTCTTGTTCTTCACTTCGCCCTCGACCGCCGTGCCGGCCGGATATTTCTCCAGGAATACTTCCCACGGATTGCGCATGGTCTGCTTCAATCCGAGCGAGATGCGGCGCTTGACCGGATCGACTTCGAGCACTTGCACCTCGACTTCCTGCGACGTCGAGACGATCTTGCCGGGGTGCACGTTTTTCTTGGTCCACGACATTTCCGATACGTGGATCAGGCCCTCAATGCCGGGCTCAAGCTCGACGAAGGCGCCGTAGTCGGTGATGTTGGTGACCCGGCCCTTGAAGCGCGAGCCGACCGGATATTTCGCCTCGATGCCTTGCCACGGATCGTCGAGCAGTTGCTTCATGCCGAGCGAGATGCGGTGCGTCTCGTGGTTGATCTTTATGATCTTCACCTTCACCTGCTGGCCGATGTTGAGCACCTCGGACGGATGATTGACGCGCCGCCAGGCGATGTCGGTGACATGGAGGAGCCCGTCGATGCCGCCGAGGTCAACGAACGCGCCGTAATCAGTGATGTTCTTGACCGCGCCGTCGATCACCTGACCCTCTTCCAGATTCTGCACCAGCTCCTGACGCTGCTCGGCGCGGGTCTCTTCCAGAACGGTGCGGCGCGACACCACGATGTTGCCGCGCCGACGATCCATTTTGAGGATCTGGAACGGCTGCTGATTGTTCATCAGCGGCGACACGTCGCGGATCGGCCGGATGTCGACCTGCGAGCGCGGCAGGAAAGCAACCGCGCCGTCGAGATCGACGGTGAAGCCGCCCTTGACCTGATTGAAGATGACGCCAGTGACCTTCTCGTTATTCTGGAACGCCTTTTCGAGCTTGCCCCAGCTTTCCTCGCGGCGTGCCTTGTCGCGCGAGAGCACCGCTTCGCCGAGCGCATTTTCGATCCGTTCGAGATAAACCTCGACGGTGTCGCCGATCTTGATTTCGGCCTGCCGGCCGGGGCCGGCGAATTCGCGCAGCGCCACGCGGCCTTCGGTCTTCAAGCCGACGTCGATGACGGCGACTTCCTTTTCGATGCCGACGACGGTGCCTTTGACGACCGACCCTTCCTGCACATTGCCATGACCGAACGATTTGTCGATCATGCTGGCGAAATCTTCGCGCGACGGCGCGGCAGCAGCAACTTGAGCCATAAACACTCCGGACCCCGTGAATGGATCAATCCCGAACGCACGGCAGCCGCCGGGGAGCCGGCGATTGGGGCCTGAGCCAGACGGTCGGGACAAAGCTGATCGGGCGCCTTATTCGAAGCGCGAACGGGCGTTCCTCCAATGACGAAAGCGCGGTCAGCGGCGCTTCCGGCCCGTTCGGACGGCTTCGATGATATCGACGGCAGCCCGGAATGCGGCGTCTATACTCAAATGCGTAGTGTCGAGCAAGTGCGCGTCGGGTGCCGCCTTCAGGGGGGCGGCGGTACGCCGGGAATCGCGCTCATCCCGCCGTAACAGGTCCGCTAGGACCTCATTTTCCTCGGCATCCTCGCCGCGCGCCCGCAATTCCAGCACGCGGCGGGCGGCGCGCACCTCCGGGGTTGCGACCACGAACAGTTTCACGTCGGCGCCGGGAGCGATAACCGTGCCGATGTCGCGGCCGTCGAGCACCGCACCGGGCGGCTTGGTCGCGAACGAGCGCTGGTAATTCATCAACGCCTGCCGCACTTCTGGGATCGCCGCCACCACCGATGCCGCTTCGGTGATCTTCTGCGCCTTGAGTGCCGGTTCGTCGAATTTGGCCGGATCGAGCGCGATCGCAGCTGCGATCGCCGCCTCGGTATTGTCGGGCGAATGGCCGGCATCCAGCACTGCCTTCGCCACCGCCCGATAGATCAGCCCGGTATCGAGATGATGCAAACCGTAAACCGACGCGATCTGTTTTGCGATCGTGCCCTTGCCCGAAGCTGCCGGTCCGTCGATCGCAATGATCATCTTCGCATGTTCTTTGCGCTGTTGTGCCTCGGTGCGGAAGCGGGTAGATCAAACGGCGGGACGAGGAATTCCGCAAGCACGAAAAGCGGCTTGGACTGGATCTAAGTCGTCCTGATCATCCAAGAGCATTATTTTCCCGTGAAATTCGCGAGACGGATCACTAACACGCCCTGGATCCAGCGGGCGATCGGCGTCGCCGTGGCCGAATATCTGCGGCTGGTTTTCCATACCAGCCGCTTCACCATGGAGCCACCGGACCCATTCGGCATGTACGAGAAGTATGAGCCGGTAATTATCGCCATGTGGCACGGCCAGCATTTTCTGCTGCCGTTCTTCCGCCGCCACTACCGCGTCAAGGTACTGATCTCCCGGCACGCCGACGGGGAAATCAACGCTATCGCCGCCGAGCGGCTAGGTGTCGGCACCGTGCGTGGCTCGGGAGACCACGCCCGCCGCTTTCAGATCAAAGGCGGCGTCGGCGCGTTTCGCAAAATGCTCGACTTGCTGGCTGACGGATGCAACATGGCGTTGACAGCCGATGTTCCGAAGGTCTCGCGCGTCGCCGGCCTCGGCATCATCAAGCTTGCCGCCGAGTTCAGGCCGGCCGATTTTTCCAATCGCACTCACCACCAGCCGGCGGATCGTTCTTAACAACTGGGACCGCTCGGAGATCAATCTGCCGTTGAGTCATGGTGCCATCGTAATCGGGGAACCGGTACGTGTGCCGGCGGAAGCGAACGAGCAAACGCTGGAAACCGCGCGCGCCACGCTGGAAAATGCCCTTAACGGCGCGACCGAGCGCGCGCACGCCATTGCCGACGGGCGGGAGTAGCTTGGTTATGGCGATTTACCCGGCGACTTGAGATTGCCGGCCGGGTATCGAATAATGGACCCGGTCGGAGATTGAAGTCCGCCCGAGCGAACAACGACAGTGCGGGGAACGGCGTGGAAATCATCGACGACGTGCGGGTCATTATCGCGGAGTCACTCAAGATCCCGGTCGAGCGGCTGACGGCCGATACGCGCCTCGATGAATTGGGCGCGGAATCGCTTGACGTGATCGAGATCGTCTTCGCCCTGGAAGAGAAGTTCGATATTTCCGTCCCGTTCAAGGCGGATCAGGGCACCCGCGTCACCGTGCCGGGCAAGAATGGCCCGGAGGAAATCGAGTTCGCCACGGTCGGTGACGTTGCCAACATCGTGCAGAAGCTGGTCGCAGCCAAGACCGCAGCTAAGACAAAGGCGTCCTGATGCACCGGGTGGTTATTACCGGGATCGGCGTCGTATCCCCGATCGGCAGCACGCACAGGGCTTTCTGGTCGGCGCTGGTTGAGGGCCGCTCCGGCATCGGGCCGATCGTCGGGATCGCGACCGATCGTATGAATACGCGGATTGCGGCGCAGGTGCGCGATTTCGATTCGGCAAAGCATTTCGACCCGAAGCGGGTCGGCCTGCTCGATCGCTTCTCGCAATTCGCGGTAGTGGCCGCGCGCTCGGCGGTCAAGGACGCGCAGCTCGAAATTACCGAGGAGCTCGCCTTGCAGGCGGCGACAATCGTCGGCAACGGCGGCGGCGGACTGACCACGCTCGACGAATTCTACCTCAAGCTCTATGGGCAAGGCGCGACGCGCGCGCATCCGCTGACAATTCCCCGCTACATGGCGAACGCGGCATGCAGCCAGGTTTCCATGGATCTTGGTCTCAAGGGGCCGACCTTCACCACCGTATCGGCCTGCGCCTCGGGCACGCATGCCATCGGGCAGGCTTTCCACATGGTGCGATCGGGCCAAGCGCCGATCGCGCTGACCGGCGGCACCGAAGCTTGTCTGGTCTTGGGCACGTTCAAGGGCTGGGAAGCGTTGCGCGTGCTCAGCACCGACACCTGCCGTCCGTTCTCAAAAAACCGTACCGGCCTGGTCCTCGGCGAGGGTGCGGCAATGTTCGTCCTGGAACGGCGCGACCGTGCCATGGAACGTGGCGCACTGATCTACGCCGAGCTGTTGGGCTTCGGCATGAGCGCGGACGCTCACGATCTCACCGCCATCGATCCCGACGGCGCCGCGCGCGCCATCCGCTGCGCGCTGACTGACGGCAAAATCAATGCCGAAGAGGTCGATTACGTCAACGCGCACGGCACCGGCACGGTGCTCAACGACAAAGGCGAGACGGTTGCGTTGCGGATTGCGTTCGGCGACAGCGCCGATCAGCTGGCGGTTTCATCGAGCAAAGCGGTACTCGGCCACAGTCTCGGCGCCGCCGGCGCGCTCGAACTAGCGGCGACGACGCTGGCACTGCATCAGCAGACCATTCCGCCGACCGCGAATTTTGAAGAGCCCGACCCGGACTGCGATCTCGACTATGTGCCGAACACGGCCCGCAACGCGCCGATCGAGAAAGCGATGTCGAGCTCGTTCGCGTTCGGCGGATTGAACGCGGTGCTCGCGCTGGGCCGCGCGTAACGCGGAAGGGGCGTGGAGCAGGCCGGACATATGCATCCGGCCGTAACGCCGCTTGGGGCGGGGCATGTGTTTTTCTGCATCTGCAAGTTTTTCTGCCGCTGCCGTCTGCGCGGGAATAGGGGTTATGACCGTGCGGCGCGCGGGCAAAACCGATCTCATGCTCGCAGGCATTCCAATTATCTTTTCGCTGCAGCAGGTGCTCGAAGGAGTTGTATGGCTCACCAAAGGCGCGGGCTGCGGGCGGGATGCGGGGTATTGCTTCGTCATTATCGCTTTTTGCCTTTGGCCGCTTTACGTGCCTGTAGCGACGTGGCGGTCCGAGGCCGATCCTCGCCAACGGGCGTACATGCTTTCCTTCGCGCCGCCGGGCGCCGCGGTGGCGGCGGCCGCGGCCTGGGTTCTATTCGTCGGTCTCAAAATCGATTTTGCGACAAACAAAATTCAGTATCTACCGACAACGCGCTATCCGCTGATATTTGATTACCTCTATGCAATCTGTGTGACAGGTCCACTTTTGCTGCACCGAAATATCTACCTTCGTTTTTTTGGAATTTTGATACTAGTTTTCTTCGGCCTTTCTACGCTGCTGTTCAACCCGGCACGCTACTCTGTCTGGTGCTTTTTCGCGGCGATCAGCTCGATTGTTTTGTATTTCTTTGTAGCGTCCCGGTCGTCAGCGGCGCCGAGAGACGCGCCGCAGATCGAGCCGCGAAAAGTCTGAGGCGGTAGCGGTCGCCTCCAATCAGCGCAAGTCGCCGCCGAGCGAGCGCATCAGCTCGGTAAATCCGGGAAAGCTTGTGGCGATGAACGCCGCATCGTCCACCGCGATCGGTTTTTCGCTGGCCATTCCCATCACCAGCGCAGCCATGGCGATGCGATGGTCCATGTGGGTGGCAACGAGGCCACCGCCCGAAGCGCGCCCTTTGCCCTGCACAATCAGATCGTCGCCGTCGATCTCGGCAACGACGCCGTTGACGCGCAACAATTCGGCGGTGCCGGCAAGCCGGTCCGATTCCTTCACCCGCAGTTCTTTCAGTCCGCGCATCACCGTGGTGCCTTCGGCGAAGGCGGCGGCGACGGCAAGCGCCGGGTATTCGTCGATCATGGACGGCGCGCGCGCGGCGGGAACCTCGACGCCACGCAGCGCGCCGTCACGCACCCGCAGATCGGCCACCTCCTCGCCGCCTTCATGGCGGGTCGCGAGCCGCTCGATCGTGGCGCCCATTTCGGCAAGCGTGGTGAGGATGCCGGCGCGTAAAGGATTAAGCATCACGCCTTCGAGAATGACGTCAGAACCGGGCGTGATCAGCGCCGCAACCAGTGGAAACGCGGCGGAGGACAGATCTGCCGGCACCCGAATTGGCTGCGGCGTCAATTCCGGCTGTCCAGTAAGCGTGATGCGCCGGCCATGCGTGCCGATGGTCTCGACCCGCAGCTCAGCGCCGAAATGGCTCAGCATCTTTTCGGTATGGTCGCGCGTCGCCTCCGCCTCGATGACGACGGTTTGACCCGGCGCGGCGAGCCCGGCGAGCAGCACCGCGGATTTCAATTGCGCTGAGGCGACCTGCGGCTCGAACACGATCGGGACCGGATCGCGTGCGCCGGCGAGCGTCAGCGGCAGGCAGCCGTCGCGCGAGGCGAGCGTAACGGCGCCGATCCGCTCGAGCGGATCGAGTACCCGCCGCATCGGTCGTTTGCGCAAGGATGCATCGCCGTCGAAGATCGCGGTGATCGGACAGCCGGCGACCGCGCCGAGCATCAGCCGGCAGCCGGTGCCGGAATTGCCAAAATCGAGACCGCCAGCCGGCTCGGCGAAGCCGCCGACACCGACGCCACGGACGCTCCATTCGCCGCTGCCGTGCCGTTCGACTCGCGCCCCCAGCGCGCGCGCGGCGCCGGCCGTGTTGAGCACGTCCTCGCCTTCGAGCAAGCCCGCGATCCGGGTCTCGCCCACGGCAAGTGCACCAAGTATCAGCGCCCGATGTGAGATCGATTTGTCGCCCGGGACGCGGGCGCGGCCCTTTAGCGGGCCGAGACGACGAGCGGTCAGTGGGTCGGGCGCGGCGGGCATAAAGAACGGGGTTCCAAAACGCGTCGAGGGCGCGTTCGAGGCGCGTCATCTATCATGGGCTATTGACAGGCGCACCCCAACTAGCCAAGTGAAGCACCCAAATTGAAGGGATTCCGGCCGTGGCGAAAGCGGAACTTGGCACCAAGCGCGTCTGTCCCGAAACCGGACGCAAATTCTACGACCTCAACAAAAACCCAGTCATCTCGCCTTATACCGGCAAAATCGTGCCGGTAGAGACGCTGGTCGCGCGCGCGCGACCAGAGCCGGCGCCGCCGATAGCACCGGTCGTGCGGCCGGCCGCAGCGGCTCCGCCGCCCCCGGTCGAAGAAATTGTCACGCCCGAGCCGCAGGAAGCCGAAACGGTTTCGCTGGAAGAAGCCGATGCCGAGGCGGCGGGCGCGAAGGGGCCGGTCGAGACCGCCGAGCCGGATGTCGAGGAAGAGGTCGAGATGGACGAGACGCTCGACGACGCCACCTTCATCGAGGAGCAGGAGGAAGAGGACGCCGATGTCACCGACATCATCGGCGGCGACATCGAAAACGAGGAAGAAGGCTGATCGGGAATCGGTAATCAGTTGTCAGAAATCGGATCGACCGCGTGTACGGCTGCCCGCTGACTGTCCATTTCCCTGTTTCCGATTACTGACGCCCGATTGCTGATACCTGTTCCCCGGAGGGGCCATAGCTCAGTTGGGAGAGCGCTTGAATGGCATTCAAGAGGTCGGCGGTTCGACTCCGCCTGGCTCCACCAGATCAAAATCCACTAAGCCGGCCATAGGTTGATTGCTGACCTCGCGCTAGTCGTCCCACAGCTGCTGGGTGGCAAGATCGGCGCCGACCCGCATCGCCTTGAATTTTTCCCACACCACCGTGCGGTGCACTTCCGTCTCGTACATCGCCTGCGATGAGAAACCGCAATCGGCGCCGGCGATGACGTTCTCGCGCCCGACCAGGCGTGCATAACGGATGATGCGTTCGGCGATCAATTCGGGATGTTCGACAATGTTGCTGGCGTGGGTGACGACGCCCGGCACCAGCACCTTTCCGTCGGGAACTTTCACCCGTTCGAACAAATGATATTCGTGCTCGTGGCGGGGATTGGCGGCCTCGAAGCTGTACGAGCCGGCGTCGATCTTCAGCATATAGCCGATGATGTCCTTGAGGGCAGCTTCATGGATGCGCGGTCCTTCGTTGATGCCGTAGCAGGTGTGGAAGCGCACCCGCTCGGCCGGAATTCCCCGCAGGCCGACATTGACCGCCTCCACGTAAATCTCGGCACGGCGTTTTTTCTGCGCGTTGTCGAGGCCGGGCTCATAGAAGACGTCCGGTAGAAACGGATCGTCGATCTGCACCAGGATGCCGGCGTCGACGATCGCCTGGTATTCCTTACCCATTTCCACAGCGAGCGCGTGGAAATACTCCTCGTCCGATTTGTAATACTCGTTCTTGCCGACGCCGGACGGCGCGGTCGCCGGCAAAAACACATGCTCGTTGGCAACGCCGGCCGCCGCCGCGGCAGCCTTCACGTTCTCGATGTCGCTGGCCACCAGCTTCTCGCCGCGGTATTTGACCGGCCCGACGCAAACGACCGGCGCCAGCGAGACAACGGCGCCGCCCGACATCGCCCGCTTGAAATACTGCTCGTAGTATTCCGGGAAGGCGGCGACCTCCTGTTGAAACAGCTGCACTTTCATGCCGGGGCGCGATTCAAAGCCTTCGAGGCGTTCACGGATGTAGGTGAAGAAGCCGGGCTTGGAAAATTCGCCGTCGGTGACGATGTCGATGCCGCAATTGACCTGTTCGCGTACCGTCGTGGCGACGGCATCGCGCAGCGCCGCCCGGTAAGCCCGCTCGTCGTAATTCCGCCCGGAATATTTCGCCTTCATCGCGTCGAGCAGAACATGCGGTCGCGGCAAGCTGCCGATATGGGTGGTCTGGATACGGTCGGTGTTCTGCTGAAGTTGCACGACGCATGCTCCCGGTTGTGCATTCGCGCTCGCGCTGTGGACCGAGCGCCATCCTATGTTACTGTGGAGCGGCGCGACGCGGGAGGCGCTTTCCCATGCATCGACGGTTGATCGAGGCACTGTTGCTGTGCGGGCTCGCCATCGCCGCCGCCAGCCCGATCGCGGCGCAGCAGAAGCAGCCGCCGCCCACCGGCCAGCCGTCGATCATGAACGACGAAGAAGACACGGTACCCGACAATCCGCCGCAGCAGCCGGCAAAACCGTTACGCAAGGGCGCCAAGATGACGGCGCCTGCCGCGGATAATCCCGATCTCGACACCGAGGACGAGCTCGCGCCTTCGCAGATGCGCCAGCCGATACCGCCCGCGGTCGCCATGCCGACCGGCGGCGAAAAGCGCGTGCGGTCGGCGTCGCACGGAACGGAAGCGCCGGAAGAACGCGCGACGCGACGGCCGGCGCGCCTTGCGAAACCCGACATCGTCGGCTGCAACGGGGTGTTCGGACGAAATTCAAGTCATGCCAAGCTCGCCATGGCTTATCAGTCGCGCAATGTCGCCTTTACCCAGGTGGACGCCGCCTCCAGCGCCAAGGTCATGGCCAGTGTTCTGTTCGGCAAGTATCCGAAGCGGCGTCTGGAAGTGTGGTGGTCGAAACCGGAGACCCGGACCGACACGCATCTGATCGTGATCAACGGGCAATCGGACTGGATCGCGCCCGGCGAGCTTCGGCTCGGGCTCACACTCGCCGAGATTGAAAAGCTCAACGGCAAGTCATTCAAGCTTTTGGGCTTCAATAAGGACCATATCGCGACTTTGAGCGATTGGAATGGCGGTCAACTCGCCGGTCTCCCAGGCGGATGCAAGATCGGTCTCAGTCTGCGCGCCAATTCGAAAGCGTCGGCATCGGCATTAGCCGCCGCGCCCGCCGATCGCACATTTTCATCGGACGATTCCGCGCTACGGGCCGCCAACCCGACGGTCAGCGAAATTCTCGTCGCATATTGATTGCCGGCGGCGTTCCGCCCGCAAATCGCCAGGGCGCGCTAGTGGCGCGGCCGAGCGCCGCTCGGTGGCACCGTCGCGGCGGGAGCGCCTTGCTGCTGCTGTTCGTGCATGACCCGCACGTCGCGCGCCATTTCCAGGCAGGTGATCAGTTCGGTGTAGCTCGATTCCCCACCCATGCGCGCTTCGTTCACGCATGACGTCCGGTCGACCGGCGAAAAGCTCGACCATTGCTTGACCAATTCGTCACGGATCGATTGCTCGCTTTGCAGGCAATTCTTCTTCTCCTGCTCGATTGCCGGATCGCGGAAGGTGACACCGCCCTGCTTGGCAATACCGTCGCAAACCTGCTCGACGTTGAGCTGCGGCACTCCATCCGGAGCGGAAGTCGTCGCGGCGACCGGCATCAGCAATTGCGCGCCGAGCACGAGGGATTTGGGCAAAATCATTCGAACCTCTCCCGATCGGTCGCGGCGATTATAACACCGGCGTGGCATGGAACCAGTGTGCTGGCCGGCGGAAAAACGATTGACCGGCGGTGATTCGCCCCGCTATGGCTGCACGAGCCGGGTAAGGGAGTTCATATGATCGTCGCACAGCTCTTGGGTGCTACGCTCGTCATCGCCGTCGCCACCGGTTCGGCGCCGGATTCGGGTCGCGAAATCCACCTCTCGACCCAGGAGAAGGTGGCGGCCACGGAACCGCTGGTGCGCTCGGCGACTGATTGCATCGTGCACGCCGTCGTCACCGATCCCCGCTACGGCACGGCCAACG
Source organism: uncultured Alphaproteobacteria bacterium (assembly GCA_963845775.1). GTDB lineage: Bacteria > Pseudomonadota > Alphaproteobacteria > Rhizobiales > Xanthobacteraceae > BOG-931. The sequence goes on from CAWJTE010000015.1 coordinate 18,940, forward strand.
CCGCGCTCGGCGATCTGATCGTTGCCTCGATGCCGTCCTGCCTGACGCCGATACGCGCCATGATCGATGCCTACGATCGTTATTACGGCGAAGGCACCGGCGAAGCATTCTTCATGGGTCCGTATCTGGATGTGCTGCCCAAGGCGGTGATCGCCGGCGCTAAGGCTGCTGCGCGGTGACGACGCGCTATTGGGCCGGTCGCGGCCCGATCACGGCAATGACGCGCATGTTGGTCGGATCGACCAGCACGATCTGGTCGTCCACCCGGGTGTATTTGTAAAGCTTGGTTTCCGGATTGGCGGCGAGGATGTCGTCGGGCAGCATGTAGAGCTCGATCATCGCCGGTACTTCGGCACCGACATTTGTGGCGAACCGGCTGGGCGCGACTTTGCCATTGTTTTTGTGCAGTTCCTGATAGATCGCACTTCGCTGTGCCGGCGTGAGTTCGAGCTTTGGCGCCAGGCCATTCGACGCGACCGTCTCGTCGATACTGCTGCTCTGCGCCCCGGCCGACAACGCGCCGGCGATCGCAGCGGCCGCGCCGATCAGCGCCACCGCCGTGAGGCGATGCACCAGATAGCTTTTCATCCCTGCCTCCATCGCTTGCTAACCCGCGCGGCAATCGAATAGCCGCGCGGGTCATTGTCATTGTTGCGCGTCAGCGCGGGATCGCCTGTACCGCGGTGTTGGTGTAGGGGTCGATCACCAGAATGCGATCGGGCTCGTACACGTAGCGATAGGTTGGCATCGGTGCTGCGACAGCCGGCGCAGCGGCGGCGAGCGCCGGCGTTGCGACGTCGTAGAGCCGCGGATAGGGCGACTGGACGACTTCGGTGTAGGTCGGCTGCGCAATCGCCGCGGCGGCGGGCGGCACCGGCGCGGGCACGATGCGTTCGGCGACGGTGGTTCGCGTCGTGGTCACGCGATCCCGCGCGACGTGGCGGCGCGGCGTGGTGGTCGATTGCACCGTACGCACTGTTTCCACGGTCTGGACGGGGGCTGGCGCCGGTGCGATGACGGTGTCGACCGTCTGCG